>NZ_JAJKBJ010000035.1 GCF_023618015.1 Legionella maioricensis
AAAATTTCTAGCCCATAAGCACGTCTTGAATCAGTAGGTTGGTGCTGAGCATGGCGAAGCCCAACAATGACATTAGAATCATGGCATTATGGTATGTGATAAACAGGCTCCTCCCCATTCGGGTACTAAGCAAGAACACAAAACTTTAACTCCGCTGTTGGGCTTCGCCATGCTCAGCACCAACCTACAATTAGGTAGCTGAATAAACCCCATAGGGTTATAAGCGTAGCCTGGCTGCAAGCAACCAGGCTACTTACTTTTTAGTATCTTAAATGGATCATCGATTTAAATCATGTCCGCCCATGTTTTTCCTAAGGCAGACCAATCTTAAAAGAACTATCTCACCCTACGCGTGCGGTACTGCTCTTCATCCGTTCATAAACATAGGCCGGATAAAAAAAATAAAACGGTAAGGCATTAACTACCATATAACCAAAAAACGGCAAGGCAAAAAGTAATGCAATGACTTTTAGAGCAAGATGTGCTCCTGTACAAGCAACCAAAACCCAGGGAAAGATCAATGACAGCAAAATTAATAAGCGCAATCCCCATACTTTAGTGACCAATTTTTTGTTGCCCAGTGTAAACCGCACTGACTCCACTCCTTTTTTCCAAGGAGATTTACCCTCATTAACAAGCAAAATAGGAGTAAAAATAGTTAGCATATAACCAAATAAAACAAGCATTTTAAAAGGTTTAAAAAAAGAACCTATCACTTCCAAGAGTATGAGTATTACTAAAACAGGACCCAAAGCTTTTCCCATGGCTTGAGAGTTAAATAAATTGCTAAAAGCCGTATTCTCATTAATAGAATTACCGTCCAAATTAGCTTTAATCAGCTGATACAGACCATCAAGAAAAGGAAATATCGCAAAGAAAATTAATCCTGCTACTAGGAGCAAGTAAGTATAATTCAAAAAAGAATGATTAAAATTAATCCAACCTAATTCATTCAATCCAAAAGGAATTATTACTCCAAACACAATTAAAACAGCAAGGGGAGTTAAAAAAAGAAAGCTTAAAGGCCACCACAGTACGGTGCGACATTGAGCATAAGATTTCCATGCCTCATTAAACCAGGGAAAAGATTTTAGTAAATTCATAATTATCATACAATTTGGAGTGAAATTGTATGATAATAACACATAACCCAAATCAAAAGTAGAATATAAAAATGCGGGAGAAATGTAATTTTATCTGACGTTAGTTTTTTTTTAAAATTGTTAAAAATAATAACCCTATAGACAAAATGAACCGCCTTAATTCATATAATGCTGACATATTTAGTCAAATTCTATACCGAGCAGATAAAAAAGCATAAAATAGCAATTTACTTCCATTCAATGCTTACACCTGGATGTTTCAATATGAGCCATTTGTTAGATATATCACTGCTTAAAAAAAATCGTGATTTTAGATTGCTTTTTTTGGGGCAATTCATTTCTTTTATTGGCACAATGATAACCAGTGTAGCATTGCCCTATCAAATTTATCAGCTCACCCAGTCCACCCTGATGGTTGGATTACTCAGTCTGGTACAGCTATTACCGTTGCTAGTAACAGCCCTTGTTGGTGGAGTATTTGCCGATCGCTACAATCGAAGTGCTTTATTAATTATCAGCGAATCATTGCTTGCTGTAGGCTGTCTCTTTTTAGCGGTGAACTCTCATTCATCCCATCCAAGTTTTATCATGATCTTTGTGATTGCCAGTTTCATGTCGGCTATTACCGGGCTTCATCGACCAGCGTTTGATAGCATTACTCAACAGATAGTACAGCCCAGCGACTACAAAAATGTGGGGGCGCTTTCCAGCTTCAAATTCAGTTTTTGTATGATTATAGGTCCCTCTATAGCAGGGCTTATTATTGCACAATATGGCATTATAGTTACTTATTGTATTGATCTATTAACTTTTTTAATTTCGTTAATTAATCTAGCTTTGATGCATACAATACCTAAACCCATATTAAAAGAACATCCATCCGTCCTCTCCTCATTAAAGGAGGGTGTTTCATTTGCTTTTAGCCGTCAGGAATTAATTGGCAGTTATTTTGTAGACTTTATTGCCATGATTTTTGCGATGCCCAACGCATTACTCCCCGCAATGGCCCAACATTTTGGTGGGGTTAAAACCCTGGGGCTACTCTATTCAGCACCAGCGGTAGGTATTTTGATTATTTCTTTTGTCAGTGGCTGGACAGCCAAAATAACTCATGATGGTAAAGCGATCGCGATTGCAGCTGCATTATGGGGCCTCTCTATTATTGGATTTGGTTTATCTCATTCTCTTTGGCTGGCTTTATTTTTTCTAGCGCTTTCAGGAGCCTTTGACGGGATTAGCGGTATTTTTAGAAGTCATTTATGGAATAATACTATCCCCTCAGAGTTTCGCGGACGTTTGGCAGGAATTGAAATGATCAGCTATTTAAGTGGCCCTAAATTAGGGGATACCCGGGCCGGACTTATCGCTGCGAGCATGGGGCTCACCACTGCATTGGTATCGGGAGGTATTTTATGCATTATTGGAGTATCACTTTGCTGCTGTGCCCTGCCCAAATTTTGGTCTTACCGCTCTAAGTAATATTGAGCCAGGAGGTGTCTCCTGAAATAGGCATGAGCCACCTTTCGGAGATCCTTCGCTTGGCGCTGGATGACGTTTGCCGTGACGCTAACCACCCGCTCCTGGAGAAGTATTGCGTGATTCACGTGCCTGTTCGATTATTGTAGAAATTTCCTCTTCCAAACGCTGCAAATTCTCAGCTAATTGGTTGAGTCGTTGAGTAATCGGAGCTAATTTTTCAGGAGCAGTTTCAATAAAGCGTTCGTATTGTTTTTTTTGCAATTCCAATTTTTTTATTTCTTTACTATCACTACAATTAGCCAGATCATTTTTTATAATATCTAATTGCCCCTCAGCAATAATAACCTTTTGTCCAAATTGTTCTACCAGATCCAGGGCGTTCTGATAAGCGCTTTTGGCATTATCTAAGTGCCCATTTTTTTGGGCCAGCTGCTGATGATAATTTCGTATACTTTCTTGCTGAATAAAACCACGCATAGGAGAATTAAATAATGTTGGACCAGCCATAATAATCTACCTCATTACCGTAATAAGTATCATAAATGTGGGGCAACCACATTTCATGATTTAATAGTGTTTTGTTGAACTACTTCATCTACTACCTCCTCCTGAGGCACTACTTTAGCTTTGCTTGGTGTCTCTGAAGCAATAATGGGGGCTCTAACAACCACTTGACTTGCTTTTTCTAAGGCTTCCCCACAAGTCTCAATTTGTTGTTCGAGCTGGCTTAACAAGCTCTCAGCCTCTAATGCTAATGGGAGCGGTGATGTTGCTTCTGAAACGTCTGTTAACTCAACTTCTTTACTAATTACCTGTGCTACATCATGAACTTCAGTTTTAGTAGAAATCTCACCTTTATTTTCAATTTTATTTTTCAAAAAATTAGCTGAGTTCTCTTCAAAAACAGTATCCAATTTCCTTAATTTATCATCCCTCTGATCATTAATAAGTCTTACCCGATCATCATAGGCTTGTTTTTGTTTTGGATAGTTTTGTATCTCATTAGATAATTGGATTTCATTTTTCACCACATTAGCACCTGCCCCAATGGTAATGGCTCCCAAGGTAGAGGCTCCTGCGATAGCAACGGTGGCAGCAGTACCAGCAGCAATAGCAACTCCCAAAGGAGCAAGTACTCCGGTTAAAATCAAAACCAAACTGATAACAGCAAGTAAACCAACCCCGCCGACAATCAACGAATTACGATTACGCTGAAACCAATTTTGATTGGCACTCGAAGGAACAGACGGAATAGGAAGAGCCTCTATTTCTTTTTTAGCTTCAGCTCTAATAATTTGTTTTTGACTAATCCGTTCCGAGTTAAAGAAACCTGTAATCATTTCGGCGCTTACTTTTTTAAAGTCTCTTCCTAGTGCTAATACCTCCTTGGTTGACTCCTTATCTAATTCAGCTGCTCTCTCCATTATCCTCTTTTTTAGAAACAGCGGATCTTGCTCTGTAAGGGATTCACCAAGTTGCTTCAGTTGATGAACAATATCCTCTTTAAGCTTGTCATCATTTATTTCACGCATTACATTGGAAAGTACTTGGGAAAAATCCAATTTTTTATAAGGTATTGATTCGATGTACGATAAATTACTTAAATTCCCTGCTTTAGTTAAAATTCGCTTAGCCAAATCTTCATCACTATCAGAAAGAGTAGCTGCATGATCTTTAAGTTGACGTGCAAACCCTTGTAATTTTTCTTTAAGTATTGGCGTGTCTTTTTCTTCCAAAGCGACTACAAATTTTTCCACGTCATCTGAAGAGCTATCTAATTTTATAGCCCAACTGGCTTCAGTGTAGGAATCAATATTTGCCATTAAATCATTTTCTATTTCTTTGAGATGCTCCAATACCTCATTATTATTATATTTTTTTTGTTCATTCTTGATAAATTGTTGCAGTTTTAATATTTTGGGAACCCTCGTATCAAAAATATCTAATAATTGCTCCAAACCCTTCTCAAGATACTGCTTTTCTTCCCCTGTTGGATTATCTCGTAAACCACGTAGTAATTTAGCTTGATTTTGATATTGATCAGCTAATATTTTTCCAGCATTAGTAGCTAAATCCACTTCAAATGACTTAAGCTCTAACTTCATGAAAATGTAGGTCAATTGACTCTTGATTAAGATCTCTTCTTGTTGTTCTGGGGCTAACTCTTTACCAGCAGAACTAATTGTCTTAAAAATCTCATCCAGGGTCTTGTTATAATTATCATCTTTAAAAAAATTAATATCAGATGATGCACGCTCGTTAATTTCCGCCATATAAGCCCGCACATCACGATCATCTGGTAAAAGACTTTTTAGCCAATCATTTAACTCTTTCAGTTGATCTTGTTTAAAATCACGATTATCAATATTTCTATTTTGCTGAATTCTTTTCCTTAAATCATCAAATTTACTGGCTGAAAGAGCCTCTCCATCGAACATGTCAGTCAATAATGTACTGAATTTTTTAGAATTTAATAAGCTATTGACCTCCTTCGCAACATCTTGCTCTTCAACATCAGATGAGTTTTTAGCAAGAGACTCGCTTACGAAAACTGGATGAGTGAGAAGAGTCACTGTTCTATCAGCCGGGGCAAGATTAGTATTTTTTATAATACAAACGCTGAAGAGACGCTTACGTTGCTCTACAGGAACAAATTCCTCTCCCTTTGCCACATCAGGATCATCTCTTAAATAGCCAATGGAAAGGGCGCAATGATTTCCATCATCATCTATATATGCTACCCGAATATCGTTAGCCCTACCCTCATTCTCAGTCCCTTCTGCAAGTGCCAATTTTCGTACTTTGTCAAATTGTGGCGATAAGTCTATAATAAGACGATTAAATGTGCCGCCTTCAAAATTACCTTGGGTAAATGAACGACTCTCGTCTGTTGGAAGATGTGAAGAGTCTCTTAATTTTTCTTTTATGTAAGAAACAGGGTGATCGAAGCTTAGATAAGCCATACGATGGAGATCTTTATCGATTTGCTCGTTATACTCTTCCAGTGATTGAGGCGCATAAAACTCCGCAGGTAAACCCGTCAAATCAGTAACTTGAATATAGTTACCGGTAATTTTCTTAAGATTTGGCATTTTATACCTCAACTTTTTCTAGTTATGATTTTATTATAAATAACTAATATTAAGATATTATGACGTCGTATCATTCAGAACATCTTTGTAAGTGTAATAAAATCGTTTAATCTCCGATAATACTTTCTTTCGTATGATACTGATCCAAACGCTCATCCAAACTCGCGGCTTCGGTTAATGCTGCAACGTTCTCTTTGGTAAAGAAACCATCAAAGCCATGGCATCGTTCAACATATTCAGTAATTAACAGGGAGTAGGTCGAGTGTTTGGAAAAAATTTGTTTTAAGTCAGGGGCATCGGTACATGCGCCAAAAACCTGAGCTAAAAACTCAATATGTAAATCATTTTTTAAGGTATTGATGACGAAATCAATATTCTTTTGCCCGGATGGATGATCTCCATCAGTTACTTCATAAGCAATATGATGCATTCTTCTTCCATAATTACGAACAAAAGTTTCAGTAGGCATTGGAAGGTTTTCAAAAGAATTCACCATGTAGGGAGTATTATTAGCAGTAAATACCTTAGCTGGGGATTTAATATCGTGTCCATGAGGCGTGCGATTTACATTCGTTGAGGAATTCATATCATGAATGTTATAAGCGCCCCAAAAATAATAATTAGATAAGCATAAAAACTCTAGAATCGCATCTTCACGTTCCCCTGCTAAAATGCGGGTTGCCATGTGATCAATGCCTTTAATCAGCCCTTTAGTACCGTTATCCTCGCTCTCCTGCTCCGCATCGTGCAGGATTTTTTCCTGTTCTTTGGTTAAGTAAAAACGTTGCCCCAGCTCTAAACTATCAAAATCATATAGATTTCCATCCGTATAACCCACGCTATTGTAAGTAAAATCTGAGAGACGAGTGAAATGGATGTGTTTACTGCAATAGAATTTATTTTCAGTCATGCTCGGCAGATGAAAATTAAAATCATGAGAAATCAGGATACTGCGTACTTCATTTTTATCTTTGCATTGATAAATTTCTCCCACATACCGCGCATTGAATTTTTCTCGTGAATTAGGATACATTTTATTAAGGCGACTAATATCATCTTTAAAATTTGGGTCTAAAGGCTCCAATACAATAAAAACCGGAGCGTTTTTCATATTGAAAAGACAATAAAATTTATGTGTATCACTGATGTAACTTTTCGCATAACGGTAAGGGGTCATGGAATATAACTCTTTTAAATAAGGGATAGCATCCCCGGTTTGCACTTGCACCACAACACCCCCCATGTCTCCATATAAATCCTCAAGCCCCGATGACACCCTTCTTTCAAAGATTTTCGTTTTATATTCATTAAAGTAGGAAGAATTTTCTTTATCTCCCTTAGGGTGATACTTTAGTGGATTAATCATCATGAACTCCGAACCAATTGTTTTAAATTTACAATATTAGTATAAGTATATACCGCCATTGGAATATTGTTATACCATTAGTCCAAGCCTCTCTGAGCCTTCACGCCCAACTCACATATCGCTAAATAGCAATAAAGAATAATATTTAAGATAAGCTTTATAACTAGATTATAAAATCAGTATAATCCTTTCTTAATAATTACCAGGTTTGTTGGCAATTGGTCGACATAGACGTCAGGCTTTTAAAAATGAATGGTCAACAACCCCTAACCGATTAAGAAACTTTTAAAATGGAAGCCTTATTTGTCTCTATAGGTGTTGTAGCTCTTGCTGAAATGGGTGATAAAACCCAATTATTGGCGTTTATCCTTGCTGCTCGCTTTAAACAACCACTCCCTATTATTTTGGGTATTTTTGTAGCTACATTCATTAATCACGGTTTAGCAGGTGTTATAGGTGCCTGGATTATAACGATAATCCCTCAAGAAACGCTTCGCTGGATAATAGCAGGATTGTTCATTGGTATCGGTATATGGACTTTAATCCCTGATAAAATGGAAGCCTCAGAAACAAAGGAAAAAATACGCCTTGGTGTGTTTGGCACCACTTTTGTTACTTTTTTTCTGGCTGAAATAGGTGATAAAACTCAAATTGCTACGATCACGCTCACCGCACATTATGCAACCCCGCTAATAGTTATTGTCGGTACCACCTTGGGCATGTTACTCGCTGACGTGCCGGCAGTTCTTATTGGAAACAAATTCGCCGAAAAAATACCAATGAAACTTGTCAATTCAATAACCGCAGGAATATTTGTCTTAATGGGATTCTTAGCTCTATTTTTAAAATAGAGCCAGTGTACGATTTAATGATTCTTTGTTAAATGACCATTCAAACAAGCGGCTTTCCATCATCCCGAGGAGCTCTGTTGAAATAAACATGAGCCCACATTTTGGAGATCCTTCGCTTCGCTCTGGATGACGTTTATAAGACACTCTCCTCCACGCGTCGAGAGAGGGTTAAAGCAACAGTACGATACGCCACGAGATATAGTTTTTTTAAAGACGAATGGCCCACAGACCTTAATAGTTAAATCGATTAGTTTTGACTTCTTCGTCATCACTTTCAGTACCTACATCAATCTCATCAATCTCATCAATCTCATCAATCTCATCAATCTCATCAATCTCATCAATCTCATCAATAGTATCAGTTGTTTCAGTCTTGTCACGTATCGTATCGAGCTCGTCTATTCCATTTGCAGCATTAAGACGAATAGTTTTCTTTATATTTTTTATTGAGTGTTCTATTTTTTTCTGATGATAGATATAGCAAATACTAACTCCAGTAGTTATGCCTTCGAGAATACTTGATGTCACTCGTTGTAAAAATTGTTTAAATTTCTTTAAGAAGCTCGTACCGTCATCCGCAGCACTTAATTTTTCAATAAACACAGCATCATCAGGTAAAGCTTTTACTACTAATGCCCGTTGTTCTATGGATAAATCACCATTTATAAGCTCTTGATTGATCCCATCAATGTAATCCCTTAAATCTTTATTTCTTTCAGGGAGCTTCATGCTAAAACTATGAAGTTTTTGGTATGCCTCAGAAACTATTAAATAATCACCAACATTATTTCTTTCAAAAATTTGTATTGATTGATATAAATCTTTTGCGCTGTCTGTTGAAGACAGAAAATGATCTTTATTTTCATTATAATGATGACGAAGAATCGTTTCATATTGCTTCACTATAGGTTTTTTAAGATTCGAATGCTTCAGATGATCACGTAAATAAACCTCAAATTGTATATCCAATAAAGCACTCTTTGTTTGATTGACCTCTTTATCAGCAAGAGATTGAATTTGTTGTTGCAGAAAGGCTAATTTATCTTCCTTAATCTTTATTTTAAACTCTATTTCATGATTTGAAGGTTCTTTCTTTAAAGCATCCAACTCCTTTTGAGTTTGGGCTATAACTATGTTTAAAAATGATTTATCTGTTAATAAATCCAGCTTTTTATTAAAAGGCATGTCTAATTCCAAAGCCATAGATAAAAACAATTGATTGACAGCGCCCATGGCAGAATTGATTAATGCTCCTGGTTTTAAACCCAGATAATCTTCTTCTGCTGATAATCTTGTAATGAACTCCTGATAAACTGTTTTTTTTATTTGAATAAAATCATTGGTGACCAATTGATTGATCATCACGGTTAATTCAGAGGCCTGAATACCTGCGCGTTGCATTTGCTTTATTAAATCAAGAATCATTCTAACGGTTGGTATATTAAACCCAGTCTGTCTCTCTAATACTAATTTCAATCGGCTGATTTCACTGCGCATAAGCTGCTCATCGGCTAATTGGGTTCTGGAAAGCGAGTGAATAACGGGAGTTTGCTCTCCAAATACATTCGTATAACGAGAACGTAAATAATTTATAGACTTTTGTAACTGCGGCGATGCTAAATGCAAATATTTAATACCGAGTTTTGCCGCTTTTCTAGGAGCAGATTCTTGAGTGATGGTTGTGGTTTGAACTGTACCCTGACGTTTATTCGCCTCAAAAAAAGCCTTTTCCAATCGAGGATCACGTGGATTCTTTCTTTTTAATAGTTCTTTTTTCGTACTTTCAATTACCGACATCAGATCATCAAAATCCTCTTTATTGTAATCAATAGCTCGAATTTTTTTACTTAAATCCAGCAGTTGCATTGCTACTGGGCCGTAATGCGCTTTTAATTCTGGAGTAAGATTTTCTAGTACTCCTTTTAATTGTTGTGCTTCATACTGAATTTCAACTAATGTTCTTGCCTGTACTACAAGACGGTCATTTTTTTTCATCCCTTCAAAATGCTGAAATGCGGTTTGTAAATGATATAAACCATTCTCCATTTCTTTAATTTGACGCACCATAAGAGGGTCATCGTCCTTTATAGAATGTAAAGGCTGGTCTTCAGGCTTTGTTAAATAAGCCTGAATATGTCTGGAAAAGTTTGTTTTGGTAATTTTAGTTAATTCTTCTCCCACTTGCTCTATGACTGACGCGATCTTTAACTCTTGAATATAAGCCAAGTTACCGCGGATACTATGCATTGATGAGCTTGATATAGGTTTTAGTTCCCCTGGTCCTACAGTAGGCCTCTTAGCTTGAATGATTGAATATTTTTTCTGTAATTTATCCATTGAAAAATCATCTGATTTTTCAGCGACTAATTCTAAGGCCTGTGAATTTATATAATAAATAGCATGATCAATTAAAGTAATTTTTAGTTGGCATGATCGTTGTCGTTGAACCAAATATTTTTTTACTAAAGATTCTTGTTTCATTATTTGTGCTATCGAAACCTTTACCCCTTCCCATGGCTCTGATTCCATGGTTTCAAGCTGATTTAAAGCGATAACACATTCATTCGCAACATCCAGATTACTGTTAGCCATGGCCAATTGGATCATTGAGAAAGTACGGCGCAATTCAATGCGATCTAAAGGGGCAATTTCTCGAAATGACATCTCAGAGTATTTTTTAAGCGTATCGAAAAAAGTATCGGCTGATTTCACTTGTTCTTTAAATTGGAACAAATCCATGAAATGCTCCATTTTCTTAGCCTTAAGGCCTTCTTTTCTCGTATCAGCCAAGTCAAAAGACAAGTTAATTCTTTTTAGTTTGCTATTGGGTTTAGACTCAATAACTTCATTTAATTTGTCATTAATTTTGTCTATTTCAAGAACTATAGCTCTTGATAAAGTTCCTGGTTTCATTAAATAACGAGTTTCTATTTCATCAAACATCAAAAGTAAATCAGGATAGCCTTCTTCAAGCCATTGTTGATAGGCGTGAATTGTCGTTTCTTGCAAGTTAGTACTTTGCCGTTGAAACTTTTTATTTAATTCGATAAGCCCTAAAATTGCTCTGGGGCCTTTTATAAGGTTACTTATGGGCGATTTTTCTTCAAATATTAATTCTAATATCGAACTAATGGCATCAATCCTTTCCTGACTTATTCTTAATTTATGTACTGATACCTCTCTTTCTGGACCTATCAGGTTTGCCATATTATGAAGTAGAGAGGGTAATTCTGATAATAACGCAACTAAAGACGCTGTTTGTGTTGAATGGGCTGTTTTTTCTGGCTGGACTAAAGCAATGCCTATTCCTAAAACACTACCTACCTTTTGTGTCACATCAAGAGCATTAAATTGGTTGGTCCAACCTTCCTGTTTAATAAGATCTCTGGCCCCATCCAATACTGGCTTAATTAAATCATAATTCTCCCGAATTAATCCTTGCACTTCAGGAGTAACTTCGGTAAATAATTCCAACGATTTATAGACTTGTGATAAAGCAGCAACCCCTTGATGAGCCGCGGCAACCTTGCCAAAAGTCGTGCTGGTATCCATTCCTTGCCATATTTTTAGTGCAGACTCAGCATAATACATGCTATTAATCATTTTTTTTATCGCGGCTATTTGAGGCGCATCATTTTCTATATGAGTAAAAGGCACACCTTCTTTGTGTGGATTTAAACTACTGGATATTGGTAATGACAAAGTGGTTTTAAATTTCTGCAATAATAACGTTCTGGCGGCAGTAATGTTCTTGATATAATCCAATGTACTGGAGGAAGTCACTTCTTTAGGAGCAGTTGCCCCAGTTAAAGGGGTCCGACTTTCTTGTTGAACAGGAATAGTATGGGTTAAAGTCGCTACCCCTGCTTTTTTTAATTGTTCAATAGCGGTTAAATCATCGTTTCTGTAATTGATGCTCGACAGAGTGGAACCATAAGCCATAGCTTGTTTTAATACTGGAGCCAAAGTTCTCTGTGCATCTGGAGCAAGTAATGTAATACTCTTTTTTAATTGGGAAGCTGCTGAAGCTATTGCAAGATAAGACCGAAGATAAATCGTAATTCCATAATTAAGATTAATCGTTTCAAAATGTTTAAGTGATTTTTCCAATGCGAATAAATCATTTTCAACTTGTTTAATTTGAACCACCAACGCAGGATCAGTAGGACTAATGACATAGGGAATGGTTAAAAAATAAGCCCTATCCTCTTCTACAAAATGACGACTTATTAGAGCAGCAATGGAGGTTCTTGTATCATGGACCGTCTTAGATAATTCCATTTTTTGAAAATAAGTAAGCGTTCCTTTAAGATTAGTTAAATTAAAAGGTTTAACTGGAACAAATTGGTTGGGCACAACTTCCGGTTGAGGGACATTATTCAACTCCGTTTTTAACTCTTTAACTCGGTTTATAACCCGATGATTGAGTGGAGTGTTACTTAACTCTGGCCTTAATTTTTCACGCGCCTTCTCTCCTATCTTAATCTTAAATTGTTCGGACTCAATTTGAGTCGATATAAAATGCTCAACAAATATTTTTGTTCCTAACAATTTAGTTATTTCAGGACTTACAACGTAACTAGCCACATAACTAACCCCGTCTGCTGCCAACTGCCACCAGGATTTGGGGGCGTCCTTAACTTTTTCTGGACCAGTTGTGTTTAGAATTTCTGCTAACTTATTTTCGAGTCCTAAATTAGCATGAGCCAACACCATTTGTACTTTAGGGTAAAGTAATCTCAATGAAACCCGATCGACTTCAGTAATATCCGCAAATGACATTCCCCTATAGGATGTTAAAATTCTAAAAAATTCTATAGCAGCCAGATGTTGTTTTTCAGCAAGCATGATGGCTTGCACACTCTTAATCTGACTCGCTTTAATTTGTTGTTCTCTAACTTCTGTCAAGGCATCTGTGTTGACTACTCTTTGAGTAATGTTATACGAAGAGTCAGAAGAGATTAACGTATTGATTTGTTGCCCCAAAAGATCAGCCTTGGAGCACAGAGTCTGGGATAATAAACCTGATTTTAAGTAATTTTGTCGTTCTAATTGATCTGCAAGTGAGATCAATCTGGGTAAATAATAATTTGCCCAGGACAGATACTCCTGTATGGACTTTTTGGTGAAGTCAAAGCCATCCTCTTGAATATTTTTAAACCAATTAAATAAATCTTTTACTGCTTTTGAATCCTCGAGATCAGTAAGTGTTAATTGGCCGATCAACTCATTATTATCCAAATCATTTAATAAAGAACGAATCAGCTCTATTTTCTGACGTTTTTCTGACTCAGGTAATATCCCACTTTGCACTCCGGCTATAGACTCCATTAGCTGTGATATTGTTGTGAAAGTCGAAACCAGAGGGTTAGTATTATTCCATTTATTCAAATCCGGACCTAATAGACCAATCCCCTGATTGATGATTGTAGAAGCCTTATTTGTAGCCCCCATCTCCATAAACTGTGGGAGCCAACCGGAAGCATAAATCACTTCATAAGCTTGAGAGAAAATGGGGGCAAGAGTATGATAATTTTCGGTTACAACCCATCTTACTTCCGGAGTTGCATCATCAATCATTGTTATGAATTGATAGACCTGAAAAAGTGCTTTCATTGCTTGAGGCACCGCGTTGACCTTACCACTTAGAGTACTGGTATTTATTCCCTCCCAATGCTTTAACCCTATTTCGGCATGAAACAAGCAATTAATCACTTTTTTAATGGCGCACAACTGGGGTGGATCCCCTGCGAAATTAATAAAGGGTACCCCTTGGGTGCGTGGATTTAACTGTTCAGCTAAAAGATCATCTAACTGAGCTTTAAATGTTTCAAGTAAAAAACCGCGTGCCTCGTGATACAGCTGCGATAATGGAATTTCAGTTTGTTCATTAACAGGCATTTTCTGCTCCTATACTAAACAAAGTATAGTATTCAAAAAAACCTCAGTATCCTTTTAAAGATTTTTATTAATGACTATGCTTTTGGCACCTTCTATTTTCTACGCATATAGTAGGCAACCAATAATAAAATAATCACCCCAGCCACAATAACAATTCCCAATATCGATGCAGGCCCGCTCAAAAAACTTGTAGAGCCAGGTTCTATCCTGGGCTCGACAATTAAATCAGCGTAACTGGCCAAAGCATAAAAAACGCACAGTACGCTTAATGCAATAGATATAAACCCCACCATATATACTCTCCAAGTACGATTGATGTTCCATTGAGTATCAATGAATAAATTAAAGCCTTTCTTATGGGGATCAACATGACCAGATTAATTAAACTTGCTTCCATTAATACCACTAATAATTCCGTAATAATCCAGCTGAAACCCACCAATATTTGCGAAGATAAGAAATAATAAATAAAGTGTGCTAATGGATTAGTACAAAGATTTAACCCTATAATAAATACAACCCAGGGCAAATGCTCTTCTTTTGGGATCTTACTTTTGACAAAAAACCAAAACGCCAACAACTCCAGTATAATAGTCAGTGATAGCGCCATTATTGTTCTGATGATTGCTGCATCCATCATCCCCTTAAACTCCTATCTAATTTCTATCTGTTTTTTGGGACTGCCACATGTGCTCTATGAATTAAGCTATATACGCAAAAATCTAATAGAAAAAATCCCGGCTAAGTTCTTTCTCTTTATAATGATTTTACTGTTTATTCTGGTGATTACCAAAACAATTAATTTAATTATCTCAATTCCCAATGTTTTAATTATTGAAATTTTTATTTTAATTTTATTATTCCTGAGCACCCTGTATTGGAGAATAAATTTAATTTTAGCAGCTCTTGTCTTTATAGTTTGCCTCGGTTTTATTGTAAATCCTTTTTTACTATTATTTTGTTTGGTCTTCCTTCACAATTTGACTCCCTGGGGATTTCTTGCTCTTCAAAAAGCAACATGCAAAGCGTGGGTCATTTTTTTAATTAACCCTGTTCTGGTTTTTCTGTTTGCTTTCTTCTTTGCTATAGACCCCCATTATATCTCATCGACAACGACTCAGGCCTATTTATCACATTATCTGTTATCCCCAAAGCTGTCCTCATTAAATATCGCTTTCTTTGCAGCGGCAATTTATCTACAAATGACGCATTATTACTTTGTTCTAAATGTACTCCCGAAATTATCAGTTACCCCAATTAAAACCAATAAAATTCAATTGATTTTTTTTACCCTGATTGGAATAGGATTTATTTTATTTTTCAAGTATGGAAAACTATTATACAGCATCGTTGCAATGTTTCATGCTTACTTAGAAATTCCTTTTCTATTCTATTTATTAGGTGTTAAAGCACAGGTAATTCAACCTGCTTCTCGCCAATCAATGTCCCCCAGTAATGGATGATCGAAGATATTTTTCACCGCATAAACAAAGTCGCGATATATTTTAATCAATAACAACAAGTGATAACATGGGGTAGTTTAAATGACAAACCCAAAGTATATCTCATAAAAATGCTCATATAATCAAATTATTGACGAAATTATTTATTGAGTAACTAGAACATGGAGGCTCAATGTTTTTTGATAAAGGAAATCAGTATTCTCTGTTAGTAATGATGTGGTTAGGCTTAAATGTACAAGTAGCCTTCTCCGCCGCTGATTCAAATCACAGAACTGATTCAATACCACCCCGCACCACTCATTCAAATGGCGTGGCAACATTCCTGTCCCAACTCAAGACAGCTGATCGCAAAATATCGCTTCAACTTGGAGGATTTACAGCAAATCAAGGACGTTCACAAAACATCTATATCGATGGATTGGTTGGCGACCGTTTCGCTGTGAATCAACCTAATGACTCTAATGGTCTTGTGGGCGTCGGATATTATCTTAATGCTCAAGAGAGCAATCCCTTGAACCTGTCTTATGGGGTCAATGCTTTTTATCTGGCAAAAACGAATGTAAGTGGGGTAGTGATACAAGAACAGCTCTTTACCAATTTAGGATATTACTACTCAACTACCAATTACCCTATTTATTTCGCCGCCAAAGCACTCGTAAAAAAGAAGGATGATGCGCCATATAATCTAACCTTAGATGCTGGCATTGGTCCCAACATTATAACAACCGGTACTGTACGAGAAACATCACTTGATGGCGGAGTGACCATTCCAGACCAGACTTTCTCAGGACGTACAACAGCCGCATTCAGTGCGATGGCAGGAGTTGGCGTTCGGATTAATCATGTATTTGGTCAAGCGCCCCTGGAATGCGGATATCGTTTTTTCTATCTAGGTCAAGGGGATTTTAATAAACTCACCAATCAAATACTCAATACCTTAAACGCCGGAACCAGTTATGCAAATGCCCTGCTTTGCTCAATCACTATTTAATGCATTATGTGGATGCTCAATAGCATGATCGTCAACTTTTTTCCCAGTCTTTATTAATAGCAAAGTCACAATTGTTAATAAAGGGCTATTCATTCAGTGTTTCAGCATCAGGAGAAACCAATGTTTCGTGAGTTAATTAATTTATTATCTGTAGGTGAAATTTTTATTCTCAGTACTATTCTGTTAATTTCTCTTTCTCTGGTTGTAAGTTATATAGGGTCAATTTTTATTAAATCTGAATCAGTTAGCCCAGAGTACACCCGTGATACTGACAGTATACTTGGTGTTATGGGAAGTGGTTATGGGATTTTCCTGGGTTTTGTCATAATCACCCTGTGGGGCCATTATATGGAAGTACAAAAGGATGTCTATGAAGAGGCAGGCGCAATTAGCTCTATTGTTCATAATATCAAAGTATTCCCTCAAGCGGATGCTTTTTTCTTAAGAAAAAATATTGCGGCATACTTGCAAGCAATAAGAGACGATGAATGGCAAAAAATGAAGCAAGGAAAAGAGAGTAATAAAGCGTGGGATGCGTTTCAGAAACTTTATATCACTTTTCAGCAATATACCGCAAAAACAGCAAAGGAAACTTTTTTTTATGGCCAGATCATGAACAACATGGATACTGCCTTAAAAAAGCGCCGCGATAGATTGCTTGCTGTAAAAAGTATTATTAATAATGAGATCCGTATTGCATTAATTTTGGGGGCAATAGTGATTATCGTCTTGGCCAGTTTTTTAAAAACAAAAGGCCCCGCGCGCATCTTTGCCAATATCTGTTTAACTATAGTCATCGGATTTAATTTAACCTTGGCGCTTTGTTTCGACTACCCCTTCTCGGGTAGTATTTCAATAAGTAATTATCCTTTTTATGAAGGTGTTTTAGCTAACTTAAAACCTCTAAAAGAGGTAGAATAAACTCAAAATTATGTAGACCTGATTTCTTTAAAATCCTTGTCCTTTCTAACAACAAAGGACAAGGATTTGATTTTATTGATTATTTACAACTCATTGGACATCAAAGATAATCTAACGATAATTTTATGAAAGCATTCTTCGCAATATATCATCCTTATTAATAAAATGATGCTTTAAAGCTGCTGCAGTATGAAGGGCTATGGCCGCTATTAACGCATAACCTAACCACTCATGCACCCATTGAAATAAAAGTCGATTATGTTCATCAGCTGCGACAAGATTAGGTAAGGTAAACAGACCAAAAAAAGAAGCTGGAAGACCGGCCGCGGACGTGATTAACCAACCTGTAATAGGCATAGCAAACATGAAGATATAAAATGCCCAATGCATGCTCCGTGCTGCAAGCTTCTCAAGCCAGGGCAACTCCAACTCCGGCATTTGATTACCTAAACGCCAGATAATCCTGAAAATTGCTAGAAAAAGCACAGAAAGACCGAACTCTTTGTGCCATCCATAAAGTTTTAATTTTTGTAAATTAATAGGCAGATCTACCATATACAAACCTTCTGCCAATAAACCAATGATAAGAATAGCTACAATCCAATGCAAAGAAATAGCTACTATCCCAAAACGGGTTTTACTGTTTTTTATTTGCATGATTCGCCTTATTTTTTATCTTGATATGCTTCAGCACCTATTTGTATCGTGACCTCATCACCTAGATCGGGTAGCAAGGTATTCATACCAAAATCTGATCGCTTAATCTCGGTAGATGCCGTAAAGCCAACAGCGTTTTTATTAGAAATGGGATTAATACCCGTCTTGTTTAAGGTAACATCAAGGGTTACAGGCTTAGTCACTCCATGCAGGGTCAGCATGCCTTGTACTTTGGCAGTGTCTTTGCCCAAGACTTGTACTTTATCACTTACGAAGGTAGCTGTAGGAAATTTTTCCTGATTAAAAAATAATTTATCTTTTAAGTGCTTATCCAGCTCTGGTAAACCAGTCGCTATATCAGCAATTTTGATTGTTGCATTAACTTTACTTTGATCTGGATGATCTTTGTCAAGCACGAGTTGACCAGTAGCGTAAAACTTACCGACTTGAGTTGAGAAACCCAAATGCTTAATACTCCATAATACATAGGTATGATTTTTGTCCAGGGTAAAAGTTTCCTGCTCTGCATAAGTTGCAGCGGAAAAACTAAAAACGGCTATTAGCAATGCAAGCAGACACGACAGATTACGTTTCATGTTCATTTCCCTATATTTATTGTTGTTAATCAAATGACTTTATTTCCCTGCCTCAAGAGATCCGCCCACAATTTTTTCACATAGCCCCTTGGGCATAATAAGAAAGGCATCTTTTTGATTGTCTTTAGTAGAGGAGCCCGCGCATGAAGCAGTTGCCGTAGCACAATCATTCATGCCCATTTTAACGACTCCATAACATTTTTCAGTAGCAGAAGTACTTGGAGCAACATCGGCTAAAGCGGCATTAGAACCGACGAGAACAAAAAAAGCAGTCATTGCAGACTGTATCAGCTTATCAACATGTGACATCCTTAATCTCCTTGTTGTTAAATATTACGTTCCTATCTTAGAGCAAAATTAAGATTGTGCCTAATTTTTTATTAAAAAAAATAGGGGTACTTTTCAATCAACTATCCTCTATAATTAATGTATAACCTCAAAAAATCATAAGCTTTTTTGGCATACTCAAGCGGTGGGGCTTTTGCAGGATCTTGTTCGGCCTCCACTATCATCCAGCCGGAGTAGTTGCATTTTTGTAACGCATTAAAAACGGAGGAAAAATCTACCATCCCATCTCCAGGTACGGTAAATACCCCAGCGCGTACTGCATCCATAAAACTTAATTCTTCTGTTGTAACTCGATTTAACACCTCTGCACGTATGTCTTTCAAATGGACATATAAAATACGATCCCCATACTTATGAATTAAATGAAGCGGATTTACTCCTGCAAAGGCTGCATGTCCTGTATCAAGCAGTAAAGAAATTAACTCAGGACTGGTGCTCTCCATTAAATAATCTATTTCACGTTCATAAAAAATCCCTGTTCCAGCATGATAATGATAAGCAAGATGCATGTTAAAATCGTAAGCAATTCTGCCGATGGTGTGTAATCCCTGGATGAGTCTTCCCCACTGCTCTTCATTAAACTCTGGTTTGTATTGAGGATTTAAAATGGGTAAATCAGTTCCCTGGATCGCATGACCGCACTCACAAATATTAATAAACGATGCTCCTAAAGCACGCATAAAACTTAAGTGTTCCATAAATCGGGATAAAGTACTCTCATACTGTTCTGGAGCGGTGAAAAACGTACTAAACCAAGCACTGGATAACTGTAATCCCCTCTGAGTTAAAGCACTCTTTAACACTGATACATCTCGAGGATACTTATTCCCTAATTCTGTGCCTGTATAGCCAGCCATGGCCATTTCTTGAATGCATTGCTCAAAACTAATATCTTTACCCAACTCAGGATCATCATCATTGCACCAATTGATTGGAGCTATTCCCAGTTTGATGTGCATAAAAAATTCCTTATAAAAATTTATAGATGAACCAATCTAGTACCCTCTGACTTTTTCAAGTTGCTGCACCATAGTTTGATGTGCCTTGGTTACTTCTTTGGAATTTGATACCTCTGCAACACCAACACGCCACCAGGTCTGATAGCCATTACTCATGGTTTTGGGCAATACAGGCAAAACAATTACAGATGAATGTGACTCGTTCTTTGCGGCCTGTAAAGCCTTCTCCAACTGTTCATAGGACTCAGCAAAAAAACTTTTAACACCGAGTCCTGACGCATATTTACAAAAATCTATAGGCAAATAATCACCGGTTAATTGATTTGTTTGTGATTGTCTGTATCGGAACTCATTGCCAAACCCCTGACTGCCATTACTTTCCTGCAAGTTTCTAATGCATTGAAAGCCATGATTATTAAAAATAATAATGGTCATTTTTTTATGTTCTTGAATACTGGTGAGGAGCTCGGAATGCATCATCAAAAAGCTCCCATCACCAACTAAAACATACACCTCACCAGGGGTGTTTTCTTTTGCTAATCTTACTCCAAGACCTGCAGCCACTTCATAACCCATGCATGAATAGCCATACTCCAAATGATAATCCTTAGGTTTTTTTGACTGCCAAATACGATGTAAATCCCCAGGCAGGCTTCCTGCTGCGCTGATGATTACATCATTTTCGATAATCAAATCATTTAATAAACCTAAAATATTGGTTTGCGCTAAACCTGTTTTAGAAGAAACAGAACTTGAGCAAACACGCTTTATTTCCTGTTTCCATTGCTCTTGATAATGCTGAATTAAACGCTGATAGGTAAGAGGAGTTTGATAGCCGATTATTTTCTTACTTAATTGTTCAAGACCTGACTTGGCATCTCCCTTTAACATCAAACCGTCCATTTTCATTGCATCAAAACGGGATACATTCAGGTGAATTATTTTGCAATCATCGTTTTTAAAACCCCATTTAGAAGCAGTGGTGAAATCCTGCAAACGGGAACCAACCACTAAAATTACATCGGCATGTGCGGCCAAATAATTCGCTACCTCAGAGCCTGTGACGCCTATTCCTCCTACATTCATTGGATGGGTGGCGACTAAACTGCTTTTTCCTGCTTGAGTTTCAGCCACAGGAATTTTATACCGCATGGCAAATTCAGATAAAGCCTCCGTGGCAAAGGAATAATGTACGCCGCCTCCGGAAATAATCAGTGGCTCTTTAGCATTTAAAAGAAGTTCCGCTGCCTGTTCCAAAGCTCTGTCGCTAACAGGCTCTCTGTCGATATGCCATAATCTTTTTTTAAAGAAAGACTGTTCGTACTCGTAGGCCTCAGATTGAACATCCTGAGGTAAACATAGGGTTACAGTGCCAGTTTCAACAGGATCAGTTAAAACTCTCATTGCATTTAGCCCCGCTATCATTAGCTGCTCTGGACGACTAATTCTATCCCAATATTTACTGACTGGTTTAAAACAATCATTTACAGATAAAGTATAATCATGAGGTACTTCAAGCTGTTGCAACACCGGATCCGGCTGCCTGCAGCTGAATACATCACCTGGTAATAATAATAAAGGAATTCTATTGGTTGTCGCGGTTGCTGCTGCAGTAATCATATTAGTAGCGCCAGGACCAATAGAAGAGGTACAAGCGAAGATACCTAATCTATTTTTTTGTTTCGCATAAGCTGTCGCAGCATGAGCCATGCCTTGTTCATTGTGCCCTTGGTAATAGGTAAAACCGTAATTGTCATACTCAAGTGCTTCACCCAGGCCAGTCACATTACCATGACCAAAAATACCAAAGATTCCCTTTACGAATTGATGCTCACGCCCATCCATCACTACATACTGATTAGCTAAAAACTTCAATAAGGCTTGAGCCATGGTTAGTTTAATCTTCATTGCGGCTCTCCCCAGTTTTATCTTGCCAAACTCGGCGATTGGCTTTAATTGTTCTTGTCCATTCATGCGCTTTCTTAAACGTTGGCGTATGATAGGGATTATTTTTTAAATGACGTATAAACCAAAGGGTATAAAGAGCATAACCAGGAGCAACACAATGCGCATGAGTTTGACCTTTAGCAATTTGATAGGTGTCATAATGCTCTATACGCAAAACCTCTTGCCCATTCTCTCCAAATGCATATCCTTGGGGTTCTGAAAAACGATAATGATAAATTTCGGGTTGATCATGAAAATGCGACGGATAACTCGACCAACGCCCCTGAAAAGTGATAATTTCTCCAACAACCAAATTGGACTCGGGTCGATTACGTTTATCAAATACCGTCCTCACGATACGATACGAAGTATCATTCAGGATATCCTTGCCTCTATTGTCTAACTCCAACAGATTAGACTCATCAAATAATTGAGGAGCAAATTGACAGTCATTCTCTGTTTCCATCACTAAAATCTCACAGTCAGTTAGCGCTTCAACTGAAGCAATTTGACCGGAAGAACAATGTAACACTATGGGGGCTTGTGAAAAATAATCATATCGCTGCACTTGCTGACTTTGATTTGCATAATGAAATACTACTTTTCCGGTCATCAACAGGGCTGCAAATTCATATTGAATATTAAATAAATGACTTTGTCCTTTATCTAGCTTAATCGAACTAAAATTCATTCCAGCATTTGCTAAAGACTTGTCTAAACTCACAATGGGATTAAGTCCCTTGTAAAATCCTTGCGGATTTTTAATGAGGATCTGGGAAGAAGTAACTTCATTTGGTTTTTCATGCAATTGAGCCAGATAAGGACTGCCCCAGACCAGAGGATTAGCATCATATTGCTCAATGAAATACTCCAGTTCTTTCTGGTAGGGAATAGCAGGTGCGCAGCCATGGCGAGTGACCACCAAAGCACCACTGGCATTCGCATGGGTGGTAGCTAATTCCCAAGACTTGCCCTGCAATAGAGCGGCTAAAAGACCGGCCATAAATCCATCGCCAGCTCCCAGAACATTAAGTACGTGTACTGCAAAAGGCTTTGTTCGTAAGGGCTCGCTCTGTCCTTTAAAACTAACCTGCGCCCCTTTCTCTCCAAGTTTTATCACTATGGGAGCATCAGTCAATTGCCTGATTTTTTCTAATGCACAGCTTACCTCATCATGTCCTCCGGCAATGCAAATCTCCTCTTCAGTGCCCACAATTAAATCACAAAGAGGCAAAATTTTCTGATAAGTATTACTGACTTCCTGATTACGATAATATCGAGTTTCACCATTTCCCGCTGCCGTTAACCCCCAAAGAACCGGGCGATAATCCAAATCAAGAATAACCGCTGTTTCAGTTTGTCTGGCTAATTGGATGACCTCTTTCGTAGTTTGCCGCATTTCCTCTGTAGACAACCCCGTCCCGGTAATTAAAAGTGCTTTTGCCTGTTCTAACACAGTCTTATTAATCTGATTTGATTTTATTTGCATGTCGGCACAATCAGTACGATAAAACATTAGGGGGAAATCTTTAGGCGGCTTAATTCCCAGCAACACCAAACCCGTTAGATGGTGCTCTGTTTCATACAATAAATCGGTACTCACTCCCTCACTTTCCAATTCGTTTTTTAAAAAACGCCCCATCTCATCTTGTCCAACGCAGGAAAACATCATGGTCTTTAATCCAAGACGAGCAGTTCCCACTGCAATATTACCGGCGCAGCCTCCTAAATATTTTTTAAAAGTAGAAGTGTCCCTTAACGTAACCCCAATTTGTTCTGAATATAAATCTACCGCCACACGGCCCATACAAATCAAATCTACAGGCCTGCTTTGATCAAAATAAAACGCTGGGTATTTCATGCTGTCCTCAACTCAATACAACAGGTAGTTTAGTATCTAAAGATTGTTTTGCCGCTTTTGCGATTCGCAAAGCCTGCAATCCATCTTCTCCTGATACAGGACTTGAACTCTTATGTAGCCAGGCATTATAAAAAGCCTGCAACTCGGCAATGTAAGCCTGCTGATAGCGCTCAAGGAAAAAATATTCCGGATTAGCCTGTTCTGTCGTAGTACTTGAATATTGAGTTACTGAATGTTTTAGATGGTTTGCTGCTTGTAACATTCCGGCATTACCAAATACTTCAATACGCTGATCATATCCATAAACTGCCTGACGGCTATTATCTATAACGCCTAAAGCCCCATTAGCAAAACGCATTTGTATTATTGCAGTATCCACGTCATTAAATAGTTCAAAATCAGGATTAATGAGCACTGAACCTATTGCATAAACCTCAACCACCTCTGAGCGCACTAAAAAACGAGCCATATCAAAATCATGGATGGTCATATCCATGAACATGCCTCCAGAGGTAGCGCAATATTCTTTGCTTGGGCATGCAGGATCCCGAGAGGTAATTTTAACCAGATGAATGGCTCCGATTGCTCCAGCCTGGACCGTTGTTTGTAAATGCGCAAAGCTGGGATCAAAACGACGATTAAAGCCAAGTTGTAACAGCGTGTTGTTTGACTGAACGCCCTTTAATGTCGTTAAGATGTCTTCTTCGTTTAAGCCAATAGGCTTTTCACAAAATACAGCTTTTCCCGATTCACTGGCCGCTTTAATTTGCTCTAAATGCAGATGAGATGGCGAAGCAATAATGACAGCGTCTAAATTCTGATGGAAAAGCACATCCTCAACCTGATTAGACAAAGACGCAATTGATAGCCTCTCTGCCCATTGTTTATCCAAACAAGGATCCGCTATTGCATGCAAATCATATTGCGGTAAATGATATTTAATATTTTCAGCGTGCAACTTACCAATTCTACCCGCCCCTATTATCCCAATACGACATTTTTTTTGCTGATTTGCGGTATGCATCATGGTTACTCCCTTAATAATTCAAATTCACCAGTCTTTATTTTTTTAGGTAACTGCTTACCTATATCTCTGATTTTTTTACCGGCCATCAAATTCTTTTCAATGTTTTCTAAAGAAACACCTGTAGTTTCTGGGACAAAATAATAAACAAAGAGGAATGCTAATAAGCATAATAAACCAAACAAGGAGAAGGTAAGCACTTGCCCTATTGATTGATAAATCGTCAAAAAAGAAAGGGACACTACAAAATTAGCACCCCACTGAACCACAGTGGCAATGCTCATCGCTAAACCCCGTATAGGTAAAGGATAAATTTCAGAAATTAAAACCCAAAACAAAGAGCCTACGCTAATGCAATAACCTACAACATAGAAAGATAAAGAACCTAATATCCAAAACTTGTGACCGGGTAATCCATAATTGAAGAACAAGCTAACGGAAAAAAGACTCGCTGCAGCCAGCATCGTTCCATTTAATAACAAAATGCGCCGCCCTAATCTGTCTATATAAAATAAAGTAACCAGGGTAAAAATAAAATTAACAGCCCCCATGCAAAAAGTTGCCAAAATCGCATTTTTAACAGGGTAAAAACCAGCTGATTCAAAGATCACCGGTCCGTAATACATCACTGCGTTTATTCCCGAAAGTTGTTGAAATACTCCCAAAGCAATTCCAACAAATAAAACAAAAACAATTGGCGCCTTGATTAATAAACGATAATCAGGTTGAGTGTGTTTTAAATTAATATGAATTTCATCTAGTTCTTTTTGAATATTATAATTAGAGGGGCGAATTCGTTTTAGCGTCTTGAATGTTTCTTCCATTCCATATTTGTTCATTATCCAACGAGGTGAATGAGGAACAAAATACATACCGATGAATAAAACTAAAGAAGGTACGCTTCCCATTCCAAATAAATAACGCCAACTATTCGAGGAATAATCATGAAGAAAATAACCAATTAAATAAGCTATGGCCTGACCAAAGGTAATCGTTAATCCATTAATTAAAACTAAAGTGCCACGCCTATTAGGAGGAGCAATTTCTGCAATAAATAATGGGGTTATATAAGAAGCAATTCCTATACAGACACCGATGATGAATCGCCCTATCAATAAAATAATCAGGCTGCTGGTCAGAGAACATAGTGCCGTTCCAAATATAAAGCCTAAAGCCACAATTTTTAACAAGTAACGGCGACTTAGTTTATCAGCAAAAAAACCACTTAAGGGAATACCAAGGACACATCCTAATAGACTGATACTAACCACTTGAGACCATTGCCACTCAGAAAGAGCCAATTGGCCTATAACTTGATCTTTAACATCTGCAATGACACTGGAATCAAAGCCAAAGAGAAACCCACCAAATCCGGCAATTAATGCCACGAAAAAAACGAATGAATTCATTCCATTGTTCATGTGATCAACTATCCTTAGTTAAAGCTCCACGCGGATGATGTTATCACCCTATCCACCTAATAAAAATATGCTTCCTGTAAAATAGTATTCTTGGTTGACACGTCATCTCGAGCGTTAGCGAGAGATCTCCTGAATGTAGCTCAATTCCAACTGTGGAGATCTCTCGCTAACGCTCGAGATGACGCTTTACCTGAAAAAACCTATATTAAGGCCACTTTGCCCATGCAATAATCAGATACCGCATCAGCCATAGCCTGAGCTGCATATTCGTTCTTTCGAAACCATAGCTCTGGTTCTATCATTTCTAACTCAGAAAGACACAATTCATTATGATTATCCCACATCACATCGACTCGAGCATAAATGGGCGATTGATCACATTGAGCTATGGCATGTTCAACAAAAAGCTTTTCTTCTCTTGAAGCAATGTAAGAATGTAGGGTTCCACCAAAATCATCCTGAATTCTAAAATCACCTGCCTTTGCTTTTTTTAGAACTGCATGGCTGTATTGGCCACCAAAAACCATAAAAGAGACTTCTCCTTTAGATTTTATATTTTCCTGAAACTCCTGAACTAACATGGACTCTGTACTAATTAATCGCTGAAAGGTATCTTCATAATTACCTACATTTTGTTCATTAAAAAGATAAGTATGACGCGCCCCACCTCCAATTGCGGGTTTTAGTATGGCTTTACTCCAGCCCGTTTGCTTTAGTAAATTGTTTAAGCTGGTGTGCACTCCTTGCTCAAGAAATAATGTGGGGGGAATATTTACCCCTCTTTGCAGCAAAGTGCTCAGATATTTTTTGTTCATATTCCATTGAATAACCGAGTAAGGATTAATAAACTCGATTTGTTGAGCACGTTTTTTTAACCATAGCTGGAACTCTGCAAATCGGTGAAAATAATCCCAAGTTGCTCTAAATAAAGCAAAACGTGTTTTTGTCCAGTCAAATGAATCATTATCCCAATAAGTCCTGGTTACCTTAAATCCCTTATGTTCCAATGCACTGGTTAATAACTCATCTTCTATTAATATATTTTTTATATAAGAATCAATATGACTTGGGTTTACATAGTCTTTTTGAGTCAACAAAACAATATCATAATATTTATTATTCATGAAAAAGAAATCCCTTAAATTAGGGCCGGGGTACAATTGGTTCCCCGGCCCTACGTCCCGCGAACAAGTCGCGAC
>NZ_JAJKBJ010000036.1 GCF_023618015.1 Legionella maioricensis
ACCTTTATAACTCCTATCTGGCTTGCCGTTATTATATTTCAATACAACATTCTTCTAGGGGTTATTTTCGTAATTTTATATTACTCAGCAACTGTAATTATTATTATTTATAAGAATTCTAGAAGAAAAAATCAACTCAACTCATGTTATACTCGAATGAAGAACTCACAAGAAACTGATTCCAACATATTTGATAAAACCCAGTTTATAGATTTTGAGCCGAAAAATAAAAAAGCACCTCTTGTTTCACCCAGTTTATTAATAAATAAAGAGTTAGATAAGAAATTTAACTTTGAAATTTATCATTTTATCTCATTAATTGTGGGAGTTGTTACATTTATTACTGCCTATATACATTTCATTTCAACCTATGGTTTTTTGCTTGGTGTGGGTTTAGGATGGATCCCTGCTCTAATTTGTGGAGTCACTTTTGCATATATTTGGCCAGGTATTCTATTTATATTACTTATTTTGTGGGCTGGCTCAGGGAAATAAGTCGAAATGAAAGAATTACTGTCAAGTTTAAATGAAAGCCGCATTGATTACGGCTTTCTTTGTTCATCCAACCAAATATCTAAATCTTCTTTTAAGTAGCGAATAGAGCGCCCTATTTTTATAAATTTAGGTCCCGGAGTTCTATTCTTTAATGTTCCATTTACTCTATCCTGAGAAAGAAAAGAACGACTCATACATATATAATTTGCGGCTTCCACTTCTTTAAAAACTCTTTTATCCATCATACATCCTTATAGCGAGTTATTTATAAACACCACCTATTATATACGCGCGTTAAGTATAATTACAATATAAATACGCGTAAACGTATCATTATTTTGAAATATACTCTTGCACCTCATAAATTCTCCTCACTGCAGAAAATTTATCTTTAAAATGCTTTAAACCCTCTTCTCTCATTTTGGCGGCATATTGGTTAAAATAGTTCGTCAGAGAGCTTTTATTATCTACCTGATATTGAACTGTAAGCTTTTTCTGCGTGTGTATATCCTCATTTTCAGGCTTCAAAATATGAGCGTGGATGAATCCCGGAAACTGAAGCATTTCTCTAGCGTGCTCCTTTAACCACGATTGAAATTGATTGTAAACCTCTTCCTCAATCAGCAAATTTACTTCGTAAATAACCATGCTTTACTTCCTTAAAATTAATAAAAATTAAACATAAAACTGCGCAGATTGTAATAGGAATCCCGGGATTTAAATGATTATTATAAGTAGCAATTATGAAAGGTAACAGACCACCAAATAATGCCAAACTTATATTATATGAAACCCCAAGGGCTTTTCCTCTTTGATTAAACTCAAACTGTTCAACTATAAATACAGGCAATGCAGAATTCAGCAATGCTTGAATAATGGAAAATAAAACCAAGATCACCATGCCACCTAGCAAACCTAATGCAGGAATCGCATTAAACGTCATATAGGAAAATAATAAGTATAATGTTATGGCAATTTTTATCTGCCTTAGGATACCAATTCTATCTGCTAAAATGCCCCCCAAAGGCAAAGCTACTACATATAAAATTAATGCGGCTAAGGTCATCAAAATAGCATCTTGATGAGTATGCAGAGCTAATAAAGTTGATAACAAAGTAGGTAGAAAAACAAAAGTAATATAAAAAGCTGAAGCGGAAAGGCTTGATACTATAAACACAAGCCATAAAGCTCTCTTATTCGCTTTAAAAAGCGATTTAAAGGTATAAGGTTTTTTGCTATCCACAAAATCGTGTTTTAATCCCGACCTTATATAGAGTAAGGAAATACAACCTATTGCTCCTATTAAAAAAGGGATTCTCCAACCAAAGTGGATCATTTGCTCATGAGGAATTGAATGCAGAACTATTAAAACACTAAGATTAGCAAGTAATAAGCCTGTAGCCCCTCCTATAAATGCTATACATCCAACAAGGGCAGAACGCTTTTTTCCTTCTTCTACTGCCATAATAATTGCAGTTGAGAACTCGCCCGAGATCGCTACTCCCTGCAGAACTCTACAAATTATTAATAAAGTCCCATATCCCCAACTCATTAATGATGAAGGCATCAAGGCTATAGAAGAAGTAGCAACAGTCATTAAAACTGTAGTAAAAATGAAGACTCTTCTCCTACCCAAATAATCCATTAAATAACCACAAACTATAGCGCTTATTGGTTTAACAAAATAGCTAACTACATAAGCCAAAATAGTAAAGTTAAGCGCATTACTTTTTTCATATGAAGAGAAGAATACTTCGCTAAGTATAGGAATAAAAAAAGGAAAAACTGAAAAATCGTATACTTCTATTAATGTTCCTAAAAAGGCAGAGAACAAGACACTTTTCATTTACATCCCAGTAAAAATTAAGTAGATTATTGTATCACTGGATGTGTATAAGTAGCAGCATGGATGTAAGTAAACAACAAAGTAGGTATTTGCACAGTACTTTTCCTGAGCAATTTGAATTACAGTTCTATAAAAATTTTCATTCCTTAAAAAAAATAGGCTGTGATTATTTCTATTTTTTAGGGTTCAATTCAGGCATGTCTCACCGTTTCTGTACAGATAATAACTGGATTGATTTTTATCACGATGAAAAATTCATTTTGGACGATCCCCTCAAACGAATCGCTGAGGCAAGCACTTTTATAGCGCTACCATGGTCACAAATTACTTTTTCCAAAAAATCAGAGAAGAAAGCAATTGAGGGACGCCAATCCTTTGGTCTCTATAATGGGATAACTATCACCAGAGAAAGAAATAATAAAAAATATATATTTGCTCTTTCTACAGAAGAAATGGGGCATGACTTAGCAAGATATCTTTTATTAGAGAAAAGCCAGGTTTTGCAGGATTTTCTTACTAATTGTATGCAGCTATTCGATCAGTACTTATATATGATTTTTAAAGATAATAGTCTTATGAATTAGTCAATAACAAAAATTTTTGGAAGTCAGGAATTTTAATGATATTACAACTTTAGTAATCAGTATCGCTGCAGGCGGAGCCGCTGGTTTAATTAATAGCTTGTACTCACTTTTTACTTGGATCTTCTAATAGTTCGCATGATGTTAAATTATCTTTCAACCATACATTAGAATACTTTACAGAATTAACTTCTGGTGCATCAAATGGAATCATCGATGGTATAACATCTTTTAAAGCAATGAGTATATAATTTTTATTTGCTTCTTTTCTCGCATCGCCACCGCTTCCAGGATGGTGCGTAGTAACAAATTGAAGTCGCTTATCCGGCGCTTCCCTAAAAACATTCAAGTTGCGATTAGTTTAACAATACCTACCAATTTCAAACTCCAGCTTAAAGTCCAGCATGACAATTGACTAACAATATATCAATGGATAAAATTTTGTTCTTTTTAAGATGTAAGCATATATTTCACTTCGGTTCTGGGTATGCAAATACTGATTTTCGTAATTAGATCTCATCACTCAACGAGTCGAAAATAGACAAATGATTAAAACTGAAAAAATAAAACTACCTTTCGGATTAAATGAAAATAATATTATTGTCCACATAACAAATGTAGAAGGTGGTGAAGAATGTAATTGCATCTGTCTAGATTGCAAAATGCCCCTAATCGCGGTCAAAGGCCGAATAAAACAACATCATTTTCGACATAAGAATATTAATGAATGTAAGGGTGGGCTAGAAAGCAGCATCCATTTAGCTGCGAAGCAGATGATAATGGAGAAAAAGAAAATAACTCTACCTACATACGTCTGCACTGCATTTGCATCAGATTCAAGGGGATTAAAACATACAGAAGATGAAATCTTTCTTCGAAATAGTAAGATTATATATTTTGATTCCGTTGAAAAAGAAAAAAAACTTCATGGAATGAAAGCAGATTTAGTGGCACACAAAGAAGGGATACCGCTCATCATTGAAATTTTTTATAGTCATAAGGTGGACGATCAAAAGATTGCGAAAATAAAGAATGCCAATATATCAGCTATAGAAATTAATCTTTCTGAATTGAAGCAGAAAGATGTAAAAAACCCAGAGGCCTTCTGGTGTTATATTAATAATTCAAATCATGTTCAATGGTTGTATAACGCCAAAGCCAATGAGCGCCTATATCCAAAGCTTGTAACCCGATTGTCAGTAAAGATTCAAGGGAGAGAAAAAAAATATTATGAACACAAAGAACAAGCAAAGTTAGAGCTTGCGCAAGCTTTAAAAATTTTCAAGATGCTTCGCAATAAGAGATATATACCGCTTTCTAGTAAAAGACTGAAATTGAATCCTGTATGGGAAATGTATGGCGAAAATTATTACACTTTTAACGAGTTACCACATTTCCTTAATCTATACGTCCCTGACGGGGATTGGATTTTTTGCTGCGATAGGCGTATCTGGCAAGCTATTATTTATGATTCGTTTATCTGCAATAATTACCGAGAGCCGTTTTTTTTTATTTGGGAAGTTGTGTCCCAAATTACAGTTCAGTGCGGTGAGCATCGCTGCGTTAAAAGGATACGAGAATTAAGTCAATATTATCCTGATCTAGTTCCACCTGAGTTTTTAGATTACATGCCATCATACTCAATAACCCTTCAAGCCTATTTCAATCATCTATGTGAATTAGGAATGCTGGAATTTACAGTAGATGATAGGCAACATGTGCAAAATATGAGATATAAAATTATAAGTATAACACCAACCACAACTCTAGAAGTATAAACTTCAAAGCGAACTTCTGATTTTTGACTAGAGTTTTCGAATCAATTTATAATCAAATAGAATAATTAATATTCAATACCATGCAATTCACAACCCCATCGTTTTACGGAAACTGCTTTAGGTTAATTTTAGTTTTTTATCTATTAGACCACGTCAACAATTAATGGCCATGATCTAAAATATGGTGCCATGACCATGAGTGCTTCTTCAAATACTGATTCTTATGATAATTCACAAATGCGCTTTACATGGAATCCTACAAAAACTGTGCTAACGATTAATGGGACTAGTATAAATACTGGTACTAATGAAAACATTATATATACTTCTATTTCAGAAGCCTCATTGACATTAAATAATGATCAACTGGTTATGAATATTCAAGCAAAATTCTTTAATAATCTAGATTCTATGGATGATACGTTTAATGGAAATTGCATTTTTTTGAAAACACAGTAATACATGCAACATGTTAATTGTATGGCTTCCTCATATTACCCATATTTAATAATGATAAGCAAAACTTCCGTGGCTCATGAAATCTGGAGTATTAAGGTAAGTGATTTGATATGTTGATAGCACTAAAAATTACTACACCTTAACAGGTATTTTTTTTAGTCTCATGAGAATATAATAAATCCCTACCAAACTATTTCTGATCTCATGATGCTATATAAAAAGGATTTTTTTTCACTCATTGCTTTATTGATAGCGACTCCAATTATTCATAGTGCCCCATACATTCCTTGTATTATGAACCCCGAACTGCAAAAGATCCGCTCTTTAGAAATAACTCAACTAGAAGAGGCAGATCAAAAGGATCGCGAAGATTGGTATAACAAGACTCAAGAGGAAAAAGAACATGTCGCTCTCAACGATCTTAAGCGAAGAACGCGGGTAGGGGAAATTTTTGGAGAAGGATGTTTTCTGTCAGCGAAAGACTACATCAATGCTGCATTGATTTTTCAGCATGGGGACAGTCCAGATCACTATTATCAAGCATTTATTTGGTCTAATAAATCAGCGCAATTAGGTAAACCAGAAGCAACAAATTTAGCTGCCCTGGCTATTGATCGCTACTTGATAAGCATTCATAAAAAACAGCTATTTGGAAGTCAAGCCTATATATTTCATAATAGTGAATGCTTTTGCATGCCTCCAGTTGAGTCCTCATTCCCAGATTCATTTCGTCAAGAATTTGGAGGTTTTACATTAAACGATAAAATTGATTGGATCGCTTCTTTAAATGAAGGTAAAAACTGCCCTATTTTAGAATGCAATATGCCATTAGACGACACCCCCAAAGGCAGCATCCCTGGCTTTTGGTAATGTTTAAATTTTACTGCTGACCTGTTTAATTTATTATTTCTTTCTTTCATATAAAATGGAAAGATTGCTCCATATTACTTTCAAATTTGAGCAAATAATAAACACATTTATGAAATGAAGGCGTGCAAACCTAAAGAGTGTCCAACCTGTATTGAACTAAGAGCCACCTCGGCAAAATCAGTGATTGCGCCCTATTTTTCATCTGCAAAAAGAGGAAAACTTAATTCCAATACCCATTTATTGGGCTATAGCAACCTTTCACCCCTAGGCCATTTTAAGAGCGAAACTTATGAAATAGCTGAAACCATGCTGTCACACTCAAAAGCATGATTATTTTTGGCTTATAAAAACCCAAGTTAATACTAGTTACTTACAGTATAAATGCTTATTAACCTTATCTATTTTTAAACCCTAACTTCGAAAGTAGGTCTATTATTTAAAGACAACGCATTGGAGCTAATATGGCAAAATCGATATGGAAAGGAGACATTTCCTTTGGTCTTGTGACCATACCTGTAGCCTTGGTCTCTATTGAAGAAAATAACGACATTCATTTTCATCTGCTTGATTCTAAAACACGTTCTCGAATTCGATATAAACGAGTTGCAGAAGAAACAGGTGAAGAAGTAGCTTATGAAGACATCGTCAAAGGATATGAGTACGATAAAGATGAATACATTATCGTTGATGAAAAACTCTTCGAAAAAGCAAGTCCTGAAATTTTTAAAACCATAGCCATCGAAGAGTTTGTGGATTTGGATGAAATTGATTATTTATTTTTACATAGCCTTATTATCTCATTCCTGATAGTAAAAATAAAAAAGCGTATGTTCTACTAAGAGAAGCCCTGAAAAAAACAAATAAAGTAGGGATTGCCAAGGTTATTATTCGAACCAAAGAATCACTAAGCCTTCTTCTTGCTCATGAAAATGCCTTAATTCTCTACCTTATCCACTTTAATGATGAAATCCGCAATGAAGGAGAAATTTCCGTGCCGGTAGAGCCTGTTAAAAACTATAAAGTGACTGACAAAAAGCTCAAAATGGCCACAGACTTAATCAAAGACATGAGTGCGGAGTGGAAACCAGAAAAATACCATAATGAATATCGAGAAAGTTTGCAGAAATGGCTCAACCAGCAAACTGAAAAGCTACTCAAAGAAGGAAAGAAAGTACGTACTGCCCCTAAATCAAATGAAGCAGTCGTCGATTTTATAACCTTATTAAAGAAAAGTATGGGGAAAAAAGTTAAGCCTTCATCCAAAAAGAAAACCAGTTAATGGCTAGTGAGTCGGGCGCATCCATATTGACTAGCACCAGATGCAACGACTTCAAAACGATAGTTGGCCCGTATCTGGTTAATTAAACCCCATTCCGACCAACGGTTTATTATTATGATAGTGACAGTCGCAAAGGCTGGGATACAAAGACTTCCACGGCAATAAAATACCTGACAGAATCGGCAATGGTACCTCACAACCGATAGAATCGCGCTGTCTTACACCAATACAAGACATTTCTTACAGTTCAATACACCATATCCGCTATATAAGCCATCTCAGGCTTTGCTATAGTTAAAATGAGTAAAGACAATGGAGGTCTTAAAAGGACTTTGTCTTGGTATCATGGACGATACCCGCCACAAGGATGTGGACGCATACTCGATAATGGATTTTATGACTCGCATGTATTCAATATACTTTGCGAGTCCCCCTCCCTCTCAAAATACTTAAATTTTTCATGCTACTTATTCGGTGATAAAAGCTGATGCACTTATTTAAACTCATGATGTTCCTAGATAACCAGTATCTATTCACAGAGATATCCACAGAAAATGTGGATAAGTTATTCAATATCCAAAGAAACCAAAAATGTGGATAGGCCTTGTTTTATAAGAATTTTGATTCATTTTAACTGAAATGATAGAAACTGACGCTTGAGTAAAAAAAGAAGCTTATCCACAAGGAGGGGATAAATAAAAATAAGAAGTGGGTGGTTATGGTAACAACAAATATTTTAAAAAGACAGTCTTGACTGACACATTTTTTATAAAAAATAGTGAGTGTTTCTGCTTAAAACAGGTTTGATATAAACGACTCAATTTCTAATCCTGCTAACAGAAGCAACTTTTGAATCCCCCTACTGGGTATAGGCGGACAGCCCGCATTATCAAAGGTTTGAATTGGATCACATGTTACTGCCTCAAGACGTTAGAAAATTTAATAAAGGCCATTACTCGCCAAGGTGCTTATTATGTATGATTGGTAAGTGTGCTCTTTTTTTAATTTTTCCTGCACGAAATCATACATTATTAAAGAGTAACGATGGGCAAATCAGCCCACCGAGTAGTATAGGCGGGTGACTTAAGCTCAGCACGCATTGCCCAGGGTTTAGAGTATCCCTCTGCCGCCAGACGAATGGTACTGCGCCCAAATTTTTGATTAATTTTATCAAAAATGAACATTAATTGCTCCGTCTTTTCTAACGATTCATCACTGGGCTGATGAAACATATCCAATTGTCTAGGGTCTTTAGGAATCAAGTCCTCTAAACACACACCTGCTTTTTTATAGTGATAACCGGGTCTAAAAATACGACGTAAACATTTTTTTGCAAATTTGGTGATGATGCGCAAATCATCCGTGGGATTAATGAAACCCACCTCAATGGATTGAAAATGCTGTGCCAAATCTTCTCGAAACCGATTGGTATGAACAAAAACATACATGCGTTGCGCGACTAAATGTTGCTGCCTTAATTTTTCCACTGCCCGAGCACAATGGCTGCTTAAGGATTGCGCGACACTTGAGTACTGGGTTTGCATCTGTCCAAAACTTTTGGAAGACATAATGCTTTGCTTAGGTTGTGCCTCTTCAAGGCCGCCACATGGAATTCCTTGTAATTCCATTGCGGTACGCATCATCACTACATTAAATTGTTTTTTTAGCTGATGGACATTAACTGAGGCTAAATCAAAAGCCGTCTGAATACCGCGATTCATTAGCTTTTTACTCCATTGGCGCCCTACCCCCCACACATCCCCTACTGGGATTTGTTTTAGAATAGCCTCTCGCTGAGAGCTCACATTAAAAACAGGAGTCTTAAAGATTTTTTTGCAACAATGATTAGCAATTTTTGCCAGGGTTTTAGTTTGGCCAATCCCGACGGATGTCGGAATGCCTGTTTCTTTTAAAATCTTTTTTTGCAGGGCAATACAAAAAGCATCATGTTGATTAACGGGCATGGTACTTAAATCAAGAAACGCTTCATCAATGGAATAAATCTCACAATGTGGCCATGCCTCTTCAATCGTGGTCATCACGCGATGAGATAAGTCACCATACAACGTGTAATTAGAGGAGAAGACAAATACCTTATGTTGTTTACACAAGGCTTTAATTTTAAAAAAGGGCTCTCCCATAGCAATGCCCAATGCTTTTGATTCGTTCGAACGTGCAATCACGCATCCGTCATTATTGGATAAAACAACAATCGGCTTATCCCGCAAGTCTGGGCGAAACAAACGCTCACATGAGGCATAGAAATTATTACAATCAATTAAAGCGTACATGATCAGATGGGCTCGTGCAATACAAGGGTTACCACACCCCAAATCACCACATCTTGTTCATCCGTAATATCAATGGGTTTGTATTTGGAATTGGCTGGCATTAATTGCACCCTACCATTTTTTCTTGATAAGCGCTTTACTGTCAATTCTCCATTAACGGCGGCAATGACAATTTTCCCATCCACGGCCTCTAAACTTTTATCAACAATTAAAACATCACCGGAGTAGATGCCCGCATCAATCATAGAGTCACCGGTAGCGGTTACCAAAAACGTAGCCGAGGGGTGCTTAATGTATTCCGCATTTAAATCTAGATAGCGTTCAATGTAATCATCTGCAGGTGATGGAAATCCTGCTTGTACCTTACTTGCGAATACCGGTAAGTGATACATTGCAGGATTTTTTAAACGTTCCAATTCGGATAATTGTGACACAGGTACACGAATGGTTTTCGTAGGCTCTCCTTTTGGACGCCCTGCTCCTACTCTTTTCCCGCCGCGTGGTGACATAAGTACTCTTTTTGATTTGTGTTACAAATATCATAGATAGGGAAAATGGTGCTGTAAACCCCAAGAAACGTGATCACTACTGAAATAGAAGCTAAGTCTTCGAGAATATTAAAGAAAAATATTTTTATTTTTTTAGTTACTTAACGGATCAATTGCTAAAGGTTGTTCGAAACTCGCACGATTCATCAACGTACTGACACGATATCCTTCCAAATCATCATGGGGATAGGGTTTTAAAAGTTCCATTAATTGTTCTTTATCACATTGAGAATTATCAAGCCAAATCGCCTGCGCTTGCTCATCTAAAATAACGGGCATTCGATGATGCACGGGCAACATTAAAGTATTTGCATCAGTTGTGATTAAACAGCAGGAGTGAATCACCTCTCCGTCTCCCTGCCACGTATCCCATAAAGCCGCGATTGCTAATAAATCCTGACTCATTTTTCGAAAAAAGTAAGGCTGTTTTACCCCAGCCTCAGGATGCCATTCATAAAAACCGCTCATAGGCATTAAGCATCGTTTGGTTTTCATCGCCTCTCGAAATGCAGGCTTTTCAAAAAGTGTTTCCGCACGGGCATTAATAAGGCTTCCCAGTTTTTTTCTATCCGTAGTCCATGAAGGAATTAATCCCCAATGCAGCACAATGCCTTGAATTTCACCTGGATTAGTTTGTACAACACACACCACTTCAGCTCCTGGTGCGATATTAAAACGTGGGGTTATTTCAATCGAGTGAGTAAGACCAAATTGATATTTAAGTTTTTCATAAGAAGCCACATAAGCAAAACGGCCGCACATGAGTTCATTCCAGCAAGGACATTACTAAATAGTATAGCTTGAAATGAACTCAATCATTGAACCAAAACACAATGAAAAAACATGTTATCTGGAAAGCTTTTTTTGCTATTTATTAGCCACAAATAACATTTTAATAATTAGAGGTTGATGCAAAAGCGAAAATCCACCAAAGTAGCTTTAGTTATCGTGCCCCTATACTCTGTGTCTTATTTTACCATCGCGTAATACGTATTTTCGTATCCTTCAATATAGGCGGCTTGCAAAGCCCATTGTTTTTTCCCATGGTATATCCATAAGATAAATAATTGCTTTTGAGAAGCACTTAATGCAATACCATAGTGCTCTGCCATAAACAAATAATCGAATTGAGGTGTTAATACCAATAGCAACTACCACGCTATTGTATCACCATCAAAACGGTGTAAGGTATCTGCATGACTTTTAGAGATGTTTTTATCAACTTGTTCCAGCATACCTGAAACACTTACTTGTACTTCAATTAAGCTATTAGGGCCGCCCATATCCGTTTTAACCCATCCAGGGTGAATTAACATCACATGAACACCTGTAGATTGAACATCAATAGCAAAGCTACGCATTGCGCAATTTAATGCTGCCTTACTTGAACGATAAGCATAGGAACGGCCTTGTTCATTATCAGAGATACTACCCATTCGAGAACTAATAACTAAAATATTTTTTTCTTCACTACCCTGAATATTAGGTAACAAAGCATCACAAATTTTCACGACACTAATACAATTGACATTAAGTACATTAATGAAATTTTCTCTGTTAACGTTCCCAACAGTTACTCCTTGCTCACCGCTAGTACCTGCGTTATTAACGAGTAAATCAATTGGACGATTATTAAGTGTTTCTATCATCGAAGTAATATCATTGTCATTGGTTACATCTAACTTAATCACCTCATCAGCTAACTGCTTAAGGCTATCTGCCTGATCTGGATTACGGCAGCATCCAATAACATAGTACCCTTTCTCTTTAAGTTGACGGCTAAATTCCAAGCCAATACCTTTATTAGCACCGGTAATGAGCGCAGTTTTCATATTATTATCCTAATTTTAATAAGAGCTTAATTATAGAGATTCTGGTTTGTTAAATTTCCATCGATGCCAAATGATGGGTGTAGCAGCAAGGATCTTCTTTGAAAAAATTACTGGCTCTTCAACTTCAGTTTGAGCATTCAAACATACTAATGCATATCCATTTTTTCTTTTTAATAACCTACGAAAAAAGGTACCTTCACTGGTTTCAATAATACAATCCATTCCAGAACATCTTTCTATATCGGGTTGAGCGATATACTGCGAACCACCAACAAAATCCCCCATGGAATAGGTTGGTTCCATAGTGTCGTCTGAAACCATAATTACAATAGCATTAGGATTATTTACTTTAAAAAAATCTATTTCTTTTTGAATTGTATTTTCGCCCTGTAGCAAGGGAGCCATATTTTTATCGTTTGTAGGATAAAGGGTAAAATCAGAACTCACCAAGGACGGACTTTTCCCATGGCCATTAAGCAGCCATTGAATTGAGCAAATCACACCGGTTTCATGGAGCACCTCCACTAATTTCGATGCCGCCTTTTCTGGTAATGGATTTCTTCCTAACTCCCAAGACTGAAGCGTATGCATGCTGATTCCGTACTTACTTTCTAAGTCCTTTCTAGTTATGCCTGCCAAGCTTCTGGCTGTTTTGAGCCGTCTACCAATATTTATTGGATTGTCTTGAGTGTTGTGTTCCATAAAACCCCAAAATATTTAATACCAATAACACGTAATAATATTTACATTATACGCATCGTAGGTATAATGTTATTGATATAGGTATTATTACATACCTTTCATAGGTATATAAGTTCTCATTTATGAGCATCTAATACCTTACTTAAACTGAAGTTAACAATGGATAGAGTATTACATGGATTTTTTACTTAATCAAAATGAGTTAGCTGCACTGGATGGATTACCTCATCTACAGCAGTTAGCTTATTTAAGAGGGATTAGGCCTTATATGGACTTAAAAACAGGAATAGTTGGTATTAAAAGGCGTATAAGTCATCAATCTATTTCTGAACAATTATATATCGAGCCTCGTCCAGGGATTAAAAGCCAAAGCTTTTCTCGCGATCAGGTTCGTCGTGCTATTGCAGGTTTAGCACGAGCTGGTGTGATCGTTGTCCACTCAGAAGATATGCATTTAATTTTAAAATGTGAATTAGCTACTTTGGGTCATTCTGTCCAAAATAAAGCCGCCATAAACCCGCCACAGAAAGCCACCATAAAGCCACCTGTTACAGATCAATTAGCTACTGACTTTTCTGGGGTTGAGGTTGAAAAAGGCGACATAGCAAACCCATCAAAAGCCGCCATACCTCTATATAGAGATAATTATTATATTTATTTATTAGTACAATTCGAACAATTTTGGTCGTTGTACCCGGAGAAGAAATCCAAGAGCAATGCTCAAGCTGCATTTGAGCAGCTAAATCCAAGCCCTGAGTTATTTAAACAACTCATGCATGCACTACAGCAGCAACTTCAACATAGAAACCAACTTAAAGCACAAGGAACATGGGTTCCTCCATGGAAATATCCAGCCAATTGGTTAGCCAATCGGTGTTGGGAGGATGAATTATTTATGGATGCATTACAGGAGACACCTCATGCAAAGCGTGAAAAAAATACTAGGACAAATAACACCGGATCAGACTTGTTCTGCCCTCCCTGTGATGAAGAAGAACCAAGAGCAGATAATGTCATCTCATTCCAGCGACACCAGTAAAGAACAAAAGCGTATTGACTTATTGTTCTCAAAATTCGCGGCCTTCTATGGGCATATTTGGCGAAGCCAATTTAAGGATGAGATGTTTTTGAAGTTTGCTAAGAAGGAATGGCTGGAAGGTTTAGCCGATTTTACTGATGTGGTAGTGCATGAAGCAATCATCGGATGCCGCGATCAATATGAAATGCCTCCGTCATTGCCGCAAATGATTGGCTTTTGTAAGCAAATAAAGAAACGAAAAGAGTTTCGGATAGTCCCTGTTCATACCAGAGCGCAGGAAGACATAGTCAACAAGAACATCAAACGCTGTATAGAACTTTTAGCCTAAAAAAGGAGAGCAACATGTTGGTATTAACCAGAAAGGCAGGACAGCAGATTTTTATGGATAAAGGTCGCATTCAAATGAAGGTAATCAAAATAGAGGATGATGTCATTAGCATTGGCATCGATGCCCCGCTGCACATTGATATCGCCCGAGAAGAGGTCTTTTCTCAAAATTTGGCGCAAGAAAAATTAGCCTCTTTAACAAGGGGTACACGATGAACAAACTTCAAAAGGCGCAAAACAAAGTCTCGCTAGTGTATTGGACGATGATTTGTTCGCTTCTTCCTGCAACAAGCCATGCAAAGAGTATTGAAAGCATTATCGATAGAACCGTCCGTTATTTGCAAGGAGGGCTTGCTCGCTCTGTCGGAGTGCTGTGCATCATTATCGCAGGTTACTTATGTTTGTATCGACAAAAGTTTCCCAAAGAATACTTCTCAATGATTCTTGTGGGGCTGGGCATCATTTTTGGTGGTTCTACCTTGTACAACACCTTTATTGGCTAGGAGGGGCGCATGAACACTCTAAAAAGTAGCCCTCTTTTTAATGCATTAACAAGACCCGCAATGACGCTAGGGGTAACCTTTGAATACCACATCCTAAACTTGATGGTTTCGATGTGCGCATTTATAGGCCTATCTCCACTGTACGGGCTTATTTTTATACCCATGCACGTTTTTGGCTGGTTGGTGTGTCGCTACGACATTCATTTTTTTACGATTTGTGCCAAATGCTATTTATTGCCTCACACCCCAAATAAAACCCTATGGAAGGTGCGCGCTTATGAACCGTTTTAAAATCGTAAAACCCGTAACACTTGAAGCGAAGGTTTCAGATAATTTCCCTATCACCCATTTAAATTCATCCAGTATTTTTGAGTGTCAATCCGGTTTAATTGGCTCGGTATTACGCATAAATGGTATTTCTTTTGAAGTGGCGGAACCGGAAGCATTAAATCACCAACTCTTTTTACTGCATCAAGCGCTAGTTGGTTTAGACTCACGGTTTATCGTCTATGTCACGACCCACAGGCATAAAGCATCCCGTATACTCACCGGTGATTTTAAATCCGAGTTTGCTCAAGCACTCAATCAACGCTACCACCAACGCTTTGCCCATAACAAAGCCTATGAAAATACCTTGTACCTCACCGTGGTATTAAAGGGAGATGACTCAAGCAAAACAAGCTCTTGGATTGAATGGTTCAAAGGCATTGGTCAGGTCAGCGCTGAACTCAAACACATCCAGCGAGAAAAAAATTGCGCCACGCTTAGTAATGTGGTCAATCAATTACAAGCGAATTTATCCTCATTTGGTGCACGCCGTTTAGGTGATGAAGATGAAGAGAAAGGATTTAGCGAATTATTAGAGTTCTTAAGCTTGGTTGTCAATGCAGGCCAAGCCCTGCCCTATCCACAACCACGGTGTAACCCGCCCATAGTCAATAGCATTCCCAGTACTTTTAAGAAAGAAACCTACTATCCAGAAGGCCATCTGGGACAGTATTTAAGCCGTTACCAATTACTGTTTGGCGAATACGTCCAATTTCAAGGTAATACCCTAAATGAATGTACCTTTGGTGCACTCTTATCTTTAAAGAAATACCCGACACATACCGTGAGTATTTTATTGGATAATTTACTGTCCCTAGACTGTGAATTTATTTCCACCCATACCTTTGCCCCTATTGGGCGTGATAGTGCTTTAGATAAAATCACAAAAAAGCGTTCCAAGTTAATTAATGCCGAAGACAAAGCACTCAGCCAAATGCACGCATTAACTGAGTTAGAAGATGGTATTGCCAGTGAAACCATTTTATTAGGTGCTCACCATCATACTTTAATGCTTCTTGCGCCCAATAAAGAACAATTAGACGAATTCATATTGGAAGCAACCAAACGCTATGCCAGTAGTGGTATTGTAGTGGTGAAAGAAACTCTAGGCCAAGAACCTGCCTTTTGGAGCCAAATTCCCTGTAATCCTCACTTTATTGCTAGAGCATCACTGATTACCTCGGAAAACTTTGCAGGCTTTTGTTCGCTTCACAACACTCAATCTGGTTATTCCCATGACAACTTCTTAGGTAGTGCGGTCACCCTACTGGAATCCCCCTCGAAAACACCAGTGTATTTTAATTATCATGCTAGGGGTTCACGTACCAACCCATCCAAAGGACACGCGGCAGTATTCGGAGGCAATAATGCAGGAAAAACAACATTAGTTAATTTTTTAGATGCGCAAATGGGACGCTTTGGCGGTCGTAGCTTTTTCTTGGATAGAGATGAATCCTCTAAAATTTACATCTTAGCCTCAGGCAACAGTCGTTACATTAAAATAGCCCCATCAAATCCTGTATCGATGAATCCATTACAACTACCCGATACACCAGAAAATCGCTCCTTTTTAAAGTCATGGTTTTCCACCCTGCTTTTAGAAGAACACGAGCAGATGATTCCAAGCCATATCAGTGAAACGATAAATGAGTGCATTGACTATGCTTACGAACAATTAGCTCCCGAATACAGAACCTTAAGCATTGTCAGCCAATACTTACCTATTGATTTCTCCCGCTGGTCGCATCTCAAGCGTTGGCTTAAACAGGATGCCACACGGATTGATGGGGAATATCACTGGTTATTTGATAATGAGTCCGATGCATTAAATCTTGAGTTTGATAAGGTGGGCTTTGATGTCACCTTCCTCATGGATAGCACACCACAATTAATCGCAACCCCCGTATATCTGTATTTATTACACCGAATGCGTCAGTGCCTTGATGGTCGGCTCACCTCGTTTGTACTGGCCGAAGCATGGCAGTTACTCGCCTCCCCTTTTTGGGAGAAAACACTACGTGAGTGGTTGCCTACTATTCGCAAAAAGAACGGTCATTTTATTTTTGATACCCAATCACCACAAAGCATTGTCAACTCTCCTATTCGACATATCGTATTAGATAACCTGGCAACTTTGATTGTATTTCCGAATCCTCGTGCGGAAAAAGAAACCTACATGGATGCCTTAAAACTCACAGAATCCGAATTTGAAGCAATCAAGGAAAGTACTCCAGAGTCCCGACTGTTTCTTTATAAGCAAGAACATGAGTCCATGTTATGCCGTCTTGATTTAAGCGAGTTAAGCGACTTCATTCGCGTGCTTTCCGGAAACACCCGTTCAGTGGCCTTACTTGATGAGTTAATGAAGGAGTTAGGCACAGAAGCCCAAACATGGTTGCCCTCTTTTTTTGAACGGAGTGCCTTATGAATAAAAAGGCCTTCTTATTCTCAATACTCTTAATATTATCACCGATAAGCCACGCCGATTTATTAGGCGTGGAAGATGCGCAAATGATTGCACTGTCATTAAAGCAACTCAATGAACTGCAAGAACAATACCGTATCATGCGTGATACTTACGAAAGTGCGCAAGCCCAAGTGGAGAACTTAAATCAACTCAAATCCATGAATTCAGGACATTATGGTTTTGGTGATCTCAATAATGGATTAGACAGTTTACAAAGTTGGCAATCGCCGGTCAGCACATGGCAGGATGCATTACAAAATCTATCTGGCGGTAATTCTTCTCGATATAAAGAATTGGTTGCAGCTTATGAAAAAAACCACCCTGCTCTAGATGAGACGAGCTTTAAGGCCAATACCGCCCCTGCTCAAGCAGCACGTTTTAAGGAAGATAAAGCCGTCAATCGTGCGGTCTTAGTGCAAACCACAGAAAGCTACAACGAAATCAATAAACACATGGAAGCACTTCATAAGCTGTCCAAACAGATTGAGCACTCATCCAATACTAAAGGTGCCATTGATTTAAATTCCCGACTGCTCACTGAAATTGGGTTTATTCAACTCATGAGCTTGCGTCTACAAGCCTTGATGAGTCAACAAGCAGCACAAGACAGTTTGGCAGATCTACAAGATAGAGCAGAGATCGCTCGCTTTAACAAATTACCGCAATGATAAGGAGTGAACCATGACCATGAAATGGATTTTGAGTGTATTGCTGTTAGTTCTGCTAACTAGCTGCTCGTCAACACCACCTGATTTAGATGCTCCCTGCACTCAATTTGGGCGCTATTGTCCGCAATATCCAATTAATGAAGTGTCCTTACAGGAGAGTAAGTAATGAAGAATTTACTTAAAAGCATCTTGTCGCTAGTGGGAATTCTTGCTTTATGTGCTTGTCATCATCAAAACCCATTAACAACGCATTCCAAGCAAGAGACCCTTAAGTTTTTGCTTAATGCCTCAGCGAATGCCGAAAAGAGCCTTCATATTCCAATACAAAAAGATTCTTATGGCTATGCCTATTTGGAGTGTATGGATGGTAAAAACAGTTCAGACCTTCCGTGTGATGCGCTGTATCTTGGAATGGTTTCCTTTGCTAAGGAACAACATGACTCAGGCTTTAAACACCTAAGTGTCAAAGATTTAACCGACCATTCTGTATATACCTCACTGGCAGAAGATTATGCCGAATACGCCGCAACTCATGAACCTCATTTTATAAGTGAGAAACACTTATGAGTTCCATGACCTATAACAATTTCATCATTCAATTGGCTGGTGAGATTGATAAATTAACCCATCATTTTGTTTTTGATGGCTATAAAGCCCTGTCGTCTATGCTGCAAGCTCCGCTGGCATCCATGATTGTTTTGTACATTGTTCTCAAAGGATACGCCGTGGCACGTGGTATGGTTGAGCAGCCCCAACAAGAACTGTTTCGATTTGCAATTCGTGTGGGCTTAATTTATCTACTCGCTATGAATTGGGATTTTTTTTCATCTCATGTACGGGACTTATTTATTATTGGTAGTGAAACGATTGCAACCAAACTGATGCTTGCCGTACACAAGCAAGGCTTAGGTAACTCCATCAATCAAGGGCTACAAAACGTTTTAAATGAGATTTTAACCTTAGGCTGTGATTTGTTTGAGGCAGGCTCGTTAAGAAAACTAACTCCCTATTTTGCAGGGATGATGGTTTTTTTATCAGGCAGTATCACACTTGGATTAGCTTTTATTGAGATTGTCATTGCAAAACTCATGTTGGCGGTGACGCTTTGTACTGCCCCTTTATTCATCCTATTCACTCTATTTGAGCAGACCAAATCCTTTTTCGAGCGCTGGCTTGGCGTTTTAGCTGGTTTTTCGTTTGTGCTGATTTTTGTATCCAGTGTGGTGGGACTGTGTATTCATCTATTGCACAAGGTTACCTCATCCTTCATTGGTAATAACGCCCCAGTGAGCGCAGCCATTTGGGTACCCATTTTCATTGTAGCCTGCTTGTGTGTCATGGGCATTATTCAAGCGGTCAATATAGGTAAAAGCATTGGTGGCTCTGTATGCACTTCCAGTGGTACTGCAATGATTGGCGGTTTAATCGCAAGCAGCTTAGGAGCTGGAGGACTTGCAAAAAACACTATGAGCAAGGCAAGCAAAGGATTAGGTTCAAGCGCTTTCTCACTCCTTAACGGTGGACAACAAACAACAAATGCAGCCACCCATTTATTTAAACAACTCCATAAAAACTTAAGAAGAGGTGCTTCATGAACCAACACCCATCATTAACACGCTATTTTACCCACGCAAGATCCTGGGCTGATGATACGTTTGGACGGATAGATCAATCACGTAAGCGTTATCAAGTTGCTTTTTTAACCTCGATGACCTTGAACGTCATGGCATTAATTGCCGTTGCCCTATTGTCGCAATACCAAACCTTAATACCGCTGTTAGTACACCATTATGATAATGGGGTACTAACAGTGGATGCGGTAGCCAACAAACATACGCCGATGAATCAAGACCAAGTCCGAAGCGACATTGCGCGTTACATCCAAAACCGTGAATCCTACGATGCATCCAGCTATCGTGCGCAATTTGAATTAATTCACTTAT
>NZ_JAJKBJ010000037.1 GCF_023618015.1 Legionella maioricensis
CAATGCCAATGGCAAAGAGTCTACAGTCAATACCCGCCGAGAAGGCAAATACATCGTAGTTCATCGTTTAGCCCCACAATTTACTCTGCGTCAAGGACGGCTCACAACTTCCGTATTTAATACTCAAGAAATTAATCGCATTGCTGCAAACAGGAGACCTCAATGACATCAGACAACCAAACGCCTGAAGGTGTAGGCAATAGAATTAAAGTGGCTAAAAAAGACAGTCATATGAAATGGAAAGACCGTATTCTATGGATTGGTATGATTGCCCTGTGCGCTGCAATTGCTTTAAGTGGTTTTTTGCCCAAGTCCCATAGTTCACAGGCTTTAGAAGAACGAGAAAAACAAAACTCAGCCTATGCTCTAAACCAAAATCTTGAGTTAATCGCTTCATTAAAAGAACAAAACAAATCGCAAAGCGGCTATCAAGGCGGTAATCCTAATTATCCGCCGAAATTGCGAAATGCTACTCAAAATTCGGTGTCCAAAGAAACCTTAGCACGGATGAATGCACCGTCCACCTTTTTTAATACCAATGGCACGGAGTCCTCAACCAGTACATCAAAAAACACCAAAGAACAAAACAATACCTTAACCGGACACGATGCGAACTCACAGTTTTTAAATCAGCAAAGTGACATCACTACAGTATTTGCCAAGCGTTTGCCACATCCCAATTGGACAGTCCCTGCCGGAGAATTTATCCCTGCAAACTTAGAAACAGCCATCAACGCAGAATTAGCGGGTATGGTCAAAGCAATCACGACACAAAATATTTACTCCTTATCAGGGCATCGTTTATTGCTTCCCAAAGGCTCGTCAGTAATTGGGCAATTTAATACCGCCATCACTCAAGGCCAACGCCGTATTTTTATCGTCTGGAATCAAATTCAACTAACTGATGGGGTTAAAGTTACTTTAAACAGCCCGGGCAGTGATGCCATAGGCCGTTCAGGCGTTGCTGCGGATTACGTTGATCGTCATTTCTTTGAGCGCTTTGGTAGTGGTGCTTTGCTATCAGTCCTAGGTGCCTTTTCCGCAACCGGAGGCGTTCACGGCCAAGATGAATACAACTCAATGTCTCAATACCGGATGAATGTTGCAGGCTCATTCCAGCAAGCAGCCAATCAAACACTACAGCAAGACATGCAACAAAATACCACCCTACAAACGAATCAAGGGGCTGAGATTAAAATCTTTGTCGCCCATGATTTGGATTTTTACCGTGTTGCAGGAGCACGTTAAAATGAATGGTCTTAAAGCACAGTGTTCGCCCGGGTCAACCGGGCTTTTAGCCCCTCTTTATGAGTTTTTAAACGATACTCAGGTTTCTGAAGTATTAATTAATCGGCCACAAGAGGTTTATGTAGAACGTGCCGGAGTTTTAGAGCGGTTTAATATACCTGTTCTTACCACTTCATATCTACGCCGATTGTTTGCGCTGATTGCTAATGAAAACAAGCAAACGCTATCAGAAAACTCCCCTATTCTATCGGGTAACTTAAAAGACGGCTCGCGGGTGCAATTAGTCATTCCGCCCGCCTCTCTTTATGAAACCCTCTCCATTCGGAAATTTACTTTAAAGCAGGTACGGTTTACAGAATACAACGAGCAAGGCTTTTTCTCTCTTGCACAAGGTGTGGGCTTGGATGAGTCCATACAGACGAGCGGGGAGATTTACCTGCGTGAGTTATATGATGCAAAAAATTGGCATGAGTTTATTCGTGAAGGCATCATCCATAAAAAGAACATCATTATTTCAGGTGGCACTTCGTCAGGAAAAACAACTTTTCTAAACAGCTGTTTAAGCGAAATATCTCTGGATGAGCGGCTTATTACCCTTGAAGATACCTATGAAATAGACAGTCCTCACCCTAATCAAGTAAGACTCAAAACATTAAAACAGACAGGAGACACAGCATCCCATCTGAGCATGCAGGATTTAGTACAAGCCACCCTAAGGCTTAGGCCTGACCGCATCATTATGGGGGAAATCAGAGGCAAAGAGATTTTTGATTTTGTTTCTGCATGTTCCACCGGACATAGCGGCTCAATAGCGACTATTCATGCGAACAATCCCAAGGTGGCCTTCATGCGCATGGCGCAACTCTATAAATTAAATCAAGTTGCAGGGATGACGGAAGCCGACATTTACGCAGTACTCCATGAGGCAATAGACATCGTAGTGCAACTACAAAAAACAGCCTCTGGGAGACGTTTAGTGGAGGTGTATTATAAACACGCGTAATCAAAAAGTAATATACCTACTGCTTCTCATCATGTCACTTCAGACAACGGGTCAAATCGCTTTGTTGATGACAGGAGTATTGGACGTTGCCACGCCATTAGTGATTCCTGAATTAATCCATCATGGATTTTTAAGTGAACTTGGTATTGCCTTCGCCATCACCACCTTAGTAGCCCTGTGCTGTATAGGCTATCTCAACAAAGGACTCTATCGTTATTTAGCATCGATAGGCTCTGTTGGCTTATTACTTAGTGCTGGATTATTTTTACTAGGATACGGTGTATTTGGCTGGCTTTATCTTAATGAACTACAACCCCTATCAGGTCTGATGGATTTAGCATGGCAACGCCACCAAGAGAACAAACTTTGGTTGGATTTTTTAAAGACTGAGGGAAGTGTGTTTCTTGTTGGCTTCATCGCGCTAAGCCTTTTTTTATTTAATCGGCTTAGACCGGAAAAGAAAGTGCTCGGTAATGCCCACTTCGCCAATGGTATTGAAGTCAATAATGCCTCGTTTTTTAAACATGAAGAGCAAAGCATCATTATTGGTAAAAAATACGGGGCACCTCTGTATTCCAATGGCTTTGAACATGTTTTGGTTTTTGCACCAACGGGTAGCGGTAAAACGCGCAGCATTGGCATACCTAATCTCTTTAATTACCCCTATTCGGTAGTCTGTAATGATGTGAAACTCACCTTGTTTCAAGCAACATCAGGCTTCAGACAACAAGTATTGGGGCAACAATGCTATTGCTGGGCACCCTCCAATGAAACGCGACTAACCCATGCGTATAATCCTTTATCCTTAATCTCTAGTGATAAAGTCCAACGCCTTACTGATATTCAACGCATAGCGCACATTTTAATTCCTGATAATAAAAAAGCCGATCCCATTTGGCAGCAAGCCTCGCGAAAACTATTTAAAGTAGCCGTTTTATATTTGCTCGATACGCCAGAGCGCCCCACCACCTTAGGTGAAATTAACCGTCTAATCAAACAAGCTGGATTTGATAACTGGTTGGCAGCACAACTCGAAGAAACTGAGCATCTTGACCCTGAGTTTTACCGCAATGGATATTCGTATCTTAATAATCATGAAAAAACCAGAAGCTCTATTTTGGAAACCTTTTCAGGATATTTTGAGTTATTTGACGACCCGACCATTGATGCTGCAACCCGGAACTCTGACTTTGATTTGCGCACTCTTCGCAGCAAACCCATGACTATTTATGTGGGATTTACCGATGATGACATGGAACGGCTCTCGCCCTTACTCACCTTATTCTGGCAACAACTCATTTCGGTGATGATTAAAGAAATCCCCGACCCCATTAAAGAACCCTACCCGCTATTATGCCTCATCGATGAGTTTTCCTCTTTAGGAAGAATTGAACGGCTCAGACGCTCACTTAAATTACTTCGTGAATACCGTGTGCGCTGTGTCTTGATGATGCAATACATTGCACAAACCTATGAACAATACTCTCAAGATGAAGCCAAGGCGTTTACCAACATCAAAACCAAAATCGCTTTTGCAACCGAAGACCTTCAAGATGCGGAATACGTCAGTAAATTACTCGGCACAAGAACTGTTAAGGTTGCGGCAGGTTCATCGAGTACCCAACATCAAGGCTATTCGGAATCGAAAAGTTATAATTATCAGGCTATTCCCCTTTTACGTCCTGATGAGGTGATGCGTTTACCCGAACAACAAATGCTGATTATGCGCACGGGACATCCACCCGTCAAAGCAAGCCAATTCATTTGGTACCAAGACCCGGCAATGAAACAGCATCGTTATAACCCGGTAGCCGTTCCAAAACAGGCAATCCAACATCATCCCTTTATTCGACCCATAACCGTTAAACAATCCTTTCTGGAGGCATTAGAAACCTAAATGAAAAAAACACCCCGGCAGCCTACTATGGAGGAATGGTTGCTTGATTCGCTGCATGGAGTGCACGATGGGGAGGAAGATGAGAATGAAGCGCTTAGACCAGAGCATTTCATCAGCTCATTAACCTACGAATACGTAAAACAACTACAACCTAAACAACGAAGCTGGTGGGTTGAGCACCATTTTCGCAAAAGCATGTCCCAATCGATTTGGCCTCGTATTTTAATCGCACGATGTCGTGTGCTCATCACTCATGCCCTACCTTTACTAGCAGATGGGCATTGGGCGATTATGGAGGTGATACTCAACTCCTTACGCACGGTAATGCAGTATTTAGGAATTCTTCTTCATAGCATCAGATTACTGATGAATCTAGCCTCACTAGCCAAACCACTATGCAACCAATCTTTACCATGGGATGAAATCCAACATACCCTATCCGATTCATGGTTCGAATTATTTATCGATACGCATAGCCTCACGTCTGCCTTTCTACCTGCTAGTTATTTAAAAACCACCTGTGTTTTTTCACTGCTTGAATTAGGAATGTTTATTCTTCGGGGCTGGCTTGAGCTGTCGAAACTGGAAGGATTTAAACTCTCATTTAAAGAGCAATTAGCCAACAACGCATTGTCTGAAGCCCATGTCCTGGAGCTACATAAGACAGAAGCTCATGCCAAAGCCCTGTATGGCCACCAATATAAAAAGCTAATGCTTAATGTCACGGTGTTGTCTCTATCGACATCATTATTCATTCTTAAATCATTTGTCTTACCCTCACTCTCATTAGCTCTGGTAAGCAACCCAATAACACCCCTAATTTTTGCCATTGTGGCGTTATCTCTTTCTCTAGCCAATCATTATTTAGGTCAATATATAGATAATGAAAAACCTAAAATAAAGATGAGCCAATTATCAGGTCGGGTATCATTTTTTAAAGAGAATGCCCCTGCTCTTTCAAACGATTCGCCCGTTCGTGAATCGCCTTCGCAATCTTTGGAAGATTCTTTTGTAAGGAGCTCACCAACTCTTTGTTAGTCATAATGGCTGCCGCAGTCTCACCTAGCTGTTTACGATGCTGCTCGCCTGTATAGCCCTGTATTTTAGCGCTTTGAACATTTAACCGTTCATACTGCGCTAAAACAGGATGTTCCTTGCAGAGCATGTGCCAAATTTTTTCTCGTTGAAGTTGTTGAACTTGCTTGATTCGAGTGATGAGTATTTCAGGAGACTTATTATAAGCTTTGGCTACAGAGTTAAGATGATATCGGTCTTTTTGGATATCAATCTGAGCCACTTGTTCAGCCAGTTTCTCTGGTAGGCTCTCTCCCATAGGTATTTGAGCCAAAGTCGTTAGGGATTGATAGCGCTCATAACGTTCCGCATAGGGTTTTATCACCTCTAATCCTTTTAGAGTAATACCCGTCAGTACCTTTTGTTCATTCACCACTTGAGCAGCACGTTTATCTCGCTCAAGACTTTGTTGATACAAGGCTTCAAAACGAGGATGCTCTAATTGCTTTTTTCCTCGAAGAGCGGCTTCTTTCTCAACCAGCCTAAACTGTTTTCGCAACTCGGCAGCCTCATCCAGTAGTTGTGCTATTTTATGGCCAAGAGTACGGGATTGCTGATAGTGTTTATTCTGGGCATTTAATTTTTGCCTATTAAGATAACGTTCATAATTCACAATGTAATTCCATTTATCTTTAATCAAATGAGCCGCTTGTGTAAGACGATTAATCGCTTTACCAATCAGACTATCAGGCTCAAATCCTGCTCGCATCGCAAAATCTAATGGCCAGTCAATTACATTATCCTTAGTCGTACTGCGCGATAATGTTTTAATAAGCGCATTTAAATCAGGATGATGATGTTTACTGGTATAAAGATTTAAAGAATCTCTGTGTCGCGTCATCGCAACAAATGCCAAGTTCTTATCCCAATAAGGACTATCAATTAACACACTGGCATGATTAATCGTCATCCCTTGAGATTTATGAACGGTTAACGCATAGCCATAATCAATAAAGGCATAAGTCTTAGGAATGACGACCTTTTCTCCACTATCAAGTAGCGCATGTAATTCATTCGCATTAATCCGGGTAATGATTGCCAATTCTCCATTACGAATACCTAATTCCTTATTATTTTGACGAAACAGAATTCGCTCACCTAAGGCCAGTTGTATTTTTTTCGCCCCATTCTGCGACCGATACTCATACTGCTCTCTCTGAACGAGTCCTTGCTCTTGCAACACCACGCGCGCCTTAAGATTAAGCAACTCCACTGAAGCCTTAGTAAAAGCTAAAATAACGTGTTCTTTAATCGATTCGGTGGTTTTATTTTGCTGCCATTGGTTAATAAGAACATGTACCGCTTCATCACACTCATCAGCAAAGTGAATTGCTCCTTTTGAGGAATAGTGATTAATCGCATCAGCGACTTGCCCATAAGCCAGAGCAAGACTTGCCTTTCTATCGTTCAAATCTCGCTGTCGTTTAATTTGCTCTAATTCAATATAACCAATTCGCGCCGCAATGCCTCTGAATATCTCCCCTTTATTAATTGGTTTTAATTGATCTGGATCACCCACTAAAATGATCTTGGCTCCCGCTTTGTTTACTGTTTCTAAAAGATATCCCATGCTTGAAACATCAACCATCCCAGCTTCATCAACTACTAATATATGCTCTTTAGTTAATGTGATTTGATTAGTACGTAAGCGATAAATAAGCGATGCAATGGTTGAGGATGGAATGCCTGTCTCTGCTTGGAGTGCTTTTGCTACTTTACCTGATAAGGATGTTCCTATGACTTGATAGTTAATGGACTCATAATGCTCTTTGAGCGGCTTTAATAAATAGCTTTTGCCAACTCCGGGACGCCCAATTAATACGTTAATATCGCATCCCTTAGCAAGGTATTTTATTGCCTCTGCTTGTTCATCATTTAACTGATAATTCTCAATCAAAGCATCAAGTGAGGCATTACTCACATGAGTAAAGCGCGTATACAATTGCTCTACATGATTTAATAAACTCCCCTCTCGCAGGTAATGCTCTTGAGTCGTATAAGAATCAATGCCTCGCTCATTTTTACCTAAATAAACCACGCTATGATGCGCTAAAGTCTGAGCTACTGAATTTAAATATTCATTGCTATGCTGTGTATGCTCAAAAGTCTTAAATACCAAACGTTCAATGTCACGCCGCGTAAATACGCTGTGCGCTTGCATTATTTTTTGTAAAAACACTTCGGGATTAGAGCGTGCAATCTCAACACGTGCAGATTTAATTAATTGATTTTCTTCTGCTTTGTAGTGTTCCATTTCATTACGAAATCGACCCGCATGCCGCTCACTAATGATGTGATTTAAATCCACTGATAATTCGAGTTGATGCTCTATGAAATAATTATTTTGGCATTCTCGCCAACGCTCACCCCAATAATCTTGTTCTACGATAAATCGTTTGGCAAAGACAGGATTCAAATCACGTGCTTTATAACGTGAAAATTTATTATGTTCCAATCGCCTTGTGGTCGTAAGAATATGTGCATGCGGATTGCCATCTCCGTGATCATGAATCGCAAAATCAACAGGTAAGCCTTGTTCAACAAAATAAGCCATTGCAAAGCGCTTTGTTAATTCGAGGTGGTGCTCCGTAGAAAGCTCTTTAGGTAAAGCTAAAACAATGTCCTTACAAATCTGAGCATCGCTTCGTTTCTCAGCTAACTCCACCTGATTCCATAAGAATTCGCGATCTTGATACTCAAGGGAGCTGCCATCAGGCAAAAGAATTTCGGAAAAAACAATGTCATTGCGTTTGGAATAATCGTAAGTAATGCCTGTGCGTTTATCATAAAGTTTGGATGCGGTTCGGTAGCTACTGGCAGCAAGTGCGCTATGACCTTTGGCACGTGAATGAATCGAGACTTGAGCAAAAGCGATGGCCATGAACCTTATCCTTCATGTTCTGCTCCATCGTCGCTGTTTTAAGAATGAAATACCTATCCATTAGCAGTATTTCATCATTGTCTTTAATGACTTTAGCAAACATTCGAAAGAATGTATATTGCGCCCTTGCTATTCGCTTTGGGACTTTGAATTTCGCTGCGCTCAATTTATTGATAAAGACCTCTTGCTTTTACAGATCTGGCATTGTACGCTGAATCTGTTAACTCATTTGCGGAGAAATGATTATGTCTACGAAGACAGTATCGCAAATGGAAGCAGTACTCTTGGATAGAATCAAACAGGCTAAAATCAAGCTAGAGCATTTACAGCAAAAGCATAAACTTGAAATTGGTACCCTTGCCTACAAACACGGCCTGCATAAATTTGATATTAAACAATTAGACTCGGCATTTTTAAAGCTCGCTAAGGAGTTATCTCATGGCGCTGCTTGAGGACATTGAAAAAGAAAAACAAATGATTACTCGTTGTGAAAAATTGCTTGCCTTAGATAAGCTTAAAAAGCGCCGAGCTGATACACGACAAAAAATTGAACTGGGTGGCTTAGTAATTAAGTCAGGAATTAACATCTACGAAAAATCAATAATTCTTGGTGGCCTAATATATATTTCTACATTAATTAAAAAAGACACGGACTTCGTATCCTCTTTAGAAATACTAGGAGACAATACGTTTATTACGTCTAAAGATTGTAAAAATAGATTATGATTTTTAAATAAAATTGTATTAAGGAAGATGGGACCTTTCACTCGTTAGATAAATCGATGTAATTATGATTTTTATCCAGTATAAATGTCAGATATATGCTGTAGGGATATTTTATAATGCAGTTATCCGTAGTATATTAATTTTAGCTTATGAACAGATTTGCTATCGTGTTTCGCGATATATTCATTCAATGTTGGATGCTTTGCTTCCATTACGCTTTCAGTATGCAGCAGTTAGTAGAGGTATACTTGTTATTGCATAAGAGTGTTCATAAGCTTATTAATTTAATTACATTGATGGGAATATGGGATACTTAGAGAGACTAAAAGCCGCATCAACTATTCAGGATCTTGCAGTCCTTTTAAATCTTAAAGCCTCTCAATTATCATATGCACTTTTTATATTACCCGATGAAAAAAAATACACACAATTTGGAGTTCCGAAAAAGGCAGGCGGAGAAAGAATAATTAATGCACCCCAAGAAAGACTTAAACATATTCAAAGATCCTTAGCAGATTTACTCCAACATTGTATTCTAGAAATAGAAGGCTCCAAACCCCAGCCTAATCCTAGACCTTTATCGCATGGGTTTAGAAAAAAGACAGAAATTAATTCTAATAGAAAAAATACTATTTCTTTTGGCATCCATACTAATGCCCACAATCACCAAAATAAAAAATATGTATTAAATTTTGATTTATCAGAGTTTTTCAGCTCATTTAATTTTGGACGAGTACGTGGTTTTTTTATCAAAAATAATGATTTTAGGTTGCATCCAGCAGTTGCCACTTTAATTGCGCAAATCGGGTGTTTCAAAAATGAATTACCACAAGGCAGTCCGTGCTCCCCAATTATAACTAATCTTATTGCACATATTCTTGATATACGGCTAGTTCGATGGGCAAAAAAAAATAGATGTTCTTATTCGCGCTATGTTGATGATATAACATTATCTACAAATCAAGAAATGTCGGAAAAATTAGCTACACAATCAGATGGGTTGATAAAATGGAGCCTAAATAAGAATATTGAAAATATTGTTGCACGTTCGGGTTTTCAAATAAACCCATTGAAAACCCGGCTTCAAATCCAGCTTTCACGACAAATTGTTACTGGTCTCGTAGTAAATAAAAAAATTAACGTTAAAAATGAGTACTATCGTTCCGCTAGAGCAATGTGCCATGCTCTATTTAGCACAGGTAGTTTTTTTTTATTAGGAGATCAATCTAAGTTTGGGACCTTACAGCAACTTAACGGAATATTGGGATATATATATTTTATAAAACAAAAAAATCATTGTAATGGAGGATCTTGTCACAAAAAGACAGCCATTGAACCGCATAACATAACTAACCTTTATTCTCGATTTCTATATTTTCGCTATTTTATTGCGCTTGAAAAACCATTGATTATCTGTGAAGGTAAAACAGATGTTGCCTATTTAAAAATGGCAATAAAGCAACTTAAAAAAGAGAGTAAATATCATCTCCCACATCAAATTGATTTTTTTCATTTTACAGAACGAATTAGTGAAGTTATGCATATCAATGCTGGTACAACCGCACTGAAGAAATTTATAGAAAGCTATAAGAAAAATATTGCATTTACAAAAATGATTCCACGAAACCCTATTATTGTGTTGCTTGATAATGATAATGAAGCAGGCAATGTGGTGAAATGTTTGGAGAATAAATTTAAAAAACCTAATGTAAATTATGATCGGAACAAAAACTTTATTTATTCTGTTATAGAAAATCTTTATGTTGTGTTACTACCGATTAAAAAACAGCAGGGAAAGAAAGAGCAAAGTCTAATAATAGAGAATTTCTTCGATCCATCGGTATTAAAAATTAAATTAGGAAAAAAAGTATTTTCTCCTGAAAATGGTAATGGTTTTGACTCACAAAGGCACTATAGTAAGCAAGTATTAGTAGAAAAAATCATACGACCTAAACAAGACACAATTAATTTCTCACTCTTTAAGGCTATTTTTGATTTAATAATGGATGTAATTGAACAATACAAACCCATTAATAAATAGTATGTTATTTATTCCCCAGTCAGCCCAATAGATTATAAGCTAACAACGTTTTGGCAGTGGCGCCAAATTTTCTCATATTAACTTCTATGAGATTAGTTCTTTTAATTTCATTATTTGGATATAACAACTTTTTAGAGCACATCACTTAATAGTTTCATTTCAGGTTTAGTAAATGCATAGTCGATTACACGTTCAAGAACGTGAATATTTGATTCATTAGCATAGGATAAGGTTACAAATGTATTTTTAGAATTCTTCATACCAATACAAAAATTACCATCGGAACTCCACACATTAACTTGATCCCAGGAACATGAGATTAACTCACTACCCCCGAAGAATTTAGTCTTGTAAATAGTTATTCCATCATCTTTAATTATGGAATTTCCCCACTTGAACTCTTTCCCCCCCTTTAGTGAGTGAAGAAGATCTATGGATAACCTGACACCTACAGCACGCCACAATTTATCAATGAAAGTAGAGTAAATTTCCCTGCGTCTTAAATTAATTATTGCTTCAGAATTGTTATCACCAAAAGCTATTGTATAGTTTGTGCCCGTAGGAATTCCATTTATCGAGTTCTTAACTCCTCCCCAGCGTATCCGGGTAATAGCATCAAGTGCATAGTGTTGATTTTTCCAAATGATCCCGTCAGGTGATATACTTAATATTGTCTTATTAATAAGACCAATCTCTGCTTGATAAGAAATCTCACGCTCAAACTCTATTTCTTCATTTTGTTTCTCTTCTTCAATTTTCTGAATTAGTTGCATTATCTCATTACTGTTAGAATAAACTCCTTTAACAAGGAAATTAATTCTATTTACGCAATCAGTAGTTCCAAGCTCTGCCGCACAATGCAGAAGCAAATATGCTATTTTATTTATAGATTCATTTTCTAAACCTCGAGATTTTGCACTTATTAGGATTGGGTAAATTACTCGTGACCAATTCATCACCACCGTTTCTAATTTATCGAGTATTGGGCCTATAAGGTTTTTATTAGCTATCTTAGATTCCTTTGCAACTTTTATAAGTTGGGTAATATTCTCCTCTTCCTCCTGCAAAAACTCTTTGCACTCTATTTCATAACTATCTATTAACTCATCTATCAAAGAAGGTGCATGAATTTCTCCATCATTTGTACTTTTGCTTACTATTGATGTAATAACCTTTATAAGGGATAAAGGATCTAAGCGATTTAATCCATCTTTGATAACAGTTTTGTAATATTGGTTTTGTTCCGCGAGAACTTCTACAATTTGTTCTTGTTTAAGTATTTTCGGAAAACCTGATATCAAACGATCTTCATTAATATCTCGCATAACATCCTCAATTTTGATCTGATCAATGAGATATACGAATTGGAGAATAAATTCCGAAACATCTTCTGAATCATCTTTTATATCTATAGCATAGAATACAGAAGCTAAAAGATTGATATGTGCTAAAACAGGTATTCCAGACTCTGAACGAATGGACATTGGATCACTCAATAGCTGTTCAATAAGCAATGAGGCTTTCCCTGGTGAAACTCCAGATAACCAAGCTAACTCAGCACTTAATCTGTTTCTTGGATGGGTTAAATCAGAACGCGCTTTTTGACAGAGATAATGATCAAATTCTAAAGATTTTTCTTCAGTCAACTGGACTATTTTTTTTCTATCATCGCGAACATTAACATTTAGAATGAAAAAAGGATTTCTTTGTATACCAGAATTCATAAGAATTCGTTTCCGCTCAAAAATATTCGGTATTATGTTTCCTATTTCATTACTCATACTGCCCCCAATTAGTGGTTCTCTCAATATTTAATGTTCATTCATCTCAAACTCAAAATGTTGTAAATTGAGAGTTCCCTTGAATAGCTTAAAATTTAACTTATATTGACTGGCAAGTTTGACCCAACTGCCTAAAGCCACGTAAACAAGACCAGTTATGGCCTGTATAATCAATCTCTGCATTTACAGGTAGTTTAACAGGAGAACACCCAGAACCTCTTTGGTAGTAGCCCCTTTTACAGGTCCAGTTATGCCCTGTGTAATCAATTTCTGCATTTGATGGTAGTTTCACAAGAGAACACCCAGAACCTGTTTGGTAGTAGCCCCTTTTACAGGTCCAGTTATGCCCTGTGTAATCAATCTCTGCATTTGATGGTGGTTTCACAAGAGAACACCCAGAACCTGTTTGGTAGTAGCCCCTTTTACAGGTCCAGTTATGTCCTGTGTAATCAATCTCTGCCTTTGAAGGTAGTTTCACAGGAGAACACGCCGAACCTGTTTGGTAATAGCCCCTTTTACAAGTCCAGTTATGCCCTGTGTAATCAATCTCTGAATTAGGGGGTAGTCTAACAAAAACACACTCAGAACCGATTTGTTTATACCCTCTTTTACATGTCCAAGCATGGCCTGTGTAATCAATCTCCGCATTAACTGGCATCCGAGAAACTATTGTTTTCTTTGTTATAAGCCGCTTATTTTCATATTGATTTTTTCTCTTTTTAGCAGCGATTTTAAGATTTTGATTTATTTTATAGTTTCTTATGATTCTTATTTTTTCTGCATTCAGATTTTCTAGCAAGCGGGAATTGGCAAGTCCATCCATCTGTACTCCTACATCATGTTGAAACTGGATAATGGAAAGTTTAGTTTGTATACCCATTTGCCCATTTGGAGTACCTATATCGTATCCCAGCTCTTTGAGCTTTTTCTGAATTTCTAAAATTAAAGACACATTGATTAAAGGTTTATTTTTTGCCAATGAATTTACGGATGGCCTTAAAAAACGGGCAATACCTTCTGAGAAAATTTCACTACGATATGCTTCAATTTCAGATTTAGCAGTATTTAAATCTCTTTGATAATACCTATAACTACCACAACGACTATTATAATCATTTACTATTTCATTAAAGCGTTGCACATTAGAGTCGATGAATTTATCAATAGAATCTCGAGCGGCATCAATACGAATTCGTTCTGCAAGACACCACCGAATCTGAGGAGTATCAAGATAGTTATTCCTCCCCAAGAAAGGTTTTTTTTCTGAAGGACGAGCTGTAGAAGTTGATAAAGAACTATAGTTCTGTTGCTGTTGCTTGATAGTCTTTTTCTGTACATATGTTTTATTTGTAGACGGCTGGCTAGCGATTTTGTGGGAACTTGTATTTTCTTGAGACAAGAAAAATAATATACCGAATGTTACAATTAGGGCAATAACATTCATTGGATCAGACATGAATCGCCGAATAGTTTGCTTCATTGATTTTTGCTTACTTATGCTTATAGGCTCAATATGCTCCCCTTCAGGGATATCAGTATGAGTATTTGTCTGGGATTCAACTGTTTGTATTGTTACTTCAATATTAGATACCATTGATGATAACCCAGAAAATCCGATCTTTGATTTATCACTGTTGAATTCTTCAATAGCCAATTTTTCTCTCCTCAAACAGAACTTGTGAGCTATTGTTTTTCATAATTTTTCTCGCAAGGGCGATTTATTTAGGGCAGCAAGAAGATGAAACTGACTTAATTGGTCTTTTCCTGCACGTGCAGCCAAGCGTGCACCTTCTCTAACTACAAAAGCTACATCGGATAAAGGTCTGCCTATAAGCATCTTTGCAATAGAGGCCAGATCTACATTTTCATCTTTTGGTAATGATAAAAGTATTTTATTTAATAAGGATAAAACATCAGACTCACTGGGATAGTCTACTTTGAGAATATGATCGAATCTTCCTCGTCGAAGTATTGCTGGATCAATCATATCTATTTTGTTAGTCATTGCTACGATTAATACTTCATTCTTAATTGCCTCAGGAATGCGCTTCAAAAACTCTGCTATTTCTTCAATTCGATGTTGTCCATCTGCCCTATCTCGATCTACTAAAAATGCCTCCATCTCATCAATAACTAAGATAGATGGAGCATATTGTATGGATTTGTCAAAAATATCGGCAATTTTTTTGCTAGTCTCATGAATATACGGACTGGCTACCGTTGATGCATCAACTTTAAAACTAGGCCAACCAAGAAATTCTATTAATTGATCCACTGCATGTGTCTTACCACATCCTGTGGGACCATGAAGTATAACGGCGGATGGGAAGCCAATTCCAAATAATTTATATCGATCTTTATTTTGAATAATGTCAACGATATGTTCATTTATGAAGTTTTCTAATTGATGGCGCCCAGGTAGTTCAAATCTTTTATTATTATCCCCTCGTGCTATATCTTGATCATCTCGTGAGAAGTTTTGATTAATTAATACTTGCGGAGATAGTGAATTCTTTTGCAAGTTAGAGATAGTATTTTCGGAAACATCAAATCCACTAGCTTCTATAATATCCCTAACATGCGTAGCTTCAAGCCAACTTAATGCCTGACACAATCCTCTAAAATATTTGACCGAAATATTAGCACCTCCAGTCAACCAGCTTCCTAGAATTAATTCATCATCCATATGATCATTTATGGTATAAGTTGGTAACAAGCGATTTATACACTCGATGTATATGGCATCTTGAAGAGATACTCCCGGCAGAATATCCCTTGTTACCTTAAATGCTTGCGCAAATGAAAGTGCTTCACTTTTTGAATTTGGGGACTTACCTGATAAGACAGGATATAAAGCCTGATTTAAACTGGATGAGATCAAACATAAACGTTTATTATCAAAATCAAAGTGTATTGTCGATCTAGGTTCAATTAATCCAGAATCTATCCACCGTAAAGATAGACAATCATCAGCTAGTAATACTCTAACACCACATTTGGTTTCTATTATCTGCCACCCTTCCCCTTCAAAGAGTGCTTGTTGGTACTTCTTTCCATCAGGTAGCAAAAGACCATTTGGTAACCAGGAATCAATTACCATATATTAAACCCTAACAATATTTGCGCCAGCTATCATTTCTGATTCATCGTCAGAATCAATACGAATTGAATCAAGTTTGTTAACAACCTTACGCAATTTTTCAATGTCATTAGCTTTAAGAGCTTCTGTACCCATAATTACTAATTGATTATGCTCACCAGCATCTGCAAATAGATGGGTATCTTCTGATAGCCATTTAAATCGATTAATTATAAACCAATCTTGCCGCCACAAAATTACAAAATTTCTATGTCGAAGTTCCGATATGTGTGCTTCGAAATCGCCGCCATTATTTTCAATTACACGTAAGGTGGTTCTTACAAGATTATCATATGAAGATTCTTCAGATGGTCGAGCATGCTCTCTTACTAAATCATCAAAGAGCTTTAAGACGTTGTCTAATTCTAATCGCCGAATGTCTTTTAGATGTTCTTTACGTATGATTGCTAGTAACCGCTTGACCTCTTGAACATTATCCATAGCCTGCTTAATCGTCTCAGGATCACTTTCATTTGATTTCAGTGCTTCATTTCGATTTAGCTTTTCACGTGCTTGATCTAAACGAGGCTCATTAATCTTTGATGACATTTCCTCTATACGCTGCATAACATGACTAGATTGCGACTTAACCAACTTTAATGCTTTTGTATAGTCAATTTGCCCGTCTTGACGAGAATAAAAATTCCGTCCGCTGTGAAATAAACCACCAATAGACGGAACAGTAACTTCAATAACAATATTTCCTGAATCCAAAACCTCATATTCACAAACCAAATCAGCTCCTGCTGCGATCATACCTTCCTCAAAATCAGAACCTTTAATTTCGAACATACCGATAAAACGGTTATCACTAACTGGGTCTGATATACCTCCTTCCCAAATTTTGAATTTTATCGAATCGGTACTTCCAGCCGTTAATGATTCTGAAGCTTTAAAAAACTTTTTCCCTTTTTTAGGTAAATGGTCACCTTCAAGTACTAAGTATTCTAAAATTAAACGCCCACCAATTTTTTCTTGTGCCTCTACACCAATAGAATGTGAAGCTGGGATAGCATCAATGCTTGCTGCAGTTCGAGATATAATAATTTTATTTTGAATCAAACTTATTGACCCACCACTCCCATCAAATACGAATATTTTGAATGTATTTTCCCCAGGTTTTGCTAGATTAAGTTCGAGCGTCGCTCCATCTTCCAACCTCATACGCCCTGACGACCAACCGGTGTCCATACTATCAATTTGAAATTCTGACCCAGAAACAACTTGTCCATCCAATTTTGCAATAACTGTTGCTTTATAATCAGGTGTTCTTGCAATATAGTTAAATGATAGATTAAGTTTCCCCCCAGTAGTTATTGTTCCTCTGGCGTTTTTTCGTCCACGACTTTCTGAATCCCAATCGATGGATTCTGCAAAAACTGCTGCCCCTTCCGCAACTGCTGTCATAGGATTTACATCTGTAGACGCTGCAATTCCTAATTCGAAGGAAACTCTATCTCGAAGAGGTTTATACTGAGTTGGTCCACCCACAAATACAATTCTTTCTATATCATTAGGGCTTAATCCTGCTTTATCCAATGTATCTCTTGCAGCATGAATTGACTCATTTATTTTTTCCTGAATTAACTCATCAAGGAGATTTCTTGTAAAAGGTATATCAACATAAATCTCCGCTCCACTTTCATCAACAATGCCAATATCGGTTTCTGTGAGGCTAATAACAGTTTCATCTTTAGCTGATAAATCAATTTTTGCTTTTTCTGAGGCCCAAAGACACATTCTTAATAAGGTTTTGTACTTTTGATTACCACCTAAATCTTCAGGTAAATCGAAGTTAGTAAAAAGCCAAGGCTTTACAATATTATCAAGGATCGCTCGATCAAAATCAGTTCCGCCGCACATAGCCACACCGCCATGAGCTAATAAACTGACTCTTGAGCTAATACTTTCTGCGATAGCAATATCTAAAGTACCACCACCTAGATCAAAAACAAGAAAAATACCATCTCCTGTTCTTTGTTTCATGACACTCATAACCGCTGCAACAGGCTCTTGCATTAAAGCTATTTTTCCTAATCCTGCCATTTCAGCTGCAGCTAATGTGGCATCTTTTTGCATTTGATTAAATGAAGCGGGAACAGTAATTACTGTCCCGGTGTCATCACTATTCCTTATTTCTTCAGGGAGATAACCAAAACATAATTTAATAATTTCAGCAGAACAATCTTCTGGTGTAAAAATCAAATCGACTGCACTCAGCTTAATAGGGGTACTTGTGCCCATCATTCGTTTGAATTTTGTAGCAGCATTATCTGGATTTTTAGCAGCATTATCATAGGCACGCTGCCCTAAATATTTATTACCTCGTCTATCAACAAATATGGCCGACGGTGTAACATCATTTTGTTCTGGACTCTTATACAAAGTAACTGATACACCATCATAAGAACAAATAGCACTATTAGTTGTGCCTAGGTCTATTCCAATATATTTCATAAACTCACCTTTCGAAGTATAACTATGCCTTGTCGCTTAAGCCCCTCAGTGCTCATAATGATAGGCTCTACCATTTGTTCTATTAATAAGGAATCATCAGGAGCAAAGTCCCCTAAATTCAATGCTGATGCTGCAATACCTGGATCGAAGGGCTGTCCTTCAACATTGACGATTCTCAAATTGGCCGCATCTAGATTTTCTTCAAGCTTTTTTTGAAAGTATCGTAGTTGGTTAATGTAACGACCCGACTCTCCAGCATCTAGCTTATTTATAATTCGAGTAAATAATCGTGTAATTCGCCAACTTTCTACAGCCATATCAATTAATGATCGTTCAACTTGTAAATATTGGTTTGTATCAAAAGCCGTCATCTATTTTCCTGAGGTTTTCCAAAAGTGCAGACCTAGCCATTAATAAATTTTAAATAACCAGGCATTTTCGAAGTTTCTATCTGTTTAAGATATTTTTATTATTGAGTTATACTTGAATCAGAAACAATCTATTTTAAACCTATTACTGCGCAATTGTTTATAAGTTATTGGTCATATTATGATCATTTGCGCAATCCTACGAAATGAATAAACTCTTGTCAAGATAAAAGAAAAC
>NZ_JAJKBJ010000038.1 GCF_023618015.1 Legionella maioricensis
TAACGGTTATGGTCATTTCACTGTGGGTTCTAATGGGGCTTGGACTTATACCACCGATACGGCGCACAATGAATTTGTGGCCGGCACTACCTATACCGATACTTTAACGGTGACTTCCGCCGATGGTACTACTTCAACGATTACGGTGAAGATTTTAGGCACCAATGATGCCCCAGTAGCAGTAAATGATACCTTATCGACAATTAATCAATCCAATATGATTACTGTAAGCGGATTGGAGTCTGATTTTTACAATTATACCCCGAATGTTAGCGGTCCGGCCTTGGTAAATCTGTATCAAGTAGAAAATTATATTAATAGTGGAGCTAATGTTGACGCTAATTTTGTCTCTACTACAGTTAATTATGGTAACAGCGCGATAACTAATAATCTTGGTGGTTATATAAGTCCAACAAGTGATAATCTAAAAACCTGGTTAGGTACTGATTCTAGCTCATTGGTTAGAAATGATAGTCCCGTATTGTCTACAACCCAGGCAATTGTCCAAATGCAAGGGTTGGTTCAACTTGCAGCAGGAACGTATAATTTTAGAATAACAGGTGATGATGGTTATAATATTAAAATAGATGGGGTGACAGTAGCCGCGTTTACTTTAAATCAATCACCAGCTACTGCAGTCTATCCCTCATTTACTATTGCAACTTCTGGTTTACACCAAATAGAAATTGAATATTGGGATCAGGGTGGTCAATACGTCCTTCAGGCTGAATTACAACAAGGAAGCTCAGGTTATCACTATTTGGGCACTGCTGATGTGAATGGTAATGGTGCGATATTCCGCACTGATGCCGTTTTAATTAATACTTCTGCATTACTTGCTAATGATACTGACGTAGATAATCCGCAAGCTTCATTAGTTGTTGCAAATGTCAGTAATTCCAGTGTAGGAACAGTGAGCCTTGATGGCAATGGTCATGTTGTTTTAAGTAATCTTCCAAATGGATATTCTGGAAGTGTTACCTTTAATTATCAAACTCAAGATCCTAGTGGGGCTTTATCTAATGTAGCTACTGTAACAGTCAATGTGGATCTCATGGCACCTAATCCTGTTATCAATATAGCGCACAATGCGCTGGCCATTGAGCATGCCAGCACTACGGTAACGGTTGATTTATTAATCACCGCCTCTATAGCAGACGCCAATACAGGAGAATCGTTAGCGATTGCCATTTCAGGAGTTCCTACGGGCGCTACATTGAATCACGGTACTTATGATTCTGTAACTCATCTATGGAATTTAACCGAAGATCAGTTATCTGGTTTACAATTGACGACAACGACGCCGTCAACAGCTAATACGAACAGCAATTATGATCTAACAGTCACTGTTACTGCAAGTGATGTAGCAGGAAACCAACATGTCATTACTGACCATATCAATGTAGAAATTGATAGTACTAAATCAGGCATTTCTACGACTGGAAGTACGAGCAATGATTACATCGATAGTACTAATTCGAGTACTATTATTAATACTGATTCTGGCAGTGGTAATGATCTCATATTCGGTGGAACCAATGTTGATAATCCAGTGGGTAACGCTGGAAATGATATCATCCATGGCGCAGGCGGAAATGATGTTATGAGTGGCGGTGCAGGCCATAACATCCTCTATGGCGAGGCGGGTAATGATACGTTAACTGTAGGAAATGATGGTGGAAATCTTCTCTATGGTGGTACTGGCAATGATACTTTAACTGGTGGCACAGGTAGCGATTTTCTTATTGGAGGACAAGGGGATGATCGGATGACTGGCGGCGGCGGACTTGATACTTTCGTGTGGATGCAGGGAGATAATACGGGTGGGGCTGTAACTGGAAAAGCTACAGATACCATTACTGACTTTAAGCCTAATCCTGTTGGAAGCTCAACTGATGCCAGTGTATTGAATTTATCTGATTTATTATCTGGCGAGCATTTAAATGCCAATAGTTTGGATAGTTATCTGAGTGTCAGTGTATCAGGAGGTAATACAACCATTAAAGTAGATCCTACTGGCAGCGGTAGTTTTGCTTCTCCAACTCAGACCATAATTTTGAGTGGGGTTGATTTAACCTCTGTATTTTCAACAACCAGTTCTCATGCGATTCTTGATCATTTAATTGCCAATGGTAATTTAATAACGCATAGTTAATGGTGTGTCCGTCTAAAATTTGATTGTAACTGATCGGGATGGTGCAACTGGTCTTACATTTTTCTTCTCTATTATTGAAACTTCAAGTTTCTATTATTTGTTTCTGAGCGGCCATAAAAATCTGCTCGCGCCACTTTTCACCCTACTATATACTCGTCTCTTATTTATTAATAAACATGGAGCTGATTGATGTCTGATCCTTATATTTTAGTTTTATACTACTCTCGAACAGGCTCAACGGCCGAGTTAGCTCAGTATATTGCTCGGGGTATTGAGCGAGTAGGAATTGAGGCTCGACTACGGACTGTTGCTCCGGTTTCTACTACTTGTGAAGCGGTAGAGAAAGCTGTTCCTGACAGTGGAGCACCCTATGTCACTTTGAATGACTTGCGTCATTGTCATGGACTGGCTTTAGGTAGTCCAACGCGTTTTGGAAATATGGCTGCTCCATTAAAATACTTCCTGGATAGTACTTCTTCTTTATGGTTGGCTGGTGATTTAGTGGACAAACCTGCTTGTGTTTTTTCCTCTTCAGCCAGCATGCACGGTGGTCAGGAAAGTACCTTAATTAGTATGATGCTGCCTTTAATGCATCAGGGCATGATTATATTAGGTCTTCCCTATACGGAGCCTGCCTTAAATAATACCGTATCAGGCGGAACACCTTATGGAGCGACCCATGTTTCAGGTGTAACAAATGATCATCCAATCAGTCAGGATGAAATTACTTTGGCTAAACATTTAGGGGAGCGTTTAGGGCGCGTGGCATTAAATTTAGATAGAAAATAAGATCTATAGCCCCGTAATACGAGAATGTGAAAATTGAAGCATTAATCCTATATTAGGGCTGCCTATTATTAAGTGTTGAGAACTCTTGTAGAGAGGTTAAAAGGATAATGAAAGTTATTAGTTTTAATGCTAATGGGATAAGGGCTTCAGCCCGCAATGGATTTTATGAGTGGCTTGCAGGACAAGATGCTGATTTTGTTTGTATCCAGGAAACCAAAGCTCAGGCGGATCAGTTAGTACCCGAAGAGGTTTATTATCCTCGAGATTATTTTTGTGATTATTATGATGCACAAAAGAAAGGTTACAGTGGGGTAGCAATTTATGCTCGTCATAAGCCAGTGCGCATTGTGAAGGGCATGGGTTTTGACTATTGTGATAATGAGGGACGTTATATTCAATTTGATTATCCCAAATTAAGCATTATTTCGCTTTATTTGCCTTCAGGTACCAGTGGGGAAGATCGTCAGAAAGTGAAATATGATTTTCTGGACCAATTTGCCAGGCATTTAATTAATTTAAAAAATGAAGGGCGTGAACTGATTATATGCGGTGATTATAATATTGCTCATAAGAAAATAGATTTGAAAAATTGGCGAGGGAATCAAAAAAATTCAGGATTTCTGCCAGAAGAGCGTGCCTGGATGGATGAATTGTTTAGTACTATGGGATTTGTTGACGCGTTTCGAGTTCATAACCAGGAAGAAGAACAGTATACCTGGTGGTCTTACAGGAGTAGAGCTTGGGAAAAGAATGTAGGATGGAGAATTGATTATCAGGTTGTTACTCCAGGACTTACCGAGCATGTTATAAATAGCCAGATTTTTCGCGAACCACGTATGTCTGATCATGCTCCCTTACTGATTGAATATAAGGGGGATTGGCATGTTTAAACTGGCCAGCTGGAATGTTAATTCATTAAAGGTTCGTCTTGATCAAGTACTAGAGTGGTTAGAATCCTCTCAAGTAGATGTTCTGGCAATGCAGGAAACCAAATTACTCGATGAGAATTTTCCGGCTGCGGCATTTATAGACAGAGGATACCATGTGGTTTTTGCAGGACAGAAAACCTATAACGGAGTAGCTATTGTTAGTCGACATCCTTTGACCGAAGTCATCACCGATATTCCTGGCCTGGAGGATCCTCAACGGCGTATTTTGGCTGCAACCGTTGCAGGCATACGATTAATTAACTTATACGTGCCAAATGGGGCAGAACTTATTTCAGACAAATATCAATATAAGTTAAATTGGCTTGAGAAAGTAAATTCTTTTATTCAACAACAATTAATTTTATATCCTCAACTGGCAGTAGTTGGTGATTTTAATATTGCTCCAGAAGATAGAGATGTTCATGATCCTGCTGAGTGGGTGGGGTGTGTGTTAGTAAGTCCTGCCGAAAGACAAGCCTTTATTGATCTTTTAAGTTTAGGATTGCACGATAGTTTTAGAAATTTTGAACAGGAAGAAAATGTTTTTAGTTGGTGGGACTATAGGGCCGCGGGATTCAGGCGTAATAGAGGGTTGCGCATTGATCATGTTTTATTGAGCGACCAGCTGAATGCTTTGTGTCGGCAATCCGGGATTGATAAGGAACCTCGTAAGGCAGAAAGACCTTCTGATCACGCTCCGGTATGGGTAGAGCTTGAGCTGTAAAGCAGGGAGATTTAAAGATGGTGGAATAGCTGGATTGAATTTTCTGTAAATTGCGCTAAGATTAAAGGGTGAATTTGATTCACTCTGACAGAAAAAATTGATTTGCAAAAACTTTTCTGCTATTGTTTTGTGTCATTTGTGTAGAGTATGGTGCTTGGCAATTGGTCCAGGTGGCGATACTCATTTAGAAGAGAGTAGTATTATGAAAGCATCTGTTCATCCCGATTATCAAACGGTCAAAGTCACTTGCAGCTGCGGCGAAGTGTTTGAGACTCGTTCAACTTTATGTAAAGATTTGAGCATTGAAGTATGTTCACTATGCCATCCTTTTTATACTGGTAAGCAAAAACTGGTTGATACTGGAGGACGTGTTCAGAAATTCCGTGATCGCTATAACATGCGTTCTGCTCAAGCTAAAACAAAAGAATAATAGAACCAAGATGTAAGGTTAGAGAAGGCACATAAGAATTGTGCCTTTTTTTTGTGAGTATTGTTAAAAATCATAGTGTTAATTTATGTTTTTTTACCAGCGGTCTAAAAAGAGAGAGTAAGCACTTTGGATAATGATGTATTAAAACAGCGTGCGTTGGACTATCATGAGTTTCCTGTACCAGGAAAGCTTTGTGTTAACGTTACAAAACCAACGAATTCCCAGGATGATTTATCTTTAGCCTATACTCCAGGAGTAGCAGTGCCTGTTTTGGCTATAGCCGAAACCCCTGAAAATGCCTATCGTTATACAAATAAAGGCAATTTAGTTGCGGTGATCACTAATGGTACTGCCGTTCTTGGTTTGGGCGATGTAGGCCCTTTAGCCAGTAAACCGGTGATGGAAGGGAAGGCGGTTTTATTCAAGCGCTTTGCAGATCTTGATGTCTTTGATATAGAAATCGATGCTGATGATCCGCAGGCTTTTATTGCTACTGCAAAACGAATTTCCCCCACTTTTGGTGGTATTAATTTAGAAGACATCAAGGCTCCTGAGTGTTTTGAAATAGAACAAGCCTTGATCGAACAATTAAATATTCCCGTATTTCATGATGATCAACATGGTACTGCTATTGTGGTTGCCGCGGGTTTGTTGAATGCCCTTGAATTACAGCAAAAAAAATTATCTGAAGCAAAAATTGTATGTATTGGTGCGGGAGCTGCTGGCATAGCCTCCATGCGATTACTTGTTGCTTTAGGTGCTGACAAAAAAAATATGCTCCTGCTTGATACCAAAGGAGTTATTCATTCAGGCCGCGCCGATTTAAATGCTTATAAATTTGCATTTGCGCGTACCACTGAATGCCGGACTTTACGCGATGCGCTAGTAGGTGCTGATGTATTTATCGGTGTTGCTAAACCTGATTTATTAGATGCGGATTTATTGAATTTAATGGCGCCTAATCCCGTTATTTTTGCATTATCTAATCCTAACCCTGAAATCAGACCCGAACTTGCTCATGAGGTACGTAAAGATCTGGTGATTGCTACAGGACGTAGTGACTATCCCAATCAAGTGAATAATGTGTTATGTTTTCCTTATATTTTTCGCGGTGCACTAGATGTGCGCGCTACATGTATTAATCAATCGATGCAAATTGCAGCTGTAGAGGCAATTCGTCAACTAGCGCATGAAGCTGTGCCTCAGGTAGTGAAGGATAATTACCCTGGAGTTACTAATTGGGAGTTTGGTCCTGACTACATTATTCCAAAGCCAATAGATCCTCGTTTAAAAGAGAGGGTCCCTGCTGCTGTAGCTAAAGCTGCTATAGCCAGTGGTGTGAGTCAAGTTAATAATTTAAGATAAGAAAAGAGTTGAAATTACCTCTTCGAGGAAGAGTGTGCGCTCGTGCTTAACCTATTGTTAAGGAGATAACCTTGCATTTTGAAAACCGTAGAGATTACACAATAATTGGTTGGCTCATTTGCGGACTTGGAGCTATATTTTACAGTTATGAGTATTTATTGCGTATCGCACCCAGTGTAATGGAACATGCACTACGCGAGCATTTTAATTTATCGGCGACAGGTTTTGGTCTGCTCTCCTCTATTTACTATTTTGCTTATGTTCCCATGCAATTACCGGTTGGAGTATTGCTTGATAGATATGGTCCCAGAAGATTATTAACCATTGCTTGTCTGATTTGTGTTGTGGGAACATTTTTGTTTACTGCCACCTCCGTATTTTGGATAGCAGCAACAGGTCGGTTTCTAGTCGGGTTCGGCTCAGCCTTTGCTTTTGTGGGTGTCCTAAAGCTTGCGACCATATGGTTGCCTGAAAATAGATTAGCTATGGTTTCTGGTATGACTTCTGCTTTGGGTCCTATTGGTGCCATGCTGGGTGATAACTTCATGGAGATCTTCGTTGAAAGATTAGGATGGATTAAAACTCTGAATCTAACTGCAATTTTTGGTGTAGTATTAATTTTTGTTTTATGGTTTGGAATTCACGATAAAAAGGGACAGCACAGACAAAGTGGTACTGTTCCCAGCTTTAAAAAAGGAATGATCGATTTAGGTATCATTATCCGAAGTAAGCAGATCTGGGTTAATGGGATGTACGGTTGCTTGGTTTACCTTCCCACCACTGTTTTTGCCGAGCTGTGGGGAATTCCTTACTTAAAACATGCTCATGGTCTTTCTTCACAAGCGGCTGGATTAGCAAATTCTTTACTCTTTTTGGGCTTTATCATTGGCGCTCCATTAATGGGTTATATTTCAGACAAATTAGCTCGTCGAAAATTTCCTATGCTCATTGGAGCCGCCGGCGCAGCAATAGTCATGATGATGATTTTATATCTCCCTGGCTTAAGTGAGTCCAACATCCAATCTTTGATGTTTTTATTAGGTTTGTTATACAGTGCTCAAGCTATTGTTTTTGCAGTAGGTCGTGAATTGAGTCCTGGCGAAGCGGCAGGTACAGCAATGGCAGTAACTAATATGATTGTTATGCTCGGTGCTATGTTCCTACAGCCTTTAGTCGGACATTTACTAGACTTTAGCTTGTCAGCACATTTAGGGGGGGCCGCTGTAACAGGGGCAACAATCGATAACTTACAGAGGTTATATACGGTCGATGACTATCAATTTGCCTTATCTATTATTCCATTAGGCATACTGATTGCAGCCATATTGACGTTCTTTTTAAAAGAAACACATGCCCATGCACCCAAATAATATAATTACAAAAAAACAAGCGCTCTTCGGTATTTTAGTCTGCTTTGTCGGAGCTATATTTTACTGTTATGAGTTTATTCTTCGGATTATACCAGGTGCTCTGCAAACAGAATTAAGCACAGCCTTGGGCCATATTTCCGCCACCACCTTTGGGCAGATTTCAGCATTATATTATTTTGCTTATTCGCCTATGCAGATGCCTGTAGGCATGTTGATGGATAGGTATGGTCCAAGAAAACTGCTTACTTTTGCATGCTTATGTTGTACCTTAGGTTCCTGGATGTTTACCTTAACCTCGTCAATGTTTCTTGTCGGAGCAGGACGATTTTTAGTAGGATTTGGTTCATCCTTTGCCTTTGTTGGTGTGCTATCTCTGGCTTTACATTGGTTACCTCGTCGTTATTTTTCTTTAGTAGCTGGCCTGATTACCACTTTGGGTATGTTAGGTTTGGTTTATGGTGAGGTTAAAATAACCGAGTGGTCGGTCAGTATAGGATGGGAAAGGGTATTAATTATCATCGCATTCATTGGTTGTGGCCTGAGTATATTAATGTTCAGCGTGGTTAGGGATGGTCCAGAAGGATATCAACCAAATAAATATCCTTTACCAGAATTTTTTCATAATGTTCTCAAAGTATTGATGTCACCAGAAGTTTGGTTGATTGGTTTTGTCGGTGCTTGCTTATATACATCCCTCTCTGTCTTTGGTGAATTATGGGGCAAAACCTATTTAGAGCAGGCCCATCATTTAACTAAGGTTGAAGCCGCTAAAACGGTATCAGCAGTCTTTTTAGGCTGGGCTGTTGGAGCTCCAATTGCCGGGTATTTATCTGATAGAACAGGTAGAAGAGTACTGCCTCTGGTTACGGGAGCTATCTTAGCGTTGATTTGCATTAGCCTGGTTTTATATATGCCCGGCTTATCTTACCTGAGTTTAAATATTTTATTATTTTTGTATGGTGTCTTTAGTGCTACAGAAATTATTGTCTTTATTATGGCTAAAGAATGCAGTGGTGCTAAGTTGTCTGGTACCGTATTTGCTGCAACCAACATGATAGTGACTCTGGGTGGAGTAGTTTTTCAACCTTTAGTGGGTAAACTACTTGATACCTTTGGTGATAGTGGGATCGTAGGCGGTGAGCATATTTATACGGTAGAAGATTATCAGGTTGCTTTATCAATTCTGCCGATTTCATTGTTAATGGTTACTATTCTGGCATTTTTTATCAAAGATCATAAAGAGCAACATTCAATTAATTAACTCATAAAGACGGCAACCAGTTCTTTAACTGGTTGTCGCTGTTTCACATTGCAATTGATCCAGCGAGAAACAGGAAAGCTCTTGATTTGCGCTTTGTGATAATGGCTGCGAGTAAATTCAGTATCATGATTGGAAATAATGACAGGAATCCCTTTCGCCGCAGTTTTCTCTGCTAATTCAGCTAATTCTATTTGGTCTTCTTCTGTAAACTTCTTTTGGGTATAAGGGAGCGGTTTAGTTACTTTGGAGAATGGTACATAGGGTGGGTCACAATAAATAACATCTCCTGGCTTCGCTAATGCAAAAGTATTTCTAAAATCATTCTGAATGAATTGTGCTTGCCGACTTTTTTTATGAAAAAGAATCATTTCTTTGCGTGGAAAATAGGGTTTCGTATAAAGCCCAAATGGAACGTTATATAACCCTTTAGAGTTATACCGACACAATCCATTATAGCCATGCCGGTTGAGATAGAGAAAAAAAGCTGATTTCTGATAAGAATGACTTAATCTATTAAAATCAGCACGTCTTTCATAGTATTTTTCTTTACAATTAGCATCTGGATGAAAATACTGCTGGCAATAATCTATAAATTCTTCGCCTTGCTCCTGTAAGGTAGTGAAGATTTGGATTAGATCCGGATTGCTTTCTGCCAAAATATAAGAGGAGTAATCCGTATTCATAAAAATCACCCCAGATCCAGCAAAGGGCTCAATTAAACGAAGGCCTGGAGGAAGAGAAGAGATAATTTCGTTTAAGCAATTATATTTGCTTCCTGCCCATTTAAGAAAGGGCCTGATTTTTGTCATAAGTGTTTTTATTATTATTTATTTTGAGTGCAGTATCGCTTATTTTTAAGAGAAAAAACAGAATATTATGAGCAGTCTTTGACATGAAATAAATTGCTATTTAATTAATTTAGTACAGTTAGAAATATCAATCAGCGTGATAATTGGTTATATTGAAGAACCGGGGCCGTTATCCAGATATTTAGATAGAACACTCTTAAGCTCAGGATCCGCCTCTTTTATAAACTCATTACCCTCATTGCTTACCGATGGATCAAATTTATGATTATAATGGACTCGAACACCAGGGTTGCTACTAAATAAATCACTCCCATTTATATAATTTTTATTTTTAAAAAATACCGTTAATTTTTTATCGCATCCCTCAGGAAGAAAAAAATTATGCACAGTACATTGAGAACTGTATTTCTTACTTCCTTTTTTTGAGCAAGGGGAATGAGTTAGAAAAATATCAATTTTATTTATTTTTTGATTTGGAAACATTTTTTTAAAATCATTTAAAATAGTAGGAAAGCCTCGAATCAGATTTTCTTCGGCATGACGAGATTTTTCTGGAAATTCTTTTGAAGCACCTCCTTCAATCATCAATTTATAGAGCCGTTCTTTTCTTGGACGGTCCACGTTTTCTGGAGCAAGCTTCAGTAATTCATTTCCTATCACCATCTTATTATGTGCTTGGATGATCGTGGCTACTTCAGCATCAGGATTGCTTCGGAAAACAAAATAAGCTTGACCATTAAAGCTAATAATGGCGAATACTTCTTTAGATTTTCTTGGGAATGCTCGTAATGCCTCGGAAAGATTAGGATAGATTTTCATATAAATTAGAAATGATTGGATGCAAACCATTTATTATATAAAATCATTATTAAGAGAAAATTAAATTCATATTTCACAATTCTTAAAAAATATTTGTACATCAACCAAAATTAGCTGAGAATTGAAATACCATATGGAGCAGGCTATCCATCCGTATGAATTTAAACAGTAACTCCAGGATGAGACGATATTATTATGAATATAAGGAAGTTGTTGTCATTGCTGAGCGCCTTTATAGTGCTCTTATCCCTTGAATCTAATTTATTTGCAGCTAAAGAACCGTGTGGTAAATTTTTAGATCAAATTATTTTAAAATTTAAAACAGCGAGTAGCCTAGATGAACCCAATCTGAGTACTGCTTGGTGGGATGCTTTTTCAAAAAAAAATGGATTACCTATCCAATCAGTAAAATCAATGCCAAGCGGCGCTTATCTGGTGGCGATTGATTCTAAAAAACTGGTGCAATTGTCAGAGGCAAAGAATTTATTAAAAGACAGTTATTTTAATCAAGCGCTTAGTAAACTATTAAAGCAGCCTGATATTCTATATGCTGATCGTGATATGACTTATTGTTTAATCAAGCCCCCAGTACGCCCTAAAAAAACATCATTTGCTAACTCTAATTTAGCCTTAATTTCTCATGCATCTCAATGGGATGAATTTAGTTATCCTGGGGTTTTTTTAGAGTCCGCTCCTGGTTTAGCAGATGGCGCTTGGGCGACAACATTAGGTTATGCTAATCCGCCTATTGTTTTATCCAATTTTGAATCGATTAATTATAATCCCGATTTAGCACCTAATATATTGCCTGGCTGGAATTTTGCTGATAACAACAGCAACATTACAGATCCAAGTGATGATCATGGTACACATACAGCAGGAACAATAGCTGCTACAGGTACCGTTTTAGATATTGCGGGAATGGGGCCTCTACTCAAAATTTTACCTATTACTTCTGATTCTCTTTCCCAATTAGAGCAAGGTATGTATTGGGCAATGGGGAGAGATGTTCCTGGTGTTCCACATAATAACTATCCGACTAAAGTAGGGAGCATGAGTTTTAATTTTCCACAAACCATTGGATGTCCGCCCTCTTTTCAAGAGGCAATAAATGCTTTTGTTAATAATGATAGTATTCTTGTTGCTAGTTCTGGAAATGAAAATATGCCTGCTTCCAACAATCCTCCCCGATCTTGTAATAATGTGATTGTTGTAGCTGCTACGCAAATCAATGGATATAGGGCTAATTACTCCAATTATGGCCCGCGCGTCACTCTAGCCGCGCCTGGAGGAGAACAGGCAAATGGAGAACCATGTGATTCTAATGGTATTCTATCTACGGTTTCTGCAGGATCTGGATGTCAGAGTAGCGGTTTTTCATTTTTTGAAGGAACAAGTATGGCAACGCCTCACGTTGCTGGTATTGCAGGATTAATTTATGCAATTAATCCCTATATAAGTGCTCAAGAAGTCAAAAGCATTCTGTTGGAAAGTGTTACGCCATTTGCAGTCACTTCCGACCCAACACGCTCATGTACTGGAGTTATGTCATGTGGTGTTGGAATTGTTAATGCTTATAATGCGGTACAATTAGCAATATCCGGTCGTGAAATTGTGGCGGCTCCTTCACCAACAGACTTGGAGTTGAAAACATCATTTGATCCTTTTAACCGCTGTCCAGTAAACCTATACGTTCCGACAGCAAAATCCATTGGCTCGCCTCTTTCCAACAAATGGGTAATAAATAAAAGTACACGAGCATGTCAGCCCCTGAATGTGTATGAAAACCCAATTCTGCAAGTCAATGGACAACAAGTAATGGCAATATACGGAAAAACCGTAGTAACGCTACAAACACCAGGATTTAATTGTCAGGTCAATTATCCGCATGGATTTATATGTTAATCATGTTGAGTGAAATTGGTTATAAGGGAAAAAATGAAAACTAAATTATTTATTGTAATAATGCTGATTTTATTTAAAACCAGCATCTGGGCCTCGTCTCAAATATCTCAGATTTATGTTAAATTTGGTCCAGACTATTTCTGGAGCCAAAGCAATGATTATTTTATTAAACGAATTAATCCGATTGAGGGATCGCTAACTCCCTTCATTACACCTGGCTCGCTTAATGATGGAAATTGGGCTGGAAATGTAGCAATTGGATTTACATATCCCTTAACATCAATATGGAAATTAAATCCAGAAGCTTCTTATCTCTCACTAGGGAATTATTCAAAAACATTTAATCCCTTTATTTCTGGCCCTTATGAAAGTAACGATATTATTAATACCTTTCATTCTACAATGAAAGGTAAGGTAATTGCAGCAGTCTTTAATGTTGAATATTTAATAAACAGTAAATACTCAGTCTATGTAGCGCCTGGATTAGGAGTTGCAAACATTAGAACCAAGAATGCACTCAATTATCAGTCTTCTGAAGACGAAACCAATTTGTTGATGGTATCCAATGAAAGTCGAAATAATTTTAGTCCCCAAGTATCTGTTGGTGTTAAATACGCACTGACTTCAAATTTCTTTTTTGATCTTGGAGTAAATTATATTGGGTTGGGAACAATTCCATTTGGTACCTATTCAAACGATGCTGATTATTATACTGCGACGAAAATTGCTGCAAATAACGCTCATTTATGGGGGCCCAAACTTAATATAATTTATTATTTTAGTTGATTGGAAAGACAGAAGAAAAAACCGCTCCTTATTTCAGGAGCCCCTCTCCGCAAGCTTCTCGGGATGACGGGAGGTGGCTTAAGTTAACGGCAGTCGGGATCAGGAGGGAGAATAGCGACACCTATCGTAACAGGTTGCTTATCTGATAGTCTATAAAAAATGTAATTAGGTATTTTTCTTAATTTGGGAAAGCGTTCCAATACTGACTCTGGTAACTTAGTGTGAGCTCGACTTTCCTTATCCCAGGTGTAATAACCGCTCTCATCCCAGATAAAGAGCCCACCCTGCTGACGTAATTCCTTTTCATTGATCCAGGGACTATCCTCTGACTTCCAGTTTAAATAAGGGACAGGGTTATCTGTCATATAGGGAGTGACTCCTGTAACAAGATAATTTGAGCCGGCAAGAAAAGGAAGTGGGGTATGATATTGCTCTCGCCAAAGCTTGGATAACGATAAGGCAATTTGGTGATTGGGGAGAAATGCATCGCTGTTAGAACGGGGAATGAAGGTTAAAGTGCTCATTCTGGCGAGAAATAGTATCGAGCTAAAGAGTATTAAAGTCGTGACAAACTGTTTTAAATTTTTTTTCGATAGGGCGGGTTTTAAGTAGGCTATAGCCAAAATGCCTAACGCAAAAAAATAGGGAGTAGACCATCGAGGCGGAAAGTAATCACCAGTGAAGAGGCAGAGTATTAGAGAAAGAGTAAGTGGGCCTAATCCGAGGAAAATAAGAAATTGCCATTGAAAAGATTCTAATGGCAGCTGGATTTTATTCTTATTATAAAAGGGCCACAGTAAAATAAATAAACCAGCTACATCCATAATGCTATTAATGACAAAACCAAAGGGATGACGGAAGTGATTCAAAGGCATCTTATTTTGCGTATAATCTGAAGAAATTTCTGATGCGTAAGTCAGAGTAATAAAATGATGCTGATATAACCAAATGAGATGAGGTATTATTAATAAGAAAAAAGTGCCTAGCGCATAATAAATTCCCGGTTTTGTAAAGCTCTTGCGAGCAAGGGGATTCAATAAGCAAAATAAAAACATCGGTAAAAACAACAGCGCAACCTGATATTTGGTGCATACGCAAAGTGCTGCAAATAATGCAGTACACAGCCAATTCATTACATTCTGTTTCGTCAGCGCTTGATAAAAAAATAAGCTCAGCAAGGCCCATAAAGGAGATTGGAGCGTATCAGGAGTGAAGTTAAAGGAGTTAATATTATAAAAAAGAACCCCTTCTAATGCTAAAGTAGCTATAAGGGCATGCCCTAGAGGAAGAATTTGCTGAGCCAGTTTCCACACCGCTATAAAAGTAAGGGATACAGCCAACTGAGCCAAAAGATAGACTGGCCAGCCAACGCCTCCAAATAATTTGGTTACTCCAGCACAAAGCCAGGCTGTCAGAAATGGATGCTTGCTATAACCTAGTTGCCATTGGAGCCCCCAAGTGATTCCCTCTAAGGTGTCATGAGAAACAGTAGGTCTTAACAGGGAAGGCCCAAGAGTCCAGAGTAGAGTATGAATTAGGATAAAAAACCAGAAATAATAGTGATAATGACGCACTTCTCCCTGCCCACCATCAAAAAATTTATTTGTTTCGGCTTTGGCTTTTTGCGCCAATTCTGAGCATTTTAAGCTGATTGTTTCAGTCGGGTAGGGCATTTGCTATTCGGTTCTTGTTGAAATAATGGACTGTTAGATGCTTTATGGATTATCAGCTAAATTGAGCTATTACACAAGGAAAAGCGCTCGTCTTTGCGAACGAAGTGAAACAATCCAGCTCAGATTTTCAATTTAAAATCGGCCAATTGCTTCGCTAACTCTCGCAAAGACGGTTTGTTAATCAGCTTTATACTAAAGTCCAGTTATAAGCTTAAGGAATTAATTCATTATTGCAACAATAAGCAACCCTACTGCAATGAAACCAATCAGCCCCAGGCTGGGGGTTCCCCCGGGTACCATGTGGCTTTCAGATGGTGCGAGTACGCAGGTCTTTCGTCCTTTCCATGCCATAATGGCTGGTAACAAGAGCAATAAAATCACACAACAAATACCTGCATAACTTAGTGCATGTAAATAAATTCCAGGATTGATTAAAACCACGGCCAAGGGAGGGAGAAAGGTCAGAGCAAGAGTGTACTTACCTTCATTACCCGATTTTTTAAGTTTTAATCCATCAGCCAGGAAATCAAATAAACCAAGAGAAACACCTAAAAAGGCAGTGACCATACAAATAGAGGTAAAAAAGCCGAAAAATCCACTGATCCATTGACTTTGTACGGACTGATTTAACGCTTCGGTTAAACCACTGGTCGCATGTTCAGAGTTCATTAAAGCGATTAGGCCATTAGTCCCTTCACGCGAAACAACACCCATAATCACTGCATCCCATACAATGTAACAAAATAAAGGGATAAGGGAGCCAAATAGGATAACGCGTCTTAAAGTACGAATATCATTGTCAAAATAGTCTCGTAGGCTGGGTACTATGGAAGCAAAGCCAAATGAGGTAATTAAAATCATGAGTGTTCCCGTAAAAGCTCGGGCTGAGCCACCCACTAAACCAATGGGTGAAACATGGGGACTTATAATAGCAACCAATAAAACATAAACACCCAGTTTACCAAACATCAACCCGCGATTTACGTAATCTACCGAGCGTATTCCTTTATAAACGACAAAGCTGAATAAAGCCGTAAAAATTACGGAGGTGATCCAGTTAGGTAAATCAATATTCATTCTATGCAATATACCACTAAATACATCGCTTCCTCCTGAAATATAAGCAGCAAGTAAGGTATAAAGTAAAAACAGATAGGTTATCCAGGCAATAATTTGTCCCGGGAGACCTAGAGTTGATTTAGCCATGGAAATCATGTTACTGCCTGGAGGCAGGCGCAGATTTACTTCAAGAACCAATAAGGCGCCAGCAGTCATTACCAACCAACAGAAAAAAAGGAAAAATAGGGAGTTACCAAAGCCTACTTCAGCCGTCGATACGGGAAGAGCAAGCATTCCACCGCCTATTGATGTTCCAACAATGAGTAAAATTCCACCTATTAGCTTTGAGTTGAACACTTATATAATCCAAAATAGTTCAAATATAGAACAATATGATACTTAGTTTTGCAAGAAAAGTCAACAATTTCTTACTGGATGCTACGCGTGGCATTTAAGCTAAGAGCCCCCAAACCTCATGAACCAACAGAGCAATTGAAACGATAATTACAGCAAACTGAGAGATTTTACCGCCAGGTGCCTTGAAGATTGAGGTATAATGTTTTCTACCAAAATAACACATTAACGCGGGTAGAAGTAATAATAATATAATACAGAATATACCTGCGTAGCTTAAAGCATGAATGTATGCTCCGGGATAGTAAATCACAATCAGCAAAGGAGGGAGGAAGGTAAGAAAAAACAATCCTATACCATGTGATCCGTATTCACGTAATTTTAAACCATCGGCAAGAAAACTATACAAACAGAGTGATACTCCTAAAAACGCGGTTAACATACAAATTGAAGTGAAAAAATTAAATAAAGCGCTGATCCATGAGCTTTGAATTTTAGCTGATAATAAAGAGGCAAGGGCGCTTGTTGTATGAGGGTTTTGCATCAGACTTTCCAGCCCCTGACTTCCTTCTGAAGGCAAGGCGCCGATAATAACTGCATCCCAGGCTATATAGCATATCAAGGGAATGAGTGAGCCGATAAAAATTACTTTTTTAAGCGTTTTTATATCATCATCAAAATAATCCCTTAGATTAGGGACAATTATAGCGAATCCAAAAGAAGTAATTAAAATCATAATGGAGCCGCCAATATAACGCATATCACCATGTTGAAAATGATGTATTTCAACGTGGGGTGCGATAAATATGACTAATAAACAATAAACAGCTAATTTACCAAACATCAGTCCTCGGTTGGCGAAATCGACATAATAGATGCCGCCATAAACGATTAATCCAAAAATTAAAGTAAATAGGGAGCTTGCTTGCCATTCATTAAGATGCAGGCCAGTTTTAAACAGCAGGCTGTTTAATACATCGGCACCTCCAGATATATAAGCAGAAAGCAGGGTATACAGTAAAAAGAGATAACTGATCCAGGCTGCTAGCAAACCATAGTTGCCTAAGGTGGCTGATGCCATAGATACCATGTGTTTTCCCCTGGGCAAATAAAGGTTGGCCTCAAGAATAAAAAACGCGCCGAAGGTCATAAATGCCCAGCAAACAAACAGAAACAATGACGATTGCCAAAATCCTGTAGCCGCATTAGCTACTGGAAGGGCAAGCATGCCCCCACCAATAGAGGTACCAACAATTAAAAGAATTCCACCTATAAATCTTGAATGCATTAATACAACCTTATTTTACAAAAACTGCTTGAGGCTGAGTCTGAGCAACTAAACCAGTAAACCATTGAATCTCAATGCGTCTATTTTGGGCACTACCATGAATCAGTTTATTGTCTGATATGGTATTTTTATCCCCATAACCTTCCGCTTTAAGTCGATACGCTTGAATACCTTTAGCCCAGAGAAAGGTCAATATGGTTTCGGCCTGTGCTTGCGAGAGCATTCTTTTATGAAAACGTGAACCAACATTATCAGTGAAGCCAGCAACGTAAATGGGGCTTTGCGGATAAAGCTTTAATAATCGAACAATATTATTTAAGCCGGGATAGCACAATTCGGTAAGGCGCGGACTTTGAAACATAAAGTATTTATCAGTGGGGATGATCAAGGTCATCGTATCGCCATATTCTACAAATTGAATATTTTGTTTTCTTAATTCTTTAACAATGCTCGGCTTACTGTCTTTATGAATACCAATAACTGCCCCTACAGTACCTCCGATAGCCCCACCAAGAAGTGCTCCGGTTAAGGTACCGCTGGTTAAAGCGCCAGCAGCAGAGCCAAATGCAGCCCCGCCCGCAGCTCTTCGAGCAGTGCGATGATCGGTTCGAAAATTATTATAAGGCGGGTGAAAACAACTACTTAGTAAGCAAATCATTAATCCATAACAAAGGATTCGTGTTTTAGCTAAATTGAGTGACATATCCACTCCATTAATCAATAATTTTATCATTATTAAGCATCTGGGTAAATTTCGCAATGCAACTTGAAATTAAACTTCCCTTATTTCATAAGACATTGTTAACACTGGGTAACGTCATCCTGAACGCAGTGAAGGATCTTCGGATGTTGGCACGGTGCCAGTTTGAGGAGATCTCTTGCTGACGCTCGAGATGACGTAGGGGAGTGGCTTGAGGCTGGGCAACGTCATCCTGAACGCAGTGAAGGATCTTCTGATGGTGGCACGGTGCCAGTTGGAGGAGATCTCTCGCTGACGCTCGAGATGACGTAGCCGGGGCTCGAGATGACGTAGGGAGTGGCTTGAGGCTGGGCAACGTCATCCTGAACGCAGTGAAGGATCTTCTGATGTTGGCA
>NZ_JAJKBJ010000039.1 GCF_023618015.1 Legionella maioricensis
CGTTGCCGGGCTTCGCAAGCCCAGCGTCAACCTACATTTGATCTTGATAATTTCATAGAGTTTAAAGGTAAAGTAAATATGCCAAATGAATTTGAGCCTTATAAAAATGAAGGGAAAAACAGCGAATTTAGTGTTTGGGAATATCAAGGTACTAAAGGTGAGGAACAACCAACAACTAATCCAGAAGAAGAATTAACTATTGAATGTGATCGCTTGAGACGAGAGGCGATGGAAACAGGTTATGCCGAAGGGATGCAGCAAGCCCAGGCAGATATTGATGCATTAAAGGCTGAATTGGTTAAATGGCTTGATGTGTTGAAAACGCCGATCCAACTTCTGGATGACCAACTCATTCAGGAAGTAATTCAGACCATGATTTGGTTAAGCCAACATTGTATTGGTATTGAGTTATCTGCTAATCCTGAGAAATTACAAGATTTGTTTAGGGAAATTAAGGGAGAACTGCCTTCATTGCGAGGAAATAAAGCATTTGCCATGCATCCATTAGATGTCGATTGGATTCGAGCGGAAATTGATGAGAAAGAAATACCAGGATTGCATGAGGCTTTGGTAGCTGATCCTTCATTGAGCAGAGGGGATTTTTATTTAAAGGGCGAACATAATGAATTAGATGGTCGAATACAGACTCGATTTACTACTTTATTTGCAAAATACATCGATAAAGTGAGTCCTCTAGCCCCTACTAAGTCGCCGGATTAAAGAGATGAGCATCTATCAGTCACGCCTCTTTCAAGTGTTAAGTGAGGTTCGCCAACAAGATAGGCAGTATGGATTATTACATTGCGGTAAAATAAGCAGGGCTGTTGGCTTAACTTTGGAAGCTAAAGGTTTTAATCAACCGATAGGTGCTCGTTGTTTAGTCAACATCAACGAGATGCATTCTATAGAGGCGGAAGTTGTAGGTTTTAGCAATGATAGTGTCTATTTAATGTCATTAGGCAATATTCAGGGTATTGCTCCTGGAATGATTATAGTTCCCACCGGGCGAGTTGCCCAGATTGGTGTTGGCCCTCAATTATTAGGTCGTGTATTGAATGGTTCTGGAACCATAATAGATGATGGGCCTTCCATTGAACTAATCGATACTTATCCGCTCGTAGTTCCTACGATTAATCCTTTAAAAAGAGCAGCGATAGATACTCATTTGGATGTTGGCGTGCGCGCAATTAACGGTTTATTAACTATTGGACGTGGTCAGCGTATAGGATTATTTGCTGGAAGTGGTGTTGGTAAATCTGTATTGCTTGGAATGATGACTCGTTTTACAGAGGCAGATATTGTTGTTGTGGGTTTAATTGGTGAACGAGGACGTGAAGTTAAAGAATTTATTGAATGCAATTTGGGAGAAGAGGGGCTGAAACGTGCAGTCATTGTTGCTGCTCCAGCAGATGAAAGTCCCTTAATGCGTTTACATGGAGCGAAAGTGGCTACCAGCATTGCCGAATATTTTCGTGATCGAGGAAAACATGTTCTTTTATTAATGGACTCACTAACTCGATTTGCTCAGGCACAAAGAGAAATTGCATTGTCTATTGGTGAAGCCCCGGCTACCAAAGGTTACCCGCCCTCTGTATTTGCAAAACTGCCGAAGTTGGTTGAAAGAGCGGGGAATGGTAAACCGGGGAGTGGTTCAATTACTGCATTTTATACGGTTTTGACTGAAGGAGATGATCTGCAAGATCCTATAGCCGATGCAGCGCGTGCTATTTTAGATGGCCATATTGTATTGAGCAGATCGCTTGCAGAAGAGGGCCAATTTCCTGCAATTGATATTGAGGCCTCAATCAGTCGTGTCATGCAAACAATAGTGCCCGAACCACAGATGAAAGCAATGATGCAGTTTAAAAAATATTTATCTCTTTATGAAAAAAATAAAGATTTAATATTGCTGGGCGCTTATGCTAAAGGAAGTGAGCCTCTATTGGATAAGGCAATAATAGCCAGGGATAAAATTAAAGACTACCTGATGCAAGGAATGAATGAGCGAGTTAATCATGAGGATAGTGTTATGCAACTATCGCAATTAGCATCAGCGTTTATGGGGAGTAATGGATGAGTCAAAGATTGGATCGTTTAATTCAGTTACTTCAAATAAAACAGGAAGCGACAAAACGCGTTTATATGGACTTGATGAAGGCAAAGGAACAATTTAACCAGAATAAAATAAGACATGAACAATTAGTGATTTACAGACAGGATTATTTACAACAATTAGAGACTTTAGGGAATCAAGGCAGTCTTGTCGGACGTTTACGCAACCGGATTGACTTTATTAATCATTTGGATACCGCTTTAATTCAATTGAATACTCATTTAGCCCAACTTGCTAAAATCCGAGCTAAAGCAGAATTGAATTATAATCAGGCTAAAACCTCTGAAGAGGGGGTGAGGAAGTTAATTGATCGGGTTAAAAAAGCGGAACAAATTAAATTACAGCGCATGGAGCAGAAAGAAAGTGATGAGTATGCGCAAAAGCAATGGTATAGTAAAAACATGAATGATCAATCGAATACTTTTGGTGAATAGATTATTAAAAAAGGTATGGATAACTTTCGCCATCCTGATTATCCTGGTGGCTGTTTTTTCCAGCTTATTTCGCTCACTAACACCTTGGGCCAAGCAATATAAGGGTGAAGTAGAGTTTCATTTAACCCAGCTTTTGGGACAGCCTGTTACTATCCAAACTATGGAAACGGGATGGTACTGGTTTCAACCTGTATTAAAATTAAAACAAGTCACCCTTAGTGATGGTGAAAAGAATTCTCTGCACTTGGATAAATTGTTAGTAGGAATTAATTTATTCAAATCTCTTTGGAATTGGCAAATACAACCAGGAATTTTATATATTGATGATCTTCGATTAACGGTTAGAGAGAAGAGCGGGCGTTGGAACATCGATGGAATTTCAACAGGTACTATGAAAGATAGTGAGATGACCCCGGAAACGACTCAGAAAATCCTGTTTTGGTTGTCGCAACAAGAGCGGTTAATCATCAAGCATGTTTCAGTCTATTTTCATTTTAGTGATGGTGGATTAATTCCCGTTAGCGGTCTTAATATATCCGTAGTGAATACGGGCGGTAATTATAAAATAAAGGGAGATGCGAGGCTTGAACAAACGAATAGTACTTTTTTTCAATTATTAGCTGATTTAACTTTTGATCCTTACCACCTGGAGAATACTAAAGGGCAAGTCTATTTTTCTGCACACCACATAGTACCTGCTCAATGGCAAAGCATCTTTCCTAAAGCAGCCGAACGGATGGAAGGTGGAAAGGGGGATATTGCTTTATGGGTGGATTTGAATAAGGGGGCTGTATCTTTAGCTCAAGCTCAGGTGAAGTTTAAACGCCTGGCCTGGCGCATACGTAATAATAATCAGATTATCCAAAATTTTTATGCCAATTTATCCTGGAAACCAGATGATAAAGGTTGGCAGTTTAGTGCAGATCACATTAAGTTAAGGACTGGAGGGATTAATTGGCCCGAAAATCAATTACTGGTTAAGTTTGATAAAACACAACAAACGTATCAACTCTTCATCAAGTCTATCATTATTGAATCCTTATTGTCTCAGACGATCAACTGGCCATCATCAATCCAAAATGTATTGAAAATAAAGCCCCATGGTGTTTTGACAGATACTCAGTTACTTATTAAAGAAAATCAACCAAGCTATATTTTAACTCGTTTTGATCAGTTGGGATGGAATGCGCAAGATAATATCCCCTACGTAAATAATTTATCTGGTGTTTTAAATTGGCAACCCGAAGAAGGGCGTTTAGAGTTAGATTCAGAGAATACTTCTATAATTGTAAAAGGATACCCCAAACAGAACTTCACCCTTCTTAATGGCTCTTTAGACTGGAAAGAGTTAAGTGATGGTTTGCGTGTCAGTATAGAACGATTTGCATTAAGTCAACCTGAGTTGACCCTTAGCATCCAGGGTGCCATTGATCAGGTAACACGCAACTCACTAGGACATGTTCGTCTTGTTACTGAGTTTTCTGCAAAAAATCTGCAACAATGGATGCGTTACCTTCCCAAAAAACACATGAAGGCTAAACTCTATTATTGGTTAAATAATGATGTGAAACGGATAGCTGAAGCAAGTGGCAAGATGGTCATTAATGGTTTTGCCAGAGACTTTCCTTTTGATAATAAAAATGGCGAGTTTTCTATAACCAGTCATGCTAGTGGCGGCGCTCTTTTGATTACCTCAAAATGGCAATTAATTAAGGATATAGAAGCTTATATAAGAGTAAAAAGTCGTAACCTTGATATTGATATAGTCAATGCTGATTTCCAAGGTGCGCTGGTAAAACAGATGAACTTGCGTATTGATGATATCGGTAACGACAAAGAAAATTTGTTAATACACGGGATTGTTAATGCTCCAGCACAAAAAATGCTGAATTTTATTTTAGTCTCTCCTTTGAGCGAAAAGTTAAATGCATTGAAAATGTTATCCATGAAGGGTTTGCTCTTATTAAACCTGCACTTGGAAATTCCTTTATATCCTGAAAATGATGACAATCTGGCTAAAGGTGATCTGACTTTTAAAGATAATACGATTATGGTTAAGCATCAGCTCAGTGAGTTTCCACTTGAGGAGGTATCCGGAGATTTATCTTTCGATGAACATGGAGTGACTCACAGTACTTTAGTTGCAAACGCATTTGGTTATCCATTAAATATCAAAATACAATCGGTTAATTCACCAAAGCCTGCAACCATCATATCAGTAGATGGTGAATGTAGTGTTGATTCTTTGAAAAATAGGTTCAAGCTGCCTGTCCTATCTTTACTGAAAGGGGTGTTTTTTATAAATGCCATTTTGAAATTATCTGATAATCCAGAAAATATGGATAGCATGAATCTCAAGAGTTCCTTGAAAGGTTTAGCGATTAATTTACCTGCCCCTTTAGGAAAAACTCGGGATGATTCAGTTCCATTGGAGGTCAATTTAGATTTTAGTTCCACAAAGGCACTCCGTTTAAGAGCAAATTACAACAGTCGTCTTAGTGCCGATATGATGTTTCAGGATAAGAAAGGCGCTTTTGAACTGCAATCAGGAGAAGTGCGGTTGGGTAGTGCTCAGGCATTAAATCAAAATAAGCCTGGCCTTGCTGTGGTTGGGTCTCTGGATGGATTTAATTTACAGGAATGGAAAAAGGTCCTTGATCGCTTCTCAACAGAACAAACTAACAGTTCGTTCATGCAAAAATTACGAGTAATCAACGTAAAACTGCGTCAGTTGACTTTTTTAAAGCAACAATTTGAGCACATTGCGATTAAAGCTAAAATTCTTCCCAATAAAGACTGGTCTTTTAATCTGGCGCAGAAAAAGTTTGCTGCGGATTTAACTTATAATCAGCCAACGAATACTCTGAGTGGTTTTGTTAAATATTTGCATTTAGATAAAATTCACAATACTGATGAGCTGAGTGAATCCTCATCATCTGCTAGTCCAGGGCAAATCCCCAATCTTAATTTGCGTATTGATAATTTATCAATCGGAGAGATTCAAGTGGGTAATGTAACCCTTAAAAGCCATTCTACTCCTGAGAGATGGTTAATCAATTATTGTCGAATTGATTCACCAGTCTATCAATTTAATATAGAAGGAGATTGGACGCAAAAAGATAAAAATAACCAAACTAAAATGCACTTGAAACTCCATTTAAAAGACCTGGCAAAAAGTCTGGAGAGGTGGCATATTACACCGGCAGTTGATGCAGGAAAGGGTGATCTGGAGTTTCGTGGCGGCTGGAATGGAACTCTATATGACTTCTCTCTTGCTTCCTTAAATGGAGAGATGTATCTCCAGTTAAGGAATGGCAGGATTACCCATTTGAGTCCTGAAACAGAAGAAAAACTGGGTTTAGGCAAGTTATTGAGTATTCTCAGTTTGCAAACCATTCCCCGAAGATTAAAGCTGGATTTTAGTGACCTTTCTCATCAAGGGTATAGTTTTGATATTTTTAAAGGCAATTTTACGGTTAAAAAGGGCATCATGAGTACGCAAGATAGTTATTTGGATGGCCCTGTTGCTTATGCAAGCATGAAAGGGGATCTGGATTTAGTCAGGCGGATGTATGATTTGAATTTAAGTATTTCTCCGCATATTACTGCCAGTTTACCTATCGTCGCCACGATTGCTGGTGGACCTATTGCGGGACTTGCCGCTTGGGTAGCCAATAAAATTATCAATCAGAGTATGCAAAAAATTAGTGCTTATAGTTATAAAATTTCGGGGCCCTGGAAAGACCCCGTTGTTCAGCAACTGACTATAGTAAAGAAAATCATTAAGAAATGAATCCTAATATGATGAAACTAATATTTTTTTACTATTGGCGAATCTGCTTATTGAAGGAAAGTCCTGAAAATACTCCTTACTCTCAGTTTTTGTTGGGCCTAAGTGCCCTTTTATTAGCTTTGATATTAATTATTCAGTGGCAGTTTTCAGATAGTTTTTTTGCCAATGATTTCTCTATAACTTTGATGGCTGCAAGCAGTTTAATCTTTTCTTATATTCTTTATACTTATGCCCTCTTGTTTTTTAGGGGAGTCAGCTCGCGGTTAGTTCAAACATTAACGTGTTTATTTTGTACCCGGCTTATTATTCACATCCTGGCAAGTCCACTATTATTACTTGATCCTTATTTATCTCACGTCCATTTAAAAAATCCGCTTTTTTTATTTGTGGGTGTGATATATTTATTTATTACTTTGGGTTTATCCGTTTGGCAATTTGTTATTACAGCGCATATTTATAAATATGCATTGAACACCTCTGCTATTCAATCGGTATTAGCTGCTTTTGGTATACTTGCTGTCAATATTTTAACTGTTTCTTTATGGCGATGAAATCATGATGCATTTACATATTTTAGGATTAAGCGGTACATTTATGAGTGCGTTGGCTTTGCTGGCGCGTGATGCCGGGTATAAGGTGACTGGAAGTGATGCAAATTGCTATCCGCCTATAAGCGATTTGCTTGCAGCTAAAGGGATATCCTGGACCGAGGGATATGAAGATGCGACTCAGGCTTTACAGGCTGATTTGGTAATAGTCGGCAATGCCATTAAAAGAGGAATGCCTGTACTTGAAGCGGTAATGGAATCAGGTAAAAATTATACATCTGGACCTCAATGGCTAGCCGAGCATATTTTATCTAAATATAAAGTGATTGCTGTGGCGGGGACACATGGCAAAACCACAACTACATCTATGATTGCCTGGATACTGGATCAAGCAGGAGTAAATCCGGGGTTTTTAATAGGGGGTGTGGCTACAGACTTTAATACCAGTGCTTGTCTTGGTAAAGGCGAATGGTTTGTTATCGAAGCCGATGAATATGACAGTGCTTTTTTTGATAAGCGTCCCAAATTTATGCATTACCGCCCCCGAATTGCAATTTTAAATAATCTGGAGTTTGATCATGCTGATATTTATCCTGATTTAGCTGCCATACAACAACAATTTCATTATTTGTTCAGAACCATACCAAGTAGTGGCATCGCCATAAAACCACGTGATGATAAGGCACTCAATGAAGTATTATCGCGAGGAGAATATTCGCGTGTGGAAGACTTTGCTTTATCAGGAACGGCTCAATGGTCTGCCGAATTGCTGGAAGAAAGCGGCTCCGCTTTTAAAGTCTTACATTTGGGAAAAGAGGTAGCCCAGGTGCATTGGTCTTTGATTGGCCGTTTTAATGTCGAGAATGGCTTGGCAGCCTTGGCTGCCAGTGTTAATGCTGGAGTAAGTCCACAACAGGCTGCCAAAGCTTTAGAACGATTTACACCGGTGAAGCGTCGTCTGGAAGTTAAATCAAACAGACATGGAATCACGGTATATGATGATTTTGCTCACCATCCTACAGCCATTACAAAAACAATTGATGCATTAAAAAGAAGTAAAAGACATCAGCGTATTTTTGCGGTAATGGAGTTTGCCTCTTACACTATGCGTACAGGCGTTCACGCTGGGGAAATGGCTTATGCGCTTGCTCCGGTTGACGGGGCTTACATATTAGACCCCAAAGACTTTAATTTGAAAGATACGGTAGCTCAATGGACTTGTCCTTATAAAATTTGCAGTAACAATGACGAAATCGTTAAAGAAGTTGCCAGTATCGTAAGAGAGGGTGATGCCGTTTTAGTGATGAGCAATAGAGGGTTTAATGGCATCCATCAGCAATTAATCAATTCAATAGATAAACGATTTATTGAGTAGTAGAGTTTCAATGTCTCTAACCCGCAATTAGCAATATTGCGGGTTTTTCACGCCTGTTCACTCCTTTTTCTTCGCCATCAAGTATTGGTTTAAAGTGACAGTTTAGCTAAATTATAAGATGAAGCGCGAAAAATTAGTAACTTGAAATATTAGTTGAGCAATTAGTTAAATAAATAGTTGCAATCTTTTTTATAGGTTGATATAAAAATTGAAGGTGCCTTAATTTATAGGGACTAATTACTCGCTGCAGTTTTTTGCGGGTGAACGCTTGCGGGGGAAAAGCCATGCCAGAGTTTGCCACATTGCTGCAAGATGCAAAGAATCTTTATAAAAAATTAGCGCGGCGTTTTATGAGTCAACAAGGCTGTATGAGTTTTTTTTCAGCGTTAGTTCCAAATAACACCGCTTTAAAGGATGCTCTTACTATCAGTATGTTAGCTCAGAGTTTGGAAGAAACAGACGATAAATACTTATTGAGTTATATTGAGAAATTGTCTAAATCTTCTGTTATAAATCATGATGAAGTTGAGGAATTTAAAACCAAAGTACTTGTTGGAATATATTTATTAAAATGGTCTTACTATAACTCATCAGTAACCAGTTATTTAAATAAGCCTTTATTAGAGTTATTTCAACTGACTTTAGAAATACAATCACCAATGGAGATGGATGAGTGGATGGTGGATGAGAGCTTGCAAGCATTAGGTCAATACAGCTCCTTCGTTTATGAAAATAAACATAAACAAATATATGCTGATTTGCTGGTGCAATTGGGGGCAAAGATCCAGGTAGATATTCATACAACCCGTAATTTAAAATTTGCAGAAGATTCTTCTTGGTATGATGTTTATACGGGAATAATGAACACCTTGGGAATGAATACAGTATCTTAGGAGGAGAAACTATGACTTTTACCCCACCCCAATTTCCAATATTAAATGTAAATACTCTTAACTTGGATACTGCACTCTCAACTTTACTAGGGCGGTATAAAATAGTCGATCCCACGGAATCGGGAGAAAACCAAAGCAGCCTCAGATTGCTTATAGCAAGAACTCAGCAGGTTCTGGATTGTAAATCAGATAGAGTAAGCCAACGTGAAGTATTTAATACGCTTGTCAACGAGTTACGTGAGGTTCTTAAAGAGAAGGATGAGGAAAAACATAAACGAGGCACTCAGTTTTTGCTTGGGGCCTTGTTGCATCGCTATTTTAGATTGATAAGTTTGTATGATAGTTGGAACTATTCATTCTACAAAAGTGACCCTAGAAGCTGTAGGTTATTTTTAGCCATTAGGGCCGCTTTAAATCTTCCTGACGCTAAATCAGATGATTATAGGGAAAAAGATCTGGAAATCCTTGACGTAACGACTATTGTGACTGCTTTAGAGTCTTTTCGTGACAATATGCAATTAAAAGATGTAAAACAAATGCCGCGATTTAAAAAATATCATCATTTTGCAGTCGAAGACCCCAATTTTGAAAAGAATTTAGACGAAATTATTGAAAAGTACAAGATTATAGCTGCCCCTCTTTTAAAGCAATTTAAGGCAATTGATTTTATTCAATCTTTAGCAAAGAAAGTTGCAGACGAACATGGGCAAATTGAACAGGCACTCACGGAGTGGAATAAAGTTTTTGTTAAGGAGCACATGGATTTTGACTCATTAAATAGTGAAATCATTGCATTACATATAAGCAAGCATATTAGTCCTGTATCATTAAGAGAAAAAGTGCTTGATCTGTTATACACACCCTATATTCAATCAGAAATGAAGAAGCCAATAAACCATAAGCTTTTTTTCGAGGCAATGAAGAAAAGTAACGACGATACAGCCAGCTATGAGGTTTTTGGGGGGTATGCCTTATTATTGCAATCCGCAGGGATAGAAGAACAATTGAGATTTTGTATTGATCAGGCTTTGGGCGGGGGAGAGAAACCTACCGATCAAAATATGCTAAACGGGCTCAAATTTCTTAAACAGTTTATTAAAGAAAATCCTAGCGCGATACTTAATTGCGAGTTTTTTGGTGGAAAAGATAAGATGGATACTCAACTTGCTCAAAATTTAAAGGGATTGACTGAAAAAATTGCGCGAAAATCTGAAGAATCTACCGAGAGTAGTACTTTAGTACATTAGTAGGTACTCTGCTGAGCCGCTAGAACAATTTATCGACCAATATGTTGCCCCCCCAAAAAAATTAAAAAACATCATTTGCTGGGGTTAATTGGAGTCACTGCCATTAAGTAAAGAACTTTTTCGTCATCCAGAGTCGCTTGCGACGAAGGAGCTCCTAATATTCAGGAGATCACTCGCAATGCCGAGATGACGTTTTCTTAACTTAAAAGCTGGGGAAATTGAACTGCCCTAATTAAGGATTTTGGGATATTATCAATATTTTACATGATTCCTTATAAAAGCAATCCAAGTCATCATACATTTCTTTTAGCGCCTCAACATCATAGTTGCCAGCTTGGGCTTTAGCGCATAACTTTTCGTAATCACTAATAAAGTCTTCACATCGATGTGACTCCACGCTGTTTTCCTCGAATTCAACCCCTTTAATTATTGTAATTAAATCATCAAACTGAACTTTTATTGGTTCAAATTCTTCTTGAGTCCCCATTGCTACCGATTTTTGTGTTTTATTGCATCTTTTCATTAGTAGATATAAAGCAATAACGCCAATAGGAAGTAGCGCGATGAGCCCTAAATAAACAAGTCCATTTATTGTGGATTCAGGCTCTTTAAATTGAACCGTGCACTCGCTTTGGTTAGCCGGGCAAATGGCGGAAGGGGCTGATTTTGGAGTAAAAAAAGAAACAGGGGGCGAGGTGGAAAAAGCAATGGGAAGCTGAGTCGTGGTAATCGGTTTGAATAGCGGTTTGGAAGGGGGTAATAATTTAAGCGGCTCTGGAGGCTTTGGTGCGTCAAGCCCCTTTATTTCATACTGAATTTTAATCCATTGATGCATGGAGAGCATTAATTTATTTAACTGCTGGGCTTGTCCAGCAAGACCATCAAAGGTGATTTGTTTTGTTTTGGGCTGGTTTAAATGACGGATTACCTCATTAACTTGTCCTTTTAAAACTTTATTAGTTTTGGACAGATCAGCAGTACTGGAGGGAAATTGCGCTAAGGTATCCTGATTGCTAATAAAGGTTTTTAATTTTTCCTGTTCTGAGGTTAACCATTTTTGCCATAAGGATAGGTTTTGCTCAACTTCAATGGCTTGATGATAAGCTTGTGTATTCGCATGGATAATTGCTTCGATGTGCTGAGATGAATCATCAATAAATCCTTCAATTTGATTGAGTAAGGTTAACATTTGCTCTTTGAATTGATGAACAGTATAGACCTCACCTGCCTGATTTAATAAATCTGTCACTTGGGAAATAACATTTTGAAAACGTTCCAATTCATTCAAATCGGATACAGCATCTGCATAATGACTTAAGATTTCCTCATCCATAGAAATTAAACTGAAATTAGGACAGTCTCTTAGTTGTTCTACCGTTAATCGTAAAGTGGACATCAGTTCGGTGGAGAGTTCATTACTATTGCTGCCGCACTCTTTTGCTATCTGAGTTGGATAAGCAGTTGAGTCAGCAAGTGCAGCGGTTGAAAAATCATAAGGGTGGGGATTTACTGGATTTACATTGAGAGCAAAGTGCAATATTCGATTACGTTCTGTTGACGCTTTTTGAATGGTTTTTGAGAGGTCGCCAAGCCGTTCCTTGAGTAATTGCGTTTCAATAAAATGAGTGAGCTGAGGGGTAATGTTATCGTCAATAATTCGGCGAAAATTAGCCATAAATAGTCGGTCCGAACCTACAATGGGTGAAATATTTTTTTCAATAGTACGTACATATCGGTTCAGCACTTCTAACTGTTCTTTCACTTGACCCACATTGGGATTTTGGCTTAGTCCTTTTAAGATAAAATTAATATCAAGGAAGACATAGTTCATTGGTTGATTCAGGTGCTCTGATGGTAAATTGCGATTTCTTATCAGGAGATAATCACCTACATTTTGCATCAAATTATATAAAGCAGGCCATTGAAGACGCTGGCTATCAACAGGCTGAACATGAAAATCATCCTGAGATAATAAGTGTCGTGTTTTAAATGCATTTGAGTAAAACCAGGCATTTTCATAGACGTTGATCAGCGCCTGCTGATCTTCAGCAAACCAGGAGCTGGGATTGGTTAAATAATCTGCATCAATTCCGGAGTTTGCTCGAACTTTAAGAATCCATTCTCGGAAGGCTAAATCCTCTTCAGTATAACAACTTTCAGAGTATATCCAAAAACGGTTTTTGCGGGGTATTGGTCTATATGAAGCCTGTTGTTTCCTTTTGTTTTTTGCCATATTCTCACTCCTTGAGAAGATGAATTATGATAAGAATGTTTATTACCTGGCAGTAAATCCATTTATCACAGAATAATAAATTCTCTAACCAAATAGGTTATTTTTACACCAATTAATTTGATAACATTCTTTTTTAGATTATGCAATAGACCGGTAACTGGCTTTTTGCTTTGTACGGGGCAAAATATCTGAATTAAAGCCTAAAGAAGAGATAGCTCACTGATCTAAAAAGAATTTCATATAATCTTTTTGTTGAGAAGAGGTGTACATATGAAATATATCAGCGAGTTTCGAGAGATTTTAGATAAAGAATTAAGTTGGCAAAAGTCACGAATAGACTGTTTTGCCCAAATGTTATTAGCCTTGTTCATGGTTAGGAGTGATGCTTTAATCGAGTCACGTTATAAGAGAGTAAACGATTTTTTTCAGGCTTTTACTTACTTTTTTCAAAACCAATACTAAAACATTCTCGAAGTATGCAAAATGTATTCGGTTAAATCTAACTGAGAACTGCTTTTGATAAATTGTCCCGTACAAAGTTAGTGTTAATACACTCTCATGTTGTTAATATTTTCTTAATCTTTATTCTGTACAATTTCAGTACATTTGTTTGGCTATGTGGTGAATAATGAGTCAGTCGAAAATTGAAAATGCCGCTGTATTAATCCAAAAATCATGGCGTGGAAAAATAGCCAGGAAAGAATTTGGTATTAATCATGCGCGAAATGTGGATATGACTTATGAATCCGCATGGTTGGTAGGCAATGATCCTAAAATAGAAGGTCTAGAATCCTATGCAACTCCAACAGGAAAAATTGCTTTAGTTGGAACGTCTGGCTTACGTTCGCTTGGTTTAATCTGTGAGCTTGCTAATCAAGAGAATATTCCTAAGCTTATTATTGTTGATAATAGTATCAAAGTTATTCGTTTTTGGAGGCTACTACGGGACTTGGCAGAGAAAGTAGCTCCAGAAAACTTTCAAACGTCTTTTGAGTCTTTTTTGCAGGAGCATTCCTCTCTATTTAAAACAGTTTCTGAAATAATCGACCCAAATATTAAACATGAAAATCAAGATCCAGTAAATTATATGAATAGCTTGATAGCTCAGTATGGTTTGGATTATGTGTTGTCTGTAATCAAAAACACGGTAATAATTGGCCAATCATGGGCCGAAGCAAGCTTATTTATAGCCATAGGTAATATCTTAAAATTACATGGAATTGAAAAAACCTATACTTATCCTTCAAATATTGAGGCTTGCGTTAATGCCACTACAAGAGCACAAGTTGCGACTAGCATAAAGCTATTTAAACCTTGTTTATCCATTGCTTCGAATAATCAAGGTGGGAGGCCAACCAAGGTTTTTCTTAACATACCTGAAACAATAGAACAATCTCAGTTAGCGCAAATTTCATTAGTTAAGGTTCAAGAAATTATTAATGAAGAGCCTTACCGTGATTTGATAGTATCCCGTGCTTATTCGAAAGTTAATATTCAAACGCTACTTAGGGGGCTTTTTTCTTCTATTCCTCAAAATGATCGTGCATTAAGCTCGGAATCAAATATGATATTGAGAAACATGAAAGCAGCATTCTCAAATATTGAGGGAATAACTCCTCCTGATAAACAGAAGCAAATGATTAGCTTATTTTTAGGGGGAGTTATTTTTACCATGGCCTGTGACATCTCAAAATACAGTTATCGATGTAACGATGAATTTAAAAAATATATCGTACATCTTGTTTCATCTGTGCGAGAAGAACCAGTATCTAATTTACATGGTATCCTCGGTAACGAATTGTTCTTTGGCGAAGATCCCTCTTTTTTACAAGAAGTTGGTAACAAAATCCTCTCAAATTTTTCTGGGGCTTTCCTTTGGAGTCTCTTTAATCAGCCCTTAAATTTGGGCTTTGGTACACCAAGAACTTTTTTGCCTAGGCTTGATGCTGGTAATCTAGCGTTGTTACTTAACTTTTGCGAACAACATTCGGATAATTTGGAGATCGTTGACTTTGAAGTCAAACCTTTTGGTACAGAATTAGGATGCCGCATATAGTTTGTTGATAGGAAAGAACATCTTATAGATAGTAAAACGTTCTGACTAAACTGAGGTAAAAAAAATTAGTTGAAGATGAATAGACAGCAGCCCCTTTGTACGGGACAAAATATCTTAATTAAAGCCTAAAGAAGAGATAACCTCAAAATAGCTTTTTCCGACTAGGATTAGATAATTTGCGTGATTTACTTACTCGTTTCACAATCAACTCTAAAAAGTTCTCGCAATTTGCAAATTGCATTCGATTAAATCTAAAGGAGATTTGTTTTTAATATTTTGTCCCATACAAAGGGCTTTTTGTATCGATGGGGGATGGCTAAGATTATCTTCCCCATAGTCGTCTTTTTTGTTAAATTATACTTTTTGATTTTAATGGGTTCCTTATGCCATCTTTTGATATAGTTTCTGAAACGAATGAAGTTGAATTACGCAATGCAGTAGATAATGCAGTGCGTGAAGTAGGTACTCGTTTTGATTTTCGAGGTGTCGAAGCGACTATTGAACTAAAAGAACTTACTGTAACCTTGCGTTCTGAATCTGATTTCCAGGTAAGACAACTGGAGGATTTATTTCGTAATCATTGTACTAAGCGTAATCTCAGTACTTCCGGCGTGGATATCGAAGACAAACCTGTACATAGCGGTAAATTTTATTCATTAACCATGACTTTTAAGCAGGGTATTGATCAACCTGCCGCTAAAGAAATAGTGAAATTCATCAAAGATACAAAAGCTAAAGTTCAATCATCCATTCAGGGAGACAAGATTCGCGTAACGGGTAAAAAACGTGATGATCTTCAGGAAATTATCGCTTTATTAAAAAAATCTGACATTGAGTTACCCTTACAGTATGAGAATTTTCGCGACTAGGGTCTGTTGACATTTCACCTATCGCCTACGTGCCGTGGCTTTTGAAGAAAACCAAGCGATAGGAAAATCCAGAGGGGGCAATACAACAAAAATCCATATGGCTGTTGATGCTCATGGTTTACCCATTGATTTTGAAATAACGGGTGGAGAAGTACACGACTGTAAAATTACCTACCAAGTTTATCAAAAAACTGCCCGACGCAAGTCATACTATTGCCGATAAAGGCTATGGCAGTGAATAAGTAAGAGACACTATTCGTAAAAAATCATCTATTCCAGTTATTCCAAGAAAGCATAATTCTAAAATTGGCAATACAGATATAGATTGGTGTCTTTATAAATATAGGCATTTAGTTGAAAATCGCTAGAATAAAGCATTTTCGTGCAATTGCCACAAGATTTGATAAATTAAAACGGAATTACTCCTCTGTTGTTGCTATGGCCTGTGCATTTTTATGGCTACCTATGTAGCACTTCTTGCGGTATTATCTGGATGCTTGTCCAACATTCATGGAAGCATGATGCATCCATCTGATGTTTATATTCTTGCAAGTCAGTGTAACGGTACTCTTTACGTAGGTTCTACCTCAGACATCATTAACGAACGTGGGAACACAAAAATAAAGTCATTCCTGCCTTCACTACGAAGTATAAGGTACATATGCTTGTCTATTATGAAATGTACGAATTATATATTGAAGCAGCTTGTCGTGAAAAACGCTTTAAAAATTGGCCAAGACAATGGAAAATAAATTTAATCGAGAAACTTAATCCAGAATGGCGTGATCTGTATGAAGAAATTTGTCAATGATTTAGATCGACTGGATGCCACGGACAAGT
>NZ_JAJKBJ010000004.1 GCF_023618015.1 Legionella maioricensis
CAGGAGATCTCTCACTTCGTTCGAGATGACGTGCGATGTGAGGGTTCTCCAAATGCAGGCACAGTGCCACTGCCAGGAGATCTCTCACTTCGTTCGAGATGACGTGCGAGTTCGAGATGTCGTGTGGATTAAAGAGGACGTACAATGAGAAAAACCATTATGACGCGCAAGTTCAGGATAATTCATGAGGCGTATGTAACATGGACGTAAAAACCCCCTCGGGATCATATTGTTTTTTTAAATCAACCCATGAAGTATATTGCTCGCCAAAATGCTTACTCCAATAATTGGAGGATAAATCCTGACCTAAAAATCCTGATAAATAACGTTTACCTCCTTGATGGAGAAAACATGCATCCAGATGTTGAATAGCCTGTAGACAGCTGTCTTTGAGAACATCAGGTACTCCAGGATTTAAAATCATGAAAGAACAAACAGGCTCCTCTTCAGGCAGCATTAAAAAACCTGATTTTTGTTTTGCCATAGGAACTACATGAACCAGGCTGGCGTAATGAATAGGTAGTTGTTGTAACAGTTCTGCAAGGTTTTCTTTTAACACTCTTGTCGTAATAAAACATTCATACCATGGATGTAATAAATCCCATTGCCCTAACATTTTCATTACATCAAAACGAGAATTATGCCTTAGAAAATAAGATAAAATGGTTTCTTCTTGGGTATTAATGACCTGCCATGGTTTTAAATGGGCAATAATATCGTTTAATTCGGGAGCTTTTTTTCCATATTCAATTGAAAGATGCAGCCCATAAAGCCATTGAGCCATAGGGACTCTCTTTCCGTCCTTTAATTTTGCCCCCTGAATTGATGGGGAGCAAAACAACTCCATGTAATCTACTTTATCTTTTATTTTATAAATATCTTCAAACCATTGTTCTTGAGATGTATAAACCAGACAAAAAGTTTTAACCAGAGGTTTCACCGCTCTTAATTGAACACAGGCTTTAGTTATTACAGCAAATCGCCCCTGTCCTGATAAACAAGCGTGAAATAACGATGAGTTTTTATTAACAATCTGCTTAACGCCTAAACCATCAATGACTTCTAATGCGGAAATATGGCCATTAATAGCTCCATATTTAAAAGAAGAAGAACCAACGCCTCCAGCAGATAATACGCCTCCAACCGATAAATTACAGTTATAAGGCAAGACAAAAGGCGCTTTATGGTATTGTAAAGATATGGCAAGTAAATCGGCCCAGCTTGTATTGGCCTCTACCCAAATAGTATCTCCTTCCATATCCAACGGTTTTACAAACTCTCGCATGGAAAGAGTTAGTCCCCCGGGAACCGGCAGGGATTGTCCACATTGACTTAATCCGTTGCCTCTAATGGTCACTGGTAATTTATATTGATGAGCAAATCGAATTAAGGATTGTAAGGAACTTGTATTCTCAGGGATGCAGACCGCGGAGGGATAGGCTTTAATTAATTTACCAAAATCTTGACTAAAGCAAGCAAGCGTTTGCTCATCCTTGAGCAACGTTTGCCCCGTTTCTTTTTTATGCTGCTTGATTATCTCTGTATTCCACTTTTGGTGTAACATCTTGATTCCTTTCTTTCGCTTGTTCTAATCGTTTATTACATGCAAGAACTAATCCATCTAACATCTTGTTAAATGCTGCATAGCAACGATCTACCATTTTTAAACCTTCACGACGAGTATTGATTGGCAATCTTCTTGCAAATATATTTCTCTCCATCTCTTCTTCAAATAAAGCATGGGCTAGTTCGACTTCCAAATGAGAACTGGAGAAATATTGAAGATTTTTATCTTCGCCGGTTTTCTTGACTTGCTTGACCACTTTTTCAAAAAATACGTGTCCTGAAGATTCTATAGTCAAAAGTAAAGCTACATTTAAAATTTCCTCATCCAGTTGATACATCTCTGCCATAATGGCATAGGCAGCATCACGAATAAGTTGTGAATCTTTGCAATATAGCCAGGCAACATCATCTCGCGCACAAGATTGATCATTACTGAACTGGCTCATGTATTTTTTATCGCTCAGGAACCATTTGTCATGACCTGCATCTTCTAGTCTGTGGTGACGTGCCACTTTCTTTAAATAAGGATCTTTAACTCTTTCTTCGTTAATGCGGAGAATATCCTGAAAGGTCATAGCCCAAAAAGTTAATTCGGGAACAAAATAACTGATTTCTTCAAGGCTATTTAATCCTTCTAAAATGCTAAAGAACGGGTGATTCATAAATTCATTTTGTTTTGAATCTATATATGCTTGGATGGTTTTCATAATTGACTCCGGGAAAATTTATTGACAATTTTATCTTTGCAGCAGCCATGCCAACTTTTTTCCCACTTTAAGTGTAAAATCAATCAAAGTTTAGCTGTTTTTTTATTTTTCCCACGATAAAATCTCAGGAAGCGACAAAAAAATGTCCCTGAACCCAAGCAATGTGACAAAATTTTGACCAACAATTTCCTTTTAAATTAATGACCTATTTTTTTGCCAACCAATATTTGCCAATTTTTTGTCATAATCACTCATTAATCTATCAATCTCTTGCCAATTTACCTCCTTGATATCATTTATAGAATAACAAATCTGATCTAATAGAGTCGATTGCACCTCTCCTTGCGCCATAGCTTGAGCATAAGGAGTATTGGTAAACATCACTAATACATGCTTTGACACATATTGATTTGGATAGCGATGCATTAGCTCTCGTTCCACTTGCTTTCGGAGAATAAATTTTGGATTTCGGATGTCCGAGTGAATTTCATAATAATTATCCATAGACATTTGCGCCACGGCGTCAGTATTTATTTTTCTTTGTTCATAAAAAACAGGCATGACTATAGACCAGTCATCTTTATATTGCTCTAATAATTCATCCAGAATTCGACAATCCTCAAAAGCACTATTCATCCCTTGACCAAAGAAAGGAATCACCCCATGTGCAGCATCACCAATTAATAAACATTCATCCCGATAGTACCAGGGTGAACATGTGATAGTACTCATATTTCCCGTTGGGTTTTCAAAAAACTCACTGATCAGATTAGGCATAGCGGAATAAGCATCAGGAAATTCCTTTTGAAAAAAAGTAACCAGTCGCTCTTCATTGTCCAAGAAAGCAAAACTATCCTTACCCTCATGAGCTAAAAATAGAGAACCCGTAATTGAATCATCCGGGTTAGGATTACCAAGCAACATAAACGAATCGCGTGGCCAAAGGTGAAGATGCTCTCTGGCCATACCTGCAGTATGAGTCTTACTAATGGATAACTCTTTATATCCATGCGATAAAAAATCACGACTGAACTCTACTATTCCTTCATTTTTTAAAGCATCTCGTAGAGAAGATGGAGCACCATCAGCGCCTATTAACCGCTCATAGACATGCTCAACATGCGGTCCATTCTTGGTTTGAAATTGTAATTTCTTCTTATAAATATCTACATGCTGTAATTTCATATCAAAATGCAAATGAATATTTCGCGATTGCTCTGCTTTATTAAGTAATAAAGCATTAAGATCCGTTCGAGAAATAGCATTGATGTATTCGTTTTCATGACGACCAAAGGGCTGATAATGAACATCTCCATTAGATTCATGGATTGCTCGGGCACGCATAGGCACCATAATTTTATTTACTTCATCCATCAGATCCATGGCTTTCAAACCGGTTATTCCCCTGCATGAAAGAGCAAGATTAATGGAACGACCGTAATCAGTTGGACTCTTGCGTATGTCTGCTCTGGACTCAAATAAATCGACCAAATAGCCACGTCTTGCTAAATATAAAGAGCAAAGAGTGCCGGCCAAACCACCGCCAATTAGGGTAATCTTTTTCATTATTCCTCCGTTCCCCATTTTTACTTCCCTGCAAAAATAAATTTCTTTTAATGAACTATTATCAAATTATCTCTCCCGTATGCAAATACATACTCGCTAATCGCAGAGAACCTCACTCAATAAAAAAGACAGCCGCCAACAGCACAGCGCAATATGAGCTCCGTTCATGACTGTTTTTTTATCATCAATACACTTATGTGACAGACAATAAAGTACCATTGCTAACAAGTAGCTAATACATCAATCAATTGAATTACTGCAAGAATTATACCGATTTAAAAAAGACACTAATTTTCAAAGAGGTGAGCCTAAATAATTAGTAGAAAATAAGATTAAGAATTTTTAATTTTTGCCTCTGGAAGGCTTTTTAAAAACTCGAAAATTTTATCAGCAGTATCAGGGGCTTTATAATAGTAGCCTTGAGCATAATCACAACCGTGCGAAATTACAAAGTCTCTCTGAAACTCATTTTCTATTCCTTCAGCTAATACTTCTATATTCAAACTATGCCCTAGATTGATGATTGCTTTAGCGATAGCGGCATCATTTTGATTAGTAGCCATTTCACTAATAAAAGAACGATCAATTTTTAATTTATCAACGGGAAATTGTTTTAAATAAGATAGACTTGAATAACCTGTTCCAAAATCATCTATTACTAATTTAATACCCATATCTTTTAATGAATACATTGTATCAACCACATGCTCAATGTCCTCAATTAACAAACTTTCGGTTAATTCAAGTTCAAGGTACTTTGCTGGCAGCCCAATGCTTTTCAATATTCCTGACACTAACTCAGGCAAATTCGTTTGGCGGAATTGACGACCAGAGATATTTACAGCAACAGTTAAATCTTTAATTCCTTGTTTTTGCCATTTTTTCATCTGGATACATGCTTCCCGTAATACCCATTCTCCCATTTCAAGAATTAAACCATTTTCCTCAGCCATAGGTATAAAATCTGCAGGACTTACCATGCCTAAAATCTTGCTGTTCCAACGCATTAAAGCCTCAAAACCCACTACTTTGGATTGTTTCAAATCAATCAGTGGTTGATATACCAAAAATAATTCATTATTTTTCAATGCATCCCTTAAGGCATTATCCAACTGCATGTGATTGATTACCCTCCTATTCATTTCAGGCTCAAAAACTCTGTAGGTATTTCTTCCATTATCTTTTGCATGATACATTGATAAATCAGCACTTTTCATTAAAGATTCATAATCCTGCCCATCACGAGGATAATAACTAATTCCAAGACTGGCTGTAATTTTTAAATTATGTTGGTCAATTTGTATAGGCCTTGCTATCGCGTGCAGTAGCTCTTGCGCCATAGTCTCAGCCTGCTTCATATCTTCAAGATTAGAGAGTAAAATAACAAACTCATCTCCGCCAAGTCGAGCAACAGTATCAAAATCATCCGTTGAAATTAAAAGCCGGTTGGCGACAAATTGTAATAATTTATCCCCCATATTATGTCCTAGTGTATCATTGGTCATTTTAAAGCGATCCAAATCCAAAAATAAGAAAGCTAATATTGAATTTTTCTTTTTCGCTTGCAAAATGCCCTGCTCTACCCGGTCCATCAGCAAAACTCGATTGGGCAAATTAGTCAGTGAATCATAAGTAGCCTGCATTAATAATTGGTTTTCCATATCTCGGCGTTGCGTTATATCATTTAAAATGCAGACATAATGTTTCACATGTCCTAAAAGATCTTTAACCGGAGCAACACTGATTTCGCACCAAAATACTTCTCCATTTCGCCTGATACTTTCCATTTCAACTGTTTCTTCACGCAACTCTCTTATTGCAAGCTGTATTCTTTTATTGTTTACTTCATCAACATCTATACCTTGCAAGGTATGTAAACTTTGTCCTAAAGCCTGGCTTTCGGGATACCCTGTAGTTCGCTCAAAGGCTTTATTAATATAAATCACCTTATTTTCGTTGTTTGAGATATCAATAATTGCTATACCGTGAGTGCTTGCTTCAATAGCCCGCTCACGAATACGTAATTCATCCAGCGCCATTCTTTTTTGGGTCACATCACGAAAACTATACACACGGCCTACTATTTGATTACCTACCCGCTGTGGTTGCGTAAATCGCTCATATATTCGACCATCCTTAAAAATCAGCTCAGGTAACTCTCCTTGCCATTCAGGATTTTGATAAAGATATTGAACGTCTGAAATTAAAGATTGGGGATCGGTTAATTGTTCCAATATATAGTCAAAACTAATGCTTTCTTTTCCAGATTCCATCATGTAAGAAGGGATGCGCCACATTTCGACAAATTTCTGATTCCAGTCAACTACTGCCCCTTGAGCATTGACCATCATAATACCATCAGCAGTAGACTCTAAAGTCGCACGAAGTAGAGATAAGGACTTCTCAAGATCAACATTTTTTTTAACTATTTCATCCGTTTTATTTTTAGTGAGTTCATCCGCTTTAATAGAAATGTTATCGGTCAAAGGTAAGTTTGAGGAGCGTTTAAATTCGGGTTGGTTGTGATACCATTGCTCAAGCAAAATAGATAGCTCTGGATGCATTCCAACTATACCTAATTCTGTACTTATATCAGTTATGGATGGGTCCTTGCCTCTTCTTTTGATTATTTCTGCGGCAGAAGCAACTTTTTCATAATTGATTTCTTGCCTACGCATGCATCCCTCACTAGAATGTCTTAACATATCGATTATGCTTTATTTAACTTTAGAACATAATAGACCAAATGTATAATACCAAGTCAAATAAAAGACTGGATTAAACTTTTTTCAACGTGGTCAATGAACTTCTTTCCAAACTCGTTGTAATGCGGGAAGTGCGAGGAGAAATGGGGAGTGTATACGCAAGGATTCGAGCACCGTATTGACGAAGCAATTTCCCACCACAGTAGACTTTGGAAAGAGGTTTAATGAAGAAATGAGTCTTTTTTGGCGGCTGAATGTGAACTATTAAAAAGGAATAGAAATGAAAATCAGTCATTTTGATACTCGTGCAATTCATGCTGGTCAAGAGCCTTGCTCCAGTACTGGAGCTGTTATGACTCCTATTTATGCTACATCTACTTACAAGCAAATGGCGCCAGGAGAGCATCTTGGCTATGAATACTCACGTACTCAAAATCCAACTCGATTTGCCTATGAAGCCTGTGTCGCCAGTTTAGAATCAGGGCAACGCGGTTTTGCCTTCGCCTCAGGCATGGCGGCTATTAACACTGTAATTGATTTGCTGGATGCAGGGGATCATGTCATTGCTATGGACGATCTCTATGGAGGCACATTCCGATTATTTGATAAAGTAAAAACACGTACCTCCAATTTATCATTTTCTTTTATTGATATGTCAGAACCGCATCATATTGAAGCAGCGATTACTCCGAAAACACGGTTAATCTGGTTAGAAACGCCATCAAACCCAATGCTAAAACTGGCGAATTTACGTGCAATCGCGGCGATTGCCAAAAAACATAAGCTGATTACTGTCGCGGATAATACCTTTGCAACCCCCTGGATTCAACGACCAATAGAGCTGGGATTTGATGTCGTTCTTCATTCAGCTACAAAGTATCTCAATGGTCATTCAGATGTAGTCAGTGGTGTAGTCGTAGTGGGAGATAACCCAGGCCTGGCAGAAAAAATGGCTTTTCTCCAAAATTCATGTGGGGGTATTGCCGGACCTTTTGATAGCTTTCTGGTACTGCGCAGTTTAAAAACACTGTCTCTACGCATGCAACGACATTGCGAAAATGCAAATCACTTAGCTGGCTGGCTGAGCACTCACCCCAAAGTCAAAAAAGTAATTTATCCAGGATTAAAGAGTCATCCTCAGCACGAATTAGCTAAAGAACAGATGCGTGATTTTGGTGGAATGATTTCTATAGTAGTAGATGGAGGCCTTGAGGGTGCTAAACGATTTTTATCCCGATGTGAATTATTCACCCTGGCCGAAAGTCTTGGCGGCGTGGAAAGTCTGATTGAACATCCAGCTATTATGACGCATGCTTCTGTTCCTGCTGAAAAGCGCAAGGAATTGGGAATAGAAGACGGTTTTATACGACTTTCTGTTGGAATAGAACATATAGACGATTTACGTGCTGATTTGGAGCATGCCTTAGCTTGATTGATTATATTTGGAGTTACCCTTGATGCAAAAAACTAAAAAAACAGGGGGGCACGTGTACGCACTTCTTGCTTCCTTGATTCTCGTTATAACAACCACACTTTGTTTTATTCCCATTTTATTTATTGGTTTACTTAAATTATTTCCCAATAAACGATGGCAGACCTTTTGTACTCGCTGCGTCGATGCAATCTCAATGGTTTGGTGTGATATCAACAATTTATATATTGATAAAGTGCAAAAAATACATTGGGATGTCACCGGTTTAGATAATTTAAAACGTAACGACTGGTATTTGGTTGTTGCCAATCATCAAAGCTGGCTTGATATAGTTATTTTGCATCGCTTATTTAATCGCAAAATTCCAGTTTTAAAATTCTTTATCAAAGATCAGCTAAAATGGGTACCATTACTCGGTTTTTCCTGGTGGGCTATGGGTTGTCCCTTTATGAAACGTTACAGCAAAGAATACTTGGCAAAAAAACCGCACAAGCAAGGTAAGGATTTAATTTCCACGCGTAAAGCCATAGAAACGTTTAAGAGAACTCCCGCCTCGATTATGAATTTTATTGAAGGAACACGATTTACTTCAGCTAAAAAAGAACAACAAAAATCCCCTTACAACCATTTACTAAAACCTAAAGCGGGTGGAATTAGTTTCATTATTAGTTCTATGGGTCATCAAATCAGCAGTTTACTCGATGTCACGATTATTTATCCGGATCCAGATCACTCTCTATGGGATTTTCTTTGTCAACGAGTCAAAACAGTAAAAATCAATATCAGACTCCTCCCTATTCCACAAAAATTTACTTCATCAAAATTACTCAATGATGAGCAAACTCAAACTGATTTCAAAAACTGGTTAAATCAGCAATGGGCAATAAAAGATAATTTGATTGCTTCATTGAAATAATAAATAGGAATATATATGAATTCACTGCAAACCATCATTGAAGAAGCCTTTGAGCATCGTCAAAGCCTGTCGATGCATACCGCCAAACCTGAATTAATAGCAGCCATTGATGAAGTTCTATCTTGCCTTGACAATGGGCAATATCGCGTAGCGGAAAAAATAAATGAAGAATGGGTAGTTCATCAATGGATTAAAAAAGCAGTACTTTTATCTTTTAAGCTATTCCCTAATCAAGTAGTAGACTCCGGATTTTGTCAGTTTTATGACAAAGTCCCTCTTAAATACAATGGTTATACCGATGAACAATTTCAGCAATCAGGAGTGCGGGTTGTTCCCCATGCAATGGTACGGCGTGGAGCTTATATAGCCAAAAATACCGTATTAATGCCCTCTTACGTCAACGTGGGCGCCTATATTGATGAAGGGGTAATGGTTGACACTTGGGCAACGGTAGGGTCATGTGCCCAGATAGGTAAAAACGTTCATCTTTCAGGTGGTGCCGGAATCGGCGGCGTTTTGGAACCCCTGCAGGCAAATCCTACGATTATTGAAGACAATTGCTTTATTGGCGCACGCTCAGAAGTGGTGGAGGGAGTGATCGTTGAACGAAATTCTGTATTATCAATGGGCGTATTTTTGGGTCAAAGCACCAAAATATATAATCGACTTACAGGAACAATAACTTATGGTCGAATTCCCGCGGGCTCAGTAGTTGTAGCAGGAAGTTTACCTAGTGAGGATGGCAGTCATAGTCTCTATTGCGCGGTAATAGTAAAGCAAGTAGATGAAAAAACTCGTGCTAAAGTGAGCATTAATGAATTGCTCAGGGGCAACTAATATGACGGATTTAAAAAAAATCCTGGGACAACTCGTTAGTTACCCTTCTGTTACTCCTCAAGATGTCGGATGTCAGGATTTCATGATCCAGTTTCTTAAGCGATTAGGTTTTTCCTGTCAACAAATGAATCAGGGACCTGTATCAAATTTCTTTGCCTGTTATGGAGATGTTGGTCCTTTATTAGTCTTTGCCGGCCATACTGATGTGGTGCCCATAGGAGAAATTACGAAATGGCATACTGATCCTTTTGTATTAGAGGAGAAAGAAGGAATGCTTTATGGGCGTGGAGTCGCGGATATGAAGGGAAGCCTCGCCTGTATGTTACTTATGGCAGAACGGTTTATAAAAACTTACCCATCATTTTCGGGGCGATTAGGCTTTCTTATAACCAGCGGCGAAGAAGGCGACGATTTTGATTTTGGGACTCCTCATGTCATGGACCAACTCCATCGCCAAGGCACCGCCATTGATTATTGCATTGTGGGTGAACCCTCAAGTACCAATGAGGTCGGTGATGTAATTAAAATCGGCAGACGTGGCTCTCTGAGCGCTAAAATCAATTTACACGGAAAACAGGGGCATGTGGCTTATCCTCATTTGGCAGATAATCCCATCCATAAAATAAGCCCCTTTTTAGCAGATTTAACTGCAATAGAATGGGATAAGGGCAACACTTACTTTCCCCCTACTTCCATGCAAATAACCTATCTCCACTCCGGAGGATATGCCGGAAATATTATCCCTGGCGAGTTGGTTTTACATTTGAACCTAAGATATTCAACGGAGCAAACAGAAAACTCGTTAAAGGAAAGAATATTAAATCTCTTTAACCATCATCACCTTAATCCGACTATAGAGTGGCGATTAAATGGAGAACCTTTCCTAACCGATAAAGGGTTACTCCTTGACAGTTGCAAACAAGCTATTGTGGAACAAACCGGAAGAGAGACCGAATTATCTACGAATGGGGGAACATCGGATGGCCGTTTTATCGCTCCTTATGGTGTAGAGGTAGTGGAGCTAGGTCCTGTTAATGCCAGCATTCACCAAGTTAATGAATGTGTTTCATTAAAAGATTTACATTCTTTAGAAGCTATTTATTTTTCAATTTGCGAAAAAATATTACTTGGCTAAGAAACAATGCGAAAGAGAAAAGCCGGCTGGGTTGTAAAGTATGGGATAGTGTGAAAACGCGACTGTAACCTACTCGAGAAAGTGCGCGTCATCCCGAACAAAGTGAGGGGTCTCCAAAGCAAGCACAGTGCTCTTGCTAGGAGATCTCTTGCTGACGCGAGATGACGTGGAACTTACAAAGGGGCTATTACCCTAATTCAGCTTCTAATAAAGAAGTCTTTTTGGATTTTAGTTTCACTTCTTCTCCAGCGACGGCTTTATCATTTACAATTTTAGTAACACATGCGTCAGACCACACATTTAAAGCGGTTTCTAACATATCAATTAAGCCATAAAAAGGTAAAATAACACCCATCAGAGTAATCGGTACATTCATACTGGATAACAAGCTGACACTAAGGAAAAAACAGCCCATTGGAACACCGGCATTACCTATAGCCGCTATAGTTGCAACAAAAACCCATAAACCCATAGTTGCAAAAGACACTGGCATACCATGATTTTGCATCAGGTAAATAACTGTTGCGAAAATAAAAGCAGCACAGCCATTCATATTAATACTGGTGCATAAAGGTAAGACAAAACGACTGATTTGCGGTTTTACCTGCAAATTATTCTCTACTGTGTTCATAGTCACAGGCAGAGTACCTACTGAAGATTTAGAAAAAAATGCTACAGATAATGCCGGTATCATTGCCCGCATAGTCTTAAAAGGCTTAACTCCATTTATTTTTAACCAAAGAGGCAATATGACAAAACCCTGAATCAAATTGGCCAAGACAATGATTAATAAATATTGGCCTATGCCCTTAATATCCATGCCAGAGCGCAATTGAACTACTGTTGAGGTAATAAATCCAAATAAGCCCAAAGGAATTAAAGTGATTATCCAACGAGTCATCACTAAAAACATTCCATGTGCCCCGCGGAAAAAGCGTGTAATAGTCTCTCGTGAGTCTTCTTCAGGAATTTGGCGTACAGCAAAACCAATAACAATACTCAGCAATAACACACCCATCACTTGCTGATCGAGAAAAGGCGATAATAAATTAGTCGGTATAATATTAGTCAAGTACCCTAAATAACCTAAATTACTCATTGACTTCGAAGCATTGGCATCTAAATTTACTTGAACCGTACTGGGGTGAATCAACAGATACAGTAAACAACTAATGGTTGCAGCAACAATGGTAGTAGCAAAAGTATACTTAATAGTGCGCTGCCAAATACTTTTCATTAACCCATCAGTTTTATAATTTGCCAGCGTGACGATTATAGATAAAGAAATAATGGGCAAACTAATACATTTAAATATCTTTATAAATAAATCTGAAACCAGTAATCCTATAGCTTTTAAAAAAGCAATGTCCGACATCCCACTGGCAATGCCTAAACCTATCATTAAGGTATAAATCATAGGGGTACTAAAAATAAAATTCTTCTTTTGTTGATGCGCTGCACACATGCTTAAGTCCTTAAAATGAATAAATAAAATACGAGAAAATATAAAAAAGGATGTATTTAGCAGCAACAACAACGTGATGTTGTGGAGAAGTTAACGAAATGGCGGGTAAAATGTAGCGATTGTATTGACATAAAAACCATCACCTATGGACAAAAATTAAACATATCGGATATATTCTATCACATTTTGAATGTGCGTCAAGAACTTCAGAAACAAATATCGAAGCTTCATGAGAATGTATCACATTATCCTCTATATAATCACTCTTTAAGAGAGCATGAAAAGTATATGGATATGCCCCTAATTATAAACCGAGCTGTAGATTAACAAGAACAATGTAAAGTCTGGTAGCCCTCTCTTTGTATTTTCACATTACCAGCAGATTAATACCGGGATCATCTTTAATCTGCTGGCTTAATTCCATATCAGGCTAATTCAATACAATTAATTTGCTGCTTTAAACGCATGATGCGTCTGTATGCATCGTCTATACGCTGTTGATCTATTTTCTTCTGAAGAACTAATTGCTCAACACAATCAATCACTTCAGGAGCAGTAATGCGGCCTAACTGATTGGCAAATATCACCATATCAGCTCCGGCATTAATAGTAAGACAAAGAGACTCTTCGAGGGAATAATGATTTGAAATGGCCTGCATTTGTAAATCATCACTAATTATCACCCCATCATACCCCATATCTTTACGCAATATTCCCGTTAAAATTTCATGGGACAAAGTAGCAGGTAATCCTTTACTGTCCAAATGTTTATTGATGACATGAGCAGTCATTACCATAGTGGGTTTATAAACATCTTGAAGTAGGCGCTGATAAGGGATTAACTCCTCTGGCTTAAACGTGTCAGTGACCTCTACAAAACCTTCGTGGGTATCACCAACAGCACTTCCATGCCCCGGGAAATGTTTGTAAGCACATGCAATACCATAACGGCTAAACACATCAACAAATTGACGAGCAACACGAACAATCTGAGCAGGATCCGCTGAAAAACTTCGTTTTAATTTACCAATAATTCCCTGTTGGTTATTCAAATCCAAATCAACAACAGGAGCAAAATTCAAATTAAACCCCAAAGATTGTAAAGTGGATGCCATTTGGCTAAATTCTTCTTCTAAAGCGGAGTCAGATAAATGAGCTAATTCCACTGCCGTCAAAGTAGACATGCATCCCTCTATTTTGCTCAGTCTATCTACAGCCCCACCTTCGTAGTCAATAGCAATCAGTAACGGCAAGCCGTCATCGTTTACAGAATAATGATTCAGTTGGTGGATCAATTGTTTGATTTGAACCTGACTCTTCAAGTTCTTGCCATACAAATCCGTATCCAGATCTTTATCAAATAATAAAACACCACCTACCCCATCATCAGACAACCATTGCGCTATCGGGCTATGGTCGTTGATTTCGCAGCCCTGAAAGCCGATAACCAACATTTGCCCAATTTTATTTCTTAAGGTAATCACTCGTTTGCTCCATCACAAATCATGCAAGAAATCATACACAAAGATAGAATGTAACGCCATTTGTTATTTAGGTTCTACGGGAGGAATCGCGGATAAATCACATTTACAATTCCCATCAGCTTCTGGTGGAAATGGCACTTGGGCGAAATCTTTAGGATAACATATGGTGATAGTCCAAGCAGTATCACCAGGATTAATTTCTCCAGGAAGAAACCAATTCCTCAATCCTTGATATTTTTTCCCCTCGTCACTTTTCCAAAAAACGGGGCTAAATTGTGCAATATAAACCAGGCTTTGGGCAGGATGGCAATCAAAAGTGTCTCTAATCCAGGACTTTCCAGCGGGAACGGTAGCGGTTAATAATTTTTTTGTTGTCGCTGGATCAATCACATCAACAGAGACGTTATATTTAGTCCAGCAACTGTCTTTAACTAAAGTGTAATAACAAGGAAAAGACCAAACTGCGCCGGAGCAACTAAGGCCCAAAGATACAATCAATGCCCGTATTACCATAGTCAAGCCACATTTTTGAAATGAATCAGCATACTTATTAGTATATACAATCCTAGAACAAATTGCAGAGGAGTCTTTTTTGAGTAGGAATAAGGAAAATGAATGGAATTAAAATCCACGCATTGTTAACGGCACCATGCATATTAAATACAAGCCAAAAGCGTCGAATTTCCTTTTCAACGCTTGATTAAACAAGAATCAAATACAATGTGATTGTTAGATATTAAAAACAAGGAGAAAAACAACTGCTAAATTCTTCATCGTCCTCAGGTACAGGATCAATTGCCTTCGACAATTGTTCAAGACCATAACCAATAGCTAACAAGGAGGCAGCTACCCCCCAACCAATTAATATGCCAACACCCACACCAGGAACACCGAGTGCAAAAGATAAAGCAACTGCAATGACAGAAGTAATAGGAGAAGCAATAAGAAGCGGCACTGGATCTACGTTACCTCTGGAAAACATAGAACCCAATACAAAACCGGTTAAAAAATGATTATGATGTCGTTCCGCAGCAGCAAGAAGCACCAAATCAACAGAAACTGTCCCTACAACGGCCATGACTACAAGTCCAGCTCCGCCTCCATACATTAAGCCTCTACCAATAATAAAGCTAAAATCAGAAATACCTTTTTGAATTGAACGCCCTATAGTCATAATAATTCTTTATTAAAAATAAAGAACGCATCATATATCCAAAAAAGCAACAAATCAATACTTACAGATCTTTTTTTGCACTACCATAAAAAATATTTTAGCCTTAAAATTTACCCTCTTACAACACCCCACTTATATCTGTTTCTTACTCACTTCGGTGTCTTTGCCGCGCACTAACGGAGCATTTCGTCATTGCGAGCCGCGGCGAAGCATAAAGATGCTCCATTGAAAATATGAGCTTAATTGATTCACATTGTTCGTAATGGCGACTGGTTTTATCTGACTCTCAAAAAAAGACATAGAAATTTGGCACAATAGCATGATCACACTCCTTGAATTAGCGTAATGATCTTGCTTTTATTTGCGCAGAAGTATAAGCTTGGCCGGATGGAGAGGTGGCCGAGTGGCTGAAGGCGCACGCCTGGAAAGTGTGTATACGGCAACGTATCGAGGGTTCGAATCCCTCTCTCTCCGCCAAATTAAAAATCCCTGCCAAGACACAATGAATTATTAAATTCGCTTGTCAGAATAAACCGACTAAATTAGGGATATGACCGATGAGAATGAAATTACAATTAAGTATAATAGGAATTTTATTATCAATTAACGTATTCGCTGACGGTTATTATCCTGAACCCACCTCACAAGACCAGCCATGGTCGATTACTGCCAGTGTTGGAAAAGGCAAATATCAACATGCCTACTCTAAAGACGGCGAAGCCGCTTTAGCCCGATTAGCACTGGGCAATGAAATGATGCTTAGTGGCGATATTGCTTTGGGCTTGGAGCTCGGAGTTCAGAATGGAAGTCGCATTCGTCTGGAAATTCCTTATGAAACATTAGCGGTTTTAGAATGGATCCCAGTTCAGACCACGCTTGGCCCGATGCTTGATTTATTGATTACCGCTAAAAGTGACCCCTTGTGTGGAAGTTCTTTCTTTGCACAACTCAAGGGAGGAGTTGCTTATAGGAATTTGAGAGTTAAACAAAGAACAATAAAAGACTTATCTCAATTAGCTGGAGAAATTCAGGCTGGATTTGGTTATCCAATTACGGCTCTTGCTACGCTGAATTTGTTATATCAGGGCGTGTTTAGTAATGACCCTAATTTAAAATTAAATACATATAACAAAACAGGTCATGTAACCAATATTCCAGCTTTACACGGTGTATTATTGGGTTTTTCTGTTAATCTTTAAAGTCCCCCCCACTTAAACTCACCTAATTGAACAAGTCTCCGTGACAAAACTCGTTCTATAAATATTTTTAGGTCGCTATGCGTCATAGCATAGTCTTTTTATTTCCTCTCTTCTTGCTCATAAAAGACTATAATTTAAACAGCTAGATAAGTTAAATATTTATCTTCGACGTTTTACCACCGTTTCAGTCTTATCAGTATCATGAATTTAAGGGAGTATCTTTATGAAAGAAAAACATTATGCCTATAAAGTAACTCTTGCCTCTTCTGGATTAGTTTGTACCCATTCTGAAATAGAAGAAGATAAGATGTTGGATTTATTAAAAGAAATTCAAAATGATCATTCTGAAGGGATATTCTGGATTTTTAAGCAATTTGGAGATCAACCTAAAGAACAACTGTGCATTATAGATTGCCCCCACAAGAGAATTTATTACCATTATTCTGGAGAAGTAGAGGAACTTAGCGAGGCAATAGAAAAATTAAGTCATTAAGTTATGGATCCCAAAGTAACTTTTTCAATCAACTTAGAAACGCCATCTAAAACATAGTGACGAGTTCTCCAAAAGGATAACGGGGCTGTAAAGCTCAGTTATCCAACATTAAATATCCTATCGATAACATGCTGGGTTAGCAGTCCATTAGACATCTAAGGAAAAAAAATACCGTCATTGCGAGCGTAGCGAAGCAGATGAATTTTTGAAATAATTGAAGATTTTATCCTTGATTTATATCGGCATTTCTTGAGTCAATTTTTTCAATATCAAATATATATTACCTTTTTGGCAATTATTAATACAGGAAACTATAGACAAATGACTGTTTTTTAGTAACCATTCAGCTCAATTTTTTTCTAATAACAAAGAGGCTATAGAATGAAATTCAAATCCTTCAGAACAACAATTATAATAACATCCCTGGTATTAAGTTTACTTCAGCTTGCTCATGCTGGAAAATCGATAAAGCAAGTAGATAGTGATACCGCAATTCAAAATGCTATTTTAGTCCATATTAACGAATACAGACAAAAACACGGTCTATCTCCACTTAAAATGGATGATAAAATAGTTAAAGAAGCTAAAATCCACTCTCTTGATATGGCAAACCATCGCATGCCCTTTGGTCATAAATACTTTAATAGTCGTATCGATAGGTTGCATGCACAAATCAAAAACTCTAACGCAGGGGCTGAAAATGTTGCATACAACTACAAAAATGCTCAAGATGTGGTGAATAACTGGGTACGTAGTCCGGGGCATAAAAGAAATATTGAAGGAAATTATAATCTGACAGGAATTGGTATTGCCAGGGATAAACAAGGAAAAATCTATTTTACCCAAATTTTTCTAAGAACAGGTAGAGGTGCCTACGCTGCAAGAAGACCATCGCTCCGTATTTTTAATAACTCATTTTTTAGAAAGAGCGCTTAACTAATTAACGATATCTTTGCAAAATAGTGCTCCAGATAAGTGGAATTAGCACAGCAGGTAGCCTATCATAGAATCATAGGCGGTAAACATTGTTCAGCCAACATTCCAAACTTGGAAGCCAGATTGAGAGTGTGGTGTGCAAGCTTAGCATGGACTAAGAAGCCAAAAGCATTCCGGAGGAATCCACTTAAAGAATTAGGACTGTACTCAATCTTGCTGTCTATATCGAATTGACAACCAGGGCGTATCTTATACGCCCTTTTTATTTTCCAAGCATCTCTATAATTTTCAAAAAATCATATTTGGACGAGTAGCAAATTATTCTAAATTACAATAGGATAGCTTATATAAATAGGCAAAAGGATTTCCCCCATGATGATTGCAACCCTCCAGGAAACTGGCCATGAAACTCGTGTAGCAATTACCCCCAATTCAGCCAAACAATATATTAAATTGGGTTTTGAAGTCGCCATAGAAAAAAACTCAGGCCTTGCTTCAGGTTTTGCTGATAAAGAATACGAGGAAGTTGGTGTTCAAGTGATAAATGGTAAAAAAACACTATTGAAACAAACCAACATTCTGCTTTGTATTAATGAACCCGCCCCCCAAGATTTAGCAGGCTTGCCCAAAGATGCCTTAATAATAGGTCATATAGATAATGAAGCTAAAAGCCCATTAATTGCATGGTGCAAGGAACAACAAATTAATTTATTTTCCATGAATCTTATTCCCCGCATCAGCCGGGCCCAAAGTATGGATAGCTTGTCTTCTCAAGCTAATCTGGCAGGTTACAGGTCGGTTTTAGAAGCAGTCAATAAATTTCATCGGGCAATACCTATGATGATGACTGCAGCGGGTATGATTCAGCCAGCCAAAGTATTAGTGCTTGGTGCAGGCGTAGCAGGCTTGCAAGCAATTGCAACCGCTAAACGTTTAGGAGCAGTAGTATATGCATTTGATGTCAGACGAGCGGCAAAAGAACAAGTAGAAAGTTTAGGAGCTGAATTTATAGAGGTCAGTCAGGAACAAGACAGTGAAACTAAAGGAGGCTACGCGGCGGAAACCAGTGAGGAATATAAAAAACTACAGGCTGAATTGATAGATCAATATGCCAAGTTAGCGGATATAGTGATTTCCACAGCATTAATCCCGGGTCGAAAAGCTCCCATATTACTTCACAAGAACACAGTAAATCAGATGAAACCCGGATCAGTGATAGTCGATTTAGCTACTTCACGAGGGGGAAACTGCGATCTCAGCGTTCTTGACGAAACCATTAAACATGGCGAGATAACCATAATAGGACTAAGTAATATAGCCGGTCTGATTCCCGCTACCGCAAGCGATCTCTACGCCAATAATCTGGTTCATCTGATTAATCTATTAGCTGCCCAGCCTCCTGAAATCAAATTTAATCCAGATGATGAAATCATTCAGCAGGCCCTTCTGTGTCACGAAGGTCATTATTTACCTTTTCAAGCGGCAAAGGAGTCAAAAAATGCATGAAATTAATACCTTGGGCAACCCCTATATCACCATTCTAACCATTTTTGTATTGGCATGTTTTGTAGGATATTACGTGGTATGGAAGGTCACACCTGCTCTTCATACACCGTTAATGTCTGTAACCAATGCCATATCCAGTATTATTGTTTTGGGTGCTCTTATTGCTGCTGGTAATGAATTGCTGGGGACTATCACCTGGCTGGGAGGTTTAGCAATATTCATTACTTCTATTAACATTTTTGGTGGGTTTGTTGTAACGCAACGCATGCTTCGCATGTATAAAAAATAAATGTTTTAAAGGATGGACCCCGTTATGAATTCAATTGTTCCACTATTTTATTTATTAGCCGCTATATGTTTTATACTAGCCCTTAAAGGTTTAGCCAGTCCGGCAACTTCAAGAAGAGGTAATCTTCTTGGAATTTTAGGGATGGCTCTAGCCGTTGGCTCTACCTTAATGATGCCCTCTACGCATCACCACATTATTCTGATTAGCTTAATAATAGCTGGCGGTATTATTGGAACTTTTATTGCCCTAAAAATTAATATGACCGCTATACCTCAATTGGTTGCCGCTTTCCATTCTTTGGTGGGAATGGCAGCAGTGCTGGTAGCGTTTTGTGCCTTTTTGTCTCCAGATTCCTTTCACATCGGTTATCCCGGAGATATAGCTAAAGCCAGTCTGGTTGAAATGAGTTTGGGATTAATTATTGGTGCCATTACTTTTTCAGGCTCCGTAATTGCCTTTTTAAAATTACAAGGACTTATGACAGGAATACCAGTAAAATTCCCTGGTCAGAACTTAGTAAATCTGATTATAGCGTTGTCCATATTAGTTTTATTTCTTTTATTTTTAACCAATCAAACTTTATTACTCTTTAGTCTGTTGGCAGGACTCGCTTTTCTAATTGGTGTTTTACTGATTATCCCTATAGGTGGAGCGGATATGCCGGTGGTAATATCCATGCTTAACTCCTACTCCGGATGGGCTGCTGCAGGTATAGGCTTTACCTTAAGTAATCATCTATTAGTCATTACTGGTGCTTTAGTAGGCTCTAGCGGGGCGATTCTAAGTTATATTATGTGTGTTGGTATGAACCGCTCCATCTTTAATGTGATTTTTGGCGGGATCAGCTCTTCTGGAAGCACTGCTCAAGCTAATGCGGGAGATGAGTCACGAACGATAAGACAAGCCAATGGAGAAGATGCCGCATTTCTTTTAAGCAATGCAAAAGATGTAATCATAGTCCCAGGTTACGGCATGGCCGTAGCTCATGCGCAACATGCGGTCAAGGAGTTAGTCAATGCTCTGGAAGCTCGATCCATAAAAGTTCGTTTTGCTATTCACCCTGTGGCTGGTCGGATGCCAGGACATATGAATGTGTTGCTTGCGGAAGCCAATATCCCTTATGACCGCGTTTTTGAACAAAGTGAAATTAATCGAGATTTTGCAACCTGTGACGTGGCCTTTGTTATTGGTGCCAATGACATTACCAATCCCGCTGCAAAAACAGATCCTGGTTCACCAATTTACGGTATGCCAGTATTGGAAGTTGAAAAAGCCAAAACTGTTTTATTTGTTAAACGAAGCATGGCACCAGGCTATGCAGGAGTTGAAAACACTCTATTCTATCATGACAATACCTACATGCTTTTTGGAGATGCCAAAACCATGACCGAATCAATTTCAAAAGGTTTAGGGGAAATATAATTCCCCTGTTACCACCTATCATCAATACAGAGTTTTCTTTCTCTTTGGTTATTGCTTTCAAATTTGCCAAACTAACAAAATAAATGTATCTTGGTTTGTTAATTTTTCACTACGGAGAGTTTTATGTTACGAAAAATCGGCTTTACCCTACTGACCGCTGTAGCATCCTTTAGTACCCCTACTTATTCAATGATGAGCCATTCGCTTCAGCAAGGAGTCACTCTTGAGTATGAATTACCCTCGCATGAACCTCAATTATTTATAAATTATATGTTCTGGACAATTGATGCCACGTGTAAGATCACCTCAGAAGATGAAAACGTTGAATTATTTGCGGAAGGATTAGCTAAAAAAGGGAAAATAAATGACATCATTCTATCCTCTGGACAATCACTGAAGTTAAACGTGCACTCTGGCGAGAGTATAAAACTAAGTGCTGATTCAGGTGCCAAAGTCCAAATCACTAATCTCGGAAATCATTTAGTCCGCGCTACTTGTACCACTTAATCATCAACAGATTTTAAATCAAAAAAATCAATCAACCAAAATCCTGTACCAATTCCAATGAGTCTGTGGAATCAAAAATATAGATACTGTCTTTAAAAAGCGTAGGCTGGGCTATTATGCCCAGCAAATTCTCTAACCATCTAACAAGTCAACGAGTAGACCAGGCGACGATATTCTTCGAAGCACTGATTTAATACTTCATTTGCAAAACAAGATCCTTTTTTGAGATATTGATGCACTAATCCATTAGTACTTTCATTTAAGCTCCTTTCCCAAGATGAATAAGGATGAGCAAAATAAAAATCTGTATTTAAAATGATTGTCAAAATCATTAAACAATACTTGTTGTTTACTTTTTGTCCTACAATTAAAATAATAGTTATAACGGGGATTGTATTGATGCAAGCTAATGATTCAACAAATCAAAACAGCGAGGATGATTCTGAATTCCTGGAGAGAAGGAATGATGAACGTGAGGTTTTAGTTTTTAAAATAGATTCGGAGCAAGAAGCTCATCTTGTTTCAGGCAATCCGCCAATAAACGTTGAAATATGGATGTATTCTTACAACAATCGCAATACGGATAGAGACCGACTAAATTTTTTATTTTTGGATACCACTGACACAAGTGAATCTCTTGACGCTGAGTTCGCAAGTTTCGCAGGAAACTTATATCATCTGATATTAAACTCCCCCTACCCAACCTATTTTTCATGTAAATTGAAAAACGCTGACACCGAAAATAAAGACAAATTTGCCCGTATTTCTAATAAAATTGATGATTTTTCTACTTGGCAAGAGGCTGTAGCTTTAGACAAGAATAAAGGCGTCCTTTCCATTAATGGAAAGGAATTTGAATTGGATTCCCGATGTAATCCACCCATAAAAGGTTTAACGGCAGTTTTAGTGGCAGGATGTTTTTTAGATGAGCAAGACTGGGATGATACCAATATAGGCTTAGCTAATGGCCAGGTCGTTAGAGTTGATCCCGCACTAACTTTTGGCGCAAATTTTTCTTCTGAAAGTACTGCAGAAGAAATTTCCAGCAAATTATCTAATTTATTGGGGAACTTCATATATGAGATTACAACTGGCTCTTATTTTACTGAGTATGAAGATGTTGCTGAGACGGCAGTAATTAAAGAACTATTTAATTCGCATGATGAGTTGTTTGAAACCTTAGCAAAGATTATCAGCCTCCCTAAAAGTCTATATTTAATAACCGCACTAAAAAGTTTTTCACCAATACATCATCCCAAGGCATTTGAGCTTGTTGAAGAACTGCATGCGCGCGCTGAACTGTTTCATCAGGTTGCCCAAAAAATGGAGGGCTTTGACAGTTTTTATGCCCAATATAAATTACAGCAGGCAGCAGACTATCACAATCAATTAGTTCAATTAAAATCATCTTTTGAATTTAATAATAATGATAAATTTAAGGAGGTTCTCGAGCCTGATATAGAGCATCAAAACCAATTTCTAGAGCCTCGTAACCAACTCCAAAAATCTACGTCTACTTTAGGTTTCTTTTCATCAGAGCCATTACATGAAACGACACATACTGCAGATAAGTCATCTATTTCTAGCGGCCCCCTTTCTACGGAATAAACTCCCGAAATAAAACCAAACAAATCTAATAAAATTAGGAAGCTGCCATCCAGGCTGCGCTTGTTGGTGGCCCAATGATTAGAGGCCAGGAGTCAGAAATGCCATCAAAACTTCTTACTTGCTATTGATAAGAAATAATCGTCGGTTATCAACTGGGTTTACGTGGTTTCATTGGCAACCAAGGGTAACGAGTGAGTTTGCCCTCTTGACTACCACCAGAAATATTCTTTAAATCATCTTTCTTTATTTTTTCTTTGATTTGTTTTTTTGAGGAATCTGGAGATTTTTTCATGATTTTCATCCTGTATCAAAGTACTATGTTTTAATTTTAGTACAAAAATTAATCATTTATAACCCACCTCTTTTGGCCGTTTATATAAAAACTCTCGATGATCCTTAGGGGGATTGCTGGGCTAGACTGCCAAGCAAGCCCTCTACAAGACAAGGCCCAATCGATAAAAAACAGTATCCTGGGTTACAGCTTCGCTTTCACCCAGGATACTTTAGAATAATATTTCCTTATTATTAATGCTCTCTGGTAGAACAGAATTTAATTTTTGGATAGCGTTCTTCTGCCATAGTTAAATTGACCTTGGTCGGGGCAAGATACATCAAAGTATCACTACCGTCTAAAGCCAAATAATCAAAAGCTTTGGTCCGAAATTCAGCCATCGCTTTATCATCTTCTGCGTAAACCCAGCGAGCACAAGAGACGCTCACCGTTTCATAAATACAATCCACTTTGTATTCATGTTTTAATCGGTGAGCTACCACATCAAATTGCAATACACCGACCGCTCCTAAAATTAATTGATTGCTGTTTAAAGGTCTAAACACTTGTGTTGCGCCTTCCTCAGAAAGCTCAATTAACCCTTTAAGTAATGCTTTACTCTTTAATGGATCGCGCAGACGGACCAAGCGAAACAATTCAGGAGCAAAATTAGGAATGCCAGTGAATTTTAATTGCTCGCCTTGAGTAAAGGTATCACCTATTCGAATAGTTCCGTGGTTATGTAAACCAATAATATCGCCGGCTAAAGCTGTTTCAGTATGAGATCGATCGCCGGCCATGAATGTTAACGCATTAGCTATTTGTACTTCTTTGCCAATACGCAAATGACTTAGTTTCATTCCCTTTTTATAGGCTCCAGAACAGATGCGCAAGAAGGCAATTCTGTCTCTATGTTTAGGATCCATATTCGCTTGAATTTTAAATACAAAACCACTAAAGGCCTCTTCTTGAGGTAAGACCTGTCGTTCTTGAGTTGCGCGAGGCTGAGGGCCTGGAGCATATTGAACAAAATCATCTAGCAGCTCTTTGATACCAAAATTATTAATAGCAGAGCCAAAATAAACCGGAGTCATTCTACCCGCCAAATATTCCTCTAAATTGAATTCGTGCGAAGCCCCTTTTACCAGTTCAATTTCATCACGCAATTCTTGAGCGCTATCGCCTAATAACTCATCTAACTGAGGATTATTCAACCCTTGAATCTGTAATGCTTCTTGCTTTTGGGCATTTTTACCGTGTTGATAAAGATACACTATATCTTCATAACGATGATAAATTCCTTTAAAACGTTTACCCATACCAACAGGCCAAGTGATGGGCGCACACTGAATACCTAATACAGACTCCACTTCATCGAGCAAATCAATAGGCTCACGTCCTTCCCTGTCCAGCTTATTGATAAAGGTCATAATAGGCGTATCCCGCAGACGACATACTTCCATCAATTTCACCGTCCTATCCTCTACCCCTTTGGCCACGTCTATCACCATTAGAGCCGAGTCTACAGCAGTTAATGTTCGATAAGTATCCTCAGAGAAGTCTTCATGCCCCGGTGTATCAAGTAAATTCATCACATGCTGATTATGCACAAACTGCATTACTGAAGTGGTAATAGAAATTCCCCGTTCCTTTTCCATTTCCATCCAGTCAGATGTGGCGTGTCTGTCTGCTTTACGACCTTTAACTGTACCGGCTAATTGAATAGCTCCTCCAAATAAAAGTAATTTCTCAGTAACAGTGGTTTTTCCCGCATCAGGATGGGAAATAATGGCAAAAGTTCGTCTTTTATTAAAGTCTTGATAAAAATCAGACATAAGGCTCTCTAAAAATAAGTATGGTTTGTACAATTAAGTGAATTCTAAGGGAAAAGAAAGAAAGTAACAATTTTTTCGTTATTTTGTTCCTTCCAAACATAGAAATGAAGTACCAGGAAAAGCAGCGTCAACATATTAAAAGGGCAATTTGAACTATAATTTAATCTTAAGTGTCTTTATGAAATCCATAACATAAATTAAACGATTTAATTTAAAAATAAAAAGGAGTTTACCATGAGACATAAGTATTTTTTGCTTCCTGTTTTACTACCGTTATGTGCCTTCAGCCAATCTAAAATAGCCTCTGATACTGATACAATGATTTTTTCAAACAACCCTGTCGACAAAAATACAATCGTCAGATCTTATTCCAATGAATTTGAATTCAATCACGACAAACAATTTGAGCGAAGTATTGACTACCCCACTCAAGTTATCCGCCTCTCCGGTAGCTTGGAAAATTACCAGTTAGACTGCGACCAGGTGAATAAACAAATTGATGAAACTATAGTACAGAACATCACTCCAGATAAGTTCACTATTAACATGTTCATTATATGTACCTATGATCCCGAAACAAATTTAGCGACCGAATTCACCCTCCATAGTTATTTTGATCCCTTAGATGATAAAGCAATTGATTTCTTAAACTCCTATCTTAGTGAATATAATGGTACTGATTTTTTAGGAACAAAATTAAAAATTGAATCGGCTAAAGGAATGATTATTTCTTTAAATGTTATTGCTGGAATCAAAAAAAATCCCAATGCTCCCCTTTTTATAGAATACCGCAAGGATCGCAGTAATTTTTATTTTAAAAGTAACTATGATATGAAAAATAAATTACTGGCTGACGTCTATCATAATTTCTTTAGTAACGATCCGGAGAAAGTTCTGCCCTTCCTTAATAAATGGCTCTATTCTTATGCAGACACCCTTTATAGAGCAGTACTTAGAGATTCAAATTATGTGGAATTACAACCTGAGCGAATCTTTCTTATGGATAATGGGAATGAAATATTTGTCTCTGACTTAAAATACTATTTTGCCCATAACTGTACAAAATACAAAAATCAACGTTGCTTAAAACAGGAGTCATCATTATAAGAAGTAGCCCGTATGCAGTAAACGAAATACGGGAAATAAGTTAATAATATTGCTGTTCTATATTGTGTTCTATACTTTTTCATTCCTGTATTTCGTTTACTGCGTACAGGCTACTTTGTCATAATCGATCATAATTACGGAACGATCAGCTCCAATTCAAAGGAGGATCGCTCAAAATAATTAACTACCGAATGATCGGAGATTAAATCTAATCTTGCAGGCTTCCACTGAGGATTTTTATCCTTATCAACTAATAATGCTCTTACTCCTTCATAAAAGTCATTATCGCGCATAAAATGCCCCACTAAATCGAAATCCATATTCAAACATTCTGCCAAGGATAAGCCTTTTGCTTTTTGGAGTTGCGACAGGGTTACTTTAAGGCTTAAAGGTGATTTTTGTCCTAAAGTATTATCCACTCCTTCCGCCCAAACTCCTTCACAGCTTCGCAAAGCGTTCCTAATCATTTCAACCGTGGGATGTGAAAAGCATACATCAATCATGGGCTTAATCTGACTTATTTCATTTTCGGAATGCGAGCTTGCATAGGCGTTTAAACATTGGTCCACGCGCGCATGAGCATCTTCCGATAAATCCATAGTGATCAATTCATTGACCATATCCTGCATTTTTTGAGAAGAAACGATCTGCTTGACCAATCCAGTTTTCTTAGCATCTTGAGGACCTAGTCTATTTCCCGTTAATCCTAAATAGACGCCTAAAAAACCAGGGCATTGAGTTAATAAATGACTTGCGCCAATATCTGGGAAAAAGCCGATACTGGTTTCAGGCATTGCAAAAATAAAACGCTCACTTGCCACGGGATGGCTTCCATGCATAGAGACCCCTACTCCCCCACCCATAGTAATGCCATCCATCAAGGAAATGTAAGGTTTACCAAATTGATGAATAAAATGATTTAACCGGTATTCATGCCAAAAAAATTGCATTTGTTCGGAATCATTACCCCGTCGTGAATAAAGCCAACGCACATCCCCACCAGCACAAAAAGCATTAGAGGGCGCGGCACGCAAAACTACAGCATGAATACGCTCATCCTCTTTCCATAGTGCTAATTGCTTCTGCAATTCAATTATCATCGGTAAAGTAAGAGCATTTAATGCACTAGGTCTATTTAAAGTAATGAATCCTATTGAACCTTCATGACTAAAAAGTACTTCTTCAATCATTATTATTTTCCTTCAAACTCTGGAGCACGCTTATTAAGAAATGCATCCACTCCTTCCTTTTTATCTTCTGAAGCACATACCTTGGCAAAATGAATTGCTTCCAAATGCAAGGCATCGGTTAAAGAGAGATCATAGCCATAATCAATCACTTCCATTACTCCGGCTATAGCCAAAGGAGCCATGCCTAATATGCCTTTTAATAAGTTCTTGCCTTGTTCAATTAAATGCTCTGGCTCAACTATTTCGCTGACTAGTCCCCAATTTAAGGCAACTTCAGCATTAATAAAGCGGCCCGTTAAACATAAATCTAAAGCGCGTCCTTTACCTATTAAACGGGCTAATCGCTGAGTACCACCATATCCAGGAATAACTCCTAATTTCACTTCGGGCTGGCCGAACATGGCTTTAGAGGAAGCAACTCTCAGCGTTGCGGATATTGCCAGCTCGCATCCGCCGCCAAAAGCGAATCCATTCACCGCAGCAAGAGAGGGCTTTCCCATAGTTTCCAGAAGACGGAATACCTCTTGCCCCTGACATGCAAATTCGTAGCCCGTTTGAGCATTACATTCAGCAAGTCTGTTAATATCTGCGCCAGCACAAAAAGCTTTACCATTTCCGGTTATCATTAAAGCTTTAACTTTAGGATTTACTTTTGCTGATCTAAATAATTCGGCTAAAGCGCTTAATAAATCGGTGCTCAACGCATTTAATTTTTCCGGTCTATTCAAAGTCAAAGTTAAAATGCCGCTGTTATCCAATTCCTGTTCTATCAAATTCATCACTTAACTCCTGTTATGCAATAACGTATTCTTCATCCAAACTTGCTTTGGCAATAATTTCACGCATGATTTCATTAGTCCCCTCAAGAATCTGGTGGACTCTTAAATCCCTGAATATTCTTTCTATCTGATAGTCGCGTAAATACCCATAACCACCATGCAACTGCATGGCTTTATCACTAATGCGAAAAGCTACATCAGTAGCCAGACGTTTGGCCATGGCGCAGTACATTGGTGCATGAACATCATCATTATCCATTGCTCTTGCAGCTTTATAGACCATTAATCGCGCTGCTTCATAATCGGTCAGCATGTCTGCGAAATAAAAACGCAAAGCTTGCATTTTTGATAGTGGCTTATCAAATTGCTTGCGTTCTTGCATGTAACTTTGAGTCAACCGCAAACAAGCAAGTGCCCCACCTAAGGAACAGGAAGCAATATTAACTCTTCCCCCATTTAATGCGTTCAGAGCGAGCTTGAATCCCATACCCTCCTCGCCCACACGATTAGCAACAGGAACACGGCAATTCTCAAAATAAACCATACATGTTGGTTGATTGCGCCAGCCCAGTTTTTTTTCCAGTTTACCAAAGCTTAAACCCGGCGTATTTTTTTCGATTAACAAACAACTAATTCCCAGATGCGATTCATTTCCAGTACGGACCATACATAAATAGACATCGCTAACACTGCCCCCAGAGATAAAGGCTTTAGTACCATTAAGGACGTAATAATCACCATCTTTAACTGCCCTGCTCTTCAATGAAGCGGCATCTGACCCTGCTCCAGGTTCAGTAAGGCAATAACTGGATATCACTTGCATTGAGGTAAGCTTAGGTCCCCACTGAGCGCGTAATTCTTTACTCGCATAGCGATCCACTAAAGAAGTAACCATATTATGAATTGAAAGATAAGCACTGGTAGTAATACAACCTGTGGCTAACTGCTCAAATATTAATGCAGCATCCAAACGAGTTAATTGTGCCCCGCCTATATCCTCGCGAGCCATCATACCTGCCATGCCTAGATCTGCCGCTTCTCGCAGTACATCAACTGGAAATTGACTGTGCTCATCCCAACTATCAGCCATTGGAGCTAATTTTTTTTGGGCAAAATCTGCTGCCATCTCCCGAAAAGCCACATGTTCTTCTGTGAATTCAAAATCCATAAACCGTCCTTAGAACCTATATCTATTAGCCTCTCATCTTATCGCGATATTGCCACACTCTTCAATCGTAAAAACGCGATCCGCAACAACAAGTATCTCGTGCCCCCTTACTCAATCACAATCGGCATCTGGACAATAGATATCGGTTATTAATTTAAAATACCGGACAAAGTTTGTTTATGACGCCGAATTAAAAGATGATATTATTGCCAACTTTCAGCGCCTGTGAAAGAAGAATATGAATAATCACATGGAAACTTTAGCGCAACCTACATGCACAAATAAAAATGCCCTGACGGTTTTAAAAGACTATTTCGGCTTTGATTCTTTTAGAGCACCTCAAGAAGACATAATAAATGATGTCATCTCAGGGCTGGACGTGCTTGTCCTAATGCCCACCGGCGGTGGAAAATCGCTGTGTTATCAAATACCTTCAATAGTCAGGTCAGGAGTAGGCATAGTAGTCTCGCCATTAATTGCCTTAATGGAGGATCAAGTCGCGTCCTTGAAATTACAAGGCATTCGGGCAGCCTACTACAATTCATCCTTAACCAGCGAGGAAGCTAGAAAAGTACTGGCCCAACTGCATAATAATGAATTGGATTTACTTTACATCGCTCCGGAACGCCTCATTAGCGCTTCGTTTCTGGAGCGTTTGGAAGAGTGTGATATTGCTTTATTTGCTATAGATGAAGCTCATTGTATTTCCCAATGGGGTCATGATTTTCGCCCTGAATATGCCGCATTGGGGTTATTAAAAACCCATTTTCCCACAGTCCCAATCATTGCTTTAACAGCTACTGCCGATAAGCAGACACGCCAGGACATTGTAGTCAAATTAAATTATCAACCCAAAAAATACGTCGCCTCATTTAATAGACCCAATATCCATTACAAAGTAGTTCCTAAAACCAACGCAGCAAAGCAGTTAAATCAATTTTTACAATCCGAAGTCCAACAATCCGGGATCATCTATTGCGGGACAAGGAATAGTGTTGAGCGCCTGGCAGAAAAATTGCAGGACATGGGTTTTAAAGCCCGGGCCTATCATGCAGGACTTGCGCATAGTGAGCGGCGTGAAGTGCAAACCTTATTCCGACATGATCGTATTGATATAGTTGTTGCTACTATTGCTTTTGGCATGGGAATAGATAAGCCTAATGTGCGTTTTGTTGTCCATCATGATTTACCTAAAAATATTGAAGGTTACTATCAGGAAACCGGTCGTGCTGGACGGGACGGGTTACCTGCGCAAGCTCTTCTTCTCTACGATGCAGCTGACAGTGCCCGATTACGATCCTGGATCATTAATACCCCAGATGATGAACAAAGAAGAGTAGAAACCAATAAATTGAATCACATGCTGGCTTTTGCCGAAGCCACCCATTGTCGTCGCCAGATTCTCCTTCGTTATTTTGATGAACCCTGTGACACTGAATGCCGCTATTGTGATGTCTGTGATACTCCTCCTGAGACAGCAGATGCGACAATAGATGCTCAAAAACTACTTTCCTGCATTTACCGCTTAAAGCAAAGCTTCGGATTAACTCATACCATTGAAGTAATCAGAGGAACGCTTACTGATAAAATAAAACAATTTGGTCATGAGCGTTTAAGTACCTTCGGCATAGGTAAAGACAAATCAGCGAATTATTGGAAGCAACTTGCCTGGCAACTTATTCATAAAGATTACTGTGTCCAGGACATCAGCCATTTCAATGTATTAAAGCTAAATCCTAAAGCCATTCCGCTGTTAAAAGGCGAAGAAAAAATTTCCCTTACTATTCCACATAACGATCTCAAAGGAACTAAAAAGAAAACTAAAGAGAAAAGTGCTATTAAGCCTAGTAATAGCCCGTTATTTGAAGTCTTGCGCTCTTTGCGACGGCAACTGGCTGATGAAGAGAATAAACCGCCATTTATGATTTTTAGCGATGCGACCTTGCATGAAATGACTCAAGCAAGACCTCAAAATACAGAACAGCTTCTGGCTGTGTCGGGAGTTGGACAACACAAGCTCACTCATTATGGAAACCATTTTCTTAAGGCCTTAAAAGAATTTTGTGAGAATGAGTAAGATGATGCATCAATTGCCTCGAGCTTTCTATGAACGTAATACCATCACAGTAGCTAAAGAACTATTAGGGAAATACTTAGTCCATGATGACGGAAATCAAGAACGCATCGGAAAAATAGTGGAAGTAGAAGCCTATCTTGGCCCCCATGATTTGGCATCTCATTCGTCCAAAGGTCTGACCCAAAGAACTAAAGTTATGTTTGGACCTGCGGGCTTTGCTTATGTTTATTTGATTTATGGAGTGTATTACTGCACTAATGTAGTCACCGAATCGGAAGGAACCGGTTCCGCTGTATTATTGCGTGCTTTAGAGCCTATCCAAAACATTCAAGAGCGAACCCAGGGACCTGGTTTACTATCCAAAGCCATGCGCATAGATAAAACAATGAATCAACATGATTTAATCAGCGATACATTTTACATCGCAGAAATGGACAATCAACCCAACTTTACTATCATTGAAAAACCAAGAATTGGTGTTCATTACGCCAAACATTGGGCTGATCAGTTATTACGTTTTTATATTGGAGGAAATCCTTTTATTTCCAGGAAATAAAAGTCCAGCTTATTTGTTACAACCAATCTTCACCCGGACCTGGTAATACTTAACCTTCTTATCATCTATGAAGCCACGCGTTTCCAACACTTCAAACCAATCCAATTTACTATATGACTTTGCTGCTTGCGTAATGGCATTATCAATGGCTTGCTCAATACTTTCCTGAGAAGTTCCGACTAGTTCAATGATTTCATATACTTTATCACTCATTCCTGTTCTCTCCCTAAATTGATATGTTCTTGTGCTTTGGCAATGGCTTTGCGTATCGCTAAAGCTTCTTCTGACTGCTCCGGTGCCAAGCTTAATAGGCGTTGCCAATAATCAATTGCATCCTCATAAGCATGACTCAGGAATGCATTCATGGCAAGCATCGCTAACGCATCTGGTTGTTTAGGGTTATTTTTCAATAAGCTATCAAAAATTTCTATAATTTCCGGGCTAAATTTCTGATTATTTATCTGCCATAAACTATGCGCGTAATTAACCGCAAACTGCTCCTCCTGGGGTTTAAGATGATATGCTTTAGCAAAAGCTTTGGAAGCGTTCTGATTATCGTTTTGACTGGTATATAGTCGTCCTAAGAGATACCATCCCTTAGCACTCTCGGGTCTATCATCCAATTTTGCTCTAAGTTTATCGATTAACTCTTGAGGGTTCTTAATGGATTTAAGCATTTGTTGCGCTAAAATCTGTGAATTATTATGATGGATGTATTTCTGCCACTCAGCAAAGCCACCCCAAAAAAAATACCCGGTTGAAACTAATGCAAAAATAATGGGTATTACCAATAGGCCCACTTTAAGATTGCGTCTTAAAGGATAAACAATTACAACACTGGCCATCAATGTTATAACACCCAGAACTGCAACCAGCCACCATTCACTCATAAGAAACTCGCTTAAAACAAGTTCGCCAAAAAATAAAAAAGCCCAATAATAAAAATAAAAATGGACCAAACCAGAGTAATAGGGTCACCGCTTTTACGGGAGGGTTAAAGAGAATAAAATCACCATAGCGAGAGGTAAGGTAATCACTTATTTCAGTGTCGGTTTTCCCCTCTTTTACTAATTGATAAACCTGTAAACGCAAATCCTTTGCTAATTCAGCATTAGAATCAGCCAAATCCTGATTTTGACAAACCAGGCAACGCAGGTCTTTTAAGAGATGATTAAATTGGGCTTCTTTTTTAGCTGAATCCAGAGGATAAATACTGTTTGCAAAAGATAATGATGCAAACAATAAAATAAGGAACCCGCAACCAATGAAGCGAACCGTTCTCATGAATTTTGCTCCAATTTCTTCATCAAAGGCAGAATCTCTTTTAACCAGGCTTCCTGATTCATAATGCCTACATGTCGATAACGGATTATGCCTTTCTTATCGATAACAAAAGTCTCTGGCGCTCCATACACACCTAAATCAATAGCCACCTTACCCTCTATATCCTGGGCAATCAATTTATAGGGATTTCCCCATTGCTCCAGCCATTGCAAGGCATTTTCTGATTTATCCTTATAATTTAAACCATAGATTGGCACTCCTTCGCGTGCCAATTGCAACATAAAAACCTGCTCCTCAACACAAGCCTCACACCAACTAGCCCACACATTAAGTAACACCACTTGGTTGCGCAACTGGGTTGAATTAAAAGAAGAACTTGGTTGTTGTAATTGAGGCAAAGTAAAAGCAGGCAATGATTTGCCAAGCTGAACCGAGGGTAATTGATGTGGGTCCAGAGACAAACCTCGCCAAAGGAAAATACTAAGCAGTAAAAAAAGAATAATAGGGACTATACGCCATCCGAGTCTTCTCATACCTTCAACTCCTGGGTACAGGCAGCTACTACTTTCCTTTTTTGATAATATCTTCTATCAGTTAAGGCAAAAAAACCACCGGCCAAAATCAAGAAACCACCTGCCCAGATCCAACGTACAAAAGGTTTGTAATAAAGACGTACAGACCAGGAGTCATCGGCCAAAGGCTCACCCAGAGCCACATAAATATCCCTGAATGGAGTGACATCTATGGCGGATTCAGTCATAGCCATTTGGCCAATCGTATAGAGTCTTTTCTCCGGATAAATCAGTTTAGTCCTTCCCTGATGACTTATTTTAAATTGAGTTTTTGTCCCTTGATAATTAGGACCATTCAAAGGTTCTTGGCTAATAAATTCAACAGTATATCCCGCTAAATCCAATTTTTTTCCAGGAGCCAACTGCACATCGTCTTGCACCCCATATGCAGTAGAGACTGCAATACCAATTACAGTAGCAGCTACTCCACAATGTGCTATAACCATACCCCAATAAGCTTGTCCAATGCTCGTCAAACCGCGCTCATTAATTCTTCTATAAACCGCAGTACCAGTGCTTAAGATAACCCACATTGCCAGAATCAAACCAGTCAGCGCTGAATAGTTAAATTCATTGGTCGTAGCGAGCAGTAAAATAATAGGAAGAAACAGGCTAAGCAGAGCAATACCATTTAGTTTTCTAAAAACAGCGCGCCAACTGTCACTGCTCCATCTTAAATGAATTCCTACTCCCATTAATAACAACATAGGAATCATCAAGGGAACGAAAACTGCATTAAAATAAGGGGCGCCTACGGATAGTTTACCCAAACCCAAGCCTTCAACTAATAACGGGTACACTGTCCCCATTAAGACCGTCAGCATGATTACTACTAAAAATACATTATTTAATAATAAAGCACTCTCGCGAGAAAGGGGGCTTGGGCTGCTGCCTGTTTGTAGCGTTTGTGCTCTGAACAAAAATAACAGTAAAGAACCACCAATGACGACCAACAAAAATCCCAAGATATATAACCCACGCTGAGGATCAACCGCAAAAGCATGAACAGAGGTTAAAACCCCGGAACGCACCAAAAAAGTCCCTATAAGACTTAAAGAAAATGCGGCAATGGCTAATAACATAGTCCAGGCTTTAAATTGCTGTCGTTGTTCTGTTACAGCCAATGAGTGGAGTAATGCTGTACCTACCAGCCAGGGCATAAAAGAAGCATTTTCAACAGGATCCCAGAACCACCAACCGCCCCACCCCAGTTCTCGATAAGCCCACCAGCTTCCAAGGGTAATGCCAGCCGTTAAACAACACCAGGCAGCAAGAGTCCATGGCCGTGTCCATTTAGACCAGCTTGCCTCAACTTTACCTGCCCATAAAGCAGCAATGGCAAAGGCAAAAGCGACAGAAAAACCTACATAGCCCATATACAGCATGGGGGGATGAAATAAAAATCCTGGATCTTGTAATAAAGGATTTAAATCACGACCTTGAGTATTTAACACTTGAAACTGGCGTAAAAAAGGATTGGAGGTGGTCAATAAGAAAAGAATAAAGCCTATGCTTAACCAACCAAGCACTACTAAAACACGGGTGCGCATTTCTTTATCCAGACTGGAACTAAGATAGCCAACCAGGATCATCCAAAAACTAAGAATAGCAACCCACAACAGCATGGAGCCTTCATGACCTCCCCACACCGCGCAGAGTTTATAAAACCACGGTAACAACAGGCTGGAATTAGAGATCACATAAACTACAGTAAAATCATCCATTAAAAAACAAAGAGTTAAACAAATATAAGCTGATGCTACAAAGAAAAATTGCAGGCCAACATATACTTTAGCTGAATCCATCCAGTCCATACGCTTTTGTTGCAGGCCCACTAAAGGAATTATAGCGAGCATTAGAGACGCAACTAATGCCAGGATCAAAGAAAACAGCCCTATCTCTGCTATCATGAATTCACCTTTTTAGCCAAAGCAGCTTTAACTTCCGGCGGCATATAATTAGCATCATGTTTCGCTAATACCTGTGATGCACGGAATAAATGATTATCGGTTAATTGCCCCTCGGCTACTATCCCTTGACCTTCCCGAAACAAATCAGGAAGGATACCTTGGTAAGTTACAGTAATCGTTTTTTCAAAATCGGTTATTTTAAATTGAACGCCCAAGCCTTGGGCAGCACGAATAATACTCCCTTTTTCAACCATCCCGCCCACACGAATGGAATGATTAAGAGGTGCTTGTCCTGCTGCTACTTGGGTGGGCGTATAAAATAAACTGATGTTTTGCCTTAAAGCATATAAAACCAGAGCCGAGGCTATAGCTAAAATAGACATGATAAAAAGTAACATCAATATCTTGCGCCTTCTGACTGGTACCATAGCGTCTATCTCTTAAACCATCGTTGAAGTTTTTGCCGGGTCCGGGTCTTTTGCCATTTGATACCTAAAAGATTCATGACCAAAACAACACAAACCAAACCATAAGCTGGCCAAACATAAATGGAGTAGCCTCCCATTGCCACCCACTCAAAAAATTGATTCATTTAAGTTCTCCTTCGAACTGAATCTTGACCCAGGATTGTCTTCGCTCTCGCAGCAATACTTCATTGCGTGCCTTTTCCAAAATAATCCACAAGCTATATAAGAAAAATCCCAATAAAGTCAAAAGCAAAGGATAGAGCATACTGACATCAATTTTAGGTTTGGCAAAAGCTGATAAAGTAGCCCCTTGATGTAAGGTATTCCACCAATACACAGAGTAATGGATAATAGGTAAATCGATTAACCCAACCAAGGTTAATATGGCTATTATTTTGTCCCCATCCTCTTTATTTTTTACTGCTTGATGCGTTGCTAAAATTGCGGCGTATAATAATAAAAGAACTAATTCAGAGGTCAATCGAGCATCCCAAACCCACCAGGCACCCCACATGGGTTTACCCCAAATACTCCCCGTTATCAGAGCAAGAAAGGCCATACAAGCGCCTACTTGAGCAACGAGACTAATTAACAATCCGGCAATTTTAATGCGCCAAACTAAAAGCAATACGGCAAGAAACCCCATCCAGGCATAAAGGGCCATCGATAAAAATGCACTGGGCACGTGCACATAAATAATTCGATAAGCTTCGCCCTGTTGGTAATCAGGCGGAGCAAATATCAAGCCCCAGAGTATTCCAATAATCAAGGTCAATGATGCGCTTGCAGCCAACCAAGGGATCATTCGCCCCGATAAGGAATAAAATATCTTTGGGGAGGCCAATTGATATAAAAACTTCCACATAGGAAACAATAAAATCAAGAAAAGAACGGGATTTTATCATGCATCCCAGCTTTCGCAAAATATGCATTAAAACCAGTGTATTTTATTCAAATAAATCAGGGCATGTTGCTTAACAACCGCAGTATAGATTAAATTAGTAAGGTAGTGGAATTATTGCCTTTAACTTACTGAAAAGGAAATAAAATGCCTAGATTCTTTGATGTGAATACCCAAACATTACACGTTGTTGCATCCTATGCAGGAGCAGCCAAATTACCTTCAAATGTAGTAAGAGATGCCATTAAAGTTGAAGAGTTCGAACCCAGTAACATTAATGAATTGCATGTTACAAAATTAAGACGACAATATCCAGGCATGTCTTTGCCCGGATTTTTTTCTACGGATGACAAGAAAATTCATACAGGAAACTATGATCTGACTGATAAGAGTAACGTGGATTTAGTAGAAATTGCTAAGACAGTCGTTTACAGATAAGACTTTTACTTAAAATGTAACCTCTCAATAACCTTGACACATTGGTCACCTGAACGTAGTGAAAGATCTCTCACTATGTTCGAGGTGACGCTTCTTCAACTAACATCTGTTGACCATCATCCACTTTTAACTGCATAAAAATAAATAGGGAAATCATTGTGATAATACTCATCGCAAAAAATGCCTGATGAAATACAGGTGTTGTTAAAATTGCTGGTTGTTTCAGGTTAGATGAATAATAGCGAAGTAAAATGGCCCCCACAGCAACGCCAAAAGTCTGAGCTAATACTTGGGTAGTGCTCGTAATGCTGGTTGAGTCACTTAAATCCTCCTGACTGAGCTCGGCAAATGCCAGGGAATTCATAGCAGTGAATTGTGCGGCAGTAAACATACCAAAGATAAAGGTTAAACTGGCGATAGTATATACTGATGTATGATTATTAATGATTTGAAACAAGGCCAAAATTAATCCCATGAAAAGGGTATTTATTATCAAATAATATTTGTAACCTACCCGGCGCAAGATACGAAAAGCCAGCAATTTAGAAAAAATAATGCCAAACGCTATGGGAACTAATAGGAGTCCTGATAATTGTGCGCTGAAGCCCAGACTAATTTGTTGGAATAAGGGTAATAAAAAAGGCACTCCACCAAAACCCAAGCGTGAAAATAAATTACCAAGTACCGAAATACGAAATGTTCGAAAACGAAATAATTTAGTATTTATCACTGGATGCGGATGATTTTTTGCAATAAAAAAATACATAATAAAGGTAAAAAGTGCAGCAAAGATTATTAATAAAGTTAAAGACTGGTTAGCACCTGCTTCACTTAATTGCGATAATGAGAAACATAACAACGCCAGGCTGCCGCCAAATAAAATGAAGCCCAAGAGATCAAAAGGGCGCGCCTTTTTAGGCACAGTATCTTTTAAACCATAAACCGCAAGAACGATAGCCAGAATCCCTGCCGGAATATTGACCCAAAAAATCCATGGCCAGGATAATTGTTCTGTAATGATACCGCCCACAAATGGTCCCAACATAACGGCCAGAGAAACAACAATAATCACCGTGCTCATCGCTTCGACCAATTGGTGTCTTTCAAAAGTACGCGCTATTATTAAACGACCTAAGGAAATCATAAAAGCACCACCAATCCCTTGAAAACTACGCCCAATGACTAGATCCATTAAAGTATGGGCATAGCCGCACCAAAATGAGCTGATGGTAAACAGACCCAAGGCACTGATATAAATACGTTTGGTACCGTATTTATCCGCTGTCCATCCACTGATTGGAATAAATACCGCCAAGCTCAATAAATAACTAATGAGCGCGATTTTCAAATCAACCGGATTGACCTTAAAATTATGAGCCATGGTTGGAATAGCGGTATTAATGATATTAGTATCCAGAACATCCATGAATAATGCCAAGGAGACTGTGAACATTGTTATGCGTTTTGTGGATAGAATCATATCATTCCATATTCATGAATCACTTCATTTTCTCACGTCATCTCGAGTGTAACGAAAGATCTTCTCGAGGTGACCCAGGCCACATTTAGAGGTTGTTGCTGCTGACTTAATCTGCCAATTCATCCACTTTAATTGGTTATTTCACGCTAATCAACATGACTAATACGAATCACTCCGGCAATTGCATATGGCAAAAAGCCAACCGCTATAACTGACATGGCCAATAATAAAGCTAAATAACCACTCACCGGTAAACCTAGCATTGCAATGTTTAAAGTACCGCTACCAAAGATCAATAATGGTAAGGTTAAAGGCAATAAGATCAAAGCCATTAAAGCCCCCTTCTGATTGACTCCAACTCCAAAAGCAGCAGCTAATGCACACAAAAAGAATAAAGCCGGAGTACCACACAGAAGGCTAAGAGCTAACACCCAGGCTTCCCATAGACTAAAAGAAAATAAAATAGCAATTAAAGGACATAAAACTAAGATAGGTAATAAATTAAAAAACCAATGGGCAAATACTTTAGCGCTGACGATCAGATTTAATGACTGTCCGGATACGAGCCATTGCTCAATTACCCCATATTCGTAGTCTTGTTGAAACAATCGTTCTGCGGAAAGTAATGTGGATAACAACATAGCCATCCAGATTAATCCTGGTGCTATAGTCCTCATTAATACTATTTCTGGTCTAAGGGTCAGGGGGAACATAAACAACAGCATTAAAAAAAATAAACACGAATTAACTAAATATCTAATTTGACGTACTTGAATAAGCAGCTCGCGTTTGAATTGTTTTACAAATAATGAAAATCCGGAAATCACAAAAGAAACTCCTGATAATCAGATTTATTGATAGGTAAATTTTGATGGGAAGTAAGTAATACGGCACCGCCTAGCTTCCGATGATGGTTGATTTTTTCCATAATAATTGAAAGTGCGAAATCATCCAGAGCCACTAAAGGCTCATCTAATAACCACAATTTAGCATTGGACACCCACAGTCTTAATAAGCCTGCTTGTCGTCTTTGTCCTGCTGAAAATAATCCGCAAGGAGAATCAAGATGGTCTTGCAGTTTGAAAATTGAAGCTAACTCTTCGATATTTTTATCACCCAAGCCATAATGCAGGTCAAAAAAACAATTTTCTCTTAAACTTAAGTAGGGATTGATACCGGTCTTATGCCCTACAAAACATAATTGACGCTGATAGGCCGCCAGATTATTTTCTATAGCTTGCCCGGCAAAGTGAATCTGTCCATAAGCAGGATGGTATAATCCTGCAATTAATTTGAGTAAAGTGGTTTTCCCAGCGCCGTTTGCCCCGCGCAGATGCATTAATCCCCCTGCCGGAAGATGAAAAGTAACCTCTTTTAATAGAGGCCGTTCCTGGTAATCAAAATCAAGTTCAATAACATCAAGCATAAGAGAGATCATTCACTTTAAAAGAGGAGACTAACTATAAATAAAAGACAAAACAAGTTTTTTAGATTCAATGTTATGGTTTGTCTTGCGAAGTCACTCTATGAACGCCATAATCTGATTTATTTTTTTATAAAGGGTAATAATGGAATTTTTAAGTCAATACGGGCTGTTCTTATTAAAAACGTTAACTCTTGTGATTGCGGTCTTGCTCCTATTTGCCGGAATTTTTTCCATCAGTCGTAAACCAAAGCCCAAATTGGAAATTTCATCTCTTAATGAGCAATACGAACATATTACTTCTTTGATGCATAAAGAGATTCTGGGGAACAAACCTGAAAAGAAGAAAAAAAATAAAGACAAAAAACCCACGCTTTATGTGATAGATTTTTCCGGTGATATTAAAGCATCCCAAGTGGAGCAACTACGTGATGAGATTTCCGCTATTCTCAGTATAGCCAAACCCGAAGACGAAGTTCTTGTCAGATTGGATAGCCCTGGAGGAGCAGTTAATGGATATGGCCTGGCGGCATCACAATTACAACGCATTCGCGAAAAAAATATCCCCTTAACGGTCAGTATTGATAAAGTAGCGGCTAGCGGGGGTTATCTAATGGCATGCGTAGCAAACCATATTATTGCAGCCCCCTTTGCAATTATTGGTTCTATAGGTGTTGTCGCCCAGATTCCTAACTTTCACCGTTGGTTGAAAAAAAATAATATCGACATTGAATTATTAACCGCAGGAGAGTACAAGCGTACTTTAACTTTATTCGCAGAGAATACAGATAAAGGAAGAAAAAAATTCCAGGAAGATTTGGAAAAAATACACACTGCGTTCAGAAATTATGTCCTTACCAATCGTAATCAGCTTGATATAGACAAAGTATCGACCGGAGAGCATTGGCTAGCAACAGATGCCTTTAATCTTCGTTTAGTTGATAAATTATCCACTAGCGATGAATATCTTATAGGAAAAATGGCAAGCTATAAGGCATTCAAATTAACGATCCAGCCTAAAGCGTCCATAGTCAATAAACTACTGAAGCCTGCCATGCGATTAATGCATCCATGGGCTTGAGTAGCATCTCTCAGGGATGGTGTCTCAATCAACCACCATCCCAAAAACCAAATAACGATATATAATTAATATAACTACATTTTTCAAAGGAATAGATTATGAGCGATTTCAAATCCAAGCTGCCTGATTTTAAAGAATTATCTTCAATGACCAGCAAATTATATAAAGGGATTAAAGCGAGCGTGGAAGAGATAATTCAAGATTACAAACAAAAAAGAGCCGACGAAGAAGCAAAAAAAACAGCGGAAGCTCCCGCAGCTAAAACAGTAGTAACGCCTGAAAGTAAAACAGAAACACCTCCTGTAGAGGCTGCCGCCACTCCTGCCCCGCCTCCTCCTGCTCCAGTAGAAACAAAGGAAGAAGTAAAAGAAGAGGTTAAAGATTCTGACGAAACCAAATAGTTACAACAAAGAGGCAAACTGCATTATTTTTTAAGAATTAAATGGTTATTTCAAGACAATTGCTACCATTACAGTAGCGAGCGTAAGAGGAACTGCATTAATAATGTAGGTTGGTGCTGAGCGTCGCGAAGCCCAACAGCAGAGCCATCACTACTACATGCCAAAATAATGCCATGATTCTAATTTATTGTTGGGCTTCGCGACGCTCAGCACCAACCTACGGCAAATTTAGATCATAGTCTTTCCCGCTAAGCGGAAAGACATTACTGTTTTGGCATCATACCAATGCAAAAATGGATCCCCACCTACGTGGGAATTGACACGTTTCTATGCAACGTGTTGGGAGTTAAACAACAAAAATCCTTGGCTTGACGCGACTCAATCCACCTCTTTTTTCAATATAGGCTGGTTATTAACACGCCTCGTTAGCGTTTACGTGCCTCATGGATGAGGTAAAGAATTGTCTGGTTCGGGATCCAGTATCTCTTTTTCCTTATTGAATTCCCTGGCTTCTGCCTCCGTATCAATAGGTCCAATTTTGTTTTTTAACGTTTTTCTTGCTTCAGCTTCCGTATCATTTGGATCAAGCTTATTTTCCTCTGGCAAGATAACCTCTGCGGATTTAGAAGCCGTTTTTTCTTTAATTAATTGATGTAAATGTGGGGGATATGTAGGAATATTCATGATAGCAAATCCAAAATCACTCTATTTAGAGTATAGTACTATTTAGGTTTCTTGCCCTTTAACTCACCAACATCTAGAGCTTAATCACGTCATCTCGACTCTCACCACGTCATCTCGAGCGCAGCGAGAGATCTCCTGAAAGTAGCATACTACGTAATTTAGGAGATCTCACTACGCTCGATACGATACAGAGAAATGATGAAATGAATAAATTTTAGAGTTTCCTATCTTTCATTTTTATTTTCTAATGTTGATGTAAACAATATGAGACTCGTTCCCATGAGGGCACCCAATGCCGAACCGATGCCCGGTAACTTTAAGCTACCAATGATAGCCCCCAAACCCATTCCAATTGATATCTCAATGCTAATCCAAAAAGCACCAAATAAAACCTCAGGTATGTTTTCAGAAGATAAACTGGACAATTGGCGCGTTTTTTTATGGACTTTATATACAGTAACCCCACCAGTAATGACACCCCCTATTGCTGCGCCGAGAACCCCACCGATAATACCTCCTACGGTAATATCGGGATTAATATCAAAGAGAGGAGCGGCGCATCCATTACAAATTTTAAATGCATAACCAATAAACCCACCGGAGAATAAACCAACAGCGCCTCCAGTCAAAAGTCCAACTAAAGCTCCGACAATTGCAGCAACGTAGATATTAGGATTATTTATAAAGTTTAGAAGTTTATTGATGATATTTTGAATTTGTTTTTTAATGCTCATCTCTTCTTTAATTATCTTATTAATTCAGAGTCTTAGCATATCCCATTTACCTTTCCGTCTACAAGAAGCACCTGACTTAAAAAGAATAATGGTAAGCACTCACAGAGAGTATGTATATTTCGTCATTGCGAGCCTTGGCGAAGCAAGCCATAACGATACTTCATTGAAATCTGGGTTGCTTCACTTTGTTCGCAATGACGCCTTTTTTATCTGGTTCTCAAAGAATGGCATATGCCATGAGCACACACAATAAATATGGAAATCAACATTGGGAAGACTGGGTCTATTTATCTGTGTATGATATTTTAATGTTTTAACTCTCCCCCTGATTTTTAAAATTTATGTCAAGTAAAAACAAAAAAACAAAATTTAATCATAATACCTCTGTCCTAATTCAATCTGTATTTGTATTGTTAGGGACCCCTGTTTTTTTCTTGATAGATAGCCCCTGGTTAACTCCTCATTTTTTATATGGACAAGATATAACCAACGCAATTATGGTTTTGGTTTACAGTTGGTTCCTGCTTAATGCTAAAGGAAGAGTGTACTGGATCATGCTATTGATGACCTTTTGCGGTTTATGTGCTGAATGTATAAGCTCTTTGATCCTTACCTTATATCAATATCGTTTTAAAAATATCCCCCTGTACATACCTTTGGGGCATGCTCTTATATATGCCACAGTATACTATATTTGCAAACAATCCTGGGTTTGGAGAAATCATCGAGTAATAGAAAAATGCTTGGGCAAATTTGCTTTTGTAAGCGCTTTTATGTCGTTATTTATCTTAAATGATGTCGCTGGCTTTATTTGTTATATCGTTTTCTTAATTATCTTACACGACCGAAAAAAACCTCTATTTTATTTAAGCATGTTCGTTATGGTGTACTATATTGAGCTTTTTGGCACTGTTTTTTCCACGTGGTCATGGTATGGCGTTATCGGAAACCATCCTCACTTCCCTCCAATCGGTTATACCCCGTCAAGTATGGCAGGCCTATATCTTCTCGTTGATCTGGTGAGCTGCTCTGTGTATTTCTATGCTCAAAAGATAAGAAGATACCTTTGGACTATGGGTCTAAGTTTAAAATCAAAGACCCTGAATACTAGTGCTGCTTTTTAATAAGAAACTAAAGCTGCAAAGCCTTTTTCAGAACCTTTGCCCCATATTGCATATCAACTGCTACGGCCTTGGCCAATTCAAAATTTTTATCCACTAATACCAGTTCATTGGCACAACCACGCATAATAGTGGCCAGAGCACATGATTTCCCCACACTTCCTGTTCCTATAATTCCAATTTTCACTTGTTATTCCTCTTATAGGTGATGTCCTGGTTAAATTAACGGTTAAGTCTTGGCCTTTTGTACTTGTAAAAATCCGTTCATACATAGCTTTGACATCCCAACAGCTCCTGAAACAGCAAACAGTATTGGGATTAAAAAATTAAACTTAATTCGCGTAAGCTCAAAAATCAAGACAATTGCTGTAATAGGCATTTTTTGAGCAGCGGCCAGGAAGGCTGCTGCCCCAATAATCGCAAAAGCACTCAACGAAGTTTCCGGCCATAATAAATTCCAAAGCCCACCAAGTACCACAGCTAACAAAGCCCCATTTGCAAGCGATGGCGTCAATAAGCCTCCCTGTGCTCCAGAACCTAGACTGGACCAACAAATTAACACTCTCAACACCAGTAAAGTTAGGCTTAATTCAATCCCTACTACATTATCTAAATCATCAAACTCCATCTCTGCCGGACTTTTACCGTTGCCTAACAGAGAAGGAAAATACATGGCCAAAACGCCGATTAAAGTAAAATTAATAAAGCATATTATTGGCATATGCCAATTATGATGGGAGTGTGTTCGCGCTTTATTTGCTATCAAAATAAACCAATAAGCAGCATAACCAAAAATCGGACCGGCCAATATAGACCAAACGACCAAAGGATAACTGATATGTAAGTCGGGAATATGATAAAGAGGTTCATTGCCAAGGCCTATCCAGGAAATAACTACGGCAATAGCACAAGTAGTAAGCGCGGGGATAAGCACTGACCAATTAAAAGTACAAAGTAATACCTCCATGATAAATAATGCCCCTCCCAAGGGGACATTATAAACTGCGGCTAAACCAGCTCCTGCCCCACAGGCCAATAATATTGTTGCCTCATCAACACTTAACTTCAGTTTCGAGGCAAACCAAAAAGAAAATATTGCACCCACTTCTCTAGGAGCCACCTCGCGGCCTAAAGGAGATCCTAAGGCAATAGTAATGATTTGTAACAATGCGTGGATTATAGTAGCGCTCGGGGGCATCATTTTCTTGGTTTTCACCGCTTCTGCGATACTGACCAACGGTTTACCGAAGCGATAAAGAGCCCACCAACCTACTCCAGCGATTAAACCACACAACATAAGCACGATTACTCTTCGTAGCGGAGATGAGGCACTAACTCCTTCTAAAAAACTTTCGCTACTGATAATTTGCCCCAGGCTGTATCCGTAAGCAACATGCTGGAGGAAATGCAACAATAAAGCCAAAAGCATCGCAAAAAAGCCAGAGCCTATACCAACAATAATGGTGGCAATAAAAAGGGTTAAATATGAGGTAGTGGGTTGAGCTTTTTTGCGGATTGAACTCATTATTAATTTTCCACTGGCAATGAAATCAGCTATATATTTGAATGCAATTCAAATTTACTTCTTTAACGCTCAACTCTTTCAGGACGAGTTAATCCATACTTTCGCATTTTCTCAACTAAGGTTGTCCGCCTCATGTTCAGATAACTTGCAGCATGAGCCACTACCCAATCCGACTCATCTAAAGCCTGACTTATTAATGCCAGCTCAGTTTTTACCAGGTGCTCTTTCAAATCAATACCATCAGTATTAGATACCTGATCCTGGCTAATAATTTGCAATAAAGTCTCTCTTTCTGTACCTGATGAGCATACTTCCATATAAGAAGGTTTATATTCTCCTTGAAATCGGCGAGGTAAATCTTCCTTACATACAATTCCATTGGGGTAAAGAATAGATAATCGTTCAACCAAATTAGCCAACTCTCTGACATTACCTGGCCAACTGTATTGGCTTAACGCATCCATAGCATCGGGCATTAATCTTACTGTAGGTCTATTCTCTCCCTCAATTCGAGAGATCAGTTCATTAAACAAAAGCGATATGTCATTGCTTCTTTTTCTTAAAGGCGGCATTTCAATAGGAAATACATTAAGTCTATAAAATAAATCCTCTCTAAACTTACCTTCTTCTATTGCCACTTCCAAATTTCTATGGGTAGCCGCAATAATTCTAACATTCACATCAATGCTTTTATTAGATCCCACCCTCTCAAAACAACGCTCTTGCAAAACTCTTAATAACTTAACTTGCATTGCCAAGGGCATATCACCGATTTCATCAAGAAATAAAGTCCCACCATTTGCCAATTCAAAACGCCCTTGTCTGGAAGTAATGGCTCCAGTAAATGCCCCTTTTTCATGACCAAATAATTCACTTTCTAATAATTCTCCTGGAATCGCACCACAATTAATGGGTACAAATGGCTTATTCGCCCGAGATGAAAGTGCATGGATATTGCGAGCCACCACCTCTTTACCGGTTCCTGACTCGCCCAAAATTAAAACGCTGGCCTCAGTATCTGCCACCTGCTCTATTAATCTGCGTACTTGACGAACACTATCGCTATTGCCAACCAAACTTCGAAATAAAGGGGTTTTATGAGTACTTGCGGTAATAAATTTAACGGCTTCTTTTGCAATTTGACAACGATGTAACGATTCGAGCATTTGAGCGTAGCTAAAAGGAAAAGACAAACAGGCAACGACATTATGATCCGCACATTGAGTGGTGTTCAACCGTTCATCAATTACCAGAATAGGGACTTTAGAAAATTGCTTTACTAATGAGTCCAGTTCATCCAATGTCTTTTCAAAAGAAGAATGGGCACCAAGGATAATAACGCTTGGATTTGAATTAGTAATTATTTGCCAGGTAGCAAATTTGGTTACTTCAATAGATTGGCCAATAAAATCAAATATAGTGCGTAGCTTTTCGCAACGATCTTCGTTATCGTCAATGATAAAAATTCTCTCATTGCTACTCATAAACCCTTCCTTAAGGTTGAGTTGTTTGTCTTAAAGTATCGGACACTTTTCAAACAACTGTCAAATCCATGACGTTAAATTAACGCAACTGTCATAAAATAGATCACTAAATTTCTTTTATATTATTTTTAATAAACTATTCGTTCAGTCTTACTTGGACAAATTAAAATAAACTCTTAAAAATTATCGATAACAAACTATCATCTTAAAGGCATTACATTGATTACCAAAACACAGCTGTTGACTGCCAATTGATTTGGTTGCACGGACTTGGGTTTCTTTGACAAAATGCTTTGCCTGCATAAAACCCATACGACTACAAAAAGAATTAGCGGCTCTTAAGCCACAACCACGATTCTGGTCATAACACCAATCGACTCGATAATCATTATAGCGAGGAACGGCGAATCTTTTTTCCCGATAATGGTATGGTTTAGGCGGAACATGTGCTAAGCCGGTTGCGCAACCTATTGTCATAAAACCATTACAACGCCACCCGGTACATCTTGCCCGACTGTCCAGATAATTCGTTAAGCCCACGTTATAAGCAATTACATTCTGACTGGAATAATCATAACCTAATATTTGGCAATAGCGATTTGCTACAGCCTTACCACATTCTTTACCATCAAAAGTACAATAATCCAAACGCTCCCCCTGAAAGGTGGGATGCCAGAAATTTCTATAGGCTTTGTTATGCTTATCTGCAGCATTTAGCCCACCATTTAAAAAGCAGAGAAAAAATATAAGGACCAGTAAACTACGAAAATTGATCATTATAACAATCCTTTAGCGACAATATGCACATATTAGCCTAGGATGACCAGCAGGCACAATAGTGATGAATAACAACATGTTATGTAAATCAAGAGAAGTTCAGAGTTGTATTAGAGAATTTATAACGTTACATAGAAAATAGTGAGAACTATTTTTTCCTGTGCACAATATAAATCAGTATAGAGAAGCTTACTTAATATCCACTTAATCTACATATAAGGAACATCAATGTGGCATTCAATTTTAATGTATGAGTTGCTTGAAAAAATTCCCAAGGAAAATAGAAGTGAAGGCAAAGATTTTTTGGATAAGCTTTTTTTAACAGTTCGCCAAGTAAAGCACAACCCTGAAATAGAGTTTTTTTTACTGCTTGTTGAAAAATCTTTTTTAAGATTTGAAGAAGCCCCCCCAAGCTCAGTAACTTTAACTGAATTTTCCAGGCATATTATGGGATTAACCCTGCTCTGTCTTAAAATGAGTAATGATAAGGCTATCTGGAATGATGATTTTATTCCGTATTTAGCTCCCATTAAGAAATATCTAGAGATGGATGAGTCTAAAAGACCAATTTTGCATCTCAATGAGTTTGAAAGAAAAACATTCAGGGATTTAGAGTACAGCCTAAAAATTGATGTCGATCACTTCATGTCCATTATAGAAGATTATGGCACTTTCCAAACGACTCAATTTTTGGTTGATTCTTTCAAGAGATTAAAGACAGATAATTCATCAGAATTTAAAATAGAAAAATTAGAAAAGCTACTAGAACAGCAACGGATGGAACAACAAAACAAGACGGCAGAGGAAGTCCAAACTCAAAAAGTGATACGCATATACGAAAAAAAAATAAACAAATTACCAGTAACATTTGACGAAGCCAACACCAAGGAACTTGTTCAAAAGCGTCGTATCGAGTTGTTACACCAATTAAACATTATCACTGCCCAATTAGCGATATCAGTCCCGCTGAAAACAAGTGGAGAAGAGCCTCGGATTAGCGTTGCCATCACGGAAAAAACCAAGGCAATTAATTCCATGGCACAACAACTGGAAGAACACATCCTAAAAGAACAACATCAACGCCAGCAGGAAGAGGCACAAAAGAGGGACGCAGATCAGGTTATCAAAGATTACGTACAACTATTAAATGGATTGTCAGTAACATTTGACAAAACCACCACCGTGGAACTGGTTCGTGAGCGTCGCGATGAGTTGTTATACCAATTAAACTCTATCATTGCCCATAACAAAAATACCGTATTAGCTGCACTGGCAACTCTGCAGATAGACGGAGAACTTCCTCAAATTAATGCCGCCATCGCGGAAAAAACCATGGCAATTAATTCCATGGCACAACAACTGGAAGAACACATCCTAAAAGAGCAACGTCAACGCCAGCAGGAAGAGGCACAAAAGAGGGACGCAGATCAGGTTATCAAAGATTACGTACAACTATTAAATGGATTGCCGGTAACATTTGACAAAGCCACCACAGTGGAGCTGGTCGATGAGCGTCGCGATGAGTTATTACACCAGTTAAGCACTATCATTGCCCATAACAAAAGTGAGGTATTGGCTGCACTGGCAACTCTGCAAATAAACGGAGAGCCTCCTCAAATTACTGCTGCTATTATCGAGAAAACCACTGCAATTAATTCCCTGGCACAACAAGTGGTCTTACAAATTCAATTGGCAGAGGAGCATCACTTCGAACAAGAACGTTTGAGAACACAAAGCATACAAGAAGAGCCTTATCGACAAAGTGAGTTAAACACTGATTCATCATCCTTATCGAATATTAGTATGATGATTTTAGGTGGTTTTATAGCCACGGCTGGCATTGCTGCCGTGGCCATAGCATTTACAGTGCTTAATGCGGCTACTTTGGGTATTCCAGGAATTGTAGTAGCCTGCATCGGAGTTGCAGCAGCCCTCTCAGGAATCGGACTATTTGCCACAGGCACTTATAAAAATAGAACAATAATCCCTGAGGAGTTGACGAATATTACAAACGAAATAGTTTTTCAGTAAACTGTAATCTTTATTCTGCTCTCCTGAGAACTGTATTGCACATAATTTATTGCCGTCACCTCAGTTGAGCTTTAAAAGTTAGCTTATTGTTAGTTGGAGCTTTTTCAGGCCCAATATCGGTTCAGCGAGTCATTATTAAATAGGATTATTGCTGTCTATAAACAGATGCTCTAATTCAAAATAGTGCGAAAGATATTGGCCTAATGATTGAATTCCATATCGTTCCGTTGCGTGATGCCCGCATGAATAATATTGAATCCCTAATTCTTTAGCCTGGTAATAAGTACGTTCTGAAATTTCCCCACTAAGATAAGCATCAACACCTAATCTATCTGCCTCTTCAATAAAATCCTGCGCGGCCCCACTACACCAGGCTATAGAAGTAATTATTTTATTATTTCCTGCGATATGCAAAGGTTTGCGCCCGAATTTTTTTTCTAAAAACTCCGTAAATAGCTGGCTTTTCATAGGATTAGATAATTTACCCGACCAAAGAAGATTCTCGGTATTACCTGCTTTGTGCATTTGAACTGACTCTACTAACAATAATTTTGCCAAACAGGCATTATTGCCAAGCTCAAAATGACAATCCAAAGGCAAATGATAAGCGAATAAATTAATGTTATGGTTCACCAATTTAGCAATTCTTTGGCGCTTCATGCCGGTAATGACAGGATCTTCACCTCGCCAAAAATAACCATGATGTACTAAAAGCGCATCTGCCTGCCAGGCAACTGCCTGAGAAATAACTTCTTCCGAGGCAGTTACGGCAGTACAAATCCGCTTGATTTTTTCCTCGCCTTCAACCTGAAGGCCGTTTGGCGCATAATCATTATAGCGAGCACAATTCAAAAACTCGTGCAAATAAAGAGATAACTCGTTACGTGTAATCACCTTTCAGAAACTCGCTTGATATCTGCACCCAATAGAGATAATTTTTCCTCTATACGCTCATAACCTCTATCCACGTGGTAAATACGCTCAACAGCTGTTTCGCCTTCAGCAACCAACCCCGCTAAAATCAAACTTGCAGAGGCTCGTAAGTCTGTTGCCATCACTGGAGCACCCGTTAATTTTTCAACCCCATTAATAATAGCGGTATTACCATTGAGTTGAATTTGAGCCCCCATACGTTGTAATTCCTGCACGTGCATAAACCGATTTTCAAATATTGTTTCAACTATAGTAGAAGATCCTTCAGCTACAGAGTTCATAGCCATAAACTGAGCCTGCATATCCGTTGCAAATGCAGGATAAGGCGCTGTAGAAATATTTACCGCTTGAGGACGTTTACCATGCATATTTAAACTGACCCAATCTTCCCCTATGGTCAATTCTGCACCGGCCTCTTCAAATTTACATAGTTGAGATAACAAGGTATCAGGCCGCACCCGCTTCACTGTAACATGACCTCGAGTGAGCGCACCTGCTGCAAGATAAGTACCCGCCTCAATACGATCTGACATCACTGAATACGTGCCACCAGCAAGGGCTTCAACGCCTTCAACCTCTATAGTTGATGTTCCAGCACCAGAAATTTTAGCGCCCATTTGGATCAGGAAATTAGCCAGATCCACTACTTCAGGTTCCCGTGCTGCATTTTTAATAATCGTAGTTCCTTCCGCAAGCACAGCCGCCATTAATATATTTTCGGTACCAGTAACGGTAACTGTATCGAACATTAAACGCTTGCCTTGCAATCGCCCTTTTTTGCAACGTGCATTAATATAGCCGTTTTTAACAGTTATATCAGCCCCCATTGCTTTTAGCGCTTTTAAATGTAAATCGACAGGTCGTGTACCAATAGCACAACCACCAGGCAAAGAAACATCCGCTTTACCAAAACGAGCAAGCATAGGCCCCAATACCAAAATTGATGCGCGCATGGTTTTAACTAAATCATAAGGTGCCACAAACTCGTTTACCTGACTGGCATCGACCTGAACATTCATTTTTTCATCAACGATTAAATGAGCACCCAGTTGGCCTAACAGCTCCATCATTGTAGTAATGTCTTTAAGATGAGGAACATTTGAAATTGTTACATGGTCACTAGCAAGCAAGCTTGCAGCCATAATGGGCAAGGCTGCATTTTTTGCACCGGAAATAACCACTTCCCCATTTAATGCTTTACCACCATTTATCAATAATTTATCCACGTTGCTTCCCCCATTCTTCTTTTGTCCATGTCTTCATGCTTAACGCATGAAGCATTCCGGTGGTAATCAAGTCTTTTAGTTGTGCATAGACCCATTGCTGTCTTGCCACTTTGGACTTATCCAGAAAGATGTCAGTTACTATTGTTAATTGATATTGATAACCATCACCTTCTACCTTTACATAAGACACATGTTCCATGTCTTTAAATCTTTGTTCAATTTCTTCATTACTTAACATAAAGTTAGCTCACTAATTGAAATAAATACAATTTTTTTATAACTGCTATAGAAAAATAAAATGGGAGGGTAGTACCTCCATTCCAAAAGAGTATGCGATATTAATTTATATCATAGGCACAAGCCTGCTTTAGGCAGGCTTATATTTCTAGCGGATGAGGATTAGTTACTTACTCAGGTTTTATATTCAAGCTGTTTCTAAAATACTCTTTACCCCACAAAATTCAGCCAAAGATTGAGTCTCAGGCGATATTCCAATCACTTCAAAAATCTTGTTATTCTGTTTACACAATTTGCTGGCCTCAATCAATAACGCCAAGCCAGCACTATCACAATGCGTCACTTCACTTAAGTCAAGACAAAATCTGTCGCTTGGATCTTCCATGAGCGCTTTATAGAGTTTCGCTCGAACAGATATCACTGACTGAAATGTGAGAAGCGGTCCTGGTTTAAATTTAATTAATTCCACAATTATGCGGCCTTTTTACTTTGCTTTTGCTGCATTTGGCGAATTACTTCGTTAATGCTTGAATGCTGCAATACTTGGGCAAATTGCGATCTGAAACTTTGGAGTAAACTCACACCCTCAACACTTATATCATATATTTTCCATTGGCCATTCTTGGAAACCAAACTATAACTTAGTGGGATATTTTGACCTTCTGAACGAACAATAACGCTGTTTACACGCATAAATCGGCTGTTTAATGTTCCTCTTAATGGTAAAAATTGTACTGTTTCATCAGAGTATTGAGCTAAAGGACTGGAATAGGTACGAATAACTAAGCGAGTAAAGGCTTTGGAAAACTGGGCTCTTTCAGAAGGTGTTGCCTTATTCCATGCTTGTCTCCCTAAAACAGAACGCGACATGCCAGCCACATCCACGTTGGGCAAAAGATGGGTTTCGACTGCACTATAAATAATGCCGGGATTACTCTTTAAATTGCTCTTATTTGCCTTAAGAGTTGCAATAATTGCATTAGCAGCTCGTTCTAACATAGGTACGGGTGATGGCTGAGCAAGCATGGTTTGCGATAAAGACATACAAGCAACTAATAAAATTGTTTTAAGTACCTTCATGGTTCACCTATTTTTTAATATTAAATAATAATTGACCTATAAGATTCTCAAGAATAATTGCTTCTTGAGTTTTAGCGATCACATCTCCCTCACGTAAGTAAGGATGATCTTTACTGTCTTCATCTTCAAAACCTGGAACAATACTAATATAATTGGAGCCAAGCAAGCCTTCGGTCAAAATTCGTGCAGATGCATCCTCATAAGGTATCTTTTTGTCGCCTCGTAAAGTCATAGTAACTTTGGCATTAAGCTCCCCGGGTTGCAATTCAATACGACTCACTTCCCCAATTCGAACTCCAGCAACTGTAACTGGTGCACGAACCTTTAAACCACCTATATCAGTAAAGTCTGCTGTCACTTGATAGCCTTTATGGGACATGAAATCAGAAATATTACTGACTTTCATTACCATTACGAATAAAGCCAATAGGCCTAGCAACATAAATATCCCCACACTTATGTCTACGTAACGTTGCTTATTCATTTACCAATCTCCAATCATCATTGCAGTCAACATAAAATCGAGCCCTAAAACAGCAAGCGAGGAATATACTACAGTCCTAGTCGTCGCTTGACTAATGCCCTCCGCTGTAGGCACACACTCAAACCCCTGGAATACTGCAATCCAGGTTGCTACAAAAGCAAAAACTATACTCTTGATAATTCCACTTAATATATCTATACGAAAATTAACTGCTGCCTGCATATTGGACCAAAAACTTCCATCATCGACACCAAGCCAATGCACACCGATAAAGTACCCGCCATAAATAGCGACTGCTGAAAAAATTAACGCCAGAACAGGTAAAGAAATAAACCCGGCTATAAAGCGGGGATATATTACTCGGCCCAGAGGGTCAACACCCATCATATCCATACTGGATAATTGTTCTGTCGCTTTCATCAAACCGATTTCTGCTGTTAAAGCAGAACCAGCACGCCCGGCAAACAACAGGGCGCTGACCACGGGACCTAACTCCCTAGCAATACTTAAAGCCAATAACTGACCTAACTGGCTGGCCGCTCCAAATTTTTGTAAGGTATTATAACCTTGCAGTCCCACTACCATACCAATAAACAAAGCGGAAACGACTATAATCAAACAGGATAACACACCAACAAAATAAAGTTGATGGCGTAATAACGGCCATAATCTGGGAACATCAGGCCGTCTCAACAGCATAGCAAATAAAAATAGTCCTGAACCACCAATGCGTTGCAAAATAGATGCGCCACGATTACCAAGACGCGCAATTGTCTCAAGCATCTAATAATTCCTCCGTATAGGGCCTTGCTGGATAATGAAAAGGCACCACCCCATCAGCTTCTCCATGCATAAATTGTTTCACCCGGGGCTCTGAAGATGCAATCAACTCAGCCGGAGTCCCCTGTCCTATAATCTTTCCACCAGCGATTAAGTAAATATAATCCGCAATAGAACATGTTTCTTCAACATCATGTGACACAATAATGGTTGTTGTTTGCAACAACTCGTTCAAGCGTTTTATTAAACGAACCAAAACCCCCATAGAGATAGGATCTTGTCCAGTGAACGGCTCATCATACATCATGAGTTGCGGATCAAGTGCTATAGTTCGAGCTAATGCCACTCGTCTGGACATCCCTCCCGAGAGTTGATCAGGCATCAAATTTGCCGCGCCACGCAACCCAACCGCCTCAAGCTTCATGAGTACTATATCACGTAACATGGAAGGATTTAATTCGGTATGTTCTCTCAAAGGAAAAGCAACGTTCTCAAATACAGAAAGGTCGGTAAATAACGCACTACTCTGAAAAAGTAATCCCATATTACGTCTTGCCTCATACAGCGCTTTACGAGATAAACGATGTATATTCTCACCCAGAACACGGATTTCGCCAGAGTCAGGCGTTAATTGGGCGCCAATTAATTGTAATAAAGTCGTTTTTCCAGAACCGCTAGGCCCCATGATGGCAGTGATTTTGCCTTGTTTAACCACCATATCAATATCATTAAAAATGTAGCGGTCACCCCTTGTAAAGATCAGATTTTGAATTTCGACCCAATTTTCAGGCATGCTCTCATTTCCACTTTTAGTCAGAATTTAGAAGTATATACTGCTTCGCAAAAAAATGCGGTTTTTAATTGCATTTGAATAAAAAAAAATTTGGATCATGAAAAAAAATAAGGTTACATCAATCAAAAACATTATGTTAGAATGAAAAATACGCAAAAGACAAACTATATAAACTATGAATTTTTGCACACTTGGACTAGCAGTAATTGAAACTGAAGCACAAGCTGTCTTTGAACTAACCCAGCGAATCGATGCCCGATTTGAAAAAGCCTGTGAATTATTATTGGCTTGTAAAGGTCGTATTGTGGTCACTGGAATGGGAAAGTCCGGTCATATTGCTAATAAATTAGCGGCAACCTTTTCCAGTACAGGAAGCCCTGCTTTTTTTATGCATCCCGGAGAGGCAAGTCATGGTGATTTGGGGATGATCACACGCCAGGACACCGTAGTTGCAATTTCCCATTCAGGAAATACCCATGAAATTGTTACTTTACTTCCTTTATTAAAACGGTTGGAAGTCCCACTTATTGCCCTTACAGGTAATGTTGACTCCATATTAGCTAAAACAGCCGATGTTAATTTAGATGTCAGTATCAAACAAGAAGCCTGCCCCCTTGGTCTTGCTCCAACAACCAGTACTACAGTTTCCCTGGTTATGGGGGATGCCTTGGCTATCGCCCTTTTGCAAGCCCGGGGGTTTAGTGCTGAAGATTTTGCCTTATCACACCCCGGAGGCAGCTTGGGTAAAAGGCTTCTGCTTCGTATCGATGAATTATGTCATACAGGAAGCCAGCTGCCATTAATGAATCAAAATGCAACAATCAGCGAAGCGTTAATTGAGGTCACGGATAAAAAATTGGGAATGACCTGTGTCATTGATAACCAAGGCTATCTGGTCGGTGTTTATACGGATGGCGATGTACGCCGAACCTTAACTCGTCAATTCGACATTAATACGACCCAAATTAAAGAAGTAATGACAAAGAATGCAAGAACGATTCGCAAAGGCATGCTTGCCGCAGAAGCCTTGGCTATTATGCAAAAATACAGCATTACCTCATTAGTAGTCATTGATGATGATAACAGACCTCACGCCGTGCTCCATTTACATGACTTGCTAAAAGCTGGCGTTTTTTAAATAGAGAAATAACATGAATGAATTATTAGAGAAAGCAAAAAAAATCAAATGCCTTATATGTGACGTAGATGGGGTTCTTACTGATGGTCTGCTTTATATTGATAACCATGGTAATGAGCTTAAATCTTTTCATGTGCAAGATGGCATGGGTTTAAAATTACTAATGGCTGCCGGAATTGAAGTTGCAGTCATTACTACCGCACGCAATGCCGTAGTAGATCATCGAATGCAGCAATTAGGTATTACTCACTATTACAAAGGTCAGGTTGATAAACGCGATGCCTATCAACAACTCAAAAAAACCTTAGGTCTCCAAGACGAACAATTCGCCTATATAGGGGATGATTTACCTGACTTACCTATCATTCAGCAAGTGGGATTTGGTGTTACAGTAGCTAATGGCGTGCGTCAGGTTAAGGAATTTGCTGATTGGCAAACGGAACAGACTGGTGGTCGCGGAGCAGTTCGTGAATTATGTGACTTAATCCTCAATGCACAAAATAAAGCGGATTTAGCCTTAGCAGGTTATCTAAAACAATGAATGCTGCCAAACAAGCAATCTGGCTATTTTTCACCTTACTCATTCTTGCCATCTCAGGATGGTATTATGTGAATTTAGAAACAATCTCCAGATTGGATAATGAGACGTTGTCCTCTACCATTGATACAACAATTTCGCAGTTAACGGTGCGCCAATTTAATAGCGAGGGTTTATTAACTAACGTGTTAACGACCCCGTTGATGCAACATATTCCCAAAGAAGACATCCATCTGCTCAAAACTCCTCACATTGTTATTGCTCAAGCAGATCAGCCCTCCTGGGAAATTCGCTCAAAGAAAGCAAAGTCTTTTAACGGGGGGGAACGAATCATTTTTATCAAAAGGGTCATAGTTCATCAAAATCCAGGAGATAATACCCAGGAAAGCACGTTAAAGACTGAAGAAGTCACCTATTATCCTAAGCTGAAAAAAGCAACAACCGATCTTTTTGTAACCTTTGAACAACCTGGTAATATAGTAGAATCAACTGGAATGAATGCTTATCTGGATGAGAAACGAGTAGAATTACTCCATCAAGCTAGAGGAAGTTATGCCCCAGCTAAAGGTTAAAAGCGGTTTATTTTTGTTGTTCATGGCGATTGCAGCGGTTGGATTTGCCCTGCCTTCTGACAAAGAACAGATAATGCATGTCGTATCAGACTCAGCGGATTTAAATCAACTAAACCATAAAGGTACCTATATAGGGAATGTGGAGTTTACCCAAGGAACAACAAACCTTCATGCTACTAACGCTATTACCAAGGCCAATATTAAAAATCAATTAACGTTAGCTATAGCAAATGGCACTAAAGGCAAACAAGCCCATTATTGGACCCAAACTGATCCCAATAAGCCCCCATTGCATGCTTATGCCGATACTATCCGTTATTACCCTTTGCGTCACTTAATAGAATTAATTGGCAATGCCCATGTTGAACAAGGCCCTAATTCTTTATCCGCCGCTAAAATAACTTATGATACTCTTAAGCAGCATGTAGTGTCCCAAAGCGATGGGAAAACAAGAACAACTATCATTCTCTACCCTGAGAAAAAACCGACATGAGCATATTAGAAGCGCGAAATTTAAAAAAATCATTTAAGTCCCGAACTGTAGTTAATGGAATCAGTATTAACATCAGAAAAGGAGAATGTGTTGGTTTATTAGGCCCTAATGGAGCGGGAAAAACCACTTGCTTTTACATGATTGTTGGTTTGCAATCTTGTGATGAAGGACAAATTATTCTTAACGACAAGGATATAACCCATGACGCAATGCATCAAAGAGCAAGATTAGGCATTAGTTATCTTCCTCAAGAAGCCTCTGTATTTCGCAAGCTCACGGTTGCAGAAAATATAATGGCCATTCTCGAGCTAAGACAAGATTTGAATGACCAGGCCCGAGAAGAAAAACTGGATCTGTTACTCCAGGAATTCCATATTAGCCATCTCACTAAAAGCATGGGTATGGCCTTATCCGGAGGAGAAAGGAGACGCGTTGAAATTGCCAGAGCCTTAGCTATAGAACCGTCTTTCATTTTGCTTGATGAACCTTTTGCCGGTGTCGATCCTATTTCTGTAATCGACATAAAAAAAATCATTCAACACTTATGCAGTAAAAACATTGGTGTTTTAATCACGGATCACAATGTTCGAGAAACTCTAGATATCTGCGAACGCGCCTATATAGTCAGTCAGGGAAAAATTTTATGCGAGGGAACTCCTGAACTTATTCTTGCTAATAAACAAGTCAGAGCGGTCTATCTGGGTGAAGATTTTACATTATAAAATATCAAATTTAGCCTATATTCTTTTTTCATAACATGCTGTTAGCAAAATAGAGGGATTTAATACTTTGAAGCATATATTTAAAAACACTCTTAAACAATTTTCCGGATTACTACACATTGATGAACTTGTTTATGATGTTCAAGAGGCAACATTACGTTTGCGTTTAGTTAATAACAAAACCCAGGACTACCAAATCTATTATTCCTTTTACTACCCACAATTAAATGCAATACTGTCTTTTCTGGAAGGAAACACACTTGACGAGAAAGAAGCTGAACAATTAAGAGAATATAATACCCCCTTTGAGATACAATACTTCACTGATTTGTGGACCAGTACCTCCAAGTCCCGCCCAGATACATCAATGCAACATGATCTTAATCAGCTTCCTCTTTTCTCAAGATTTGCAGCGGCGCTTGGCCGACCATTGGATAGCAATACAGAATTATGTCTGGTGGATAAAGAGATTATTAATACGATAAAGAGTAAAATTTCCAAGCCTATTTACCAAGAACAGTCCCCCTCTGGACAAATGATGAATGTAAAAGCATTAATAGATAAATACGCGGAGAATACTAGCAAGACTCCATACAAAAATTTCAGTGAACAAAGAGTTAGTGAAGCGCGCGATTTAGCTTTGGAGCGATCATTTTTGGTAAGTCCCGTTGCCAAAGCAGTAGGCAAGAATCTACTCAGGAAATTTGTATGTAAAACCCCAGAAAGGGAAGAGTTCCCCTCTTTGAAAGAAGTGACTTTATTTAAACTTCGCAATATGAAAAAAACAGGCGAACTTCTTCCTGAACATGAAGAGCTACTCCCTGAAGACTGTAAAATAAGATAAGTCGCCAATTCAATAAATTTGAAGCAGAAAATCCTTTTTTTTCAATAACCTCTATTATACGAACCATTGATGCCTATGGCTTTCGCTTGAGTAACTGTGCTGTTTGTTACTCGGGCCCTCAAGTCAAAAAATCGTTCCTGGAAGCACTATTAACTTAAAAAAAATAATTAGAATCAAACAGTGACAACAAAATTAAGCTAATATGTTTAAATAATGGTATTTATTTTTCCAACTTCGTTTGGTGAAGGAACGCTATAAGAAATGCAGAATATTAAATTTTACCTGTTAGGAAAATTTATCTATAAGCTTCGTTGGCCTATTATACTATTATGGGTGCTTATTCTATTATCTTGCCTTCCGTTCCTACCCCACATTATCACTCCGTTTAAAACGACTGGATTTATTGATGAACACTCATCCAGCGCCATTGCCGAAGAGCGTTTAGATAAGGAATTGGGTTATGACAGCAAAAATAAACTCATGATTATGTATTATAGCCCCAACCTTTTAGCCACTAATCCTTTGTATTTAAAAAAAATAAAGCAATCATTAGCTGATTTAGAAGACTTTCCACTGAAGCATGAAATCATTTTTCCTGACAAGAAAAAACAAATATCCAAAGACAAGCATACAGCTTATGTAGTGGTGATCATTAAAACCAATAAACCAATTTCAGATAAATTATTTGATCAATTTAAAGCATCTATAAAAAACCCTTCAAACATGACCGTGCAGACTGGAGGAGAACCATTTTTTATAGAAAAAGTTACAAAACAAACACAAGTCGATCTGTATAAAGCAGATTTTATTGCAACTCCTGTAGCCATAATAACGATGATTCTAGTGTTTGGATCGGTAGTAGCTGCCTTCCTTCCTGTTGTTTTAGGCGGAGGATGTGCCTTAATCATCCTTACAACCCTCTATTTTTTAGGCCATTTATTTACCCTGTCCATTTTTACGCTAAATATTGCCTTATTGTTAGGTCTTTGTCTTAGTCTGGACTATTCCTTATTTGTTATCAGTCGTTTTCGTGACGAATTGGATAACGGATTAAATACAATCGAAGCAATAGCAGTAACTCAAGCCCATGCCGGAAAAGCCATTTTTTTTAGTGGACTGGCTGTTTTAGTAAGCCTGAGCGCTTTATTTTTATTTCCAATCAATATTCTTTTTTCTGTTGCGGTCGGAGGATTAATTGCTGTGTTGGTTGCCATGCTGATAGCAATCATATTGCTTCCGGCAATTCTTTCCGTTCTGGATAAAAAAATTAATCTCTTATCAGTAAGATCATTCAGAAAGGATAAAAAGCGTCCCAGCATCTGGCATTGGATAGCTGAAAGAGTAGTGAACTACCCTCTTATGTTCTTTTGCTCCGTCCTCATTCTTTTATTGCTACTAGGATATCCATTTTTATCTGCTACATTTGGAATTTCCGACTATAAAATTTTCCCGGAAAAATCAGAAAATCGGAAATTTTATGATACCTATGCTGAAAAATTTAATATCAATGAATTAACTCCCATCTTATTGGTAGTCAAATCACAGTCAGGGCCCATTTTATCTAAAAAAAATCTTTATAAATTATATGACCTAACCAAAAAATTGGAAAAAAATCCGCTAATAAAGAAAGTGAATAGTATAGTCACCACTGATTCTGATTTAACAAAAAAACAATATTACACTCTGTACCATACCCAACAAGGTATGGACAAAGCCGATATTAAGAAACTATTAGCTACAACAACTCATAAGCATGTCACCGTAATATCGGTGGTTAGTAAATATCCTATACACTCCCCCCAGACCGATCAATTAATAACTGATTTACACAAGGTAAAGAGTCCTGGATTAAGTATCCAGATAACAGGTAAACCGGTAAGCAATAAAGAAGTATTAGAGTGTATTTATCACGTGCTTCCTTATGCCATTTTATGGATAATGGTCTTCAGTTACCTCATCCTGCTTTTACTATTACGCTCGTTATTTTTACCTTTTAAAGCAATTTTAATGAATTTATTAAGCCTTTCCGCCTGTTACGGTGCTTTGGTTTTAGTTTTTCAAGACGGCTACTTGTCTCATTTACTTAATTTTCAACCCCAAGGCTTACTGGATATAAGTTTACTGGTGATTATTTTTTGTGCCTTATTTGGTTTCTCTATGGACTATGAGGTTTTCTTACTCTCCAGAATTAAAGAAGCTCATGAGATGAGTGGTAATAACAGAAATAGTATTGTTTTTGGTATTGAAAAAAGCAGCCGTATTATTACCAGCGCTGCAATTATTGTGATCGTACTTTGCGGTTCATTTTTAGTAGCCGATGTGTTGATGGTGAAAGCTTTTGGCCTTGGTATTGCCGTGGCTATTTTTGTGGATGCTTTTCTAATCCGCACCCTTTTAGTACCAGCAACTATGGCGCTTTTAGAAAGTTGGAATTGGTATCTCCCCAAATGGTTGGATAAAATTTTACCTAAATTTTAATTTATCTATCATTCATTAGACTTCTTTCGAAACCCTCTGTGTTGAGCGAAGTGCGAGAAGGAACAAAGCGCAGAACTGGAGTGTACATGACACAGTACATGAAGATTCAAGCACCGTACCAAGAGCAATTCGCCGATACAGTAGAGTGTTGAAAAAAATCTATTAAATTCAACGTTCCTCTGAGTTGGCATTATTAGTATTTTTGTCCATACTCTAAATAAAGATAATACATGTTACTGCTAAAACGTTCCCGTTAAAAAGCTCTTGGTTTTATTAGTAAAAATATTCAGTTAGCGACGCGAAGCTTTAAAAATTTAAGGATAATGAGCGGAGGATAGTGTGGATATTCAAGATACAGTACATACATTATTTGAAGAGCATGCGAGATACAAACCGGATAATGTTGCCGCACTATTTGGTAAACAATCGCTAACCTATGATGAGTTAAATAGAAAAGCAAACCAGCTTGCTCATTATTTGCTGACAATGGACATTAAACCGGATACGCCCGTCGCTTTCTGCATGGATCGCTCTTTAGAATGCCTCATCACGATACTGGCTATTTTAAAAACAGGAGCGGCGTACTTACCACTTGATCCCGTACACCCCCAAGAACGTTTATTATTCATTCTAAAGGATAGTAATACCCCCATTCTCATAACAACATCTGATTTAAAAGAGAAATTTGCTCAATATCGAGGAAAATTAATTCTTTTAAATCAATCTTGGCAAAAAATCTGTAATCAGAAGCCTCAAAATCCTAACCTTCCAATAAAACCAGGGCAACTGGCCTATGTAATTTATACCTCTGGTTCAACAGGAAAGCCTAAAGGGGTATTAATTGAACATCAATCAGTCGTTAATTATTGCCGCTGGTTCGCTGATTATTGCAACATCCGTCCCAAACACCGTATCGACTTCTCTTCTAATCATACTTTTGACATGGCAATAACCCTTTCAATTGCACCTCTAATGTTGGGTTTAACTATTGTGATGTGCAATGATGATGTAAAAAAAAATGTCCGACATTACATCAAATACCTTAAAAACTCCAAGGTTAATCTTATTAAACTGACACCCAGTTTTTTCAGAATATTATTACAGGAAGTAAAAAGTAAATTCATTCCCCTTCCTTACTTAAAAACCATTATTTTAGGAGGAGAAAATTTATCCACTGTGGATTGTAAATCCTGGCTGGAACTTTACCCCAAGCATATTTTACATAATGAGTACGGTCCAACTGAGACCACCGTGGGTATTTCACAATATAAAGTGTGTCGCTCCAATGTTTCTGATTTAGGAGTAAATGTACCCATTGGCAAAGTAGGATACAACATCCATTGTATGATCCTTGACGCAAATAATACCCCGGTCTCCAATCAGGAAATAGGTGAATTACATATAGGTGGAATCTGCCTGGCTCGAGGGTATCTAAATAAACCGGAGCTTACTCAAACACAATTTCGCCATGATCCTTTCAGTAAAGAGCCTAATGCTCGATTATATAGAACAGGAGACCTCTGTCGATTACGAGCAGATGGTGTACTTGAATATTTTGGAAGGACCGACTCTCAGGTCAAAATAAGAGGATATAGAATAGAGCCTGGAGAAATAGAAAAATACTTGGCATTACATCCAGCCATTGATACATCAATTGTGATTGCTCAAAAAAACCCTTTAAATGAAGACTGTTTAATCGCTTATTATGTTTTGAAAGACACGAGTAAAACGCTCAATGCACCTCAATTACGCGAATACCTGCAAAAACATCTACCAGATTACATGATTCCAAATGCATTTATCAGCATTCATTCGTTTCCACTGACGGCTAATGGCAAATTGGACACATCATTATTACCAGCACCACAATTGAGCGCCAGCCAACAGCATAAAGAGCCTTTAACTGATTTAGAAAAATCTCTCGCTGAAATCTGGTCAGAAGAATTGGGAGTCAAAACAATTGGATTAGATGATGATTTTTTTGAATTAGGGGGACATTCCTTATCTGCTGCACGGATTATTTCCAAAATAAATCGCATATTGAAAACGGATCTAACTTTACGAGATTTTTATTATGCTCCCAATATTGCCCAGTTAAGTGCGGTAATTTGCAAGACAAAAAAACGAAAGAAACTCCAACAAAAAAACAAACCGCTTAACCATGAAGTTGATATCCCTCTTAGCGACTTTCAGTTCATGTTATGGATATCTGATACCTTTGAATCGAAAGCTAAAAAATTAAATATTACGTTCAGAAAACGATTACTGGGTAAACTGGATAAAACAGCTTTAGAATCTGCTTTTGATGCCGTTTTAAAAAAACAGGAAATATTATTTTACCGCATATTAAAGCTGCGCCCAGTACAGTTTTTGCAGAAAGATCTCTCTTTTTCCATTACAGAAATTAATCTGGAATCTTTGTCTGAAACTGAATGCGAAAAAGAACTTGAAGCCTCCATGAATCAACTAATCAGCTATTATCCATGGCCCAAAGACTCCCCCATGATTATGGCAAAATTATTTTATTTGAAAAACAATCGAGTTGAGTTACAAATCACTATGCCACATATTGTTTGTGATGATTTCTCACCCGAAATTTTATTATCCGATTTATCACGTTCTTATCTTCATTACAAAAATCACCCAGGCATTGAGTTAAGAACCACCGATAAACCATATAAAGAATACATTTTTAATGAACAACATTATTTCCACAAACATTTGGATCGAGACATTAATTTTTGGGATGAATACTTAAAAAATGCAGGTTTATTTGCCCTTCCCCCTGCTAATGTTGTAAAAAATATGGACTCAAAAAAATTAACTTATTCAACTTATACAAACATAGCGGAATCCAAATTAAATAATCTTAAACAATTTTGTGCCAAACATCATATCAGTGTTAATGATGGTTTGTGTGCCGCAATCGTATTAGCCTTGCGTAATTGTGCTCCAAGTAACAGTTCTCAGCCTCCTTACATCTATATAAATATAATCAAATCGACACGCGATAATGAAGTATATGATGATACTATCGGATGCTTTCTCAGACTTGAGCCAGTGAAAATAGCATTAGAGAAATACTCTACTTTAGAGACTATATCTAGACAGATACATCAATCCACAATAGATACGAGTCCCCATCAACAGTGTCCAGATCTGGTAAAACTCTCTTCAGTCGGCACTTTTCGCTCAAAAAGAAAAATAATTAAAAATTTTTTAATTAATGTCTTCACTTCAATTTATGCAACCCTATTCTCTATTCCAGAAATAAACCGTAAAATTTTTAAGCTCTGCACCCAACGCCTCGGGGCATTTAAACGTGATAATAATTTTCTTATTAATATCAATGTGAGCAGAAACTTTATTTCCGAGCCTCAAAATCAATTTAATTTATTTGGGTTAGAAACAGCGCCTATTAATAATCATCAATACGACTTACTGAAAATAAACAATGTTTTTGACGTATGTTTTTTACGAGATGATAGCAATAATTCACCGTATATGGTTATTTCGGCGAACTTGAGACCTGAATATCGTGAGTTGATTGCAAAAGAAATAATACAAATCCTTAGTTTTACATCCTTTCCTATCCTTGAAGAAAATAGACATAATATAAGCTATGAAAAAAATCATTCTTTAACTAAAACTATTTAACTTAGAGAATGGTTTTTTTTATCAGTTCTTATTACTATGTCGTCCTAGAAAATAAAGTTCAATCTATAAAATATCATACTATTTCCAATATTATATTTTTGTGTTTTGCAGGCTGTTTTATTTTCTGATACATTGTTTTTGTTCTCTTTTTTAAGTTTAACAAGGATTGAAAAAAATGATAAAAAGAATTTTTTTGGTTTGTATGTATTTTTTTAACCTCTCTGTTTTTGCTTGCTCCAGCGCATTACCTACTGATCACGTAAGTTTTTGTTCTTCCTTTAAGACGGCTGCAACCTGTTATTGTACTTCCTCAGGTTTACCTGCAGGGATGTGCCAAGATATGAATGCTCTTTACAATCGTATGATCAGCGTATTTGGATCATTACAAAAAGCGTGTGAATATCAACACTACACTACTACTCAAGACTGCATGGATAACTGGAATTGTTATCGTTTTGGTGGCGTCGATTCTCGTGGTAGATTATGCAGTTCGAACAAGCAAGCCTGTAACTAATTTTTAAATTGTATTTCTTTGGCTCTTCAAAAAAAGAAGGGCCAAAATCATAAAGAGTATTTAACTGTGATTAATAAAAAAACCAACTTATATCTATTTTCCCTTATATTTATTTTCCCAATTTTTTGTCATGCTAAGATAAACGATCGATTCAACCATCCCTTCTATGTAGGCGCCTTAGGGGGCTTTGGCTCTACCACTTGGCAAGGATTAGTACCCAGTCAAATAAATCAAAATTTAGCTATAAGTATGTCTACTCCGGTAAGCGCTCAGGAAGGAGGTCATGTTTGGGGATTTTTAGCCGGATATGAAATTAGCCCATTTTTTGCTCTTGAAGCAAACTATATTCACTATCCTTATGCCAACATCATTTTTGAATCATTTAGTTTATTTAGTTTCAATCATAACGGATTGACAAAATTTACTACCAATACTGAAGTGTTGAGTTTGATGGGTAAAGTAATGCTTATCATACCCGATACCAAAATGAGACTTTATTCCAGTGCAGGAGCCGCTAATCTGCATCGTGAAGATATGGTTGTTGACGATTGGCGTTTAAGTCCAGCTTTTGGCGTTGGCTTAAATTACCATATTGCAGAACACTTGATGGGAGAACTTGGGTTCCACTATACCGCCGGTTATGGGGAGTCTCAATTAAATCCTGCTGATACTTATTTTCCTTTTATTTATTCAGTTACTTTGCGCCTGGCTTATTGCTTTTAATTTCAGGATTATTATTTAGTGAAAACAAGCAGAGGGTATTGTATTTTCTATCATTACAAGCAGCAGTTAAATTTTTAACGGTTATTGGGATTGGTAAGCTCCGCTCAGTAACGATTAAGGAAAGCCAATACTTCATTATAAGAAGCAAGATTGTCTTTGTTGGTGTCAATCTTACTAAAATTCTGGACTAATTCAGCAACTAACCCATCTTTTGCAGTATTAGAAGGATCAGAGCTCATAAGCATTAGTTGGCCTTGACTTTCAGGCAGCGACGAGAGTATTTGGGACATCGTTGCCAAGTTATCTTCAATTTTACGACTGGATTCAATTAACGAAATAAGCGAGGCTATATTATCAGTTGGTGAATCAGTAGTTTGATTAGAAGACTCTTTATTGGCGGTACCCTCTGCAACCTTTGCTGCTGTGTTTACCGGGATTTGCTGAGATAACTGACTGAAATTTTGTTTTACTTCATCAGATTGCTCATAACTCATCGTTTTTAATGGGGGGCTATTAATTGATGTTAGTCCCTGTGCACAGCCAGCCAAGTAATTTCCATTTATGTTTAAGTTCATAATAAAACCATTTCGATTAAAATAAAATCGCCTATTAAGTATAGCCTACTTTTATAATTTTAGTAGTCGGTGAGAGAAAATTACGCGAAAAGTTGCAAAAGCCTGATAAGACTCATTAAGTGCAGCCAGGCACTTGGGCTGTTGTGTTTAGGAAAACACTAGTTGTAAGTACCCAGGCTACTCACTACTCCAAGAGAAAAGGAAACTCACTCTTTAAAGTCCTTTTTAATTTGAATACATCTCTAAGTGTTATGCTAGAATATCATCCTGTTTAAAATCGTATCGCTAAGATTCAACTCTCTTTTATGCTCTTACTCATTGATAACTACGATTCATTTACTTATAACCTGGTCCAATACTTTCAATGTTTAGATCAAGATGTTATGGTTTTTAAACACGACAAAATTAGTCTGAATGAAATAAAGAAGCTGGCACCTCAATATATTGTCATATCGCCGGGCCCCAAATCGCCTAACGAAGCGGGTATTTCTCTGGCTGTAATTCAAGAATTTTATAGAAATATCCCTATCTTAGGCATTTGTCTTGGCCACCAATGTCTGGCACAAGTATTTGGCGGCAACATTATACCAGCACCTGAAATTATGCATGGTAAAACATCAACTATTATTCATAATTACCAAGGAGTATTTAAGAATATTCCCAATTCATTCCAGGCAACCCGTTATCACTCTTTAGCTGTTGAGATAGCTAGTTTGCCTTCATGTTTTTCAATAGATGCATGGGCAAAACAAACAATTATGGCAATTTCGCATCGTCAATACCCGCTTTTTGGTCTACAATTTCATCCTGAAGCAATCCTAAGCCAATATGGTTTGCAACTATTAGAGAATTTCTTAGAATATGAAACCCAGTCTCCTATTTGAACAACTTATTGCCAAACAAGACTTAACCTCCGCTCAAATGCAAGAGGTGATTCACGCTTGCATGACAGGTCAATTAAACGATTTACAAATTGCTACTTTTTTGGCCCTAATGCGAATGAAAGGTGAAACGGTTAACGAATTAACTGCGGCTGCTGAAGTCATGCGGCAATTAGCCCACTCAATAGAGCTAGGCGCCAATCTAATTGACATTGTTGGTACCGGCGGTGATGGTAAAAATACCTTTAACGTATCCACGGCCTGTAGTTTTGTGGTTGCTGCAAGTGGAATTCCAGTGGCCAAACATGGGAATCGTTCCGTTTCAAGTCGCAGTGGGAGCGCTGATTTATTGGAGCAGGCAGGTTTTGTGCTTAATCTTTCAGACGTTCAGATGCAAACTTGTATCAGACAATGTAACTTAGCTTTTTTATTTGCCCCTCACTATCACCCAGCCATGCAACATGCCCGTACAGCACGCCAACAATTAGGAATTAGGACTCTGTTTAATTTATTAGGCCCCTTAATCAATCCTGCCCAAGTAAAAAAACAAGTGGTCGGTGTATTCTCCAATAGCTGGTTAAAACCTTTAGCCACCGTGCTCGCTAATTTAGGGAGCGAACATGTTTTAGTAGTTAGTTCTCAAGACGGTCTGGATGAAATCAGTATTGCAGCTCCTACAGAAATTGTTGAATACAAACAAGGAGCATTTAAAGAATGGTTACTTCTTCCTGAAGCATATGGCATCAAACATCAATCTTTAGATCCAATCATCGTTGATTCACCTCAGCACAGTTTAGAGTTAATCAATGCAGTACTTGCGGGGCATAAAGGCGCCGCACGCGATATAGTTCTGCTTAATTCTGCTGCTGCAATATATTGTGCCAGCGATGACCTTTCTTTTGATTTAGCACTAGAACAAGCAAAAACAGCCATCGATAGCGGTAAAGCAGCCCAGTGTTTTAATCAGCTTCGTCTATTAACTCAAACTTTGACTAAAGAATAAAATCATGAATAGTATATTACAAAAAATTGCTCATCATAAACGGGAAGAAATTGCTCAGGCAAAAAAAAGTAAACCGTTAAACTCTCTTTTAGTACAGCCATCAATTAATAGGCGCGACTTCATAGCAGCCCTGCAACCCAATTCAACACCTGCAATTATTGCTGAAATTAAAAAAGCCTCCCCAAGCAAAGGAGTAATTCGAGAACATTTTGATGTGGCTGAAATTGCAACTGTTTATGCCCAGAATGGTGCACGTTGCTTGTCTGTACTTACCGACATTGAGTTTTTTCAAGGTCATCCTGACTATATAGCCTTGGCAAAAAATCATTGCCCTCTTCCCGTCCTTCGCAAAGACTTTATCATTGATCCCTACCAAATCCATGAAAGTTTGGCCTTAGGCGCTGATTGTATTCTACTTATTGTTGCCATGTTAGACGATGTACAGTTAGCCGATTTCTGTCAGTTGGCTCATGAACTTAAGATGGCTGTTCTTGTAGAAAGCCATACCAGGGAAGAATTGGATAGAGCATTACTCTTACCTACACCACTAATCGGTATTAATAATCGCAGTCTTCATACCTTTAATACCAATATTCAACTCAGCATTGATTTAAAACATTTTATTCCTGAGGATAAAATGGTTATTACCGAGAGCGGCATTAACACCCGAGAGGATATTAAATTCATGCAAGCCCACGGAATAAATACCTTTCTCATAGGCGAAAGTTTAATGAGGGCTGATAATATCGGCGCGGCACTAAAAAATCTGATGAGCGACCAAGATTAATCTTAATCATTAGGTTCAGGAGCTTGACTTGGTTCAGGCTCTGGTGTGCCAGGATATCCCGGTTCTATTGGTTCTGGGTTTGACGGATATTCTTGCGGCTCATACGGAAACTCATTAGGCTCTGGTATTTCACTATTATTCAAAATAATTCCTTTTTAAAGAGTATGCATTAATTAAGTATAGCAAATACCTATATATTTTGACTTAAAAACCAGAGTAATGGGGTATACTTATTGAATGTGATTTTAGGCATGTGTTTCATAGCCTGGCCTGCTTCTGGCTGCCACATCTCAGCCTGTGTCCCGCGGACAAGTCGCGGGACGTCGGTGTAGGACTGATCCAGGTTGCAAAGAGGTGTGTAGGAGTCAGCTGCTTGAACCCGGGGCGTACGCAAATAAGTTTGCCTGCATCACCACTAATTCTGTTTTTATTTAAAATTAGGAAATAAACATGAGAGTAGCTGTAATCACTGGTGCTGCGAGCGGCATAGGACTCGCTTTAAGTCTTGTTTGCCTCCAAAAAGGCATTACGGTAGTTATGACCGATAAAGATGGCTCTAAACTCAACGATGAGGCTAACCGATTGATGGTCAAATTTCCGGACCAGGTGCTTCATGTTCGTTGTGATATAACTAACCCGGATGAAGTGAATCAGTTGGTGCAGCTCACTGCTAAGAAATTAGGTCGTGTAGATTGGATATATAATAATGCAGGCATCATAGGTAGTTTAGCCCCGGTATGGGAGTTAAAACCAGAACAAATTAATCGGGTTATGGATGTGAATTTATACGGTATGATTCATGTGATTCAGGCATTTATTCCGCTATTATTCAAGCAGAGCTTTAATTCTCACATCATCAATATCGCTAGTTTATATGCATTATGTTCCGGCTCACAAATGGCTTCGTATGCCATGTCGAAGCATGCTGTTCTTGCATTAACTGAATCGCTCTATTTTGATCTGCAGCGTTTGGAAAAACCGGTTCAAGTCTCAATCGCGTTTCCATCATTTACCGATACTGCATTATTATCTAATCAATCGGTTGAAAAAAATTCTCCTTTTCATGATTCATTAAACTCACTGATGTCCCACTCACGTCCGGCAATGGAAGTCGCTCAGCATATAGTGCAGGAAGTGGAGCAGCAACGATTTTATATAATGCCTGATAAAGAAGTTAAAGGATATTGTGAGGAAAGGACCCAATCCATTGTACTTCAAGACAAGCCCCATCTTAATAATATAGAGAAATTAATTGGCTCGTTATTAAAACGTAAAAATCCATAGTCTAGAGATAATCATAATTTCTCAATAAATCAGGGAAACTCAGACACCTCAGGAGCTTCAGCCGACCTGGAAAAACGTCATGTCGAACATAGTGAGCGCTCTTCTAAAACTGGCATAGTTGCCCGCTTTTGGAGATCCTTCACTACGTTCCGGATGATGGTTTAGCGCAGCATATCCAATAATTCGCGTCTAAAAATATGATAGTCTACTTCCAAAGCGTGACGCATATTGGATTTAAACCGATGATGTGGTTTATTTATTTCCTGCGCAATTTTCTTATGCAATTGCTCAGGTCTTTTCAGCGTTCCATTGATAATACGGGCTACTATTTTAGATTGATAATCAGCTAGCGGCCAAATACATCCTTGAGGTTGACATAAGCCAATAAAATAAAGATTATCAAAATCTGCATGCATCATTTTACGATACAACGGGATTTTAGTTGAATTGCTGAAATCCAGGCAGTCCTTATCAAAAAAAGGAAAACTGATTTGATAGCCGGTTGCAAAAATGACCGTATCAAATTCTTCTTGAGTACCATCTGTAAAATGAACTTTTTTATCTTCAAAACGTACTATGCCAGGACGAGGCATTATTTTGCCATGACGAATAAAATACAGCAATTCTGTATTAATAGTTGGATGTATTTCTAAAGGACCGCAATCTGGCTTCATTAATTTATATTTGGGATATCTACCTTGTAAACCTCTAATCACTAAAGCAATTAACTTTTGTCTCAACCAAGATGGCATCCATTGAATTTTTGCCACCGCGTCGTCGGTGGGCTTACCGAAAATAAATTTTGGAAAAATGTGATAGCCTCTGCGCATACTAATGCATGTTTTTGGCGCAATTCGGGAGATTTCCACCGCAACATCACAAGCAGAATTCCCTCCGCCAACTACAAGGACGCGTTTATCTTTGAAAATGGAAGCTTTTTTGTACTGATGAGAATGAAGTGTCTCCCCACTAAATTCACCAGGATATTGAGGCCAGGCAGGATCCCAATGATGTCCATTGGCCACTAATAAATAATCAAAATACTCATTATGGGTACCATGCTCGTCCTCATACACGACATGCCATTGTTGCTCATCACTCCGAGTTACTTTTAAAACGGTACTGTTAAATCGAATGTATTTTTCTAAATTAAAATGCTGCGTGTAACTTCTAAAATAATTTAAAAGTTGGCTGTGCGATGGATAATCAGAATAATCTGCAGGCATAGGAAAATCTTCAAATTCCGACCAGCGTTTTGAACTAATAATGTGAGTTGTTTCATAGACACTTGAATGGTTATTGTGTTCATCAAAAACCCAATTACCACCTATTTGATTATTCTTTTCAAAAACGGTAATGCTGGTTAATCCTTGCTCTTGCAGATTTTTAATCGCAGCAAGGCCGCTTGGACCAGCACCAATAACACAAATTTTAGGATTTAGCTGCTTAAGCGCCCTTTCTATTGCCATCAATTAACACCTTTTTAACTTCGTCTAGTATCATTGCCTGAACGACTTTATCTTTATCAATAGTAAAGTGATTTACATTGATATTTTTTAAATTATCGACATTAATATTTTCAATTAGTGTTGCGTTGGGGTCCACCGCTTTCAATTTAAGTCCACTAAACATAGGAACATAACCTGGTTTATATACATTGAGTACGTGTTTCACATTGGGAGGTACGATGGTTTGCGATACAGCGTCTACAGTCACCAGCAGATCAACAGGCACTCCTGCCGCATTCAGGTTGCGAGCCACTTTAATTTGCTCATTAGCCCCCAAGGAATGGCCCATTAATATAATAGGTCTATGAGTTTTATGCGTGTAATAATAATGAGTTATCGCTTTAGTTACATCCCCTGCGTTATACCACATATTACTGGAGGCAGAAACATTCTTGTATTGTTTGGCAAGATCATCGCGAACCGTATTCATGCCCACACTAAACATTCCTAAACCACCAAGCATGGTATGTATTTCCCCTTGAGATTTAGAGGCATGAGTTTTCTTTTTTTGAGCGGAAGGCTTAATAGACTTATTTGAATGATAAGTCACCTTTTTTTCAGGGGTTAATTTAGCGCCAGACAGATCAACACAACCCGTCAAACCTAAAGTAATACAGCATAAAAAGAAAAATATTTGTTGTTTCCCAAGGTATTTCATTTTGTTATTTTTTTAAATTTTTAGACGACAATCATAACTGATTCTTATATTTTTTTCCAATGCACCCCTACTGGTAAGAATGTATTTTTATTAAATAAATATCCCAAGAATGCCTCCCTCAATTTTCTAACTTAATAGTTCAACAGCTGACAAATAACGCCCTTGCCCCCAAGGTACATGAATTATTTGTAATGCTTCCCATTGTGCTTGCTGCTCCACTTGAGTAGCCACTACCTGAATATCCATAGTTTTAGCCATCTCATTAAAATAATGAATAAAAAACTGTTTGCTTTCATTCTCATCTATATCCTGCACCAAACTGCCATGCAGTTTTAAATAATCGATAGGTAAATCACTTAAATAATGAAGTGGAGAAAAATGGATGCCAACTCTATCCACTCCAATCTTTACGCCTAATTGTTTTGCCTGCTTGGCAAATAGCCTCACTTCAGAAAAATTAGAGAGAAGAAAAGATTCATTGATCTCCAACGCTAAATTCTTTAATACTGTTTCAGGCAAATTTTTAAGCTGCTCCAAATATTTTTCGCTATATTCCCTATTTAACAAAGTATTTTCAGAAATATTTAGAGCAAAACACTCTTGAGAAGAGACCTTCTTGGAAGTTAATTCCTGAAGCACGTATAAATCAATCAGATGAGCTAAGGATAATTTCTCCGCCATTGGCATGAAATAACCCGCGCCTAACTCTCCGCCCGTCTGATCAGGAATACGCACAAAGACCTCTTTGTGCATGCTTTGTTTACCATTAGTTACATTCTGAACGTATAAATTCATGGTTTTTTGATTCAAGGCATTTTTAATATCTTCACCATCAAATAAACGAGGATACTTAAAGGTTTCATGCTCTTTTTGACAGTAAAAAACCCCTTTTTCCCGAGCTTTTTTAATTGACAAATCAACCATAGTTAATAAATTTGAAACGGATTGATGGACAAAATAATCTGTTGCACCGATGTGAATTTCACACAGAGCAATATTGCTAATCGCTTGCCTGAGCGTCTGCTCGAAGTCTTTACATGCGCTCTCGAAAGCAAGAGGATCCTGTTCATTACTAATCAATGCGAAAGTGCTGCCATTAATTCTTGCTATAGTGCTTACTGAAGCGTTTTGCCAAAACTCATTACAAATACGAGCAACAGTTAAAACCAAGTTATCGCCTTGCTGATATCCTTGTTGCCTATTTAAGTCATCCAATCCATCAATAACAATCATTAAAACGTAGCCGGGAATAAATTCATCTTCATTTTCCAAAATAGCCGATAACTGCTGTAAAAAATGACGACGATTGCTCATTCCAGTCAGCGGATCTTGGTACACTTGTATTCTAAGTGCTTCAGTTTGTTGGAGCTGCGTTTGAAACAATGATTTAACTTTAGTCACCATTTGGTTCATTGCCAAAGTCACCTGCTTTAATTCAGGAGTTTTAGGTACATTTGATTCTATTGGAAATTCATGTTCTGAAATAGCCAATGCTTGTGCGGTGACTCTTTTTAAGGGTCTTAATAAAAATTGAATGAAAGCATAAACCAGAATTAAGGCAACGACGGCAAAAACAATATACCATTTTACCATTTCAACAGCATTGGCCCACAAAGAAGAATAGGCATAACCTGGATCAGTAGTCACCGATATAACACCAGCCTGCTTCCAGCCATTCATAACCAAAGAGGATTTATCCGTTGTTGGCCATCGAATCAAATTCACAAACCAGTCTGGAATACTACTCTTTTGGGGCAGTTGTTTTTTAGAAATAATAATTGTTCCTTTAATGTCTTTGACCTCAATTGAGGAAAAGTAACCTCGATCAAAAACAGCTTGCACCATTGAATTCATTGTTGGCAAATCATGATTTAAAAAAGATTGAGACAAAGATAAACCCAACGAGGTAGCAGTATCTTGTGCATTACTCTCAATTTGTTGAATAAAAAAATTACGTGCATTATTCATTGTTATCAAATAGGTACCAATGAACACCAAAAACAACATGATTAAAACACCTAAAGCCATTTTCTTTATGAGAGTCATGGTTTATCACCTTCTAGTTGCATTCGTTTCATTAAGTCATCCCACTTACCTAAACTATTGGGTTGCCCTATGGAAGTACCCTGGTTACGTTGTTTTTGCAGCCAAAGCCCTTCACCATTAAAACTGTATACCGGCTTTAAATCAGGTCTTTTAGACGCATAGAGAATTTCATTTTCCAAATTGTCTAAAATTAAAGGTTCTGCCTCAGGAGATGAATAATAAGACAAAACCATATGTGCCTGCTTTAAAGTGAGATAAATGACATAAGTGAGTCTTAATTTTTCTCGGGGAACACCAAGATTGATTAAAGTGAAATATTTAATAATGACATAGTCCTTACAATCACCCCCACCGTCATTTATAAACTCCTCCGGTGTTTTCCAATAATCTGCGATTCCTCGTGATTCTTCACTGGTTTGATATCTGAATTGATTAAAAAATGAATTAACTTTCTCCAATTGCACATTAACTGGTTTATTTTTAAGTGTTCTTAGTAATTTAGCCCAAGCTCGGTATCTTTTTTGAACATCTCCATGTGATTTTTTCTCCATTTGTTGAATTTTTTCTAGGTTGATGGAGGGGGCGGCCTTAATGGGAGAAGTGGTTAAATACAATAAAGCCAGGCAAATTGAGATCCAGATGCCTGACCTTATATTTATATTAAACCTTTTTTGGTGGCTTTTTGAACGTAACCAGTATCCCTTGAACATGAGCCAGTTCCTTCAATCGTTCCATCCCGTTACCAGCATGCCCACGATACTCATAGGGACCAACAAGGACGGCTAATAGCTCTTTGCAGGGACTAATAAAGGCTGAAAAACCAAGTCCAATTAAACGATTAGCAAGGGCCACAGCATTTTTTCTATCCTTGAATGAACCTACAGACACATACCACACCTTGGGAGTTACCTGTAAAGGATAAGTAGTATTTCTATCTATTATAGACTCAGTTAAAGGTGCCGTATCCATATTCGCTACTGGACGTGCCAATACCATAGGCTCCTCAGCAGTATCCGGATAGGGAATGCGATCCATATTTTTATCCAACAAAATATTAGTCTGTGCGGAAGTAAATACATCATTGTTGACTACATTGACAGGTAATTTCATCTTTAAGAAATACAATAAACTGCCCATTCCATTTAAAATTCTGAATCGAGAAAGCATCTCATCATTTTCCCCACGAGCTAACTCAATTTGGGATTGGTACAATTCATTTTGCGAATCCAGCAAATCAAGAAGCGTTCTTTTTCCTACCTGAAATTCATCTTGATAGGCCAGACGTGTTTTTTTAGAAGCGATGACGTGTTTTCTTAATGGACTTAACCTAAGTCCCGCAGAAATATAAACATTCCATGACAAACGAATCGCTTCTTTTAATTGCAGCAAAGTACGATTCTTTGTTTCATAAGCTTGTTGCACTTGATAGGCAGTTTGCTTTACAAAAGCCTGATCTGCGCCCCCCCGAAAAGCATTATAATTCATCCGCAACATGGCCAATTTATCATCATTGGGACCAACTAGTCCTTGAAGATTTCTATTTTTAGCGGCACTTAAAACTACATCAACTTTAGGATAATAAGCAGCTCTTGCTACTTCATATTGAGCTTTTGCCTGTTTCACGTCAGCATAGCTGGCTTTGACTGTTGGATGATTATCCATACCTCTCTCCAAAGCCATGGGTAAATTATTTGGCAAATATTTATTGGTAGGAATACGAGGCCAGGATAAGTGTTGAGGCCATTTACCGACCACTTTAGCATAGTTAATACGTGATTCTTGTAAATCAGCCTCTGCACTTATTTTATTAGACTCAGCTAAAGCAAGTCGGGCAACGGCCTGATCCACCTCTGCGGCACGGGCAATTCCAGCATCAGCACGTTCTCTAATCATTTTAAACACCGCGCGGTGCGCTTGAAGATTGGAGATAGAAAAGGCATACAAACGTTCATGCATGAGAACAGCTAAATAATCTTTGGTAATTTCCAGAGCTAAATCTTCTGCTACTCCTTGAGTTGTCCATCGTTGTGACTCAGTGACATATTCGTTTCGCTTTACTTCATTAACGATTCCGCCGCCGGAAAATAGATTTTGTTTAAACTCAATAATGGATTCAGTGCGATTTAAAATAGCCACTTGGGTATCGTCGATAGCTGCTGTAGTAGGGTTACGACTATTTTCACGACCGAAGCCTGCATTAACATCGACAGTGGGATAATAGCCCCCCTTAGCTTTATCTACTCCATGCTTTGCTGCTAAGCCCTTTGCCGTATTTAATAGAACATCAGGATTAGCTATCATTCCATGTTGAACAGCTTCATATAAAGTGTCGGCCGCCGCATACGTGGAAGTTAGCAAGAGTAATAACACTAACCCATGTTTCATTCCATGTCCTTATTATTAATAATTAAATCACTCAAAAAAATAGTGATGATAGCGTATCAAGTTAAATCATAGAATACTCTACATCAATAGATTTTGAATTCTTTTTTAATCTGATACTATTATTGTCAAACCATTGATTTGCAGGATTTTCCCTCTCATGCATACGCAGCTCTCAGTACTATCTGTAAGTCAACTTAATAAACAAGTTAAATGCTACCTTGAAAATGAAATTGGTATGGTACATGTAGAAGGAGAGGTTTCTAATCTCAGCAAACCTTACTCGGGACATTTCTACTTTACTCTCAAAGACAGTAGCGCACAAATACGTTGTGTATTTTTCAAAAACCGTCATATTGGCTCTCTTGCAACGAAACTCGCTGATGGTCAGCAAGTAATAGCCAGCGGTAAATTGAGTCTTTATGAGGCCCGGGGAGATTATCAATTAATAGTAGAACAATTAACTGAATCTGGTTTAGGGAAACTGTATCAACAGTTTGAGGAGCTTAAAAACAAACTGGCAGCCGAAGGATTATTTCTTCAAAGCAGAAAAAAGCCCATTCCCCCTATCCCGCAAACAATAGGGGTAATTACCTCAACAAGTGGCGCTGCGATTCGTGATATATTATCGACATTAGCTCGTCGATTTCCTTTGGCAACAATCCTTATTTACCCTAGTGAAGTTCAAGGTGCAACCGCATCCTTACAACTAATCAAAGCCCTGCAGGCAGCTAATACGGACTTACGTTGCGACGTGCTTATTTTAGCCCGGGGGGGAGGCAGTCTCGAAGATTTATGGGCCTTTAATGATGAGCAGTTAGCGCGACAAATTGCAGCAAGCCTTATTCCTGTAGTGTCAGGGGTAGGACATGAAACCGACTTTACTATTGCAGATTTTGTAGCAGATTATAGAGCAGAAACACCAACTGCTGCAGCTGCTGCAGTCACCCCCAATTGTCTTGAATTATTCAATATGCTTGATAGCATCATATCAAGACTACACGCGGCAATAAAAAGGAGCATTCAAGCCCATCATTTAAAACTAAACCATCTAATGGATAAAATATCCTCACCCAAAAAGAATATAGCGGTTTATTGGCAAACTCTTGATTATCTGGAGCGGCGGTTAATGACTCATTTAGCCCACTTGATTAACCGGAAAAAAAATCAATTGCATCTTTACTCTACTCACTTGCATGCTAAAAATCCTAAAACGCTGATTGAACAAACCCAAATTCGCCTCATGCAGATATCCGTGCAATTAGCTCAGCAAATACAAGTTAAAATCAATCATCTTAAGTATCAATTAAACAGTAATTTATCAATGTTGCACGCAGTCAGTCCCTTAGCGACTCTCGATAGAGGATACGCAATAGCAACCAAAAAACATAAAGTACTCTTTACTACCCATCAGGTACAAATTGGAGATACTATAGAGGTGCGATTGGCAAAAGGTAATTTAGCATGTGAAGTAACTCAGATTAAGGACTAATTGAGATCATGAATAAAATAATTAATATAACTCTTTTTCTTTTTTTCTATTTGTCAAATAGTGCATTCGCAATAGCGCTACCAGAAAATCACTCAGTAAACGGTGGCTTAACCATTATTCCTATCGACATCAACAAGCAGCCTGAAGCCTATTTTCAAGGAAAACGCATTCCTGTGTTGCCCGGTCCCCAACCTAATCAGTGGTTGCTTATGGTTGCCGTGCCTTTAAATAGTAAAGATCCAGTTCAATATTTGACGGTGAACAAACCCGTTAAAACAACCATCCCTTTTCACGTTAGTGAGAAATTTTATGCAACTCAATTTTTAAATATTAAAGACGCCAGTAAAGTGGACCCGCAGCCACAAGATAAACTTCGTATTGAAAAAGAAACAAAAAAGTTAACTGAATTATTTTCTGGTTACACCGATACCAATCCTTTCCAACAACCATTTACTGCTCCTATCCGTGGGCCGATTAGCAGCTTATTTGGATTAAAAAGAGTGTATAATAAAGAGCCTAGAGACCCCCACTCTGGACTTGATATTGCGGCGAAACAAGGAGAGCCTATTCATGCTGTTAATCAAGGCAAAGTAGTAGAAACCGGAGATTATTTCTTTACGGGTAACACGGTAATTATTGATCATGGGATGGGCGTCTTCTCACTCTATGCTCACCTAAGCAAAATAGAGGTTAAACCAGGAGACTCCATACAACAAGGACAACAAATTGGATTAGTAGGGATGACCGGAAGGGTAACAGGCCCGCATTTACATTGGACAATGATCGTCAACCAAACTTTAGTTGAGCCTTTACTCTTTGTTCCTGTACGCAATATTGCAATTGCCCCGCCCCCACCCGCTAAAAGTATGGCCAAACCCGTTAATCAATCGGCTGTAAAATTATGATTAGTGAGTTAATGACAAGTCTCAACTTAATTGTTACTCAAACACAAAATAATCTATATATTTTAGGGGTGATCCTCCTTATTCCCTGGTCCATTTTTTTTATTAGTTATTTTATAAACAGCAAAATTCTATTGCTTGGTATTATCCCCAGACATATTCGCGGATTACCAGGTATCCTCTGCGCTCCCCTCCTTCATGCTAATTTCAATCATATTTTTTTTAACTCCATTCCGTTACTTGTCTTAAGTAACTTTATTTTAATCAATGGTCTTAAATATTATCTTCTTGTAACGTTAATTATCACGGTATTGAGTGGATTCGCCATATGGTGTTTTGCCAAACCTGGATTGCATATAGGTGCTAGTGCACTCATTACAGGTTATTGGGGGTTTTTAATCTGTAATATTTATCAAAATGGCACGCTAACCACTATTATACTTGGCCTGCTTAGCCTCTATTATTTTGCGGGTATCTTTCTTGGGATTTTCCCCAGAGAAAAAGGAGTTTCCTGGCAAGGACATTTATTTGGCTTACTGGCAGGGCTGGCCACCAGCTATATCTACAAATTTTATTCGCCAGAAACTATGAATCTATTGACGACTTAAAAATACTGGAGGAAACAGGCTACAGGTAGAGCCAATTTATCCGCAGCACCCCCTAGTAAAAAGAATCAGGACAGGTATATACTCTGGAAAAATTATTAGCGAAAAATTCTTGTCCCGTTAATAACATTGAGTATGCACTGTAAATCTAATAATTTTTTAAACTCTATGCTATTCTAAAATTAATAAACATATAGAGAAATCAAGATGCCATCATTTAAAACTCTTTTTCTAACGGGTACATTAAGTTTGTTTATCTCCCCTGTATTTGCTGATGGTTGTTGTAATCAAATGGGCGGGGTAAATTACTGCGACTCATCTGCAGGGCGTCTCGTCTGTAATAATGGTTTTTATTCAGCATGCTATTGTACCCGACATGCCATCATGGACTTACAACTTCTGAAAGGGTGTTGTTTATGGCATGGCGGAGTATTGCCTACTTTTGATACTTCCGGTCTGGTAGTGTGTAATGATGGCTCTCTATCAGAGGAATGTTCACTTCAAAAACCCCAGGAGAAGATTGCAACCTGGTAAAAGACGTAATAAAGAGATGTTATGAGTAATGATTTTTATAAATTAATGTTAGTAACGCACCGGGAAAATTCCTCTTTAACCGAATACCTTGATTTCATTAAGAAATGTATTTCTTCTGGTGTTACCTGCGTTCAATTAAGAGAAAAAAATGGGGATCCGGCATTCAAATTGCAGTTTGCCCAACGACTTCAACAACTCTTAAAACCTTACAATGTTCCCCTGATAATCAACGATGACGTTGAGCTGGCTTTGCAAACTAATGCTGATGGAGTACATCTTGGCCAATCAGATGGCTCCCCGCAAATAGCCAGAAGCAAGCTAGGGAGCAATAAATACATCGGCTTATCTATTGAATCAGAAAATGAACTGAAACAAGCGAATGATTTAAATTTAAATTATGTTGCCGCAAGTGCAGTATTTCCGACTCCAAATAAAAAAAACCTGAAAACCCTTTGGGGATTAGAAGGTGTTAGTCAGCTATGTAACCTGACAAAACATCCTTTGATAGGGATAGGAGGCATAACCCAGGATAATTTACCACAACTGATACAAGCAGGCGCTCAAGGAGCAGCAATAATCGGCGCCCTGCATCAAGCAGAAAATCCTTCAGAAATGGCCTTAAAGCTTCGTAAAATTATTGATAACAGGAATTTTAAACGTGATAGAACAAATTAAATCCTCATTACTTGTCCTAAGAGAAAAGAAACCCTTGGTTTTATGTTTAACCAACTATGTCACCATGGATTTTATGGCCAACAGTCTTCTTGCCTTGGGAGCTGCTCCGCTGATGTCTGAATCCATAGAAGAGTTGGAGGAGTTAGTTAGCATCAGTCAAGCTCTCTACATTAATATCGGTACTTTAAATAGCGTATTTATGGAAAGAGCAATTTTTGCTGCAAAAATTGCAAATTCGCTGAATAAACCGGTAATTCTTGATCCTGTTGGCTCTGGTGCAAGTAAACTGAGAACCTCGGCCGCACTTCAATTGCTTCCTTTGGCTAATATAGTCCGAGGTAATGCGAGTGAAATCATTTCCTTGTCTGGTGCCAATGGCTCTACAAAAGGTGTAGAAAGCATGCATCCTGTAGAAAAAGCCATGACTGTTGCAAATTCCTTGGCGAAAGATTTGGGTAAAATTATTGTCATTAGTGGTCCAAAAGATTTTATAACTGATGGGAATCAGACTCAAACACTCCCTTTTGGATCAAACATAATGCCCTTAATAACAGGAATGGGATGCACAATGACTGCAGTGATCAGCGCCTTTACTGCTAATAACTCCAACCTTTTTCAAGCTGCAACTTATGCCACAGCCTATTTTGGTTTATGTGGTCAGTTAGCCCACCATCAATCGGAAGTACCAGGTTTTTTCAGACAGGAATTTATAAACAATTTGTTCCATCCAGACTGGACTTATTTTGTCGATGCATTCACTCATATGAGAGATTAAATAAATGTCATACAAAGTCCTATCTATTGCTGGGTTCGATGGTTCTGGTGGTGCAGGCATCCAGGCTGATTTAAAAACATTTTCAGCGTTTGGATGTTATGGAATGACTGTTTTGACTGCCCTGCCTGTTCAAAATACATGCGGGGTAAGAAAATGCTACGATATTCCCTTGCAAGCTATTGAAGATCAACTTAACGCCATCTTTGATGATATAGTGCCTGACAGTATTAAAATTGGCATGCTGTTTAACAGTGAAATCATTGAGTTAGTTGCTTCTTTCCTGAAGCAGAGGGCCATCAATAGGCCGGAGAGGTCTAATATTCCCATAGTACTTGATCCAGTCACTCTTGCTAAAAGTGGCGATCCTTTATTAATTCCGGAAGCAGTTGAAACATTAATTGAATTGCTTATGCCTCTTGCTACAATCATAACACCCAATATTCCTGAAGCTCATACCTTTACCGGTATCGATGCTACTTCAGAAGAGCAAATGAACGTTGTAGCCCAAAAGCTGCTGGATTTTGGGCCTCAATATGTTTTATTAAAAGGTGGGCATCTAAAAACAACTGACTCGAATGATTTGTTATTGGGTTTAAATGGGACGCACCACTGGTTCAAAAGTGCCAGAATTGATTCCAAAAACACCCATGGTACAGGGTGCACACTCTCTGCAGCAATAGCATCTTGTCTGGCACAAAACATGAATATAGTACAAGCTTGCGCTATGGCTAAAAACTATTTATTTCATGCCATATGTGCAGCAAAAGAGGAGCATATTGGTCAAGGAAATGGTCCTGTCCATCATTTTTATCACTTATGGCCTACTTTATCCAAAATAGCCGTCGCTGCGAATGAAGGGAAGTAATCCAGTACAGAGTTCTAACGAAACATTGTTCTGGATTGCTTCGCCAAGGCTCGCAACAACGGAAGTTGACTTACCTATGAACAGTCAATGGCGTCAACAGCTGCCATTATCCCGTATGAATTACATCGATAAAATGGCCATTTGGTGATGAAGAGAATTCGCTTTCTTTAGCGTTTTTTAATGCTCTTTGCTCAATTAACTCGCCCAGAGATAAAGCGCTCATCACCACCAATATGAAGCCCAAAGTGGAGTAACACAAAATAGTATCCGCGAGGGCTGATGCAGAGAACGAGACTAAAATCCCGAGAAGTATGGGGCGCGTTTCAGTAAGCTGAAAGGAGCTGATAAATAGCGATCCTAAAAAGAATAGTAACAACAATAGTCCCACTACACCCTGTTCAGAAAGGGTCAACCAATATTGGCTATGAGGATCATTGAGTTCTTTTCCCCATGCTGGGACAGGGTTGTCCTTAGAAAAACTATATTTAAAGCCACCGGTACCTATACCAATAACTGGATGGGTAGCAAATAATGATTTGGCATAATGATGAAACTGAACTCTATAGCCCAGAGAACTATTTTCAGTATGATGCTGGCTCAATTTTATATCGCTAAGTAAATCATTAACTCGCTCTTGCATGATAGGACTTACATAATAAACAGCAAGCATCAAGCCACACAGCAAAAAAATGCCTGGAACCGCTTTCTTAAACGATATTTTCTGTAATAATAATAAAGTCATTAAAATAAAATAAACGATATACCCTGTTCGTCCCGTATTGATACACAACACTTGATAACTGGTTAGCAAAACCAGCAGTATATAAGAAACACGTCCCCATCCTTGGTGTTGAAAAGCAAATAATCCCGCCAGATAAGCGCCAAAAGACACCATAAACCCGGTGATGATCCGGTTATAAAATACCTCACCAGGATCCCCAACTAAAAAAATACTCTTTGATTTCAAAATAGAAATAATGCATGTAAACACTATTGCCGCCAGATAACTATTGATGCTTAGATTGCGTATTCTAGGATGAATGAAACCAACTGCCAGAATAGGAAGGTAAAGAACTTTAAGATATTTACCTACTACCATCCATTGCATAGAAGAAGGTGCGTCACTCCATAAACAAGCAATTAAGACAAAAACAAATAAGCCCAGTGCAGCACGCCCCCACAAGGTGTTAAAAGCATAAAAGAGATGCTTGCTGTAATATGGAGTAAATAAAATACTCACAATGCTGCATATTAAAAAAATTGACTTAACACTGGGACTAATCGGCAAAAAAAATATAAATAAAACAAAGAATATCGGAGCTAAAAAAATACCTTTGCCCCTAATTAATGGTACAGTCACAATATATTCTCATCTTCTTTTGATAGTTTTGGCAATCGATCGATATTCACATCGCGGTATAGCTGTTTGATACCCCGATAAAAAGTACCTTGGGCACTAAAAAGTGCAAATAAAAACCCCAGCCTTCCGTCTAAAAACCCACGCTGTAATATAAAACACCGGCCAAACATCCAACCCGTAGCAATAAAAATTCTTATCCAGCCAGTGCTTTTTTTGGATTCAATTCGAATTTTTGCACTATAGGATGAGTATCTATTAAGTTTATAGAGTACATGGCTCACATCTCGGTACGAATGATGCAAGATGGCATTTTTCAATTTGCCTACTTCCGCAGTTGGAGGTAATAAAATTTTCTCATGAACAATATCTTTGCTATAAAATGCATTAGCTCGTTTGAATAAACGAATATGTCGCTTTGGACTGGCGGAATATTTTAAGGGCTGATTGTAAAAAATCATCTGAATAGCAATACGATAGGCATCAGCAAAATCCGAAGCAATCGCCTCTTTAATTTCTTCCTGTAATTCCTTGCTTACGAATTCATCAGCATCAAGATTGAGTACCCAATCGCCTGTTGCCTTTGATAAAGCCCTTTGCTTTTGAACGCCATAACCCGGCCAATCTGTCAGAAAAACATTATCAGTAAATTGCTTGGCAATAGCTACAGTATTATCCGTGCTGCCGGAGTCAAGAACTATAATCTCATCAGCAAAACTCACCGACTGCAAACACCGTCTAATATTCGCCTCTTCATTTTTAGAAATTATAATTACGGTTAACATAATCCCTTTAATTCACTATGAGAAAATAAATATTATATCCAGAATTAGATAGGATTGTAACTGATTCAAATTTATTGACATGCAACACGGGTTTTCAGGTAAACTACAATTAATAAAGGTTAATTATTAGGGTCTATTGACAATTGCTCTTTCAACCTACCACGACTTGCTCGGTGTGGCACGTCGGGCTTTCAAAAATGAATGGTCAACAACCTCTAATTTTGATGAAGTTTTAATTCGTTGCAGGATGCAGAAATGATAAAACGCGCTTTGCTTTTCTTATGTTATTTATTACCCCTATTGATGCCCTTAACTTATGCCAATAATTTAAAGAATACCATTCATTCATCAGACCCCTTATTGGAACAAAAAGTTAATGACGCAATAAGTCCTCATGCTACTTTAAATCCTTATTTTTTCACTAACGAACAATTTAATAATTTTATAGAAAAAAGACTTCTGCATGTTGGTAATTATTATTTTGCGAAAATAAAGAAAAAATTTCCCGATGCAAAGCTCGTTGATATTTTATTTGTCGGCAGTCTGGCTGGTTATGGCTATATGAATGGAAGTGATGTAGATCTTCATTTATTGATTGATTTTAATGTCCCCTGCGATAAAGGACTACTTAATGACTATTTAACTCTTTTAAGAACTGTATGGCATAGCGAAAAAATATCTATTGGAAATTATAGCGTTCAAATCACTCCTGTATCAGTTAGGGATGAACACGGAGGAGTTTACTCACTTTTAAATCATCAGTGGATTGAAAAACCTCAACGGGAAAAAATTCCTTATACCAAAGAAGAACTGATTCATGCGATTAAAACGCATCAGCATGAACTTATCAATTTAGAAAAAATTTATAACCAAACCCCCAATACTCTCAATTGCCAGAAACTAATAGACTACGCTAATGCGCTTAAAATTTGGCGAAAACAAGGGTTAGCTCAAAGAGGAATAACCTCTATGGAAAATACCACTTTTCGGATAATGCGCGCTTTAGGTGATTTGAGCACGCTGACCATGACTATTCAAAAATGTGAAACTCACACGGTGAATTCTTTACTTAATCCCGAACCAATAAAAATGCAGTGACCTGGCTTATAGGTTAATGATGAACAAAAACGTCATCCGGAGCGATGCGAAGGAGCTCCAAAACGTGGTTTATGCCTATTTCGGGAGATCCTCGGGATGATGGAACAGTGAACCCCCAAACGCTCCAGAGCGTATATGCAGTCTCATAGTGTTGAGAGTTAATTCGCCCTACAGCAAATATCAAATCAACCTCGCCTTCTCAATTAGAGATTATTATTGCCTTTTATTATTTTTGTCCTTTTTTTAATCATTTATCTTCTATACTTAAATTGAAACTACCATGACTCATTTTCAACCATTAATGACGTCATAAATCCTTAATAATTACGTCATGTTTATTTAATGTTCTAGTAGTAACATGGAAATATAAATTGATTAATTAATGGGTCAATTATGAAAAATAAAGTAGTCAGCCTTTTCTTTTTAGGAACCAACTGTCACCGCAGTTCATATCAAGATGCCCTAACCAATTTTTATAAAGCCGCTAAAAAAAACGGAACAGCAGCTCGATTATTTGATGGGGTGGGCTCCGATCCAGAGCATTTATCCGACAAACACCCGACTCCAGGTCAATATGTTTATGACGCAGAGGAAAATATAAAGAAAAAAATAAGTTCAAAAATATCACAAGGTGTAAGTGACTTGATGAAGCGTCTCACCGGATGTTTGGCTGGTGACGGAATGGATGATTTATTATTTGAATCCATTCTCTATCTGGAAAATCTGATCAAAAATAATGGCGGTAAAATGCCTGAAACGGTTAATTTGCATGGTTTCAGCAGAGGAGCAGATGCTTGTTTAAGACTTGCTAACTTATTAGATACCATGTATCCGGAAGTTAAAGTCAATTTATTTCTTATTGATCAAGTTCCAGGACCTGGCCGTGGTGATCATCCCAGTTCTTATACCATTCCCAAGAACGTTCAAAGATTTGAATCCGTTCTTATGTTGCACGAATATACGCCTGGTTTTGATCCTCAAGATAGAAATCATTATGTATTAGCCAGTCCCCACACAACGAAAGTATCTACTAAAGTTTATCCGGGTTGGCATGGTAAAGCCATGTTATTGTCTACTGATAAAAAAACCAACCATGTGCCTCGCCTGTTACACGACGATTTCTTTCGGTTTGCAAAAGAAACAGGGAGTCTTCCTCAAGATGCTCTTATTCCGCCCTATAAAATAATGAAAACCTGGACGGAATACGACGATGAAATCGCACATGTTTTAAGTCCGGCAGATCGTTTCCATGAATACAATCAAATGCAGGAAAACTGGTGGTTCTACGCTAAAGGCACTCAGCTTAATACAAGAGATGTATTAACTGAGCATAAGTATTATAGCCAGGACCACCAATTATTTGTTAACCAGGAACATGGGGAATTATTTCAAAAATTCTATCCGAACCTTTTCGATAGATTTTTAAATGGGAAAAAAGTCCCTGAAGAAGAGGTAATAAAAGAACTGGGATCATTAGATGAAGAAACCCCTGAATTCTATGAAAGATTTTGCAGAATTTGCTCAATAAAAGAAGGCCAACCTTTACCAGAGCCTCGAAATGCTGCTTTTCATTTCCATACGCCACTTGGAGATACACCAGTAAAGGATGAGCTGACTTTTCTAAAACATTCAATAACAGCCATCATTAATTACAGCTTATATCATAGCCAAGAAGATACCCTGGATACAAAAATTGCAACGAAATGGTTAAAAGAGATCTTAGACAAAGCACATCAAATGGAACCTGAACAAGCAACACAAAGCTTACACAAAGCAATATATGCTGTAACCCAATATTTAAGCTCTGGTGAAAACCCTACAGGTTATATGGCTCTGCAACTAAAGAAGCTAAGTCAAACTCCTGAAAGGTTGGTTCAAGCCGCCGATAAATTTCTTGAAGAACACTACAATAGCAATCCAGAACTCCATCCTAAGCAACAAAAATACATAGTAAAAGTTCGTCAAGAACTCCAGGAAATAAAGGATAGTGAGCATTTGGATTATTTTCAAAAACTAAAAGAAGTCAAATCAATTTTAAGTAACACAGCGGACCATTTACAACAGTTACAAATGAATGATGACTCAGTCATTTCTATTAATTTCCTTGCGGAAGCGTATCATAAGAGATCAAAACTCCCTACTTTTAACCAATTAATTACAGGACTCAATGCCTTAAGTGCTCCAGGTTATGCTGAAACCAGCCTGGCTTCTGATATTGGCAAAGACTTTGAAGCTTATTATAAACGTAATCTGTTTTGGAATAGCGTTAATAAAATTCTAAGTGCGATAATGCCCATTTCCATTCCTCCTTTTGTTTCATCTGAGAAATCGGATTTAGCCCACAGAATATATACAAAATTGGGGGAATTGGATAAATCAGGTCAAGGAAATAATCTGACAGAGATCTCTAAAGTTCTCACAGAAGGTCAAAAAGGACTGCACGAAATATACGTTAGTAATAAAGCACTGTCTAAAGGTGAATTTGATAAAACAATGGAAAAATCCCAAGGGAAACTTAATTCTGAAATTAGTGTACTGCCATTGGAGTCCATACACCCCCTGAATTCTTTAGCTCAATAAAAACAAAAGCTCCTGTCTGTTCCTAACTTGCAACCAGGCTACCTTGTTTTTTAAATTTAAGGATCTTTGGATGTCAAAGAGTACGCATATCCCCTTATCCTCATGATAATAGGGTCAGGATATCTAAAAAAAATTTTGCTCCTGATAAAGCGCTGAAAATACTTGCGCTTTATCAGGAGCATCCATTTGATATGCCCTGATTAATGGAGATTAGAACACACCTTCTCGGTGATCATGACTATCAAAATGCAATTTACCGTCTTTAACTTTTAATATGACGTGCCCACCATGAATTAATTTGCCAAACAACAGCTCATCAGCAAGTGGTTTTTTAACATTTTCCTGAATCAATCTGGCCATAGGACGAGCCCCCATTGCCTTATCATAGCCATGCTCTATTAACCATTCGCGTGCTGATTTATCGACCGTAAAGGTAACACCTTTATGACTTAATTGTTCATCCAACTCCATTATAAATTTATCAACCACCAAACCAATGGTTTGAGCATCTAATGGAGCAAAATTAATAATTGCGTCCAGTCTGTTTCTAAATTCAGGGCTAAACTGTTTTTTGATTACATCCAGGCCATCGTTAGAATTATCTTGCATTGAAAAGCCGATGGAATTACGAATAATTTCATTTGCCCCAGCATTGCTGGTCATTACCATAATGACATGTCTAAAGTCAGCCTGACGACCATTAGTATCGGTTAAAGTGCCATGATCCATAATTTGCAGCAGTAGATTAAATACATCTGGATGAGCTTTCTCTATTTCATCAAGCAATAAAACAGCATGAGGATTTTTAGTCACTGCCTCAGTTAATAGTCCGCCTTGGTCATATCCAACATACCCAGGAGGGGCTCCGATTAAACGAGAAACAGTATGTTTTTCCATATATTCGGACATATCAAAGCGTAAAAGCTCAATACCGAGTACATTAGCTAATTGTCGGGTCACTTCAGTTTTACCCACCCCCGTAGGGCCTGCAAATAAAAAGCATCCTACCGGTTTTTGAGGCTCTCGAAGACCTGAACGTCCTAATTTAATAGCAGAGGATAAGGCAGTAATTGCCTGATCTTGTCCATAAACTAATAATTTCAAATCTCGTTCCAGATTTTTTAGCGTATCCTTATCACGAGCTGAAACCTTCTTAATGGGTATGCGTGCAATTTTCGCAACAACACTCTCAATTTCAGTCACGCTAATTATTTTACGGCGTTTGTTCGCTGTTAGTAAATTCTGATAGGCCCCGGCTTCATCCACTACATCTATAGCTTTATCAGGTAAAAATCGATCATTTATATATTTAGCTGATAATTCTGCAGCAGCTTTTAAAGAAGCAATAGAGAATTTGACGCCATGATGTTCTTCCAAACGACCTTTTAAACCTTTTAAGATTTCGAAGGTTTCGTCAATTGTTGGTTCAGAAATATCTATTTTTTGAAAACGTCTGGCTAAAGCTCTGTCTTTTTCAAAGATACCGCGATACTCCTGATACGTTGTAGAACCTATGCACTTCAATTCACCATTTGCCAATAATGGTTTAATCAAATTGGAAGCATCCATAACACCACCAGAGGCAGCTCCAGCACCAATTATGGTATGGATTTCGTCGATGAATAAAACCGCGCCTTCTTGCTGTCCCAGTTGTTTTAATACCGCTTTGAGACGTTTTTCAAAATCTCCACGATATTTGGTTCCAGCCAACAATGCGCCAAGATCGAGTGAGTAAACAATACATCCGCGGATCGCTTCGGGAATTTCACCATCAACAATACGTCTTGCCAATCCCTCTGCAATTGCTGTTTTACCTACGCCGGCCTCACCGACAAGTAATGGATTATTCTTTCGGCGTCTGCATAGTACCTGAATAGTACGTTGTATTTCTTCATGCCGACCGATTAGAGGATCTATCTTGCCTTGTTTTGCACGTCGATTAAGATTCATGCAATAACTGTCAAGAGGAGATTCGCTACCTTCTGAAGACATCATATCCTCGTCCATAGAGGAATTCATGTGATCATGCATGTCATTATTTTGATATTTGGAAACGCCATGAGAAATATAATTAATTACGTCAAGACGAGTAATATTCTCACGACGTAAAAAATATACTGCCTGGCTTTCTTGTTCGCTAAAAATAGCAGCAAGTACATTCGCACCGGTTACTTCAGTTTTTCCTGCTGACTGCACATGAAAAACTGCGCGTTGTAATACCCGTTGAAAACCAAGGGTAGGTTGAGTTTCTCGATCTAACTCATCTTCAGGAATTCTGGGAGTTGTTTCATCTATAAACTCCATCAGATCACGTCGTAATGATTCAATATTAGCATCACATGCCTGCAATACATTACCTGCTGCCGGATTATCAAGCAAGGACAACAGCAAATGTTCTACGGTCATAAACTCATGACGCTTTTCTTTTGCTTCCTTGAAGGCTAGATTCAAGGTGAATTCTAGTTCTTTATTTAACATTGTCGTTGCTCCTTTCCAGCCCACCACCAGTTATTCGGGTTCCATGCTAGATAGCAATGGATGTTGATTCATTCTGGCGTATTCATTTACTAGGGCAATTTTTGTTTCTGCTATGTCTCGTGTAAATACCCCACACACGCCTTTCCCTTGAAGATGAACCTGCAACATCACCTGAACTGCAATCTCCTCACTTAAATGAAAGAAATGCTTCAGTACTTCTACCACAAAATCCATTGGCGTATAGTCATCATTGAGCAATACAACTTTATATTTTCTTGGGACTTTAATATCAGTACGAGTTTTCGTCTCCGATATTACATGTCTCACAATTTCCTCTATATTTTGCCCGCTCATAACTTACAACCTCTTACTATTTTTATAGACTCCCTGCACGCATTTGGCCAGTAAATTTAGCTATTTTTAAGGAAATATTTGACTATTGAAATAATCAATAACATATTGATTAGATACAACTCACCCTATTGTAAATTAATTGCAATTTTTTACTGGGCTATCAAAACTTCATTTCTCTTTTAAGTATGGCATATTTAGGAGCAGAAACTATTCACCAAATTCTCTTAGAAAATGATGAATAGTTACTATGCAGTTACATGTGTTTGATCATCGCATCAGCAAAACCTGAGCTGCTTACCAGAGTAGCCCCGGTCATACCACGTTCAAAATCATAAGTAACTGTCTTGGCTTCAATTGCGCCTTCCATGCCTCGGATAATGAGATCAGCGGCCTCAGTCCATCCCATATGCCGCAACATCATTTCAGCGGAAAGAATAATGGAGCCTGGGTTCACTTTATTTTGACCGGCGTACTTTGGTGCTGTTCCATGGGTAGCTTCAAATACAGCAACTTCATCCCCAATATTGGCACCAGGAGCAATACCAATACCGCCTACCTGAGCAGCCAGAGCATCAGAAATATAATCGCCATTTAAATTTAATGTAGCAATGACACTATATTCTTCTGGTCTTAAGAGAATTTGTTGCAAAAACGCATCTGCAATCACATCATTTATAATAATCTGTTTACCCGTTTTAGGATTTTTAAATTCCATCCAGGGTCCACCTTGATATTCTTTAGCTCCAAAAGAGTCACGAGCTACCTGATAGCCCCAATCCTTAAAGGAACCTTCGGTAAATTTCATAATGTTACCTTTATGAACCAAAGTTACCGTTTCACGATCGTTATCAATTGCATACTGAATCGCAGCTTTTACTAAACGGGTAGTTCCCTCTTTTGAAACGGGTTTAATACCGATACCGCAATGTTCAGGAAATCGAATTTTTTTAACACCCATATCTTTCATAAGAAATTGAATTACTTTTTTTGCTTCAGCAGTATCAGCTTGCCACTCAATACCCGCATAAATATCTTCTGAATTTTCTCTGAAAATTACCATATCGGTTTTCCATGGCTCTTTAACAGGGCTTGGAACACCACTAAAATAACGGATGGGACGTAAACAAGTATAAAGGTCCATATCCTGGCGAATAGCAACATTCAGTGAACGAATACCACCACCCACTGGAGTAGTTAAAGGGCCTTTAATGGAAACAACAAATTTTTTCATCGCATCAATAGATTCTTTAGGTAACCATTGATCCTTACCATACACTTTAGTTGCCTTTTCCCCGGCATAAACCTCCATCCAGGCAATTTTTCTCTTATTGCCATAAGCTTTTTCGACTGCGGCATCAACAACACGAATCATAGGAGGTGTTACATCAACGCCAATGCCATCCCCTTCTATAAAAGGAATAATCGGGTTATTAGGTACACGAAGAGAACGATCAGCTGCAACTGTAATGGCTTCGCCTTGTGAAGGCACTTTGATTTTATCGTATGTCATTGACAACTCCGTAAATTTAGAGAGATCAATGATAGCATGTGATAATAAGGAATCCCAAATATCAATTAACAGACTTTTTCAAAAGACAGTAAAAAGCTAAAAATCCATGAATGGTCAAAAATACAAACTATTCATGCATTAAACATTTCTTTTAAATAGAATCCATATCGGTAATTCGATGGGATATTTCAACTACAAATTTTCACCAAAATTTTTCTTGCTCTGTTTCTGGGTTAGCAATTGAGTACAATCTTTTTCATTCAAAGGCTTGCTGAAATAGTATCCTTGAACTTGATTACTATGATGTTTTTTTAAAAATTCAACTTGTTCCTTATGCTCTACTCCTTCAGCCAAGACATTTATTCCCATGTTTTTTGTCATACCAATAATTGCCTGGACGATGGAAGCATTGTAAGGATCGGTTGTAATATTATCTATAAAAGTTTTATCGATTTTTACTGTATCAAATGGAAAATGTTTTATATAACTCAAGTTTGAGTATCCAGTACCAAAATCATCGATCGCAAAATGAATACCTAACTCTTTCAATTCAATCATTTGTTGAATGACCTCAGAAACATTTCCCAAGATCAGGTTTTCTGTTATTTCCAGTTCTAAACAATCAGGATCAAGCTGTGTTTCTTCAAGAATACTCTTAAGAACGAACAAAAAATTTTTTTGTCGAAATTGCTTCACAGAAATATTAACTGACATTTTTAGCGTATGAAAAATGGATGTCTGGTGCCAAAATTGAGCTTGAGCACAGGCTGTTCTTAAAACCCACTCCCCAATGGAAATAATAAGGCCTGACTCTTCGGCGATAGGAATAAACGTTGTTGGTGGAATTAGGCCTAACGAAGGATGTCGCCAACGCAATAATGCTTCTACCCCAATAATGATACCTGATTTTAAGTCAACCAAAGGCTGATAATTTAGAGATAACTCATTGTTTTTTAGCGCCTGGCTAAGGGCTATAGTTAGCTCAGTTCGTTGCATAATCTGTTTATTAAACTCTTCCATGTAAAATTGAAACCTGTTGCGACCAAGTTCTTTTGCATGGTACAAAGCTGCATCTGCGTTTTTTAACAAAGTATCTGAATCCAGACCATCTCGAGGATAAATACTCACCCCGATACTTGCAGTAGCAATAAGCTCGCGCTCTTCTATTTGACATGGGGTTGAAAATAACTCTACAAATTGATTAAGAAGCCCAATAAGATTTTTTTCATCTGCCTGCGAGCCCAAAATGACAATAAACTCATCCCCTCCCATCCGAGCGACGGTATCATTTTCACGCACAAAATTGGATAGCTTTTTTGCTTGTTGCTTTAGCAATAAATCACCAAATTTATGCCCATAGGTGTCGTTTACTTCTTTAAAAAAATCTAAATCCACCACCAAAATAGCTACGCACAAGTTATAACGTTTGGCATGTGAAATTGCTTGATTAATTCGATCCGTCAATAAAGCACGATTAGGTAACCCAGTCAAAATATCATGGGTGGCTTGATGGAGTAATTGCTGCTCTAACTCCTTCCGCTCCGTGACATCACGAAAGCTATAAACTATACCTATCACTTGGTCGTGCAGATATTGCGGTTGGGCAAACAGCTCCAATACACTACCTGTTTTTAATTTCCATTCCCTGTTTCTTTTTTGTTGGGGATGTGCTTGTAAATCCCTCATCATTTGCATGAAAATGACTGGATCCTCAACTTGCTTCGCTAGTCGCTGAAAAACAAGGCTGGACTTTTCTGATTGAAGTAGTTCTTTTGAAATATCCCATTGAGTCAAAAAATTTTCGTTATACACTAAAACCTGTTCGTTTAGTCCAACGCCGAGAATCCCTTCCTGTACAGACTCAATTGTTGTTTGGGTCAGAGAGCTTAAGCGCTCCAATTCATTAGTACGATTTTTAACTAGAGTATTCAAATGAGCTATTAATTCCCATTTTCTAGTTAATGCCGCAGCTAATTGATTAATTTCAATTACTTCAAAGGGTTTTTTCAAAATTAAGAGATTATCAGAATTTTCTAACTCACTGGTAATATCTTCCCAAGAGTGATCAGAATAGGCAGTGCAAATGACCATTTGAATGTAGGGATCTATCTCCCAAATTCTTTTAATTGTTTCAATACCATCCCAACCCGGAGGCATTCTCATATCAATAAAAGCTAAAGCGTAAGGCTCTCCTCTCAACACGGAATCTTTTACTAATTCAAGTGCTTCTTGCCCTTGGTAAGCTGAGTCAATTTTATAATCCGGTGCATTATAATTTTTAGCATTTCTGACTTTTCCAAATAAAATTTCTTCGTCATCGTCTAGAGCCACATCATCACTTTGAGAAAGAATTTTACAAAAATCCTTATGGATCTCTGCATTGTCATCAACCAACAAAATACGTTTTTGTTTTGTGTGATCCACAGTCATTCCCTTCATCTTCCGCTATAATGATAAATATTAGGATATAGGCTGGTCTTTGTCGATAATTGCATTTGTACTGGCCTTGATTTTATAATAATCTGTTGATTTAGCAGCAATAAATCTCCTCGAAAATACGCTTATTCACCGTCATATAAACCCCTAAGGATGAGGTTATGTTCGCGCAATTTTTCCAAACGCTCCCCATTCCCCAGGATCAACTTACCGGAACATACAGCATTCGTTTGGTAGTATTATCTTTCCTGGTCGCAACCGCAGCTTCTTATGTTGCCCTGGATGTTACCTATAGAATGAGAGATGTAAGTATCAGTAAATTTGAAAGCTTTCTTTGGTTAATTGGTGGTTCACTTGCTATGGGAGCAGGCATTTGGTCTATGCATTTCATTGGCATGTTGGCTTTTATCATGCCTATGCCAATGCTTTACGATCCCACTTTAACCGGTTTATCTATAGTAGTAGCCATTATTGCATCGGGACTGGCACTTTCTTTGTTACGCCCCAAAAATATTAAACTCCTCTACCTGATATTAGGGGGAATAGTGATGGGCTTCGCCATTGCAGCCATGCATTATACCGGCATGGCTGCGATGTCGATTAGTATGAACATTCATTATCTGCCAAATGTCTTTATTCTTTCCATTTTGATTGCTATTTTTGCTTCTGAAGCCGCTTTATATTTAGCAATAAAAAGTACGCAAGCCGATATAAAAAATCGTTTTCTTCTAAAGATTATTAGTGCACTAATTATGGGCGCGGCTATATGTGGAATGCATTATACCGGTATGGCTGCAGCAATATTTACCCCCTTAAGCACCATGCCCAATATGGGCGTGGGAGAAAACCCTGATTCAATGTCGGTTATGATTGCCATTGTAACTATCTTCATTTTAGGTATAGCAATAACTATTTCCTCGTTTAAAGAGGTTCTTACTGAAAAATCAGTGAAAATAGCTCGTCAATCGGGAATGGCTGAAGTGGCTTCAAGTGTATTACACAATGTGGGCAATGTATTAAACAGTGTCAATGTATCGTCATCCTTAATAAAAGACCATCTCAGAAAGATTGATATACAAAAATTAGCAGATGTTAATAATTTGATTCATGAGCATCAACACGATTTGGGAACTTTCATTAGCTCAGATCCCAGAGGCTCCCGACTCCCCAATTATCTCAGTCTGTTAACCAACAAATGGCAAACAGAATATAATTCTTTAATTGAAGAAATTAACAGGTTAGAACAAAACATCCAACATATTAAGGAAATTATCGCTTTACAGCAGTCCTTTAGCGGGATTATTAGTTTTTCAGAATTAATCTCAATTGAAAAACTGATAGATGAAGCATTAACTTTAGCCGGCATTAATTTCTCAAGGCATAAAATTATCGTAAACAAAGAATACATCAAGTTTAAAAAAATCCACGTGGATAAATTAAAATTAACTCAAGTACTGATCAATTTAATATACAACGCAAAAGAAGCCGTAATAGAATCAAGAAATAAAGAAAAAATCATTCGGATAAAAGCAGGCCCTATAGATGAAAGTTCATTTTTTATACAAGTAATTGATAACGGTATCGGCATTGAGAAGGCACATCAATCACAAATTTTTTCCTATGGATACACCACCAAAAAATCAGGGCATGGTTTTGGACTGCACTCAAGTATTATTGCAATCAATGAAATGAAAGGATCATTAGAAGTTGCATCTGAAGGAGTTAATAAGGGAGCCACATTTACCATTAAGTTGCCTTATAAAGCAACTTAATGGTATCCAACACGATTCAAATGCACTTGGAAGCTACGCGCGCTGCAACATTTTTATTTGCTCCATCAACTGATCAAAACCCGCTTCTACATTAATGTATTCGCTCTTGGCCAATAGGACGGATAAAGACCCGTCATCCGTGGCATTTGGTTTTTGTAATATACCGTTAAAGCCTTCCATTTTTAAACGCAAATAATCACTGATCTTAGTGACCAAATAAAAATTCCTATAATAATTATCAGGATTCATATGGAGCGCTTTAGCATCATGAGCTAATTGATGTCCTGGTAAATAATCTTTTAGGGAGTAGGATGAATTATTATGAACAGCAATTATTTTTCCTTTTGGTAATAACTGTTTTATTTTATCTGCCAGTTTTTTTACTTCTCGATGAGCCTCAGGAGAATATGCACCAAATTGCGTTAGCGTTTTTTTAATTCCTGCATCAGTATAAATTCGGTTAGGATCAAACTCATAACGTTTGCTATTTAAATGAAACACTATATTTCGGCCACCTGAATGAACTAAAGTAATAAGACTGCCCCCTTCCTTATTAATTACTACCTTAGCAGCCTTTAACGCCGTTTGCTCATTATGATGCACATGGACAAAATTTTTGCCCTTCCCCACTGTTTGTTGAATTACAACTTGTTCATCGCCAACCATTACTTTATGGTTTATCGCGCAACCCACTTGAGTTAAAAATAATAAGATAAGCACCAAATATTTCATGAACAAATTTCACCATAAAGAGTAAATTTATGCCATTGTATAGGGACGGCCTATAAAAAACAATTTAGTTCTGAAAATCTATCCTATCAGCGCAAGATCATGTGTGTGTAAATCAATCTTATCTATGCCTTTGCGAACATAGTTGATCCAGATCAGGATTGCAATTGAACATCGATCGGGATTACTTCGTTAACACTCGCAAAGACAAAATTAATTATTAATTGCCAATTATTTAAGCAAACATACTCTTGCCCTGCTGTCCTGATAATTGCTCAAAATAACTATTCATTCTACTATTAGCCTCCTAAAATTTTTATTTACTTAAGATATGACTCAATTGATTCTTTTTAATAAACCTTATGGAGTTCTCACCCAGTTCTCTGGAGAAGTTCAAGAGCAAACCCTTGCCGGGTTTATTAAAATGCCCGGTTTTTATTCCGCAGGTCGTTTGGATAAAAACAGTGAAGGATTATTATTACTTACTAATGATGGAGCCTTACAACATCGGTTAAGTCATCCAAAGTTTAATAAAAAGAAATATTACTGGGTACAAGTTGAAGGAATTCCTTGTGAAACTGATCTGCAAAGCTTAAGAAAAGGCTTGAAGCTTAAAGACATTTCTTTCCTGCCGGCCGAAGTTCGTGTCATTGATGAGCCGCCGCTCTGGCCACGTAATCCTCCAATACGAGTAAGACAAAATATTCCAACCAGTTGGTTAGAAATCATTCTAAAAGAAGGAAAAAATCACCAGGTAAGAAGAATGACGGCAGCCATTGGTTTTCCTACTTTAAGACTGGTAAGGCACAAGATTGGTGAATGGGAATTAGATAAATTACAACCTGGAGAATATAAATTACTCACTCTAAATCAGCGATAAGCCAACCGTGTTGTCAATGAACCATCACCTAATAAACGAATCCACGGCCAAATAAACATCCCTAATAAGGCACTGGCAAAAGGCATGAATAAGCTGTAATTAAAGCCCAATAAAGCATCAATAAAAGAAATAACTGCTTGATAGAAAAGACAAAAGAACCCGACTAAACAAATTTGCTGCATCATGGAAAAAAATTGAAACCGTCTTGATTTACTTGAAGCAATCCAGGTAACTAAAAGCAAAGCAAAGGAATGCTCTCCTATTACCGTAGAAAGCAGTACATCTAAAAGTAGGCCGACAATCAATAAAGTGATTAACTTAAAATTGCCTGGTAAAAAATATTCAATATAAAGAACTAACAGTAAGATCCAAGGAGGACGAAAAACAAAGATTAGTTCAGGCATAGGTAATATAGATAAAATAAGCGCGCAAATAAATCCGATACCTAAACGTAAGCGAAGATTGGTCATTCAGCAATCTCCTCTGCATTCAAACGCTCATTAATCTGAGCCGTTAACTGTTCTTGCTCCAAATCAGGCCAAATTAACAATACCAATCGGTTGCGATTAAGCAAAGCTATGGGACTGACGATGACTTTAACAAAATCCTCACCTGGAATACTATTAACCTCTAATATCCGTCCAACTGGATAACCCTCAGGATATCTCCTGCCCAGTCCGGAAGTAACTAATACGTCGCCCGGATGAATGGATGAAGTTTTAGGTAAATTAATTAATGATAATTGCTCCATGCGGTTCGTGCCGACAAGAATTGCACGTTCACCTGTACGATTGTTACGTACAGGTACGGCACTTTTGGAGTCAGAAATTAACAAAACTGTACTGGTCATCGGTCCAACATCGATAACTTGCCCCATAACCCCTTTAGCATCAAGAACAGGTTGCCCCGTATAGACACCATCACGTTTGCCCTTATTTAAGACCACGATTTGCCGTGCATTGCTGGTATCAACAGCAAGAATTTGTGCTGCCATTGCACGCATGTCTGCTTTTGATGAAGTGAGTAATAACTCTTTGAGTTGAGAGTTTTCTTTTTGAATGACTAATAGTTTCTGCAATTCAGCTTCCAGCATAGTCTGCTGATAGCGTAACCTCATGTTTTCGTCTATTAATGATTTTTTAGCACTAACAAGGGATTGTACCCATCCTACGACACGTACAGGATAGTCAACGGCATATTGCAAGGGTGAAACGATTAAAGAAAAACCGCTTCGCACCATGTCCAAATATTTGTAATGATAATCAGCAAACATTAAAAAAATAGAAAAAACGAGAGCGAGCACAAATCCTATAGAACTGTGCCCACCTTTTCTAAATAATCTATTGTGTGCATTATTCTGTTGAGAGGAAATCACCGCCACGTAAATCCATGGTTTCTAAAGCTTTACCACCACCACGTGCAACACAGGTCAATGGATCTTCAGCAATTAATACAGGTAGCCCGGTTTCTTCCATTAGCAATGTGTCTATGTTCTTCAACAACGCACCGCCTCCAGTCAAGACCATACCGCGTTCAGCAATATCCGCTGCCAGTTCGGGAGGTGCTAACTCCAAGGCTGCTCTTACAGCACCTACAATACCGGATAAAGGCTCTTGTAAGGCTTCTAAAATTTCGGCACTGGTTAAAGTAAAACTGCGAGGCACACCTTCTGCAAGATTTCTTCCACGTACTTCTATTTCAAATAAGTCACGGCTTGGGAACGCAGAACCAATTTCGTGTTTAATACGTTCTGCCGTTGTTTCACCAATCAAAGTTCCATAGTTACGACGAACATAAGAAACAATGGCATCATCAAATTTATCACCACCAATACGCACTGATTGATGATAAACAATACCACTTAAAGAAATGATTGCGACCTCTGTGGTACCACCACCAATATCAACCACCATAGACCCGCTGGCCTCTTCAACCGGCATTCCGGAACCTAATGCAGCGGCCATAGGCTCTTCAATGAGGAATACTTCACGTGCACCAGCACCCATTGCAGATTCACGAATCGCTCGACGCTCGACTTGAGTAGAACCGCAAGGAACACAAACAAGAACACGTGGACTGGGACGTAGGAATTTATTTTCATGCACTTTGTGAATGAAATGTTGTAGCATCTTTTCAGTGACGAAAAAGTCAGCAATTACGCCATCTTTCATCGGTCTGATTGCATTAATATTACCAGGAGTTCTCCCTAACATGCGCTTGGCCTCGAGACCAACGGCAGCAACTCGTTTTTGACCTGATTCATTACGCAGAGCGACCACAGAAGGCTCGTTGAGAACAATCCCTTTATCTCGCACATAAATCAATGTGTTGGCGGTTCCAAGATCGATAGATAAATCATTAGAAAATACGCCCCTTAATTTTCTGAACATAACCAGCACTACCTCGTTCTTCTTTTTGGGTTGTACTTTATCCTATATTTGAGTAAAAATCGACAGTTGTATTACAAGAATTACAAATAAGATTATAAAAAACTGCAGAGATGATTTCCTCTCTATAATGCAGTAAATATTTACCTTTACTCATGGTTTTCACCAAGCCGATGTTTTTCAATTCTTCACCATTATGACTAAAAAATAGGTTTCCCATATAATTCATAATGTTATAAATTTAAAATTTAAGGGCTATTGGCAATTTATTCTTTAAATCTGATTTTTCCATGCCCTCTCACTAATGCTCGAGATGACGAGGTAGACATTAGATCACTTTCAGCTACTTATTCTTAAGATGTCCAGGTAAAACTAAGTATTCCCATATAAAAGCTATATCGATATACTGCCGAGCGCTGAATAATATGGGGAGTTCTTTGGATACGGAAAAAGAAAGTGTTCCTTATAACATATCTAAGAATCGCTTAAATTGCCTTGATGGGTTACGCGGGTGGGCGCGTGGGCAGCGGCAATTCTTTGCGCCTCTCTTCTCTATCCGATTGAGTTGTTTGCCATATACGAGAGTCGTCGAATCAATAAATTATCATTTAAAAACCTTCTTATTGACCTGTCCATGCAATTTCACAACAAAATGGGATCCAGAGCCTAATCATAGCCCGTATTGTACTTCGCTGCATACGGGCTGAAATTTCTGTGTATTAATGAAATAACTTTAATTTAGCGATATAAAACCTTTTATCTTTTATATCTAAATCAGGTTAATTAATAATAAATACTTCCTTTAGTTTCTCTCGATTTATTTCAATAAACCGCTGTCCAAATCCTTTGACTTCAGCCAGCTCTTCAATCGCTTTAAAACCGTGATGATTTTCTCGGTAAGCAATAATTGCTTCGGCACGTTTTTTTCCTATACCTTTAAATGAACCAGTAAGAATGGATAAATCTGCTTTATTGAGATCTATTTTATTACGAACAACCGTAGTTTGTTTTACAGAAGGGGTTATTTCACTGCTAACTGCATAAACGGGAAGGGTTATTGCAAATAGCGACAAGCACATAGCAATATATTTTGCTTTCATCATTTTCTCCTAATTGTTGGACTAAGCGGCTCGTTCCAGAGCCGCTGAAAGTATCCCAACATTTTCTGAAACTGTCGAGATAATTTTTAATTATTTTTGTTGTGAAAAACTATACAGAACGTAAGAAACACATGATGTTAATTTCTTCACCATATCCAAATGAAGGAACTCATTTGGTCCATGGGCATTAGAATGAGGCCCCAGCACTCCAGTGATCATAAATTGAGCATCAGGGAACTGTTCCCCTAACATCCCCATAAACGGAATTGTCCCACCCTCCCCCATAAAGGCAGCAGGTTTATTATAATAAGTTAGTGACGCCTCATCAGCGGCTTTAGCTAGCCAGGGGGATAGCAAAGGAGCATTCCATCCTTTAGAGCCGTCATCAACGTTAAAACCCACTTTGGCATTATACAAAGGATTTTTAGTCAATGCTTCCTGAATGGCAGAAGCTGCCTTTTTAGGATTTACCAGAGGTGGAAGACGCATGGAGAGTTTAAGGGCTGTTTTGGGACGCATGACATTCCCTGCATCAGCTATAGCAGGAAATCCATCTGCCCCAGTTACCGTCAAAGCAGGACGCCAGGTTCTATTCAAAATTAATTGCACTTTATCTTCAACAACAGGCTGAACTCCCTTCTGCCAGGGAAATTCGCTATAAACCTGTTCACTTAACGTTTCAGCACATTGATGGGCCTGTTTTATGCGCTCCTCAGGAATCTCACAGTAAAGTTCCGACAATTTTACTTCCCCCGAAACTTCATCTTCAACACGACTGATCAATTGTCTGGCCACTCTAAAACTATCAGCAACTATGCCACTGGCATTCCCTGAGTGAACGCCTTCACTAATCAACTCAACCGACAATTCACCGACCACATTGCCGCGCAAAGAAGTAGTCATCCATAATTGTTCATAATTTCCAGCACCTGAATCAAGACATATAACTAGCGCAGGTCGTCCTATTCGTTCTTTTAGCAGCTCAATATAATAAGGCAAGTCATAACTACCACTTTCCTCACATGCTTCGATAATTAATACGCAACGTGGATGAGGTACTCCCTGAGCCTCCAGGGCACGAATTGCTGTTAATGAGGCATAGGCAGAGTATCCATCATCAGCACCACCACGGCCGTATAAAAGACCATTTTTTAACACGGGTTTCCAGGGATGCAGATCTTCATGCCATCCGCTCATTTCAGGTTGTTTATCCAGATGACCATAAAGTAAAACAGTCTCATTAATCTGACCGGGTACTTCGATAAAGATCAGCGGCGTACGCCCCTCTAATCTTAAAACATCGAGTTTCATCCCTTGAGGAGCATGGGTTTTACACCAATCAGCAATATGATTTACTGCCTGATCCATGTACCCGTGCTCTTGCCATTGAGTATCAAAATGAGGTGATTTATTAGGCATTTTTATATAGTCACATAAACTGGGCAGGATTTCTTCCTGCCACTGATGGTCTATATAATCATACAGTCCTTGGGGATTGAACATGGGCTTGCTCCTTGATAATTGCCACAATTTTATCAGAGGCAGACTCAATCTTTAATGCTTTGATTTTGTTATTAATATCAGTTTTATTGAGCATTACTTCTCGCAAAGCCTGTAATAAAGTTTCTGCATTCAATGATTGATCCTGAATCACGACACTAATACCTAATCCCTGAAAATACCGCGCATTTTGAATTTGGTCACCGCGGCTTACTTGAGAGGAAATAGGAATTAAAACATGTGCTTTCCCTAAGGCTAATATTTCGTAAAGCGAATTAGCGCCTGCTCTTGATATAACCACTGAGGAAGCGGCAAATAAATGGGCCAACTCTTCATTAGCATATTCAAATTGACAATACCCCTTCATGCCATCCAGAGAATGATCCAGTTTCCCCTTACCACAAATATGAATCACCTGGTATTCCGACATTAATTGGGGAAGCGCTTTTCTTATACTTTGGTTAATTGAACCCGCTCCTAAACTACCACCTATGGCAAGCAAACAAGGTTTGGCATCATTAAATCCACATAGCTCCAATCCTTTTGCCTTATTACCGGCAAACAACTGCTGACGAATGGGTGTGCCTGTCACTTCAATTTTATCCTGACTTTTAAAATGTTTTTTCGCTGCGTCAAAAGTGAGGCAAATTTTATTGACGAAGGGGAAACACAAGCGATTAGCAAGGCCAGGACTCATATCTGACTCATGAGCAACAATAGGAATACGGTTTAACCAGGCACCGACTACCACTGGAAATGCTACAAAGCCCCCTTTAGAAAAAACCACATCGGGTTTTAGTTTATAAAATAACCAGAAAGATTGAATAATGCCGACAATTATCTTAAAGGGATCGAGTAAATTCTTTACGCTAAAATAGCGCCTTAATTTACCACTGCTCACCGCATGAAATGGAATACCAAGATTTTGAATCATCCCTTTTTCAATTCCATTATCAGAACCTACATACTCTATATTCCAACCTTCTTGCTTAAACTCATTAATCAATGCCACATTAGGTGTCACATGGCCAGCAGTACCACCGCCTGTAAAAACAATGCTTGGCTTCATAATACTTCCCTCACCAATAGACTTAAATCAATGGCTTTAATTGATTTGGTAATTGCACCTACCGAAATAAAATCGACCCCCGACTTAGCCACTTCAGCAATATTATCAATGTTAATTCCGCCTGAAGCTTCTAATTCACAATATTTAGGTTGATTCATTTTAACAGCCTGCTCCAGCATTGATTGGCTGAAATTATCCAGCAATATTCTATCCGGATGGGCATCAAAAGCCTCACGTAATTCAACCAAGTTTTCTACTTCTATTTCAACCAAAAGATGCTTATGAGTTTGTCTGGCTAAAGCAATAGCACGGGCTATTGAACCGCAAGCTTTGATATGATTTTCTTTAATTAGAAATGCATCATAAAGCCCCATTCGATGATTGACGCCACCACCGCATCGAACAGCATATTTTTGAGCCATTCTTAAGCCGGGTATGGTTTTACGCGTATCGAGTAATCGAGTCTGGCTGTCTTTAAGTTTCTGTGTGTAATGATAGGTCTGCGTCGCTGTAGCCGAAAGAGTTTGTAAAAAATTTAACGCTGTGCGTTCAGCTGTCAAAATACTGCTTGCGGTTCCATGCAGAATACATAAAGTGGTGGGGGCACTTAACCAATCTCCTTCTGAAACCAGCCATTCAATCTCAATTTTATCATCGACCTGCTTAACGACTTCATTAACCCAAGGCTGCCCACAAACCAGCATGGGTTCGCGCGAAATTATTTCAGCGGCAACAACAAGATGAGAGGGTAATAAAGCAGCAGTAACATCTTCAGCGCCAACATCTTCAAATAAAGCCTGTTTGACATCTGACACCACCTGCAATGAATTGATATTCATGCTTTAATCTCCTTTTTGGCGGCATAACGAGCCTTTAATAAAGGGGGCGCAATAAAGGTCGTTATAATCACCATTAAAACAATTGCAGAAAATAAGTCATCGGAAATTACTCCCAGGGTTCGCCCGATAGAAGCAAAAACCAGACCAACCTCTCCACGAGGCAACATTCCTATACCAATAAGTAAACGATCATCCTTAGGATTTGCTCCTAATCCACTGATTAATTTTCCAATAATTGCAGCCAGCACTAAACCACTAGCTAAAATAAGAACGTTCCAACTATAAAAAGTCTCTAATTTTACCTGAAGGCCTATGACTATAAAAAACATGGGGGCTAAAATAGACTCCAATGGCGATACCAAATGCCGAATACTTCGCTCTTCTTTTTGAAATGAATTATTGGATTTGAAATAATCATCATGCAGAATAATTCCTGCTGCAAAAGCTCCAATAATAGCGGCCAGTTGAATAAATGAAGCCAACCAGGCCAAAACCATAATGAACAGAAAAGAAGTAAACAGTTTTGACTCCCAGGGCTCAAGAAAACTAAAAAACTGTACTGTTTTTCTTAAAATGATGGGTCCCAGGGTCAAAGTGCCTACAAAAAAGAGCAAGGAATTGATAACAATTCGAATCACGACCAGGAAGTCAACAGCTCCATTAATAACGATGCTGCTCACCACGGCCAATATGATTAAACCCAGTATATCATCCAGCATTGCTGCACCAAGAATAGTCCTGGCTTCTCGAGTACGGAGTTTTTTCATCTCTGACAAAACGCGCGCTGTAATTCCTATACTCGTAGCACTCAAAGTAGCGGCAATGAATAAATCAGCTTGATAAGAACCACCAGGCATTAACCAATACGCTACTCCGAATCCGAGTAACATGGGTGCGATAACCCCGATGATAGCAACCAATAGGGACTCTCGACCTGTTTTTTTTATTTCTGCAACAGAACTTTCCAGTCCCACCATAAACAACAGAAAGATAACCCCATAACGTGAAAAAACATCTACAGTATACGCAATTTTAAGATATTCCGTACCCTCTGGAGAGCTCAAAGCCTGAGTTACCTGTTGGGCATAAAAAGGGTTAGGAATAGCAGTGCTCACTGCCTGACTTAAAGAATGACCATCCAACACTTCTTTCATGATATTAAAAATTGAGGAGCCTTCGCGCAGAATGACAATCAGGTGGAATCCGAAAAAATAACAAAGATTACCGACCAAAACCCCTATTAATAATTCCCCCAAAACCCCGGGTTGATTAAAGCGTCTGGCAATATAACGACCAAGAATAGCGAAGAAAAAAATAGTAGTCACACTTAAAATCACGGAGGCAATAGGATCAGCATGCTCCCCGCTCTCAGCAGCAAACGCAAGCACAGGACATAGAGCAGGTAACACCATCCACCATTTTGAAATGCACATTCTATGCCCTCTGCAAAATAGAAATTATTGTTTCGCTAAAAACAAGCAGGTTTCCAACACTGAATCAGGATTTAAAGAAACGCTATCTATTCCCTCTTTCATCAACCATTGTGCAAAATCCTGATGATCCGAGGGTCCTTGTCCACAAATTCCTATATATTTCTTCTCTTTTTTACACGCCGAAATCGCCATATGCAATAAGGCTTTCACTGCATCATTACGTTCATCAAACTGTGCAGCCACCAACCCAGAATCTCTATCTAAACCCAAAGTTAACTGGGTCAAGTCATTAGAGCCAATAGAAAAACCATCAAAATGCTCTAAAAATTGGCTTGCCAGTAAAGCATTGGACGGTAATTCACACATCATGATAACGCGTAAACCATGCTTACCGCGTTCAAGACCTTCTTTTTTTAAGACCTGAATGACATTACTGGCTTCAGCAACAGTTCGCACAAAAGGAATCATCACCTCAACATTAGTTAACCCCATCTCCTCACGGACTCGTCTGACTGCTTTACACTCAAGAGCAAAGCACTCGGCAAATGATGGGGAGACGTAGCGAGATGCCCCTCTAAAACCAATCATAGGATTTTCTTCATGAGGCTCATATAACGTTCCTCCCACGAGATTTGCATATTCATTGGATTTAAAATCTGACAGCCGTACAATAACAGGTTTAGGATAAAAAGCAGCAGCAATGGTTGCAATTCCTTCTTTCAATCGCTCAATGTAATATTCAACAGGAGAGGCATAGGCCGCTGTTTTTTCAGTGATAAACTGTTTAAGTTCCAGGTCCTCTAAGGTATTAAAATCAAGCAAAGCCCGGGGATGAATACCTATGGTGTTAGAGATTAAAAATTCTAAACGAGCTAAACCTACACCAGCGTTAGGAATAGACTGGAAAGCAAATGCCCTTTCAGGATTACCTACATTCAACATCACTTTCATTGGTAATTCAGGCATGGTGTCCACATCAAGGCTTACTCGCTCAAAAGGTAAAAGTTCCTCATAAACAAAGCCTGCGTCTCCCTCAGCGCAGCTTACCGTGACATCCTTGCCATCTTGTATGGTTTTAGTCGCATCACCGCAACCCACGACAGCCGGGATACCTAATTCACGGGCAATAATGGCAGCATGGCAGGTTCTTCCACCCCTATTGGTAACAATTGCAGATGCACGTTTCATAATAGGTTCCCAATCTGGATCAGTCATATCTGAGACTAATACATCTCCAGGCTGTACTTTATGCATTTCACTAATGTCTTTAATAATTCTGGCCTTACCTTGACCAATTCGTTGTCCAATGCTGCGTCCTTCAGCTAATACCGTTCCTCTTTTTTGTAAGGTGTAACGTTCCAGCACTTGTTTGTTATCTCGACTTTTTACCGTTTCGGGACGAGCCTGCAAAATATACAATTTCCCATTGATGCCGTCTTTAGCCCACTCAATATCCATAGGACGACCGTAATGCTTTTCTATGATTAATGCCTGGCGAGCCAATTGCTCCACCTCGTCAGCATTTAAAGAAAATAATAGTCGTTCTGCAGCATCCACATCTACGGTCTTAACTCGTCTATCAAGCTTGGGATCCTCGCAATAAACCATTTTCAGTGCTTTAGAACCCAGATTTCTCCGAATAACAGCGGGCTTACCTGCTCTAACTCCTGGTTTATGAACATAAAATTCATCAGGATTCACAGCCCCTTGCACCACCATTTCGCCTAATCCATAGGAAGAAGTAATGAATACGACTTGATCAAAGCCAGACTCTGTATCCATTGTAAACATGACTCCGCTAACCGCTAAATCACTGCGAATCATCTGTTGAATACCGGCTGATAAAGCCACTTCATTATGAGCAAAGTTATGATGGACACGATAAGCAATGGCTCTATCGTTAAATAAAGAGGCGAAAACCTGTTTTATGGAAATTAGGACTGAATCAACGCCCTTAATATTTAAAAAGGTTTCTTGTTGTCCCGCAAAAGAAGCGTCAGGTAAGTCTTCAGCCGTTGCAGAGGAGCGGACTGCCACACTAAAATCGTTATGCCCAATTTCTTGAGCAAGATTTTGATAAGCCGCACGTACGGCGTTTTCAAATTCAGGAGTAAAAGGAGTATTGACTATCATTTCCCTGATTTTTTTCCCAACCACTGCTAATTCACATACATCTTCTGTATCCAAAGCAGATAATTGGTCATAGATCTTCTTATCAAGACCATCACGTGATAAAAATTCCCTGAATGAATCCGCAGTAGTTGCAAAGCCACCAGGAACAGCAACTCCTGCTGATGATAAATGACTGATCATTTCACCAAGAGAAGAGTTTTTACCGCCAACCTGCTCCAGATCTTGCATGCCAAGCTGTGCAAGATTAATAGTATGTGTTTTGACTGTCATAGCTACCCCAAATCCATAAAATGATAGTCATTCTACTGAAATTGTTAGCCTATTGGAATTAGAACCTTTGAAGTCCATCTAAATGATTTAAATGATGGCACTGAAAAATTTAAAATAAGGGCTTTTTAGGTACAAAGAATATGAAGTGGCCAGGAGCGACTCCATATTCTATTGATATAACTTAACTAGTTAACTGAGCAAATGAGGAGTTGCTGCCTCATCAAATTTATCTTTGTTCTTATTATCAGACAGGGCAACGTGGCATGCAACAAGAGCCTGCGAAAATTCTTTATAAAAATTGTTCTCGCCAATTAACTTAATCATGCCCATCTTACGTAATTTACTTTCGACCAGAGAGTTGGCTCCGCTCAATATAACTCTTACCCCACGATGATGCAGGCCTTTAATAACCTCCTCCAAAGTTTGTAATCCTGTAATATCGCTGAAAGGAACCCAACGCATTCTTATAATCAGGATTTTTGGATCAGTATGAGTCACTGCCAAGGCACGTTGGAACACTTCTACCGCCCCGAAGAAAAATGGACCTTCAATAGAGTAAACCAATACATCTTGAGGCAGGGCAGGTATGTTTTGCTGTTGCAATTCCTGAGCGATCTGTTCCTCAGTCATTTGCTGTACTTCAACACTGGAAGCCATTTGACGTATAAAATGTAAAATGGCAATGATCACCCCTATATTTACTGCTATAACCAGATCAACAAATACGGTTAAGAAAAAAGTCACAATTAAAACAACGATATCCGCTCTGGGAGCCACCTGAAGCAATTTAATAAAATGCTTTACTTCACTCATATTCCATGCAACCACAAACAGAATTGCAGCAAGAGCTGAGAGAGGAACATTGACAGCTAAAGGAGCCAGAAATAAAACAATTAAAATCAACGTTACTGAATGAATAATACCTGATAAAGGACTGTTCCCACCGTTTCTAATATTGGTAGCTGTTCTGGCAATTGCGCCTGTCGCAGCAAATCCACCAAATAAAGGGGCCAATATATTTGCAATTCCCTGCCCTACCAATTCACGATTAGAATCATGCTGCGTTCCTGTCATTCCATCTGCAACCACCGCAGACAATAACGATTCTATAGCGCCCAACATGGCAATGGTAAAGGCAGGTCCCATTAATTCAACTACTCGGTCAAAGGTTATATCAGGTACTTCAAAAGAAGGTAAACCCTGTGGAACTCCACCAAACATACTGCCTATGGTAGCAACCCCTTCAAAATGAAATAATGATTGCAAAACAGTAGCAACAATTAAAGCAATCAATGGTCCTGGGACGCGTTTTAAACCGGGAAATTTATTAGAGAAAAGAACTAAAAATAAAGCAAAAAAACCAAAAACTGTGGTGGGAATATTCAATTGAGGAAAGGATTGAATTAAATGCCACAATTTTTCATGAAAATGATGCCCAGCGGCTGTAGGTAAGCCAAAGAAATACTGCCATTGTCCTACCCAGATCACTACAGCAATTCCCGAGGTAAAACCAATAATCACTGGAGCAGGTATAAACTTAATGATCCCCCCCAAGCGGGCAAGACCAAAAAAAAGCAACATAACTCCAGCCATTAAGGTCGCAATCTGTAAACCAGAAATGCCATATTGAGCGGTTATGCCAGCAAGTATTACAATAAAAGCGCCGGTGGGTCCTGCAATTTGTAAACGACTACCTCCCATAATGGATACAATCAAGCCTGCAACAATTGCCGTATACAAACCTTGTTCTGGTTTGGCTCCTGAAGCAATAGCAAAGGCCATAGCTAAAGGTAATGCAACTACTCCGACAATCACTCCGGAGATAATATTTTGCAACCAATATTTTTTTTGAAATAGTCCAGCTTGGTAAGATTCGATAATCGTTTTCATAAATAATGACCCAACTTATTAGAGTTTGGGGGTATTATACGCATATGGAACAAAAATGTGTTAATTTTGCTATAAAATTTCTCAGTTTAATTCACATCTTGCTTCGCATCTAATATCATATGTGCTTTATCATTTGGGCAAGCTACCTATGACTCTTACAGCCTTAAACGCAATTTCTCCCATTGACGGTCGTTATATCAATAAAACTAGAACATTAAGTCCTTATTTTAGTGAATTTGCCCTCACTTATTATCGCTTAATGGTAGAGATTCGCTGGCTTGAATCTCTAGCAGCTAATGAGGCTATTACAGAAGTGCCTGCATTAAACGCTCAATCCAAGAAGTTTTTAGCTGATCTCATTTCTAATTTTGATGAATCAGAGGCTGAAAAAATTAAAGAATTTGAACGGCAAACGAATCATGATGTTAAAGCGATAGAGTATTACCTGAAAGACAAATTTCAGGATAATAAAGCCCTGAAAGCAATTGTGGGCTTCATTCACTTCGCCTGTACTTCAGAGGATATTAATAATCTGGCCTATGCCTTGATGGTAAAACAGGCTATTGCCCAGGTAATACAACCTACCCTGGCTGAAATTATGGGGGGGATTACTCTGCTTGGCAAACAACATTGTGATGCCGCCATGTTAGCAAGAACACATGGTCAGCCCGCAACGCCTACAACCATGGGTAAAGAGTTAGTCAATTTTGTAGCTCGCCTTAAAAGACCACAACAGCAACTGGCTGAAGTTTTAATTCCGGCTAAATTTAATGGGGCTGTCGGCAATTATAATGCTCATATTATTGCGTACCCAGAAGTTGACTGGCGTAAACATTGTGCTAATTTCGTTACCTCTCTGGGATTATCGTTCAATCCTTATACAACCCAGATCGAACCTCATGATGGTATTGCTGAAGTCTCGCAGATTATGGTGAGAATCAATAATATTCTATTAGACTATACTCAAGACATTTGGAGTTATATTTCTTTGGGATATTTCAAGCAAAAAACAGTTGCCGCAGAAGTAGGCTCATCCACTATGCCTCATAAAGTAAACCCTATCGATTTTGAAAATGCGGAAGGAAATTTAGGGCTGGCCAATGCTTTATTTATTCATTTTGCCAATAAATTAACTCAATCACGTTTACAACGCGATTTATCCGATTCTACAGTCTTACGTAATTTAGGCGTGGCCTTTTCCTATAGTTTGATCGCCTACTATTCCATAACAAAAGGCAACGACAAATTACAAATTAATAAGCGCGCACTTGAAGCAGATTTAGAAGAAAACTGGGAAGTATTGGCTGAGGCCGTGCAAACGGTCATGCGTCGCTATAATGTGCCCGAAGCTTATGAACAACTGAAAGCCTTAACACGTGGACAAGGTATTGATGCACACAGCCTCAAAAATTTTATTCAGAATTTATCTATCCCTGAAGAGGCAAAAGCGCAATTAACTGCCTTGACTCCTGCAAACTATACCGGTCTGGCTACTCAATTGGTCAAGGCATTTTCATGAAGAATAACCTCTCCCAGCAAGGACAGGCTTTTGAGTTTGATGTTCTTGTTATAGGCACTGGATTGGCTGGGTTACATTATTGCTTACAATTATTAACCCTCCAACCTCATCTCAAAATTGCCTTAATCAGTAAAGCGGAGGCTATAGAATGCAATAGCCGCTATGCTCAAGGAGGAATTGCTGCGGTGTTTTCTCCAGAGGATTCACTTGAGTCGCATATTTCCGATACTATTATTGCTGGCGATGGCCTGTGCTATTTACCTGCGGTAGAATTTATCATTCGCCAGGGACCAGAAATTATAAAACAATTGGGTGAATATGCCGTTCAATTTAAACGCAATAGCAACGGCAGTTTCCACCTGGCCCAAGAAGGCGGGCATTCACATCGACGTATTTTTAACTGTGGCGATCAAACAGGCTTAACTGTCACTCAAACGCTGAATCATCTCGCCCAACAAAAATCCCAAATTCATTTTTTTGAACATCACATAGCAGTTAACTTAATTACTCAATACCACCCGCATCGAACCGATAATCAAGGCGAAGTCGTAGGAGCCTATATTTTAGATTGCGAGCATAATCGCATCGATACTTTTTTAGCCAATTGCGTGGTTTTGGCCACTGGAGGCGCGGGTAAAACCTATCGCTATACCACCAATCCTATGGTTGCAACTGGTGATGGGGTTGCTATGGCATACAGGGCTGGAGCACGCGTTGGCAATATGGAGTTCTATCAATTTCACCCTACCCTATTGCATCATCACTCCCTGAATAATTTTTTGATTTCTGAAGCCGTCCGAGGTGAAGGGGCTCTCCTCAGAATCCCTGAAACAGGTGAGCGCTTCATGCAACACTATGCCCCTGAGCAATTGGAGCTCGCAACACGAGACATTGTGGCGAGGGCTATTTTTAGTGAAATAGAACGCAGTCAAACAGGCTATGTACACCTTGATATTACCCACCAATCCAAAAATTTCCTGAAAAAGCGTTTCCCTCAAATTTATAATACTCTGTTATCTATTGGCATCGATATGAGCCAGGATATGATACCCGTTGTCCCCGCCGCACATTATCAATGTGGTGGTGTACTCACTGACATTGATGGACGGACAGACTTAAAACGTTTATATGCCATAGGGGAAGTTGCTTTTACTGGTTTGCATGGCGCCAATCGACTGGCGAGTAACTCCTTGCTTGAAGCATTAGTTATGGGAGCCAACGCCGCTCGCTGTACCCTAAAAGACATTGCTACCCCGATAAAATCGAGCGATAAGATATCTAACTGGAGTTCACCTGGAGAAGTTAATGCCCGGCGTGCCAGCCAGATTAATGCTCAATGGCGAGGCTTAAGGGGAGAAATGACCTCTTATGCAGGAATCGTCCGGACTGAAGCAGGGCTTCAGGATCTACTACAATTAATAATGAAACGTAAAAAAATAATTGATGAGTATTACTGGAAACATTGTATTACTAGAGACTTTATTGAGCTAAGAAACATTATTCTTAATGCGGAGTTAATCGTCAGAGCCGCATTATCAAGAAGGGAATCACGCGGGGGACATTTTCGTGAGGACTTCCCCAAAAAAAATGCCAAGGCACAAGAGAGTATTGCTAAACTAGGACCAGTGGATAATTCATTAGGATAAAAGTTATTTAAACCAAGTTAACCACATACCCAATTGACACATAGAGGTACACGTGATGTTTGAAGATTCTACCGCTTACCAGCCAGAAACCACTTTAATGCATATTCACAATGATATGAGCATCTGTCAAAGTGATTATCCTATTGACTGGTATCAAGAAGATTTTATTCCTTACGCACAGGAATATCAGGCTTTGCCTGATCGTAAACTCACTACGGTGTTGGCATGGATGAAACCCTATCTTAAAAAAGCACAAGATCATTTTGGCGATCAATTATTATTACTGGCTCATTACTATATGGGTGGTGACATTGTAAGATTGGTTGAACAATTTGGGGGTAAAATTGGCGACTCCTATCAATTAGCTTTAATGGCAGCAAATCATCCGGAAAAATCAGTGATTATTGAATCAGCGGTGCATTTTATGGCTGAATCGATCAGTATATTGGCTAATTCCAATCAACAAGTTTATATCACTAATCCAAAGTCGGGATGCACCATGGAAATGCTTGCCAAAGATTTTATGGTTGAGCCTGCCTTTCTGGATTTAAACGAACGATATGGTGCTGAAAATATTTTACCTGTTTGCTACATGAATACCTCGGGACGAGTTAAAGCAATGACAGGAGCACAAGGAGGAGCGGTCTGCACCAGTTCTAACGTAAAGAAAATCTTCCAGTGGGCTCAAAAGCAAAATAAAAAAATTCTATTCATTCCCGATCAGCATATGGGTGAAAATGTAGCCTATTGGTTAGGTATAAAAAATCTCGCCTATTGGCCAGGTGGAACTGCTGGAGCTCACTACTCTCTTCCAGCCCAAGAACAGAAAACCCTAGACCAATTTGATAAAGCGGAGTTAATTCTATTTGCCAGTCAATGTGCCGTACATACAGTGTACCAGCCTGAAATGTGTGAATACTGGCATAGCCAAAATTACACTACCATAGTCCATCCAGAATGCCGCAATGAGGTCATCAAAGTGGCTCAACATTCAGGCTCTACTGCATTTATCTGGGATTATGTCGTTCATGATCGGGCGGGGACGAAACAATACGCCATTGGTACTGAAAATCATATGGTTGAAAATCTAAAACAATATTGTAAAAACTTAGGGATAAAGGTGGTTAATTTGGCCGAGGCTCCAAAAAGTAACGAGGAAAAAGGGGTAGGTTGTGGCTGTGCCACCATGTCACGTAATGATCCGCCTCATCTCGTCGCTCTGGTTGATTTATTGCGCCAAGGTAAAAGCATGCCTTATAACGAAGTAAAAGCTGGGGACGTGGTCAATGAATTCACTGGAACCAGAAACAGACTTCCTTTAAATGATCAGCAATGGGTTATTGAGAACGCTAAAAAATCTCTTGAAATGATGATTAACATTACCGAAGATAGAATATAAGACATGTTCACGGCTTAGGTCATTCTTTGATAACCAGAAAAAAACATCGTTATAGCGAATAAAGTGAAGCAATCCAGATCAGATTTTCAACGAAGCATCGTTCTGGATTGCTTCGCCAAGGCTCGCAACGACGTAATAGACATACTCCGTGAACGTTTATTTTAAAACTTAATTAATTTTTTGCCTCGCAATTAATTTCTAATTGGGGGAATTTTTAATCACTTTGCATTTCGGGCATATTTTTAACGTCGTTAATTGTTTTTGTTGCAAGAGGATATTCCCTTTCAAGTGAATTAACAAAGTCTAGAGGATTATCACCAGACTTGTATTCATCTTTAATTTTCAACATTAACGCATATAAAAAATTCGCTCTTTGAAGGTATTCATTGCGTTCGGGACGAACCTTATCATATAAAAGAGGCTGTATCCCCTCTCTCATCATCGATAACTTATTTATTATATTTTTCTTAAAGGCTTTAGCTTGTTGAGTATCATTATCCATTTCATCTGATGCTGAATGAAGGGGAGAATTATCTACTTGTTTCATAATGGATAATCCTTATGATGAGTCAATTAGCATGATGAGTCAATTAGCTTATAATGAGGGGCCAAAAACTTATAGACTATTTATAAATTATAGACTCTATGCTGAAAAATACAAAAGTAGAAAACCAATGATGCAGTGCACTTACTTCACCGTATAAAACTGACATTCCGTCAAACCCTGGGTACATACAAAGCCACCAAGCGTATCTATCCAATTATAATCTACGCGAGCCGGTATTTTGGTACGGACCTGCCACCAAATAGAGTAATCCCCTGCTGAGTTTCTATAAGTACACATAACTCCTTGCCCATATCCTGCAACCAAAATATTAGCTCGGATAAATTGGGTATTTTCATCGCCCTGAGGGCTATTAGGAGAAAAAGGATTTTCTACCCATGGCGATGGAGGTACCCCCCACCGTAAAGAAGTTGTCAGAGGATCTGGACAGTTAGTAGCAAGCGCTATGGAATTGAATTGTGCTAAAAACAATCCAATTAAGAGAGCTTTATTTTGTATCATAAATACCTCATTAACCTCAAAAACAATGACATTTTCTATCTCATTATTTGATAAGCAGGGACAAAATGTCAAATCAAAAGAACGACATGCCCCCTAACCGAATCTTTTTTAAATAATAATTCGCTTAGACCATTGTTAGATTTCATATCTTTGTTATAATGTCCGCGCGTGCCGGGGTGGCGGAATTGGTAGACGCGCCGGATTCAAAATCCGGTGATGGTGACATCGTGTCGGTTCGAGTCCGACCCTCGGTACCAATGAGAATTTTTTCATGGTCACATCACTCGAGTAAATTAAGTATTTTGGTTCATCCCCAAATCCAGGGGAACATCAATCCTCTGCGTAGATTTCATTTTGCGATACCGTAGGTTGGCGCTGAGCACAGCGAAGCCCAACTCCATAACCTGTAACACTCACATACTACGAAAATGCCATAATTCTAACTCCCTTATAGTCCTAAAGAAGGGAAATTTAATCTTTTTGACTCAGTTAGCATGCATTAAAGCAGATACTATAATTAGTATAATAATTTTTCTTATCGCACAATTAAATAATGATTAAGGATTATCATATGGTTACTATCACTACATTCATTTTAGGCATTATTTCAGGATATATTTTAAATATTACCGCTATGAAAATTAGTTTCAAACAAAGAACCATAGATTATAAAATTAAGGTTTATGATTCTCTTATTATTAATTGGATTCAAATACGCAATCACTTAATCCACTTTGAACAAAACGGACAAAGTAGCGGTGTTAATAAATGGTCAGAATTAGATAGAATGTATGGTCAATCACAGACATATATTGGAGAAGCATTTTTAGTTAGTGATAACCAACAACTCCTTATGGATATAAATGATTTCAATGAGAGATTTATTAGAAATAACTTGTCTAATTTATCTGAGAGTGAAATTAATACTCATCTCGACAAACATAAGGAAGAGGGTTTAAGACTTATATCTCGCATGAAAGATGATGTTCATCAAAGCACAAGGTTTATACCTTTTAGAGTGTCGGTCACCTGGTAATATAGATTTCACTTACCCAGCCGTCTACACCATCAGCTATAATGGAAAAAACACTAGAAAATAATTGATATACAATGAGTTTATCTACTTTGTATTGACTTACTTACAAATCTATCCATTTATCCTCTTTTATATTTACATACATTATAGGAAAAAATTGATTACCCTCATCTGTCTCTCTAAAAATAAGCCAAGAGTTAACATGAGTTGGATGTTTTGTAACTGCATTTTTTATATCCTCTACGGTTTCCTTTTGTAAAATCCGACCATTACCTGAAATGCCATAAGGACGGCAATCAACTTGTTGAGCAAAAAATTTAGCCATGATATTCCTCACTATTCTAAATGACATCATTGAAGTATAGTTGAAAAATTGTCGTCAAATCTTTAACCATAATACTAAACAATTATTTCTTTTCTGCTCGCATCTTTTCGCAATCATTCACATCAGCTATCATACTCAACGTTGGGTACGATCTTGGGTAAGTTATTATTCTAAACCAATAAAATCAAAGGGTTATAACGAAGTTCGAGTCCGCCCCCCCGTACCAATGAGATTTTTTTCATGGTCACATCACTCGAGTAAATTAAGTATTTTGGTTCATCCCCAAATCCAGGGGAACATCAATCCTCTGCGTAGATTTCATTTTGCGATACCGTAGGTTGGCGCTGAGCACAGCGAAGCCCAACTCCATAGCCTGTAACACTCACATACTACGAAAATGCCATAATTCTAACTCTCTTGTTGGGCTTCGCTGCGCTCAGCACCAACCTACAATGTATTCGCTTTATGCGCTGATTCTCATTTGCTATATTCATGCATTAATGATATCAAAGCGGTATAATAATTGGTTGGTTAATGGAGGAAACTATGGCAGATGGAAAAAGTGTACTGGTGATTGGTTTGGATCCAATATTGATTGATTTTTCACGTCCCGATTTTGCGGCTACTGGCATGGATGCAACAAAGGTGCTAGCAGGTCTCAGGTCCTCAGAAGAGGAATTAACCCGTCTTGGCTACCACGTGCAAATGTGTCTTACTGACTTTGGTGAAACTGCATTGGAAGTGGTCCGAAATCACCTGGAGAAAAAGCGATTTGATTGTGTCCTCATAGCAGCCGGTATAAGAGCCGTTCCAAGTAGCTTTATTTTGTTTGAAAAGTTAATCAACGTAGTTCATCAATATGCTCCTCAAGCAAAACTGTGCTTCAACACAAAACCCAGCGATACAGCTGAGGCAGTACAACGTTGGATCTGATGGACTCCAGCGTATTTTAAATTATCACCAACAGAGGTAACCCTTACCTATAAAATACAATTGGGGGAAGTCATGATACGTGTCAACAGGATTTTTCCTATTTTTCTACAGGCTATAGCCCTTTCTGCTTATAGGCCAGGAGTATTTTTAATGAGTCCTGCTAAAAAAATGCTTTCCTTTAAGACACCAATGAGACCACTTAGATATTAAGCTTTGCATGTCCGATTGAAGGGCTTTCACAAAATAGAGCAGTCGATAATTTCCTGTGTAGTATTTTTTTTCAAATTTGAAGAGAGATTTAGTGATAATAATGGAGAGGACTCCACAAACAATCCCAGCAGGAAGATCAACGGCATAGTGTTGGAAAGTATAAAGTGTAGAAAGTATATTAAGTACTAACCAAGGGATGAAAATGAATCCTAGTGGCCACCAAAGCCTGATTGCAAAGTAAACAATAATAGTACCCCAAGTGACATGCATACTTGGATTAGTGGTTACAAGCGGATGTTTACGAGTGGAGTTTTCCACAGACTTTTCAAGCCCGTGCAAATAAGCTATTAAAGTGGTGCTTTTATTTGTCTTTTCATATTCTTGTTGAGTTGCCAAGACTGACGGCAAAGAATACAAGTTGTTGCGGTACATTTCATTTGGGGTTACGGCGGGAAATGCAAACCAAAAAGGCATTGCAATAAATGGTGCAATAAAAATCGCAACCAGAAATTGTCTAAAATAATCTATTTTGAATAAAATCAATCCAATAAATACAGTAATGAAAAATAAATACAGTCTGACGTAAGATTGAATAAATAAATAATCTAAAATAGAACTATTGGAAAATCGCTGTATCCAAAGCTGAGGATCAAAACCAAATATGTATCTATCCATTGACATGAATAATTGGCTCGCAGCAATCACGCTTTCTCGTGAAGCGGCTTGAGACAAATGTTGTATGGAAATAACCATAAAAAAATTCCCAAAACCGATCGCAAACATAATATAGGAAAAGCTCAAAAAAAATGGTTTTAAGCGAATATTAGGAGGCTGTTGTCCATTAAACATATTCACGCTTACCCATTGCGACAGCCAAAGAGCAATTTTGAAATAGATATAAATATAGAAAAAAAGAAATCCTATTTTGATGAGTTGACCACCATAAAAGAAACTCCAAGCAAAAGTTTCTTTGCTGATCCCCGATAGGATAGAAAAAGGTGGATTTTCAAAAAGACTGATAAACAAAAGACCGGTGATTGGCAGGATGTATAACAGATAAGTTTCAAGTTGAAAGCTTGTTAAGATTTTTTTTATGCCGTCAAACATATAAACCTTAGATGATATTCCCTTAATAGTATAGTATATGAAAAATAAACGCGCTATTTTCTCATTTCCAATTTTAAAGCTTCCTTAAACTATAAGTTCCATTCAATGATAAAATGACATTAATACAAACTAAAAGCCAAAGACCAGTTTTTTTCTGTCCTTATTGGGAAATTATTTGGTTCGTCTCGGAATTTAAACTCTCTTTTTCTAACTGTACTTCCTGTGGCGAGTTCCCTTTAGTTTGATCTTTAATCATTATTAGAAAAGGAATAAACGCCAAAGCAAACAGGATAGATAATTCATACAAACCAACCCAGCCTATACTCATCTGAATGGTGGCAGCTACAGGCCCAGAAAGAATCCGTGGTAATGTTGATAAGGCGACTAACATAGAAAATTGCGTTCCGGTAAACTGTTTATTAACCAAACGCATAAATAAAGCAACCAAAGCAGTAGAAGCCAAACCGGCAGCAAAATTATCCGAGAATACTGCGACGGCTAATAAGGTGACACTTTTTCCGTGTATTGCTAAGGCTACAAAAAATATATTAGTGAGTGCCTGTAACAATCCAAAGAGAAACAAAGCTCGGTATAAACTATAGCGCAGCAATAAAAACCCGGCAGTCAGTCCTCCCAATAAGATAGAGGCTATACCCAGCATTTTATTAATATAGCCAATAGTATCTAATGAAAAGCCCAGTCCCTGGATCAAAAAAGGCATCACAATACCACTGGTTGTAGTAGTAAAGGCCTCACCTAATTTATAACAAAAAACAAATAAAAGAAGTGGAATAATTGCAGGGCGAGTTAATAACTCTTTAATCGGGGCAATGAACGAAAAAGCAAAACTGTTTTTTTCTTTAATTTCTACCGAAGGCTCCTGACTAAACAAGACGGCAAACATGCCAATGATCATGACAAAGCCCATGAAGCGATAGGTAAAGGCCCATCCCAATTGCTCAGCCATTATTAAAGCCAATCCACCAGATAACAATAACGCCAATCTGTAGCCAAATACTGCTAAAGAGGCGCCTAAAGCATGTTCCGTTGTCGGAAGGTATTCCGCTCTGTGGGCATCAATTGCCACGTCTTGAGTGGCTGAAAAACAGGCCAGGATTAAAGCTAAGAAAGCTAAAAGCTTGGGATATTGCTCAGGGGTAAACCAAGCCATTAAATTAAACCCTACGAGCAAGAGTACTTGCATGGTTAGGATCCAACTGCGTCTTTTACCCATATCAAACAAAGAATAACGATCTAAAATAGGGCCCCAAAAAATACGGTAGGCGTAAGGCAAACTGACTAAACTTAACGCACCGGTGGCAAGAACGGACATGCCACTATAGGCAAACCATGCCTGTAAGGTGCTGCTGATTAATGCCATGGGCAAACCAGAAGAAAAACCTAAAATGAAAACGATAAATAAACGTTTATTCATTTTTTAAAACACTCAAAGTGAATTAGCCTATAAAAGACTTCACCCTGAAAAACAGGATCCAGGGTGAATAAAGGATACATTAAGCTGCGGATTTTTTTACAGAGATCAAATGAATTTTGAAAATTAAAGTTTCATTTGGACCTATTGGGCCACCTACACTGCGTGGACCATACGCAAGATTTGAAGGAACATAAATTTCCCAAGTAGAACCAGCTGGCATTAATTGTAATGCTTCAGTCCAACCAGGAATAACTTGTGATACTTGAAATGTTGCTGGTTTTCCAGTCTTTTCTGTACTATCAAATACAGTACCATCAATTAAATGACCTGTGTATTCAACAGTTACGGTGTCTGTTTTACCTGGTTTTGCGCCAGTACCGGCATCAATAATTTTATATTGCAAACCGCTTGGTAATACAACGACACCGGTTTTAGTTTTATTTTCTTTCAAAAACGCTTCGCCTTTTGATTTGTTTTCATCAGATTTTTTGTTGAATTCAGCAGAACGTTTTGCCATTAAATCTTTCTGAAATTTATTCAGAACATCTTTCATTTGTTGTTCAGTCAAAATCAATTGAGTACCACTCATACCATCTTGCATTCCTTTGGCTAATGCTTCTGGATTGATATCAATACCTTGAGTTTTGAAGTTTTTACCTAAATCAGCACCAATACTGTAAGACAATTTATCTTTGTCCGTAGTTAGCGATGCTGCATCGGTTGCAGCCATTGCTGTTGACATTGCCAGCCCCATGACGGCCGCAGTGACCAATTTCATCTTCATAAACAATCCCCTTTTAGTCTTTCTTTAATTACATATCTTCCTTATATACAAATCAGAAAGATATAGAACATTGTAAAAATGCCCGTTCATTCTGCCTAAATTCCTATAAAATTACCAGTCATAACCCACTATTTAATTACAAATAGACAAATACAGGTTATCCTTCTAAACTTGCCTTTAAATAGAACAAGAGACTTGAGCGTATGAACATTAGTGTATTTGACTTATTTTCTATTGGTATTGGCCCTTCGAGTTCACATACGGTGGGTCCCATGTTATCTGCTAATGCTTTTTTACAGTTACTCGAAGAAAGACATCTTTTTGATAAAACGCAGCGCGTAAAAGTAGAGCTCTATGGTTCACTAGCCCTAACCGGTAAAGGGCATGGTACTGATAAAGCAATTTTAAACGGGCTGGAAAATAAAGCGCCTGAAACCGTAGTACCTGAAACCATGGTGCCACGCATGCATGAAATACTCAGTACCCATACCCTTAACCTGGCAGGCAAAAAAAATATTACCTTTAATGAAGCAACAGACTTTTTATTTTTGCAAAAAGAGCTCTTGCCCAAGCATACCAACGGAATGCGTTTTTCCGCTTTTGACGCTCAAGGAACTCTATTAATTAACCAGGTTTATTATTCAATCGGCGGCGGCTTTATTACGACTGAAGAAGAATTTAATAAAACTGCTGAAGATTCTAATCCACCGCCCTACCCCTTCTCAACGGGAGATCAGCTATTAAAGCTATGTAGTGAAAATAACCTGAGTATTGCTGAATTAATGATGATTAATGAAAAAACCTGGCGTAGCACAGAAGAAATTCAGCGTGGAATTTTAGCGATAGCTAAAGTAATGGATGACTGTATTGCCAGTGGGTGCAAGCACGATGGAATCTTACCGGGAGGCCTCAATCTAAAAAGACGTGCCCCGGATCTCTATAAAAAATTAGTAGAGCACAAAGGGATTAAAAGTATATTCGAACAATCAGACATCATGAACCATTTAAATCTTTATGCCATGGCCGTAAATGAAGAAAATGCCGCTGGTGGCCGTATTGTAACTGCACCAACCAATGGCGCTGCCGGAATTATTCCAGCCGTACTAAAATATTGTCAAATGGCTCATGATAAAATGAATAATGAGGACATCTACACTTATTTTCTCACCGCAGCTGCTATTGGTATCCTCTATAAGAAAGGGGCTTCCATTTCAGGTGCCGAGGTAGGTTGTCAAGGTGAAGTAGGTGTTGCCTCTTCGATGGCAGCAGCAGGTCTCACCGCGGTACTTGGTGGTACTGTTGCGCAGGTTGAAAATGCAGCTGAAATTGCTATGGAGCATCATCTAGGAATGACCTGCGATCCGGTTTTAGGACTAGTACAAATACCTTGTATTGAACGTAATGCTATGGGTTCCGTAAAAGCAGTTAACGCTACAAGAATGGCACTTATAGGCGATGGCCAACATCATATTTCTTTGGATAAGGTCATTAAAACGATGAAACAGACTGGTATAGACATGCAAAGCATCTATAAAGAAACATCCATGGGAGGTCTGGCTGTTAATTTACCTGAATGTTAGAGCCTAATTAGTCACTATTCCCGGAGATGCCGTCATTGTGTGCCTTGGCGAAGCATAACAATGTTTCGTTAAGTTCTGTACAATTGCTTCACTTCATTCGCAATGACGGCTATTGGAGTATGTTATAAATTATAGTTTGGAAGGGTCGGTATCCTTGATTTGTGCCCAATTGGCATTTGCTTTTTTAATATTCCCTGGAATGTCTTTAACCCAAATTTTCGCAACCCGCTCATTAAGATTCAAATAGAGTTTTCCATCCACAATTTTCCAGGCTAAAGGATCACTGGCTATTTTTTTGCCCAGGGAAAGGCCCATAGCACACCATCCACCATACTGAGGTAAGTACTTCTCTGGATTTTCCTGAAACATTTTTTTATGTTCGCCACTGACAAATAAATAATTAATCCCATTTTGCATCACTACATGGTCACCATTACCCTTAACTGGTTTGTGATCCGTGAAATAACTCACGACATCATAACCTTGATTACCTACGGCAAAATAAGTGGTATCAGCAGCAAAAACTGAGGACTGGCAGAGGACTAAAACTAAAAGTGCCAGCATACAACGTTTAATTGTCTTCATAATCAATTCCTTTTGTAAAATACCAACAGAAAAGAAACAAGCATCTTTATCATTCTAGCATACCAATTAAATATCTTAAGTTGCTATATTTAGTAGGCTTAACTAGACTTTTATAAAGGAGTCGTTATTAATTAGGGGGGACCGGATGAGTAACAAATCACATATTCTTAGCGCACAATCCTCTGCAAAAGACGCGCGTACTGCTGTAAGAGAATTTCACGCAGCGGTATCTCAACCCCATATGTCCCTCGTTGTTTTTTTCTGCTCCAGTCATTATGCTCTTGATGAACTCGCTGAAGAAATGAATTCTCTTTTTCCTGACGTGCTGGTCGTAGGATGCACCACTGCCGGTGAAATCGGACCTGGTGGATACATTCAAAATAGTCTTACAGGGGCAAGCTTTCCTTCTGATGGCTTTACGGTTGTGGCCAAGAGTTATGACAACATACAGCAATTCGATGACGCCAAAGGGCAAGCTTTTGTTAATGATTTACTGCAGGAATTAGAAGCCCGCGCACCTGACACTGACTCCAGAAATACTTTTGCTTTATCACTGATCGATGGCTTATCCCTTCGCGAAGAACCCATAGCACGAGCCTTTCAGCATGCTTTAGGCAATATTTTATTACTTGGAGGTTCTGCAGGTGATGATTTACAGTTTAAATCAACCTGGATATTTTATGGAGGTTCCTTTCAGACCGACAGAGCGGTACTTACTTTGGTGAATACCATTTATCAATTTAAAGTATTTAAATCACAACATTTTATCTGCGGGCATGAAAGACTGGTAGTAACCAAAGCGGCCCCTTCCCAACGCCTTGTTAGTGAAATTAATGGGTATCCAGCAAATATCGAATACGCACGCGTTATAGGTGTCCCTGTTGATGAACTTGATTCAAATCATTTCTCGGCTTTTCCAATGGTGGTACGTATCAATCAGGTAGATTACGTGCGCTCCATTCAAAAGTGTAATCCGGATGGAAGCTTAACTTTTTATTGCGCCATCGACAGTGGTTTGGTATTTATGGCTGCCCATGGAGTTAATCTCGTCAATAACCTCGAGCAAACATTTCATAATATTCATGATGAAATTGGTAAACCACAATTGGTACTAGCTTGCGACTGCATACTTCGTAAGCTAGAGGTAGGGCGGGAAGGCCTGGAGAATCGAGTGGAAGACATTTTAAAGAATAATAACGTTATTGGTTTTAATTCCTATGGTGAACAATTCATGGGCGTCCATATCAATCAAACCATTACCGGCATTGCTATCGGTTTATCGCGAGAAAAAAATCATGGCTGATTTACCTCAACCCAATGATGAACAAGGATTACGAGCGGAAATCGAGCGTCTTAATAAAATTATCAAGGCATTGATTGATCGTGCCGAACAAGATATGAATGCACCCAATTCAGATTTTGGGGTATTTCAAACAACGGTTATGCTGGAAGACAAGGTAAGAATGCGAACCAGAGAGCTGGAAGAGGCACTCCACAAAAATGCCAAGATAACCCGCGCATTACAACAGGCAAATATATTAATTGAAGAAAGTGAACAACGATTACGTGACATCACTGCAGCACTGGGTGAAGGGCTACTTGTCATGGATAAAGACGGTCTAATTAAGTTTATGAATGTTGCAGCCTGTAGAATTCTCGGTATTAGTGAACACGAAGTTCTCGGTAAAAATTCCCATGAGTTATTTCACCATTCCTATCCCGATGGAAGTCCCTATCCTATTGACGACTGTATGATCTTGGGGGTATTAAAAACAGGTCAACCTTACTCTAGTGAGGACGAATATTTTTGGCGTCAGGATGGAGCTGGTTTCCCAGTATCAGTTACTGTAACGCCTATCAAATTTAAGGAAAATACCAACGGTATCGTCATCGCTTTCCATGATATTACCCAATCAATACTGGAAAGAAACCAATTGCGTGAAATGAAAGCCGCAATCGAACAAAGTCCAGCATCCGTACTGATTGTTGATAAAGACAAGAATATTATCTACGCTAATCCAGAGTTAATCAGTGCAACGGGATATACCGAAGCAGAATTGAAAAATAAAAAAGCCAGTATTTTTCATGGAGACCAAACTCCAGGAGATAACTATATTGAATTATGGAAGACCGTGTTGAGCGGCCGCCCATGGAGTGGCGAAATACTCTACAAACGCAAGGATGGGAGCATGTTCTGGCAATCGTGGAAAGTTGCTCCGGTGACTAATAATCATGGAGAAATCCAAAATTTTGTTGCGGTAGGTGAAGATATTACTGAAAAAAAGAAATTTCATGCTTTACTTGAGGAAATGTCCTATCAAGATGGATTGACCGGGATAGCCAATCGTCGCAAGTTCGACGAATATTTTGCTCAGGAATGGAATAGAGCCCTACGCAATAATGAACCAATAGCCATTATTATGGCGGATCTGGATTTCTTTAAGCATTACAATGATACTCTGGGACATCAAGCGGGAGACGAATGTTTAAAACAGATTGCTCTTGCATTAAAGAACAAGGCTCACCGTGCCACTGACTTGATCGCAAGATATGGTGGGGAAGAATTCGTATGTGTTTTGCCAGACACCGATATGGCCGGTGCAAAAGTATTTGCAGAAGAGCTGCGACAAGCGGTTTATGACCTAAAGCTCTCTCATCCCAATTCGACTGTTTCTCCCTACGTCACAATCAGCCTGGGAATAGCTTGCTGCACTCCCCGTCCGGGGATGCCAAATACTTTGCTAGAAACAGCGGATGCAACTCTTTATCAGGCTAAAACAAAGGGGCGTAATCGCTTTGAAGTTGCCCCCGAAGGTTAAGCCTTTTTTTCCTAATTCCATACCCAATTAAACGTCCATACATCGGTTATTATAAACAAATTCTAATCCTCTTTGGACACCCAATATAATAAAAATAAGTATCCAAAAACTCGCCAGTACTGCGATAAATGCAAACAAAGGCAAGCTACTTATATAACCCATAGAAATCACCGCAAGGGTCGCACTGGTCATATTGATAAAACTCATCATGGCGGCACCGCTGGCTTTATCATTAACTGCATTGGAAGCAATATAAGAACCTCCAGCAAACAATAGACCGCTAAACAAATACAAAAATAACGTGCTTGTAAAAAACCACAAGACGGAGCCATTCCCTGAATAAACCATCACAATCATACTGACTAAACCTAATGCAGTACCAATCAAACCAAAGAAAACTACGTTATTAGCCTTATATCTTTGTAATAACTCCTTAGCTAATAATCCCCCAGCCAACATTCCTGTCATATTCAAAAGATTCCAATAACTGTACTCAGCCGGTGATAAATGAAATAGCTCCATAACAATTTGTGGTCCCGCGGCCGAAAAACAATATCCTATTGCAGAACAAAGACCAACCACCAAAGAATAGATCAATAAGGTACCAGACGATAAAACGCTCCTGTACCCGCTGAGAATAGAGCCCAGGTCAATTGCTTGCGGTGTGGTTAATGTTTCACTAAATAACCTTGTGCCATAAAGCATCAGCAAGCCATGGCCTAATAAAAAGATAAAGCAATTTTCCCAGTGACTGTATTCAGTAATCATTCCCCCCAAAATGACCGCCAATCCTATCCCTAAGGTAAAAGATAATATGGTATAAGCCATCGCTGTTCTTCTTTGTTCTGCGGGTAACCATTCATTAATTAACATGAAGGTACATGCTAAACCACTTGCCGCACCCAAGGCATTAATAAAGCGGCCCATAATTAATATCGAATATACGTGAAGAAAAAGGCCAGTAAAACAAACTAAAATCCCGAGAAGATTAATCAATAAACCGATGCGCAAAGCCGTGATTCGTCCAAATCGATTTGCCAAAGGGCCATAAATAAGTTGGCCGAAAACATAGCCAACTAAAAAAACAGAGACTATCCACTCAACCTGACCTTGGAGTAGAGCATACTGTTGCTGAATTTCCGGTAAGGCAGGGGTAATAATTGCTGCAGAAAAAGAAGCGATAGAAATATAACTTAACAGGCAGAATATATTAAAAAACGCCATTACGATTCTCCATTAACCTGATCACTTGTTACTATTTAACTTATTATAATAGTTAACAACTAATTAATTAATGGCGTTAATAATTATAAATAATTAACTATTAGTTAATAATAACCAGGAGTCCGAGGAATTATGAGTAAAAAATAAATCGCTAACCGCATAGCCAACTACTGCTGCAAACTGATCATTAATATAAATCAAAGGAATTGTGTCTCTAAGCCAGGGAGGAACTCCCCATTCTTGAAATAATTTTTTTAACTGTTTGGTTTGACCATGCCAATAGAATTGTTCCCCTCCCCTCCTAAACTTAATCTCTACTTTAGCATTTTGTGGAACTATTAAGCCTTGATTTACTTTCTTAGCCATTAAAGAGAAATTATATTCTGTTAAAACTAAAGGTAAGGGAAACTCTGTCCATTCAATACAATGGGGTAAACTAATGACTTTTTTTTTATCTAAATAAAGATACTGTTGATAACGACGTACTTGAATTTCATTCCAACTCACTACGGGAGCTGCGTCTGAACTGGCAAATAAGACTTCATGGATCAATCGTTGGAAAGTAAGGGTAGAAGGCAATTGAACTTGGTTTTTTTTCAACCAAACCCGTAATACATTCGTTATGCGCTCTATACTTAGTTTTTTCAAAGGTTCAATAAATAAAGAGTTAGTGGCCGTAAGCAATTCCTGATCATCATGGATTGCCAGCTCATCCAAATTAGCCTTGGCTTGCTGACAATGAAGTGCGGTTCGGGCTATATTTCCTACTACCCCAGGCCATTTTTTTAATAGAAGCGGCATTATTTGATGACGCAAATAGTTACGAGAATAACTAATTTCCTGATTACTTTCATCCTCAATCCATTTTAATTGGTGACTCGCTGCATAATGCTCAAGTTGCTCGCGGGAATAAGATAACAAAGGCCGGGCTAATGTTCCCACGCCCCAAGTGCTCAAGTCACTCATAGCTGCTAAACCATCTACTCCCGCACCTCTAAAAAGTTGCAAAAGTACCGTTTCAGCCTGATCATCACGATGATGGGCTAAAATCAAACAGTCTTGTGTCGTTAAGAGGGAAGAAAAAACCGTATAACGGGCTATTCGTGCCCCTTCTTCTATATTGGCTGAGCGATCAAATTCCACGGCGTGCGAAATAAAATCGATGCCTGAATTCAGACAAAATTGTTCACAATGCTTTTGCCAATATTCTGCATTTGAGCTAATACCGTGATTGATATGTACCGCAATTAATTTAGGGCATAAAGACGAGTGAGAAGCGAGCAGGTGCAGTAATACTGTAGAGTCTAGTCCACCGCTAAACCCTACAATTAATTTCGTGAACCCACCCAGACGAGCTATCCACTCTGAACTTAGTAACGATTTAGTCACATGCCCCCATGGCCATAAATTTCTGATACCGAAGCTCTATTAATTTATCTAATGGCAGCTTTTTCAAACTCTGCAATTCTGTAGTTAATACTTTTTTTAATCGCTTCGCCATATCATCAACATTACGATGAGCACCACCCAAAGGCTCAGGTATTACCATATCCACTAATTTATTTTCCGCTATTCTATCTGCTGTAATCCCCATAGCACGTGCAGCCTCACTGGCCTTGGCAGCATCTTTCCATAATATGGACGCACAACCTTCTGGAGAGATTACCGAGTAAATACCAAATTGCAGCATTAATACCCTGTCTCCTACTCCAATCGCTAATGCCCCCCCAGAACCAGCCTCACCAGTTACAGTACAAATAATAGGTGTTTTTAAGCGTGACATGGCAAAAAGATTACGTGCAATGGCCTCGGATTGATTTCTTTCTTCAGCTCCAATGCCGGGATAAGCCCCCGCTGTATCAATAAAAGTAAAGATGGGAAGGTTGAATTTCTCAGCCATTCTCATTAGACGCAATGCTTTTCTATACTCTTCAGGACGAGCCATACCAAAATTGCGGTATACTTTTTCTTTGGTACGTTTTCCTTTCTGATGGCCAAGAACCATAACAGGCTCATCATTTAAGCGAGCCAGTCCGCCAATAATAGCTGGGGCAGAAGAATGACTTCTATCGCCATGCAGCTCCTGAAAATCGGTAAAAATACGTTCAATATAATCAGTAGTCTGAGGCCTGAGTGGATGTCGGGCCATTTGTGCGACTTGCCAAGGCTCTAAATTAGAAAAAACATGGGAGGTTAAATCAGAACATTTAGCTTCAAGTTTCGCTATTTCATCACTTAAATTTACTTCGTTATCCGTACCTATCATGCGAAGTGCTTCAATTTTCTGATTCAACTCTTCAATAGGTTGCTCAAAATCCAAAAATTGTCGGCTCATTGATTACTCTTTGGTAAATTAAATATCAATGGTATATGATACTCTTAACCGTTAATTGACGCCAGATTCAAAGTACATCATATGACAATTACAGGATTTACCCCTTTAAACATACAAAATTGTATTTTAAATGAATCACGCATTGATCTATGGCAATTTTCCCTGGAGCATGAGTTAAACGTTGCCTATCAATTATTGAATGCTGATGAAAAAGCGCGTGGCGACCGATTTTACTTTAGCCGACATAAGAGACGTTTTATTACCGCTAGAGCTGCTTTGAGAATTATCCTCGGCCGCTATTTGAATACCGCTCCAGAACGCCTGGAGTTCACTTACGGTTCTCACGGTAAACCAGCAGTGGTTAATTCGCAAAGGCTGCAATTTAATATAAGCCATACCGGAGACCTTGCCTTGCTCGCCGTAGGCAAAGGCCATCCTATGGGGGTGGATGTGGAACATTACTCTGCACGCCCCTATGAGGGCATAGCAAAAGGTTTATTTTCGGATCAGGAATTTGAAGAATTTACAAAAGTGCCGGCGAAATTGAAAGCGGCTGTTTTTTTTCATGTGTGGGCACAAAAAGAAGCCTTTATTAAAGCGTGCGGACTAGGCCTTTCTTATCCGACAAAAGAGTTTAATGTTCCTACCTCCATACCAACAAAACAATTAGTAAAAGATCCGCTTCATAATGTCACATGGCAACTACGCTCGTTCATGCCAGGAGTAGCCTGCAGTGGCGCCTTATGCTACCACCCTACTGTAAGGGAACTGCGCCATGGATTGCTTCAACTCCACCCCTCTTTCAGTCTGAGATACTAGGGGCTGATTTATATGATGCAATTTAATCACTCTCAGCTCACGTTACTCCACATCCTTGGTGACGGTTCCTGTCATAGCGGCAACGAGTTAGGAGAAGCATTAGGCATTACTCGTTCTGCAATTTGGAAACAAATAAATCAATTGATCGATTTAGGGATTCCAATTACTCGATTGCCTCACCAAGGCTATAAATTACCCAGTAAACTGATCTTATTAAATGAGCAGGAAATATCCAAACATATAAAAACGCTTGTCCCTTCATCATCTTTTAACCTTCATGTATTTACTTCAATAGATTCCACAAATCGCTATTTAAAAGATTTACCCATCAGTACCACAGTTGATGTATGTTGTGCTGAAATACAAACTCAGGGCAGAGGCCGCTTCGGCCGACTCTGGCACTCCCCTTTTGGAGAGAATATCTATTGTTCCAGTCGGTGGAGTCTAAACTGTGACCTTAGCAGGTTATCAGGATTGAGCCTCATAACCAGTTTAGCCGTATTGGCGACCATCAATCAGCTCAATCCCTCACCTGACGTTAAGATAAAATGGCCTAATGACATCTTATGGGGTGATAAAAAACTGTGCGGCAGCCTGATTGAGATTCAGGCTGAATCAAATGGTAATGCCCAGGTAATCATTGGCATAGGGTTAAATGTGAATACCGATACTCAAAATCACCCTCTTCCGGAAAAGCCCTGGTGCTCGTTGTATGAAATATTTCAGCAAAAATATGATCGCAATCTATTAATAGCCAATCTTATGATTAACTTGGAACGCTATTTGACTAAATTTATAATGCACGGTCTTGAGGTCTTTATTGATGAATGGAATCAATTTGATTATCTAAAAGAAAAATACATTACCGTAACTCAATCCTCAGGTATTATTTCCGGAGTTGCCAAGGGTATAAATCAGACAGGAATGTTAATTCTAGAAAATGAACAAGGTGTAAAACATTATCTTTCCTCGGGAGATACTTCTTTACAATCACGTCTGGGGTAAAAACCATAGGTTTCTCCAATAAAATCTATAGTGAGTAACCCTTTCAAGCTAACTACCGATAGTAAGAATGATAGGAACCATCGCCCCAAATATAAGGCATTAATAAAATCCTACTTGTAGATAAGCGGAAATACTTCTAAATTGAAATTAGAGACCAAGGTTTTTCCAAGGAAAAAGGACGTAAAACCATCATGTTCAAAGGCTTTAAGATTAGCATTCGACTGAGTATTATTACTTTATTTGTCCTTTTACTAAGTGTAATTGGCTTTACAATCATTACTATTAATTATGTAGCATTAAATAAAATCTTGAGCTCAAGTGCCAAGACATTGATTGAGCAAACTTCATTATTGGTCAAAGAACGAGTTCACATGTATTTGCGTCCTCTAAGTCATGATTTAGTCGAAATAAGCACCACTCTTAATCGAGGCATCGTTGATCCCAATAACGGCCAACGATTTGATCGCTTTCTTACTGAGAGAATTCGTTATAAACCAGAAATATTTATGATTTATTACGGAACAGTAAAAGGAGACTTTTATGGGGTAGATCATGAAACACCTAATGTAATTGGTTTAACTCACGTTTTGAATTCTGTAACGCCCTCCCAAAAAATGCGCTATGAACTGGATCAAGCAGGCAACATCATTAATACGAACTACCTTAGCAAACCTTATGATCCACGAGTTAGGCCTTGGTATCAGCAAGCTGTAAAAGCAGGAAAGCCGATATGGACCGATATATATCTGTTCTATGTATTTGGCAAGAGTGATTATCTGGTTCCAGGCATCACGGCGGCAGCGCCCATTTATGATGGAAACAAGAAATTAACAGGAATTCTGGCCTTGGATCTGACCGTTGATGGAATACAACATTTTATTCAAGAATTGCAAGTTACAGAAAATGCAATGATTTATATAACCAATGAAAAACAACAGGTTATCGCTTATAAGAATCCGTTTCAAACCCAAGATATTCGGGGAGAGAAATTAACTCCGGAACTGATTAAAAAATTTAATATCCCGCTTGTCAGTTTTATAAGGCAAAACACCAAACCGCTGGTAAGCTCTTATCAATATCAGGGAAAACAATTTTTTTTAGCCTATCAACCCATCACAGAAACGATTACGGATCCATGGAATATCACTATTATTGTCCCTGCTGAAGATGTCCTGGCACCGTTAGAGATCTTAAGCATTCGCGCCTTACTCTTAACCTTTATTGTTCTCTTTATTGGAGCACTGATCGCCCGCTATATCTCCAAAAAGATATCTCATCCTATTATCGAACTGGCCCAGGAAGCTGAAGAAATTACTAAATTAAATCTCAGACCCCGTCCTTTACTAAAGACGATGATCAAAGAAATCAGTTATATGGATAAAAGCTTATCTAATATGCGCACCAGCCTTGCCTCTTTTCAGCGCTATATTCCCAGCTCTCTAGTAAAAAAACTAATCAGCAGCGGCAAAATAGCTCAGGTGGGCGGTCAGAATCAAACGATTACTGTTTTATTTTCCGACATTAAAGACTTTACAAAATTAGCTGAAGAAACTGATCCTCAGCAATTAATGACGTATTTATCAGACTACTTTCAATCGATGACAGAAGCGGTGATATCTCATCATGGCACGGTGGACAAATACATAGGTGACGCAGTAATGGCTTTTTGGAATGCACCATTTCCGGACAAGAAGCATGCTTTCCATGCCTGCCAAACAGCAGTTAATATGCTGGAACGAATAGAACAATTAAATAGTAATAATCGCCAATATGGATTGCCGGAATATGCAATACGGATAGGGATTAATTCGGGTGAAGCGGTTGTAGGAAACGTGGGGTCAGAAGACAGGCTGAATTTTACAGCACTTGGTGATACTGTAAATTTAGCCAGCCGCCTTGAAGTGATTAACAAAACATATCATTCTCAAATTATTGTCAGTGAAGCCACTTACCAAAAAGTTGAAAATAAATTTTCCTTCCGTTTGCTGGATGAAGTTGCTGTTCGAGGCAAACGAAAAAGCACCGCAATCTACGAATTATTGGTTTCACCCAATGTAGGGAATCTCGAACAATATAAAAAAGAATTTAAAATGGCATTTACTTCTTATCAAAGGGGGGAATGGGAGAACAGTTTACTGTTGTTTAAAAAACTAACCCCAGCTTTTCCTGGGGATCAGTTAGCGAATATTTATATCAATCGTTGCCAACAATTAATAATTTCCCCCCCTGTGGCCTGGGATGGTATATGGCGTGTAGAGGAAGGGCTAATTTAGTAGGGTTATGGTTGTATTATTAAATGAGCTCTTAATACAACCTATGATGAACGTAGTGGCGACACTAGAACTCCAAAACCATCCTAACCGATTCTAATGTTTCTTTATTAATATCGTTATCAACATACACCTGTTGATACTCTTCATTACAAATTTGCTTTATGGGATCTTCTGATTGGTGAATAGCCTTAAAAAATCTCATTTTAGCAAGAGAACTGAGGCTGGGAAATGTCCCATTTCCATAGCTGTAAGGTAGGTTTGTCGCCAACTGATATTCAATTTTAACAGCCTCTTTATGATTTGCTTGATCGATATAGAGCTGGCGCTTAAATTCCAAATTTATGCGATTTTTTGGTTGCAACTGTTCTGCCTTATCAAAATCCTGCAATGCCGATCTATACAGCCGCTGCTGGCGATAAAGCTCTCCACGATGAGCGAAAGCGAAATCATCGGAGGGATTAATTTGCAGTGCCGCATTAAAATCCTGTAATGCTAATTCAAACTGCCCCTGCTCACGGTAAATCTCCCCCCGAAAGGTTAAAGCAACGCTATTGTTGGGGTTAATATGTAATGTTGCATTAAAATCCTGTAGTGCCGCTGCCCATTGTTTCCTATAACTATAAACCTGGCCACGATACGTTAAAGCAAAACCATTATCGGGATAAATATTTAATGCGGCACTGAAATCCTCTAGCGCCGAGTCTAATTGACCTAACTGGTAATATAACAAACCGCGATTAACCAGAGTAACATCACTTTCAGGATGGCTTTGCAAAGCAGCATGAAAATCCATCAGCGCTAATTGATGTTGTCTCCGTGCCAGATAGATCAACCCGCGATGAGTTAAAGAAAAATCATCATGCGGATTAACTTGCAACGCAGTATTAAAGTCTTGTAATGCCAATTCTGGCTGTCCTTGCAGATAATAAACTTCCCCCCGACGCGATAAAGTAAAACCATCATCGGGATTAACTTGCAGTGCCCTATTGAAATCCTGTAGTGCCTCCAGCCATTGTTTCTTAAAGCCATAAATAAGACCGCGGTAAGCTAAAGCAAATCCATCATGGGGATTAATGTGCAACGCCGCATTAAAATCCGCAAATGCTAGCTCTATTTGTTTCCGCCGGTAATAGACTACTCCTCGATGTCCTAACGCAATACCATCTTCAGGCTTAGTCCGTAACACAGTATTGAGATCCTCCAGAGCCAATTCTAATTCCCCTTGTTGGCTATAAATCGCGCCTCGCTGAGTTAAGACAAACCCATCATTAGGATCAATTTGCAGCGCAGCATTGAAATCGGCTAGTGCCAATTTTAATTGACCACGGGCGCTATAAATTAGCCCTCGCTTATATAAAGCGAAGCTATAATAGGTATTAATTTGTAATACCGCATTGAAATCGGCTAAGGCCAAGTCATAGTGTCCCTGCCCCATATAAATATCACCTCGAAAAGCTAAGGCAACTTCATCATTCGGATTAATATATAATGCAGTGTCAAAATCCTGGGAAGCTGCCATCATCTTTCCTAGCTGATGAAAAACCAGGCCGCGGTGGGTTAAAACAAAACTATCCCTTGAATTAATAAGCAATGCCATATTGAAATCCACCAGCGCTAACTCTAATTGTCCCTGTTGATAATAAATCTCGCCACGACAGGCCAAAGCAAAGGAATCTTTGCGATTAATATCTAACACCGTATTAAAATCCTTCAAGGCAAGTTCTAAATCTCCCTGTAGCCGGTAAGTTAAACCTCTCTGAGTTAACATAGCCTCACTGAGATTCATCTCAGGGTTTTGATTTGATTCAGGATTAGTGTTTTCCCCTCGTGGTTTTTTTTGCAAATTATCCTCGTTATTCATCAAATCAGATACATCATATTTTCTTTTGGACATTACCTCTCCCGGTATTTAAGAATAGACTTTAGATAAGAGATAAGGAGAGAGTAATGTGTGTAAATAAAGGTTATTTTTACCGAATTAAAGCTCAATGACAGTTCTTGGAACTACTCATCTCTTCTCTATCTCGGCAACAAACCCGTTTAGTGATTAAAACTAGGGAAGATCCAGTTCTCCAATGATCCTTTAGGAGAAGATAAGCGGCCTTATCAAGCTCTTTGTTATTAAAAAGCTGATAATGTGCAATATTATATCATAGATATCTATATCTTATTCTATCGATTGATAATTAGTACGATTTTGCCAACTTATTGTTGTTTAGATGTTAAACCCATCTACGCTCTGGCGGGCATTCATACTATGCAGCACGCCAGTCTCGTTGTTCTCGATTGAATGCCGGAGTAATCCGAACTGATGTTGTTGTGCCGGATTGCAGTATTCACTTTCACCCGGCTGCAAAATAACAGAATTAAAAAACTCTAGGTTAGTGTTTGGTTTTTCTTTGATGATTACCTACCAGCCAATCGATACTTACATCCAGCTCCTTAGCGATTTTTTTCATGGTTTCGGAGTCGAAAGCAATCACTCCATGTAACAAAGCTTCAATTTTAAATTTTGGTACTTTAAAGAGTTTGGTACACGCTTGAACTCGCTCAGTCATTAAGGCAGGAACACCAAGTTCGTCAAGTTCATTGTTCAAACGTTCAGTTAGTTTCTTGTTTGTCATGATAATCTCCTCTATGCTTTTTATCAGTGTAAAACACTTAAACTTAAGGCTTGATTAACAAATAAGTCTGGATTGAAAATTACTTGTAAAGAAATATAACACTAGTGCATGGAATAATTTATTATCATAAACTGAACATAATTTCTGGATATTGTGCATGTCCCAACTACCCCATTTTTAGCCCCAAGCGAGAGTAAAGATTAACTTCAAAAAAAATGATATAGTCTAAATTATTCTCAGAAACCTTAAAAGAACATGCAAAAAATTACTATTTATCATAATCCGCAATGCTCTAAATCAAGAAAAACTCTGGAAATTCTGCAAAACAAAGGCCTTGATCCCGTTATTATTGAATATCTTAAGACACCGCTTAATATGGAGCAGTTAAATGCTTTGCGGTCTCATTTTGCTCTCGAAGACTTTGTTCGAACAAATGAGCCCATTTTTCAAGAATTAGGATTATCTTTGGATAATGAAGCGCAAGTGCTGCAAGCCATGCTAAAAGAACCCAGATTAATGCAACGCCCCATTGTCACATTGAAAGATAAAGCAATCATAGGGCGCCCGCCAGAGAACGTATTGGCCCTTATTGTTGAATAAATCAGATAAAATACATTTGATTTATTCAACAATAAAGTGAATATTAAAAGAGCCGATCATATTATCGATTAAAAATCACCTCAATCGATTCTAATAGCTCTTTATTAATATGATTATCATCAATTTGTTGCTGATAATCTTCTTTTTTAAGTTGTTCTCTTTGCTCCTGAGAATCGCGAAGAACCTTAAAAAGACCTACTTTAGCCAGAGAAGTAAGGGTAGGAAATGCACCATTTCCATAGGAGTAAGGTGTCATTTTAACCAGCTGAAATTCAAGTTGAGCTGCCCCCATATTATTTTCTTGATCAAGATAGAGCTGTTTTTTAAACTCCAAATTGGTTCGATTGTTTGGTGTTAATTCTTCTGCCCGATTAAAATCCTGTAATGCTAATTCATATTGGCCACACACACGATAGGCCTCGCCGCGATAAGCTAAAGCCAAGCCACAATTAGGATGGCGTGCTAATACCGTATTAAAGTCCCTCAGTGCCTGCTCTAATTGTCCCTGTTTCATATAAACCTCACCCCGTTTAATTAAGGCAAAATCATCATTGGGAGTAATTTCCAATGCAGCATTGAAGTCCGCTAGGGCCAAATTTAATTTCCCCTGTTTAATATAAACTTCACCGCGCTCCCCCAGAGAAAAACCATCATTAGGATTAATCTTTAACGCCGCATTTAAATGCTCTAATGCTAATTCCAGTTGCCCTTGTTTGTTATAAACCTCACCTCGACGAGCCAGAGCAATACTATCTTGAGGATTATTCTGCAATGCCAAATTAAAATCGTTTAATGCTAAATCTAGTTGCCCTTGTTGAAGGAAAACTCTACCACGTGCGACTAATGCCATATTATCCTTGGGGAAAATTCGCAATACAGCAGAGAAATCATCTAGTGCGAGTTCTAACGACCCCTGCTGAAAATAAAACTCCCCTCGATGCATTAAAACAAAGCGATCCTCAGGATTAATTTGCAACGCGGCATTGAAGTCCTCCAAGCACATCGCTATGTGTCCCAATAAGCAATAAACCGCTCCTCGACGCCCTAAAGCAGCCCCATTATTAGGATTAACTTGTAACGCATTATCAAAGTCTTGCAGCGCTAAATCGTATTGTTGCTGCCTCCTATAAACATCTCCTCGAGACACTAAAGCGAGGCCATCATTGGGGGTAATTTGCAGCGCCGCACTAAAATCCTCTAATGCCTTATCTAACAACTCTTGTTGGGCATAAACCAGGCCTCGCTGAATTAAAATACCGTCATCATCAGGATTGATTTGCAATGCTGTATTGAAATCCGCTAGGGCTAAGTCCCATTGACCACAGCGATAATAAGCAGTCCCTCGACAATATAAAGCAAACGGATCATTCAAATTAATATGCAATGCCAGATTGAGATCTGCTAATGCCAATTCATATTGCGCCTGCGAAACATAAATATCACCGCGCTGAACTAAAGCAACGTGATTATTGGGATTATGTTGTAATGCCGCATTAAGATCCATCAAGGCCTGCTTTAATTGTCCCCTTGTAATATAAACATCAGCCCGAGAGGTCAATGCAAGATCATTATCAGGGTTAATTTTCAATGCAGTATTGAAGTCCGCTAGAGCCAAATCTAATTGTCTCTGTTTACTATAAATCCCACCGCGCCGAACGATAGTCCAATCATCATTGGGATTAATCTGCAATGCCGCATTGAAATCCGCGAGTGCCGGCGCCAATTCCCCTTGCTGATAATAAATATCACCACGACAAGCTAATGAATCAGCATCTTTAGGATTAATTAACAACACCATGTTGAAATCCGCCAGTGCCGACTCCAATTCTCCTTGATGGTAATAAATATCGGCACGACGAGTCAAAAAAGCAGCATTATGAGGATTAGTGCGCAACGCTTCATTGAAATCCTGTAAGGCCAAGTCCCAATACCCAAGCAGATAATGAATCTCACCGCGACGAGCTAAAAAAACGCTTTTATTGGGGATAATTTGTAAGGCCGTATTAAAATCCTGTAGTGCTAATTCATATTGTTTCTTCATACGATAAACATCACCGCGGTAAGCTAAAACAGTGCCATTATCAGGAGTAGCTTGTAAGACGGTACTGAAATCTTGTATGGCTGACTCCCAATCTTCACACAAACCATAAACCATCCCGCGCTGAATTAAAGAAAACTCATCAGAGGAATGAATTTGCAACACCGCATTGAAATCTTGTACGGCCGACTCCAAATCACCCAACAAACGATGAACCTCGCCGCGACGAGCCAAAACAAAGTCATTCTCGGGATTAATTCTCAGCACCGCATTGAAGTCATCCAGGGCTAATTTTAATTGTCCCTCTCGGCGATAAACCAAGCCGCGTTGAACTAAATCAACACCATCCTTGGGATTAAATTCAGAACTTGAATTAGCTTCTGGAATGTTTTTTTCTTCTATTCTTTGCTCTTTTTTCCGTTGCTCCTCGTTATGACTCCATTCAAACTCATCAAACTTTCTCTTCATAACATGACTACTCCTGCTGCTTAAGAATAAACCTGTAAGTAAAAAGAGGTTGTAAATAATACAAATGAGAAGGAGTAAACGGATAAACACAGGTTACTTTTTACCGAACTAAAGCTCAATGACAGTCCTTGGACTATTCACCTTCTCTACCTCGGCAACAAACCCGTTTATTGATTAAAACTAGGAAATATCCAGTTCTCCAATGATCCTTTAGGAGAAGATAAGCTGCCTTATCAAACTTCTTTATTAATGGAAGAAACCTGATAATGGGTGATATTATATCATAAAGATCATCTTTTCTTATCCTTAAGCATTTCGCATAAAGTAAATGGAGTACCGCGAGAATAGTTCAGACTATGGATTCAAAATCGTCCTAATCGATTCTATCGTGTCCTCATTAATATTATTATCAGCCAATACAACTTGATGCTCTTTATTATTAAGATGTTTAGTCTGCTCTTCTGCTTTGAGAACAGTTTTGAAAAAGCTTACTTTAGCAAGCGAACTAAGGGTAGGGAATGCACCATTTCCATAAGAGTAAGGTATCTTTTCCACTAGCGTATATTCACATTTAACAGCCTCTATATCATTTCCTTGCTCAAGATAAACCTGTTTTTTAAACTCTAAATTTACTCGATTGTTTGGTTGGAGTGCTTCTATCCGATTAAAATCCTGTAGTGCCAACTCATATTGGTCACGCACACGATAGATCTCACCGCGACAAGCTAAAGCATAGACATCATTAGGATTCCGTTGCAGCGTCAGATTGAAATCAGTCAGAGCCAAGTCCAGTAGTCCCTGCCTGAAATAAACCCCACCTCGGGCGGCTAATACAAAGGTATCATTGGGGGCAATTTTCAACGCCGCATTGAAATCTGTCAGAGCCAAGTCAAATCGTTCTTGTTTGGTATAAATCTCACCACGTCTGGCTAATGTAAAGACATCATCAGGATGCATTTGCAATGCCGCATTGAAGTCCGCCAGAGCCAAGTCCAGTTGTCCCAGCTGATGATATGCCACACCGCGCTGAGCTAAAGTAAAACCTTCCTTAGGGTTAATTTGCAACACCGCATTGAAGTCAGCCAGAGCTTCGTCCGATTGTCTCAGCATACGATAAACCACACCACGATGAGCTAAAGCAAAACCATCTTTAGGGTTCATTTGCAACACTGCATTGAAATCCACAAGAGCTTCGTCCAGTTGTCCCAGCACTCGATAAGCCACACCACGATGAACTAAAGCAAAACTATTATTAGGATTAATTTGTAATGCGGCGTTCAAATTCTGTAGTGCCAACCTTAAATGTCTCTGCAAGATATGAACCAAGCCACGGCGAGTTAAAGTAAAGTCATCATTAGAATTAATGTGCAAAGCCGCATTGAAGTCTTGTAGAGCCAATTCTAATCGCCCCTGGAGACGGTAAACCTCACCTCGACGAGCTAAAGCAAAGCCATCATTAGAATCAATGTGCAACGCCGCATTGAAATCTTGTAGAGCCAGCCCTAGTTGCCCTTGAATACGGTAAACTTCTGCTCTACGAGCCAAAGCAAAACTTGAGGGAGCAATTAGCAAGGCCGCATTGAAATTCTGTAGTGCTAAATCCAATTGTTTCTGCTGGCCATAAACTGCCCCACGATAGGCCAAAGCAACGTCATCATTAAGATTAATCTGCAATGCTGCATTTAAATCAGATAGTGCTAAATCAAATTGCCCCTGTAGGGTATAAGTGATGCCTCGATGAACTAAAGCTATGCCATCATTAGGATTCATTTTCAACACTGCATTGAAATCCGCCAAGGCCAAATCTAATTGGCTCTCTATAAGATAAGCCCGTCCTCGCCGCGCTAATACAAGATAATCATTGAGATTACCTTCGTCAGGTCCTTTGGTGTTTTCTTCTGTTCTTTGCTCTTTTTTCCGTTGCTCCTCGTTATGACTCAATTCAGACTCAAACTTTCTCTTCATAACATGACTACTCCTGCTGCTTAAGAATAAACCTGTAAGTAAAAGAGGTTGTAAATAATACAAATGAGAAGGAGTAAACGGATAAACACAGGTTACTTTTACCGAACTAAAGCTCAATGACAGTCCTTAGACTTCATCTCTTCTCTACCTCGGCAACAAACCCGTTTATTGATTAAAACTAGGAAAGGTCCAGTTCTCCAATGATCCTTTGAGGAGAAGATAAGCTGCCTTATCAAACTTCTTCATCGATGGAAGAAACCTGATAATGGGTGATATTATATCATAAAGATCATCTTTTATTATCCTTAAGCATTTCGCATAAAGTAAATGGAGTACCGCGAGAATAGTTCAGGCTATGGATTCAAAACCGTCCTAATCGATTCTAATGTATCCTTATTAATATTATTATCAGCCAATACAACTTGATGCTCTTTATTATTAAGATGTTTATCTTGCTCCTCTGCTTTGAGAACAGTTTTGAAAAAGCTTACTTTAGCAAGCGAACTAAGGGTAGGAAATGGACCATTTCCATAAGAGTAAGGTATCTTTTCCACTAGCGTATATTCACACTTAACAGCCTCTATATCATTTCCTTGAGTAAGATAAACCTGTTTTTTAGATTCTAAATTCACTCGATTGTTTGGTTGGAGTGCTTCTATCCGATTAAAATCCTGTAGTGCCAACTCATATTGGTCACGCACACGATAGATCTCACCGCGACAAGTTAAAGCATAAACATCATTAGGATTCCGTTGCAACGTCAGATTGAAATCAGTCAGCGCCAAGTCTAGTAGTCCCTGCCTGAAATAAACCCCACCTCGGGTGACTAATGCAAAGGTATCATTGGGGGCAATTTTCAACGCCGCATTGAAATCTGCCAGAGCCAATTCTAATCGCTCCTGTTTGATATAAATTTCACCGCGACTGGCTAATGTAAAGACATCATCAGGACGAATTTTCAATGCCGCATCGAAGTCCGCCAAAGCCAAGTCCAGTTGTCCCAGCCGATGATAAGCCACACCGCGGTGAGTTAAAGCAAAACCCTCATTAGGGTTCATTTGCAACACCGCATTAAAATCCACAACGGCCTCTTCCGATTGTCCCAGCAGTTGATAAACCACACCACGATTAACTAAAGCAAAACTATTATTAGGAGTAATTTGTAATACGGCGTTGAAATCCTGTAGTGCCAACCTTAAGTCTCCTTGCAAAGTATAAACCAGGCCACGATAAACTAAAGCAAAAGAGTCTTTAGGATTAATGTGCAAGGCCGCATTGAAGTCTTGTAGCGCCAATCCTAATTGCCCCTGAAGACGGTAAACTTCGCCTCGATGAGCTAAAGAAAAAGAGTCTTTAGGATTAATGTGTAAGGCCGCATTGAAGTCTTGTAGCGCCAATCCTAATTGCCCCTGAAGACGATAAACATCGCCTCGACGAGCTAAAGCAAAACCATCATTAGGACTAATGTGCAAGGCCGCATTGAAGTCTTGTAGCGCCAATCCTAATTGCCCCTGAAGACGGTACACATCGCCTCGACGAGCTAAAGCAAAACCATCATTAGGATTAATTTGCAACACCGCATTGAAATCTTGTAGCGCTAATTCTAATTGCCCTTGAAGACGGTAAACTTCAGCTCGACGAACCAAAGCAAAACTTGAGGAAGCAATTCGCAGGGAGGCATTTAAATTCTGTAATGCTAAATCAAATTGTTTCTGATGAGCATAAACTGCTCCACGATAGGCTAAGGCAAAATTATTATTAGGGTTAATTTGTAACGCTGCATTTAAATCAGATAGTGCTAAATCAAATTGCCCTTGCAGATTATAAATTATGCCACGACGAACTAAAGCAAAGTCATCATTAGAATCAATGTGCAAGGCCCTATTAAAGTCTTGTAGCGCCAATTCTTTTTGCCCCTGAAGACGGTAAACATCTCCTCGGCGAGCTAAAGCAAAACCATCATTAGAATCAATGTGCAAGGCCGCATTAAAGTCTTGTAGCGCCAATTCTTTTTGCCCCTGAAGACGGTAAACATCGCCTCGGCGAGCTAAAGCAAAGCCATCATTAGAATCAATGCGCAAGGCCGCATTAAAGTCTTGTAGTGCCAATTCTTTTTGCCCCTGAAGACGGTAAACATCGCCTCGGCGAGCCAAAGCAAAGCCATTATTAGAATCAATGCGCAAGGCCGCATTAAAGTCTTGTAGCGCCAATTCTTTTTGTCCCTGAAGACGGTAAACATCGCCTCGACGAGCTAAAGCAAAACCATCATTAGGATCAATGCGCAAGGCCGCATTAAAGTCTTGTAGCGCCAACTCTTTTTGCCCCTGACGAAGGTAATCATCGCCTCGTTGAACTAAAGCAAAACCATCATGAGGATTCTTTTCCAACACTGCATTGAAATTAACTTCAAGTCCTTTAGTATTTTCTTCTGTTCTTTGCTCTTTTTTCCGTTGTTCCTCGTTATGACTCAATTCAAAGTCATCAAACTTTCTCTTCATAACACGACTACTCCTGCTGTTTAAGAATAAACCTGTAAGTAAAAGAGGTTGTAAGTAATACAATGAGAAGGAGTAAACGGATAAACACAGGTTACTTTTACCGAACTAAAGCTCAATGACAGTCCTTAGACTATTCACCCTCTCTACCTCGGCAACAAACCCGTTTATTGATTAAAACTAGGAAAGGTCCAGTTCTCCAATGATCCTTCAGGAGAAGATAAGCTGCCTTATCAAACCTCTTCATCGATGGAAGAAACCTGATAATGGGTGACTTTATATCATAAAACGCATCTACTGTTCAATACTTAAGCACCTTTCAAGATCCCCCTAAATCTCTTAATTTAGTCAGCGCAAAATAGAATATTTTTCGTCTATTATGTAAATAATATAATTACCTATATCACAATGAATTCAGGAAGGAATACTATGAAAATCCAAATAGTGTCTGTATTTATTTTTTGCTTTGCAGCAACGGTAACGTTTGCAAACAACGCTTCTTATACCGGTCCTGATGATCCAATTATTCCTGCAGATAGCAACACCATCAGGCTTAAACTGGAGCAGTGTATGGAGGATATTAATGAAGTGACCAGTGACACTGACGCGCATGACTCCGCTAAGGCACTTTGTCAATTACGCGAACAACATTTGAGTGCACGCCAACAAACCTTGAAAGGATTGGCCGAATTAGTCGCTCAATACAAAGGAATGACTAACCATGATCACGATCAGAGATTAGCCCAGACCATTTCATTGATCCAAGAAGGTGTAAAAACGTGTATGAAAGCTCTGGCATCTCAAGAATACTGTCATAATTTAGGATGCGCCGAAGAGCCAGAAAATGACGCTATTTTTTGTGATAATCAGGCTACGCGCATCATTAACAGGATTTTAGGACGGGAATAGTCATACTCAGATAGAGTAGACTGGGTGGAAGGAAGTAAAACCCGGGTTTCAGTCCTGCAGCCCACCCAGACTGGCTGTTGAACTCATCAAAAATCCCGTCATCTCGAGCACAGCGAGAGATCTCCAAAATGTGGCACTTAGTCCCTAATCATGAGATCTCTCGCTGTGCTCGAGATGACGTAATTCGCCCAAAGAATAAGTAAGCTCAAAGGATAAATAAATGATAGTAGGGATTTGGGCTCAGAAACCCTATGGCCCGGCCATAGGTCCCCCTACTGTTACTATTTATGCCATACATTCCTATTAATATAATCAACGTAACTGAGCACGATGCGAAGCACCTGTTTTGATACCACAGGACCCGTTTGATAATCCGGTACTATGGGTATAACGCGTTGAGCGTTATTATGTTGCGAAGTAACTACTTTTACCGATTCCAATATTCTCTCTTTCTGTAAACCACTCATGATCAACGTTCCTTCATCCATACCTTCAGGACGCTCATGAGCATTTCTAATTGTAATTGCAGGAAGATTCAGTAATGAGGCTTCTTCTGTAATGGTTCCACTATCCGATAAGATGCAGAAAGCCGAAAGTTGCAGCTTAATATAATCAAACAAACCGAGAGGTTTTTCAAATCGAATCAAGGGATTTACTCTTCCCCCAATATAGTTCTCTATGTTTTTTCTTGTTCGTGGATGAGTTGAGAAAAAAATAGGATATTCGTACTCTTCCGCTAAAGCTTCCAGACTTGCTACTAAATGATGTAAATTTTTCGCAGAATCAACATTTTCTTCACGATGAGCACTGACAACAAAATACTTTCCTGGCTCAAAGTTATATCGTTCTAAAACCGTAGAGGCATGAATTTTTGGCATATAATAATCCAAAACTTCTTGCATGTGCGATCCCGTTTTAATAATAGTCTCTTGCTTAATTCCCTCGGCAATTAGGTAACGTCTGGCATGTTCGGTGAGCACCATATTAATATCACTTAAGTGATCCACCACTTTACGGTTCAATTCTTCTGGTACACGTTGATCAAAGCATCGATTACCTGCTTCCATATGAAAAACGGGTATTTTTCTTCGCTTCGCGGCTATAATAGCCAAGCAGGTGTTAGTATCACCATACAATAATAATGCGTCAGGTTTTACTTCCTCAAATAAAAGATCAGCGCTGGTAATTACATCGCCAATAGCTTTTGCTACGTTATCTCTTGAAATATTAAGAAAATAATCCGGTTTTCTTATTTCCAAATCATCAAAAAAAACTTGATTTAACTCATAATCATAATTTTGACCAGAATGAACCAGAATATGATTTACCTGATTATCAAATTCAGCAATGACACGACTCATCTTAATTAGTTCTGGCCGTGTCCCTACTATTGTCATTACTTTAAGCATCAAGTGCCTCCTGAATAAAATCAAGTCTAAGAAGCAAATCTTTGATTTCAGCCACTTTTAATTGTTGGGTATTATGAGAGGTGTAATCAGCAAAATTAGAAATAACCTCCTCTCCCTCTATATAATATTTTTTATAATTCAGATCTCGATTATCTGAAGGAATACGATAATACTTGCCCAGATCAACTGCTTTTGCCATTTCTTCTCTAGAGACAAGCGACTCATATAGTTTTTCACCATGACGAGTGCCAATAATGCGCGGAGTATTTTTTGCTTTAAACAGTTCAACAAGTGCCTGTGCCAAATCTGCAACAGTAGATGCTGGAGATTTTTGTACAAAGATATCCCCCGGTATGGCGTGTTGAAATGCATATAACACCAAATCTACTGAATCATCCAAAGACATCAGAAAACGGGTCATGGAAGGATCCGTAATTGTTATCTCTTGATTCTTTTTAATTTGATCGACAAAAAGCGGAATTACGGAACCTCTTGAGGCCATCACATTTCCGTAACGAGTAGCGCATATTATGGGTTCGTTTGGAGAAACCATCCGTGAATTAGCCACAACAATTTTCTCAGCCATAGCCTTTGAAATCCCCATGGCGTTGATGGGGTAAACCGCTTTATCCGTACTTAGTACGACGATTCGTTTAACCGAATTAGCTCTACCGGCGCGAAGCACATTCTCCGTTCCCAAGATGTTGGTACGAACAGCCTCCATAGGATAAAATTCGCATGAAGGAACTTGTTTCAACGCAGCAGCATGAAAAACATAATCTACTCCATTCATTGCATCCGCAAGCGAGTTATAATCACGTACATCGCCAATGTAGTACTTTACTTTTTCATTATCTATCTCATTGCGCATGTCCTCTTGCTTTTTTTCATCCCGGCTAAAAATTCGTATTTCGCGAATGCTTGAATTCAAAAAGCGTTTTAAAATCGCATGACCAAATGAGCCTGTTCCCCCAGTAATCATTAAAACTTTGTCATTAAACATTTAACTCGCCTCTAGACTGATATAACATCTCAATAAGATAAGGCCATTCTGGGGCGACATATCCGGTTGCCTCTCTAAATCGCTCCGCATTTAAGGATCGATCAATGAAGAACTGCTCCTCCGGGATAATGCTTATCTTTTTGCCATAGGTTTCTGCAACCAAATTTAACAAGTCGTATTTACTAATTGGTTTGGCAGCTACATGATAGAGGCCAAATAAATGAGGACGGGGAATCACAAAATCCATGATTACCCGTGTCAACTCAACAGTCGGTAACCCTGAAAAAATAGCATGTACGTATCCCTTCACTTGTTCTTTTTGCGAAAGGAACCAATCGATCAAAGCATAATGACTATTTAATTCATGACCAATAATTGAAGTTCTTAACGTGATCACGTGCGGCAAGTCTGACAGTTCACCAATAAATTTGGATTTACCATATAAGTCTTCAGCATCAGAAAGATCGGACTCTTTATACATTCCCTTACGCCCGGAGAAAACACAGTCTGTACTTATATGGATTAATCTTGCTTCAAAAAGCCCACACAGCTTAGCTAAACGATGGGGAAATATAGAATTGATAGGCAAAACTATAAGCGGATCATTAGCGCTGGAAAGCTGTTTTATCAAGCCCACACAATTAATTACCAGATTGGGTTTGACTCGCTCAAACACATCATGAAGCGCGTGTTCATCAAGAACATCCACATTATAAATCAACTTTGAATGAGTCTGTTCAGGAAAATAGGCAAGGCCATTTTCACTTCGCAAAGTACCCCACGCCTCATATCGTTCATTTTTTTGAAGTGTATGCAATATGGCACTTCCTAACATGCCTGTTGCTCCCAACACTAAAATCTTCAATTAATTTCTCCACTTTTACTAATTCGTTCCTCAAAAACTTCTATGAGGCGTTGACTCTGACTAATCATTTCAAAATGTTCAAGAAAATAGGCTCTTCCATTTTGGCCAAGTTTATCTCGGTTTAGGTCTGACATATAGTAAAGTCGCTCAATATTTTTAGCTAAAGCCACTCCATCTTCTGCAGGAGAGGAAAAACCAGCTCCTGATTCCTCGATTACTCGTCCCCCCTCCCCATCAAGTGCAGCTAATACGGGTCGACCTGCTGCCAAATAAGCTTGTATTTTACTTGGGATGGTATAAGTAAAAATTTCATTTTTTTTAAGTGTAACAAGTAATCCTGTTGCGCGCGAAAAGATAAATGGCATTAATGAAGAAGGAAAACGACCCGCCAAAATCAAATTATCCAAGCCCTTGTTCGTTTTTTGTTGTTCAATCCATCCCAACATACTGCCACTACCGACTAAAACCAACTTGCAATCTGGCAAATGCTTTAACTGTTCAGCTGCCTGTACCAAGGTTTCCACCGACTGTGCCGTTCCAAGATTACCGGCAAAAACAAAACAGCGATTGGTTTCCAACATCAATTGCAATTCACTGGGAATGGACTCAGGTTCATGACGTTCAGGGGAAATTTCAAGATATGAGTTGGGGTAATAAACTATTTTCTCATCAGCAGCGTATTGTGAAACCGGTTTGCGAAATGCTTGTGATTGTACCAATAACAGATCCACGGCGGTATAAATTCTACGCACTAATCTGCCAATTAACTTAAGGATGAAGTTATTTCGTATGAATCCGGTAGCACTTAAGCTTTCGGGCCAAAGATCCTGAACCCATAATGCCAGAGGTATTTTCAGCCGTTTTTTTAAATAAATGGCCGGGATTACGGAGGTTATTGGGGAGGGCGCAAAAACAAAAATCACATCAAATTGCTTTGTTTTAATTAAGCGATGAAAATAAAACAAGCCACTGAACACAAAGGAAAAATAATTAAGCATTAACCTCATACCCCCACCCTTTCCTCGAGGAAATAGAGGTACACGATGGACAGGTATCTTGTCATCAAAATAATCCATAGCGCATCCCGCGGCCGAATATCCATTATAAATGGCGCCATCTGGATAATTAGGTTTCCCTGTGAGGACTTCAATGGTATGTCCCTGCGCAACAATACATTTAGCTAAATCACTGATAATAAATGATTCAGGCCAAAAGTATTGAGATATTAAGAGAATTTTCATTAATAAATTCTAAACTCTGATAGTTAAATATAAACGACTTAAACTTACTTACCATTAAGTAAATGGGCTATCTTAATCCCCGTTCGGCTGAGGAGTATTGACCTAAGCCTCCCTCCGTCATCCCGCGAGGGAATCTCCTGAAATAGACATTGAGCCACATTTTGGAGATCCTTCGCTTCGCTTAGGATCACGTTTCTTAACGTCAATGGCAGCGCCACGAAGTCAAGGGATGTCGAATAGTACTTCAATAATTAAAATATCAACACACCATGGTATTATTTTTAGACATATGTTCAACCATCTCGGTAATCACATTATCCCAGGTTTTTAAATTCACAGGAGAAATTTCTTCTCTTTTTAAACGCAACAATGGCCTATTCAGATTGGGGATTGATACTTCTTCAAAATGCAAACCAGCCACCAGCTCTCTATGAGGAGCAATATCAGAAATATAGGATTCTTTTGCGAAAAATATTCCTTCTGATGCCGCATTATATGAGTTTTCTATATAAGTTGTCGAAATATAAAACTCGGCTTGACGCAAATAATCAACTACCTTATCTCTTGGAAGACTCCCCTTCAAAATAATATTAGGATTCATGCGCAGGCTTTTGGGGACTTTTTTATCATCACCAATAATCATCAACTTCAGTTGATTGTCCTTAGCATGAAGCATTTCAAATACTGCATAGGAATCCGCCAATGCTTTGTAACGATAAGTGCCCAGAACCACTGCAATTTTTTCTTTCTTTTCCTGCTTTGCATCATTGTAAAATAATATCTCGTCATCACTGCCATTCACCGATACAAAAAATCTCAAAGGATGTTTTGATTTAATCAAGCTCAATGAATAAGACGATTCTGCAGAAACGATATCTGCATTTTTAAAATTATTTTCTATTCTTCGGCCCAGATAACTCAGTTTCAACTTATCAAATAAAGGTAAAGGGATGCCCTGAGAACCAAGAGGCAAAACATTACTTAAATGAAACCAGTTTAACCTCCCCAATTTATAGTAAATGGGAATTCCATAAGAATAATAAACATTAGGGACTCCTATCTCGGCTTCCAATTCTTTCAAATAATCACAATCACGAAACAATCGCTGTAACTTGGATTGACTGACTACAAAAAAATGATTATTGGGAAATTCGGTAATTAATGACTTGCACATGGGATGTATTATGAACCAAGCCCCACCATTTTGATTAAACCATTTTGCATAGGCATAAAGACGCTTAAAGCCGCCGCCTGAATATGAAACCGCAAAATTAAAAAGAAATTTGTTATTTATCACTGATTAAATTCCCTGTTGCATTTTTTTCCAAAAAGCGTTTACCGAATTGATTCACCGCATTATCCAATGAATCAACTGGAGTAAAATTCGTAGAAAAAAGTTTTTTAGAGTCATAAGTTCGTCCCAAATTAAATCCTGATCGCCCCTTTAATTTTAAGAGTATGGATAAAACGGATAGCGGAATGGGCAATAATGGTATTTTTCTTCTCCCAAGCCCCAGCGTTTCCCGTAAAATAGATTCAATGCTAATAAAGTTATTTTGGGGATCGTCGTCCGAAGAAATAAAATAAATGCCTCTGTTGGATAAAGAGGCTTGTGACAAATGAAGTATCGCTGCAGCTACGTTATGAACAGAAACCAAATGCATTTTTCGATTTCTGAAAAGTGAAGCCCGCAAATAGTTAACAAACTGACTGCCTTTCATTAAGGCATCAGCCAATTTTAATAAATTTTTTCCTTCAGGACCAACAATCGCCGTAGGTCGCAAAACAATCACATCAAGACCATCTAAACTACTCTTTAATACCCTCTCTTCTATGGCGAATTTGACTTGTTCGTATTGGGTCAGTGGCTCGCAGACAACAGACTCATCAATACGACAGTTTTTAACTGCTCCCACCACATTAGCGGTAGAGCAATGGATTAATCTTTGTATCTTGTTCCGAATACATGAATCAATAACATTATTAATCAGCTGAAGGTTATCAGAATCATTATCACCAGGAATATAAGCCGTATTAACGATTATGTCATCTTTTTCAAGAACTTCGTCCAATGCGCCGGGGATTAAAAGATCCAATTCAAACCAGGTTATTTTATCTGAATGTTGGGTATCCGATTTTTTTTTACGTACTACTGCTTTTATCGGAAATAGGCTCGCTCCTTGCTCAATAATGGCCTTACCTAAAAAACCTCCTGCACCTAAAATGACTAAAGAAGGCATTTATGAACCTCTTGAAAATAAATCAATATACGCATTGGCAACCTCAGGTAACTGATATTGTGCCATAATCTTGTTTACTGTGCTCTTGGCTACTTGGCTAGAGTTATTTATAAACGTACAAATCTCATCAAGAGTAGTATCTGATATTCCTGCATTTTGAAATAGGGAAAAAGCGCAGGGATAATCTTCCAGCATTGAAACCGATGAATCTCTGTCTACAGATGCAATATTTAATATCGGCAGCCCGGTAGACATATACTCAATCACTTTGCTTGGGACTTGATAAGCCGTAGTGTTACCGATATTGACCAATATATCAGCGTTTTTATAAACATTGAGCATGTCGTCTTTGTTCACGATGCCATGAAGAAATATCCAATCATTAATTGCATCGATGTAAGGATCAAATTCGCTCTGACAATCACCAATGCGTCCATAAAAATGGAGCTTTAATTGACGAGGCACCAGTTTGGCGCGTAACTTTGATACTAACTCCAATAAATATTTTGGATTACGAATTTTGGTATATAAGGTACCAGCAAATATTAAATTAATGGATTCTTTACCCAAAGAATTGCTGTTGGTATATATACTCTCATCAATATAGTTGTTTCCTACTACCGGAGGGATAACATGCAACCATTTCTTGGGAACACCTAAATAAGACACATATTCATTTAGGGTCTCTGGGGTGGTTACGGAAATCTTTTGTGATGCATTGATTAATTTATTTTCAATAAATTTATTAATTCTTTTATACAACCTGGTATTATTCATGGGTAACTCTTTCAAAAAAGAGAAGGGATCCCCATAATCACAAACCCACTCAATCCCCTTTCGTTTGCGCCCAAGCAGCATTGCTACAATATGAGAACTAAAGGGAACCGCTACAGAAAAAATCCCATCATAGTGATGAGTCTCAAGTAAGTGAGCTGTACGTTTATATGCTTTAGGTATCCATAACCAAGCGTGATCGGGCCAACGCACCATAACAATAGTTTTCTTCACCAGTGAATGAATGAGTTGCTTTGTTTTGATGCGCCAGGAAAGAGGGTTTGATTTTTTTTCATCATTACTGCCCCCTTCATTAGAACGAAAGCGTTGCGAAGGATCGGACACCCTATAAACATTGACCCTATTTAGTTGCTCAAATTGAGGTAAAGTTGCATTGGCTGCGGAACACACCACATCGACAATAATGCCACTTTGAGCCCAATACTCACAAATTGCGCCCCATCTAAATGCCCGCGGATCATTTACAGGGCTGTAAGAATGGGTAATAACTAAAACACGCATTATTTTATTTCCATTGTTAACCAGTTTTTTATCGTGCGTATATCAAACGCGACAACAGTTTTTTTCTTTCTGGCTTCATCACCGAGACTAAACCATACTCTTTCCTGACTCCTAACCACATAGACAAACCAAGAAAACAATAGACTGCTTGGTAGGCATCTTCTCTAGGGTACCCAAAGAAGGAATGGTATAAAGTAAATAAAATTGCCAACGTCAGGTAAAGAGGAATCATTTTATTTTTTTTATTCTGAAGGGAGTTTCGTAATCCAGCAATAGAAAACAAGGCTCGTACAAAGGGATAAAAGCCGAATAACATGCCTAGAATACCTATACGCTGTAACCATCTGATGTAATCGTTGTGGGGGCCTGAGTTAATGACACTGGACAAACCCGCTCCGGTTAAATATTCCTGTGGCTGAAGCAAAGACAAACCGTGCTTCATGATTTCCCAGCGCGGGGTTCTTAACGTGCGGTATTTATCAAATGCATAATCAATCTGATTAGCACCGTCAATCTGATTAAAGCGCTCTATATTGGAATTATCCGTATAATCAGAACCATCCACCTTGGCACTTATCGAATGAGCGGCACTGAATGAAGTGAGGCTCTCCCAAGAGAAATCAGTGGTGATTAATTTAAAAATAGTCCAAATACATAATAAAAAAACAGGCAACAGGATCAACTTTTTTTTCAAAGTGAGTGCATCATTTTTAACAAAAAAAACAAAACCAGAAAGTAGAATAAACAGAATGGACTGACGGCTGGTTGATAAATAGGTATAGATAATGAGGAATACCAACACCGCTAAAGCAATATATTTTTCTAACTTATTAGAGGTCGGGGCATTACACAGATAAACCGCAGATAAAGCGGCAAAAGTTAAATAGGGAATATAGGTATTATACTGAAATCCAGTGCCCTTCAATTTCACCATTGCCCCAAATGTAGTAAGTGTTCCGAGATGGAAAAAATAAATAAATGCAAAAATACTGAATGGTGCTATCAAAACGGTTAGTAACGCAATTTTTCGTATTTCACTACTCTTCAGTCCTCTTAAAGCAAAATAAACAACCATAGGAACATATAAAAGAGCATTTCTTAATACATACAGATCAGGGTTCAGATACCTTAAATGCAATGATGTCTCTGTAATATCGTTATCGTACAAGTTCTTGCCTGTATCGAGCACAGCAAATACTAACAGGATTAAAGGAAAAAAAATAACCAGTCCTATATCGATTCCTGCATCATAGTGTTGATCTAAAGTCTCTTTTCCCTTAGAAAGGTATTTCATACCGCATAATATTAAAAACATGCCTGAAATTATTTCACGATAAAACACTATCTTGTCGAAGAGAAAAAAATGGAAGGGGTTCAATGTGAGTAATAACAACAGCAGATACAAGCCTAAAAGGTCCCAAAAGCTGTCCTTACTTGATAGATTTTTAATTGTAGATTTAAAATTTGAAAAATAATTAATCATTACCTATCCGTCCCTATTCTATCTCTAATTCCATACCCTGACGAAAACGCGAGCTGTTTTTTATGTCTGCTCTTCTGAGGCCCATCGCATCCATGATAAATCACTACCGATTTATTTCCCAGAGAAATTAACAGCTGATGCGTCTCTTTTATTAAAGTTGTTGTGGCAACAAAACCTTCTGCCCCCCAATAAACCACATGAGCTTTTTCTAATTGAAGAGTACTAAATACATGAGCGGTCTGGGTATCTGATTTATTAAAACTCGAAAAAGGGGAGAAATGACTGTCACTTTCTCTATATTTACCTCGCTCAGCAGGTAAGGATGTGTATAAATAAGTGCCTGGATCACAAATCAGGTTCTTCCCATCAATTGATAATTCCACAGACAGTTGATCCTGATGCCGGTGAGAAGAATGAACAAGTTTATTACCAATCCAACACCTTATAGCTAAATACAAACGAGGTGATCTGAAAAGAAACAAGCCAAAATCAGGATATGCAAGAAGTTTTAGGCCCTCTAATAAACCATCTTCTTTAACGGTAAATTCAGTTTTCTGGAGCCGTCCTTCGGGTAAGCCCTGCACATACAATAATTGTTCATGAAATGCTTCAACAGTAGCTATTGTTCCATATTGGGTCGCTGAATTTAAAATCAGGCCAGGCGATATCTGGTGATGTGCAGCAAGAGCCCTGAGCATGATAGCATCGACCTTATGCCGAGCGACTTGTTGTCCGCCTAACCAATCAGCAAAATCATTTCGACCAAACATCGCATAGCCATCAACAACAATATGACTGCAATCCAAATGATCTTCCATATAGTAGTTTGCGTGATTGGACAAAGCATCATAATTATCTAAATTAGTATAACGCTCCCGGGCATCCTTAACCGTCATCACCTGATATACCGGATCCAACTTGAAAAAACGCCCACTGTCATTATCACCAATTTGAGGGATACTACCATCAGGCTTGGTTATATCCCTTATAAACTCAGCCATACGCTCCATACGCTGCAAGTAGGTTCTTGGAAATGGACTGTATTGAATCTGGCCGGTCGGATAAAACGTCAATGGAGCCGGCTGTAACCCTGGCTTGCCACGTCTTTTTTTAAAGTGTTGATGATTATAAGATTTTAATTTGGCGAGCCTTTCTTCCGTTAACCCCAGTACTACGGCAGTAGCATAATAAACCATTTCAGCTGAAAGACGATGATAGGAAGTTGAGCCCTCAAAATTTCCTCCATCTTCATCAAATTGTCTTTCCACTTCAACAATGAGCTCTTGTACGGCAAAAGCCAGCCAAAGATCGGTTTCCTCTGTCGAAGGAAGAGAGGCTGCAATAAAAACAAGACCGCTAACATTAGCAAGATAATGGTTTGCCCGATCGGGCATCCATTCCAAATTTTCGATAATATAGAGCCCATGCTCATAAATGCTCTGAGCGAAAAACTCTTCAAAAGATTTGGAACAATTAAACTCAGCAACGTGCAACAAATTCCAGGCTAAGAGCCAATTGGCCGCACGAATGGCGACATCCATAGGACAAATCCAATTGACCCCATATCCAGGAGGATTAGTCGCAATAAAATCAAGTATCTGATTTTGAAATTCACTTTTAATACGCGACCGCAACTTGCTTTTTTCATTCGGAGTACTGGAAAAACAAGCCAGAGCGAGTTGAGGCAAGTGCTGCATACGAGCCAATTCCCAGGGAACTTTCACATCAACGCCTAATTCATGGCCAAATTTAATTTTTTTAGACCAGGTTTTTTCAGACCAGCGATAGCCTGATTTAAAGTCTATCTGCCAATCAATAGGAATGTAATCAGGATCGACTTGTTGCCAGATTTTTTGGGCCGAGAGTAAATTCGACTTATTAATTCGCTTCCTAAGCCAATGCCCTTGATTATCCGGTTGAATAGAAGGGGCTGATGCAAAACGGTATTGTTCCAATCCCCTACAATTCATACCGTAAAAAATTTTTACCCACCCCGAGCCAAGCAAATCAAATCGATGCTCCAGATAATGATGAATGACCTCTTGTGGAATGCGGCTTGTATCGCGCCACAAATCAGCCTCTTCCCTCTTTAGTAAGCTATTTAAAACAAAGGGCTGATCTTGTTTTTTATAACTGCCAAAACAAGTATCTCTCGCTAAAAACAACATCATATTTCGTTCACGAAGAACTCGAGCGGACAAGCGTTTAACTAATCCGGAATAACCCGATTCAGAAATAATTTGTTTTAAGCGCCCCATCATTCTTTATGTGCACCATCATTACCAATTTGTTTTTCTACCATTAAGCCTATTCTTGCAGATTGGAGCTGCTGCCACCATGGGATAGGCCAATCAGCACCATTAATTGCATCGGCAAAAGCCATTAATTCTTCGCGCAGGCCTTTTTCCTGCATTGATGTTTTGAATGACTTGCCTTTAATCCCATGAGCCTCAAGAGATTTATAGTCAGAGAGAGTGATGAGTTTTCCGTCAACATAGAGATCTCCTATTTCCTTTGGATATTCTTTAAAGCCTAAAGCCGTATAGGTCAAGCTTGCTACCGAACCATCACTAAAAGTCATGGTGGCAATGAAATTATCATTACGTCCATAATGATGCGACTTTGGAATAATAGAATGAGCACTGACTTCTGCTACTTCGGCATTGGCAAAAAAAGTAAACAAATCATAAATATGACATGCTTCACCCAAATTACGCCCCCCACCTTCTGCTCCATGTACCCAGTGATCTAAAGGGATATAACCTGCGTTCATGCGATAGTTGAGGATAAAAGGCGCACTTCGTTGCTCCAGTAATTCAGCCATGCGCTTTGCATAAGGTGAAAAACGACGGTTATAACCGGTTAATAATACCGGCAAAGGCTTATCAGTATTTGATGTGACAAATTCATCAAGCGCTGCAAGTTCTGCTGCGGTTAAGGCAAGAGGTTTTTCTACCAATACATGTTTTCCGGCCTGCATGGCTGCCAAAGCCATAGCTCCATGTTGTTGATGACGAGTCGCAATAATTACCGCATCGACATCGGGATCACCAAGAACCTCTTCAAAATCAGTCGTACAATAACTCGCGCCAAATTGTTTAGCCACAGCTGCAGCACTATGCCCCGTCCGTGTTGCTACTGCTTGCAAAGTAAAACGGTCACTCATGTTTTTTAAATTAGGTAAATGGGCAGAACGTGCAAAAGCACCCGCGCCTAATACGGCAATACGGATTTTTCCTGCAGTAGAAGCTACTGCAGGCTTTAACCGGATAGTATGAGCTGGTTTCTCCTCACTCTCAGGATAGGTCAAAAGAACCATCATCGGCTTAACAGCAGCTTCAGTGAGCGAAGCATAAGCTTGTGTCGCTTGAGCAATGGGATATCGAGCAGAGATTAATTGTTCAACCTGTATACGATTCTCAGCTAATAATCGTAAGTATTCGCCCATATTACGATTTTCTGTCCAACGTACGTAGGCTACCGGATAATCCAGTCCTTGTTCTTCATAGCGATGATCATAACGACCTGGACCATAAGAACTGGAAATTAAAAAATCAATTTCCTTCACATAAAAATCGGCACGGTTAAGATTTAAACCTACATCACCCACAAGAACTACCCGACCTTTTTTACGACACACTTTAAATGCTGTAGAAACTACCGCGTCAGATGGAGTAGCGGCGGTAATAATCACCCCATCCGCACCCAATCCATCAGTCAACCGTGCAACCTGATCAATGCTGTCCCCATCATCAGGACAAAGCCCCATGTCCATGCCGAGACTTAAGGCCAAAGCAATTCGCTCTCTATCCACGTCTATCCCGATAGTACGACATCCATTTGCCTTTAATAACTGAGCAGTCAGTTGCCCAAGAATACCCAAACCAATAATTACAAAGGTTTCACCCAAAGTAGGTTGAGTACGTCGCACGCCTTGCATGGCAATAGCACCTAAAGTAACTGTAGAAGCACTTTCCCAACTCAATGTCTCGGGCAGGTTCACACATAGGTTTCTTGGCACGCGAATAAATTCTGCATGATGAGCACATTGAGCTCCCGCACAGGCAACTCGGTCTCCGACTGCAATATCATGAATATCCGTACCCACTGCGATCACAGTTCCGGTTGCAGAATATCCAGTAGGATGAGCCGCATCAATTTTCTCTTCCAAAAGACTCCAGGTGCGGCTAAAACCCATGGTCGAAACCATCTTCAGGGTGGTTGCCACTTTTTCTGGTTGCTTTAGTGCTTTCTTCCATAAAGGAACAGCGCTCGAACGCACACCACTCATCTCAGTACCAACGGACAGACATGAAGTGTGCACGCGTACCAAAACTTCGCCAGCTCCAACACCCGGTGCAGGAACCTCACCCACAATAGCCTTACCTTTACTGATTAAAACCTGTTTCATCATTAAACCCTTTTAACGTAGGACTTCCACCACTGAGCTGCATTAAGAAGTGGCCAAATCCGATCTCGTTTTTTACTTTTGAGCATTTTCTCAACTTCACTCCAATCCAGAAGATCGGTCTCCGCACAAAACGCTTTTAACTCTTCTGCAGCGACTTGGCCTAAACGATCATCAAACCAATCTTTCATGGGCGCTGCAAATCCCTGTTTTTTTCGATCGATGATTTCATCAGGTATAACACCACGCACTGCCTTTTTGAGAATGTGCTTAAGGGTGCCATTACGAGTCTTAACTTCTGTGGGGATACTCATCGCCAATTCAACCACTTTATGATCCAAAAAGGGAACTCTTCCTTCCAATGAGACGCCCATACTCATTTTGTCTACCCTCATCAATAATAATTCTGGCAACCGCATGTTTAAATCAATATAACTCATCCATTCAAGATGGCATTTTGTTTTTGATTTTTCTTCAAAACGTTTACGAATTGGGGCTATTGCTTCCCATGAGGTCCGGTTTTTAAATTTTTTTCTCATCCGCGGTGATAGCAATGACATTTTCTCAGTTTGTGTATATGACTCCGCACCGCCCCAAAATATGGGCTGGCTACGACTTCCTCTTCTTAAATATTCGTAACGCCAATCATATCTAAAATTAAAAAGCCCTAAAGCTTTAACCAGCAGTTTTTTTAAAACTCGGGGGACAGGGATATCATCCACACGTTGTAATTGCAGTTTCGCTTTCCATTTTGAGTATCCCCAAAACAGTTCATCTGCACCCTCACCCACTTGACAAACAATAACGCCATTATCACGAGCCAGCTTTGCCACATAATAGCAGGGGATACAAACAGAATCGCCTATTGGTTCATCCTGTAAATGAACCATATGCGGCATAAAATCGATTAAATCTTTTACATTCAACAATTTTTCATGATATTCGGCACCTACTTTATCCGCAACTAATTTAGCATGGTGCAATTCATTCTGATAACTTTCATATTGTCCATCATAACCTATGGAAAAGGTTTTTACCGAGCCTGTATCCCCTTCCGAAAAAAGGGCGGCATTAGTGCTCGAGTCTATACCTCCTGATAAAAAGATACCTACCGGAACATCACTTTCCTTTAATAATTTTACTGCCGTTTTTAATTCACCTAGCAGCTGCTCGGCTATTTCATTATCTGAACGCTCATGCATGGGCTCAAGATGATCCAAAACATCCCAATAGCGATTTTCGCTAATCTGGCCATCTGCTTTGATACACATCCATGAGGCACAAGGTAATTTATGAATACCTTTAAAAAGAGTGTCAGGTGCTGGAACAGTCAGAAAAGACATATAATGAAAAAAGCCCTCTTCATTTATTTCTCGAACCTGTCCCTCATCCTCCAGTAGTGCTTTTATTTCCGATGCGAAAACGATTCGGCCATTATGAATACTGTAATACAGCGGTTTAATGCCCAATCGATCACGAATCAACCACAGTTCCTGCTTTCTGCTATCCCAAATAGCAATGGCAAACATCCCTCGAAATTTTTGTAAGCAGTCAATTCCCCACTGCTCAAAGGCGTGCAAAACGACCTCTGTATCTGAATGGTCTGTTTTCCAGACATGACCGCCAATTTCTTCTAACTCTTTACGGATTTCAGCATGGTTATAAATTTCACCATTATAGGTAAGCCAAATGGTTCCATCCTCATTACTCATCGGCTGATTAGCCTTCTCGGACAAATCAATAATTGATAAACGACGATGACCTAGCCCGACCTTATGATCCGAGGAGATCCAAACTCCTCCGCCATCAGGTCCCCGGTGGATCATAGTGTCACGTAATTTCACAATGTATGATTCATTTATTTCAAAGGATGAATCATTAAAAGATAATGCTCCTACAATTCCACACATAAATTTGATTTCCAATTCTAATGTTCAATTATCAATAGATAACAACTTATTGTTCTAAAACACATCCTGGATGTTCGTGACTAAATTTTTCTAATAAATGAGTTATATACTGCAGGTCATTACCGGTTAGGCGACTATGGCAGGGTAAATTTACTACCTGTTTTGCTATCTGCTCAGCAATAGGATAACTGCCTGCCTGATAATTAAAAACAACATTTTCCGGAACAGGCGATAATGGCCCATCAAACCACATGCCTAACTCAATGCCTCTGTCTCTAAAGTAGCTAATAGCAAGCTCTCTATCGGTAACCAATATAGAAACACGGGGAGCCACGGAAAATTCATTACTCTCAGGAGAGCCTGGGGCTAAAAATCGGAGACGAGATAAAGCATCCCTAAGGGTACGTGCATTTTGTTCACACGCCGATACAATTTTAAAAAAATCACGCCATTGCAACACGGCTAATCCAGCTTGAATTCCGCCCATTTTTACCAAAAAGTCAGAAGAAACAATCCCCTCAAACTCTGGTTTAGGAGTAGATGGTCGAAAGAAACGACTTTTAAAGCCGGCATAAAAGACATATTTTTCAAGCAAAGGAGGAAATGAAGGATGATGACACCAGGTAGAGATTACCGTTTGCCATAAATCGCGTGTCGATGACCACCATGAGGGTTCATTTAAAGTTGAGTAAAGCTGCTCCACATCCTTGGTCAGTTGCTGATTATTTACTATTAAAATTCCACCCCAGCCAGCAGAGAGCGTTTTTGATAGCTCCATGGATAATATGGCTGCGTCAGCAAATGTGCCAACATATTGTTCATTTGCTTTTGATCCCAAGGATAGGGCGCAATCTTCAATGACCAGAATCCCTCGCTCTCTGGCTTGCTCAACAATGGCATTAACTTGAGCAGGCTTACCCAAAGTATGTTGTATCACTATTGCTTTAACCCGTGGCGATAAACTGGTAAAAATAGCCTGGCTTTCTGCATTTAAGGTATTGGGATTTATGTCAATGTAAACAGGTTTTGCTCCAGCAGCAATAACGCCAGTCGGTACGGCCAGACAAGTGTAGGCTGATAATAAGACTTCGTCGCCAGGTCCAATCCCTGCTGCTTTAAGGCAAGCCGTTAATGAAGATCGGCCGCTGCCAAATGAAAATACCCCTGCACTGTTTGGACAATAGACCTCTTTGATTAACTGGTGTAATTCATTACGTTGAGAAGTTGAGCTTTTTAAAAAAGCCGTTAACCAAACCCCAATTGCCTGAAAGGAACGACGTAGCGTTATGGAGCCAAAATAAAGAGATATTTTTCTTTTATGCATTAAATCTGCCTCAATCTCACCTTTTCTTGAACAGACATGAAAATATCAGCAATTTGATTCATGGTGGTTTCTACGGAAAAAATGACCTCAGCCCGTTTACGCCCAGCCATTCCCATTTGCAGACGTAACTCCTTATTATTGATTAGCGCACTGAGATATTCTTTAAATTGAGAAGTATCGGCAGCCTGCGTTTTAGGATCGAGGGGAACAAGAAATCCTGTTTCATTATGGACTACAGCTTCTGGAATTCCCCCGCTCAGGGTAGCTACCACAGGAAGTTTTGCGGCCATAGCCTCCTTGATCGAAAGTCCCATACAGGCTCTTTGGCAAAATGAAGGCGCAACTACTATATCCGCAGCACTATACAAAGACTGTTGAATAGAGAATGGAAAATTTTGAAAAATGGTTATTTGATCAGGGAATCTTTTCATCAGCTCAGATGCATCGGTTGATAAATCTCCTGTAGCTCCGGCTAAAATCAATTTTATATGGGGTGCATCGTTCAATAATTCCGGCATGATCTGCAACAAAACATCTAATCCCATATCTTTTACAAATCGGCCCATAAAAAGAATGACTACATCGTCTTGTTTTATTTTATGTTCAGCACGAAATTTGTCCCGCAGAGCACTGTGATCCTCATTAGCCAAATCAACACCCAGATAAACGGTTTTAACTGACCTGTCTATGCCCATCGTTTTGAAGCTTCTGGCACAATGATCGCTAGAGGCCCAAACAACCGCGGGAAGATCCATTGATTTTTTAACTAAGGCTTGTCGAGATTTCATAAACTCTGGTGAACTGTACATCTCCCCAAAAATAGTAAGGGCAATGCCACGTTTACGTCTCCAGTGATGGGCCAGGGGTACCATTTCAAAATGAGCGTTGCTCTCATAAAAATTAACGACCTGACTGTTATGTCGTTCGGCAACTCGATGAACAAGAATAGCTTTCAGAGATTCTCCTATTAAACTCCGAGCCCCCACCCCTGCTGGCATCATATCGCGAATAACCCTGGATATCAGTCTCCAGTTAAGTGGATTTAAAAGTCTAAAAAGATGACGCTTGATATTATGACGGTAAACAGTTGCCCCGGAGATTTTTTCTACTTCGTCAACATTACTAAAGGTGATGACCGCAACGTCCTCAGCCCCCCGTTCTTTTAAACCAGGAACTAAAGAAGCCAGATGTGTTGCTATCCCACCGAAAGGAGGAGGATACCCACCAACCAAAAGAACGCGTAGTTGATTACAGCTCTGTGATTTCATTAAATGACCTTAACTATTAGTGATTTCCTTGAACCAGACTTCCCAATACTTTTTCGGGGCCAGAGCCAATACCATAACCCACTGCTACTTCTGAGCCCAATTCAAAGGCGACATACTTTAAAGGCAAATCAACTGCCAGTTGGGAAGGTTTTATGCCAAGCGCACACATTGTCAGACTTTCTGGTTGACGCAATCCGATCAAATCAAGCACATAACGTGGCGTTCGACCGCTAACCACAATGCCTTCAATTATCAAAACATGGCGATCAAACAAGGGTTCATTGATATCTTGTGTTATGCGAACTTCTCCAGAAGGAGTGCCCTTTGAATAACTGCTAAATCCTAAAAAGTGCAGCCGAGTTGGAATAGTCAGTTTTCTCACAAGATCGGCACAAAATAAACTGGCGCTATTAATCAGACAGATCACATCAAGGGTTTTACCTTCGTAATCGGCACTGATTTGTTTGGCCAGCTCATCAACTCGTTGCTGTATCTGCTCTGCGGGAATAAGTACGCTCATGCACTATACTCCCTGGTTTTGTAGCCATGAAGTTTCACAAGGCTATCTCTTTGAGCTGATTTATAATCCTCGGCCACCATTTCAGCGACTAATTCTTTAAAAGAAATTTTTGGAGACCATCCGAGTTTTTCTTTAGCTTTAGAGGAATCACCTAATAAAGTATCCACTTCGGTGGGTCTAAAATACCGAGAATCTACAGCTACAATACACTGGCCTTTTTCATCAAAACCGCGCTCATTTTCCCCAGCGCCAGACCAAGAGATTTTCATATCTAATTCAACTGCAGCAGCATTCACAAAATCGCGAACACTATATTGATGGCCAGTCGCTATAACAAAATCCTCTGGCTCATTTTGCTGCAACATTAACCACTGCATTTCCACATAGTCTCGCGCATGTCCCCAATCACGTTTGGCATCTAAATTTCCTAGATACAGACACTTTTTCATCCCTAATTTAATACGCGCCAATGCTCGAGTAATTTTACGGGTAACAAAGGTTTCCCCGCGAATAGGCGATTCATGGTTGAACAAAATACCATTGCACGCGTAAATTCCATAGGCTTCCCGATAATTCACAGTAATCCAATAAGCATATAATTTTGAGACCGCGTAAGGGCTGCGTGGATAAAAAGGGGTATGTTCCGTTTGCGGCATTTCCTGAACCAGGCCATACAATTCGGAGCTGGAGGCTTGATAAAAACGACAGGTTTTTTCAAGTCCTAAAATACGAATCGCCTCAAGAATACGTAATGCTCCGAGAGCATCAGAATTTGCTGTATATTCTGGCTCCTCAAAAGATACGGCTACGTGAGATTGTGCGGCCAGATTATATATTTCATCTGGTCTCACTTTTTGAATCACATGCATAAGACTCATGGAATCCGTCATATCTCCGAAATGGGAAAAAAAGCGGCAATTAGGATCACGTTCATCGGTAATTAAATGATCGATGCGACTGGTATTAAATGACGAACTTCGCCGTTTTAAACCATGAACGATATAACCTTTTTTGAGTAAAAGCTCTGCAAGATAAGCTCCATCTTGTCCAGTGATACCAGTAATAAGTGCTATTTTTGGTGACGCGTTCATACTTTCTTACTTCCTTAAACTAAAATGTGCTTTGCTGCTTCTAAAAGAGTTTCTGAAACATGCTGAATCTGTTCATCAGTAAGTTCCGGAAAAGTAGGCAGATTAAATCCTCGAGCCGATAACTCAGAAGATACCGGATTATTTCCACCTTCATAAATAGGCATAGCAGACAGTGGGTAAAAAAAGGTTCTTGTTTCCACTCCATGCGCCTTCAATTCCGCTAATAGTTTATCACGATCCTCGCGAGTACCAGAAGGTAATAACACAGAAGTTAGCCAATTGACTGGTCGTGTCCCCTCCAGGTACGGGTTCATTAAAAAACCATGGGGGAATAAGAAATGTTTGTAGGTGTCAAGAATACGCTGTCTCTCGGTCATAAAATAATGGGCTCGTTCCATCTGTGCCACGCCGACGGCAGCCTGCAGATTGGTCATCCGATAATTATATCCGACCTCAGTATGCCAATATCGCCGCTCTTTACTCATGCCATGATCGCGAAGCAGGCGAGCACGCTCAGCGATAGAATCGGAGTCTGTAGTAATACAACCGCCCTCGCCTGTGGTAATAATTTTGTTTCCATAAAAACTAAATGTGGCACAATCACCCAAACCGCCCACACGCCTGTTATGATATTCTGCACCGTGTGCTTCTGCCGCATCTTCAATTATTTTTAAATGATGCTCCTTGGCAATGGTCTGCAAAGCATTCATCTCGGATGGATGCCCATACAGATGAACCGGGATAATTGCTTTGGTTCTTGGAGTAATTGCACGACGAACTGCCTCTGGATCAATACACCAGTCACTGCGTCGAACATCAACTAATATCGGTTTGGCTCCGGCAAGTATCACCGCATTAGCCGTCGCTGCAAAAGTAAGATCGGGAATAATGACTTCATCACCAGCACCAATCCCAAGAGCCACAAGAGCAAGGTGAATGGCCACAGTGCCATTAGATGTAGAAATACAATGCTTCACCCCGCAATACTGAGCGAACTCTCTCTCAAAACGTTCAAGATATTGCCCCATGGATGAGACCCACCCGGAAGACACTGCTTCGGTAACAAATTGAATTTCTAGTTCAGAAATATTGGGTTTAGATATTGGTATCATTTTATTTTTACTAACCTTAATGTTCTTAAAAATTACGTCCATATGACCAAATGCATGGAATCAATTATGCCAACCAAGATTCAGGAGTATATGGCCAATTTAGTTTTTTGCAAACACTAGCCCATCTCATATTCATTTCAGGTAAGTACAACAGCGGCACCCATCCCATTTTAAGGTAGATGGCAATGGCAGGTAAACGATGATCGTGGGTTTCCAGATAAATACGCTTATACCCCGCTGAAATTAATCGTGCAGTCACCGCAGCAGCAACTGCTTGTCCTAATTTTCGACCTCTGTGTTTAGGATCTACAGCAAGCCAACCAAAATTACCTGCCTGGGCATGTTTCGCGGTTGGATGATGCGATGCGAAACATGCTGCTACGAGAGCACCGCTTTCCTGATGTTCAATGACAAAAAAACCATTAGGAAGCAAATGTTTTTCCCAATACTCCAACGGGGGTTTTTCCATATCAGCAGCAACAAACAAATCGAAATAATTTTGTCGATCTTTAGACTCAAATTGACGTAATAAGTAACCTTCAGGAATATGAACCGGTGGTGGCGCTGTCAGTTTGTCTTCAGGCCAAACCATTTCTAATAAATTGGGCGCGACAGGTCGTCCTTTAACTGCCCATACAACACGACGTGCTACTTTTTTAATAAATACATCTGGCCTCATATATTATCCCTGATTTTTGCTCTCTACATCACATACTGACTTCTTTCTTTTAACCTGCGTGCCAACTGGTTCGCTAGACATCGAAAAAGCACTCAACATCCCTGGTAACTCTGTCTTTTTTAAATAAGCATTTTGCAACCATTATCTGCTTTAATGGCTGTCTTTTGCAAGGCATTACTTGCTTATGCTATTACTGAATATTGCTGCCTGCACCATATCAACTTCTTTGTTTTCCCAAAGAAAATGCTTGGGACGAACCGCTTCAATATGCATTCCGGATCGTTTCATCAAGCGCAGCATCGGTTCATTGACAGACATGGTACCAGCGGTGAGCTTACGGATCCCTTGATTTTTTAACATCTCCGTCATTACCCCTATCCAGGCAATAGATGCAAATCCCCTGCCCCAAGCTTGTTTCTCCCCAATCATAACTGACATATCAGCAATCTGATTGTGAGGATCTATTGAAACACCAATGTTACCAATATGACCTAAATCGTCAATTAAGGTTTCTATGGCAAGAAAATGACCACTTCCCTGTTGCATGGAATTAAAATATTGCTCACAACTTGCCATCGTATGGCTATAATGGCGTTGTTCGGAAAACTGAACCACTTCAGGATCATTGAGCCAGGAAATATATCGAGAGGTCAGGTGCTGGCGTTGAAAAGGTACCACACGAATACCTTCAATATTTAAAACAGGAAACTGATTCACCAAAAACTATCCTTATCTAATTACTGGAATGCCAACCGAGCTTGGCATTTTATCATTTAATTTCAGATTTTGTTAATTATCCGCCTAGATGTTTTGAAACATAACTTTCCGAATAATCAGCCTTTCAGTGGACTCTAACTTCAGTAACTTATCTATTAGTTCAATCTCATTAATAATAATATTATTAATGCCTGTCTTAATTTCAAAATTAAAACTTTTGTACTTTAAAGTCACTGGAGCAGCGGTAGCAGGCTCTATTTCCAGATGAACAGACTTTATATTAGAAAGTTCAGTATAAAGAGCAAAATGAGTTGCATCAGTTAATATACCCAGAAGTTTATCCTTGTAGTTAAGGTAATTATAATGGTCAAAGCCCTGATAAAAATAAGGGAGATTTTCAGCGATGCTTGCATCTAAAATGGTCTTGGGCTCCAAAGTCAGACGAGTTCCTATTTTTCGAGCAGGGACACCGGCATAAATGCTGTAAGGTTCTGTCGTGCGAGTAACAATTGCTCCGGCACCAATCACACATCCTCTTCTAATACGAACCCCAGGCATCAAACAGACATTCATCCCCACCCAACAATCATCTTCTATATAACATTCGCCCATGAGTCCATCATACATTTGATCCTGTAGATTCATTAAAAGATGCGGCGATTTGTTAAAAACATGGACGCCAGATGAAGCATAGAAATTAGGAGCAATTATGACGTCTTCACCAATAGTAATCTCACCAGATAATCGCCCAAAATCCTGGATGCGAGAGCGTTTTCCAATTTTTATCCCGGATTTTTCAGGAGCAAGTCTGCAATTGTTATGAACACCAACCCCGTCTGCTAAACGCAGTTTACTGGTACCAATATCCAGTTTGACATAATCACCGAGGCAAATATTTTTTCCGTAGTAAAAATTATTTTTATCATGGCAATTAATAACTACCGTTTTACCACGCGCTAACTTAGGGAATCGTAAAGAATTAAACAGGTAATTTGAAAGCGTATTATAGCGAATGAAGCGGTAGCCCCTAAGCGTTCTAATGTAGCGAAGAATCTCACGAAGCTGTAAGACCTTGGCCGATTTAAGTATTTGTCTAACATATGAATCTGCAAGACTTGTCTGCATGATGACTTGAATGGTATCGATAAATTCTTTTTTGGACGGATAATGTTTATCTTTTAAAGAGAGTAATGAATCAAGGGCTGAATCAGACAAACCTGCACAGCGAAGTTCATCAAACGCACCTTGACCTAATCGATAACCTCGGGCTCGCTGAATAATCTTGAACACTCTATCATCCTCACTATTTAATGGTATCTTACAACCCAGTAGCCATCAGGCTAAGACCATTTAGGTCGTTGTCCTAATCAATATCCCCTGATTACTGTTTCCATAGCAACTGTCTGATGTCTGGCCTCTTTGCCATAAACAGCAGTACGTAACAGCTCTTGTGAATCTACTGGTTTATAATCCCATGACGCGACAATCTGTTCAGCCAGTTGCTTTGTTGCTTTATCATCCTTTAAAAGAACTTCAACTAATGAAATAAGTTCTGGAAGTGTATGAACTACCGGAAGATCGGGAGCAAAATCCAGTGTACCATTTTCTAAAAACCGAAGATGAGTTTCTCTTCGCGCTAATATGCCGGTCTCATCAGAAAAATTGGCAATAACTCCGCAACCCAAATAAGCTGCATCCAAACCAAGAGAAGTGGTATGAGACATAATTAAAACATCGGCTTGTACGAGATTCTGAATGTACTCCAATAACTGAGTCGAGATCAATCCACCTGAAAAAGCATATAAACCTGCGCATGCCTCTTCGGGCCATTGCAATTGAATTAGCTCCTCATTTCCATAGCGCTTAACGATTTCAGCCCGCTCGTCTGCCTCCATTGCATAGGGACGATACACCAGTTTCGTATTACCCAATAGTTTTTTTTGATTCGCGGCGATAAGGGCATCAATTGCTTGAAACTCACTTTCCCGAGGAAAATAAGCCCGTGAAACTCCTGCATAAAGAACCACTCTTTTTTTATCTTTATCAAATGAGCGATTTAATTCAGGATGATTTGCTCTTATTTTATCCACAGTCCGATACCACATGGAACCCAAGTGAACAATAGAAGAATCTTTGAGATGGTGGTAATTGCGAGCACACTGTTCTTCAAAACGACCTTGAACACACACCGCATCATAATCACACAGTAAATATCCATTAACCCATAATTGATCGGTTGTATAAGGAACCAGAACGGTACGAAACCCTAAATGACGAGCATACCAGGATAACATGCGATCCTGATCGCCCCAGGAAGAAGCTTGTACAAGAGTAATATGCTCATATTGCTGAATAAGCTGTTCAAACGATTGAGAACGAAATAGAGTTTTGCCTATTAACTTATCTAAAGCACGCCAGGCACCTCGCCATAAACCGATAATACTTGCGGCTTCTTTTATCAAACGCCTTAATAATGGATCCCTACTGTCCTGACCATCGTTACCAAACTGTTTTGAAACCATTGACCAATAATATTGTAATCCGCGCCGTCTGTATTTTCGATAGTAGGCAACAGTTCGTGTGAGTTCAGAAAGAGTATACAAGGTTCGTGCGGGTTGTCTTACAGGTTCCAATGGATTGATTTGATGAAAACCGACCCCGGCTGCACTGTATTCACTCTGAAAAGATTTATCTTCGGCAAAAGGAGTCGCAGCAACAATATCGGCATTGCCTTTAAGAGCCTGGAGTACATAATCATTCAGTAATACACGAGCGACACGGATATTGGGAACTGAAAGAATAATTAAGCGTTTATTCATTGTTTGATGATTAACCTCTCATAGCCAATAATGCTTTATCAGCAGGTACTTTTGCTAATAATACATCAGCCGCCTGTATGGGGCCTGCAGTTGGATAGATTTCAAATTGTAACATATCCCTGTAAGTACCTAATTTCGGTACGCTTGCAGCATGCAAGCACTCTTGCGTATTGCAAATACAAACATCACCAAGATTGCCTTCGAAAAAACTCAATGTAGAGGGATTAAGTAGCCGTTGCCGCATTGATTTGGTCAACTTTTCACGGTGGAAGTACCCTAATCGACGAATAATATTTTTGGATGTAGTTTTATCATGAAATCGAAGTGCTCCAGTCTCTCTCGTCACACCATCTGAAAGTAAAACAAAAACACGAAGCCCCATGACAGGACAATTATCATGATGGAAGGTATTGGAAAATTTATCATCTTTTTCAGTATCAATGTTCGGCACATGATGATTACGCCAGACTCTTACACTTTCCACTCGGAAAGCACATTTATAGTAAGAGGTAATAATGGCGCAAATCTCATCTCTTAAAAGCATTTCAAGCGCAGGAACATTTTTTAAAGGGTCAAGCAAAAATTGAGTGGCTCCATTAGGCGAACTAATGGATAGTTCAGGATTCTCCATTTTTTGTGCCACATCCTGTTGGAGCTTCAGAAGAGTCTCTCTATCAAAATAAGCTGGAAGTGTATAATATCCATCATGCTGTAATAACTGAGCAGAAAGTAAGGCGGATTGCTGCGCCGAAATTTGCTCGCCCTGCAATAAAAAATCATTCTGCAAACGCTTTAAATTTCTTTTTTCACCAAAATTATTCCGCAAGCCCGCACTATTGGCATACCAGAGTTTGATTGGCGTCGAAACAATACCCTGCCCATATACTCTCAATCGATTATATACTCCGCGAATAACTCTTAAAGGTGTTAAACGTTTTTTTTTCATTTGAGCCAAAGGTACCATAAGTCAACTCCTGCTAAGACTAATACGAAACGTGCGTTGTATTGTGCCAATAATAAAGTCTTTAACCAATAGAACATCCTTCCATCGAATGATGAGTTCGGAACTCGAAAGCCCCGCTATCTTGATAAACACAATAATCTGTACCATAGAGGTAACCAGCAAAGTAAACAATAATGCAACCGCCCCGCCTATAATTCCCCATTTGGGAACTAAAACTAAAGAGGCAAACACTTGCAAGATAAGAGGTACAATAGCCACTTTAGCTACCAAATCGGCGCGTCCAACCCCCTGAAAAAACATCATCAGCACGGAAGCGCAGGCTGCGACAATCAATCCGGGAAGAATAATATAAAAAGGAATAAGTACAGGTTCATAAGCAATTCCATATAAAATCAATACAGCAGGCCGCATCATTAGAGCAAAACATCCCCCCCCCAACACCAGGATAACCACTGCGATGCGAAAGGCTCGAGCAGCCTGTTCTGCGGCTTGTTGCTTCTCATTTTGTTTGGAAAGACTGGGCAATAAAAAAGTGCTCATGGCGTCAGTCACTTTATTGATGAGTTGCCCCAGTTGTTGTGCAATTGAGAAAAATGCAACCTGAGCGGGATGGCAGAATGCAATCACAATAGCTTGGCTCACGTAGACATTCAAATGAGAAATTAAACTCCCCACATATAATTTGCCGCCATATTGCAGAAGATCTCTCAATAAATTGGCATTAAACAAAGGACCTGTTCGTGGTACATAACCCAAGCGAAAGACACCAATACTCAAGGCACAAAGAAGTCCTATCGTAGAACCCACCACCACACCAAATAATCCAAGGTTAAAAATAACTAATGACGTGATAATAATCGCAGAGCTGACCAGAGCCCGGGTCACGACCATTATATTCAGAGAGCTGACATTTTCTTTATGAATATGAAGGTAAGTGTAATTAAGATATAAAAAATTGATGGGTATCTGCATCAACATGATGTAGATGAGCACACCAATATTCTGCGTATTAGCACCAAAAACAGCTTCTTTAAAAGCATCGAACCAAATTAAAATGGGTAATAAGATGAGAGCACTGGTACCCAATGCAATGGCATTGAGCGTGAAGATCACATCTCCCAATGCATACATACCCTTTCCCAGGTAAAAAACTGCCGCGGCGTCTGCCTTGATGCGGGCCAACAATTCAGCATAAGATGGAATTAAGGCAAGGATTATCCATACTCCAGCCAGATATGGCCCTAACATATGAGCAACAATAAGGCTTGTGACCATATTAGAACCGAACAACAATACTTCTCGAGTAAACACTGCAAGTGATCGTGATGAAAGACTCATCGAAAACCATTCCTTTTCATCTTATTTCTTCGAACGGGAAAGACTCTGACATACTATACTCTTTATCTATTTTTTTTGTAGCACTTTGCAAAAAAGTAAGAATGCCGGCAGTAATGTCAGAAAGGCTGTTTGCCTCATTTTTAGTACTATTAATACTGGGATTACTGAGTAGTCCACGAAGATGAGTATCAATTTCATTCCGCTGAGTAGCGCATAAAATATTATGTCTAACAGCTAAAGGAAGCCAATCTTTTTCCATTTCGCGAGGAAGAATTGATAATACGCTCACGCCAAGAGCATAGGCTTCAGATAATAGCATTGAACTCATTCCTACCACTAAATCAGCAGCATAAATTAGTTCAAGGGGATCTCCTCCTTGACTTACCAGGTTAAACTCATGGGTATAATCAGATAAATCACTTAAAGTTTCTTTAGGGTGACGACGCAAAACAAGATAAGGTTTTTTAACGCCCTGATCAATTAATCGTTCAAGACTATCTAAAAGCTCTTCAACAACGATTTCAGTGCGGCCAACCGCACTGCCCCGGCCTATTAAAGTATATTCATTTGAAAATTGATATTGCTCTGCATTTAACCCCGTTGATAACTCAGAGGCAAAAACGATAATCGTTTGATCTGCCCAAGCATCAGGAAATAATTTTTCCCGAATCACATCGCGACCTTGGCCATCCAGTCTCTTTTTCATTTTTATTAAATCATCGTAATGAGGATGACCTGCAACAAAAATGTTTTGTTTTAAAAATCCAAGAGACTCATATTCTTTAGCGGTATATTCATCTGGGACCATAAGCCAATCAGGAGCAAAAGCAAAGGGGTTATTAGTTCGTCCACGAAATCGATAGGCTGCATTGGCGTAAAAATCAACAACGCCTATAGAAACACATTGCATTGCCTTCGCTGCAGAAATAAGTGCAAACGCGGGTGAATCAAGATTTTCCGATGTACCTACCAGCAGCAATTCAGGAGATCTATCGTGCAGTAACTTCACTGCTTCTTCTCCATTGCTCACCGTCAGAGAAGAAATTCCTTTGTTTTGAAATAACTCTGTAGCCACCCCCGCGGATAATAACAAAACTGAATGACCTTGATGAGTTAGAGCAAAAACAAGTGGTGTAATATAATTAACGGCACCAGGATCTTCGGCAAATAGAACAACATTTAACATAAAGCATCCATATATTCGTTTATACCAATAATTTGTCTTTGTCGGTGAGACTCGAGAACTGCCTCTACAATAGTAGCTGTCCGCAAAGCAGACTCTCCAGGACTACAAAAAGCACTGCCGGTCTCAAGAGCGATAGCCAGATCATCATACATACGAAAGAGTGCATCTCCAACGGTGGAGGTCAGATAGGATGCTTTATCAAAAGGTAACTCGTATTCACCAGACATTCCTCGATTGGCTTCTCGTCCCCGATGAGCTAATGTAAGTCCTTCATTTAAAATGGCCAGATGACCATTCTCTCCCCAGACCTCAAGACCAACTTCTCGATAGTGAGTGAATAGGACAGGTTGTATTGGCACAACCAGGCCATTTGCCAGGTTCAACACAAAACCCAAATTGATATCACCTGCAATTGGGCTTCCATTAAAAGGAATATGTTTTCCCATAGGGGCTACTGACTCAACCTCCCCCAGTAACATTCTAATAAAATCAATTAGATGCACACCATTATTTAATAAGCCATTCCCATAAATACCGTGGGCAATTTGGACCTCTCCTATTAATTCGCGAAGAGTTCCTGCTTTTAGCTGTTGAAACTGAGAATCAGCACGTCGCCAAAAATTTACTTGAACATGGATATTTCGTCTGGAACAGCTCTCTAAAAACTCCATACTCTCTTTCAGGGAACGGCCAAGTGGCTTTTCCACCAAAACAGCCCGAAGATTAGGTAAAGCATCAATAATTCCCATTCTTGATTCAGGTGGCGTTGCCAGCACGGCAACTTCAATTTCAGAGACCCGATCGCCTAAGTCCTTTACCTGCGCAACTGCAGGAATATTCCAACCGTTTTGCGCATCATCCCGAGCCGCCTCTACAGGATCAACAACGGCCAACCATTCAAAATGAGGATTAGCGGCAAGAACTTGTGCGTGCGTTGCATAAGGATAATATTTTGCCATGACAGGATCATTGGCATAAGTACTGGACATTTTTCCAAAACCTATGACAACAGTGCGTAAAGGTTTTACATTCATCGTACAGCCTTCTCTACACAATGAGCATTAATTTCACGAAGTGCAGGGTCCTGTTTGAGCAAATTCAGAATCTCATGAATACCAAAAGAATCACCATATTGAGGTTCAAGTCGAGAGTATACAGCACGAATAAATTTCAGATCCTCTGGATAATCCAACTGTAATCGCAGATTCTCCGCTTTCCACATTTGAGGAGCAATTAAATGAATAATTTTATATTTATCCGGATTCTCGTAAAAATATAACGATACATGCTCGCGCACAGCAGCATCCCAAACCGTGGTAGCGACATCAGATAATGCCTTCAATTGAAACACCTGGACATCCGCCCCCTGAGGATAAGAGGCAACTCGAGCATTGGTGACTACATCACAATCATTAGCAAAATAAGTTTCTATACCCAAATCGATCACCGTTGAATCAAGTAAAGGGCAATCCCCTGTTACTTCAACAACAACATCTGAGCCCATCATCTGATGAGCCCCAACGACACGCGCAAGAACATCTTCTTCACTGCCGCGAAATACAGGAACATTATTGGTTTGTGCCCAAGCCACTAACTCATCATCTTTTGATGAGGTAGTTGTAGCTAGAACCACATCATCAAGAGCCTTACACTGTCGTAAACGGCGAATTAATCGGGTTAACGCAGGAACCCCGCCAATATCGGTCAATACTTTTCCAGGCAGTCTGGAGGAACCCATTCTTGCTTCTATACTGGCGACAACCTTAGGCATGTAAGGCTCCCTCTGAAACAGGAATGCTGTGTCGATAAGTGTGAACCTTACGTACTGCTTCTATAAGTAATTCAATATGTTGGTTATCTACTCGATAAGCGCAGGTTTCAAAACCTAACAACTCTCGCTCATGCATCCGTTCCGCTACAGGACAAAGCCCTTTATGATATTGGCGGTTAGTCAGATTAAAAGGCCACCCCTCTCGACCAAAGGCAATCCTTTTCTGAAATACTGGCAGCATGTATAAGGGAGTCACATAGCCGACAAAATGGGGGAATCCCTCCGCAGTCAGAGCAGCGCTAAAGTCTTTACGTGATACACCTAAACGCGCTTCATCCAATTTCGCAGCCCAGGTATAGTAGACGTGACGACACCCAGGTCTCACTGTGGGGACGGTGATCCCTTCCAGATCAGCCAAACCCTCTGACAAACATTCTGCAAGATGTTGGCGACGACCTACTTCCGCATCAATCTTCGCGAGTTGTGAAATACCTACCGCAGCCGACATTTCAGTCATTCGGTAATTAAAACCGATCATATTCACTGGATTCTGAATTGGTGCTGGTGCAACAATATTTTCCGCATGATTACGAATGGCTTGTAATCGTAATGCAAGTTCAGGATCTCTGGTGGTACACATTCCTCCCTCACCGGTATGAATGTGCTTATGGTAATTCAGACTAAAAACACCAATATCAGCTACTGTACCCGCATAGCGGCCATCTTCCATAGCTAATGGTCCTTGAGCATTATCTTCTATCAAACCTAAACCAAACTCTTTAGCAATAGCCGCCAACTGAGTTAAGGGAGCTGGATGACCGAATAAATTAACAGCAATGATGGCTTTTGTTTTAGGGGTAATAGCCGCTCGAACAGCATCAGGATCAAGACAAAAAGTATGGGGATCAATATCAGCAAAAACAGGAATTGCACCGTAAACAAGGGGTGCCATAGCTGTAGCGGACATAGTATAAGGAGGAACAATAACCTCATCTCCAGGAGAAATGCCTAAGGCCCCTACTGCAGCATATAAACCGGAAGTCGCTGAGTTCACGGAAACAACGTAAGGCACCTCAAAACGCTCAGCCCATAACCGTTCAAATTGTTTGACTTCCACTCCCCCAAGAAACTCTTCTCCCCAGCTTCCATAAAATCCAGAAAGTGAACCTCGTTCGAAAACACGTTTGACGGCTTCAAAATCGTCTTTATTAATGGTGCTATCAGCAGGTAAAGGTTGCTTTATTATTGGTCTTCCGCCGTTAATTGCCAATTGTGTCATGATATAAACCTTAGTTTAAATAGTTGCTCCATTGTAACCGTTCGCCCAATGGCGTCAACTTAAGGATGTAGCCTGGGTGAAGGTGAAGGCGCAGCCGTAACCCGAGATCGAAACCTGATTCAAGCCCGACCTCGGATTACGCTTGGCTCCATCCAGGCTACAATGTTCTCTTAAAGCTTGGCCGAGCAGTTACACTCAATTTAATGATAATTAACTGATAAGATCCCAGTGCATTCGCGTTCCACGCTTCACTGCTTTTGCAACGCGTTTACCTATCAATTGATTAATAAATTTGGGCGGTAAACCGTATCCAGGTCGAATGGCACGCAAATTACTAGGTGTTAATACATCACCGGCTTGCAAATCTTCACAAATATAAAGAGTACGTCTGAAAACCAGGGAACCTAATTCCTCATCAGTTGGACCAATTTGCAGCGTGCCTAATGCTTCCCAGGCCGTTTTTGTTTCAGTTACCATTTGTTTCAATTCTGCAGGTTCAAGAGAGAACGCTGAATCGACTCCGCCCTCAGCACGACTAAGCGTAACATGTTTTTCAATGACGGTAGCACCCAGTGCAACACTGGCAATCGCAGCTCCAATGCCTAAAGTATGATCGGAAAGTCCCACTTCACAATTAAATAAATTGCGCAAATGAGGAATGCTGGCCAGATTTGATGCAGCAGGGCTTGCTGGATAATTGCTGGTACATTTAAGTAAAACTAAATCGGTACAACCGGCTTCTCTTGCTGTACGAACGGCTTCATCAATTTCCGCCAAAGTCGCCATTCCAGTGGAAATAATTAACGGTTTTCCAGTGGCAGCAACTTTGCTGATTAAAGGCAGATCCGTATTCTCAAATGAAGCGATCTTGTAGGCTGGAACATCAAGGGACTCCAGAAAATCAACAGCAGTCGCATCAAATGGGGTGCTAAATGCTAATAATCCACGAGACTTTGCATGCTGAAAGATTGCTGCATGCCATTCCCAGGGAGTATGAGCTTGTTCATACAGCTGATACAAACTATTGCCTTTCCAGAGGCTCTTGGGATCTTCAATAAAAAATTCCCCTTCGGCCAAATTAAGGGTCATTGTTTCAGCAGTATAGGTCTGCAATTTCAGTGCATGCGCGCCACTATCAGCTATAGCATCAACTATTGCTAATGCTCGTTCCAAAGACTGGTTATGATTGCCTGACATCTCAGCAATAATAAAAGGCGCTGCTGCATTACCTACCGGTACGTTACCAATAGTAAAACCCATATGTATCCCCTTATCTGTCATGTCTCAATGATTCACTTTTGTTCTATAGCTAATGGCTCCAATTCAAAAGCCAAAGCCCCTACTCTTCGAGAGCGGGCGGATTTAAATTGTAGTTGGATAAACAATCGTTGGCTACGGCTATTTGAATCTCGTACCTCGGCGATTAATTTTATATTCAGGGCAATAGAATGCCAATATTGCAACGCACTCTTCAAGAGCTTGGTGGAAAGGCCAAGTCCGCGCAATGATTGATCGATGCTGATGCTGATCAATGCCTCTGCTTTCTCGCGGTTAATATCAAATCGAACCAGTCCTAAAGGCAAGCCATGCTCATCTTCGCCAATAAGGATTAACGAATCCGGATCGCTTAGTTTTTTAGCAAACCACCGAGCATGCTCCTCTGCACTAATCAGTTGTTGATTAAAACTTTGCATCCGCGCTTCAGGATCATTAGCCCATCTCAATAATAATAATTCATCAGCCGGAGTAATGCGCCGTATCTTGATGGTTGATATTAATTTCCCAAATAGAATGCATGCTACCCTTTTAGCACCTAATCCATCCACTAAATTACTGGCTTTTTGAGTTAAGCCAAGTACAGTATCAGGCTCTTTGATTAAGTGCAAAATAGCCTGGTGCCATTCGGCTAATGAAGCATTGATTCCCTCACTCAGCGATTTTTGATATCCATCCTCAGTAAGCGAGACAGTCGGCGCATCCTGATTCTCAGCAATACTGATCACAAGAGAAGGTAATCCAATACACATACGCTCCCAGGTGGTTGCCCCCCCGGCACCAATTACCAAATCAGCTCGCGCGGAAAGTCCCGCCAAGGTAGGTAAATTTTGATACAGTGCTGTTCCTTGTCTCTGCGCCACCAGTTTTTTTATCTCACCATGATTGGGGTAATTTGCACCTATCACGACATCAACAGCCAAGTGTGAAAAATCAGAATGACTTAAAACCTTTAGTACCTTTCCAGTCTGTTCAGTCGAGTCGCTGGCACCAAAAAATACAAGCACTCGCCGTACCTGACCATTACGTGGCGGCAAGATGGCACGCAATTGCGGGTATTCAGGTTGAATCAATGCGTGATCAGGGCCCAACAAACATTTGCAAGGTTCAGATAAAAGATGTTGATAACGCGAAAAAGTCTTATCCCCAAAATAGTTTTGATCCAATAAGACATCGCAATCATGGTAACGGTTAGCCAGATCGTCAATGACCAGGATCTTTTCTACTAGCGGTCTTACCGCTTTTTCCCAAGTCACATCCAATCCGTAATGATCAACAATCATCCAGTCATATCGTTGATTATCAAGAGCTCTGAGTGTTTGAGCAGCATCTTGTTCTTGGGTTACCCCTAACCATGCGGCATAATCATTAGGATTGGAAATAGTCGGTGCTTGAGGAGCTGGAAAACGGCAAAGCGAAAAAGAGGCTTTTTCAATTCTCTCAATTAAATGTCCCGGATGTTCTCGGCTTAAAAAAAGCACGTCTGCACCGCGACCACGCAATTCATTAGCCAGCGTTAAACAGCGCATCAAATGGCCGCTGCCTATTAACGAACTACTGTCTACCCGAAAAGCAACTTTCATTAATTTAACCGCTTGAATCCAGCATGACATACTGGACCCTGTAATAGACTCATCACATCACGCCCTGCTTCGCATTCAGCAATTAACGCAAATATGGGTTCAAGTTCGTTAAAGTAGCCATCAACAATTTCAGGTGTATGAGCAATACTTGAGTAAATACAATTGCTTGCCAAATACCCCTTGGCGAGCATTTCCTGAGTTATCAGAGTTTTATAAGCCAAACTGTTTGCACTCGCAATGGTAAAGCCTGCCAGTGAAGGTAATCCCCAAAGATCCAGTTTCAAATGATACTTTTGCGCCAACTCCCGCCACCGTTTTTTAATTTGATTTCCGGTATGAGTAATAATGTCCCAGGATTGCATTTTTTCCATGACTTCGAGGGTTTTTAATCCAGCAGTAGGTCCAATACGTTCAGTCCAGAACGTACTGCTAATAAAGCTCGTTTGTGCCGCTTCCATTATTGCACGACGTCCAATGGTTGCTGTAATGCCATAGCCATTACCCAGAGCTTTACCAAACATAGCCATATCGGGCTCAACCCCATACAATTTATGCAGCCCGCCAAAGCTTTGGCGAAACCCAGAAGTACACTCATCAAAAATAAGCACAATACCTTTATCAGTCGCAAGCTGACGTACATTTTCTAAAAAGCCAGGCTCAGGTCCCTGATTGCGGGAAACTTCCATCTTGATGACGCCAATATCATGCATATTGACCAAGTCTTGTAATTCATCAAAGCGATTATAATTGAATGGATATACGGTGTCTCGTAAATTGGCCGGAACCCCATTGGGCTCAAGACCGGGCAATAAATGACCACCAAGAGATTTCTCATCGCCTAAATTAGCAGCCAGGTACCAATCATGCCAACCATGATAGCCACAGAATGCAACTTTATCCTTACCACTGGCAGCGCGGGCAATACGAATTGCGATCGCATTGGCTTCTCCGCCAGAACGAGCAAATCGCACCATATCAGCCCATGGATGTAATTCTACAAGACGCTCAGCAAGATATACTTCCTCAGGACAGTTCAAGGTACTCATATTACTGGCATCAACAACTGCATGGATGGCCGCATCTACTTCAGGATGACAATAGCCAAGAATATTCGTCCCAATCCCCATAATCGACATATCAATAAATTCATTCCCATCAAGATCCCACACCTTGCATCCTTTGGCTTTGCTGTAATAAGCAGGCCATAGATCAGGCAAAAACATCTCGGCACGTTTTGACAATAGCATGCTACCACCAGGAATCACTTGCTTGGCGCGTTTCCAAAGTTTTTGTCCAGTGCCCATTTTTGCTCCTTCATTTCGTATCAAATGTTGATTTGCCGCAAATAATTCAGGTTCTTTCTCACTCAGACTAAGGATCTCAATCCAGGAAAAATCACGGCGTGGATGAAAATATTCATAGATTTTCTGAACAACAATAAAATCATCAATCTCGTCAACCGTCCAGCGCTGGTTGGAATAATCGGTATCATTTGTGTAGTTCAGTTGAGAAAACTCAGCAGATTCTCGAATAAAAGGCGTTACGTGTTCACGATGCATTGGCTGTTTCGCCTCTAGCTGCGCCCTGCTTAAAGCAGCAAAACTAAATACTTCAATATCCAATCCGTCCGGGAAAGAAGGTGGTGCTACGTTACTGACATAGTCTACTTTATTGTCTAAAAATTTGGCGATGACTGAATCAACCAATCCCGGATCAAGTAAAGGACAATCTCCAGTGATGCGCACTATGACGTCTGCTTTAGCTTGTTTTGCCGCTTGATAATATCTATCAAGTACATCATTCTCACTGCCTTGATAAACCGAGTAGCCAAGTTGTTGGACGTACTCGGTTAAATTTGCATTGCGAGGATCCGTTGATGTGGTCAGAATAATTTCATCCACTTTTGTCGCTTGAGCTAAGCGTTGCATCAATAAACCGATTAAAGGTGTGCCGCAAATAGGACGCATGACTTTATTAGGTAACCTGGTGGATCCCATACGCGCTTGAACCATAGCAACTATTTTCATAACATCATACCCATCAATGTAAGATCTTCTGGCTGTCCATTAATTAAAAAATGTTCCGGACGTTTTCCTTCGATTACAAAACCTGCTTTTATAAATGCCCGCTCACTCGCTTTATTACTTTCATAACAGCCGGCAGTTAATTTACGCAGCTTCAATTCGTCACGGGCAATTTGAGCAAGTAGGCTAATCGCCTGCGTTGCGACTCCCTTCCCGTGTGCTTTTTTTTCTCCAATCATAATCCCTACTTCGCCAAGACCATGCCGTTGGTTTATTTCAAGTTTAATATTTCCAATATGCTTATTCTCCAATAAAGGAAAACGAATGCCTAGCAACAAAGTATTGTCATTAGCCATACAATTTTTTACAAATTGGCGAGTGCTCTCCAGGCTATGAATCTCAAATCGGCTTTCAAGATAACGATTCACTTCTGGATCATTAAGCCAATCGATATAAGAAGGCGCCACATCATTTTCAGTAAGAACAAACAGCTGGATTAATTCATTAGACCAAGTTGATGCGCGCATTAATAATTCATCCTAATCGAAATATCTTCGTTATTTAAATGAGCGCGAAGCTGCATCGGATTTTGATCGCGAAAACTAAAGAACGTCCCCGCCGCAATCGCCTCAGCTCCCCCCAACTTAAAACCCTCAACGAAATGATCGACCAAACCACAGCCACCCGATAAAATTACAGGAACAGACACTGCTTTAGCCACCGCGCTTCCCACTTCGTAATTAAGCCCTGAACCCAGGCCATCTTTATCCATGTCAGTCAAAAGAATTTCACCCGCGCCCGCTTGAACAACCTGTTGTGCCCATTCGACAACGTCCAATTGACTCAGTTTTTTATCTTGCCCATTAAAAACCACCGCACGTCCCGTAGCATCTGTTCGAAAATCAATGGACACCACCACGCATTGTGCGCCAAATCGACTGGCTGCTTCGCTAATAAAACCAGGTTGTGATAAAGCGATGGAGTTAATGCAGACCTTATCTGCGCCATGAGCCAATAAGGAAGAAAAATCAGACAGACTGCGTACCCCACCGCCAACAGCTAAAGGCATAAATGTCTCGCAGGCCAATCGCTCCACAAGAGCAAGCATCGTTGCATCGGAACCTATTTCCGTGCCATTAATATTCAAAACCATCAATTCATCAGCCAATTGAGCTTCGTATATTTTTGCTTGCGATACGGCATCACCTACATCATATATCTCAGTATACTGTCTTGTGTTAACCAGAACAGGACGCGTGACCGGGCCAATTTTTCGATACTTAATCAATAATTTCGGAATTAATCTTTTTTTTAGATAAGTTAAAGTCATCGCGCAAGAAAACCTCTTAGAAATCGCAACCCTGCTTCCTGACTTTTTTCAGGATGAAATTGCGTGGCTATAATATTGCCTTGTTCAATGATCGCACTAAATCGTTCGCCATGAGTACAAAAGCCTAAAACGGCTCCTTTGCTTGGATTTTGATAAGCAAAAGAATGATCGAAGTAAAAATCTGTTTCATCTCCAGCAGCAAACTCACCAAAATCGTTTTCAAACGCCACAATATTCCAACCCACATGAGGAACTCGAATACCTGGACTTGCTAAAATTCTCTTAACCGTGCCACCAAACCAACCCAATCCTTGGGACTCTTCAGATTCTTCACTGCTGTCGCTAAGCAATTGCATGCCAACACAGATGCCTAATAAGGGGCGGCCCTCTTCTAAAGCCCATCGCTCAAGGGCAGGAATGAGCCCACTGGAGCGCAGGTGTTCAGCGCAAAATCCAAACGCCCCCACACCAGGTAAAACAAGGTGGGTGCAGTCTTGTATTTGGTGTTCAGCAACAACCCGAATTACCCGTGCACCAATATGGATAAATGCATTCTCAATAGATTGGATATTACCGGCTTGATAATCGATAATACCAACGACTGCATTGCGGACAGAGTCTATTTTCATGCGATTACATCTCTAACCTTGGAAGCACGCCAACGTGCAATGACCTCTTCGGCATCGACTCGAACCATTGAACCGTCACGACTCCATACATCAAAATCAGGAGTCTTTTCCCCAGGCTTTGTTTTTTGCAGATCATGGACGTAAGGACTGACTTGATGACTCATAGCGATATCAATGAACTCTTTTTCAGTCAACCCAATAAAATCAAGGAACAAATCCAGACTTGGCGGTCTTTTCCCTTCATATGCGTCGATAAGTTTTTGCCCTTCTTCTTTGGTCAAACGACCATTACGAATATCAATAGCAACTAAATGCGAGGGACGTGAGTATCCTCGTTTAATATACTTGATATAATCTCGCACCCCTTGCATGTAACATTCAATTTTTTCATATTGGTATTGTGGAGGCACATTCTCAACGGGAGCCCCTTTCCAACCTAATTCGCGTTGAATTATTTCCGATTGTCTTTTTACGTCCCAGGAAGTATAAGAGCCTAAGCAAACCGAACGATAATTAAGAGCGCGTAATTCTTTCAGCGGTGGATAAGAATAAGGTTTCAAATCGCGTGGATCAACATCACCGCCAAGCCGAATAAACATATCATCAGCACTGATTCCAAGATTAACATAACGATTAAATCGTTTTTCATCAACTTCTTCGACCTGATCATAACTGAAATATGCAGTATATTCTGATGAACGCTCGCCCCAGAATATCAAAGGGACTTTTTTCTCAAGTGCAACCCACATTGGATAAGAAAAAATACCGGTATGGCAATGCCAGCAAAAGTCGCCCTTTTCAAGGAAACTTTGCAGCATGAGTTTCTGGACTACTTTCCAGTTAGGTGTAAAAGTCATTATATCCACACCCAATTCCCGAACGGTACGTTTTACGTTCTCTTCAAGATTAGGTCTCATGAACCCGTGATCAAATCGTACGACCAAAGGTTTGATGCCGTACTCTTTTACGAGATAATACAAAGTCCAAGTACTGTCCTTTCCACCGCTGAAAGGAACAATACAATCATAATCATATTTTCCACGATGTTCTTCTATGAGTACATCAAGCGCTTTCTTGTTGGCCGCCCAATCAATCTGCTCCCGTTTGAATTCCTGTTGGCGACAAATGTTACATACGCCCTCATTATCAAAAGATATGGTTTCATGGGTTTCTGGCAGTCCGCAGTGGGAACATCGTTTCATTTTATTTAACTCCGTAAATCTGAATTTCAGCTAATTAATTTGCTCACCAACGACGTGGATCAATTACCTCTGTATCATCCGTAGATAAAGAAGGAGCAGTGAGTGGAACAGCACTGGTCCAGGCAGTAAGAATCTCTTCAAGATGCGATAATTTATCAACTCCAACAACACAGTAGCGTACGCCGGGCAGTCCTTTTGCAATACTTAAAGAGGCCTGCAAAGGAGTAAGTTGATGTTCATCACACCATTTTCCCCAGGCATTAATGCTGTTTGTTGCTTGTGGCAACTGTTTTGATGCTATCTCAGGGGCCAACAATAATATACCTTGGAGGAAAACGCTTCTCAAATATAACTCAACATTATTTATATTTTTTGTAGCGGTTATTCGCTGATCCAATGCATTTCCTGGTATTTGAGCTACCGCGATAGGAAATTTATTCTGCAGCAAAGCCAATTCAGAGGGCGAATAACAAGAGACTCCAAGTCTGATAGAAGAATCGGAAATTGCCTGGAAAGCAGCCTGCCAAGCAATAGTTCCGTGCTGCTCAAGTAAATCTTCACTTCGATGAAACAAAAGAGTGGTTAAACGCTCACCCAGACGCTCCCTGGATTTTTGAATGGAATGGGTAACAAAATGGGCTATCTCTGCAGAGCTCGACTCTTTAGGCAAAGCAGGAATCTTTGAAACCATTCTGAAAGGATACCCTTCCGTCAATGGACCGAGATTCTCTTCAATGGTGCCGTAAGCAGGAGCGGTATCCAGTACACGAATCCCATACTCCCAAGCTCTGGCAAAAATATTCTGTACCTCTTTTGTTGGAACTGGCTCACCACGACCTACAATTCCATACTTCATACCAAATTGTACAGTCCCCAAAGCTAACTCAACGTTGGGCGCTCTCATTTTTGCAAAACCTTAGTCAGTACCTCAATGATTTCGCCCTGTTGCGATTCTTGCAGCCCAAAAAATAAAGGAAGTGTGATGGCATTTGCATAATAGTTTTCTGCTTCTACGAAGCGCATTTTAGAAGAATTGATTTTTCTATAATACGGGTGAGTATGCACCGGTATATAATGTACATTAACCCCGATACCTGCTTTACGGAGATAATCCAGTAAAGCGTTCCTATCGAGAGGAGAATGCTTTACATCTACCTGAACCACATAAAGATGAAATGCGGAATAAGTATCTGGATGCTGAAACGGACGGACTAAGGGCAGATCAATTAGTGAACGATCATAAACAGATGCAAGATGCTGTCGTTGCGTAACAAATTGTTCCAAACGTTCCAATTGACTGAGTCCCAGAGCTGCTTGTATATCGGTCATCCGATAATTAAAACCAAGATCAATTTGCTCATAATAAAAAGCACCTTGCGATTTATCCTGGATTTGCTGCAGGTCACGTGTAATTCCATGAGCACGCAAGCGCTGCATCCGCTCCGCAAGCATGGAATTATTAGTGAGTGCCATCCCACCTTCGGCGGTAGTAATAATTTTTACTGGATGAAAGCTAAATACGGTGATATCACTATAACGGCAATTTCCAACAGGCTGGCCTTTATATCGACTTCCAATTGCATGTGAGGCATCTTCAATAATTTTAAATCCATACCGTTGTGAAAGGGCATGAATTTCAGCCATATTACAAGACTGACCAGAAAAATGAACAGGAATAACTATTTTAGGGAGAGTACCTGAACGCTCTGCCTGTTCTAATTTAAGAGTAAGTGCTTCAACACTTAAATTATATGTAAGGGGATCAATATCGACAAAATCAACTTTTGCTCCGCAATAAAGACCACAATTTGCAGAGGCAACAAAAGTGTTAGGAGATGTCCAAAGCCAATCGCCTGGACCTAAATCCAAAGCCAGACAAGCAAGGTGCAATGCACTGGTTGCAGAATTAACTGCAACCGCATATTGAGCCCCCACTTTACTGGCTACCGCTTGTTCAAAGCGAGGAACCATTGGACCCTGTGTAAGCCAATCAGATTGCAGCACTTCTACTACTGCAGCAATATCGGCCTCTGTAATATCTTGCCGACCATAAGGAATCATATCATCTCTGCTAATTCGTTAAATTTAATGATTTCTTCCACACTCAAAAAATGCTCATTTTTACCTGAGTTATATTCAAAACCCTGCTCTACTGCACTACTCTGCTCACCAATTTTATTTGGCGAAAATTTATTATTATGATCAGTAAATAAAATAGTAGGCGTTATAACAAAATGATCTCGAAACTCTAATGTCAAATGAGAATCATCTGCAGGACACATAATCTCATGAATTTTCTCACCAGGTCGAATACCAATGATTTTTTGCTTTAGATGAGGAGCCATGGCAGTAGCCAAATCAACAATACGGACAGAAGGAATTTTCGGTACAAAAATTTCACCGCCACTCATTCGTTCAAAATTTTTAAGAACGAAATCAACTCCCTGCTGTAAGGTGATCCAAAAACGGGTCATACGAGAATCAGTGATAGGCAAATGATCCGCTTTTTGCTCAATCAATTTTCGGAAAAAAGGCACTACCGAGCCACGAGAACCGACTACATTACCGTAGCGAACTACAGAAAAACGTGTGCGATGACCTCCAGCAATATTATTTGCCGCAACGAACAATTTGTCCGAGGCAAGCTTGGTGGCGCCATACAAATTAATGGGATTAGCTGCTTTATCAGTAGATAGGGCAATGACCTTTTCAACTTCAGCTGCCAAGGCGGCCTCGATAACATTTTCCGCGCCATGAATATTTGTTTTGATACATTCCATAGGATTATATTCTGCTGCAGGCACTTGTTTAAGCGCCGCTGCATGGATTACATAATCCACACCACGCATGGCCATAGTGAGGCGCTCTCGATCGCGAACATCACCAATAAAATAGCGCATACAATCATATTTCGTATCTGAAAAAATCTGAGCCATTTCATATTGCTTGAGCTCATCTCGAGAATAGACTATTAGTTTTTTCGGCTGATAACGATTCAGAATAGTCCGAACATATTGATTTCCAAAGGAACCACTACCACCAGTTATAAGAATTGATTTATTATTAAACATAACTTTTGCTCGATCTACCTTGTAGTTTGGCTAAATGCCAACTTTATTCCGTTGTATTTTGCAAACGTTGCACGAATTTTATGTCACGATTTCAAAATTTCTCTTATTTAAATACTCTGTATTATTTCATTTCTACAAAGCCGGTCGTCTTACACACTACCACTCTGCGATATCCTTTACTTAGAGCTACATTTTTCTTTTGAACTAGACAAGTTAAACTCGTCAAATAAATTGAAATTCAAGCGCAAATGTAGTCAAAACAGCCAAATATGTCAAGAACTAACTGCCTCAGGCCTGGATCAACTCCTCGTCAATCTTACTAGAAGCAGCAATACTATTTCAGCTTAATAATGTGCTTTTATGCCCAACATGCTGCGGCTTGTTCCGCATTGTTGCGCCAATTAATTCCAGTATATCTACGTCCCGGGGCTTGTCCACGGGACGTGGAAAGATGAGACATCCGCCTTTGACTCATGAAATAGTCCTCACTCATAAGCGGAAGCTCTCAGGAGTCACAGAATCAGTTTCAACAGCTCCGAATGTCAAATGACCCAAGTCCCTGAAGCGTCTACGACAATATATTTTTGGCGCACATTCACGGGAATTTCTTTAAACATCTTATGATTCACCAGCATTAATATAATATCTGTTTCTGCTAATCCTTGCTCCACTGTATTAAGTTCGGCAATCCCCGATAATTCTGGTGGAAGCGTGTCTATATATGGTTCCACTACTTTAACAGGGCCAGGATGGCTCAACGCAATTTCTTTGGTTATTTCTAAAGCCGGACTTTCGCGTAAATCATCAATATCCGCCTTAAAGGCTAAACCAAAACATGAAATAGTCACATCTTTAGCTGTTTTTTCCGGATGCTTCTGAAGGAACTTAGAAACTGCCAGGTGAACCTTTTCAACCACCCATTCTGGTTTACTGTCATTAATTTCACGTGCGGTACGTATCAGGCGAGCCTGTTCAGGCGATTGGCTTACGATAAACCAGGGATCTACGGCGATACAATGCCCCCCAACGCCTGGGCCAGGTTGAAGAATATTGACTCGTGGATGCAGATTGGCAAGTCGAATCAACTCCCACACATTAATATCTAACTTATCACAGATAAAAGATAGCTCGTTGGCAAAAGCAATATTAACATCGCGAAAACTATTTTCAGTTAACTTGCACATTTCCGCAGTACGAGAATGAGTAACAATGCATTCGCCTTCGACAAAAATTTTATATAATTGTACTGCCGCAGCAGAGCACTTTGGAGTCATACCACCAATAACGCGATCATTTTGTACTAATTCACGCAAAACATGTCCAGGTAAAACACGTTCGGGACAGTATGCAATTCGAATATCGGAATCCTCTCCATGAGATTGCGGGAAGGTGAGGTCCGGTCGCGCACTGGCAAGCCACCCAGCCATCTGTTCCGTTGCGCCAACCGGAGATGTGGATTCGAGAATGACTAAATCACCCTTTTTTAAAACTGGTGCAATCGATAGACTGGCTGCTTCAATATAACTTAAGTCTGGCTCATGCCCTTCTTTAAAAGGAGTTGGTACTGCAATAAGGAATGCATCGGCAGATTCAGGATGTTGGGTGGCACGAAGGTACCCCTCAGTGACTGCTGCATGCACTACGATATCAAGCTCAGGTTCTATAATATGTATCTCGCCGCGATTAATCGTATGAATGGTTTCTTCACAGACATCCACACCAATTACAGACAACTTACGGGAAGCAAGCACTGCTGCTGTAGGTAATCCTATGTAGCCAAGACCAATTACTGACACCTTTGAAAAGGGAAAATTATTTAATTTTTGTTCTAACATGGTATGTTTTCTTTCCTATAACAGGAGGTATTTTTTTCAACCGGATAAACAAAAGGATTAGATAAAACAACAGTCCTGTTTCTGGAAGTTAATTGCGAAATAACCTCGGCAATACGCTCTGATGCTTTTCCATCTCCATATGGATTTTGCGCACAACTCATTCTCTGATACAACTCATTATTTGTTAAAAGCAAGGCTACATTTCCTACAATTTTTTCAATGTCCGTTCCTACCAGTTTTACTGTACCTGATTCAACGGCTTCCGGCCTCTCGGTGATATCTCTCATGACCAGAACAGGTTTGCCAAGTGAAGGAGCCTCTTCTTGTATCCCTCCAGAATCGGTAAGAATAATATAAGCAGATTTCATAAGGTACACAAACGGCAAATAATCAACGGGCTCAATGAGGTGCACATTGGAAATATGACCAAGTAATGATTTGACTGGTTGTTGCACATGGGGGTTCAAATGGACAGGATATACAATATCAATATATGGGAAGAGCACTGCAATCTCGGCCAATGCCCGACAAATACGTTCAAATCCCTCACCAAAGTTTTCCCGTCGGTGGCCGGTCACTAATATAAATCTGCGCTCTGGACTTAAAAAAGGGAATTCTGAACTTAACTTGCAAGAAAGCGCAGAATCCTGGTCTATTTTATCGACCATTTCATTCAGGGCATCAATAACCGTATTACCCGTCACATAGATTGATTCAGGCGCCACCCCTTCGCGCAGAAGATTTTCACGCGAACATTGGGTGGGCGCAAAATGAGCAACTGCTAATGCGCCAGCTAATTTACGATTAGCTTCCTCTGGCCATGGAGAAGTCATATCCCCCGTTCGAAGACCCGCTTCAATATGTACAACGGGAATACGATGGTAATATGCAGAAAGAGAGGCTGCCAAGGTGGTTGTCGTATCGCCGTGAACTAAAACAAAATCAGGTTTGTATTGTTTAAATACTTCGGCTAACCCCATGAGTATTTTTGTTGTAAGACTGGATAGATCTTGATTAGCGGTCATTACCCTCAAATTAAAATCTGGTTTTATCTCAAATAAGTTAAGAACCGATTCCAGCATTTGCTGATGTTGCTCTGTAACACAAATTTTATTACAAATTGTATTCCGGGCTTCAAGTTCTTTGATGAGGGGAGCCATCTTAATGGCCTCAGGGCGAGTGCCAAAAACACATAGTGTGTTAACAGTCATAATCATCCAATTTAAAAATTAACACGAAGACTGATGCTTAAACCTAAAAAATATAGTCTGTGGTGAACCGTCAGTATAGGGCAGATTAAAATAAATCAATCTTAGGACATTGAAGTTCACTGCAAGATATAAAACATCATTTTCTGCGAAAGTATTTTCACATAAGTTATCAGTCTTGTCATTAACAATTCCTTTTTTGGAATATCCAAATGACGATTAGAACGGGCTTTTTTGAATCTAGAAATTATAGAAAGGAATTTTGAGTTCGTCCCGAGCATTTTTAAGTACTCGGAACTGGATGAACTGCGAGGAAATCAATTTATACTGTTTCTTCAGAACCATCAGATTCTTTTTCTTGTTGTATACGCAAATAAATTTCTTCACGGTGAACAGAAACATCTTTTGGTGCATTAATACCTAAGCGAACCTGGTTACCCTTCACACCCAATACAGTGATGTTAACATCATCACCAATAATCAATGTTTCACCTATACGCCGAGTCAATATCAACATGACTAAATCTCCCTAACGATGCAGCTACCTACTTCTCCATAGAACGCTTCCATGGTGTTCTTAGCAGCTACTAAATGACTAAAAATTAAACAATATTATTGTTTGCATCTTATTTTACACGCTGATTATTAACAGAGTATTAAGAAAATAGAGATTTATATTTTTAATTTAGCAAAAAATATAATTTTTATGAGGAAAAATTCCTGTCAAAAAACCTAAATGCTGTCTGTTAACTCCCTTTAAAATTATTTTCCATGAAAAATATATCAATAAAATCAATGTAATACAATTTAAAGTTCAAAGAGCAAAATAGAAATGCCTCCGCTGCAATACCTAAAATCAAATAAATAAAAAAATTTAAAAAAAATTAAGAGCTATTTGACATTTGTTTTCAAACCTACGTCCCGCGGGCAAGTCGCGAGACGTCAATAATACTTATAAAATGAATAAAAGCCTAAATTTTTATGCGTTGAAACATAGGAAAAAGCTTTTCAATCGAATAATAAATTAAAAACATAAAGCCTAATTGCAACAGCAACAACATAGCTGCATTAAATAATGTGGCTTGCGATAATAAAACCAGAACTAAAAAAAAGCTATTTATCAACAGTTGACCTAATAGAATAATCCGTGAATCCACCCCAAACTGTTTCAAACGTTGATATGCGTGTTTTCTATGAGGAGTAGACCATTTTTCTTTATTTATAATTCGCCGCAATAGCGTGATGGTTGCATCAAAAAGGAATAAACCATTCAGCATGAGCCAATATAAAATTGGAATTTGATATTTTTGTTGGGCGATTAGAGCAATACAAAAAATAACCAGGCCTAAGGTAGCGCTGCCTATATCCCCCATAAATAATTTTGCTGGTGGGAAATTAAAAATTAAAAATCCAATCAAACTAAAAATAAAAATAAGACAAAAATCCTGATACATCATGGCATGGTGCAAACTAAACAAGAGAGCATAGGCAGCAAATAAGAATAGGGCTTGAGATGCGCAAAAGCCATCAAGTCCATCCATAAAGTTAAAATGATTAATAGCCCAGAGTACGCCAAAAAATAAAAAAGGAATAATCAAATACTGGTTTGTAACAGTGAATACAACAAAATCCAATTTATCTGGCTTCATAAAGAGCGCTATTAACAAAGCCACTAGTGATTGAATCAAAAACCTGGGTTTAACGGTTAAATGATATAAATCGTCTAAAAAGCTCACCGTAGCTAATAATATAATACTGATTACAAAAATATTATGTTCGCCCAAAGGGGTTTGGGTAAAATAACAAATAAATGGCAATACCATTAATGGCAATCCAATAAAAACAATCCCTCCTCCTCTAATAGTAGGAGTCGAATGAAGTGATCGCTCATTAGGCTTATCCATCAAACTCGTATTTTGGGCAAAGACACAAAACACTTTAGTCAGAGCAGCAGAGAGAATAACCAAAAACAGACTAAGAATTAGATTCATATTTATACCATTTTACGGTCCGACCTAAGCCCTCAACCGAACTGACTGGGGGGGTCCAACCTAATTGTGACTTTATCTTGCTGTTACTGACTTCTAAAGAGCCCAAAAGTCTGGTACTTAAGTTTTTCAAACCCAATAATTTTAAAGAAAGGGTTAGTAAATTAACCGGTACAGCAAGCAATCTGACCTTTACCTTCATTTCCTTAGCGATTAAATCCATTAAATGAGCTAAAGACAATGAGCCGTCATCGGCAACCAAATAAACCTGGTTTGCAGCTTCAGGAGCAGCAATAACGGCACAAAGTGCTGAAATCAAATTATCTATATAAATAAAACTGCGTCTATTTTGTACCTTCCCAAAAGGTAAAGGCAAACCTTTATCAACCAACTTGAGCATTTTTAAAAAATTAGCTTTAACCCCTGCGCCATAAATTAAAGGCGGTCTAAGTATAACAATTTGCATCTTTGTACTTTGGCTAATGGAGTGTAAATACTGTTCTGCTTCCAACTTACTTTGTCCATAGGGATCTTCTGGTTGAGCGATGCTTTCTTCTGTATAGGGACACCCTTTTGCAGTAGATTCGCCATTAACTTTAATAGAACTCAAAAATATAAATCGCTTCACTCCATGTTTAGCAGCTTGTTCCGCCAGACTTTTTGTTGCAAGACTATTAACCTTGCAATATTCATCCAAAGAAGATTTTGATTTTTCCTGCATTATATGGACCCTGGCTGCAAGATGAATAATCGTATCTATTCCTTGAAGCACCTCACTCCAATCCTTTTGATTTTCTAATCTATCAATGACTGCTTGTTCCGTTTGGAGATAATCAACCTTGCAAGATACCGCACAACGCACCTCGTGCCCCGCTTCAAGAAGAGCAGGTACCAGGCTTCGGCCTACAAACCCTGTAGCTCCTGTAACCAATATTTTAGCCATTATCCAATCCAAATAAGTTGATAAACTTTAGATAAAACTATTTGCGGAAAATTTTACACGAAATTCATGAATACTCACGATCTTTTCGATAATAATTGATACCTTAATGAATACAGTTCCTGTTCAAGAGCTGTACTCAAGCGTCATTAGCGCGCCCAAAAAAAATACACAACAAAGGGCAAATGCCAATATTTTGCCTTAATTGTAGATTTAAGGTACAATGTAGTTAAGTCCATCTAATATAGCAATGCGGGTGACCAAATGGGAAAACGTACTAATACAAAGGCAGTGAATGAACGAACTGGCATAGTCAATAGCAGCATCACCTCTCGTTATAAAAAATTAAAGGGCGATATTCAAGCTGCTAAAGAGGGTCGCCTGAATCTTGAACAATTAAAGCATTTGATGGGCGAATTAACAAAACCGGTCAAGATATCAGATACGGTATCTGTTGAAATAGAGGATTGCCATCCCTCTACAGGCCGATACAAACGTGCATTACCCAAGGGATACCTAACTGACACCACTAAAATTTCAAAAATAATTACTGAAGCCGAAGAAGTTCAGGCGAAACAAGTACAATTAAAGTCAGTTAAGCCTGTAGATTTAGAAATCCCTGATCCTGAAAAAATGAATGAAAATATGTTCCTTATGATAGAAGAATATCTTGCTCATCCGTCTAAAAAATTAGCATCCAAAATAAAACAATTTTCTCATGACTTAACCAATCTGGCTTATGAAGAAGCTAAAACAAAATTTCCTCCTGGTAAAAAAATTGGCGCCGATGAATATGCTCCAATTATATTGGAGAAAATAGAAGCCCAAGCCGAGGAGGCCATGTCTTATTCCATACGGATGATTAGAAATGGCGCCTACGATCCAGAAACTGATGACATTGATAAACCTTATATTTTTAAAGTAAGCAAAGACCAACAGGAAAAGGTTCGGGAACTGACTGATCAATTAATGAGTGAAAAAAAGCATCCTGAAGGGCTTATTTTTGCCTTTGGCGGTTATATAGAACGTCGTTCAGCAAGTAAATTCAGTCATCTTGAAGGAAAAGAAGCAACAGCTTACGATCATAATGCGAAATTATATCTAAAAGCTAAAGAATTAGTAGAGCGCGGAGAATATCAGGTTGCTGGAATTGTTATGCAAGGATGTAACCAAATTAAATCTGAACTGAACTCTTCTCTAGATCAACAACAGAAATTCAGTAATATCAAACACATTCTTATAGAACTTCGCGATAATCCTAGAGTTCAAGAACATCGCGGCACCTTAAAAACAATCATAGTTAATTTTTTATTAATGGCTTCTGGAGTGGGCTCCATTTATTTAGCAGCTACTATGGAACAAAGAGGCTCCTTTTTTTATCGTCCACAAACAGATACAGAGAATAAAGCAGAAGATTTTGAAAAAGATATGGATAAAGAAGGGCCTACGCCACCTTCATCTCAATAAGGTATTAGACCTCTTGCATAACAACCCGGTTGGCCCAATAGGCCAACCATGCCAAAGAAAACTCATAATGGGCTAGTAGAAGTTAAATTGCAGAAATAACGCAGTATTTCGATTTGTAATCTATTTATTATAAACAGAATTATTAAATATTATGCATTTCATCAAGGAACATTGATGTTCAAAATAAACCAAATATAACAAACAGCAAACAACAAGAACTATTAATGCACAAAAACAATCAGCTTATTAAATTTTCTCTTAAACATCAGTCGCAAATTTCACCCATTTAGAGATATACTTGAAAAATTAAATAAAACAGGAATTTCTGCATGTCCTTGAAGGCCATGTATAACCAAATCGCTGAGAATTATGCTACCGCGAATCGCTTTGGTGCGATTAGCGAGAGTCATTTTGTTGCCATCGAGCAGATGAAGAAATTTTATTTAGGCATCAAGCCCCATTATAAAGTTCTTGATCTTGGTGTCGGCGATGGTGCTTTTTTGCAAAAACTTCATCATGTAATGCCGAAAGCAGATTTTACTGGCATTGATGTTTCCTCTGAAATGTTAAAGCGGGCGAGCGAAGCCCTCCCCTTAAAAACCATAGAAGGCAGTGCCGCAGAAGCAAGCCGTTTTTTGCCACCCCATAGCCAGGATTTAGTACTGGCTCATTTTATCAATGCTTACATCCCTATTAATGTTTTATTTGATGAAGCTAAGCTACTGACACGAGCTAATGGCTATTTTTCGATGATTACCACAACATATGATTCCTTCCCTGTTGCTCAGCAACAATTAGCAGAATTTGTTGCCCAAGATTCAATATTAAGCAGTGTAGTTGGACATTATTATAAATCCATAGTTAAAAATACGACGGTTGCAGCAAATCACGATGAATTAATGTTGGCTTTTAAACAACATCAGTTTGAGGTAATAGCTCATAAACGCTTAGAAATCCCAATTACTTTAAATAATATTGATGAACTGGCGCTGTTTGGAATTGAGGGAACGTGGTTTCTCAATAGTCTCTCCATACGCATGCTACCAAAATATTTTTTAATTCAAAGACTTAAACGTCTATTCAGTAAAATTTTTACTTTCCCTTATCATGACACTCACATAATTGATGTAGTCCTTGCCAAGAAATGATAATCTGATTTAATTAATAATGAACGTGAATTGTCATTCAGCCGATGCAACTGGAACAAGCCACATTTGGGAGATCCTTCGCTTCGCTCTGGGTGACGTTTCTTAAGTCAATGGCAGTGGACCTGAGGGATCACAAATAATAGATTAGCAGTACCCTCTTCCGCGAATTAAATCAGTTTATTACCTGTGTTTCTTTCGCAGGCGAGGGAGTATGGTACCAAACCCTCAGGGGCTCCAACCTACAATGATGTATTCGATACATTAAGAATGAGGTGTGAAAATGATTTCCCAAGCGGTTAAAAATTATCTACCTGAATTAAACCTTCGCCAAAAACAAACCAATAATATTATCTTCATTACCTTTTGGAGTCAGTTTTCCGTTTATGCGCTAAATACGGTATTAGTTTTATTTTTAACTCGTCCTTTAATAGCCCAGGGGTTGGGTTATAGTCAAGCCAAAGCCTATGCCTTTATAGGCGTAACTCAGGCAACAGGCTATTTGATGCCTATTCTAGGCGGGTATATGGCAGATAGCATCGTAGGGGTCCGGCGATCTATATTACTGGGTAGCATTATGCTGGCTTGTGCCTATTTGTTAGTGATGCTCAGTGGATTCACCATAGGCTCTATGGGAGACCAGTTATTTATTGCAGCTTTTGCTTTCATTCCGGCAACTAACTCTTTATTGATGGGCACTGCTTCAAGTATGGTTTCTCATATTTATTCAGACGATGCAATTAAAGCCAAATCTGCAATGACTTATTATTATATGGCAATTAATGTAGGGGGACTGTTAGCTGCATTAATTGCTCCAGTATTATTAGACAGTCGTTATGGACCTCTTTCCATACTCACGTTAACCTTTGTAGGGAAATCAATCGCTGCGTTAAATTTTGCCAAACGTTACTCCCTTTATGATACGGTAATATGGGGGAAAGATAAGTCCACATTTTCAAAACAGAAAATATTGCGTTTAACCAGTTATATTGCAGTTATTTATGCCCTTACCTTATTTGCTTATTCCCACGTTTATATAGCAAGCACTTTAATTAGTGTGGGTTGCACAGTAGGTATATTTTGGTTTTTAGCAAAAACAATGATGCTCAAAGGGGAAACACGCAGCAAACAAATGATCGCCCTTTTGCTGATTATTGAAGCAGTAGTATTTTTTATCATTTACAATCAAATGAACACTACTATTATTTTATTTGCCCAAAGCAACTCCAATCATAATTTATTGGGTCTGACTATCTCTCCGGCTCAGTACCAAATGTTAAATCCCTTATTAATTTTATTGATAGGCAGCCAACTGCCACGTTTTTATCGTTTTTTTCCTCGTTTTACCATTCCCTATCAATTTGCATCGGGAACTATGCTAGCCGGCGTATCTCTTCTGGTAATGGCCTTTGCCGCACATATCGCCAGTGAAGGAATAGTAAATGGCAATTACATCGCTTTAACTTACATCCTGATTACGATTGCGGAATTATGGGTCAGCGCAATAGGCCTTAGCATGATAGGATTATACTGTGATGGTCAAGCTATTGCTTTTGCAATGGGGGTTTGGTACTTAGCCAGCTCCATGGCCAATGCTATTTCAGGTAGAATTGCTGGCTGGGTTGCGATACCTGAAAACATTACCTCTCCTGTAGACAGCTTACCCTACTATAAAAGTTATTATTTAATTATGGGAATTAGTGCATTAGTCATTGGTATTCTTATGTATTATCTGGCCTTTCTTTTACAAAGAATAATGAAAAGAAAGGGCATAAATTTAGCATAAGTTAAAGGGATAAAGTGGAGGAGTAATTTTCTCCTTCGAAGGGTAATGAGTTTAAGAACGTGTCATATACGATATTGAGCTTGGTGCACAACGATTTAACTTGCTCTTCGTCTAATATTAACTCTTTACCCTTCACTAATACTTTAAGATAAGGGACGGTTGACGCAATAGAATTCGCCACAATATAACACATTTTAGGATCGGAACATCGGAACTTAAAAATCCGCTTAGCAGCATCCTGGGGATCAATTGCTATAGTTATTGAATTTATCCACTGCGCTCCTTGCAAAGAACTATTTCTCAACAGATCAATCCCGCGCAGATTTCTTCCAAAAAATGCTATTTGATTCTGAAGCGGGGATTGAGTTGGACGAGGCGGTCTTAAAAATTGAGTTATCTGAAATTGCAATTTATTCATTTTTTCTCTTATCATGAACAAATGTAATTCGCCATTATGCAGCTGCATAAAATTATTATGAAGTGTGGTAAGCTCCAAACCAATAATACTGGCAATTAAACTTTTAAGCGAAAATATAGGACAACTCCCCCCCTCCTGAAAAAAGTTTCTCTGATTAAAGACAGAACGTTGATAGCGTTTTGAAGGATCTAATGGATCTTGCGTATAATAAACTAAGGGGAATGGATAAGGTTGTCCGCTTAAAACTCTTTGTAGCTCCTTCAGCCTGAGCCATTCTTTTTCTTCATTGTTTGGACCGGTAGAATTATTATTTAAATCGAATTCGGGATAAAAGATTAATTGACGCTCTACACTAATTAATTCACTAAGAGTACCTATCATAGCCTGCTGATAGGCTTGTGGTTGTAGGTAAGGATTAATATCTAGCGGCACAAGTTGACCGGCCTTCATTATAAAAGGACTTAATTTGGTAATATAAGTTCCCATGCAGGTTTTATTAACCAGATCAATCTCATGACAACCATCCCCTAAATTATCTTCTATTTTATAATATTCATAAAAAAGGGGTTTATCATAAGGACCTGCTTTTTGACCATTTTGCAGAATACCTACTTTAATAATCCTGAAAATTGCTGAATGAGTTGCCACCCCTCCTCCCTGGAAAACCATCTCATCAGTCTCAGAATGCATCTGTGAGTCTGGAAGAAAACGCGGTGTAGAATCGTCGCCAAAGAGCATAGTGGCAGTATTTTGCTTAATTAGTGATAAAATATGCCCCTGTTCCTGGACTGGCAAATCGCTTAGAGTTGAGCTATTAACATGCTTCGCTTTGCTTGAATGATATAATCTAACGATATGGTCGAGAAATTTTGAATCCTTTTTCAAACTTTGTTTTAAATTTCCCATTTCATCGTATGCAGCGAGTATTGAAGCAGCGTAATTAAAATTTTTATATTCATATTCCGATAAATTGTCCCGGTTTATTTCGGCATAGACTCTTAAAGAAATTGCATAGACACTTGCCGCTTGCTCATCATAAAGATCGGAGCCATAATTGCTCGTATTAGAGAGGTCTTTGGATAAAAAATTCGCATAATCCAATCGTACTCGCAAATTATTTTTTTCTATTATCCCCAGCAAAGTCTGTAAATTTTTCATCTGATTTATCATTAATGAAGTCAATTGAGGATTATTGATTTCGGCATGCGGACTTTGATAATACAATTGCTTCAAATGTGATATAAAATGAGCAGGTAATTGCAGTGAATGTTTTTGAGATAAAACATTAAAACTGAATATGGGATTGTATGATTGAAATTTATTTAAAAAGCTATTCTGCTCTTCTAAACCTCTAAAAGTGATATGAATCGCTGAAGGTTCTTTGTATTCTTTTTCTTGTGTTGCGTTCAACCCTAATTTCGTAAAAAAACCATTTGACCATTGCCTAAACCCATTTGGATCCTCTCCATAACGCTGACGAAAAAACTCATACATTTTTTGTTTTAATTGGCGATAGATATTAAAAGGAATGATCATGCCTTGCAGGAAGAGAGAATTAATAACACTTCCCCCTATTTGAGCTATTCCAATATAATTAATGCACATACTAGGTTGAGCAGGAATAAATACATTATTTTGAATTTTTCCTTCCGTAAAATCTAAAATTCCAAACTCTTGAAGGCACCAATCTTTAAAATTCATTATGATCTCTTTGCAAAGTGATATTTTTAGTGCTTAGCTATAATCAAATAGTACTGCGTACGAACATTTTTTTGCGCAATAATAACACACGAAACTCAAAACATAACAAGCCATTCCAAAAAACAAGAGACAATTTGAACAAATTCTGATCTCATACTTAACCCTAACCCCACTACTAGTCCGGAGCGATAACCGACAAATCCCAACATTGCAAGCGCAGCGAAGCAATCCCGGACAGAATTGGCATGGCCTAAGGGGCTAAAGTTTTTTGAAATTCACACGGGATTACTTCGCGACGCTGCGCTAATACGAGCTACAATTGAAATAATTCATTAATAAGTGGGTGGATGGCCAAATGTCAAACAAGAATGCCTGTTAGGAAACTCTACCGTAACATAATATTACTTGGACTCATCCAGACCTAGATTATCACGCTTAAATACTCTATCCGCTCGATAACTTGAGCGAACCAGTGGCCCAGAAGCTACTTCAAAAAACCCTTTTTTCAATCCAATTTGTCTTAACTCGGCAAAGGTCTCTGGAGTTACATAACGAGCAATAGGCAGATGATTTTTAGTAGGTTGTAAATATTGGCCTAGAGTTAGAATATCTACATTATGAGCACGTAAATCATCCATAGTTTGGATAATTTCTTCATCTGTTTCACCTAACCCCAGCATTAAACTGGTCTTTGTTAAAACGTCAGGTCTGTATTGTTTCGCAAAAGCAAGGACATTCAATGTTTGCTGGTATCCTGCTCTATTATCTCTTACTGGATGAGTTAAACGCTCAACCGTCTCTACATTTTGTGCAAATACATCAACCCCACTATCTAAAAGTAAAGCAACATCCTTCTCTACTCCCTGAAAGTCTGGCGTTAAGGCCTCAACTTTAGTCTGGGGCGAACGTTTTTTAATGGCTTTGATCGCTTGAGCATAATGACTTGCCCCCCCATCGGGTAAGTCATCTCTATTTACTGAAGTCAAAACGACATAATCCAAGTTCATTAATGCAACTGTATTGGCTGTATTTTCTGGTTCTTGTGGATCAAGCCAACCCTGAGGATTTCCCGTATCTACTGCGCAGAAACGGCAAGCACGGGTACAAACCGCCCCCATAAGCATAATGGTTGCTGTACCATGAGACCAACATTCGGCAATATTAGGACATTTAGCCTCTTCACATACAGTCGCTAAACGGTGCTTCTGGACTTGTTCTTTGACCTGGTTATACGCCTGCGTAGTATGATTTACAATTCGCAACCATTTAGGTTTAGGTAAGCGCTCATGAGCATGGCCTGTTGACTTCACCCCATCTTTAATTGCTGTTACGCCATGTGATGTTTTATATTTCTGGCCACTTTCTACAACCACGGGAATATCAATCAGTTTACTCATGGTGACACCTGAAAAACAAAGAATAATGATGATCCCAAATCATAGCGTCAAGATCAAGTTGAATTTAACCAGGAAAGTGCGCGGAACTCCGTTATTATAAAATTTCAATGCGATTACGCCCTGCATTTTTAGCTTTATACATTGCATTATCTGCACGCATAAACAACGATTCAATATCATCATTTGCAATCACCGTAGTCAGACCAAAAGAAACGGTGACATCCACTTTTTTCTCACGATAAAAAAACTGACAGTCCTCAATTAACTTACGTAATTTCTCTAAAATCGATTGCGCCGACTTGGTAGAAGTATTCTCGAAAATGAATACAAATTCTTCACCTCCAATACGTGCAATAAAATCTGCACTGCGAATGGTTGACTTGAAAATCATAGCAACCTTTTTAAGCACTTTATCCCCAGCCAAATGACCAAAACTATCATTGATACGCTTAAAATGATCTATATCGCCTATGGCAAGTGAGAGTACTTTAGATTTCCGTTTCCAACGCTGCAATGAATCGATAATATGTTCTTGGTAAGAGTCGCGATTTGGTAAACCAGTCAGGCTGTCGTGATTAATGCGATACTTTTGAAAAGACAGAATATTCTTAATTTCTTCCGCATTTTGTTCTGATTCATACAATTTTTCTTGTAGTTCCATTATTTGCTTCTGATACTCTGTTTCCCGATTTTTTTCACTATCACGATAGTTTTTGATTCGATCCAGTATCATTTTAAGATTTTTTCTGACTTTTACAGACAACTCTTCAATAGTCCGGGAATTATCGAAATGATTCTTAATTTGATTAATATTATCCTGTATTCCGTGCTCCAATTGACGACTTTCATCTGAAGCCTGCTTATGGATATCTGCTGAAGCTTTTAAGTAAATATCAAAATCATGCAGTTGATTGGTTAATTGTTGTAAAAACCCCTTAAAACGATTCTGTTCCACATTAAATGCATCAACAACCAACTCAGTTAACCCATCAATAATTTTACTGAGCTCCTCTCCAGTTAACTGCTGTTCCAGGCTTATTTTAATATGTTCTCTTTTTTCATCCAAAGCATTAGGAATAGATAAATGATTGAGTAATTGTTGTAAACTTTCATTCACTTTAGTGCTAATTTCATGTGACGTTTTCTCTTGAGAACCATTCTGTTTGGATATTTCCTCCAAGTCTCGTATCACTGAAGAGACGCATTGAGAAAGCACTTCATTAAAATGAACCATAATCGCCTGGCTTTCTACTTCAGTCTCTAACATCCTCTGCAATTTGTTAACGGCTCTTTTCTCATGTGATCTTTTAGCCAAACGACCAATAGATTCAGTACCCTCCTTAATCAGATTTGTAAAGATTCGCGCCGTTTCTTCTTGTTTCTTTTGTAATTTTGCGGGAATTTTGGCTAAAGAACTAACTTTTTTATCTAATGCATCAGGATCAAACTCAGCATCCAGTTGGCTTTGAAGTTGAGTAAGCTGCTCGTCCATTTCATAATTTAGACCCGCTGAATTAACGATTAACTGATTGATAATATTTTTAAATGCATTAATTTGCAGTTGCATGTTGTCGCATTTAAGCTCATATCTGCTAATGGTATTAACAATCTTTTTCTTTAATTCTTGATCTATCATTTAAGAAGTCCTTTTTACAGTTTACTTGAGCTGTCTCTCTTTTATGACTTCAAGTAAAAGCTTCGAATGAGATCCATCACACAATGGCGGTTTTTTAGTTTGTTTGCAATTACAAAAATAAAGTTCTTCACTAAGATCTGCTAAATAGGTAATTGCTTTATCACCACAATCTTTCTTATCACAGAATGGTGGAGCCTTGCTTTTTCCACATCCACACCAAATGTATTTTTTTCCTTTTTCTACATCTATAGCAATGGGAAACAAATGTTTGTATTCTGACTCATCATCCATATTAGAGTTGTCTCCATAAACAATATATTATTTCTTCCTCTGCCATCAAGATTATTTTGTAAATCTAAAATAAAAATTAATTCTTACTCAGCTGCCCCTATGTTTTGTGAAGGACGATTAAATTTACTCAAAAACAAACCCGCGATAAGCACACATAATATTACAAATAAAGACAATATCAGATTTGATAAAGCCCAAGGATAGATTATTAAAAACAAACCTACAGCCATAATGTACAATAAGCCAATAGAATTTAATCGTTGCTTTAATTTTTCCAGATACTTAATCTTAATCAAAATCACATATAAAATAAGGGTGAGTATTAAAGGTACAAGATACATACTTTGGAAAGCCAGTTGATATAATCCAATTTTTTCATTCGATAGATGCTGATTATATAACCATTGCTGAAAAATAAAGGACCAGTTCATCAAACACGTTTGTTGATAAGCTTGTAACATCAATGCTAATAGCAAGGCCAATAAGAAAAATAAATGACTGACCGATCGCTTCCTATAATATTGCCCCGCCATATAAAAAGTGAATAACCCAACTAAAGCAGCAGGCCATCTTAACCACGGAAGTAATTCAAAAAAAGTACTGGTATAAACCTGTTGAATGAAATGCACCACCCCTAAAGCTAAAATAAATAAAGAACCTGCGATTATCTGTCCTTTACGGCTGTCTTGCATAAAAAGAAGGGCAAAAAATCCACCCAGACAAAATAAGGCGCAAGGATTATAGGCATCCATCAAGGCAATAACGGTAATGTATTTAACCACCGTGGGATTTTCTGTCATTCCCGAATCAAACAAATTGGCATTAGCCCAACGTCGTAACACACTAACATTCGCGGGAGTGAGCTCCCCTTTTTGTTCAATTTGCTCTTTGCAATAGTTAAGGGCGAAAAGAAGATCTTTTCCGGTTGTTTCATCTGTTGCAAAGCCAACCCATCTTGAATTACAAAAAAATACGGAAGGAACTGCGAAGTCACTCATTTGTTGATCGTTTAACAATTGATTAAATCGTACTAAAGCACTTTTATCTTTATCAATAATGTAACGGGTCACATGCAGCCAAGGAGTGCTGCCTTCTATTTCTCGAAAAAAAGCGTCTGCTTTATGACAATGATTGCAAGTTGAAGAAAGAAACAGTTCTACATTAAGAATGATCTTTTTATCAGCTTCCTGAGTGTACCAGCGGGGTGATGAGCTGCTTGCCCATACACTGGCACTGATAATCAAAAAAACTAATGACAATCGAAATACTGTCCACATAAGTATATTCGCTCATATTAAAAAGAATACTATAACATTCTGTTTTAATTTTGAGAAATTTTATGTTTTTCAAAGATCTAGGGGCGTTGACAATTCAATTTTTAAAATCCCAAGGTCGCAGCATAATCTCATAGCCATCAGATTAAGAAGATTTTCCTTACAGTATCTTGGTTGACTATCGATAAATATAGTTTTCCAAATGCTCTACTTCTCTTGCCTTATCCTCTAAGAGATGAAACAGCAAATCCCCTATGGATAAAATGGCTATAAATTCATTCTTTTCACAGATTAATACATGTCTTCGCTTCGTATCCGTCATGACCTGCATTGCCTTCTCAACCAAATCATGAGGACTAAGTATCGTTACTTTGGTAAAAACCACATCAGAAGCTTTTGCTGTATTTATATCTATACCCTTATGCAAGCAAGAAAGAAGTATATCTCGCTCACTCACTATACCAATAAATTTATCGTGATCGTCAAGGACAACTAAAGCGCCGATATTATTTTCTGCCATTATATCAATACATTTTTTTACAGAGTCAGCAGTCTTAATATAAACAATTTTTCTAGGCGGTCTTGGTAACACGCTATGAATTAGGTGAGCCATTTCTCTCTCCATGAAAATAAATTAGTACCATGTATTGTATAAATATAGCACAAATAACCAGTCTAAATGGGATACTCTGTTCTTAATTATTCGTAGGGAGATGTGATACCACGGAAGGATGATATGCAAACGAGGCCATTTTCAAAAATTTAAAAACTGCCTCGTTATTCTTAGATATTTAGGGCGTGATAATAATTCATTTGCCCATGTTTGTTCTACTAGTTAACTACACGCCATGAACCGTCAGCCTGACGACATGCTTTACCATAAATTTGTTGATTTTTACCACCAATCATTGCTCTGGTAATATACTCGCGACAGGGCTGTTGTGCATGATAATAGGTTCTGGTGGGTTGTACAGTGTAGCGATATCCTGTGTCTGGATTAGACCAAACAACGGCTCTACCTGTTGGTGCCGTTTCCAAAGCACGTTGCATTTCAAGTCGGTCTTGTCTATCCATAGTCTTACCAATTTGACCACCTAAATAAGCTCCTAGAAGAGCTCCACCAGCCGCAGCCATCACTTTGCCAGAGCCGCTGCCGAATTGACTACCCAGTAATCCACCAACCACACCACCACTGATGGTACCGACGCCTTCATTATTCATCGGCGCACAGCCAACTAACAAAAACGACAAAGATAACGATGCAACAGTTAATTTTTTCATCATATATCACCTGATTTAAGGGTTACAAAACCGGTTGCCATTCTACCATCACGATCAGTTATTATCCATAGGTTAATTTTGGCGCACACGTCCAGTAATTTGACAGAGCAATTCATACCCTATGGTACCTGCCGATGAGGCGATACGCTCAACAGGAATATGTTCTCCCCAAAGTTCAACGACATCACCGACCTGAACATCGGGATGATCCGTTAAATCAATAGTTAACATGTCCATAGATACTCTACCTACTATCGCCACTTCACGATCTTTTACCCATGCAGGAGTATTGGCTGATATATGTCTGGGATATCCATCACCATAACCCGCTGCTACAACGCCAATAACTGAAGGTTTATTACTTTTCCAGGTACCGCCATAACCAACTTGCGCCAAAGGGGGATTACGGTGGATCGCAGTAATTGCAGACATAAAACGCATCACAGGAATTAAACCTAACTGCGCGGCACTTTTATCAGCAAAAGGAGAAACGCCATAAAGCATAATACCTGCTCTTACTACATCAGCATGAGCTTGCGGAAAAGCAATAATTGCTGCTGAATTTGCCATACTACGCTGATTAAATCCTGATATCTCAATATTTTGAAACGAGGAAATTTGTTGAACATTTTCAAGTTTTTCAGGCTCATCCGCACAAGCCATATGGGTCATTAAAGTAATCTCTTTGTCGACCCAGGAACAGGCACGTAAAGCATCCATTATTTCTTGTAACTCATGAGTTTTAAAACCCAACCGATTCATCCCCGTATTAACCTTAACCCATACTTGAATTGGGTGAGGCAAACGGGTATTTAAAAGCCATTGTACTTGTCGTGTATTATGAAGAACACAGCCAAATTGGTATTGCGCGACGGTATTATACTCATCCGGACTAAATACTCCCTGATAAAGAATACAATGAGTCTTACTCCCCAGCGCCCGAATAGCCAACGCCTCCTCGAGACAAGCCACGCCAAAAGCATCTACTTGTCCGTCTAATACAGGCACTACTGCGCCCACGCCACAGCCATAAGCATTAGCCTTGACCATAGCCACGACTTTCTTATTTGGAGCAAAACGTTTTATTTGTGATAAATTATGTATTAAAGCACCAGGCTCTATAAATATTCTGGTAGGTCTTGCCACCTTAATCTACCCCTTGATAACCATTAAAAGCCAAATCTTCGAATCGCGTAAATTTACCTATGAAGGCTACTCGCACTTTACCAATAGGACCATTTCTTTGTTTAGCAATAATAATTTCTGCAGTTCCTTTGTCAGGGCTGTCCTCGTTATACACTTCGTCCCTATAAATAAAACAGATTAAATCCGCATCCTGCTCAATAGCTCCTGACTCCCTCAAGTCTGACATTACCGGCCGTTTATCAGCACGTTGTTCAAGACTTCGATTTAACTGTGACAAAGCAATGACAGGAACCTGTAATTCTTTCGCCAGAGATTTAAGACTTCGTGAAATCTCGGAGATCTCTGCTGTTCTGTTATCAGCACTAAATCCAGGTGCTTTCATTAACTGCAAATAATCCACTACAATGAGGCCTAAAGCACCATGTTCTTTAGCGAGACGTCGCGCGCGAGCACGCATTTCCGCCGGGCTTAATGCTGGAGTATCATCTATAAATAAAGGAGCTTCTGAAAGCATATGAACTGCGGAAGTAACTCGTGGCCAATCATCATCATCTAATTTACCTGTTCTGATTCGATGCTGATCAATACGGCCCAAGGAAGACATCATCCTCATCGCCAGGGAATCAGCAGGCATCTCCATGGAAAAAACAAGTACGGGTTTGGCCGCTTTAATGGCTGCATGCTCTGCCATATTCATTACTAACGTTGTTTTACCCATTGATGGACGACCGGCTACAATAACCAAATCTGAAGGTTGCAAGCCTGAAGTCATTTCATCTAAATCAGAAAGTCCCGTCGCAAGACCAGTGATTGCATCACCACTATGATATAACTGATCAATCTTTTCTACCGCACGAACAAGAATGGATTTAATATTTTCTGGACCACCATCACCAGCAGTTTGCTCGCCTATGGCGAATACTTTAGTCTCTGCAAGATCTAACAATTCAGGCACTTCTCTACCTGCTGGATTATAGGCAGAGTCAGCAATTTCAGTAGCTACTGAGATAAGCTGTCGCTGGACCGACTTTTCTCTTACTATATCAGCGTAGGCAGTAACGTTGGCCACACTTGGAGTATTGTTCGCCAATTCAAATAAATAAGCTTCGCCACCCGCATCATCCAATTCATTATGCGTTTTCAAAGCATCCAGCAGGGTCACTACGTCAAAGGGCTGATCCTTTTTGACCAAAGCAGAAATAGTTCTAAATAAAATTCGATGTTCCGTACGATAAAAATCAGCCTCGCATAATTTGGTACTGATTTTGTCCCAAACCTGATTATCAAGCATTAAACCGCCAATAATGGATTGCTCGGCTTCCGCTGAATGAGGAGGACGTTTTAAAGGATCAACTGTTTTTTTGGGACTTTGTAAATCTAGCATAGCGCAACACAATAGTTAAGTTAAAGAGAACGGAGGTGGTATTACATTTCACCCCGATAATAAATGATAACCATTGTAATAGTCTTTAAAAAAAAAGACACACCTATGTGTGTCTTTTTGCAACTATATTTATTAAGTCTTGGTTTATCTAACCCAAGTTTGAGTACGACCTAACATAGATACGCCAACATAGCCTCTGACATAAAGTTTATTACCTTGAAGAGTCATCTTGGCTTTATAAATTTTACCTGATTTTGGATCTAGGATAGAACCACCGCCCCAGACTCCATTACCTTGATCTTTTAATCCCCAGACAAAGGTCAGGCCTTGAATTTTTTTGCCTTTAAACCCACCCGGACACTGAACACAAATTCCTGTATCACCTGGTTGAGGATATACTTTAACGATAGTACCGCTTAGAGTGCCTCCTGATATAGAAATATGAACTACGGCTCTTTTTGCGCCGGTTTTATCATCAATTGTTGTCCATGTACCTGCAGGAGAGGCAGCAGCCAGTGCTAAAGGTAAATAACATACTGTTAAAACCAAACCACAAAGAACTTTCCATGCTTTCATAGATTATCTCCATTATTCCAATCACTTAAAGCATAATCTATGATCTCTGACTTTACCAATTTTTTTAATGCTCTTTTTTTATTAAAAATAAAATAAGTTAAACAGGAGCAAGTATGCCGCTACATTCTTCAGTTAATGGTGGTGGGATTGCACACCTCTTTTGGGGAAGATTGGCGGTGTTAAATATCTATGTCCTTTCAAAATGAACACCTCTGTAGCTTGCAATGATCTGGTGATGTATGGATTAATCATTCGAAACATTTCTAAGGCCTCACTATGACTAAATTAATAAAGAAATATTTTACCGGTCTTTCTAAAAATACGGTATTTCTTGCCTTAGCCAGTCTATTTTCAGATATTTCTACCGAAATGCTTTACCCTTTATTACCGGTCTTTTTAGTGCAGACACTTCAAGCAAGTGGCAGTGTAGTGGGACTTATCGAAGGTATTGCTCAAGCGACACAAAGTATTGCTCAGGGTTTTTCCGGTTGGTTATCAGATAAACTACAAAAGAGAAAGGCTATAGCTTTAGTGGGTTATTTATTAGCTGCAATAGCAAAACCATTAATTGGGGCCTCCACTTTTTGGTCAGATGCCTTAGGCGCACGATTTTTAGATCGACTTAGTGCTGGAACACGATCGGCTCCACGTGATGCACTGATCGCCTCTTCAGTAGCCAAGGAACATAGAGGAAAAGCCTTCGGTTTGGAAGGTATTGGTGATAATTTAGGAGCTTGTTTAGGCCCCTTACTCACTATTCTTTTGCTAACTTTTTTACAGGTAGATATTCGCTATATTTTTTATCTAGCGGTTATTCCTGGCTTTCTGGCTTTTTTTATGATTCTCTTTGTCAAAGAAAAATCAGTAAAAGTATCTTCAGAGGCCAAGTTAGAAATCAATTTTCGCCAGTTTCCCAAAGCCTATTGGAAATATCTGTTGGTAACCGCATTGTTTTGCCTTGGTAATTCCAGCAATGCTTTTTTAATTCTCCAAACACAAAATATGGGCATTTCATTAGAAACAACTATTGTAATTTATGCGGGATTCAATCTGGTAGCCGCGCTCATTTCTTATCCAACGGGCTTTCTCTCCGATGAATTAGGTAGAAAAAATATTCTCTTAGCATCGTTTCTCATTTTCTTCATCAGTTATATCGGTTTTGCTCTGATAAACAATGTAATCCTGATTGCCGTATTATTTATTTTCTATGGTCTCTATCAAGGAATATTTCGTTCCGTGGGTAAAGCATTAGCAACTGATCTTATTCCAGAACATCTTCATGCTAGTGGTCTTGGTTGGTATTCCACAATCATTGGATTATTGGAGTTAGTGGCGAGTATTGTTGCTGGTTTGTTATGGGATCATGTCAGTCATACAGCCGTATTTTTATATGGTGCAGTATTTGCCATCGTAGGAAGTATGGCCTTGTTATGGATGATTCCATCTGATCAAAGTAACGACCTTGGCAGGATCTAGCAGGTTGGACGATCTCATCTGCTTAAAAAGCGCAGCATACATCAGGTATGTGAGCATTTTTAACAAGGAGTTCGTTCAGGACGCGCCGAATCTGACCCAACCTTCCTAGTTAACACGTCATCCCGAACGAAATGAGGGATCTCCAAATGTGGGCACAATGCTCATCTCAGGAGATCCCTCACTTCGTT
>NZ_JAJKBJ010000040.1 GCF_023618015.1 Legionella maioricensis
ATCCCGAACAAAGTGAGGGATCTTCTGGATGTAGTACAATGCCACTTTAGAAATTTCACCATGATTTTCAGAACGATTCTTGCAAAATTGCAAAAGGATTTTTTAACTCTTCATTTACTTGAACAACTAGGAGTGCATCAAGATGGGCCAGTTACAAGCTGATTTTTGTATTATTGGAGTCGGTTTTTCCGATTTGGCTGCGGCTTATAAATTGATGCGGGCTGGTTATTCTGTGAGAGTGCTTGAGCCTGGTGACCCAACATTTTCAACTCAATGCGCAAACCACCAACGACATAGCCACACCTATAGATTTAATATTCAGCTAGTCCTATAAATATTTTTATAGCAGAACAATTTTTATTGACCCACGTAACACTATTGATTAATATAGCAATCGGCTTGGAACCGCCACATGGAAACTATGGAGTAGTCTCATGAAGAAACCAAATAAATGCCAACTTTCAAAACCAATGGAATCCCTCGTCTCTTTCCTTATAAGTCACCAATTTTTTGTTATTTTCACTTTATTACTTTATGCCATCTGTTCCAATTTTGCGTTCTTGGGGTAGAGTCTTCTATTTTTTAAATAAAAATTCAGTTTGTAGAAGGGGTTTTTCGTTTTAAAGGATTAAGCAGTGAAAAAATTGGTTTTGCTTTGGATGATGTTTTTTTGTTGTGTTTCGTTTGGTTTTGATTATCCTGACGTAACAATAGACTTTAATAGAACCCCTCCTGCAACTGTATTCTATGGGGAGACCTTGCGCATACCGGTTCAAATGGGCTTTAAGAATCTAAGAACGCATAAGGTATGGTCTATGCCCGAGGGAAGCGCTCTGGAGCTTGTGTCGGGTTATTGTCCTTTTGTACCTTACGATGCACGAACTTTATGGTTTGGTACTTGCAATATGAATATTGTGATACCCGGCAATAAACTGGGAAAAGTGGTAGTGGGAATACTTTCTTATCATGTTTGGGGCGATGAGCGGGGGCATGACTGGAATAGAGTATACTCTTCCCCCGGATTTTATGTTGAAGTAATTCCTCATCCTTTATCGGTGTTACCTATACCTATTCAGGAGGCGACTGCGAATCAACCTTTTGTTTATAATCTTAAATCAGCAGTAAAATTTTATGACGAAAACAAGATGGCTGGTAGACCAGCTCAAGGATTAGTTAATCCAGTAGAACAAGACGGATTGCGTTTTGATCAGAACAGCTTCTCTATTGTGGGCACACCCAATCGCACCGGAGCCTATGTATTCAAAGTAGGCGCTCAAAATGCCAGTAGCACCGCCTCACCTACAGATTTTAAAGTGCAGGTTGGTGTAAATCTTAAAGATAAACCTGTTTTTAAAAAGCATTATTCTTTGGCTGGCGCATTACCAGAGCAAAAATACAGTATGAATCTGATGGAGCTAATAGAACCCCAAAAGGGATTTATGGCTACCAATCAGATTTCTTTTCGCCTTGATCCTAATTTTAACAACCCTGGTTGGTTACACATTGCAAAAGAAGATGCTACCTTTCTTGTGGGTACAGTTCCTTCAGAGGCAGCAGGTAAAGAGGTAGTAATTAGACTTATTGCATCCTCAAACACAGGTGGGGACTCCGAGCCTTGGGCCGTAAAAATTCCTATTGCTTATGATCCAGCCAAAAAGCCAGTAATCGAAGCTTTTGAGTTAGAAAAATTAGCGGGTTCTAATATTTATGAGGATTTATCAGGTTATGTTAAAGATCCCGCACGAGCTTCTGACCTTAAAGTAATTTTGGATAAAGTAGAACCAGCAGCATCCTGGCTTCATATTTCTTCTCTTAACCCAACGGTATTAGAAGGTACAGTTCCGGATGAAGCTACAGGGCAAAAATATCAACTGACTTTACGTGCTAACACTTCAATCGGCGGTAGTTCTAATTCAATAGTAATCCCTTTACAGATAAGCGTGGATGAAGAACAGACTCCAAGGTTTAAAGCAGCCAATCCATTGATACCAATGCTTTATCCAGGACAACCCTTTTCCTATGATTTTGTAGCGAATAAAGATATCTATCCCGAATATAATGATGCTCCTTATGAGATTAAATTTGCTAGCGGTTTTAATCCTCCGAATTGGTTACGTATAGAAGAAAATAAGCTGATTTCTGATTTGATTCCAGACGACATTGACTACGTAGTCAATATAAAAGTGGTAATAAAAAATATACCTGGGGGTTTGTCAGGAGAAAATCTTTTAAGCCTAAGAGTTATGAATTAATTATTTCAAAATTATAGAGAATTAGAGTCTCTCATGACAATTAGAACGGCAAGTTTAAACCAGAAATAGTAATTAGTATTAGGAAGCATCATGACACAGATATTCACCGGCGAAGGATTAGGCATACAAGGTTCATCTATAGGTTTAGGAAGTTATGGGCCTAAAGGGGTAGCAGGATTAGGACAAGGCGGCGAATCTGTGTACGTCAATGCAGCAAATGGTAATCTGATTTTACGACAATCGGATGGTTTTTTAGCTGATATTGGTTTTGGCCTGGATTTATTTCAAACCTATAATTCCCGTGGTGAAGGTAATTCTTCCTGGTGTTTTAATGTGCAATCTCGATTGGAAATAAATGGGGACGTTAATACAGAAGGGTCTACGGTAACCCGCATTGCTGAAGACGGACATAGAAGTTGTTTTCTCTTTGATGTAAGGAAACAAACCTATGTACCTCAAGAAGGAGGAACCGCCCGTCTTACGTTTACTCAAAATGGTTGGAGCTATCGTGAAGGAAGTCAAAAGACTGCTTATCATTACTCTCAGGAAGGTCAATTAACTGAAATTCGCGACTTGGACGGCCATAGCGTTGCTTTTCATTATGAAAATAACCAACTTGCTACCATTATAGACAAGAGTGGAAAACAGAAAATAACCTGGTCTTTCCAGAATGGTTTATTACAAGATGTAACGACCTTCAGCGATGGTATTAAGACCCATCATCTTCACTATGAATATGATGAACAGCAACGCTTACATAGGGTAAGTCGAGATATAGGCCAAGGTAAAACCTTTTGGATTACTTATGATTATGCGGGGGATTGCAACAGAATTAGTGACATCAAGCAATCTGATGGAACTGCCCTTCATATAGAATACGATGCCCAGGGTAGGGTAAAAAAACTGGTTGATGGTGAGGGGCGTATAAGTACTTATGATTATCAATCAGGAAAAACAACAGTTACTAATGGTTTGGGAGAGTCTTGGACTTATTATTATGATGACAAGAACAGACTCACTGGCATCGATGGACCCGAGCAGTATCGTATTCGCTATTATTATGAAGGAGCACAATTAAGTTCAATTGTTCAGGGCAATCAAATTTGGAAGTTTAGCTATAACGACGAAGGGGATTGTATTCGCGTTGAGGAGCCTTCAGGACAGATAACCCAAAGAGTTTACGATTCAGCCCATCGTTTAATTGCCGAAACACATTATCAGAATTTTGATGGCACTCATCATCCTGTGAAACCGCAAACCACCCGCTATATTTATGATGAACGAGGACATTTACTGTTTACTCTGGCCGCAGATGGCACTGTGACTGAACGACGTTATGATGAAGAGGGACAACTCATTAGCACGCGCTGTTATTTACGTGCAGGCTATGATCTTAGCGCTACGGCTGCAGATGAACTGATCAGTATAGAAGCCTTGCAGTCCTGGGTTGCCAGGCAAAATCCACAAGAGGTGAGTTTGATTGATTATCGCTATGATTGGCGGGGTCAACTCCTAGAGGAAATTCATTATGGCCAAGTTGATAGTACAGGGCAGGGAGTACTTACAGGCGCATTGAGTACCCGCAGTCGTTATGATGCTGCGGGTCGTTTAGTGGAAAAGAGTGTCCCCATTGAAGGAGGATGGTGCATCACCCAGTATGTTTATGATGATTTGGGGCGGCTTATTCAAACTCTGGATAATCAACAACACAGCCAGCGCATTGAATACGATGACCTTCATCAGCGGGTAATTCAAACCGATGCGAATGGCTTACAGACAATCCGTTTTTATGATCGAAGTGGTTTATTACTTTCTGTCATGCGTATGGACAGTAACCATGAGTTCGGCACGTCAACTTATAAATATGATGCCGCGGGTCGTATGATAGCCCAAACTGGGGTAGATGGGCTGACCAGTTATACCTTTTATGATCATCAAGGCCGAGTTCAGGCGCGTGTAAGTACTAGTGGACAAATCACGGAGTATTTCTATAACGAAGAAGGTTTTTTATTACAAACCCATGAGTATGAACAGCGTGTCTCAACCCAGGGTTGGTTAGATCTATTTCCAACTTTTGCATCCATAAAGCCCAACAGCAGTGCACATGATCGCATCTCCCAAATCGTATATAACCAGTACAATCAAATCGCTTATCGGATTGATGCCCAAGGGGCGGTGATTGCTTATCAGTACAACGCACAAGGTCAAGTGATTTCGGCCATTGCTTATGCCAAGAGATTAAGTAATTTTAATCCGGAACAGCCCGTAACTTATAATGCTATTCAACTGAAGTCTGATACTAAGGACCGAATTATTTATTATTACTATGATACTCAAGGTCGATTAGAAGCACAGGTTAATGGTGAAGGTTTTGCCACAGAGTATCGCTACGATCGATTAGGGCATCTTATTGCAACCTGCCGTTATGCTAATCCCGTTACAAAGTTTAGTGATGATTGGTCTTTGGATAAACCGGCCAAAAATGCACGTAAAGACATCCATACTTATAGTCTTTATGACGCACGTGGGCTTAAAGTAGCAGATATTGATGGTGAAGGGTACCTAACCGAATACCGTTATGATGCCAGAGGATTATTGCAAGAAAAATGTTCTTATGAGCAGGCAATATCCAGAAGTATTCCAATTAATGAAACAATGACTCTAGAACAGATTCGACCCCAAGCACAAAATAATGATCATCATACTACCTACCAATACAATGATTTAGGTTTATTAATTCAAGAAAAAACACAAAATGGTTTAATAACCACTTATGCTTATGATGAAATGGGACAATTGGTGACGAAAACCTTAATTGATGAGCAAACCCACGCGGCACGCCAACAACGATATCGTTATGATGTTTTGGGACGAGTGATTCAAAGCCTGGATGAATTGGGCTGTGTCTTGTTAAAAAAAGATGATTTATCACCCGAGCAAATTGAGTCGATTTGGCAGCAACACAGTATCTATTTTGAATACGATAATTCCGGATTATTGCTTACTAAAACTAATGCTCTGAACCAAACCACCCGCTATTTTTACGATGAATCCAGAGCGCTGCGCTATACTGTGAATGCGGACGGCGCCATCATGGAAACAGGTTATAATTCTTTTGGTCAAATAGCATTTACTAGAGCTTACAGTGCTTACTTAAAAACCAAGGTAAAAGGCTTAAGTACAGAGGAACTGGCAGAGCGTTTTTACTCCTTACAAGATGATCGTTTTGATGAATTCACCTCCTATGAATACAACACTATTGGTCAGGTAATCGCAAAACACAGTGGAAGTCGAGGCCTGGTAACCAGCAGTTATAATGCGTTTGGGGAATTAGAGTTCAGTAGCCAGGTAATTGACTTTGAAAACAAAACCTGTGTCGCATTTGAATACGATAAGCGGGGGTTATTAACTCATCGCATTGATGATGTTGATGGGCTCGCCAAGAGCAGTGGAATTCAATATGATTCTTTTGGTTGGGTGACCAAAAAAATTGATGGAAGACTTCATCAAATGAACTATATTCTTAACAAACGTGGTGAGCAAGTAGTAATCACCAATGCCAGTAATCAGTCAAAATTGATAACCTATGATGCTTATGGTCGTGTTCTTACAGAAACAGATTACACACGGACAAACAATATAAAAGTCTTTAGCTATGATGATAAAAAGAAGACTATTACCCTAGCTAATAATGTGGAAAAAACCCAGATTGTGACGCAGTATAATACCTTTGGCGATAAAGTCTCGTTAACAGATGCCAATGGCTATACCACTGATTTTCATTATAATGAACAAGGACAATTAATTCGTGTTGATGCACCGGATCAGGCATTTAAAGAATATCATTATGATGAGGCAGGGTATCTTATTTGGCAGCAAGACGCTGGCGGCCAGGTAATTGAATATTGTTATGATGCTGCGGGTCATCTTTTATCGAAAACTTTAGATCCTAAAGATTTAAAGCTAACTACCCTTTATCAATATGATGCTATAGGCCGACAATTACAAGTAACCGAAGCCAATGGTTGCATCAAGCAATTCATTTATGACAATCAAGGCAATTTGATAAAATCCTGCATTGATCCTGACGGCTTAAATTTAGCTACTGAGTTTTCTTATGATGACAAAGGGCTGTTAATTCGTCAGACCGAGATCAATACGGGAGGGGGCAATAAAGTTACTGCGTATCAATGGGACCATTTAGGCAGAAGAACGGCAACCATTAGCGACCCTGATGGATTGAAACTCACAACCACTTATCAATACGATGCGAATGATAATCTGATTAGTCAAACCGATGCTAACCAACACCAAACGCATTATATTTATGATGTTAATAATCGCTGTCGCTATCAAGTGAATGCTCGTGGTGTGGTAACTGAGCATGTTTATGACCTCAATGGTCATGAATTACAAACTGTGACTTATGCCAAATCCATACCCTTATTGTCCCAATATGACGAAACCAGTTTGAGGGGCGTATTAAAAGAAGATCCTCTTCATGATCAGTATCAATTTCGCACATTTAACAGTGTTGGTCAGGTAGTTACAGCTTATGATGCATTAGGTTATGTGACAACATATGGGTATGACAAGAATGGCAATATGACACATACACGTCAGTATGCCACATCGATTTCAATAGCCGCCTTAAAAAAAGGGGATAGCTCCTTACCTCCAAAGGATGGCGCTCGTGAAGAACATTTTGTCTACGACGGTTTAAATCAGCTGCGATTTAAATGTGATGCTAAAGGATACGTCACTGAATCCCAATACGATCGTAGTGGACGATTGGTAATGAGCACACGGTATGCTGAACCAATCAAACTAGGCGCTAATGCACAATATACTTTAGAAAATATTATTCAAAACCTAAAATCCAACCCCGAACTCGATCAAACTACCCGCTACACTTACGATAAAGCGGGGCGGGTCATTATAGAATTAAGTGCTGAAGGAATTGCCAAGTCCTATGAATACGACAACTTGGGCCATGTTATTGCAAGTACCCTTTATGCTACGCGAGTACCTCTGACAGGCCTGATTCTTCTCAATAGACAACACCTAATAAAAAGCGCCAACGATAGAACCAATCATTTTGTTTATGACGCTGCAGGCCAAGAGTTGTATCGCATCAGCAGTGAAGGGCGGGTGCTGGAGCGCCGCTATGACGGGGTAGGTAATATCATTGCTGAATTAACTCACGCCACGCCCCTTCATTTATCGCTTTATACTCTGGATGGCATTAAAAAAGCGCTTCAGACTCAAGACAAACACGCTAAAATAACGGATTATGAATACGACGCAGCAGGTCGGCTTTTAACCCAAGTGAATGCACAAAAAGCTGCAACTCAATATACTTATGATGCACAAGGTAATGTATTAAGCAAAACTGAAGCGAATCAAGCTCTTTGGACTTATAAGTATGATGAAACCAATCAACTCATAGAAATCCGAGCGCCCAGTACAAAAGTCACTACCGCCTTGGGGCAGGAACAACGTTCTATAATAACCCGCCACACTTACGACAGTTTTGGGAATTTAACGTCAGTAGTGCGTGATTCGGAAGGACTTAAACAGACGGTGTTTTATGAGTTTGATAATAATAATCATAAAATAAAGACTATTTATCCTGAGGTGAAAGTCAATCGTTCCAGTTCGGCCGCTTCCAATCAGCGCCAGGAAGTCCTTCAGACTTTAGCTGAAGAAATCAAATACAACGCTTTTGGAGAAGTCATTGCAAGCAGTGATAAAGCGGGAAATTGGAAACATTTTGCTTTAGATAATCAGGGATTGCTCATTTACAGTACCGATACGCAAGGCGCATTAACGCAATATAAATATGATGCTTTTGGTCGTGTGATCGAAAAAACGCTTTATGCCAATCTTCTCAAAGTAGATAAAGACGGACTGTACGATATGCTAACGCTTGAAAAGGCAGCTCAATCAAGTGAGTACGACAGACATGAAGCTTATGTTTATAATCTGGATAATCAAGTCATTGAAGTCAGTCGTGATCCGGTCCGGATGTATAATTCCAAAACTGGCCGCTACGATATTAGTCTTAAACCAACCACAAAAAGTACTTACAATGCCTTTGGCGAGGTCATCAAATCCTCAGTCAAGATTAATGAATCTGACTGGGCTGATACTTATACCTACTATGATAAAGACGGCCATCAAACGGCGGTGATTGATGCTGAAGGTTATTTAACCACCTATCATCTCAATGCATTTGGTGAAGTGGACAGTATGACTGAATATGCTCTGGCTGCCCATAATTGGGATATTGAGAGCTTCAGCCCTGGTCAAAACAGCGATAAAGATCGCAGGGTAACCTATGCTTACGATGCCTTAGGCCAATTGACCAGTAAAACCTTAAAACAAGTTCGTTTTGAACGTCTAAAATCAGGGACTAATTCCTATCAAACCGTTACAGAGGATCTTACCACGACTTATGGTTATGATGCGCTTGGTCATCTCATTACCACCACTGATCCTAAAGGCAATACGTCCTATTGTTATTATGATGAATTAGGGCAGTTGATTGCGAAAGTTGCTCCTAAGACTCAGGAAGGGCGGGAAGCAACTACTTATGCGTATGATGCTTTAGGTCATCTAGTGGAAACAAGACGCTGGGCACAGGGCGTTCAGGAGGCTGATGAGGAACACTTCGTTTTAAAAGGAGCTTCCAGCGAGGATGTGCTGACGCGACAGGAATACAATGAACAAGGTCAAGTGATTGCGGAAACTGATGGCATGAACCATAAAGTTTATTACAGTTATGATGCTAATGGTAATCTTGCCCGCAGCTGGACTTCTTTAAAGCAAGTCGATAACAGCGTACTCATTCAAGACAAAAGATACACTTACAACAGTGAAAATCATTTGGTGCAAACCGCGACGTTTAAAAATTCGGGGGCAATCCATACGGAAGATGCACAATACAATGCCTTTGGAGAGGTTGTTGCCAAAGGCATTAATGGTAACTTTACCGTTCATGTCGATTACGATTGCCTGGGGCGTGTCTGGCGATCAAACACCCAAGGCTATTATCAAATTTTTGTTTACGATTTGATGAATAATGTGACTCAAGTCGTGACCTCGACCAGTAATTTTCGTGACGAATATCAGCGATTTGGAGTGGATTTATCGCAGAAAGATTTTGAAATAGAGCTAAGTTATAATCAAGATCGTTGGAGCTATGATTTGCAGCGCCAGAACAATGTTTATGATTCATTAGGACATCTTTTAAGCCAGGTTAAAGAATCCACGGTTAATTCTTCCGAGAATACTAATGACGTTCATCTAGAGTATGCCTGGCAGTCACAAACAGTAGACCGCTGGGGCAACATGCTCAGTTTCACGAATGCTCTTGGTTTTCAAACCCGTTATGAATACAACTCCTTTAACCAATTAGTCAAACAGGAGTTACCTGCGGTTCGAGTGGTTGATGAGCATGGGGTAGGGCGTATTTTAAAACCGATTAATACTTATGCTTATGATGAATTAGGTCAAGCCATAGCCATGGTCGATGCGAATGGTCATGTAGTGAGTAAAGAATATGATGCTCTGGGACGGGTTATTGTAGAAAGAGATGCCCAAGGACATGAACGCACCAGACACTATAATTTACTGGACCAACTCACCCAATCGATGAATGAGTTAAAAGGAGTGACTCGTTATACCTATGATCGCGCCAATCGCTTAATCGAAGTCAGTAGCCCCAAAACGAATCAAAAGTATGACTATGACGAAGCTGGACAATTAATCAAACAAAAAAATGGAGCTAAAGAAGAAACGGCGTTTTGGTATGACACTTTAGGCAATCAGGTGACACGTCGTGACGCGCGTGGCTATGTTACAGAGTATGAATATGACGATGCTGGCCATAAAACCAAAGAAAAAGATGCCCAGGGGCATAGTCAATCCTGGAGATACAATGCTCAAGGGAAGTTAGAGCAGCACACGGATTTAGGAGGGCACACCACTTCTTATCAATATAATACCAACGGATTGTTGATTGAGGAGAGCTCCACGTCAGGAAAACACATTAAATATCATTATCAAGGGGATGGGGCGCTTATCCAATTTGCTGATGAAACCAAGAATGAGACCGTTAATTATACCTATGATGCCGAGGGTCAATTAAGCAGTAAAGAATCCGGTCGAGGAGGAACGACTAAAGACGGATGGATTAGAGAAACCGACTATTATCAATACGATGCTTTAGGTCGCTTGCTTCAAGTCAGACGCCGAAATCCAGAAGACATAGACAGGCATTTTCCCAACAAAGACCATGCCTTATTGTCTATTGATTATGAATATGATGCCGTGGGCAATATTCGCCATACTCAAGTCAGCGCGAATTATACAGGGTATGAGGCCGTGCAAAGTGAAGATTATTATCTTTATGATGAAAACAATCGGATGACGGTAAACAAAGGCCAATTAGTGAATGGCGAGATTAAGATGACTGGTGCTCAGGGCAGTACTTCTTCTTATGATGCAGCGGGTAACGTTCAAAATGCTGCCAAGTACGAACACGGTGCGATTCAAAATTACCGTTATGTGTATAACGAAGAGAATCAATTGGATCTGATTCAAAAAAATGGAATTAATCTTCAATCCAAATTTTATGATGGGGCAGGGCGGGTCATAGAAGAAGACAGCTTTGATACGCTGGGTCATTTATCAAAAAAAAACATCATGTCATTTTCTAATGGACTATTAGAAGCTCAAAAGACAGAAAGGGATGGGATTGAAGTCTCTCACACGGCTTTTGAACATGATAAAGTCGGAAATCTGATTGAATTAAAGCTCCATGTTAATGGACAAGGAAGAACTCCGGGTTATACGTTAAGACATGAATACAGTTATACCCTTTGGGACAGCTACCAACAAAGTCTGGATACTGCCACGCAAACCTCCGACCAGGGAGGCAGTACTCGTGGGATAAGTAGCAGAATCTATGATGAGAATGGCCAATTAAGTGATGCCATTGATTCTCAAGGGATTAATAGCAATCATTATTTGAACAGTACAATTGAGGGCATTAAAGCGCGTCAAGATAAAGACGGTCAAACCAGTTATTTAAGTGTTGCTGGAAAAACCATAGGTGATTTGCACCTGGACAAACAAGGCAAGCAGCGATTAACCGTATATGGTGGTTTTACTCCAAGTGGCAGTCAGGAAAAAGTAGAGCCTGCCAGTCGCTTTGCCTGGAAACGAAATTCAGTAACTCCAACTACCAGTACCTTTTTAGGACGCACAGCAGGAGCAAGTGCTGAGGGTACTTTACCGGAATCCCCGCAAGATAATTTAGGTGCCTATACTCTGCAAGCGGGTGACACTCTGGAGGGTATTGCCTTACAAGTTTATGGGGACAGCAGTCTGTGGTATTTATTAGCGGATGCTAATGGCATTAGTGATAGAAACGCGCAAGTAGGGGGGAGTGGTCAACTTCACATTGGCCAGCGTTTGAACATCCCTCCTGTTGCGACAGGTCAGCACCATACGAGCCGCACTCACAAAGTACTCAATGCCAATCAAATGATAGGTAATACCAGTGCCACCACCGCAAGCCCTTTACCGCCAGCGCCGCCTTTGCTGCCTAAAAAGCATAATGGGTTTTTCTCGAAAATTGTAGTTGCTATAGTGGCGGTAGTTGCCACGGTGATGACCGCGGGAGTTATTGGCGCCTTGGCTGGTGCGACTATTCAAGGTGGCGGTGGATTATTTGCACTGGGAATGGGCGTTTTGGGAGGTACTGCTACGACCACGGCTGGAGTCACCTTAGCAGCTGGCTTTACCGCAGGTTTTATGAGCAGTATTGCGAGTCAAGGGGTTGCCAAAGCGTTGGGAATGCAAGAGAGTATGGATTTTAAAGGGGCTTTAATTTCAGGCCTTGCTACTGCGGCCACCGGAGGATTATTACGTGGTTTAAACAACAGCCCTGCATATCAAGGTTTTGTAGAGTCCATGAATAATTTGTCGGTATCCAAAGCCTTTAACATTGCAAGTTCTGCTCAATTGATGGAGCAAAACGCCCTAAGCCAAGGCCTCAACCTGACCTTCCAAAAACACCAACACTTCGACTGGGAACAACTGGCCGTAGCCGGAGTCACTGCAGGGGTTATGGGCGGCACTATGGGCAGGAAGCTAGACCAAACATTAAGAAGAGTAGACCACAATACGGGAATCCTGAGCTCTGAACTAAGAGCCCTAACCACAGCAGGAGCAGAAGCCACTACCGGCGTTCATTTTGACGCAGCCCAAGTGCTCAGCGATAACTTGGGAAGTGCGATTGGTTCGGGGATAGTGGATAAAGATTCAATTTTAGAACAGCCCCAATCACAAGAGCCAGATTTTACCTTAAGCGATGAATTGTATTTAACAGAAAACGTTCTTGATATGATTCATCCTGAGCGCACTGAGGAAGCTGTGTTTAAAAATTACCTGGCACGACAGTTGAGTGGGAGTGGGTATGAGGCGCTTCGGCTTACGGAGAGCAGCGAGGATTACTTAACCTTTGAAAATAAAACATACTGGGGTTCCAGACATGGACTCAAACAGTTAGTTAATGATTCCACTGCAAATGTTGAAATGATGGGGCTTAGCCTCAACAGTGATAGTAAAATTATATATCAGCGAGCCCATTATAGTCATGAAGAGGCATTGGATATCCACATGAGTTTAAAAGGAACGAATAGCCCGAAATACTCGTTTAGAGAAGGATGGGCGGAAGCATCGCGAGATCAAGTTAGCAGGTCAATGAATGTAGATAAGTTATTCGCTGATCCTATAAAAAAGATGCAATTTTTGGATTTACATTATCAAGATGGGCTGAGTACTCAAGATTTAGATATTTTGTTAGATGGGATGGGAATACTTAGTGGTAAAGGAGCAATTTTTTTGAAAGCATCTAAAGATAATAATATAAATCCACTGTATCTAGTAAGTCATGCACTTCTAGAGAGTGGAAATGGAGAGAGTCCCTTGGCTAAATATAATAATTTTTTTGGTATGGGAGCTTCAGATGGAGATGCTTTTAACGGGGGCATTAAATTTGCGAAATCACATGGGTGGCATACACCTGAACTAGGTATTATGGGAGCAGCAAAAATTATATCTGAAAAATGGATAAATAGTTCTGGAAACACTCAAAGTACTTTACATGGAATGCGTTGGAATCCGGTGAGCCCAGGAAAAAACCAATATGCGACTGACATCGATTGGGCTAGCAAACAAGCAAAAATTATTTACCCTCAAGTAACGAAAATGCAACAAATTAATCCGTCGTACCAACCCCTATTTATAGTGCCTAAGTATTATCATTAGATGAGATGAAAATGAATATCGTAAGAAAAATGAATTTTATGTTGTTAATAGGTGGCCTGTTATTTTTTAACTATAGCAACGTACTTGGTAGCCCCTCGAGTGATAAGGATATTATGAGCCAGAAAATGGAGGAGAATATACTTCACTCACCTTTTAAAGCACTTTTGCATAGAAGTGATGGAAGCAAAATCATGGCTTATCTATATGCAAAAGATGGAAAAAGTAAATTAGCAAAACATTATTCGCGTATCGATGGGGAATCCTATACAACAATGGAAAGTATTGGTCATTTTCAAATATACTTATATGATGTTGATAGAAATAGATTTTTTCCGGGTAAAACTCCTATTTTCAAGGATTTTAATGAAATCACACTTAATAGTGAGGGGGCTAAAATACTTGTTTTATCGGGAGATCAGGAAGGAAAATCAGATGTTTTACTGATTAGTCAATTTGGAACCGCTGAAGGGGACATTTATGAAGCCTACGGATTTTCGCAAGATAATTTATCGTTCAAAAATTATATTTTTAACAATGGGAAGAAGAAAGATAATCAATTTTATGGAAGTATTTTGAATGATGATAAGAAGAAAAAATTGGTTGCTTATACTACGCATCAGAAATATGAAATTGGTGGATTTGTAATATTAAAAGTGAATATATCTTTATCAAAAATACCTGGTGAGATAGATGTACAATATGAGGACTGGTAAAATAAGTGGTTGAATGTTTCTGTTCTACCAATAACCACGAATATAATCGATCTGGAGTGGATTTATCAAAAGATAATTTTGAAATAGCTGTAAGTTATGATCAGGGGCCCAGTGCCTATGATTTACAGCGCCAGAATAACATTTATGATTCATTAGGACATCTTTTTTTAGGAGTTTCTAGTGATTAAGATAATAAAAGAAACGATATTTTTACTATTATTTATAGTTACTATCGGTTATGCAAAGACCCCAAATGATAGTGTTGTTATTAATAGAGTGCTAATAAGTAATACTGCAAAAAAGATTATATTTGATGTATATGCACCAGGAAAAGATGTTCATATTTTTACGAATAAAGATAAGAAAATTTTTTATTACGTTTATTTTGGGATTATTAATCCGACAAAGAAAAAATATCAGATAGAAATTATTTGTGTTGACAAAAAGGATAATATTGTTTTTCAAGAGGCTACGGAAAGGACACTCATAAAATATCCAGATTATATAGGCGAAGATATTGTTAAAAATCAAGAGCAAATGCTTTGGTTAGATCCTACACCTGGGGCTATAGTGAAAGGGCAACGTCTTCCACTAAAGAGTGATAATGACTACTTTATTGAATTATATATTGAAAAGAAATTAGTGGGAGTTTCTAGATTTACTTATCAGGTGATGAGAGATGCCAAACAGGATGGATTAGAGAAGGAGAAAAAAATCGAGGCGGCTCAAAAAATGTTGGAGGAAGGTTCTGAACCAGATTTTGTTTCCAAATTAACAGGTATTTCTTTAGAGAATATCAAGCTATTGCAAAGGCTGGATAATTGATAGATTGATGTGCTCTTTAAAGCGCGTGCCGATAAGGACGGTCAAACCAGTTATTTAAGTGTTGGTGGCAAAACTATAGGTGACTTATGAAAATGGCGAGGTTATTGATCAAAGCGGTATAACTTTTGCGACTGGATTTGATGTGGGGCAGTATAGTTCTCACGATATTAAAAAATTTGATTTTCCTAAAACTCTTGAAGAAAAACTACTTCCTTTTGCAGGTGTAACAAAAGAGAGAGCAAAAGACTTACTTCCTCTTGCTTTACAGACAATGCTTACTTCCAAAGAGGCAAATCAAATTGACTTCAAAGTAAAGGAAAGTCATCTTAGGTCCACAATTGAAAGTTGGAATACCCATAAGTTGGAACGTACACCAAAGTTTAAAGATCTTACCTCAGCTCAACAAACAGTTTTACTTTCGCGAACCTTTCATCAAGGACCTGGTATG
>NZ_JAJKBJ010000041.1 GCF_023618015.1 Legionella maioricensis
TGAAAGTAGGGCATCGCCAGGTCTTTATTCTTGAAAAGCGGCTTAATAGCCGCTTTTTTTTTATTTTTTATCTATGGCTCATATCGCCAAGACTGTTGTCAAGCGGAATGATATGAGAATTTAGGACGTATTAAACACCATTATTGTTTAATTCTTTGATTCCAGGGTAGGTTGATTTATCTCATGTTAGTTCTAGATGTTTTGATATTCATTAATGATCTTAAAGACGCGAATAATTTAATATCTTGTGATGTTGTCTTTTGTAACGCTTCTATAAAAAGATTTGCTTATCGAGATCCAGTCGAACCGCTTAATACGGATGACATTCAATTTTTAATAGATACTTTTAAACATCGACGGAAAGAAATTAAAGCAGGCTTCGAGAATGATTATACCCTGAATATGGGGGAAGCAAATCAAAAATGGATTCAATTCGCTAAAGACTTAGCGTCGTCAGCCCAAAAAAATTATGTACAAATCTTATTCCCCGATATAAGCAATAATGTAGATTTTAATAATTTATCACTATTGACTGAAACCGAACGGCCCGAAAATTTTTATCTTGGCCAAGACAATAGAACTTTATATAGAAAAAGAGGTCTATGCGAGCATTTGATTAAGCAGAACTTTATTTTATCTACTCGCCGAGTTTTAAACTCAAACAAATTAAGTGCTATGAGTGTGGAAGAACTGACCCGGTTGCAATCATGCCGGCAAGTCAATGGGGACTTTTCGATAGGAGAAGAGTCATTCACTAATTTTTGGGATTTTTTGCAAAAAAAGGTATTTACCAGGCTTCAATCAGCGAAGGATGAAAAGAAAAATGAGAGGAAAGTACAAGTAGATTTATTGCCTCATTTTTTGGCATTAATAGAAGAATACTATGCATTAAAAACTACCAGGGCGGATTTTAAATTATTTAGGCAATCTGCCCAACTTTTTTTTGCTGAGCTATATAAATATCCATTGAAGGATATAAACTTTTTTTATGGAATTGAGATTCCCTTCAAAGATAAAAAATATTATTTATTGGATTTTTTAATCGTCATTAATAAAGCAGAATCTTATGTTTTAGATGAACACTTAAGGGCTCTGGCAGAATGGCTTTTTAACCTCCATCCAGCTTTAAAAGTTAGCCATAAAGAATTAAAACCACTTTATAGGAGAGTTCGGAACGCACATTTTAATTCTGCACGACAAGAAGACGAGTATTTATTCAATGAATGTCTTAAGATGTTGTTGTCGCTATTTACTCTTGAATTTGATTGCTTTCCTTTAACAAGTAATACCATTAATTTTTGGGATAGGACTAATTCGGTATTTTCTGAAGGTAAAAGAATATTTTCATTATTTGAACCATTATTAGCTGCTAACCGAACTGATGCACTGGTACCGTTGTATTGTATCGTTAGGGAAGACTATATTATCCCTGGGATGACTGATCGAAGTTGTTTTACTTGGCTAACTCGCTCTAATAGTATTCATGATTGGTATAGGAGGGCTGATAGAAATACCTTGGATAAATTAGGTGTTCATTGGGTTCAACCTGAATTATTAATGCATGTTTTATTAAGGGTCCGTACGCATGAACCTCGTATTGCGTCACAAATTAATAAATTTTTGGATGAATTAATCCATACTTACACACAAAATAATTATGATTTGTTGAAGCAACTTCGCGTCAATATTTTGTTTTCCAATTTTATAAATGAGTTGCCCAGCCGCGAGGGGAAATACCTGGTGACTCTTATGCAACTCTATGACAAATGCGATGCAAAACCTGTTTTTTTGAATAATTGTATTTGGTATATTGTTAATCGTTTATCTAATATTAGTACGGTTACAGCAGGGGGGGCTATTCAATTTTTTTCTGGTATTCGTAAGATTCCCAGTTCGAAATTAATCATTTCCAATATAAAATCCGATAATTTAAATGAAGTTATTGATGCTATTAAAAACCAATTGTATTCTCCTGATCTTAATTTGGATGGTGAGTTATTAGAAAAAATGACTATTTATTTGCGTTCACTAACACGCTCTATTTTAACTGTTGAACAATTGCAGGAGGCCAGCAACAGCGCGAGAACAGTGGATTATTTAGGCGCACCTACCTAAAATAAAACTGGCGTCCCTTAATGCCAGGCTGTTTTTAGCAATCATTAATACTTTGTTTTACCAAATTGCCCACAAAGCTTTATAAAATTGTCGTATCTTCTCATTGAAATACGTCCTTGGTTCACGGCATTAATAATAGCGCAATGAGGTGTGTTTATGTGGGGGCAATTACGAAATTTGCATTGATATAAATAAGGCTTAAATTCAGTATAACCCTGGGCAATTGCGGTCGCATCTATATCCCATAAGCTAAACTCTCTTACTCCTGGTGAATCAATTAATGCTCCGCCACTAGGTAAATGGTAGTAGCGTGAATTACTTGTGGTATGACGCCCTAACTCGCTACCGGTAGAGATATCTTGAGTAGCTATGTTTTCTTCATGAGGCAAAATCTCAGCAATGACTGACGATTTACCTACACCAGATTGGCCTACAAAAACACTAATCTGGTGATTAAGTGCTAACTTTAAAGGCTGAAAACTTAAAGGGATATTTTTACTCACCATAATAACAGGATAGTTTAGTGATTGATAATCCGTTATTAATTGCGCTTTGAGTTCTTCGCAGGGTAAATCCGTTTTATTTAGTAAAATAATCACGTGTAATTGTAGGGTTTCAGCCATTACCAAATAACTATCAAGCAAAGACCAACTGATTTCTGGTTTAGGAGCAATAACAATAATCATTTGGGTAATATTTGCTGCGACGGGTTTTTTAAGGCCAGTACCGGTTGGTCTTGCAAGAATAGATCCTCTTGGATATAAACTGACAACCACTCCTTGCTTATCCCCTTCTATTTGCCAAATGACTCTATCACCCGCAACCAGGGTGTCGAGATTAGGTCTGATGGTGCATCTAATTCGCTTTCCTTGATTGTCTTCAACCTCAACATGCCTGCTAAATCGCGTAATGACTAAACCATCAGCCAGTGCCTCGTGATTATTTTCTTTGTTTTCCTGATACGTTTGCTGATTTTTTTCAATTCGTGTTAATTGCTGTTTATTGATACGTCTTTTACTCATGGCTGCGATCTATACTATAATGAATGGTTTTATTAATGTTACAGTATGCAGGTAAATTATATTTAATGAAAGTCTACTTAGTGGGTGGCGCTGTCCGCGATAAATTATTGGGAATACCTGTCCAAGAGCGTGACTGGGTAGTGGTGGGAGCAACACCTCAGCAATTGTTAAATAAAAAATTTAGACAAGTAGGACGTGACTTCCCTGTATTTTTACATCCTGAAACTAAAGAAGAATATGCTTTAGCGAGAACAGAAAGAAAATCTGCACCAGGATATTACGGTTTTGATTGCGATTTTAGTTCAACAGTGACGTTGGAGGAGGATTTAGGTCGGCGTGATTTGACAATTAATGCGATGGCCATGGATGAGCAAGGTAATCTTATCGATCCTTATCAGGGGCAACACGATTTAAATAATAAAATATTGCGTCATGTTTCACCTGCTTTTATAGAAGACCCCGTCCGTGTCTTGCGCGTGGCACGTTTTGCAGCCCGTTTTCATTATCTTGGCTTTAAATTGGCAAATGAAACCCGCTCTTTAATGTACTCAATGGTAAAACGGGGAGAATTAATGCATTTAGTTCCTGAGCGCGTCTGGCAGGAATGGCAACGAAGTTTATGCGAAAAAAACCCAGAACAGTTTATTCTCTCTTTGCGTTCCTGCGACGCACTTCAAGTGATCATCCCTGAATTAAATGCACTATTTGGTGTACCTAATCCTTATCAGTATCATCCTGAAATAGATAGTGGTGTTCATACGTTAATGGTATTAGAAGCTGCCGCTTCCTTAAGCCAGGACCCCATAGTTCGTTTTGCCGCCTTGGTACATGATTTAGGAAAGGCCTTCACGCCAATGAACTCCTGGCCAAAACATCATGGCCATGAAGAAAAGGGTGTTTCAATTATCGAGTCATTGTGTTCGCGTTTACGAATTCCTAATGATTATCGTACCTTGGCCATTGCAGTTTCGCGATTTCATTTAAATATTCATCGTTTATTGGAATTACGTGCAACTACTATTGTCAGGCTTTTAGAACAGTGTGATGCTTTTCGTCGACCTCAATTGTTTTATAATTTATTACTTGCTTGTCAGGCTGATGCGGAAGGGCGAGGTAAGGCCATTGATTACCAACAAGCACGGCTCTGGAGTTATGTATTAACGGAATGTACCAAAGTGAATCCTCAGATTTTGATAACTCAGGGGTATGAGGGTAACGCAATTAAGGAGGCCTTGCATCAACGTCGCGTGGCTTGTGTAGAACTGATATTAAACTCTTGGAAATTAAATGAAAAATAATCAAAATTTAATCTGGATAGATTTAGAAATGACAGGTCTTGAGCCTGAGCAAGATAGAATTATAGAAATAGCCACCGTAGTAACTGACGCTCATTTAAATATCTTGGCTGAAGGACCGGTAATTGCTGTAGCACAGCCTAAAGCATTACTTGATGGAATGGATTCCTGGAACACAAAACAACATAATCAATCAGGTTTGGTAAAAAGAGTATTAGAAAGTGACGTGGGTGAATCGCAAGCGGAACAATTAACCTTGGCGTTTTTAAATCAGTACCTTGATAAAGGGAAGTCGCCTATGTGCGGAAATACCATTTGTCAGGATAGACGTTTTTTGTATAAATATATGCCTGAATTAGCCGCTTTTTTTCACTATCGCAATCTGGATGTGAGCACCTTGAAAGAATTAGCTATCCGTTGGCGGCCTGAGTTGTTAAGTGGGGTTGTTAAAGAATCCAAACATCTTGCCTTGGACGATATTAAAGATTCCATTAACGAATTGGTTTATTATCGCCAACATTTTATCAATTTGACGGAAGTAAAAAATGATTGAACGAGAACGCCTGGAGTTACCTAACAAGGCAGATAAATTATTACTGCATTCATGTTGTGCGCCTTGTTCGGGCGAGGTAATGGAAGCATTAATTTATTCAGAAATTAATTTCTCCATATTTTTCTATAATCCCAATATCCATCCTGTGCAAGAATATGAGATTAGAAAGCAGGAAAATATTAATTTTGCTGAGAAACATGGCATTCCATTTATCGATGCTGATTACGACAAAGATAACTGGTTTGCCCGAGCCAAAGGTTTAGAGTGGGAGCCCGAGCGAGGAAAACGTTGTACCATGTGTTTTGACATGCGATTTGAGCGCACTGCTTTATACGCCCATGAACATGGTTTTCCTGTTATTTGTAGTTCTCTGGGGATTTCTCGATGGAAAGACATGAATCAAATTAACGACTCAGGGATTCGTGCTGCAAGTCATTATCCTGATATAGAGTACTGGACTTATAATTGGCGTAAAAATGGCGGATCCGAGCGGATGTACCAGATTGCCAAACGAGAAGAATTTTACAAGCAAGAGTATTGTGGTTGTGTTTATTCCTTACGGGATACCAATGCTTGGCGCAAAGAAAAAACACGTGGCAGAATTAAGATAGGCATTAATTATTATACTGAAGAACAGTAAAACAGGAGTCTTATGGCTAAGCATTCGCATGCCGAATCGCACGATCATCATGGCCACGGTCATAGTCATGATGCGGTAACTTATGATAGGGCTTTTTTAATCGCAATTGTTGCTAATGGTCTTTTTGTCATATTGCAGATTATTTTTGCCTATATTGCTCATTCAACCAGTTTATTAGCTGATGCATTTCATAATTTAGGCGATGTATTAAGCTTGGTTTTAGCATGGCTTGCAACCAGCCTAATGAAACGTAAGCCCACAGAGAAAACAACCTATGGTTTGAAAAAAACATCCATATTAGCTGCTTTAGCTAATGGCATTTTATTGGTATTTACCTGTGGAATTATTGCCACTGAAGCTGTTTATAAATTATTTTCGCCTACAGAAGTGCAGGCAGTATCAGTAATGATCGTTGCGGGAATTGGTATTCTCATCAATAGTGGAACAGCAGTATTATTTTTGCGTGGCTCTGATGATCTCAATATTCGTGGAGCCTATCTGCATTTATTTTATGATGCTTTAGTTTCTGTGGGTGTAGTTATCTCTGCTGCTTTATTGTATTGGACAGGTTGGTTATGGATAGATCCTATAGTGGGTTTACTGATTGCACTGGTCATCCTTAAAGGGACCTGGGCTTTATTTGCTGATAGTTTCAGATTAATTATTGATGGAGTTCCTAGTCATATTTCCTGGAACGCCGTGAGCGATTTTCTTTTGACCAGACCAGGGGTTCAGGGAATTCATGATTTACATATTTGGGCAATGAGTACTCAAGAGAATGCTTTGTCAGTTCATCTTTATATGCCCGACTCCGAGTTGTCTGATGAATCCCGTATTGAATTAGTGGAGCAACTTAGAAAGCAATTTAACATTCAACACATTACGATCCAGACTGAAAAAACTAAAACTGAATGTAATGATGCCTGCCATGATCCCATGGTAAAAAATAAATAAGCCTTCACCTAATGGTGTTCACAAAGACTTGTGTAGGATGTAGCCTGGGTGAAGGCGTAGCCGTAACCCGGGATCGAAACCTGATTCTAGTCTTGAGCCTGGATTACACTTCATGCCAGGCTGCAATTTTCCTTTAAATTGACGCCATTGTATAACCACTTACACAATAATATTAAGCGATTAACTTGAATTGCGTACCGAGATTTAAGGCAGCACCCTGCTTATTCTGTCGGAGTCGTCGCTAATTCCAGACCTTTCTTAAAGTTCTCACAGGCAAGAAATGGGTCGTTAAGTTTCTCGTGAAGTTTACCCAGTTCTGCATAAGCAACAGGGGTAGGGTGGAGTTCATTAGATTGCTCCAGATAATGTTTGGCTTTACCCCATAAATGTTGCGTAATGCATAGTCGTCCTAAACATAGGAACAAGGCGGCTGAGTGGGGATTCTTTTTCAACAAGGATTCGGCAAAATCTAATTGATTCGCATCACATAACAACAATCCATAAAGTTCAATTAACAGAGGGTTAAATTCTTTACGCAGACATCGTCTTAATAAAACTTCTGCATTACTATAATCATGGTTTCTAAATAAAAAGCGAATATATTCCGCAACAATTTCTGGATTATTGGTTAAATGTTTAGGTAGCGAATTAAAGAACGTGGTGACTGCTTCAGGTTGATTTTGTTTGGTCAGATCAATAAGAGCTTGTAAATAAGTATTTTGTTGTAATTGTTCGAAAACCTGCTCTGAAATAACGTGGTTTTTTCTTAAATCCGGTAAGATGGCAATGAGTTGTGGCCAATCCCTTACTTCTTCGTACAGATTCATGAGAAGCTTTAAAACATAGGGATGACGAGGGGCTAAATCATGCAAATGCCTTAAAGTTGCCAAAGCCTGTTCCCATTGGTGGTTAGCTAACTGTAACTGAGCTTGAGTCAATTCAACAGCAATCTTGGCTTCAGGCATTGACTGTTGGGCTTCTCGTAAATAGTGGTCACGTAATTGGCTATCTCCCATTTTTTGAGCTGCCCGTGCTGCAGTTAAATAATTAAGAAGCGGCGTGTCGGTATTAGGTAATGCCTGGATTAAATGATTTTTTGCTTTCTGCCAATAACCTTCGCTGTATTCTATTAATCCTCTTCTGGTTGTTTCTTGTGCTTTTTGGGCAAGACGTCGCGAATTCCATTTATGAATCATCCCGGGTGTATTAGAAATTTTATTAAAAAGCTGTAATAAAATATGAATGATTATGAATAAGAGGAGTAAAGCAAAAGCAAAAAACCATGCCGTTGTTTCAATAATCCAATGATTGATGGTGATCAATACATACCCCGGATCATCGTTAAGCTGAATACCCAGCAAAACGGAGCCTAATAAAATAACAAAAGCGATCAGAATACGCATCATTATCAATTTTCTCCTTTCCCACCATTATTTGCCGGGGTAACTAGTAATTGTTTGTTATCAATCATTTGATTCAGTAGTGGAAGTGCCAGATTAATTACTGGTTTTTCCTGGGTAATTTTTATTTCTTGAAGCTCATTTAATTGTTTTAGTAATGCCGCGGTATTTTGCGAGCTTTGATTAAATGTTCGTTTAAGATTTAAAGTAGCTTGTTTAAGAGCCAGCTGATAGACAACAGGATTATTATTGATAATTGCCCATTGCGCCTCTTGAAGATTAAGACGAATACTTTCTCTTAATATGGATTCATATAAAGGAGACATTAAAGGTTTAATATTTTCATCGCTCCTTCGGATAACAACCATTTTCTCCAGTAAATTGACGCTATCTTGTAAACGAGTTTGCCAGGCTGAAGGGTTGGCTGTTTTGGGGGGCTCCGCTTCTGTTGCGGACTCGGTTTGATCGATAGTCGCCTGGATAGTTAGATTGCTGATACTTATTTGTGCTGCGTCCAATTGACTTAGTAAACCCGCGATATCGACAGTGGGTATGGCCTTTAACTGGGCAATCTCTTTTGCTATAGCTTGTCTAACCGTAAAGATTTTAGGTGCAGGTAACTGCTCTAATAATTTATCGGCTTGCTGTAATAACGATATTGCGGCGTCAAAATTATCACTCCAATGAGCATTTATTTGGGCTAGTTCAAGGTAGTAGCGCGCTTTCAACAAGAGCCAATCCTGGTTTTGATAGAGCTTTTGATCCATAGCAGTTTGTAACTGTTTGCTCAACTGATCTATTTTATTCTGCAACGTGCCTTGGGTTTGTTTGAGCTCGTTTGTTTTGGTCTCGACTTGCTCTTGACTGTCTGTTTGAGTTTGTTTTAATTGAGCGATTTTAGCTTTTATTTCGGCTTTCAAGTGTGAGTTTTTATTAGCCAAATTTGCTTGTAGTTTATAGTTAGTTTGAAGAGCGCATATGGCAATGGCCATTGACGCAACAGCAATAAAAATAGCTAATCCATTAATAAAAGAATTACTCTTTGGATGATGGGAATTATTTAGTTCTTGAGGCTGTTTACTCGATTCAACCTTAGCATTTTGTTTTAGTGGTTTTATTGCTTTTTTTTGTTCTTCTTCATTGCTATTGGCCATGGATTAATCCTTCATTATAGTCTAACAGCGTATTCATCATCCAATCAGGATGACTTATTATAATTTTTTTCATGCCTGATAATGAGGCTGCTTTGCCCAGACGATCACTGATAACCAGGCAGGGTTTTTCTTGTAGCCAGTAATGGGCCTCTTTATTAAACATCTTAAAAAGATTGCGTATCGATTGTTCGCTTGTTAACAGTATAATATCCACTAAGTCATCTCGCCATAACGAATTAATAAATTGATGGCGAATTTGAGGGAGTACTCTTTTATATACATCAAGGGTGATTAACTTGGCTCCTCTTTGTAATAAACCCTCTTCAATGAGTTCTCTGCCCCCTTCACCTTTAAATAATAGCACGGTTTGATTCGTTATTTCTTGTAACGTATTTAGGATGAGTAAATGCTCGCTATTGGGTGCTTCTGGAATATCATTGACTTGAATATGCAACTCATGAAGCGCTTTTGCAGTTCCGTGACCTATAGCAATGACTTTAATCTGAGTTGGCCAATGAATATTATTCGACTTGAGCTGGCTAAAGCAGTGATGGACGGCATTAGCACTGACAAAAATAGCTTGATTTACATCACTTAAAGGGGGCAATGAGCCAAGCCAGGAGTTACTGGTAGCCCTGATTTCTATAGTAGGGCATTCAATAGCTATTCCTCCAGCATCAGTAATACTTTTACTGAGTGCTTGAGCCTGATTTTGGGGACGAGTATTTAAAACACGAAGTCCATTAAGTGTTCGTCTCATAACGGTATAGAGTCAAGTAAATCTGCTGCACCCTTGGCTAACAAGGACTCGGTGCATCGTTTGGCAAGTGTTTGGGCTTGATCATGGCCTCCTTTTTGACTGTCTTCAATCAACTGTGTGCCGTCAAGACTTAATATTTTGGCTCGTAAAAAAAGTTGATCAGGTGAGGTGAATGTGCAAAAAACAGCTAAAGGCACATGACAATTACCCCCCAGTTGGGCATTGACACTGCGTTCGGCCTGTACACATAAAGAGGACAACGGATCATTTAATCCGGCAATGAGCTGTTGTATTTCCTGATCATCGGTTCTGCATTCAATACACAAGGCACCTTGCCCGCAGGTAGGTAACATCACTTCAGCAGACAAACGCTCCGTAATGATATGTTCCAAGCCCATGCGTTCAAGACCTGCGGTAGCGAGTATGATCGCATCATATTCTCCAGCCTCAAGTTTCGCGAGGCGAGTGTTAATGTTGCCGCGCAAGGTTTTGATCTGGAGATCGGATCTATAGGCTAATAATTGTGACTGTCTTCTAAGACTTGCTGTTCCGACTATTGCTTGAGGAGGTAGTGCATCAAGGCTTGCATAGTGTTTGCTGATTAGGGCATCGAAAGGATTATGTCGTTCACAAATGGCCGCCAAACTAAGGCCGTCAGGAAGTTCTGCTGGCATATCTTTAGTCGAGTGGACTGCAATATCGGCCCTGTTACTTAGCAAGGCTTCCTCTAATTCTTTAACGAACAATCCTTTTCCCCCGGCGGCTAATAATTTGTCCATGAGAAATTTATCACCAGAGGTCACCATGGGTAATAATTCAACAGTTATGTCGGGCCATTGTTTTAAAAGCAGTTCCCGAACATGATTAGCCTGCCATAAAGCAAGTGGGCTTTGACGTGTTGCAATGCGGATTTTTTTGAGAGTCATGAGATGTAAAAAAGGTATAAGATTGGCAACATCATACCATTGATTTGCTTAAAAATTAGAGGATAATTTTCTTCAGACTTAATATTTTAAGCCTTGGGAGCAAGGATGTGGCAAATAAAAAAAATTGTGAGGCATTTAGATGACTCGATGCAACGGAGTTTGTCTAATTCTTCTCATCAATTAGTCGCTGTGGGGGCAATAGCGTTTCTGGGATTTCCTTTGTTTTACCTGATTTGGACCTATTGGCTTCCTCAACCCTACGAAAACTTGATGCTGCGTCTTTTTGGCAGTCTTCTTGGCTTAGGATTGATGTTTACTCCCTACTGGCCTGCAAAATATAAAAAATATTTATCCTGGTATTGGTTTTTAACCGTTCTGTTTGCCTTACCCTTCTTTTTTACCTTTATATTCTTGATGAATCAGGCCAGCGTCATTTCGGCGATGTCTTTATTGTGTGGGGTATTTTTTCTGGTATTGCTCGTTGATTTGCTAAGTTTATCAATAGTATTGGTATTGGGTTTCAGTCTGGCCCTTGTTGGGTATTATTTTTGTTCTCCACATATTTATTTTGGCGAAGAGCACATAGAAATGACATTAGTCATTTTGTTCACCATTATAGTAGGTTCTACCTTAAACTATAAAACTGCGATGCTGCAACAGCAAAAGTTAGCAGGAATGGCTGCCGCGGCAGGAATGATTGCTCATGAGTTGCGTACCCCTTTACTTGGAATTAAAAGTGGGGCACAAGCATTGGTGCACTACTTGCCTGTACTCACGCAAGGATACCAACTTGCCAAAGAGCAGGAGTTAATTGCAACACCGTTAAGAGAACGGCGACTTCAGCAGCTTGAAGGAGTCAGCGAGCGTATAGTCAGCGAAATTAATTATGCCAATACGATTATTGATATGTTATTAGTTAAGGCCGGTCGAGAGAATTCTCTGCATTATTGCGTTTTGGAGACGTGCACCATAGCTGAATGTTTAACTGAAGCGATAGCACGTTACCCATTTCAGTCGCCCAGAGAGCGGACATTAATAACCTGGATAGGAGACTTTCAATTTAAAGGGTCTAAGTTATTAATGCAGCATGTGTTGTTTAATCTAATAAAAAATGCTCTGTATGTTATTGCTACTGCTCAGCGTGGAGAGATAAATATTTGGACTGCCTTGGGTGATAAATTTAATTATTTATACTTTAAAGACACTGCAAAAGGAATGACGACCCAGCAATTATCTCAATTATTTAATCATTTCTATACGACCAATTTTTTAGGAACTGGTATTGGTTTGTCGTTTTGTAAATTAGTAATGCATGGTTTTGGCGGCAATATCATTTGTGAGTCAGTGGAAGGGGAATATGCGTTGTTTACGCTGAGTTTTCCTGTCGATGGCTCTTGAAAATTCATAACAATCAAATAACCTGTTTATTTTTGAAAAGGAGCAAGCCCTTTAATGCAAAACAATACCGCTATTGCTATCACTGGGCTCAACAAAAGCTACAGCAATGGTTTTAAAGCACTAAATGACATCAATTTGGAAATCAAATGCGGCGAGATTTTTGCGCTGTTAGGGCCAAATGGCGCGGGTAAGACCACGTTAATCAATACCATATGCGGTATCTCCCGATTCAACACCGGCACCATTACGGTATTCGGGTACGATAACCTCACGCAATATCGTGAAGCGCGTGCAGCTATCGGCTTAGTGCCTCAAGAGCTGACCACTGATGCATTTGAGTCGGTGTGGAACACGGTGACATTTAGTCGGGGATTATTTAACAAAGCACCCAATCCAAAGTATATCGAGGAGGTACTAAAGCGCCTTTCACTTTGGGATAAGAAAGATGAGCAAATTCGGCGTTTATCGGGGGGGATGAAAAAGAGAGTGATGATCGCTAAAGCATTGTCGCATGAGCCAGAGATTCTGTTCCTCGACGAACCTACAGCGGGTGTTGACGTGGAGCTGCGTAAATCGATGTGGACGCAGGTAGAGGGGTTGCGCGATACGGGTGTTACCATTATCCTCACAACTCATTACATCGAAGAAGCGCAAGAAATGTCCGATCGCATTGGCATTATCAACAATGGCAATCTGATCCTGACTGAAGAGAAAAAAAATCTCATGGAAAAAATGGGCAAGCGCCAGATGATTTTCGTGCTGCGCGAACCGTTGATTAACATCCCTGCAGGATTGGGGGACTATCCTTTGACCCTGACTCAGGATGAAAACGGCGACAAATTGATTTTGACTTATGATCCTGAAGCTGAAAACGATATCTCTGACGTATTGGACCATCTAAAGTCCAACGGCATTCGCCCTAAAGATATTTATACTCGCGAAAGCAGTTTGGAGGATATTTTCATTGAACTGGTGGAGGTCAAATGAATACTCGTGGCATCCGTGCGATTTATAACTTTGAAATGGGACGAACCTTGCGCACATTGGGGCAAAGTATTGCCGCCCCTGTTATCTCTACCGTACTGTATTTTATCGTGTTCGGTTCTGCTATAGGCTCGCGCATGCAATCCATCGACGGAGTGCCCTATGGGGCGTTCATTGTCCCTGGACTTATCATGCTTACCGTGCTTGGAGAAAGTGTATCCAATGCCTCTTTCGGCATTTATTTCCCGCGCTTTACGGGAACGATTTATGAAATTCTCTCCGCCCCACTGTCTTTTGGCGAAATTATACTGGGTTATGTGGGGGCAGCTGCTACCAAATCGGTGCTCATCGGTATCATTGTGCTCTCAACTGCCTGGTTTTTTGTGCCGCTGCACATCATGCATCCTCTTTGGATGGCCTTTTTTCTGGTAATGACCAGTGTGACGTTTAGTTTGCTGGGCTTTATCATTGGCATTTGGGCCGATGGTTTTGAGAAATTACAGTTAATCCCGCTCCTTATTATCGCACCGCTGACTTTTCTTGGCGGCAGTTTTTATTCCATTAATATGCTGCCGCCTTTCTGGCGTCAGTTTTCCCTGTTAAACCCGGTAGTATACCTTGTGAGCGGCTTTCGCTGGAGTTTTTACGAACATAGTGATGTGAGCTTTACCACCAGCGTCACTATGATTTTAACGTTCACGTTCATCTGTCTTGGCATCATCGGCTGGATTTTTAAAACAGGCTACGGTTTAAAAAAATAAGGATGAAGTGCAGCCCAACAAATAAGGCGATGGCCTTGTTTCAGCGTTGGGCTTTGCAAGATTGGTGTTAACCTACGTTACGCTTTTAATGCAAAAGCAATAAAAATGTAGGTCCATCCAGTGACTATCATTTCAATGGCAATGAAAAGCCCGATAACCCATAATCCGCTAATAGGCCATTGCATCAAGATGAGCACTCCAAGAATCATGGCGGTAATTCCGGCTAATAATAACCAAAGCCACCCTTTTGAATCCTTTAAAGCAAAAGCCATAATGATACGGGTGAGGCCAATAACAATAAGGAGTCCAGCTAAAAGAGCAGTAATCAAAGTGGATGCTAAAAATGGATCATAAAAGACGACACCACCGGCTACAATATATAAAACAGCTATTAAAGATTGCCAAATGATTCCTTTCCATTCCCGATGTTTAAACACATCAACGAGATGAGTTAGGCCTGCAACAATTAATAGCGCTGCAAAAAAAATCATGCTGACAAGGGTCAAGCCCACTACCATTCCTAAACCAATACATCCTAAAATCACAAATAGAATGCCCAGTCCTAAAATCCAGCCCCAGTTACGATTCAGATCAACTATAACGGGTGGGTTCATTTCTTTTGTTTTAGCCATACAATATCCTTATTTATTGTGGGTAGAAGACTTCTTTACAGTGGTTCACTCACCCTAATATAGACTATTTTTCAAAGGGTTGTCGACTGGCTCGTCATTGCTGAATAAGTACTGGAGGCGTCATCTCGAACGACATTAATCCTGTGCCTGCAGTTGGAGATCCCTCACTGCGTTCGGGATGACGTTTATGTTCGGGATGACGTTTATGTTCGGGATGACGTTTATGTTCGGG
>NZ_JAJKBJ010000042.1 GCF_023618015.1 Legionella maioricensis
GAACAGCGACTTAAGTCAATAGCTGTGGTCCTCACCCCATTTCCATTTTAAGCAACGTCATCCAGAGCGAAGCGAAGGATCTCCCAAATGTGGCTCATGCCTATTTCAGGAGATCCCTGGTCGCAAGCTCCTCGGGATTGACGAACAACGGTTTTAGTCAATGGCCGTGATTCTCACCCCGGGTTATGCACTCAGGTACAACTATTTAGATCAGAATACATGACGTATTTGAGGTTTGATGAAAGCGAAAAGAGACTGGGGACAGATTATTGATTTTTTCCATCAGGTCTTCAATCTTGGGGCCTTGTTCTAAAAGTTGCTCTATATTTTTTTTATCTTGTTCTATTTCTTTGGCATGTTGGAGGTTCATTGCTTCAAGTTCGCCATCTTTGGTGTAATTTTCAAGATCACCTGCTACTGAAGCAGGAGAGATTTTTTTGATCAGAAGATGATGTCCAAGCCAACCGATTTGTTGTGAGGTTAGTTTAGTGTCACAGGCTATGAAACAATAGCCGACAGTCAATTTTAAAATATATAAGTGATGCTTGTCATTGACAAAAGTTTTACACTCATCTACCGCAAGATTACTGCAAAACTCAGCAATTTCCTTTTTCCATTTACCTGTATTAGTTGAAGCAAACAAACGACTTCGATTAAAAGAAGCCTCAGGAGCATACCACTTAATTTCTTCGTTTTTGAAGCAGGTGGCCAGCGCATAACAAATCATCCTTGTTCTCCTGAAATAAGATGCTTGTCATTAATTTAATCTGTTTTGCTCCTGATTTCTATAAAGTGTTAATCCCAATCTACAAATGATTCAATATTTAAATCAGTTTCTGCTTTCTTTAAATTTTTTTTTTGTGCTAATTGAAGACTTGCACAACGAATAGGGTCTTTAAATGTTTTTAAAGCATCTTCCAGACTAACAAAGGTGTAACCGTTTTGTTTATAAAGTTTAATAAGATCTGGCAAAACATAGGCGTTCAGTAAGTTAGCATGAATTAATAAGATTTGTGCTTGATCCGGGCGGCGATGGTATTGAGTATGTTCCTCAGCTTTTAAGGTTTGTTGCCAGATAAAATCAAGATAAAAAGGTTTTAATTCATTAAGATAGGCCCGTCTATCCATTTCGGGTACTGATAATAAGCGTTGATTAAAAACAAAATCTTTGCTGTCTACGGTGATGGGGGCCACTTGATAATGATGTTTGGCAAGATAACATAAAATTTTATTTTTTTTACTTCCCGAACTCATGGCTAAATAGGGATAACGGAAATATTTCGGTTCAGTCATAACAGGCGATAAAATAGTATCTGCTTCTTTTATTTCATGAATGTATTCTTTTACTTTAAGTTTGTTTAAATTTGCATGAGAAAAGGTATGATTGCCCAAACCAAAGCCGGCATCACGGAATTTACGCAATGCTTCCCAATTATCATTACGTATTTCCCTGGCAATTATAAATCCGGTAGCAGGTACTTGTTGTTCTTTCATTGAATTCATAATCATATTTAAATGAAAATTTCGGTACTCTCCCACGAAAGGAAGGTCATCGATGGTAATGGCAATTGTTTTTTTCTGGGCCCAGCTTACTGTTGGTGTTACTACTAAAAGCGATAAGATAAGAAGAATATTGGTAGTAATTAATTTGATTTTCATTAGGAATTCAGAGAATAAGTTTATTGAATGTTTCCATTGTAACAAAAATTAAGCTAAATGGCTTATTCCACGGAATATAGTAGTGGGAAAATTTGATTTGAAACATTAATACCGCATCTCGTATTAGGCTTTTGCTATAGACGAGACACGGTACAAAAGGCGATTTAAAAATTAAACGACAAATTAAATCGATTAAACATAGGTAGGAACTGTAGTCACTGCTTCATCTTTCGCTTCAACTTCTTTATCTACTGCGTCATCTTTCTTTTCTTCTTTGCTTGATTCTTTTTTACCTAAAAAACCACCTATAGTGCTCGTCAGATAACTTGTATAAGAGGTGCTGGGTTTTTTAGGCGCACTCTCTTCAAGTTCTTTTTTATAGGTTGTGACACAGCGGTTAAGTGCATCAATATTGCTGCATCTAACTAATTTTTGCATGAAATCTAAGACTGGGACCAAATGAAATCCAACGATGTCAGAAAACATATGTTTTGCCCTAACACTTTCTTGGATTACGCTTTTACTTTCGCTGTGTTCGATGGTCATGTAAGTCATAAAATTTTTGGCTGAAGTAATCAATGCATTAGCATCTTCACGACTCATTTCTTTGGCTTTTAATATTTTAGTTAATCCAGTATGAATTACTGAACCATTGTTCAGAATATTCTTTGGAATATCATCATTACTAAAAGGTGTTTTTCCGTATTCAAGGCCAATTTGTTCACGAACGAGCAACATCATTCCTCCAAGGATGCCCATTTTTTCACTGGCTTTAATTTTAGAGGCACTCAGAGTGTTTGCCATAGCGAGGAGCGACTGAAGCTGTGCCACTCTTACTGGATTGACAAGTAGGGCTATTTTAGCCACATTTTTATCAGCAAGCTCTTCAAGAATCAGATCATCAAGCGCTTTTTTTAAGGCATCAAAGGTGGTGAATGAGGCAATAGCTGAAGCAGGGATATCATGCGTTATAGTAAAGCCGTTGGCGTGTCCTTCTGTTTTTCCGCCAGTCTGATAGCCTTCAGTGATTTTTTTCTGGGTTGCTTCTTCCAACTTATGACTTTTAGTGATTAAAGAAGTTAATTTATCTAAAGGAACTGCATCAAGAGCATTAGGTACTAATAGCCCATTCCTGGAGTCGCCTTCTTTATAAATAAGATTTAAAAAGTTGTTTAATACGTGGTAATGTCTCGCTTGTTGGTAGGTGTCTGGGGAATCTGATTCTGTAATTCCCATTCCATCATTTAATCTATTGAAAAGTAAACCATCACTTTCTAAGTAGCCTCGGTTATCTTGAATGTCGTGCTGGATGAGAGCTTGAGCTCCGTAGAAAATTTCTGCGTAGGGTTTTAAATTTCGTGGTTTATTTTCTTCAATCCGAGCTTCTAATTCGGTTAGCACTGCATTTAAAAATAATGTTTCTTCTTTTCTTTTTGTGAGGTCTTTAATTGAGTGTCCTTTCTCTGGATCCTTTCCTTCTCGTTTTAGTAAGACTGTAACTGTATCATTAAAATGTTTTTTTAAAGCATCAAAATCCTTTAGGGCAAACGTCATGTCAATATCTCCTAGTTCCAAACAAAATAATGTAAGTATTACTTACAGGAATCAGTGTAAACTAAACTAAACCGCTCGTCATGTATTTTCATTATACAATTTTATTTAAAAATAAAATCATTTATTATTCAATAGTTTATATTATTTTCTTGTTGTTAAATGTTCAAATTTAGGATAAAAAAATTGTATTAATGGGACGAAAGAGTAAAATATGGGGGAGGCTTTTTTTAAAGAATATTCATCAATACCTATTAGATATTGGCAGGGGGACAATTTGAGATTAAAGTTGGAAAAACAAAATGATGAGCTACTTCAGAAAAATTTTTTTTATAGCGCATTGTTTGTATTAATTTTTCTTCTCCTATGCCGAATTATTTCAAATTATTTTATTCCTCTTAATGACACTACTGAAGCTCGTTATGGTGAAATCGCCCGCAAGATGCTTGAAACTGGAAATTGGGTGAATTTGTTGCATGACTATGGGATTCCTTTTTGGGCTAAACCACCATTATCAACTTGGTTATCTGCTTTATCCATGAAATTATTTGGGATAAATGAATTTGCTGCACGCTTACCTGGCTTGTTTTTATCGGTAGGTATTTTGGCGCTTATTGGGGATTTAGCTAAAAGGCATAGTGGTTCTAATATGGCAACAGTGTCCATTTTAGTTCTTGCCGGCACGTTGTTTTTCTTTCTGGATGCCGGAACGGTAATGACCGATCCCTCCTTAGTCTTTTGCACGACTCTTTCAATGGTGGCTTTTTGGCATGCCGTGGTTGATAAGAATAAGCTATGGTCTTACATATTTTTTATTGGCTTGGGGTTAGGTTTACTGGCTAAAGGCCCACTGGCTGTTGTTCTAGTAGGTCTTCCTATCTTTTTTTGGGTTTTGTTACGCAATCAATGGGTTAGTTTATGGAAACAGTTGCCTTGGATTAAAGGAACCTTGCTTGTTTTGATAATCGCACTGCCCTGGTATATCTTGGCTGAAATACGAACCCCGGGGTTTTTAAACTATTTTATTGTCGGAGAGCATTTAAATCGATTTTTGGTATCAGGATGGACCGGTGATAAATACGGTTTTGCCCATCATGCACCTAAAGGAATGATTTGGATATATGCTGTGGCAGGATTATTTCCATGGAATGTCATTGGGGGGGGGTGGCTTGTTAAACATGGGATAAAATTGCCTTCCTTGTTTCAGGATGAGGATGGGTGGATGAGCTATTTATGCCTTTGTATGTTAGCCCCCTTAGTCTTTTTTACTTTTTCCAGTAATATTATTTATCCTTATGCATTCCCTTGCTTACCCGCATTTGCTTTATTTTTTGCTGAAATTTGGAGTCGATCGAATCGAACCTTAAGCTCAAGCAAATGGATATTGCTGTTATCCGCACTTTGTGGGGCATTATTTCTAATCGTTACCAGTGTATTTATAATCAAACCTGATTGGCTGGCAAGAACTCAGAAACCGGTTATTGAAGCATGGGTTAATCAACATCCTGAAGCTGGGAGTAACTTGGTTTATTGGGGGCCTGGGGCAGATTTTTCTGCTCAGTTTTATTCTGGAGGTAAAGCCAAATCTACTCAAAGTAGGCAAGGTCTTTGTAAATTATTATCCAATAATTTAGATAATTATCTGGCTATTGATTCTAAATTGGTGGCCCAAATCCCAAAAGATTTACTTTTGAAGTTTACCTTGATTAAGGCCGTTACTCATATAAACAAAAAAACACTCTTGTTTTATTGTCCTGTTCTTAGTTGCTAACTCATAGTAAAGTAGCGGCATTCTTTTTAAAACTACGAAGTCTATGGCAAAACTTTATTTCTACTATGCTGCAATGAATGCAGGAAAAAGCACTGTATTATTACAATCAAGTCATAACTACAGAGAATGGGGGATGCAGACTTTATTGTTTACCCCTTTTATAGATACTCGATATCAGTTAGGTACTATCTGTTCTCGTATCGGATTATCCGAGCAGGCATTTGCTTTTAAAGCGAGTGATGATCTGTATCAGCTTACCTTGAGCTTGCAACAAGAGGGGCAAAATTATGCTTGTGTACTCATTGATGAAGCTCAGTTTTTGACTCGTGAGCAAGTGCATCAATTAACGGAAATCACTGATCAACTGTCAATTCCAGTATTGGCTTATGGGTTACGAACCGATTTTAAAGGAGAGTTGTTTTCCGGAAGCCAATTTTTGCTTGCCTGGGCAGATGAATTAATAGAACTAAAAACTATTTGTCATTGCGGACGCAAAGCCATTATGAATACGAGAATCAATGCCCAAGGAGAAGCTGTAGTTGAGGGAGAGCAGGTATTAATAGGGGGCAATGAAGCTTATGTAGCTACTTGTAGGCTGCATTATAAGCGTCGTGAAGTCGGTATTTTGATGCCAAATAAGATATTGTTCAATAAAGATACCAATCCTCTTTAAATTTTGATATAATTCGCCGCAACTTTTAGGCCTTAATATAGGAGTAACAGTGTCACATTCTGTCGCAGTAGATTCGAGGGTTTTGGCTCCTCGCGGTGACTTGATGGCTTGGATTGTGTGCCTGTCTGCTGGCCTTTTCTTTTTGTATGAATTCTTTCAGCTCAACATCTTTGATGTGATTAATCAGCCTTTACGTGATGAATTTCATATTGATGCCGCACAATTGAGTTGGATGTCCAGTGCTTATTTGTGGGCAGATATTCTGTTTCTTTTACCCGCCGGCATTATTTTGGATCGTTTTTCCACACGCCGCGTCATTTTGATTGCCATGTTGGTTTGTGTTGTGGGTACCTTAGGGTTCTCTATAACTGATTCATTTGCTTTGGCCTCGTTTTTCCATTTTCTTTCCGGGATAGGCAACGCATTTTGCTTTTTATCATGTGTTGTTTTGGTATCTCATTGGTTTCCGCCGCGCAGACAGGCTCTGGTCATCGGTTCATTAGTTACGATGGCTTTTATTGGTGGTATGATGGCTCATACTCCTTTTGCTTATCTCTATGAGCTTTTTGGATGGCGTCGTGCATTATTAATTGATGCTGCTGTCGGCGCTGTTTTACTCTTATGGATATATATTGTTGTTAAAGATAAACCTGCCTTTTCAGCAGCGCGAACTCATACAAATCAAGGGCAAGTAATTTCAGGTTTTATAAGAGCATTGGCTAATCCCCAAAATTGGTTGGCAGGCTTTTATACTTCCTTTCTTAATCTACCTATTATGGTTTTATGTGCCTTATGGGGAGCCAGTTATTTGCAGGTGGCACATCAGTTACCGGATATTGCTGCCAGTAATGTAGTCAGTTTGATTTTTATGGGCAGTGTAATTGGTTGTCCTTTAGTAGGGTGGTTATCAGACTCCCTTGGACGTCGTAAACCGATAATGATCCTTGGTGCTCTTGCTACTTTGATTACCATGATTCCATTATTTATGCATATAACCCTGTCACAAACGATGCTTAGCGTTATCTTTTTTGCATTGGGGTTTTTTACCAGCACTCAAGTGATTTCCTATCCTTTGGTTGCTGAAAGTAATGAAGAACAAAATACTGGCGCTGCTACCGGAATTGCTTCCGTACTTATTATGGGGGGGGGCGGAGTAGGCCAGGTACTCTTTGGTTGGCTAATAACACATCATGCAGGTACTGCAAGCGCACAATATGCGATTGCTGATTTTCAGTTTGCGATGTGGATGTTCCCTATTGCTGCAATTGCGGCTCTAGTCGCCGTGTTAATGACTCGTGAAACATACTGCAAACGATAAGGTTGAGGAGTGGCTATGCAGCAGATAGTTGAGGAATTTAGAGGATCTGATGATATAGAATCATCCTTATTGCCTTGGTTGGTATGTTTTGCGGCAACGATGTTTTTCTTTTATGAGTTTATCCAGGGAAATATGTTTGCTTCTATAGCGGCAAACATTATGCAGGATTTTCAAATACAAGCCGATAAAATGGCTTATTTATCGAGTATCTATTATTTATCCAATGTCATATTTTTGTTTATTGCGGGTATGGTGCTGGATCGCTACTCCATTAAAAATACTATATTAATAGCCATGTTTTTTTGTGTCATAAGCACTTTTATTCTGGCTTTTTCGCATTCTTTTTATATGGCTTTGTTTTGTCGTTTTGTCACAGGTATTGGTAGTGCTTTTTGCTTTTTAGGTCCGGTTCGGTTAGCTTCTCACTGGTTTCCTCCCAAGCGTATGGCTCTAGTCACTGGAGCTATAGTTACTGTCGCCATGACTGGCGGGATGCTCGCTCAATATCCTTTGACTAAACTGGTTGCTTATGTAGGTTGGCGTCAGGCGGTTTTAGATATTGGAATACTTGGCTTTGCGATATTGGTTTTGATGATTTTCTGGATAAAAGAAAGACCGCAGATTGCTGTGAAAAAAGAAGGGCCACCAATAAAGATTCTCTCAGCGGCCAGAAAAGCTTATTTTAATACTCAGTACTTGCGAGCAGCGCTTTTTACAAGCTTGATGAATATGGCTATTGCTGTGTTTGGAGCTATGATGGGTACTTTGTACCTTGAGCAGCGTTTGGGCGTTAGTCCTGAACAGGCTTCTATAGTTAATGGAATGTTATTTTTTGGCGCTATAATTGGCGCTCCATTAGTTGGTTGGCTTTCCGATAAAGCAGGTTTGCGTATTGTTCCTATGAAAATAGGGGTCCTTGCATCGATGCTTACTCTATTAGCTGTTTTATACCTTCCCGTTTCCCTTAATTTAATGGCGGTATTATTTTTCTTACTGGGTTTATTTACTTCAGCTCAAGTGATCAGTTATGCATTAGTTGCTGAAAGCAGTTCGCCCATGATGACAGCGACTGCTGTTAGTGTTATTTCTATATTGACCCAAGGTGGTTTTTTGATTTATCAAAACTTGTTTAGCGTTCTTTTAACTAACCATGGCGGAATGCGTTTGATCAATGGAGTGCCTGTATATCAGTTAGAAGCTTATCAGCATGCTGCAATTATATTGCCAATTGGATTATTAATTGCCTTTTTACTGCTCTTTGGATTGCAAGAAACCCGTTGCCGCCAGGTTGAGTATTAAGTATGTCGAAACGAGTTTGTATTTTATTAATGGATTCTTTTGGTATTGGCGCCAGTCTTGATGCCTCTCGTTATGGGGATGAGGGAGCTAATACCTTTGTTCACATTGAGGAAGCCTGTAGCCGAGGCGAGTGCGATATTAATGATGTGCGTCAAGGACCATTAACTCTACCTAATTTAACGAAATTAGGGCTCTATCATGCCACTGTGTCCAGCTCGGGTTCGTCCTTTGTTAACTTGGCTGCTTTACCTGAGCCCAGAGGTTATTACGGTTATGCTGTAGAACAAAGTTTAGGTAAGGATACCCCCAGTGGGCATTGGGAATTAGCTGGTGTTCCGGTAACTTTTGAATGGGGTTATTTTCCGGATCAGCCTCATTGTTTTCCGCAGAAATTAATTGAAACCTTTATTAAACAGGCTGGTTTACCTGGTGTATTGGGTGAGAGGCATGCTTCTGGAACTGCTATTTTAGATGAGTTAGGCGAGGAGCATATCCGTACCGGGAAACCTATAGTGTACACCTCTGCGGATAGCGTATTTCAAATCGCAGCCCATGAGGAAGTATTTGGTTTACAACGGTTGTATGAGATTTGTGAGATTGCTCGTCATTTAGTTGATGAGTATCAGATTGGACGAGTGATTGCGCGTCCCTTTACTGGAACGCCGGGCTTTTTTAAAAGAACTGGAAACCGTAAGGATTATGCAACGTTACCTCCTGAGAAAACGTTACTTGATTATCTTAAAGAAGCGGGACGTGAAGTGATTGCAATTGGAAAAATTGCGGATATTTACGCTCACCAAGGCATTACTCAAACGGTTAAAGCTGATGGGAATATGGCCTTGTTTGACGCGACGTTAGCTGCTATGAAAACTGCTCCAGACGGCAGTCTGGTGTTTACTAACTTTGTTGATTTTGATTCTTCTTATGGACACAGACGTGATGTACCAGGTTATGCTCATGCTCTTGAGACGTTTGATGCCCGACTTCCCGAGTTAGATGCATTACTGCAACCTGGTGATTTGGTCCTGATTGCTGCTGATCATGGCTGTGATCCAACTTTTCCTGGTTCAGATCATACTCGTGAGCATATTCCAGTGCTCGCTTATGGGCCTGATTTTAAAGAAACCTTTATAGGTCGTCGTGATAGTTTTGCTGATATAGGACAAACTTTGGCAGAACATCTAGAGATAGCTCCTTTATCCCGTGGCATATCCTTCTTAAAAAAAGAGTAGGCGGTTACCAACAAGTTAAGTCTTTAACTTGTTGGGCTTCACTATTGCTCAGCACCAACCTACAAGTTCTTTTGAGGCTGCCTTCACTTTCCCTAATTTATAACCCGTTCAAGAAGTGAAGTATTTGTATTCATAAAAATCTCAATTAGTTTGAAGTCTATTTACCTGGTTACTATTTTCTCCGCGAAGGCTATCTCTTTATAAGTGGCCAGACTTTTTTACTTAGTCCCATTGATTTTTTATTTATAATCCCCATTTATAGTTTTTCGGTATGATTTGGGGGTTAAACTTGGAACAATTTCGTGGAACAACAATACTATCCGTCAGACGCGGCAATCAAGTTGTTATTGGCGGTGATGGTCAGGTGACCCTTGGTAATACTGTTATGAAGGGTAATGCACGTAAGGTGCGACGACTATATAAAGATAAAGTCATTGCTGGTTTCGCAGGAGGAACAGCAGATGCTTTTACTCTTTTTGAACGTTTTGAAGGCAAGCTGGAAATGCATCAAGGTCATTTAGTCCGGGCTGCAGTTGAGCTTGCCAAAGATTGGCGGACGGATCGGATTTTACGTCGACTTGAAGCTGTTCTTGCTGTTGCTGACAGTAAGGCTTCTTTAATTATTACCGGTAATGGGGATGTGATTGAACCAGAAGAAAGCTTGATAGCTATTGGTTCAGGAGGCCCTTTTGCTCAGGCAGCTGCAAGAGCATTGATGGAAAATACAAAATTATCTGCAAAAGATATAGTCCAAAAAGCATTAACTATTGCTGGCGATATCTGCATTTATACCAATAACAATTTAACCATAGAAGAATTAAACAATGACAGCAAGTAACAGTATGGTGATGACACCGCGTGAGATAGTTCAAGAGCTGGACAAACATATTATTGGCCAGGATGATGCGAAACGAGCCGTTGCTATTGCGCTAAGGAACCGTTGGCGACGCATGAAGATTAAAGATCCTGTTTTGCGCAATGAAATAATGCCTAAAAATATCTTGATGATAGGCCCAACAGGGGTGGGAAAAACGGAAATTGCGCGACGTTTGGCTAAATTAGCTCATGCACCCTTTATAAAAGTAGAAGCGACCAAATTTACCGAAGTAGGTTATGTTGGACGTGATGTCGATTCTATTCTTCGTGATTTAACGGATATTGCTATAAAACAAGAACGTGAATCTGCAATGAAGAAGGTAGCGCATTTGGCTGAAGATGCCGCAGAAGAACGAGTACTTGATGTACTGCTTCCTCCTGCTCGTGGTTCATTAGTTCCTGCAGATAAAGACAGCACTGCAAGACAGGTATTTCGTAAGCAATTACGCGAAGGAACTCTTAATGATAATGAAATAGAAATTGATGTAGCAGCTACTCCAGTTGGCATAGAAATTATGGCGCCCCCTGGAATGGAAGAAATGACGAGCCAGTTGCAGTCCATGTTCCAACAAGTGGGTACCCATCGCACAAAAACACGTAAAATGACCATTGAGAAAGCAATGAAAATATTACGTGAAGAAGAAGCTTCGAAACTGATTAATGAAGAAGATATTAAAATCAAAGCTATAGAAAGTGTTGAACAAAACGGAATCGTATTTATTGATGAATTGGATAAAGTAGCCAAACGCTCTGAGAATAGCGGCGGTGGAGATGTCTCACGAGAAGGAGTACAAAGAGATTTATTGCCTTTAGTAGAAGGAACTACTGTATCGACTAAATACGGTATGGTTAAATCAGACCATATTTTATTCATCGCATCCGGTGCTTTTCACGTAGCCAAGCCTTCTGATTTAATCGCCGAGTTGCAGGGGCGATTGCCTATTCGCGTTGAGCTATCTGCTCTTTCAGTCGAAGACTTTGTTCGTATTCTCACTGAGCCCAGCGCTTCATTGACCTTACAATACACTGCTTTAATGGAAACTGAAGGTTTGAAACTTACCTTTGATGAAACAGGTATTAGACGAATTGCTGAAGTAGCTTGGCAAGTCAATGAGCGTATGGAAAATATAGGAGCCCGACGTTTATACACTGTTATGGAGCGCTTATTGGAAGTAGTGTCCTTTGAAGCAACCGACAAGGCTGGTGAAACGGTTCACGTTGATAAAACCTACGTAGATAAAAATCTTGCTCAGTTAGTTGCTGATGAAGATTTAGCACGTTATATTCTCTAACTATTATTTTAGAACATGTGTAACACACGAGAAGTCAGATCTCTCGTGTGTTTCTATTTCAGATTTACTAATTAATCATTCTTAAATAATTCTTCCAAACTAATATTAAGCGACTTTTGTAGTTCTTCATCATTTTTTCTAAAAGCTGCTCTCCATTGTTCAGTCAGTGACGATTTTGAATATTGCAGCTCCAGGTGAGTAGGGAGGCGATAAGGTAGTAGTTGCGTCAAAGCATAGAGAGAAACCTGGCTAAGGTCGCGGCTTAGCATATAATGTCCATCAGCTGTAGCATGAATGAGTTCTTGATAAATTAATGCATTAATCATCTCATCCACGTCTACTGCAAAGGGCTGACTACTGGCATCGATCAGTTCATTAAAGGTTAAACCTTTACCATTTTGTTGAGCTATCCATAACTGATGCAACCAGAGTAATGCATGAGAAAAACCATCAAGAGCCTTTCCCCCACGTCTTTGATGATGTACGGAAAAAGCATAACTGATTTCTGCTCCTAGCAGGGTGATAAACCACACCCAATAAACCCAGATAAAAAATATAGGCACCGACGCAAAAGCACCATAGAGTAATTCGTATGCATTGAACTGCGTTAAAAAATAAGCAAATCCTTTTTTGGCTGTTTCAAATAATATAGCCGCAAATAATCCGCCCCAAAATGCATGGCGAATTTTAACGGGGCAATTGGGAACAATGACGTATAAAAAAGTAAATCCAACTAAAGAAAAAATAAAAGGAGACCAATGAAGAAGAAAAGAGGGGGCCGGATGATCCATTATGAATGGTATAGAAAATAAATAAGAACTGGCTACCAGGCTCAACCCTAACATCACAGGCGCTAAAGATAAAATAGCCCAATACAACAAAAAAGCTGGCACACCATGTCGTGATGCACTGACACGCCAGATTTTATTCATCGTTCGTTCGATAGTAAACATGACTAATAGAGCCATGACAATCAAAAACAGAACCCCCCAGATGGAGAGCTTTGTGACTTGTGAGGAAAATTGCTGTAAATACGCTTGAATTATTTTACCTGTAGAAGGCACAAAATTATCGAAAATAAAATTCTGTACTGGGTCGGCTAAACCATGAAAAACCGGAAATGAAGAAAAAATGGTGAACCCCACTGACATCAAGGGAACAACCGCAAGTAAACTGGTAAAGGCTAATGCAGAAGCAATGTACGCGCATTCATCTTGAATAAAATGTTGGATAACAAAACGAAAAAAGCGATCACAAGCATAAAATTGATTAATTAAGCGAACTTTCCATTCCATGAAACACCTTCGATTTTACTTTATATATAACTATAGCGTTCAAGCACCACTATTGTACACCTTTACCCTATTCATAAGTTAATGATTACTCTCAGTTCTTGTTAGTAAAAGAACGTTTCACTAACGAGTAACCAAATTTAATGTGGACAAAATCTCTTTACAATTTAGCAATTATAAAATTAATACTTATTAACATCGTATTTTTAATAAAAAATTTACTGTTAACTAATATATTGTTAAGTTACAACTGCCTTAACTGAAAAAGCAGCAAGATAAAAATTCTTACGAATTAGATTAAAAATAAGTCAAAATGATTTAATTATTTACTGTTTTGTTACAATTAATGGTACCATCAATAACATGCTTGGACTATGATTAAATTGGAGAGTTATTTTTTGAGGAATGGGCATGTCTATCCAAGCTATTATCGGTGTAGTCAGATCTTTAAGTGGATTATTGGAGAAAATTAATCCGCAAGGAGAGATTCATTTAATTAAATCTGGAGCTCCTTTGCATCAAGGAGATGTACTCACTTTATTAAGTGGTGAGGCGTACATTCAGTTTATCAATGGATTTCCCGAGGCTTTATCGTTGGATAAACCGTTAAATCTGGATAGAGTATCTCCGGCCTTGAAATTTGCTTCAATTGATTTAAATGAAGAATTGATTCAGGAGGCTATAGCCAAAGGAATAGATCCCTCGTTAATTCTTAATAGCTTGGGGGCAGCTACAGCTGGCTCAGAAGTTATGGGTGCTGGCGGCAACACTTTTATACTCGATCCAATGTATAGTTCTGGCTTGGTCACGTCGGGATTTAGCACCACTCCCTTATCAACCAGTTATGCCTCAGGATATAATCCAACCCCCATGTTTTTTGCTGAAACGCCCTCGGCAGTAATAAATGCTGAGCCCACTGCTACGACCACTACTCCTATTTCTACTATTGCCCCCAGTGCTCCCTCTCTTGCCCTTGCAGATGATACAGGATCCTCAGTTTCAGATGGGATAACAAATAATGGTCAAGTCAACGTTAGTTCTTTGGTTGCAGGCGGCTCTTGGGCATATACAACAGATGGGGGCGAACATTGGAATACCGGCACAGGAGATAGCTTTACTCTTGCAGAGGGAAGCTATGACGCTGTTCAAATAAAACAATTTGATGCTGCTGGTAATGAAAGCACAGTAACGACCATGGAACCAGTGATTGTAGATACAACACCACCTGTTCCTGTTCTTACGTTAGATGGGGTAACCGCAGATAATCTTATTAATTCAGCAGAAGTTGGAAATCTGATTCAGATAACCGGGCGGGTTGGTGGTGATGCTAAAGTTGGAGATGTAGTTACCTTAACTATAAATAATGTGGAATACACTGGTACTGTGGCAGCAGATGATACCTTCAGCATTAGTGTACATGGCTATGATTTGGCCGCAGACTCAAATGTTAGAGCAAGCATTACTATTGTAGATGTGGCTGGTAATTCCGGAACAGCAACAGCAATAGAACCCTACACGGTGGATACGACGCCT
>NZ_JAJKBJ010000043.1 GCF_023618015.1 Legionella maioricensis
TAATGTGTACAGTGAGTGACAAGCCTCCCTTAAATGGGAAAGACCCGAAAGACCCAAGTCTATTAAATAGCGTACTAAGACACTCGAGATGCTTATGCATATTGAAATACATTCACTTTGCACCCTGCATGCACCCTGAGATGGTAATGTAGGTTGGGGTAATTGGCAATTGATTCAGTGTTTATATGGCGTCCCGAACAGGATTCGAACCTGTGACCTGCCCCTTAGGAGGGGGCCGCGCTATCCAGCTGCGCCACCGGGACTTAGTCGCAAGTTTACCTTTATCATTGATAAATAACAACGAGATACGACGAGGATGAAATAAAAAAATAGATTTTTATCTATGAGTCATATTAAATAAATTAGTTAAGCCGGTTGTGAGCATAACTTGAGATCATTCTTGGCCATGCGTTCGAGGATTTTTATATTTCTGGTGGCAATTTCATAAATTCCCTGAAGGGTTTCATATTTTAGGGCTTCAAATTGCTTTTTAATTTGTTCTATTTCCTCGGCAGTCGGAATGTCATAATCAATCTCTTCCATGATCGATCTCATTTTATCAATCCGTAGGGCATCAAAATAAAAATAGTGATTGGTTTCATAAATTTCTTTTTGTAATAAGGAAGGGGTCTGCTCATTAAAAAGTTTGACTTTTTGAATACCTGGGGAACAGGTATTGCGAATAAAACAAATTTTATTCAGTAAGAAAAGTTCTTTCGACAATCCGAATAAAGCACGATTGACTATAGAGCAATTAATAATAGGGAAACCCAATCCAACACGATTAAGAAAAATTAAGTTGAATATTCCATCGATGTAGTTTTCCAATTTGGTATTTTGATTATTTTTAATGCACTGTACGATAAAGTTAAAATCCAGGCCATGAAAACTCATACCGCGCCTGTCTTCTAAAAACCAGACAACATAAAAATATTCACTTAAAGCATTGGACAAGTATTTTTCCGCTAAAGAATTTTGTAATTGTCTTATTTCATTGACTAATCCGGGTGTAATTACTACCGGGACTTTAGGTTTTAAACATACTGACATTCCATTGACACCTATTTCTCTTACAGCTAATAACTCAAGATTTAGCATCATTACTCCTGAAATGGCATGTTGTTATATTCGCATAAAAAAAGAAGTGGTATTTAATTGTAGATCATTTTGGGCAAAATATATAAAGATGGTGTGTTTTTGTTTCGATAGAGGTTTTTTCTAATAAAATTCTTACCAATGATGAGAAGGGGCGTTTTTATTATCTTATCGACTTGACTTAAACTTTTTCGTTACCTTAACTTAAAATGAACTTTAAGGTTATTTTTAATGCAGGAGTAGGCATTTTTTAATAAGGACATTATTATGAAGGGCAAAAATGACATTAACTATGGACATGATGAGAGTGAGGTATTTCGCTTATATGATAAAAGTTCAAGTAATACCGGATATCAAAAAAAATCACTATCATTTTTTGGCAATAGTGGAGTAAAGGGTTCTGTTGTATTCAAAAGGATATATGGTTATTGTTTTGCAACAGCATTTGAATCCATGCAAATCAAGGCCTCATTAGATTCTATAACCATTACTTACCCTATTAATCATCGTATTCACAATGAACATTTCACTGATCTATTTGATGGAAAACCACCGTTACATTTTTCATCAGCAGGTCAAAATGCACCAAATAATTCTTTTCTTAAATTAAAATTTACTCGTTGTGGAGCAAAGAAATTTTTATTTTTGGAATGTAATGCCTATGAAGATATTTATAACTACGACTTAGCTAATCTTTTAGCAACTTTTGCAAAACAGGATGTTAAAATTAAAAATTTTTCTCAATTTAAAGAAGTAGTATTAAAAGTTCGTGATGAGGAAGAACGTTTGAATGTTGATGCGTTACACGTGAATTTAAGGCATTTAATAACCCATGATGATTTTGATTACGATGGGGTGAGTGTAGAAAATCTTCTTGAAGCAGTGAGCAGTTTTAATATTAATTGCTTAAAACGTTTTGAAGAGTTGATCTCCCATAAAAACGAAAAGGACAGAGTTCCGGCCTGCGAACTTGGACAAATTTTAGCTAAAATTGTATTGAATTATAAGATTGTCCCCTATCAACAGTATAAAGCTGCGTTAAGTAGACTTGATTCTATTGAGCGCAATGAAATTTATCAAAATGATCCGCTGATTCAGTTATCTTTAGTAGATATAAGAAAGACTATTGCAACTTTAAGTACCAGGGCCTTAAATGCTGGCAGAGGTATAGAGGTAAATGAGCAACAATTAAGTTTTATTTTACAAGAATTGTTTCTTCACGAGGGAACGAAACCAGAGGAACGAGTTTGGTTTCCAGTAGGTACGGTAGAGAGACTTTCACAACAATTAGAGGCTTTTTTTTCTTTATATAAATATACTCCGGAATCGCTTGGCGGGACAAAAGATGACGTGTCCTGTCCTTATTGAATTACTGGGCTTTACAGCCCAGTCTACGCTAAAGATCCTACAATGATTTCCTGTAAATGTTACATCCCTGAATAGTTAGGTCCTCCACCACCTTCAGGTGCAGTCCAGACTATATTTTGGCGAGGATCTTTAATATCACAGGTTTTACAGTGAATGCAGTTTTGAGCATTAATTTGCAGTTTCGGTCCTTTTTCATCCTGAACAATCTCATATACCGCAGCAGGGCAATAACGGCTTTCTGGAGAGGCATAAGTAGTTAAATTAACATCTATGGCTAATTTAGGATTTTTCAGTTTCAGATGGCAGGGTTGGTTTTCTTCATGATAGGTATTCGATAAAAAAACAGAAGAAAGCCTGTCGAAGGTGAGTACTCCATCGGGTTTGGGGTAATCAATTTTTTTAGCTTTTTCAGCAGGGAGCAGACTTGTATGATCTGCATGATTACTTAATGTCCAGGGGGAGTGTCCACGGGTAACATAAGTTTCAAAAGCTGCATTAATTAAACCTGGGATTAACCCATATTTAAATCCTGGTCTGATGTTACGCACCGAATGAAGTTCTTTCGCTAACCAGGATTGATTTACCTTTTCAGTATAACTGTTTAATTCAATTTGAGTTGTATGTTCTTGACTTAACTGCTCAAAACACGCTTGTGCCGCCAGCATTCCTGATTGCATGGCTGTATGTATGCCTTTGATTTTGGGTACATTGAGAAAACCTGCTGCATCGCCAATTAATGCTCCTCCGGGAAAGGTGAGTTTGGGTAATGATTGCCATCCTCCTTCATTGAGAGCACGAGCCCCATAACTTAGTCTTTCCCCGCCTTTTAAAACAGAATTGATCAACGGATGAGCTTTAAAGCGCTGTAACTCTTCGAAGGGATTTAACCATGGATTTTTGTAATCCAAACCAACAACAAAACCAACAGCTACCCGTTGTTTGGAGAAGTGATAAATAAAAGATCCGCCATACGTTGCCTGATCAAGGGGCCAACCGATGGTGTGAATTACCGTTCCAGGTTTATGTTTGGCTTCATCAACTTGCCATACCTCTTTAATTCCCAAACCATACGTTTGAGGTTGTGCCTTGTCCCTTAGATGATAACGAGCCATAAGACTTTGACTTAACTGTCCCCGGCATCCCTCAGCAAATAATGTTTGTTTGGCTAATAAATGCATACCAGGCTGATAATTAGGGGTTTCTTTACCACTTTTATCTATTCCTACACTACCTGTGGCAACCCCTATAACCTGATTTTTATCATTGTAAAGGGCTTCCACAGCAGCAAAACCAGGATAGAGTTCACATCCTAAATCTTCGGCTTGTTTCGCAAGAAATATGCAGAGTTCACCCAGACTGATAATAAAATTTCCTTGATTATGCATGGGTTTTGGCGTAGGCAGCTTATAAGCTTTTGATTGGGTTAGAAAATAAAATAAATCGTTATTTACCGGTGTATCTAAAGGAGCTTCTTGCCAGGTATCGGGTAATAGTTCTTGCAAGCTTCTGGGTTCAAGAACGGCACCTGAAAGGATATGTGCTCCAATTTGCGCTCCTTTTTCCAGGATGCAAATAGAAATTTCTCTTTGAGAGGCTAAGGCTAGCTGTTTTAATTTTATCGCAGCAGATAAACCCGACGGGCCAGCTCCGACAATGATTACATCAAACTCCATTGTTTCCTGTTCCACACCTACTCCTACTTACAAAAAATAAATAATCGCTTTTATAAATCCTAATATCAAGAATATATTTAATTATTTAGTTGCGATACTCAAATGGGAACTGTCATCTTGAAAGAAGGGAGCTTTTGATGAGCACCTTGCCACCATCAGGAGATCCCTCGCTTCGCTCGGGATGACGTAAGTGGTTCGGGATGATGTAAGTGGTTCGGGATGATGTAAGTGATTCGGGATGATGTAAGTGATTCGGGATGACGTAAGTGGTTCGGGATGACGTAAGTGGTTCGGGATGATGTAAGTGGTTCGGGATGATGTAAGTGGTTCGGGATGATGTAAGTGGTTCGGGATGATGTAAGTGATTCGGGATGATGTAAGTGGTTCGGGATGATGTAAGTGGTTCGGGATGATGTAAGTGATTCGGGATGATGTAAGTGATTCGGGATGATGTAAGTGATTCGGGATGATGTAAGTGATTCGGGATGATGTAAGTGATTCGGGATGATGTAAGTGATTTGCCACGACATGGTGTGGTTTGGGGTGATCTTGCTATATTAGATCAGAAATGTTGTGCAGCTATGAATTACACAAAGAAGTTAACTATACTTCAATGAGATTATTTTTTTTTATATTTATAAAGATCTTATCTTTTTGATAAAAAAAAGGGTTAAAATGGTCGATGTTAGTTGCTACTAATTGCAGGTATTTCCTATGAACAATGAATATAAAAATTCACTCCAATTGCCTAAAACTATCGGTCGTTTTTTCTGGCATTTTGTCAAAAAACAGCGGTTGGCTTTTATGTTTTTTCTATTGGCTCCAACTGTTATGGTACTGGAAAATAATGTTATTCCTTATTCATTAAAAATGATTGTTGATGCCTTGGGAACTCACTCCAAAGAAGAACCTATTTTTTCTGTTCTTGCCCCTGCTTTGTGGGTAGGTGGAGGAGCCTGGGTGGGCATGTTAGTGATAGTAAGACTGCAAAATTGGTGGCAGGGTTATGTTATTCCCAAGTTTCAGGCTGACGTCCGCATGTCTGTTTTTGATTATTTAAATAAACAGTCTTACCAATATTTTTCCAATGAAATGGCTGGAAGTTTAGCCAATAAAGTCAATGACTTGCCGCGTGCTCTTGATTCCATTTTTATGATCATCACTTGGTATGGCGTGGCCGCTTTTTCATCTATTATTGTCGCATTAATTTTGATGTGCACCATTAACTATTGGTTTGCCATTGTTTTAGCCAGTTGGATCATTATTCAGCTCTTGATTAGTTATAAATTATCAAAAAAAGTCGATCAATATTCCATTGAGAATGCCGAAGATAAAAGTGAGCTCAGTGGCAAAATTGTTGATAGTTTAAGCAATGCCAATGCGGTAAAACTATTTGCACGGGGCAGAGATGAATTATCTTATGTTTCTTTAAGTCAAAATAAAGAAGAGAAAAGTAATAAAAAATTAACGATTTATATGAATATATTTCGTTTATATTTAGATATCCCAGTCACCATAATGCTGGCTATTATGGTTTATTTACTTATCACTTTCTGGCAACGTGGCATTATTACTACCGGTGATTTTGTTTTTATATTTAATGTGTCTTTTGTCATTATGTCGCAAATCTGGTACCTGTGTCATGCGATGGCAGAATTATTTCGTGAAATAGGGATTGCCAGACAAGCCTTGGCGCTTCTGAGTGTGCCTATAGAAATCCAGGATATTCCCAATGCCAAGTCTTTGGAAGTGACTGAAGGCAAGATTGAGTTTGTCAATGTGACATTCCATTACAATCAAGGTAAAAAAGTATTTGAAAATAAATCCGTTATTATTAAACCCAAACAACGTGTTGGATTAGTGGGATTTTCAGGAAGTGGGAAAACTACGTTTATTCATTTAATTCTGCGTTTTTTTAATGTTGAATCGGGCCGAATCCTTATTGATGGCCAGAATATCAGTCAAGTAACCCAGGACTCTTTACGTGCTGCTATTAGTATGATTCCTCAAGATACAACTTTATTTCACCGTTCTCTGATGGAAAATATTCGTTATGGCAACCTTAATGCAACTGATGAAGAGGTTTATTTAGCGTCGCGACAGGCATGTTGTGATGAGTTTATTTCTTTATTGCCTGAAGGTTATGATACTTTGGTTGGCGAACGGGGGATTAAGTTATCGGGTGGTCAGCGACAGCGTATTGCTATAGCTCGCGCTATTTTAAAAAATGCCAAAATGGTGATACTGGACGAGGCTACTTCACAACTGGATTCACTTACTGAAGAGAAGATTCAAAACTCGTTGTGGCATTTAATGGAAGACAAAACAACAATAGTTATTGCCCACCGCCTATCGACCCTATTACATATGGACAGAATCCTGGTATTTGAACGGGGCAGAATTGTTGAAGATGGTACTCATGAGGAGTTAATTGCTAAAAATGGTTTATATAAATCAATGTGGGATGCACAAGTAGGCGGCTTCTTGCCTGAATCAGATAAAGAGGGGTGGGATGAGTGATGCTTCAATTAAAGCGGAAAGCGCTGAGGACGTGGAAATGGCTAATTCTCATGCAGCTACTCTCTGGGAATAGGGACAAATCGTATCTATTTATGGGTAAATGAAGTCAGGAGTATTTCATGTTAATACGGAATTGTTTTTTTGCTCTATTTTTTTCTATTTTCTTTATATCAACAGCGTGTGCCATGCGTTGTGGAGAAAAACTTGTTTATGAAGGAGATAGCGAGTTTGATGTGCTTTCCAAGTGCGGCGAGCCACTTGACAAGCAGGTTTATAACCAACCAGTACCTCAGTATAATGCTGAAGGCGAGCAGATTGGGGCGATTACCAACTCCATATCCAAATGGATTTATCAAAAATCACCTGCTGACTTTCAATATGAACTGATTTTTGATGCAGGCGTATTAAAACAAATTAATACGAATCGTAATCCTTGACCTATAATTTAAACTAAATTTAAATATTTTAAATAAGGAATATTATGAATATTTTATTGGGCTGCGTGCTTTTGGGACTTTCAATTATAGCGAATGCTGGCTCGGCTGCGGGTGATGATTTAACAATCAATGCCGATTCTTCACAGAGTAGTTTTGTCGTGCAACTAGCAGCAAATCCAACAACGGGTTTTCAATGGAAGGTGGTGAGGTTCGACAAAAATTTGCTCAGTTTGATTAGTAGTCATTATCAAAAAAATCAAACTAATCTAATCGGCGCTGGCGGACAGATGCAGTTTACATTTATCTTAAACAAAGGAAAAAGTTATCCCGCAAAAACCAATATGGTATTTAAATATGCTCGCTCTTGGGAGCCAGATACCAGTACCCTAAAGAAGGTTACGGTGAATTTTGTGAAGGCACCGAACAGTTAGACGTACGTATAGAGTATGCGGTTGTTCTTAGGTATTACGCGCTACAAGGCATGAGTAGCTAAAACATTCACGGAATTCTGTGAACAATGGCGTCAACTTAAAGAACGTTGTAGCCTGGATGGAGCGAAGCGTAATCCGGGATCAAGGCTCTAATCAGATTTCGATCCCGTGTTACGGCTGCGCCTTCACCCAGGCTACATCCCTTAAGTTGACGCCAGTGCGTGAGCACTTACATTCGTACCAAGTTAAAAAAACTCTAGCCCTAAGAGATCACTTTTCTAAATGGTAAATATCGCGGCTCCCAAAACATATCCTCTATTAGAGTGGGTATGTCTTTATCCTGATTCTTTTGTGCATAACCCGAATCAATGGCACATTGAGCTACAGCAATTGCTATTTTTTTAGCAACATTTTGTGCGTCATCTAATGAAGGCAGCAAGGGTAAGAAACTGTCTTTTTTACTGGGAGCAAACTGACATAAGGTGACTGCAGCAGCCAAGATCATTTCTTTAGTCAATCTTGAAGCACTAACCGCCAAAATTCCTAAACCTATTCCAGGGAAAACAAGGGCATTATTACATTGGGCTACCTCTATCAGACGATTATGGTATTCAATGGGAGGGAATGCGGTTCCTGTGGCAATAAGCGCTTTTCCTTGGCTCCAGGTTAATATATCGGCAGGTTGTGCTTCACACTTCTCGTCTGGATTAGACAATGGGAAGATAATAGGGCGTTCGCAAGTCGCAGACATCATTTCAATAATATCTTGAGAGAAAGCCCCGGTTTGTGCAGAACAACCAATGAGGATTGTCGGCTTCACATGTCTTACTGTATCCGTAAGGGAAGGGTGTTTTTTTTCATTGATCAGCCATGATGCAATTTCTTCAGGGCTACGTGCGTAAGGTTTTTGAGCATCTGTAAGTTCCAGGTCGTTATTGAGTAATAAACCTTGCCGGTCGATTAACCAGAATCTTTGATAGGCCTCTTCAGCACTCAATCCATCTCGAATCATGGCATCTACAATCTGATCGCTGATCCCAGTGCCTGCAGAACCTGCACCAAAAACAACAATTCTATGATCTTGCAGTTTGACCCCGGTTACCTCACAAGCAGCCAGTAGTGCAGCTAAGGTAACTGCTCCGGTACCTTGTATGTCGTCGTTAAAAGTACATAATTCATCTTGAAATTGATCAAGAATACGCCGTGCATTTCCTCGTCCGAAATCTTCCCAGTGTAAGAAAGCATTAGGGAATTGCTTATGAATCTCGTTAACAAAAGTCAAAATAAAATCATCATAATCGGCGCTGTCAATACGAGGATGGCGACAGCCTAAGTACATTGGATCATTTAACAAATCCTGATTATTTGTACCTACATCAAGAAAAACGGGGAGTGTTCGTGTGGGATCAATGCCACCACATAAGCTATAAACCATTAATTTTGCCACAGGAATATCCATGCCCCCTATGCCTTGATCACCAATACCAAGAACGCCTTCACCATCAGTGACTACAACAAGGTCAATTTCCGGATTAGAGCGATTACTTATTATTTCTTCAATTTGATTTTTATCTGAATGAGCAATATACAAACCTCTTGGCTGCCTGTACTCGTGGCTGAATCTTTTTACTGCAGTCCCTACTATAGGGGTGTATATAGTAGGTAGCATTTCACTCAAGTGGCGGCTTAGCAGTTTATAAAAGAGCACTTGATTTTTATCATGCAAATTATTCAAATAAATATTTTGTTTAAGTCTCGTGGTATAGACAGAATACTGAAGGTAGGCACGTTTTACCTGCTCATCCAGGGTCTCCACACGATTAGGAAGCTTTCCTAATAGGCCGAACGCTTTTCTTTCTTCATTAGTGAATGCGGTACCTTTATTGAGTTGAGGCGTAGTAAGCAAGGGCTTTCCACATAATGAGGTTTCTATATACAGTTCACCCGTTTGGGGATCCCGAATTAATTTAAAATCAAGCATGGAGGTTTCTCATAAGATAGCGTTACTTGCAGACTGGTGATAATATCGGTTTTTTGTAGTTTACATCAAGAGGTTGTGTATGAATAAGTACTTGGTGGTGATTTTAATAGCTCTTGGATTAACTTCTTGTAACGTGAAAAATGAGCAATATTATCTATCTAAGCCCAAAGAATTGCAAAAAGCATTAAAAGCCTGTCCGAATCAAGCACCACAAGGATTGAGTTGCCAGCAGCTTGAACAAATTGGAGATAGGATGAATCGATTAGCCTATCAATTGCAATCAAATCCTCAAGCTTTTGGAAATAAGATTTTGGCGTTACAACAAACTATTGCAAGCCAACAGCTAGAATTAAAAAAGAACAGCACCAATAAGGAATTACAAGCATCTTTAGCGCAAAATCAACATGATTTAGTTGACTTTTTAGCAGTGGTAAAATGGCTGGAATCACCTGAGGGTTGAGATGAGAATATTAGTAAGTAATGATGACGGAGTTTTGGCACCAGGAATCAAAATATTAGCCAATGAGTTAGCTACAGTTGCCGAAATTGAAGTTATTGCACCCGATAGAAACAGAAGCGGAGCGAGTAATTCCTTAACCTTGACGCGTCCATTAAGAGTCAGGCAATTAGAAAATGGCTATTATAGTGTTGAAGGTACGCCAACCGATTGCGTTCATTTGGGTTTAACAGGGTTTTTAGATCCCATTGCAGATATGGTGGTTTCTGGAATTAATGAAGGCGCTAATTTAGGAGATGATGTTCTTTATTCCGGCACTGTTGCTGCAGCAATGGAAGGGCGTTATTTAGGATTGCCAGCCATAGCAATTTCCATGGTAGGCGATACAATAAAACATTACGATACTGCGGCAGTTATTGCTCGGCAATTGGTAATGAAATTAAGTTCGAACCGACTGCCTTCGCAAACTATTTTAAATGTGAATGTCCCTAATTTACCCTTAAATCAAATAAAGGGTTTTCAGGTTACTCGACTGGGCACCCGTCACAGTGCTGAGCCTATTGTTAAAGAATATGATCCCAGAGGCCGGCCTATTTTCTGGATTGGTCCTCCTGGAATGGAAGCAGACGCTGGAGCGGGAACTGATTTTTATGCCATCAATACAGGTTACGTTTCCATAACACCCCTTCATTTGGATATGACACATTATAGGATGTTTGATCAGCTATCGAACTGGCTGGATGGAATTAATCTGTAAATGAAACATTGCTGTTTCGCTTAATGCAGGGATTGAATTCTCCTGTGAATAAATGATGTAGATGAGACTATAAATGATGCGTACACTATGCAAAAATTTTTTTTGCCTGTTTCTCATAATAATTCTTGCCGGTTGCGGGGCAAGAAATGAGCTTGCACCAGTATCTGAGTTAAAATGGCAACCCTTGTCTAAATATCAAAAAACGCATACAGTCCGGCGCGGAGAAACACTTTATGCAATAGCATTTCGTTATGATACCGATTTCAGAACACTGGCCCGTATCAATAATGTAAGACCTCCTTATGCGTTAAGAGTAGGGCAGGTATTGAGTTTGCAAGGCATTACACGTCGATCATCTCCCCCCAGGGCAGTTTATTATCGTGGGCACTCACGTCCTGCTCCCCGAGTAAAACAAAGAGTCATTTATTCACCAGTTCATAATGTTCGTTCTTCTTCAGGATGGATGTGGCCAGTGAGCGGACGTGTCGTGACTAACTTTATACCTTCACAAGGTAAGAAAGGCATAAATATTGCTTGTAAAAAAGGTGAAAGGGTTCATGCCTCTTCCGGAGGTGTGGTGGCTTATGCAGGAAGCGGTTTGGCAGGATACGGTAATTTGATTATCATTAAGCATAATAATGAATATTTAACGGCATATGGAAATAATGCGAAGAATTTGGTTTCAGAAGGACAGAGGGTTAAAGCAGGTCAGGTTATTGCAGAAGCGGGAGTGATTGACCGGAAGTACTGGGGTGTTCATTTTGAAATCAGAAAGACAGGAATACCAGTCAATCCATTGAATTATCTACAAAAAGGTTGACATATAACTTATAGTTATAGCAACAATAGACATGTTGAGAAGTATTTAAAGATTTCAAGACATGCTAAACATTATAGGTGAAACAATGAACGAGGAAGACGAACCAATTAAAGAGACGGACATTAAAGATGAAGAATGGTCCGAGCCTGATGATAATTCGCTTTTAATCGAAGATGATATAGAACTGGAGATTGAAAAAGCTGAGGGTGATGAAGAGCTTGAAATCCCTGATTTCTCCGATGATGTGGCATTTCCATCTTTTCATAAAGGCAAAAATGTTGCCAAGGCCATGGATGCAACCCAGCTTTATTTAAGTGAGATTGGTTTTTCTCCTTTGCTTAGTGCTGAAGAAGAGGTTCATTATGCCACTCTTGCATTGCAAGGCGATATTGCTGCGCGCAAGAAGATGATCGAGTCAAACTTACGCTTAGTGGTTAAAATTTCACGTCGTTACCTTAATCGTGGTTTGCCTTTGCTTGACTTGATTGAAGAAGGCAATTTGGGGTTAATGAAGTCAGTCGAAAAATTTGATCCGAATCGTGGATTTAGATTTTCAACTTATGCCACCTGGTGGATTAGGCAAACTATAGAACGCGCCATAATGAATCAGACGCGAACTATTCGTTTACCAATTCACGTAGTAAAAGAGCTGAACGTCTATCTTCGAGCGGCCAGACAACTCACTCAAAAATTAGATCATGAGCCTTCACCAGAAGAAATTGCCGATATGGTGGATAAACCTTTAGAGGATGTGCAAAAGTTACTGGGGTTAAATGATAAAGTGACTTCTGTGGATACCCCTATAGGATATGACGAAACTAAATCGTTACTGGATACTATTGCTGATGAAAACAGTGTTAATCCCGCAGAATTATTGACTAATGAAAATCTGCGTTTACACATTGAATCCCTTTTAGATAAGTTAACTGAAAATCAGCAGCAGGTAATTGCCAGAAGATTTGGTTTGCGCGGTTTTGAGAAAGCAACTCTTGAAGATGTAGGTAAAGAAATTGATTTAACTCGTGAGCGAGTTCGTCAAATTCAAGTTGAAGCCCTAAAAACCCTAAGAAGCTTGTTAGAACGAGTGGGATTGACTCAAGAAGATTTATTTTAAATTGGTAGTTAAATTTAGCTCCACTGCCATTAAGGTAAGGATTTTTTCAAATTTACCTCGATCCATTCGGGCTGAAGAGCACTGCCTTTGACTTAAGCCGCTATCC
>NZ_JAJKBJ010000044.1 GCF_023618015.1 Legionella maioricensis
CTAAATTGTTATCCATAACCTATTGATTTAATTGGCGTCCCGAACAGGATTCGAACCTGTGACCTGCCCCTTAGGAGGGGGATTTGATAAATGTCTTGGTGTATCTCTATGTATCTCCATCTAAATTTATTCATTATAAATAAAGGGTTAAATTGGTTTTTGGTTGCATGGAAATACATTGTTACACAACCGAACGCAATTAATTTGCACCCTATATGCACCCTGATTGAAAAAGTATATACTGCTTCTATGATTTTTTAAATCGAAGAACACAATAATAACTTATGGATAGAGAGCAGTTATGAACGAACTATCACTCCAAGATTTACCAGAGTACCAGAGCTTTTTAGTTCAGGCTATGCAACAGATCACTCAATCTCGTATTAAAGCAGCTCATTCGGTCAATAGGGAGCTGATAATGCTTTATTGGTGGCTTGGAGAGCATATAGTGACTCAACAAAATACCTATGGTTGGGGAAAATCATTCGTAGAAAAATTTTCTTTGGATTTAAAAAAGCATTATTCTGATGCTAAGTTTGGTTTCTCTCCACAAAACTTATGGTATATGCGACAGTTTTACCTTGAATATAAAGATAAGCCAAATCTCCAACAGCTTGTTGGAGAAATTCCTTGGAGTCAGAATTTACTTATTTTAAGCAAGATAAAGGATGATAATGAAAAATTATATTATTTATCTGCCGCGAAAGAACAATCTTGGAGTAGGGAAACATTAAGAGAACAAATTAACTCACAAGCTTATCAGCGACATTGTTTATCAGAGAAAAACCATAACTTTAAAAGCACATTACCTCAAGATTTAGCAGCTCAAGCTCAACAATCAATGAAAGATGTGTATATGTTCGACATGCTTGGTATTACTGAACCGGTTGTTGAAGCTGAAATTGAACGCAGGATGGTAGAGAAGATCAAGGATGTTATTTTAGAACTTGGCTATGGTTTTAGCTTTATTGGTAATCAATACCGTATTGTCACCCCAGATTCAGAATACTTTATTGACTTACTTTTCTATCACCGCAAACTGCAAGCACTTGTTGCTTTAGAGCTAAAACGATCAAAATTTAAGCCAGAATATGCTGGTAAAATGAATTTCTATTTAAATTTGTTAGATGATTTTGTCAAAGAACCTCATGAAAATCCATCTATTGGTATTATTCTATGTGGTGATCATAGCAAGTTTGATGTGGAGTATGCATTACGAGGTATTGATAAACCTGTTGGGGTAGCAGGGTATCAATTAACACGTGATATACCTAAACAGTTGAGAGACGCTTTACCAGATGCAGATCAATTAGAAGAAAAAATTATGTTTGAATTGGGGCTAGATAATGAAAGCCAAAATTAATAATACCTTAGTAAAAAAATTAGTTCCTCAAGATAAAGAATATGAAGTACATGATACCGATTTAAAAGGATTTATTCTTAGAGTCTTTCCCTCTGGAACAATGCGATATGTCTGTCAGTATAAACGAGGTGGCAAGATAAATATTGGTACTGTGGGAGTGATTACTCCGGCTCAAGCTCGCGAAAAAGCAGTCGAAATCTTAAATGACTTTAATAAAGGGATTGATCCAAAAACCAAGAGAGGAAGCAATAAGCCTAAAACGCTAGGGGAGTTCTTTGAAAATGAATATAAACCTTGGGTTTTAACTCATCATAAAAGAGGGGATAAAACGCTTGCTACAATTACACGCTGTTTTGATAAATTATTTTCCAAGTCTTTGGAAGAAATAACACCTTCGATTATAGAGCAATGGCGCATCAAACGGTTAAATGACGGTATTTCTCATGCAACACTTAATCGAGATATTGGTACATTAAAATCCTTATTTACTAAAGCGGTAGAATGGCGATTTATTAAAGAGAACTACTTAAAAAATTTGAAACTTTCTAAAATTGATAGAGCACCCAAAGTCCGTTATTTATCTTTTGATGAGGAAAGAAATTTACGACGAGCTTTAGTTGAGCGAGAAGAGCAATTAACGCGAGATCGAAAAAGAGGTAATGAATGGAGGCAAGCACGTGGATATGAGTTGCTGCCGGAGTATGAAGAAAATGATCATTGCGACTATCTAACACCAATGATTTTGATTTCAATTAATACTGGGCTGAGGCAAGGAGAGCTATTTCATTTAACGTGGGAAATGATTGACTTACAAGAACGCTCTATAATTATCTCTGGAGAAATAACAAAGAATAATAGTTCCCGCTATATTCCTCTGAATGATGAAACGTACAAAATAATTAGGCAGCTCTTTGATAAAAGTAGTTTAAAAAAAGGATTAGTGTTTCCAAGTAAAGACAATAAACCTTTCAATAATATTAAACGTTCTTGGACAACAGTTTTAAAAAAGGCACAAATAACCGGATTTCGATGGCATGATTTACGGCATCATTTCGCTAGCAAACTTGTTATGGCGGGTATTGATTTAAACACTGTGAGAGAGCTATTAGGCCATTCGGACATAAAAATGACTTTGAGATATGCACATCTAGCACCTGAGCATAAAATTAAAGCAGTGAATAAGATCAATTGGGCTGATTAAACTTACATTTATTAATGTGTTTAAATGGTTTCCAGTCTCCGACACCTTGGTTCGAAGCCAAGTTTTCAAATATTCCTTAAGGTTTCTAAAGCACCTCTAGTATTTAGGTATTTATATAAAGGAATCAAAAGCATAATAGTTACAATATTTAACTACGTGCATTGTACAACTAAATACAAAGGATAAAAAATAGATAATAAATAATTTTTTCTGTAATGAAAATTTATTATGAAAGAATCTTTTACTGCATTACGCTATCTAAGTTTTGTCCAGAACTCCTTCGTTGAGCAGAACCCATGAGCCTTTTTGTTTTCTCATCTTTCTTTTTATTAATAGAGAATCAGTATCATTTATGTATATATCTGCTGTACCTTGTTTAGATTCGTTAAGATTAAACAAATTGTTTACTTCTTCTAGAATAGAAGCACGTTCTTTCTCACTAAGCTTTGTTTTATTTTGACTTAATTGCCATCCTGGAAAGAACTTATCCCATAGTTCAGTTACTAAAAAGGTAGGTTTTTTGGGAGGTTTATTTGCAAAAAAAGATATTCCCTTCTTTTTGATCTCATCAGGTAAGCTATGATAATGAGCATCTAATGATGCCAGATCCTTTTTTAGTTCCTCTCCCCAAACAAAATGCTGATCTTTTCGCATAAATAATGGAGCACAGCGTTTATGTAATTTATCGGATGATACAAAAATCATACAAAATGGTAAATAGTATAAATAATTTAAATCCATCCAACTGGAAGTTGAAAGAGGAATTAATCCTGCTGCTCGGGCGATATAAAAAAAAGTTTCCAACGTAAGCATATATGCTGCATAAGGTGCGAAAGATGAAAGTGGTGGTGAACCTTGTAGAGTCCATCGCTTAAGAATTTCATTGTGAAACTCCGGTCGGACACCCAAAAAGCTTAACTCATTTTGTATATCCTCGGCTGATTTATTAGAGCGATTAACTAAACTTTCAGCAATACTTTTTGCTTCTTGCAGTGAAGGGCAAATTTTTTGATTGATGCTTGATTTAAAAGCGTTAGTTATTGTATCTAAATCAAGGGTAGAAATGTCGTTACGCCATTCTACGGCAATCGCATGTTCATTTTGAGTAAAATTCTCACAAGACCACCTAAGGAAATCTTCCGCTTCAGGTAGTTTATCAATTACCATGCTGGTTGTATTTAAAACTCTTGCTACTTGTCCTCGATATGGAATTTGGCCTGTCATGGGCACTGAGGAGCCAAGTAAATTGTTAATTAGTAGATCCATATGATGAAGGCAAGGTAAACCATTCATATCCGGAAATTTAGCCGCGAGCATCCCTGTTTCGTGTTTTGGTGCACGCTCATCAACCCATTTCTTATCAAGGTTCGCTAATGTTTCTGCATAAAATACGGGGCAAACATTTGGAGTGAAAAACTGATCAAACCAAATAGAGGAGTCAATAGAAAGGGATTGAATAAAAGATTTATCAAAAAGAGTAATAGGTCCCATGTTTAAGCTTCATCAAATACAGTAAGAGCAAATACAGCATTATAATCATTATATATAAAACCATACTCATAAGTCTATGAATTCGCAGTCCCTATTAATTCGTAGTTAGAGGCAGGAGTTCTTTCTCATTTACCCTTCAAACATGCAGTTTTGATAGGTATTGCTTATTATTTAATGTAACCATTTTTGGCTAGATGACTCTGGCCATCTAAAATCTGTTAACTGATTTTACTTTCTTAGTTGGGCCATTATTCTGCTTTTTATTTGTTTCCTGTCATTCTCATCTATAATTGGGCGCTTTTATATTTGGAATTTCTTCATGCGTTATTTGTTTGCATTCTTTTTTTTATTAAGTGGCAGTGTTTGTGCTGATTTTCCAAACTCATTTTCTCAATCTAAAAAAATTGCAGCTCAATTGTTTCGAGCCCATCCTCAAACTATTTATTGTGGTTGTTCTTATAAAGAAAAGGTGGTCAATCTAGCAAGTTGCGGCATGCAACAAGCAGAGCCAAAGAAAAGAGCTCATCGTATTGAATGGGAGCACATTATGGCGGCCGAACATTTTGGGCAGAAATTCGAATGCTGGCGTACAGCGTTATGTGAGGACAGTCACGGCAAGCTTTATAAGGGGCGTCGCTGCTGTGAAAAAATAGATGAGAGATTTCGGCATATAGAAGCGGAGCTTTATAATCTGTGGCCTGAAATAGGTGTGGTAAATCAAGCACGCTCTAACTACCGTTTTAACCTCGTATCAGGGCAGACAGACTATTTGGGATGCGCTATGAAGATTGATACTACACTGCGACGCGCAGAGCCCCCTGATACGGCAAAAGGTGTGGTGGCACGCGCCTACTTATTTATGGCTGAACATTACGGTATTTCTTTAAGTGCATCTCAAAAGCAATTATTTAAGGTTTGGAACAAAACATATCCTCCGAGTCAGTGGGAGCATCAATGGGCAAATCAGGTAGCTGCAATTGAAGGATATTCAAATCATTATATTACTCAATGGCATAATCTATCTAATGTTTAGAATGGCATGATGTTTATTAAATTGAAATAACTCAGGGCAAAGAGGCTATAGAAATCTATACTTAATAAATGAAGTAGTCCATTTATAGCCATATGTGTTTTACTCATTGGAAACTTATATAGTCGTGTTAGTTTTTAACTAAGGAAAGTTTGATGGATCAAAATGAATTGAATGAGAAAGATGTAACACGATTACTTTGTGACACTGATTATTTAACAAAAAAGTATTTTCGTGATCCTAAATTTTGTATGGCATATAACAAATCGTCTTGTTCAGGAGAAATAATTCAATCTCATATAATTAGTAAAAAATATTTAATTAATATAGCGCGGGATAGTCACGTATATACGCCCGTTGGTTCTTCTTACCATCAATCGGGTCTGTATGAGTTTAAACTAAAGGGCCTATCACAAGCTTGTCATATTAATGGATTTTGTAAGAAGCATGATAAGAATCTTTTTGAATCTTTTGAAAATTTTGATTTTGTTGGCCAATATAATCAGATATATGCCTTAACATTCAGAGCAGTTTGTCGGGAGTACTTTCAGAAGCTTTGTTTATTAGACATTTATAAAAAAGTTAAGAGAGGTTATTTTAAAAAAATTGAAAAAACTACTTTTTCTTCATCTTCATATTTTATAGAAAACTTTAAGTCTTTAAGAAGTGAGATTAGAGATTTAAAGTTTATATATACCCAATTAAAGAAGTACAATCGCTCGGGTATTAAATACATCTTAATGGAAACCTCAAAGATTCCCATATCTGCAACAGGTGTTATTTTCCCTATTCGGGATGCGACTGGAAAAAAAATTCAAGGGTTAAACGAAAAACAACTAGGATTTGTCTATAATCTCATATCTCTGCAGGACAAATCATATATACTAATAGCAACTGTAAAGGCTTTCAAAGGCACATACAAAGTTTTTATGGAATCAATATATAATCTACCCGAAGATAAGAAAATTAATTTTTTACTCACATATTTCTTTTTTAATAATGATAGCATAGCCATTTCTCCCGAATGGTATGAAGGCTTATCTATTGATTTACAAAAGAAACTAATTGGTTTAATGAATTTACAGGTAGGAAGATATATGGAGCTCTCTGAGTTTACTCAGCTATTAAACTTCGCTACGATAACTAATACATCAATACTAAAAGCAAAAATAATAGTTTAACTTTATTTTGTGTGGGATTACCCAAGTAACGCTTCCTTCTCAGTGACTGATTGGTAAATACATTTCAAATCTCTCGCACAATGATTGTGGTTGTGACATGGGTCAATTTAGCTTCATTGCATAAACTAGCGAAGTGACTGAATTGTCGTGAATTGAAGTTCAATTCAGCCATTACAAATGATTGGGTATCAATAAATACATTATTTGTTTTAAGTACCATTTTTTTTCGCTAGATGGAAATATTTCTACAACAGAGCGCGCTCAATTGAATTAACAATTTCGACAAGGCGATTTTATATAAGCTTATAATAGATGATTCAAAATTAAAAAAGATCTTATTTTTTTAAGAAATGATAATCCCCGATCGATTCGAAAATTTTTAAATACTGTTCATCCTTTTCGAGCAATTGATGGGCGTGTTTAAGCGCTCCGAGGATTATTGATTTGTTATAAGTATTAAGAGTGGACTTGATTACCAAGCCCCCTAATTCAATTTTATGACGGGTATCTGCTCTGCGTTTTTTGAGTTGTTCCAAAGCCATTGATTGTTCACAACGAACAATCATCTGCTTTTCCTTTTCAATCTGTCTAAGCGTTGCCATGACATAACTCTCCAGCAAGTTTTAAAAATGCTGCGTCTAAGCTCTTACTATCAAATTGATGAAGGCCGTGTTTGTAGGCAAGATGGCCAATTTCAAGTTTATGCTTCTGTTGTAATTTATCCAACTTGATTTTAGCTTTTTCGATTCTATCCAAGAGTACTGCTTCCATTTGCGATACTGTCTTCGTAGACATAATCATCTCTCCGCAAATGAGTTAACAGATTCAGCGTACAGTGCCAGATCTCTAAAAGCAATAGTTCAGCGCTAATAAAAGTGAGCGCAGCGAATTGCACAGTCACGAAGCGAAACGCAAGTGCGCAATATACAAACTTTCGTTTGTTTGCTAGTATCGTGATTCAAACACTTAAAAATCTTTAATGGACAAAGGTTTTTTCATTTTAAAAAGCAACCGATGGATTCGTTATGTTTGGGGATTCCGTGGCGATTGCTTTTGCACAAGTTTCTATTCACTCTCGTTCAAAAGGTCATAGTGCTGTAGCTGCGGCTGCTTATCGTTCGGGTGCTCAACTTTATGATGATCGCATTGGTCGTACCTATGATTTTTCAAAGCGAGATGATGTCGTTTTTTCTGAAATTCTTTTGCCTGATGGTGCCACTGACTCATTTCTGGAGCGTGATTATTTATGGAATGAAGTAGAGCGGGCTGAAAATCGATCTAACTCTCAATTGTGTAAGGATTTTGTTTTGGCGTTGCCTCGTGAATTAAATTTAGTTCAGCAGATTGAATTGGCAAAACGGTTTGCTCAAACGCATTTTGTGGAGAAAAGTTTACCAGCCGATATCGCGATTCATGATCATGGTGATGGCAATCCCCACGCACATATTCTGGTGCCAACTCGAAGATTGGAGAATAATCGATTTTCCAAATACAAGGCTCGCGATTTAAATCCAGTTTTTGCCAAAGGGTTTGTGGTGGAACAGGATTATTGGGGTGAACAATGGCGGGAGATGCAGAACGAATTTTTTATTGAGAACAATCTTGATTTACAGGTGGATGCAAACCATCTGATTGCTGAACGTCATTGCGGTAAACATCACAATCTTAATGCCCATTACCTGCTTGAAGAAAACCAATTGATTCAACAGGCGCGAATGGAGCTCACACGAGATAATATTGATTTGGTGATTGACCATTTATCTACTCAATACAGTGTGTTTACTCGCAGGGATGTTGAACGTTTATTATTTAAAACATTTCAAGCATCAGATAGCCCTCAAGAGTATTTGCAGTTTGTTGAAAGGGTATTGGGGCATCATGAAGTGGTGGCTCTGGGAGATAACACTCGAGGGCAGCCAAGCTTTACTACACGCGCCCATTTCATGCAGGAAGCTCAGTTATTAAATGATATTGAAGCGATGATGGTTTCTCAGAAACATGTAGTCCATCAATCCATTGATAGGCTTACCCAACACTATCGATTAAGTGAAGAACAACAAGAGGCCTTTCGTTATATTGCTCAAAGCTCCGATATTTCGGTGGTGATTGGCCGTCCAGGAACGGGTAAAAGCTATTTGTTAAAGCCTGTAAATGAGTATTATACCCAAGCAGGAATGGAGATCATTGGTGCTGCTTTATCAGGTAAAGTTGCTAAAGCTTTGCAAGCTGAAACAGGCATTACATCTTCTACTATTAAATCGTTATCTTATCGATTAGCAAATAATATGATGCAACTAAGTGATAAGCATGTCCTAATTATCGATGAAGCCGGGATGGTTGATTTTGCGAGTATGGCGTACTTGATTAAAGTAGCACACAAGGCTGGTAGCAAAGTGGTGTTAATTGGTGATCCCGATCAATTAAAACCCATTCAAAAAGGCGAGATATTCAGGGGTATTGCTGCTCGCACGGGTTATATTGAGCTTGAAAATATTAAACGGCAACAAGATTTGGGCGATAGGCAAGCCAGCCTAAATTTAGCTAAAGGCTATATAGACAAAGCCATTCAACATTATCAAGATAAGGGCGCGATAACAATTGTTGATACTAAGCTGCAAGCTATAGAACAAATAGTTACAAACTGGAAACAAGATATTGAAACAACGAGTATGGCCGACACCATTATGTTGTCCTATACTCGAAAAACGGTTAATCATCTCAATGATCAGGCTCGTGAAGTATTAATTGCTGAGAATAAACTTGGTGAAGAAAACATCGTCTATCAGGGATTAGAGCGGAACCTCAAGATATCAACCGGTGAGCGACTGTTGTTCAGAGAAAACAACAAAGCTCTAGGGGTTCGTAATGGAGATACAGCAACCGTTAAAGAACTAAATACTCAGCAAATCAGGGTTCAATTGGATAGTGGCGAATTACTTACTATTCCCAAAGAATATAAGGCGTTAGATTATGCCTATGCGCTGACTGTTCATAAATCACAAGGAATGACCGCAAAAAAAGTTCACGCTCTAATCGATAGCAAATACTGGGATAGAAATCTAAGTTTTGTTGCAATGACCCGTCATAAAGAAACACTGCATATCTATACAGACAAAGAAAATCACCCAACAGAGCAGGCATTAAAACAAACATTATCTCGTAGCTGTACTAAAGATAACGTTATTGATTGGCCACTGGACTTTGCTACCCGAGCAGGTTTTAATTCTGATTCATTGATTAGCAGAGCAGTGAATCATATTGTCGGAATGGGACATAAGATAAAGCAGGCTTATAACTTTATCGTTAATTATGAGGCCTATTTTTTGAATGCTAGTTATCAGAATAAGTTGAAAGATATCGGACAGGATAGAATTTATGCTAAAAAGGAAGCATTTAAAATTGATACAAAAGTGCTTGAGAGTAAAGATTACAAAATATCAGAGCAATCCTTTGAAATTCTGAAGAAGAACTTCCCTCAAATTGGTAATCTTGAAATCCTTATCAAGAAGCGGCAACGAATGACTGGTTACTTTGCTGAAAAAGCTGATAAACAAATTACAACTTTGTCACAGCAATTATTAACTAATAAGACCGTTGCCAATCAAGTCAAAAACCAACACCCAGAGCTTTATCAAAAGATACAAAATATCTATAACAAACAGAAAGAAAAAGTTTTGTGTCATAATCGTTGATGCTAACAATTAAATCTAAAAATGTCCCCTATGTCCCACGTAGGTAATTTGAGGTGGGGACGGCAATAACCCAGTCCTAGAGCGGCTGACCCATGTGTCCCTTTTGTCCCGTGTATTTTTTTAGGTCTGCCAAAAATATCTTAATTTGTTTAGAAATCTTAGGTTGGTATCCCCGTTTGCAAGCAAACGGGCTACTTGCTGCAATATGGGAAACCCTACATGATGAAGCGCATTAACTTCAAAAATACATGGCGAGACCAATTGTTTTCTTTATTTGGGACATTTAATGAAATTTCTGTGAGTGATATGGGTTTGCCTGTTAATTGGAAAGAAGATGATTTTTGGAAATAATTTGATCAATGATATATAAAATATGTTTTATCTCGTTAATAAACGGGCTCATTTCCTAATTCAGAATCTACTATTTCAAATTGAAACCCATATTTTTTTTGCATGTTTATTATTCTTTTCTTTGTCTCTTCGTTTAAATAAGGTGAGAGATAGATTTTTGAGATAAGTTGTTCTAAGTCTACTGGAACAAATATTCCATCCATTGGAATGTTTACACCAAATTCTACTGCCGTACCTAGATAAATAAGTAATCTAAGTTCATTTTCGCTTGAAAAGACATTTCTTTTAAACATAAATCTTTGAAAATCTAATTCTATCCCTCCTCTATTGGCAGTTGAAAAATTAATATATTTAACTGTTCCTATATAAATATTTTCACTCCCATATTCTGGTCTTATTTTGTATTCCGATAATGAATTACAGAGATTATTAACATTGGTCTGAATAGCAATACCTTTATTGTTGGCATAAAGCTGCCACATTGCGGATGATTCGAACTCATTTAAATGCCAACAATTGATTTTTGTAAAATCTAATAGTGGTTCCCACGTTGAACTTCCTCCAAACTTATAATGTTTATAAAATTTTTTTAATATATTAAATTCATTTTGGGGCACCTTAGAGAAATCTATGTCAAACTTTGCTTTTATCTCAGCATCGGTTATAGAACCTTCATGCTTCTCTCCAAGTTGTCGAGCACTTGCAAAATATAGAGACTTATTTTTTAATAAAGATTCAAATTTTTGAGGATTTATATATCTCCAAGCAAGTTGAGATCCTTCTACATTCTCATATCCTTTTAAGTTTTTTAACATAAGATCTCTTATGAGCTAGGTGTTTTTAAATTATAGATGCTTTTTAAACTCTGCTGGTGATAAAAGGGGCTTCCTAGTGGCCAAAACTAATTTTTATAGCCCGTATTAGACGAAGTCGTAATACGTGGATAGCTCAGTTACACCCCAATTTTTAATTTATCAAAACAGAGAGAAACACGTATTACGACTTCGTCTAATACGGGCTTGCTGAGAAAAGAAATATACCTGGCTATACAATAAACAGGGTGATAGGGACCAATCGAGTTTGCATACATTTTATTCACTAAAAAGTCGTTAGAATGCTTCGGTTTACGAAGAACAATGGAATAATGGAAAAATTTCATCGAAAGATGAAGTTGATTCAACGCAGGGCTTTATGGATTTAGAAATTTTGAAAATTATAGATTAAGAGTAGTGTGCTTTGTGGATGAGTGAAGTGCCCCAGATTTGGGGAAGAGACAGAAAATTGTAATGGTATTAATTGTAGAGCGGTCACATTTGTTGTATTTATTCAAATAGACTAATCACAAAAGACTCTTGTAGCCAGTAGCCATACTATATTGGCAGCATTAAGGCGAAGCTGGCAATATGAATGGTTTGTATTTCAGAGTCATAAGCAAAATAAGCTAGTGTACTATAATTAAAAGACGCCCATGATTGGTGAGTGGTGAAATGTTAAAAGGATTTATCTATTTTTTGTTAATTTCAATTTTATTATCATTGCTTTTTTGGTTTTTGCCATCGTTTCAATTTTTTATTTTTCCTAGTGGCGATAAGCCATCGGAGCATAACTTTCTTTATTATATAATCAGTTTGGCCATTACATTCATTATTGTCTTAATAGCTTATACAAAATCAAAAGAAGCATTGAAACAATCTAGGACCAATTATCTCTTGAAGATCGATGAAAGATTTTGCAGTCATGAAATAATAAAAGCTAGAGAGATAATTCATGAGCATTATTTAGCTATACAGCAGGAAAATAAAGAAATTGAGATTGACGCACTTAAGCATGAACTAGGGAAGAAAATTATAGTCATAAGCAGGGATGTAAATAGCAAAGAGGAATATATATATTTATTAAATTTTTTGGATTTCCTCGAAACAATTGGGTATTTGTACGTTCAAAAGGCAGTAACTATACCCGAACTGAATGAATTACTTGGTAATTCTATAGTTTACTTTTATGAGATTTTCCACCCATATATAAAACACCGTCGTAACTCTAAAGCTGATCAAAAATTCTATAGTCAATTTGAACAGTTGTATAAAAGTGTCAAAAACCATCAAACATGTTCTGTTCATCAGTGTTGCTGGTGTTTATTCAAACTGCGCATTAAAAGATTTATCAAAGATAAACTCGAGCGATAGCCGACCTGTAGGCGCTTTGGATATAGAACTCGTGTCAGGGTGTTGTGTTGTTAGATGAGGAGTGCCCCCGTAATTGGGAAAGACCCATAATCTGTCTACATTGCGTCGATATGACTTTTTCTAACTTTCTGGCT
>NZ_JAJKBJ010000045.1 GCF_023618015.1 Legionella maioricensis
GGTTTTTTTGTTAATCGTTTAGTGCTGATACTCAACTATCCGTCATCCCGAGGAGTTTGTGACGAGGGATCTCCTGAAATAGGCATGAGCCATATTTGGGAGCTCCTTCGCTTCACTCTGGATGACGTTTTTTAAGTCAATGGCAGTGGGGTAAAGTATTGGGGCGTGCTTTAGTCCAAGTGGCTTAAAGGAAGAGCTGTTGTTTCGCAAATAGTGCGTAAAATAAAACTGGAATGTACGGTGTCAACACCATTGATACAGGTTAATTTACCTAATAAAAATGCTTGGTAGGCATTCAAATCAGGAACAATTATTTTTAACAGATAATCGGCAGATTGCCCAGTTATCAAGTAGCATTGAACCACCTCAGGAAGAAAGCGAACTCTTTCCTCAAATTCACTCATGACTGCAGGTTGGTGACTGTTTAATCCTACTAAAACAATAACGGTTAATTTTAATCCTATTTTCTCTGGATCAAGAAGAGCGACCTGTTTTTTGATATAGCCGTTGTCTTCTAATAGTTTCACACGACGAAGACAGGGCGAGGGAGACAAGGCCACCAAGTCAGCTAATTCCTGATTGCTTATCTGGCTATTTAATTGTAACTGTTCAAGTAACTTCTTATCGGTGCGATCCATAATTTTCTTCAAAAATAATACAAGTACAACTTATGTTAGCATTTATATCTAAAATAACATATATTATTGGGATTTTTATCCAATTTTTAGGTTGTTAATAGCGAATTTCGCAATATTATTTCAATAAAAATAAGTTAAAATACTTTACTGTACATGGTTTGTTCACCATGTGTTTATTTAGGTTTTTGTTTTGAGGATAATTATGTCTGCTTCACGAATTGCCGCCTGGTGCGTATGGATAATTGCATCCATATTTTATGCTTATCAATATGTCTTAAGAGTGATGCCAAGCATTATGTTGACTGATATTACTCAACAGTTTCACATCGATGCCGCAGTGTTTGGACAATTTTCAGGTGTTTATTATCTCGGCTATTCGTTAATGCATTTGCCTATTGGAATTATGCTGGATCGATTTGGGCCAAGAAAAGTAATGACGGGATGCATTTTACTGACGGTCATTGGTCTACTGCCCATCATTTTTGCTGAACATTGGATATATCCTCTTATTGGAAGAGCATTGATCGGTATTGGTTCCTCTGCTGCAATTTTGGGTCTATTTAAAATAATCCGTATGACTTTTAAAGAGCAGCATTTTCCACGGATGCTTAGTCTTTCGGTAATGATAGGACTTATAGGTGCTGTTTATGGCGGTGGGCCCGTGAGCTATCTGTGTCATTTGTGGGGTTACAAAATAGTAGTGGAACTTTTTGTTATGGTGGGCTTATTGCTTGCAGGCATTACTTATCTGATTGTCCCGGAAGCCAAGCCAGATCGTCAGGCCTCTATTATTGCCAATATAAAGACGGTATTTACTCACCGTAAGGTGATGCTGCTGTGTTGCTTTGCAGGTTTGATGCTTGGTCCACTTGAAGGTTTTTCTGATGTGTGGGGTTCTGGTTTTTTAAAACAGGCTTATGGTTTTAGTGCAACAACAGCAAACTACCTTCCTTCCATGATTTTTATTGGAATGTGTTTTGGCTCCCCTATTTTAAGCCTGATTGCAGAAAAAACAGGATATTACCTGGGTACTATTATTGCTGCCGGAGCGGTAATGTTTTTAACTTTCATTGCTCTTGTAGCCGGCATATTAACCGTCACCAGTATCAGCATCAGTTTTGTTGTAGTTGGGGTATGTTGTGCTTATCAAATCCTTGCTATTTATAAAGTATCTACTTATGTGCCAGAGAACCTCGCCGGTTTGACCACTGCGATTGCCAATATGATCATCATGAGTTTCGGTTATGCCTTCCATACCGTAATTGGTTTTGTAATTAATACTTATGGTGGTACTGAGGTTACCCAAGCCTTTGTTTATGGAATTGGAGTTATTCCACTAACCTTGGCGTTAGGAATTATAGGTTTTCTGGTTATAGCTTATAAAGAGAAATATGGTGCATTAGCTCAAAATCACGCATTAGAAAGCGTGTAATTGATAAACAGACAGCTCGGTTTCTATTTGCCGCCCTCTTTTGATGGGCGGCATTTTTCATTCTATCAAGATCAAAACTTTTATCTTCTAATCAGATTATGAAATGGGGTTAGATGGAGCGAGGAAAGTAAACCACATCCATGTGGTTTGGTATCGTCCGTGATACCTGGGAAATTCCTTTTAAGACATCCGCTGTCCTTCCTCGTATTTTAAGCATAGCAAATTGTATTCAAGAGTGTTTTAAATTATGTCGCAAATTCATGTAAGAAATTTCTTGAAATTAATAAATAAGTCATGCAGGGCTGATTATGGGCATTTTAATATTTGAATTATGCAAGATAACTATGTACTGTAATAAGACAGTACTTTCATCAAAAGCAGAGAGTGGAATGAGATAATTTATTTAAGCGAAACTCTTGGTTGGTCCATTTGAGTCTGTTCATGGAAAAAAGACTCTGAAGGCTTTTGGTGGAATCTACTGGACATAATGGCAATTTCAAGGAGAAAACCATGATGCGAAAGTTTCCAATTAGTAGAAAGCCTTTAACAAGATTATATTCTGATGTTGTAGCCTCTTCATCTCATTTACCTCCATCCCAGGTTTTCCGAGCAGAAAAGAAAGTAGCACCAGCAGCAATCATGGACAGCAAAGCAACAACGAGTACTCATTCTGAGGAAGTAAAGGGCCCCAAATTTTTTGCCCAACTAAAATTAGAAGAACGCAAACAGTTTGCTTATAAAAAACGTATACGCTTTGATTACCGAAGCAATTACAGTGCTGCTCTCGCATTACCTTATTCAAAACAACAATTAGAAAAAAAACAGAATAATCCTAATTCACTTCTTGAAATGTCAGAGAAATACGTGATTGAACATGCCAATCGGCGTGTCGATTTATTTTTTTATACGTTGATTGCTTATTATAAAACAGGGGTCATACCAACGTACGGGCATACGGATTTGCAACATGGCAGGGGACGCACTATAAGGGGATATAAAACCATAACCGAGGCATGTCATAGCAGTTTTACTCCCTCATTACTGGATAAAACCATTTATCAAAATGAAGGCGGAAAAGAAAAACATAAAAGCTTGCTTAGCGGTACCCACCTTATGGATAGCCTAAACTCCACGGTGGAATTGCCACCCTTTATGAATGATTTGGATGACGTCTTAGAAAGCAAATGCAAACAAAAATGCCTGGAGATTCTCTGGGAGGTATCATTAGGAAAAATAAATCCTGTTGAAGGATTAACTGTTTTTCTTAAAATGATGCAAGATGTTTTGAGCGATTTGAAACAGCAGGTACAACAAAAAAATCCTTCCCCATTATTCCAGCATTCATTTATTGGAAAACGGCATATAAATCCCAAACTGATTGATCTGGTTATAAAGGGAACGTTATCCACCACCTTCTCCAATAAAACAAAAGCTAATGATGATTACATTCAACTTTTGCTTAGAATGACTGCGGAAGAAAAAGCATTATGTGGCAACGAAAAGAACAAGGAGCAATTATATTTGAAGAAAACGCTGGAAATGCAGAATGAAATCTTACAAACAAAGAGTGGGGCAAATTTATCCCCAGTGGGTTGATAGGTCAGAAGTATTTATTCTTTTAACTTCTCCCGGGATGGCGGACATACTCCTATAGTGGCCTGGTTAAGCCACTTTCCGTCATCCCGAGAAGCTTGCGACGAGGGATCTCCTGAAATAGGCATGAGCCACATTTTGGAGATCCTTCGCTTCGTTCTGGATGACGTTTCTTAAGTCCTATTTTGTTTTTAGCTGCGGCTGGCTTTTCTTTTCATCATTATAATTGTACGCTCTAAAAGGATAGATCAGAGAAAAGCTACCTTTATCAAGGATTGATGAAATGAGTCAACTAAGGCTGCGTAAACCAGGAATAATATTGCTCCTAATCTGGACTCAATTTGCTTTTTCAAAAAATGCCCCGTTAACTAATAAAACAGTTTCTCTTTTTCAAGCCCAATCCACTTATGCAACTGGGAATAAGCCAAATGAAATCGCGAAGGGTGATTTTAATGGGAATGGTAAATTAGATCTGGCCATTACCCATTTTACCAGTAACACGGTTTCCATATTGCAGGGGAGTGGAAATGGAACATTTACAGTTAAATCTACATATAAAACCGGAATTAACCCACAAGGAATTGTAGTAGGGGATTTTAATGGAGATAGTATACTGGATCTGGCTATAGTGAATAAAGGCAGCAATACCGTCTCTCTATTGCTTAATAATGGAGTTGGAGATTTTCTTACTCAATCTACTTACGCTACTGGATCTCAACCAGAATCAATAGTGATAGGTGATTTTACTGGAGATGGTTTATTAGACCTGGTCCTGACTAATAAAGGCAGCAATACTATTTCAATATTATCCGGTAATGGCGATGGAACCTTTCAAAAGCAATTAATGTATGCCACAGGGACTCATCCACATGGAATCGCTCTAGGCGATTTTAATGGAGATGGTAAACTGGATTTGGCCATCACGAATAGTGGAAGTAATACCGTTTCCATTTTATTGAATAATGGAAATGGAACTTTTCGTACCCAATCTACTTATGCTGCTGGAAAAAATCCCACAGGAATTGGGGCCGGTGATTTTAATAAGAATGGTAAATTGGATTTAGCAGTCCTGAATAGCGAGAGCAATACGGTTTCCATTTTATTAGGTAAGGGGGATGGAACTTTTCAATCCCAAACTAACTATGCGACTGGGGCTAATCCATACGGAATAATTGTGGGTGATTTTAATAAAGATGGGAACTTGGATTTGGCCATTACAAATAGCGGTGGTAACACGATTTCCATTTTGTTAGGGAACGGTGATGGAACTTTTCGCAGCCAATTAACTTATGTCACTGGGCTTCACCCTGAGGGAATAGTGGCAGGTGATTTTAATGGAGATGAAAAATTGGATTTAGCCATCACTAATGTTGCCAATAATACGGTTTCCATCTTGCTAAGTACCCAGTAATTTAATCAATCTTCTATCGACTACTGCTTCATTTGGGCCGGCTACAAAATGGGTTAAACCTGGAGTTGCGGCCTAATTCGAGATCTTATTGTTAATGGTGCTCTGCCAATTTAGTTTTTAATAAGACAGCTGAAATTATTAATAACATCCCACCCAGAGCAATCAAGCCGGCACTAGAGATGAGGGACAATAAATTGGAGCCCAATCCCGTTATCATCCAGGCAAAGGCCATAACAGAGCCTGATATCCCCATTACCCAGCCTTGAGATTTTTCATCCACTGCATTAGAAAACAGTGTTAATAAACAAGAAAATGCCATGATGTCACATGTGGCAATAATTATTGCCAATGGCCATTGTAATAAAGAAAGGGGTAGGACATACACGAGTAATTGCCCGAGACCGGTGAGCAGTAGGGTGACTACAGCAATGGATGAAACTTTGAAACGCCTTACACATAAAGGCATGCCAGCAAGGATACCAATGGCAAAACCTAAACCAATCATTCCTTGAACTGCTCCCAATTGCCAATTAGTGTACTCGTAGGCATTTTTCATATACACAATGATAAATTGGAAATAAAGGCTAAAACCCATCTGCATTAATAAAAAAACAAGTGCCAAAATCCGTACGGACTTATGTTGAAATGCTTCAATGAAAATTTGCACCGGGCGCAAGATGGATATTTTTTTATGGGACAAAGCAAGAGTGGTGTCTTTATAGCCAAATCCTATCCAGATGGAAGCAAGTAATGCCAGTAAGGCCGCCATGAAGAATGGGGTGGTATAAGTAAACCATGGAAGCAATTGGGAATCAGACATTACACCACCAAGTAATGGGCCAAGTACTGAACCCACGCTAAAGCTCATAGAAATAAGACTCATATTCAATGGCTTGGTCTCAGGAGTGCTCAGATCGGCAATAGAGGCTTGAGCTATGGGCTGGCTGCCTGCCATTAAGCCGGATAGCGCTCGACCGATCAGCAAGATAGTCAGACTGGAAAAGGCAACTCCAAACCCCATCAGCAAAAAGCTGAGGGTTATCCCCATCATGCATAAAAATAATACTTTTTTTCGACCCCAGACATCGGATAAATCACCCATAAATGAGGTGCCAAAAAACATACACAATGGATAAAGCATATAACTTAATCCCAGATAAAAATGCTTGAGAGCGATGCTGGCATCCGCGCTTAATACAGGACTGTGATCTGCTGTGAATAGTGAGGTCATTACAGGATAAACAAGTCCAAATCCTAACGCATCAATAATCACTGCAAAAAAACACGGAGAGGTTTTACGAAGCATGGTTATACCTTTATGATGAATATGTTCTCAATATAATGTTATTTAAGATATTTTGTCTATGAGAGATAGCCTTCAGCGGTGATGTCTTCCAAGGATCTGGGGAGTACACCGTCATTACGCTCGAGATGACGTTTCCCTTTCTTATTGAAAAGCAATTGTAGCCTGGGTTGAGACGCAGTCGAAACCCGGGATGAGGTGACAAGTCTAAAAGCTGACGTACCTCAATCCTTCAGTCACGACGCGAATATTTTACTCCCATAAGAATCAGCAAAAACAAAAGAGCAAACGGTGTAATGAATATCATCATTAACGGCCATAAGTTAGAACTGGCATACAATGCATATAGAGTATAAGCAAGCAAAGGTATGCTTACCAACAAAGGAAGACACGCCATCGTTCTCCATCTGCCAGACCATTTAAAAATGAGTATGATTTGTAAAATCCAGTAAAGTGGGGTAGAAAAAAATAGTAGTTGTACAAAGACCATACCCCATATAGAGCTTGGTTCTTGCTGCTTTACACGGGCCTGTTGTTGCTGATTGAGCAGTTTTACCCAAGGGGATTGCGGATGCGTTTGGCCCGTACTACCTTCTTGCCAGATTGCCGAGAGTAACATTGATTTAGTTTGTAGTGGTTTCCATTTTTCATCGTAGACAGTCACCGTGATTGTATCTATATAGGTTGGCTTATCGTAGGCTACCCAGGCAATCGCATCGCCCTCCCCAGCGAAATAGGCCTGCGAGGGGTTGAGCCGCACCTCTTTGCTTATCTGTTGATTCAAATTTTTTCCCATCGCTTGAAAGCGCAATGGTTGATCGCTTTTATAATGGATAAGCACATAGATGGCTTCACCCAGGTATAGTACTGCGGGTGATTTGGGGCTTGTTTCGATAAGCTCTACATTTAATGCAGTAGCCAGGGTTGAGTACAAATACACTATTACCGCAAACAGTGATAACAAAGACAATCGGATGGGCTTCATGCACATATCCTTTAAATGATTAATATCTCAGTTATCTAAAACAACACGGTAACGCGCTTTACCAGCTCGTAAATGATCCAGTGCCTTGTTCACATCCTTCATAGCAAAATGTTCAGTCAAAGGCATGATTTGATGACGCGCACAGAATTGGAGCATATCTTGAATCGTTGCTGGACTACCCAGCGGCGAACCGGAAATACTGCGCTGTCCCATGATCAGTTGAAAAGATGATGCGGGGATGGGAGCGGCGATCACGCCCACAGTATGTAACCGTCCGCGCGGTGCCAATGCATTGAGGTACTTCGGCCAATCAAGATTGGCATTAGCCGTATTGAGTATGAAATCAAACTTGCCAGCCAGCGCCTCTAAAGCCTTACTGTCTTTAGAGTTCACGACATGATGTGCTCCCATGTGCTTGGCTTCGGCTTCTTTACCCGGTGAGGAGGAAAACGCCGTCACCTCACATCCCCACTTGTTGAGAAACTGCAGAGCCATATGGCCAAGCCCACCAATACCGATCACCCCTACGTGCTGTGTGGGACGCACATCAAATTGAACAATTGGATTAAACACCGTAATACCACCGCAGAACAAAGGGCCTGCATTATGAGCATCCAGGCTATCGGGCAGCTCAGTCACCCATTCCGCATTGCTGCGTACTCGATTGGCAAATCCCCCATGCCGTCCTATTATCGTTTGTTCTACCGTACTACAAAGATTTTGATCACCCCGCATACAGTGATAACAATGCATGCAACTTCCACTGAACCATCCAAGCCCCACACGCTGGCCAAGCCTCAGATTTTTAACATGTTCTCCCATTGCCACGATAGTACCTACTACCTCATGACCTGGCACCACAGGATAATTACTAAACCCCCATTCATTATCGATCATTGCGATGTCTGAGTGGCAAATTCCGCACGACTCAACTTTGATATCGACCTGATCAGAACCCATTTCCCCTAGCTCATACTCGAAAGGAGAAAGCTGACCTCCTTTTTCGCGGACCGCATAAGCCTGAACTTTTGTCATGACAATCCTCCTTGATCTAAAATCTATTGGACTAAATTTAATTCACATTGTTCATTAAAAATAATACTGGCATAGCATCAAGTGTCTGTCAAACCAGCATGGAAGATAAAAAAAATTATCCCAATCTAACGCTATAATCTGAGGGATTCATTTAATTTCAGCAATTGATTAATAGGCTCATCAGAATAATTTTCTTCATTTTTAAACGCTGTTTCAATTGCTATATTGAGTAAACAGGTTTGTTTTTTTTCGTCAATATCCAGAAATTTTCGACTTAAAACGGAGCCTATTTTTTCTGGGCCAAAAATATTTTTATAATCTGTTAATGCATTTAAAAAGGATGCAGGATTATTTTTTAATCGAAACGAGAGATCGGCTAGTGCTTTTTGATAAGTTATTTCATTTTGCAGGACGATGGGTTCTTGATTTTCAACATGATCCCTTCTTTTAAGAGTACTTCGCGCAGTTTACTTGGGTTGCTCTTTTTAAAATGTTCATCGTTTAGTAGTTTATCAATAATGGTGCTTAATTTTAAACTGAATTCCGCTTCCGTAGATAAACCAGAATAGGCGAATAATAATTCTCTTTGTTGATTAATAATTTCAGTTTGAACTTTAGTGTAGGTAAGCATGCTCGTCTGATATGTTAATCCAATCCATATACAAATTATATATTATTTGTAATAAATGGCTAATTTAATTTCTTTGATGATCAAAGTATCGTGTTTAGATGCCGTTGCTACGGTTGAAAGCGAGAGTGGTAGCCCGGAGCTGGTGGCACATTATTGGGGTTTGCCCAGCGTTTCCATTCAGGCTGCTCTTGCTGTAATTCACTCTAAAAAAAAGGAAGGATGATGCTCCTCCTCCCTTATACCCAACTGGTGCTGCCTATCGAATGGAATAAGATCCTTCGTTTTCTCTATCTGTAGTAGACTCGAGCTTTTGCTGTTCAACATTGCGTAGGGCGGTGTTAAGATCCACTAATGTAGTTACGATATTGCTTTTTTTATCTTCATTACGTTCAAAGCCGCTATCAGCACTTATATTGTTATAGACCTGATAAATATCCCCCATTTTTCTAATTTGAACTCCAGGAGTGCCTGGCCCTTTATTCAGAGCAATGACATCATCATTTAATTTAAACACACTATAAGAATTACTGAGTGGCGTATTGATTTGTAAAGGAAGCTCAGAGAACCATTTTTCAAACGTGTCAGAAGGTGTTATTTGAACATGAGTTCCTTCCGATCTGGAAAAGCAAATGTTCTCTTCTTCATAAGAAAAAAGCTTCATTTCTATTTCTTTTGGTTCGTCCGCCAACTGGGTTCTACCAAAAGTATTCGCATAGTGTGCATCACTGTCTGTAAAGGCTGGCTTTCTTTCTAGAGATGGATCACCAAACCAGGTATTGTCCCAATGGAGTTGGATATTACCCGCTAGTGCAGATGGTGGAATCAGCAGATCACTAAGGTTTGCTTCAGGGAGCACCTCTTTCATGGTTATTAGAATTGGAGTAAGCGCATGGGTATTAGAGCTAATCATTCTTCTACCATAGCTACTACTGAATAGCATTGTATCGGGTGCTCTTTTCATTTCTAACTCACTCATATTATGAGAAGATTGTTTGAATAGGAGTAACTCTCCTTCTTTGTTCTTATAGATATAGAAAGGAGCATTCGAGCCTATTAGAACTTCAGTACCTTCTCCCTCCTTCAGGGCATTGACGTCATGAATAAAATGAGTTTTACCAATTTGAGCTAAATCATTGGCAGTTACTTTGCGGTTTAAAACATAAGCAGGATCATAGCCATTTGAGATGCGGTCATAATTTGCCAGGTATTTTAGAAGCGTTTGTTCTAAGACCTTCGAGCCGGGAATGGCTGCCATCAAACAATTGTCAGGTTTGGAGATCACCGAGCCGTTACCTAGGCTACCCATCATTGCATTTTTCATTTTTGGTTCACTTCCATCTTTCAAAAGAAAGTGATCGCCAAGTATTTTGATACCGTGAGGTAGATCGATATCAAATTGAGATTGAGGCTTGTTTTTTTGGAATTGTTCCTTAGTCCAATTGACTCTATTTTGCTCTGGAATAACGGGACAAGGCTTGCCTATACAATTTAAAAACTCTGTGGGTGTTAAGTGACATTTAGTCGATTGACTCTTTTCCAGAAGCTCATTAATCCGTTCCATATTAACTACGGGTGTAGTCATTGTTTGCTGCTTTCCATTTATCTCAGTTAAACAATGAAAGATATTGTCTACAATAACACCTTGATTTTTAAAAGGAGTTAGATCTTCTGGTAATTGAGCAAGTATCTGGATGTCTAGTCCATTGGCTTCGTCTCGAGGAAGAAAGATATGATCAATATCTGAATAAACGCCGCCTTCCTTTAGTAAAATTAACACCCTCAGCCAGTCTGCAGCAGCAGAATAGTTTTTGTTACCCGCCATTTCCTGCCTAATGCGAGATAATATTTCTTTGCCTTTTTCAGGAAAAGTAGCATTTGTAAATTCTGTTAATTCATTAATGTCTCTTAACTTTATTTTGTCGTAAAAGTTAATATCCATTTTGGCGGCAGTCTTATGAAACTGCTTTGGGTTGCTCAGCCACAAATTGACTTTATAACCCATTTTTTCTGCTTGGGTCACTGCAGCACGAAGATTTAAAAGATATTTCTCAGAAACATCACCGCCGACCCAAATAAAGTGAAATTCTTTAGGTGCAATCGGGGTACTCTTTTGGTTAGACTCTATTTTTGAAAACATAATCAACTCTCCTAAAAAACTATTTATGACAACAGTTCTGATATTGAGGAGATAAAGGAAAATAGACTGGTGCAACGGATAAAAACAGGTTGTATTATCACCGATTAAACTCTTCAGGAAATAAACAATCAGTAAATTGATATGTTTGTTTCCACCTTTATCTCAGCGACAAACCCGTTTATTAATTAATACTAGATTATATAAACCAGTTCTCCATCAATCCTTATGGAGAGGATTAGTCGTTATACTTAAGTTAATCCTGGATTAAGTGTTAACACTTAGCCGACAAACTTAACTTAAAATAAATTGTACAAAAATAAAACAAATATGTCAATATATTTTTTTAACCTCTGATATAGAGATAGATGAACGGTAAAATTTTTTAATAGATTGAAATTTTTGGAGTAGGCAAGTGATAGGATACTGCCTCAAAATTTGAACGATAAAAATAGGGTGGCGGGTTTTCTCCAGGATT
>NZ_JAJKBJ010000046.1 GCF_023618015.1 Legionella maioricensis
GCCGCAGGACATCGGCGTATAGAAGATTGATGCACCAACGTCGCTAAGAATATCAAATGTAGATTAATTGCAATCTTTTAATTTAACTTGCTTTTAAAGACAGTATCTACAAAACCTTAAGTAAGAAAGTATTAATTAACTAGAGTTTGATGAAAATTTCTCATTGCCCCCTAATTAACTGCCACTTAAAGCAAGATCAATGGTCAACGGCCCCTAGTCAGAAGCTCAGTTACCAAGAGATTGTTTCATTCGAATAATATGAAGATAGGCATCGTTAATTCTCTGTTCAGGAATTTCCCCAGAACGTACTTTTTGTTCGATAATATCAATAAGCTCCTTCGGATCCTGAAACTTATCGACCAACTGATTTCCAAAAATCAGCATATCCACACCTGCATTAATTGACATCGTCAAAGCAGTTGGCAGACCGTAATAATTAGCGATGGCCTTCATCTGCATGTCATCAGTAATAACTACCCCATCAAATTGCAAATCATGACGTAACAAACCGGTAATGATGCTTTGAGACAAAGAAGCCGGGACTCCGGTGACATCCAATTTTTTGTTAACCACATGGGCGACCATAATCATATTACAATGATTAGGTTGGGATAATGACTGTAAAAATGGGATTAATTCTTGCTCAGTCCAGGTATCTGTAATATCAACAAATCCTAAATGGGAATCCGCAATAGAGCTTCCATGACCAGGAAAATGTTTATAGGAGCATTGTATTTGATTCTTTAAAAATTGACGTGAATATAATTGAGCATATTTTGTTACATGATCAGGATCGGATGAAAAACTTCGTTCTAATTGACCTATAATTGGATTTTCAGGATTTACATCAACATCCAAATTTGGAAAAAAATCCACATTAAATCCCGTTAGCTGTAAGGTTTTAGCCATAACGTTAGCCGAATTATCCGCCTCATCCAAAGACCTCTTGCCTATTTGCTGCGGAGAGGAAATTTTAGGAAAACCATATCGTTGATGTAACCTGTTGACTCTTCCCCCTTCATAGTCAACAGAAATAAGTAAGGGTAAATTAGGGCGGTGATGCACTTTATTAGCGTTTTGAGTCACACGTTGTAATTGTTGATTTAATTGTTTTACTTGTTCAGGACTTTCTATATTTTTATCAAAAGTCTGGGATTGTTGATTAAAATCAAACAAGATGACGCCGCCAATATTATCTTCCTCGATTGAAGTCGCTATAGCAGAATGTTCATTAATCGCTTTCCCTTGGAAACCAATAATTAACATTTGTCCAATTTTTTCTCTTAAGCTCGGTTCTGCAGCAAACAAACAGGTAGAAACAATAAATAAGGACAAAAATAGAAGGATAGGCTTGATATTCAAAATATTTCTCTCTGTTTTATGTTTGGTTTTTATCACGAGACACCGACGTAATAAAACAAAAACTTTTAGTTTGCGCATTATACTAATAAAGAGCAATATAATCAATATTTAACCAATTCGTTTTCTTTGCTTTGTACTTTTTCCTATAAAATCAAATTGTTGACTGGGCCGAAACTGCCTTTTCGCAAACCAGTTGCAATGCCGTCAAAATTTTCTTTAGTACAGGAACCTGTTGCACCTCCAATTGATATTCTTTAGCGAGCTTGACAGGGTCAGTAAAACTTAACCAGACTTGGCCTACGCGGTCCTGGGTCGCCATAATGCGCAGAGGTAAGTCCAAAGCAAAAGCTGCATTTTCCTGCATCAAGGCCGTTCCTTTTGCCGGATTACCAATAATAACCACTTCGGTATCCGGAAGGTGCTGATTTGTTTTTTTTGCTTCAGCGGCATGATCAATATGAGCAAAAACAGTTCCTCCCTGCTTTTGAATTATATTGGCTACCCGTTCTATTGTATTCTTGACTGAATAAGGACTTTGAATCGTCTCAGACCAAAAGGCTTCTCTTTGAGGTACACCCAAATTAATATCAAAAGCCGCAGCAATTTTACGGGCTAAAATATCCAAATCAGGCAAATTGCCTTTGTTAGCCAATAAAGTGACACAAAGCAATTCTTTAGGATCAGTAAAGCGACTTAAAAAAGCAGAGTAACCCGGAAGAGCTCCTTTTATTTCCATTAATCCTTTATGACCAGGAAAGAACCACCCCGCATTGCCTGGAATTACCTTTCCGTCCAAAGTTGGAGCCCCATAGAGAAAACTCCTGTTTTCCGGCTCCTTAATTAAAATAGTTCCAGCAAGCCCTATATCCCATATACTGATATCTTCTGCTGAAGAAACGATGCCACTATTGGAAAAAGAAGAGGTCCACGTCATTGAAGCGGCGGCTTCAAGTCCATTTTCGCTTTGCTCATATCCTGTTGCAGGTTCGGTTGGATCAACGAATACTAAGTTTTGAAGAAACTCACTGTGTTTAAAAGGGTTGGTTCCATTATTGACTTCGTTGGGTATCGATTGAATGTTATCGATAAAAAAAGTGTTCTTTAATCCCATCCGCTCAATTTGATTTTTAGTCACATAGTCTTGATAACTCATGCCACTGGATTTTTCTATAATCCATCCAAGCAAATAATGATTCGTTGCACTCACTTGCATTTGGGTACCAGGCTGAAATAGCAACGTATTACTAATCAAATTAATTATTTGATGAGGCTCATAATGATTGGCGTAATTGAATGATGTATTTTGCGTATAATCGGGAATACCCGAGCTGTGGGTTAATAGTTCTTTTATAGTGATGGATTGCCAGCTGGCCGGTAAGTTGGGAAGATAACTGCTAATCAAATCATCTAAATAAAGTTTCCCCTCCTCTTTCAATTGCATTATCGCTACAGCAGTAAATGCATTGGTTAATTGCCCTACATTAAAAACAGTGCGGGTCGCAACCAGACGTTTTGTCTTGATATCGGCAATGCCATACCCAACAATACGGGTAATGTGGGGTGCTTGCACTATGGATAATACCATGCCAGGTACATTATTTTCTTCCATATATTGAATGACTAAATCGTCGACTGATTGACCTTTATAAACAGTATGAAAGTCACCTCGTCCTGAATGCCGTGAGTCCATAATTACTCCAATTGATTTACTCCATCTTTTGCAACTTCCCTTCAGAAAATTGGTCACAATGCCAGATTCATGAGATCTCTCACTGCCTTCGAGATGACGTGTTTCCTGGCTTATTGAGAAGTTACCCATTATTCATTAACTATATAATTTTTATCTCAATTTTAATTAAGTGTAGTTTACTTATAAAGTAAAAATGATATTTGGGAATATTATTTTGTTGCGAGAAAAATGTAATCTATATGTAGCCCATATTACGCTGCGTTAATACGGACTACAATTGCGATCAACACGATTTAATCGTGATATTTGGGAGTTATACCACCGCTAATAAAATTGCCGTAAGGTAGTTACCTTCAGGAAATGAAGCTAATGTGGGATGACAACTGGCCGGTCCATAAATACCTAAAATACGAGCTTGTTTTCCTACGGCCACCGCTTGTCCGCTAACTAAGACACTAAACTCTGATGAGGACAGAGCAGAAGAACAATTACAGGTCATTAATAGTGAGCCAGGTTTCATATACTTAAATACTTCACGATGTAAAAAACGATAATAATTTTTAGCGCGTTGTAAATGTTTTTGTGAGGGAACCAATTTAGGCGGATCAAGAATCACAACATCATAATCCCCTGCTTTTATCAAATAATCACGTGCATCGGCTTCTATAAATTCAATATTAGTTAAACCATTTAATGAAGCATTATTCCTGGCTTGAGCTATAGCCTGATCCGAACTGTCTACAGCAGTAACCTGCAAAGCTCCTGCCTTGGCAGCATGTAATGCAAAGCCGCCAGTATAGGTATAAAGATCCAAAACGTTCTTACCCTTTGACAAATGGGCGATGCGGCTGTGATTTTCTCTTTGATCAAGAAACAAGCCGGTTTTTTGAGCGTGAGCAAATTCAACCTGATAACTGACCCCCTCTTCCAAAACTTGAGCACTATACTGTACTTCGGGGGCTTCAATTTCTTTCCAGCCGTCTTGTCCTAATGGTTTGCTTTGGGCAATCCAAATAATTTGAATGTCAGGAAGTAATTCTTGCAAAGCCTGGGTGATTATTTCTTTATTTAATTCAACCCAGTAGGCAGAACTGGAAACCACACAAAATTGATTAAAGCGATCAATAGTTAATCCGGACAAACCATCGGCTTCACTATTAAATAATCGATAGGCGGTGGTTTGTTGATTGGGTAAATTAAGGCACTCCCTTACTTTTTTAGCCTGCTCTAATCGATGTGCTATCAATGAATGATAGTTGCTGTCGACTGATTCACTTGCAAGCGCGAGTACTCTTACCCTATATAATGAATGTTCATTGTATACTCCTACCCCTATAAGCTCACCCTCAGCAGTAAGAATATCAACCAGATGTCCGGTAACCAGTTTCCCCAAATGACGTGCAATTGCTTTGGGAAAAATCCAGGGATGTCCTCGTAAAACCGTATTTTGTTTCGCGGCATGTAAAATAACTTTAGCGTTCATTTTCTATTTCCCAAAGACCAAAAGTCGGCTAATCTACACTATCAAATGATATACCTGCAATGGGAGTAAGCACAAACATGCAACAATTTATAAAAACAATAGGCATTTTTCTTTTTATCTGCTCTTTTAGTAAGCTTGGATTTGCAGGTCCCTGGTTTACTGGGCCCATACTTGCCCCTGCAGGACATACTGTAGCAAGAGGACACACTAACTTTGAGATCTATGGTTTACACGTATCCACCGATGGCCGGTATGATGATTCAGGGAACATAATCCATACTCCTCTTTTTAGAAGTTTTGTTACCAATCCCATCCTTACCCATGGTTTCACTGATTGGTTAGATGTCCAGCTTACCGTGCCTTATGTTTTCAACTCCACTTTGGGAGTCAATTACAATAGATTGACCGATATAACAACCGCACTCGGAATTCAATTAGCAGAACAAAAAGGGTCACCCAAGCGTGCTGATGTGCGTATCCTAATCCAGGAAACTTTTCCTACAGGCAAATTTGAAAACCTTAATCCGGCATTTCTGGGAACAGATTCTACAGGACTAGGAAGTTATCAAACTCTGGTGGGTTTAGATCTGCAATATTTACTAGAAGTATTTAAAACCCATTATTTACGTACGCGCCTTATCCTATCCCACCTCTATGCCGCTCCAGTTACAGTCCACGGGCTAAACAGTTACGGAGGAACTGTTAATACTATTGGCAGAATAAGGGGAGGAAGTGAAAATGATGCCGATTTGGCGTTTGAATTCACTCTTACTCAAAATTGGGTTGCGGTAATGGAAGGAACTATTACCAGAGGCAATTCAACCGTATTTAATGGCATTTTAGATTTCGGAAATATTGGAGCCCCGGTAAATGTTGGTGGTGGTCATTACTATTCAAAAACCCTGGCACCAGCATTAGAATATAATTTCAATGAAAATGTAGGGATCATAGGCGGTGTCTGGTTCCCTGTTTCAGGAAGAAACACCTCACATTTCCGAACTTATGTATTAGCACTTAACGCTTATTGGTAATTATTAAAGGGCTGTAAACGCTATGGAAAAAAATAAATTCTCATACGGACTCACACTGGGTGCCTTAGGCATTGTCTATGGTGATATTGGGACCAGCCCTTTATATGCCTTAAAAGTAGCCCTGGATAATCTTCTTATTAATCAAGCTAATGTATTGGGAGTATTATCACTTATTTTTTGGTGTTTAATTATTATTATTTCTTTTAAATATTTAATGATAATTTTTAGAGCGGATAATGATGGTGAAGGAGGAATTCTTGCCCTCCTGGCCTTAATGAAGCTTAAAAGTACCAAGTATCAATCTTTATTTTATATTGTCGCTATATTTGGAGCTGGACTTTTGCTCGGTGACGGGATGCTGACCCCTGCCATCTCGGTAATCAGTGCTGTAGAAGGTTTTAGCACTCTATCGAGTTCATTTACCCCTTACATTCTTCCAACTGCATGCATTATATTTATCTTGCTGTTTATGCTGCAGTCTAAAGGAACTGCAAGTATAGGATATCTTTTTGGTCCTTTAATATTAATTTGGTTTGTTACAATAGCGATTCTCGGTTTACTTCAAGTAATTGCTAATCCGATAGTACTTCAAGCAGTAAATCCTTATTATGCCATTACTTTCTTAGTGAATGCTGGCATTAATGGCTACTTGTTATTAGGAGGAATTTTTCTGGTTGTGACCGGAGGTGAAGCCCTTTTTGCAGACATTGGACATTTTGGCAAAAATCCAATAAGAGCCAGTTGGTTTACTTTAGTTCTCCCTTGCCTGATATTAAACTATTTTGGCCAAGGGGCTAATTTATTGCAGCATCCAGAGGCCATTAGCAATCCATTCTATATGATTGCTCCCAGTTGGTTTTATGTGCCTTTAATTGTTATTGCAACTATTGCGACGGTAATTGCCTCCCAGGCAGTAATTTCCGCCACATTTTCGTTAACCAAACAAGCGGTTCTCCTTAGCTTATGTCCAAGAATCCCCATAATCCAAACATCCAGAGAACATTCTGGGCAAATTTATGTTCCTCAAATTAATTTTATCCTTTTTACTGGCACATTATTGTTTTCTCTGTTTTTCAAAACATCAGATAATCTAGCGCACGCATATGGAATAGCTGTTAATTTTTATATGCTGCTGGTGGATGCCATGGTTGCTTACGCTGCAATCTCCATCTGGCATTGGTCAAAATTTAATGTCGCCTTAATTTTTGGCATGTTTCTCACTATTGACTTCGCATTTTTAGGGGCAAACTTACACAAATTCCTGACTGGAGGTTGGGTACCTACCACTTTTGCTTTGTTAATTGCCTTTATTATGTACACTTGGAAATATGGGCTAGAGTATCTAAGAAAAAATTTCTATTTAAATAAAGAGGATATTTCTAAAATCCTGAAACAATTACAATACAAAAGTCTGAATCAACTCCCCGGGGTTACTGCTATTTTCATAACGGATGTTTATGACAACAGTGGCGGCAGTTTTCTCCACTTTCTCAAGCTCAGTCGCTCAGTTCCAGAAAATGTCTTAATTGTAAATTACATTGTTGATAATATTCCTCATGTTCATTTCAGCCAGCGTTATGAAATATCCTGTCTCGATGAAAAAGTATGTAAGTTGACCATTCATTATGGTTTCATGGAAAATATTTCCATACCCAGGGCACTGGAAAGAGCCAGTAAGAAAAATCTTCTCCCCTTTAAATTAAATATCGACCATGCAACCTACATGGTTGAAATACCTAATGTTATGGCGTCAAAATCCAAGAGATCCCTTGCTTTCTACTATCAGGAAAAATTATTTGCCTTTTTAATGCGTAATTATTCCGCAAATTTGAATATTGAATTCTATAAATTGCCATACAATAGAACCATAGCCATCGGTACTTATTGTATTTTGTGATTAGGTAATCCAGGCGCTGAAAAATTGCTCTTATTTATCGCGTATTGAGCGCGCGTCTATAGGAGCTAGATTCCTTATTGAAGCAGCTAAACACAAAGGATACTCTTCGCAGCAAAAATCATTTCATGTTAACATTCTCAATTTACTCAAAGGACAAAATATGTGGTTTAATAATGCACTTATATATCAATATGAACTGGATGAAGCCAGTGATTTAAATGCCTCTTTAGCTGAGGAAATTCTTAAGCCCTGCCCTCCTCATGCCCGCTTTATTTATGGCTGGCTTCCTGCTTTTGCCGATGAAATGGTTCATGAAGTTGCTGGAAGCTCTCTTATTTGTATGGGGAAAGAAGAACGCATACTTCCTCGCGGCGTAATTAATAAAATGCTTGCGGAAAAAATTCAAATGATTGAAACGCAGCATGGGCGTATGGTAAAGCGTGCTGAAAAAGCACAAATTGCTGAAGATCTTGAGTTTGAATTATTACCTAAATCCTTTTGCGTTCAAAAAAGACTTCCTGCAATTCTGGATACAATGAGTAAGCGTTTAATCATCAATACATCCAGTAATACACAAGCATCTCAGCTTACCTCTCTTTTAAGAAAATCAGTGGCAGGCATCACTATAGAGCCGCTGACTCATACAGAAAATCTTGCCATACGCTTTGCAGAATGGATACATTCCCCGGAAACACTTCCTGCAGATTTTCAATTAGCCTCAGAATGTCTCCTGTTTTCTCTTGATGATGAAAAAAAACGAGTGCTGTGCAAAGGATATGAATTACCGGCGGAAGAAATTTTAACTCTATTATCTCAAGGAATGGCTACCGCTGAAATTTCAATCATTTGGAAAGAGCGAATTCAATTTACCTTAACTCATGACTTCACCTTTAAGAAATTGAAAAGTCTTGAGTTTCTAATTGATGACTTTAATGAGCTCAGACAGCTCGATGAGGAATACCAACAAGCAGATGCTGCTTTAACGTTACTGACAGGCGAATTACGAGAACTGACTAATGATTTGTTGGCTGTATTAGTAAGCCCGACTCAATCTAATTCATCTGTTAAAGAAGTTAACGAAGAAGAATGCCCCGCTTAACCGATAATCTTTAACCTAAGCTGGGCTTTACAGCCCAGCCTACATCATTGTTATCCCTCGTAGCCCAGGTGAAAAAGCAGTCGTAACCCGGGTTCAGCTATGCACCATCATCCCAAACCTAGTGAGAGATCTTCAAATGCAGGCACCGCGCCCCAAACCAGGAGATCTCTCACTACGTTCGAGATGACGTTTTTCGTGTTGTTACTTGTAGCCTGGGTGGAGACG
>NZ_JAJKBJ010000047.1 GCF_023618015.1 Legionella maioricensis
AGATCCAGCCAGGAGCTTTGTGAACAAGATGTCTGTTCTTTGCAATAGACTCTTAAATGCCGCGAACAAGCCGCGGCACGTAGGTTCTTCTAATGGCCAACCGCCCCACTTTTGGGAAAAGATAGTAAACGTTATACCTCTTTAACTTCAATAATACTCACTTCTTCAACAGGAACATCCCCATGCCCCATACGTTGACCGGTTTTAACTTTGGCAATTGCATCAACCACATCCATCCCTTCAACTACTTCACCAAAGACACAATATCCATAACCTTGAGCATGATCACCGCTGTAATTAAGAAAGCCATTATCTGCAACGTTAATAAAAAACTGGGCTGTTGCTGAATGAGGATCCATGGTTCTGGCCATAGCTATAGTTCCACGCTTGTTTGGCTTGGCTTTTTTTGCTTCATTTTTAACAGATGCTTGTGTTGATTTTTGTTCCATATCAGCATTTAGTCCACCGCCTTGAATCATAAAACCATCAATGACGCGGTGGAAAATTGTATTACTATAAAAGCCGCTACGTACATAATTCAGAAAGTTTTCTACTGTTGCAGGAGTATTTTCTGCATCCAACTGTAAATGAATATCGCCTTTCGATGTACTAATAACTACCATTGTATCTCCTGTTATCTCTATAATTTTAAGAATTTATTACCAGATTGCGCATTTTAGCACAAACATCATGTAATACATGGATATTGTGGATACTAGCAAGAGCGGTAAATAAATTAGCTTTTTGTTTAAACAAATGATGCAAACAAGACCGTGAATAATTAAGGCAAGTATAACAAGTACATGTTGCCATAATAGGCGATAAATCATTAGCAAAACATGATTTTTTTATTTGAATACGTTCATTTTCATACTCACTTGCAAATCGCAACCAACTCCCCTCTGAGACTAGCTCACCACAATATAAAGCCCCATGTCGGGCATTGCGTGTAGGTGCTACGCAATCAAACATGTCTATTCCTTCAGCAACTACATCCAATAGATCTTGAGGAGACATCCCCACCCCCATGGTGTAACGAGGCTTATGCTCCGGCAAATAGTCTCTAACCCATCGAATCACTTCCACGGTAGTTTTCATATCAAAACCAATGGTCTCACCGCCAATGGCAATGCCATCGGTATTCATAGAAGAAACAAAGTCAGCGCTTTCGCGACGTAAATCCTCAAAAATACCGCCTTGAACAATACCAAATAACGCTTGTTGATAGCCATAACGCGAATTCGGATGTTGTTGATGATAAGCCATAGACTGTTTCAGCCATCTATGGGTTCGAGTCATGATAAGCCCTACTTCATCCTTGGAACAACTATCCGGTGTGCATTGATCAAAAGCCATAATAATATCAGCACCGATAATTTTCTGAGTTTCCAATGACATTTCGGGTGTCATATGAATCAATCGTTGACTACCAGGCAATTTAAAATGAGCACCTTCTTCATCTATAGTGCAAATATCTTTATTTTTCGATAAACTAAAAACTTGAAAACCACCACTATCGGTTAACATAGGACCATTCCATCCCATAAAAGGATGCATACCCCCAGCCTTTTCTATCACCGCCATCCCTGGAGCACACAACATATGATAGGTGTTACCACCTAAAATAATTTGACTGCCAGCCCCATGCAATTCAGTTGGCGTCATATTATTCACTCCAGCACGGGTACCCACCGGCATAAACACCGGAGTTATAAATTCTCCATGCGGAGTAGTAACGCGAGTGACTCGAGCTTTGGTGCCTGAATGGCGATGAAGTACTTCACAAGAAAAGGTTTTCATTAATAAAAAAAATAACTCAAAAAAAGAGCAATAATAACCAAGACAATCCCAGATTACCAGCAATTAAATTGAAGCAAAACTCTCTAACTCTTGCCAATAGTTGTTGAAGAAACCGATGATTAAAACAGTCAATGCTGATGACAAGCGATACAACCCGAGCAGGAGTTCCAGCAGGCACGTTGTTTGCCTTGATGATTTTCTCGGCTCATGAAAGCACGGAAATCCGGATTCTTGTAATCAAGAGACAGCCCTTAACTGGGAGTACGAGTTAAAAAATAAAGCAATAATCCAGTAAGCGCCATAAAGAGAAAATATAATGCAGTCCACCCAGGCATAGAAATCCCGGCCATTGTCCAAGTCACTTCAGCGCAATCACCCGCCCCCCAAAAAAGAGCTCGGGCGACTGTCTGCCAAGGGAAATATCGAATCAAGACATCCAGATCAGGCATACACGCCGGAGCCTTTCCCGCGGGTAAGGATTGTAACCACAGTTGTCTTAAGGAAAAAAACAGTCCCGCGCAAGAAATCACTACTTGCGTCAAACAAACAAAATGCGCTTTTTTTAAAGTTCCTAAACTTAATCCCAATAAGCCCAATAATAAAAAAACACATAGACGCTGCATAATACATAAAGGACAAGGACGTAATCCTAAAAAGTACTGAAAGTAAAACGAGGCAAATAAGACAAAAAAGGTAACTAATACCAGAACAAGCTGAATTTTTTTGTAAGTTAATTTTTTCATGATTTAGGCAACATATATTGTATTGCATCCTCAAGATCTTTTTCATTACACTCAATACAAGTACCTTTTATGGGCATAGCGTTTAAACCTTTTATTGAAGAAGCAACCAAATCTTTTAAAGTTCTTCCGGTTAAACGAGGTTTCCAATCCTTTTCATTTTGCAATTTAGGTGCCCCAGCTAGTCCATCACGATGACATACAATACAGTGGTGTTCATATATTTTCTGCCCTGATTCGTTTGCTTTTTTCGTTGTTTCTTTATCTTCAGCTGAGGTCTGAGCTGTAGTTCCCTCTTGTTCTTGAACGTGCAGCTGCCCTACGGGTTGCAGTCTTTGTTGTATTTTCTGCAGCTCGGGATCATCAATCGCATAGAGAGAAAATGAAAAAAAAGCCAACAGTACTGCAATATTCAACCTCATTCTGATACATCTCCACCAAATATTGGAAAATCATAACGACAAGCAATGTTTTTTTCCAGCATGATTATAGTAGGACATACAAAAAAACACCACTTAAGCGGCTTTTTTAACCTATTTCTTCTTTATGACGCTCAGTCAACAGGTTATGTTACACTGTAAAACAGTGGAGTAAAGCTGAGTTATGAATGGTTATTCAAAAATATAATAAAAACGCTCAAGACTCTTTACCTGAAACAATCCTTGCATCAGGATTCAAGCGCTATCCCCAGTTTGTCAGTGAGGCTCTGGAAAGATACTTTGAAGCACGAGTAAAAAACTCGTGGCAAGGTGGGCACATCCTACATGGAAAAACACCGACATCAGACGCTCTGATTTTTTCAAGCAATGATTATTTGAATATCAGTGAACACCCTCAATTGATTCATGCTCAAGTCACGGCAATGCAAGAATTTGGTAATGGCTCAATGCAGTCGGGGGTATTTTTAAGCAACAACAGTATGCTGTTTGATGAATCCGAAAAGCAATTTAGTCATTTTTTAAAACGCTCTTCCACCTTACTAACTCAATCAGGATGGTGCGCCAATATGGGTTTAATCCAAGCACTGGCTCGCCCTCAAGTTCCTGTCTACCTGGACTTTTATACCCATATGTCCTTTTGGACCGGCGTAAAGGCCTCCGGGGCTACTGCAGTTCCTTTTAAACATAACTCAATTGGATCACTAAAAAAAAGATTAGAGCGTCATGGTCCGGGCATTATTGCTGTAGATTCAATTTATAGCACAATTGGAACAGTTAGCCCGCTCACAGAATATGTAAGACTTGCTCAGGAATATGACTGTCTCCTCGTAGTGGATGAATCTCATTCTTTAGGTACTCATGGTCCGGAAGGAAGAGGTTTAGTTGCTCAGTTAGGTTTGTCCGAACAAGTTGATGTCATTACCGCCAGTTTAGCAAAAACATTTTCTGGTCGAGGGGGACTCATTGCCGGAAAAAAAGAGCTGATTGAATTCGTCCGCTACTCCTCACTGCCGTCCATATTTAGTTCCGCTTTATTCCCTCATGATTTAGCCGGATTTTCTTCTTCAATAAAAATTATTTCTCAGGAAGAATGGCGAAGAGAACAACTACATGCCAATGCCAATTATTTAAGAGAAGCCCTTTTAATCCAGGGATTTGATTTAAGCTCCAGCGAATCACAAATCATTCCAATAATGGCTGGTACTGAAGCCAATATCATTTGGCTAAGAAATGAATTGGAAAAAGAAAACATCTTTGGTGCCGTATTTTGTGCTCCCGCCACACCAAAAAATAAAACATTAATTCGTTTATCCCTCAGTGCAAATCATAAAAAAAGTGATTTGAACCGCGTAATTGAGTGTTTATCAAGGCTGGCCACACAAAATCCAGATAACTCATTAGCATTTTTTCACAAAGGCCATTGAAGGCCAATCTCTTATTGATATGCTCTTATCCATGAACATCAGATCAAGAACATTTCCTCAGCATCCAATTGCTCTAAATGCTGATGATAGGATAAAATTTTATCCAAACGAACATCAAATAAAACCGAACCTTGAACATAAGCATAATAATAAGTTTCATCTGAAACAAATTTATGGGCAGGTACGAGGCAATTAGACCATTCGTTCCATTGAGGCGTTGCGGAGTTTGCCTGCCAGAAACAGGGAATTTTTTCACCGCTGAGCAACTGGTCTAAAACCTCCTCACTAGCCCCATTATCAAGTGCTAAATCATAATGCAGACGCATATCCGCTTCATTTTTAACAATTAAAAAACTAATGTTTGCATCATCATCCAACATAAAGAAACTGCCTGAATTATCTGCAAGATAAAACTCCACTATCCCTTTATTTTTACATAGCTCCCAAAAAAACTCGGCAAATTTTTTATCATGCAAACAGCTGGGCGAAGTGACGGATAACATCCGGACAATCATGTCAGACATACCGTGAAAATAGTGCAATTGCAAATCATGAATACTCTTCACAATCAGTCCCGCTACATCTGGATCACTTTTTTTAATATAACGATGAATTAATCCTTCGTTAAATGCTGCAATAGCAAGTTTCTCATCCGCTTGGCCAGTGAGCAGGATTTTTTTAATGTGTGTGTCTTCAATCCGTCTACAAAATTCTAACCCATCCATCCCTGGCATCGCATAGTCTACGACTATGACCGAAATTTCAGAAAAGCGTCTGGAATTATATACTTCTGCATGAATAGTTGCCAAATCCAGATTGATTGTATGATTAGTCAATGGACAGTTTTTCGCTTCGGTATATTCACTAATACAACGTTGGCTTAATAATTCAAGTTCACAACGTTTTTTATGAATACAATCCAGAGCATCAAATGGGGAGTCGAATACGCGATAAGCTAAACCTTCATCTAACTGCAACACAAAGTTCAATAAAAAATCACGACTATCATCTACAAAAACTGCGGTACTTGGAAAGTAGCAGGTAGGTATAGAGAAATGTTGCATAGCTCCTCCTGAGCATAACGTTCCAACATCTATTGCACCCTTTCCTGAATTAAAGATAAATTAGTTATCATTTTGGTAAGAGCCACAACCCGCTATAAAATATCACGATTGCCTTCTTTAGCCAAATTATTTACGTTTATCTACATCACGATTTATTTAATTTTTCTCTTCTTAGAAACAAAAAAGATCCTTTCTAAAAATGAATCACGGGACTATCCAATACCTGGAAAAACCATCATCCCGAACATAAAACGTCATCCCGAACATAAAACGTCATCCCGAACATAAACGTCATCCCGAACATAAACGTCATCCCGAACATAAACGTCAT
>NZ_JAJKBJ010000048.1 GCF_023618015.1 Legionella maioricensis
TAATCCCAATGGTAAAGAGTCCACCGTCAATACCCGCCGAGAAGGAAAATACATCGTGGTTCATCGTTTAGCCCCACAATTTACCCTTCGTCAAGGACGGCTCACGACCTCCGTATTTAACACTCAAGAAATTAATCGCATTGCTGCGAACAGGAGACCTCAATGACACCAGATAACCAAACACCTGAGGGTGTAGGCAATAGAATTAAAGTGGCTAAAAAAGACAGTCATATTAAATGGAAAGACCGGATTTTATGGATTGGTACGACTGCCCTGTGTGTCGCAATTGCTTTAAGTGGCTTTTTGCCTAAGTCTCACAGCTCACAGGCTTTAGAGGAACGAGAACAACAAAACTCAGCCTATGCTCTAAACCAAAATCTTGAATTAATCGCTTCATTAAAAGAACAACACAAATCGCAAAGCGGCTATCAAGGCGGCAATCCCAATTATCCACCACGATTACGGAGTGTTAACCCAAATATATTATCCAAAGAAACCTTGGCACGAATGAATGCACCTTCCACCTTTTTTAATACCAATGGCGCAGAGTCATCAACCAGTACATCAAAAAGCACCAAAGAACAAAGCAACACCTTAACAGGACACGATGCGAACTCGCAGTTTTTAAATCAGCAAAGTGACATCACTACAGTGTTTGCCAAGCGTTTGCCCCATCCCAACTGGACAGTCCCTGCTGGAGAATTTATCCCTGCAAACTTAGAAACAGCCATCAATGCCGAGTTAGCAGGTATGGTCAAAGCCATCACGACACAAAATATTTATTCCCTATCAGGACATCGTTTATTGCTTCCCAAAGGCTCGTCTGTGATTGGGCAATTTAATACCGCCATCACTCAAGGCCAACGCCGTATCTTTATCGTCTGGAATCAAATTCAACTAACTGATGGGGTTAAAGTTACTTTAAACAGCCCGGGCAGTGATGCCATAGGCCGTTCAGGCGTTGCTGCGGATTATATAGACCGCCATTTCTTTGAGCGATTTGGTAGTGGTGCCTTACTTTCGGTGTTAGGGGCTTTTTCAGCAATAGGAGGCGTTCACGGTCAAGATGAATACAACTCCATGTCCCAATACCGCATGAATGTTGCAGGCTCCTTCCAACAGGCAGCTAATCAAACACTACAACAAGATATGCAACAAAATACCACACTACAAACGAATCAAGGAGCCGAGATTAAAATCTTTGTCGCCCATGATTTGGATTTTTACCGTGTTGCAGGAGCACATTAAAATGAATGCTCTTAAGGCACAATGTTCACCCGGATCAACCGGGCTTTTAGCCCCTCTTTATGAGTTTTTAAACGATACTCAGGTGTCTGAGGTATTAATTAATCGGCCACAAGAGGTTTATGTAGAACGTGTCGGAATTTTAGAGCGGTTTGATTTGCCTGTTCTTACCACCTCATATCTACGCCGATTGTTTGCGCTGATTGCTAATGAAAACAAGCAAACGCTATCAGAAAACTCCCCTATCCTCTCAGGTAACTTAAAAGACGGCTCTCGCGTTCAATTAGTCATTCCACCAGCGTCTCTTTATGAAACCCTCTCCATTCGAAAATTTACATTAAAGCAAGTAGGTTTTAGTGAATACAATGAGCAAGGCTTTTTCTCCCTTGCACATGCGGTGAGTTTGGATGAATCCACACAGGCGAGCAGGGAGGTTTACCTTCGGGAGTTATATAATGCAAAAAATTGGCACGAGTTTATTCGTAAAGCCATTATCCATAAAAAGACCATCATTATTTCAGGTGGCACTTCGTCAGGAAAAACAACTTTTTTAAACAGCTGTTTAAGCGAAATCCCTCTGGATGAGCGGCTTATTACCCTTGAAGATACCTATGAAATAGACAGTCCTCATCCTAATCAAGTAAGACTCAAAGCATTAAAACAGATAGGAGACACAGCACCCCACCCGAGCATGCAGGATTTAGTACAAGCCACCCTAAGGCTTAGGCCTGACCGCATCATTATGGGGGAAATCAGAGGCAAAGAGATTTTTGATTTTGTTTCTGCATGCTCCACCGGACATAGCGGCTCAATAGCGACTATTCATGCGAACAATCCAAAAGTTGCCTTCATGCGTATGGCGCAACTCTATAAATTAAATCAGGTTGCTGGGATGACTGAGTCAGACATCTATGCGGTATTACATGAAGCAATCGACATCATTGTGCAACTACAAAAAACAGCTGCTGGCAGACGTTTAGTGGAGGTGTATTATAAACACGCATAATCACAAATTAGTATGCATTCTAAGTATTGTGATAATACTCCAGATGACCAGTCAAATCGCTTTGCTGCTGACGGGAGTATTGGACTTCGCCACGCCTTTGGTGATTCTTGAGTTAATTCGTCATGGATTTTTAAGTGAGTTATGCATTGCCTTATGCATCACTGTATTGATAGCGCTGTGCTGTGCGGGTTATCTCAGCAAAGGGATATATCGCTATTTGGCATCTATAGGCGTGATTGGCATATTGCTCAGTATAGGTCTGTTTTTATTAGGCTACGGTGTATTTAGCTGGCTTTATTTTAATGAGCTACAACCCTTATCAGGACTGATGGATTTAGCATGGCAACGCCATCAAGAAAATACCCCTTGGCTAGATTTTTTAAAGACAGAGGGTATTGTCTTTGTTGTTGGCATCATCGCTTTAAGCCTTTATTTATTTAATCGATTCAGACCGGAAAAGAAAGTACTCGGCAATGCCCACTTTGCCAATGGTATTGAAGTCAATAAAGCCTCGTTTTTTAAGCACGAAGAGCAAAGCATCATTATTGGTAAAAAATACGGAGCACCAGTGTATTCAAATGGTTTTGAACATGTGTTGGTTTTTGCACCAACAGGTAGTGGTAAAACACGCAGCATTGGTATACCTAATCTCTTTAATTACCCCTATTCGGTAGTCTGTAATGATGTGAAACTCACCTTGTTTCAAGCAACCTCAGGCTTCAGACAACAAGTATTGGGGCAACAATGCTATTGCTGGGCACCTGCTCATGAAACACGAATAACCCATGCGTATAATCCTTTGTCCTTAATCTCTAGTGATAAAGTCCAACGCCTTACTGATATTCAACGCATAGCGCATATTTTAATTCCTGATAATAAAAAAGCCGACCCCATTTGGCAGCAAGCCTCGCGAAAACTATTTAAAGTAGCTGTTTTATACTTGCTCGATACGCCAGAACGCCCCACCACCTTAGGCGAAATTAACCGTCTGATAAAACAAGCTGGATTTGATGACTGGTTGGCATCGCAACTTGAAGAAACAGAACATCTCGACCCAGAGTTTTACCGCAATGGATATTCGTATCTTAATAATCATGAAAAAACAAGAAGCTCTATTTTGGAAACCTTTTCAGGTTATTTTGAATTATTTGACGATCCTACTATTGATGCAGCAACCCAACATTCTGACTTTGATTTGCGTACACTTCGCAGCACACCCATGACTATTTATGTGGGGTTTACTGATGATGATATGGAGCGACTCTCGCCCTTACTCACCTTATTTTGGCAACAACTCATTTCGGTGATGATTAAAGAAATCCCCGACCCGATAAAAGAACCCTACCCTTTATTGTGCCTCATCGATGAATTTTCATCTTTGGGACGAATTGAGCGACTAAGACGCTCTTTGAAATTACTTCGTGAATACCGTGTGCGCTGTGTCTTGATGATGCAATACATCGCTCAAACCTATGAACAATATTCTCAAGATGAGGCCAAAGCCTTTACCAACATCAAAACCAAAATCGCTTTTGCAACGGAAGACATTCAAGATGCAGAATACGTGAGTAAATTACTGGGTACGCGCACAGTTCGAGTTGCGGGAGGTTCATCGAGCACCCAACATCAAGGCTATTCCGAATCTAAAAGTTATAATTATCAGGCTATTCTGCTACTGCGCCCCGATGAGGTGATGCGTATGCCTGAACATCAAATGCTGATTATGCGCACAGGGCATCCCCCAGTGAAAGCAAGGCAATTCATTTGGTATCAAGACCCTGTCATGAAACAACATGCCTATAACGCGGTAGCAGTCCCTAAACAAGTAATTCAGCATCATCCCTTTGTTCGACAAATAACCGTTAAATCATCCTTTTTGGAGGCATTAGAAACCTAAATGAAAAAAACACCCCGGCAACCTGATATGGAGGAATGGTTGCTTGATTCGCTGCATGGAGTGCACGATGGGGAGGAAGATGAAAATGAAGCCCTCAAACCAGAGCACTTCATTAACCCATTAACCTACGATTATGTAAAACACCTACAACCCAAACAGCGAAGCTGGTGGGTTGAGCACTATTTTCGCAAAGCAATGTCACAATCAATTTGGCCTCGTATTTTAATCGCACGGTGTCGAGTGCTCATCACCCATGCTCTACCCTTACTAGCAGATGGACATTGGGCCATGATGGAGGTGATACTCAATGCCTTACGCACCGTGATGCAGTATTTAGGAATTCTTCTTCATGGCGTGAGGTTATTGATGAACCTTGCGTCACTGGTCACACCGTTATGCAGCGAATCTTCATTGTGGGATGGAGTCATGCACGCCCTATCAGATTCATGGTTTGAACTATTTACTGATACGCATAGCCTGACAACCGCCTTTTTGCCCACTTCTTATTTAAAAACTACCTGTGCCTTTTCGGTGCTTGAATTAGGAGCCTCTATTCTTAAAGGCTGGTTCGAATTATCAAAACTGGGGGGATTCAAACAATCCTTTAAAGACCAATTAGCCAACAACCACTTGCCCCAAGCGCATAGGTTTGAACTGACTAAAGCAGAAGCACATGCTACAGCCCTATATAACCATCAAAGTAAAAAGCTAATACTTAATGTCTGCATATTGTCTTTATCAATAACCGCATTCCTTCTTAAATCGTTTGTCTTACCTTCACTTTCATTAGCTCTGGTAAGCAATCCAGTAACCCCCTTGATTTTTGCCATTGTGGCTTTATCCCTTTCCCTAGCCAATCATTATTTAGGTCAATACATAGATAAAGAAAAGCCTAAAATTAAGACGAGCCAATTATCAGGGCGAGTGTCGTTTTTTAAAGAGAACGTCCCTGTTCTTTCACGGGAACAGCACGTTATTGAATCGCCTTCGCAACCTTTGGAAGTGTCTTTTGTAAGGAGTTCATCAATTCTTTGTTTGTCATAATGACGGCAGCAGTTTCACATGGCTGTTTACGGCGTTGCTCGCCCAGATACCCTTGTGTTTTAGTGCTTTGCGTATTTAACGGTTCGTATTGCGCTAAAACAGGATATTCCTTACAGAGCACGAGCCAAATTTTTTCTTGTTGGCGTTGTTGTACTTATATAATTTTAACGATGAGTAATTCCGGGAACTCATAATCCGTTGATCCTAGGTTCAAGTCCTAGTGGGGCCACCAATAAAATCAAGTAGTTACGGTAGTTTTTAGAA
>NZ_JAJKBJ010000049.1 GCF_023618015.1 Legionella maioricensis
GATCGCAAAAGAAACACTTGAAGAACTTGTTCAATCAAAAGATGAAGAGTTACAACAGAAACATGAGCAGCTAGAGAAACTAGCAGAAACGCTAAAACTGGTTGCTCAACAAAAAGCAGTTCTTGCTTTAGAGAAAGTAATTGCGAACAGTAGTCGAGACCAATTAGAAGATCTAGTTGAGGCTGAAGGTCCTGAGCGTCTTTTGGGGAAAGGTTTAGATCAATATGATGTTAATGCTTTAAACGAGGACCCTTCATTATTCAAGAAAGCTATTAAGGGTGCACAAGAACGTTTAGAGGTATTGGAACATCCACAACAAAAAATGGAGGCTGAAGAGCCCCCTCTTGAAATGTTAAGTAAGGTGCCTCATCAGGCTAAGAAGGAAGTACCTCTTGACCTAAGTGATTTAGAATCATTTAGGGAAGAGGATTCAAGAAGAAGTTCGCTTAGTCGATCTGATTCGTTCGATGAGTTTGGCGAAGAGGATGAGTTTTTGGAGGAAGAGGACAGAATAGATCGTCATAGATTACCTTCCAGCAGAACCTCTGTAAAACCTGTTTCAGGGGCTGCTGATCCGTCTCAACAGGAGGCATTTGATGCTTTAGTTGCCGCGATTGATCAAAGCATAGACTACGAATTACTGCAATTAATCAGTAGAGCCCATACGAAAGAAGACTTATTTAAGAAAACAGAATTTGGAAGGCTAAACTCCCAGAATGTACACGCATTACTGGATCATCCTGGCGAGATTGGAAAAATTGCTGAAAGAGCCCGTTTTCGTTTAGCTCGATTAGATCATAACCGTACTGGTGAGAAACACAATATTTTGGCGAGTCGTAGTCAGTGGCTGGCATTAGAACGACATAATCGTGGGGCATTAAAAGGCCCTATGGAAAAAGTAACGCCTCTACAACAGATACGTAAAGAATTAAGATATTTAGGTAAAACGCCCATGACCTGGGTTAATCCCGTATTTCAGGATTCTGCTAAGCTCGAGGCTATGAGGTTAGATCCCCATTTTCAAGAGTTAGCTGATGGCGTTGATGTCGTTGTACCTTATTTATATAAGCAACGCTGCATCATAAAAGAGTTTTTAGGCGGCTTACCTTCTGATCAGGATTTGAATGGAGAACAGTATGAAGATTATAAACAAGGGGTTATCGCTTATAGAACCACGTTAACACGTTATTTGCAACGAGTTGAAGACGAATTACGCATTCATATGCCCATACAAAAACTGTTGAAAGGAAATGAGGATAAGAAAAATCTTCTTGAGCAGCAGGGCATGCTACAAACTTTAAAACAAGCAAAAGAAGAACTGAAAGACATTAGACAGTTGTCCTCAATATTTACAGTATCTTACACCGATTATCCTATAGCGGATAAAAACAATCATTTAGACAGTAGTCGCAAAGTAGGTTTAGGGGCTTCTTTAGAAGTTTACGAGCCTGACAATCCACATCCCTATCAAATGGTTGATAGAGTTAAACCTGATCATTTCCGCGAACATACTATCGCTGTTAATAACCAGGTAGTTGGTCGATTTATTGAAGAGCGCATTGCCGCCATCGATAAAATTGGAGTAAAACCAAAAGTCAAATTGACTGTGACCTCATTCCCTCCTGCGACAGATGTGGATGGCCGAGTTGCTTTTTCTATGGCCATGGTGACTCAGATGCTGGCTGGCTTAAAGGAGCCTCCCTCAGCTAAAAATCCAATTATTTTGCGTGGCGAGAATACAGAGCAGCTTGAATATCTATGGACCGCATTAAGGATTATTGGGGATAAATCGCCTCATATGAAGTTTGGTCTTGAATCCATAAAAGTAGCTTCATCACAACACTTTAATCCTGCTAAAGAAATGGGCCAAGGGGCAGAGAAATTTAGTGCCGATTCTTGTTATAAAAAGAATTTTGAAAGGAGTCCCAAATTAAATCAATTGGTAGCGGACGTAGCTAAACTAGCTTCAGATAAATTTGGCCATACAGAGAAACAGCAAAAAGTCCACACCCATTCAGGACAAGCAGTCAGTGTTTTTAAAGGTAAGATGAAAGAGGCGTTGGAAGAAATGAGACAAGATAATTTAAATGAGGAAAGCGGACATCACTTTAAGTAACTCAATGACGGCTTTAAATTCCAGGGCAGGCGCTTAAGCTTGCCCATCTATTAAAATCACGTTAATCTTCGAGCAAAGAATATCTTTAATCTTCGTCATTTCGAGATCTGGAATAGGGCAGTGCTACATCCAGGAGATCTCTCGCTACGCTCGAGATGACGGGGGGATGCTTGAGATGACGGTGAGATGCTTGAGATTGCGGTGAGATGCTTGAGATTGCGGTGAGATGCTTGAGATTGCGGTGAGATGCTTGAGATTGCGGGAGAGGTTCGCGGCGACGGTAGCCACGTGGAGACGAGGTATAATCAATGGATAAAAAGGATAGACGGAATGTATGCCTTTAAACAAACGGGTTTTCACGTAATACGCTTTTTTAAGTCTATCTCCTTTTTTTTTAGTTTCATTGGCCATTTATGTCATAGTTGTAAAAATATTGTCACCCGGCACTTGGCAATTTCCTGGCCGAATTTATTAAAGGTGTTATATTACTCAGGCGTATCTTTAGCCATTCCGCTAATTATTATCAGTTCATTAATGGCTATGTCTTTGGCCATTAATAGCTATCAAATTTTTAGTAAATTTAATTTGCAAGGCCAGGCGCTTTCAATTGCACAAACTCTTTTGGTGCAGGATTTTTTACCCACTCTTATTGGCTTTGTCTTATGCGTGCAGGTTTCATTAAATATAATTAATGCTCGAATCAAGATCACCAAATTGCAACGTACCCCTCAAGAGGTTATTCTTGAATACATCCTGCCTATTATTATTGGGGTAAATATTACTGGATTACTATTACATACTTATTTGATAGGAGTCACTTTTTTAAGTCTTTATATTACGTTTCATCATATATTGAATATTAGTACGCAAATTTATTTAGTGGATATAAGACGCACGCTCACCGTACTTTTTTTTATGACTTCAGTGGCTAAGACTTTATTATATTGTTCCATTGTGAGTTTCACTGCCGGGTATTACTATTATCAAGTGGCTACGAGACATGTACCCTTAAGAAGAGCGGTGTCGCGTATCTTGACTCGTGGCTCTCTTTGGTTAACCTTAAGTAGTGTTTATATTAAATTTTTGAACCTATAGGGAAGATAATGCGTTCCGAAAAATTTTATACGTTGGTAGGTGTTTTTGTCGTGGGCGCATTTATTCTGATGATTATGGGGTCCGTGTTTTTTTATCAGGAGTACGTACATTCCAAACTCCAAATGTATGTGATGTTTTTTAAAGGGTCATTACAAGGCTTAAATTCAACAACGCCAGTAACTTATAGAGGGATTAAAATCGGGGAAGTGAAGCTGATTGAGGTTACGGAAAACAGAGCTCGGAATAAGGTAATGATTCCAGTTTATGTTGAGTTTTTTGTTGAGAAAAATTTTGGGTTTACCCAAAATCCAATTCACTTGTTAATTAGCAATGGCTATATTGCGCAGATATCCAAACCTAATTTTATAACGGGTAATGCAGAAATAGAATTAGTACAATCTAATGATAGCAGTCAGCCTAAACAAATAATGTTTCATGGTTATCCTATTTTTCCTACCCGAGATAAGATTGAAAAATACACAACCCTGGATGATTCTTTAAAAGCGGCCAAGAATACATTCGAAGCAATCAGGAAACTCGTGAGTTCTCAAGAGATCAAAGATCTCATCAAATCAACGAATGAGATGACTAATCACCTGGATAAATTAGCGATTAATGTAGGGGAATATCTACCACGGTCGTTGATTTATTTTAATCAGACAATGAAACAAATTGCTGATGCTGCTTCTTCTACTCAAAATTTAACAGATTATTTATCGCGTAATCCAGAGTCATTGGTAAGAGGTAAACGGTGAAAATAAATAAATTTATTATTATCCTTGTAGCAGGATTAATTCTATGTGCTTGTGGGCGCAGTAAGCAGGCGCAATTTTATATGTTAAATCCTGTTCCGCCCAAAATGGTTCCAGCAAGTCGTTATGCTTATTTAAAAATAGGAGTTGATGCAATTCGTACGCCGGCGTTCACCGAAAAACCGCAATTAATGATTTATGACAGTTTTAATCGAGTTCAGCTGGAAGAGTTTCATCAATGGGCAGAATCGTTGGATAAAAATATTAGGCGCGTAATCAAAACCAATTTAAATACTCTTTTACCCGGGGTCGTTATGGAGGATGCTCCTTGGGACATCGAATTTAAACCTGATTACACTTTGAAAATAAATATTTCTGAATTCAAAGTTGATCTTCTGGGCAATAGCAGCTTACGTGCGGATTACATTATTTTTCATCAGGGACAAGTCATTAAAAAATATGAAAAATTTTATCATACGAAAGTGCCTTCGGTAACGGTAGAGACTTTAGTTAGTAGCATGAATAGTAATTTAAACCATTTAACTCAAGATATTGCCAAAGCCTTGGCTGTTGAGAAACAGGTCAAAAGAAGTGAGCGTACAAGAGAACTTAATTAAAAGAGAACGAATGGTATTTTCTTGAGAACTAATTAATAACAATTCGGCATTTTGCACCATCAGTTATTAAGGTAATTTTACTGTCTTGCGTTAAAATTTGAGTTCCGCAATAGACATTGTCTCCATGGATAAAATTTTTTCTATAGCCAAAAATATATTTTTTATTTTTAGGTCCTTTGCCAGAATAAGACTTTCCCATACTTCCCTTAGCTTCCCCACCTACAAAATACCCGATGGCAAATGCTGATTTTTCATTGGTTTTTACCGTGATGGAAATTGCTTTTTCCGCAAAAGCAGGTACCGAAAATAAAGTGATTATCCCGATAAAAATTTTAATGGAATGCCTCATCATAGTGACTCCTCCAGAGTTACGCGTTGACATAAACCATTGATTAACGATTTTATGGTTAATTCTTATACTGAAATTCTCAATCCTATTTACAGCTACCAATTAAATTTTAGATGTTTATAATAAAATGTCTAATTTTTTGTTCTTATTTTTAACAAATTGCCTTGTTTATTATGGT
>NZ_JAJKBJ010000005.1 GCF_023618015.1 Legionella maioricensis
GAAAGGCAGCATTATCTCAAAAGTAAGGAAAAATTAATACAGCGCTATTTCCTTAATTACTTATGGGTAATGATATGGTCGCGGCACGTAGGCATGAGAACAAATATGCAGGCTTAATCATAGAAAAGGCTAATTAATTCAATGATTAAATCAATAGTTTAGTCTTATGAGACAAAACGACATAAAGTGAGTAATGCTCTCCTTTTTGGGGGCATAATGAGTCAATTCTCTTATTAAAATTACAACCTTCATTTTATTTGCTCCTCTTTTACACTGCAAAACTTTATAATTGATTTGATAATGAACGTACTGTGACACATTGAGTCTATAATAATATCAAAGCATACTGATTCAGAGCTCCTTTAGCTAAAATTGGGTCTGGGGGTATCATGACTGTTAAATATCGGGCTATCACCGCTAATTGCGGCAACGATGTCATAGGTAAAAACGCCAGTAAACAGATTGCGAAGATGATTCATCAAGATGATGCGGATGTTTATGTCATTCACTGTCAGGAAGTTTCGTTTGAAGCGACTAGACGACAATTACAGCAAGCCATTGGTGAAGGCTATACTGTTGTTTGTTTAGGAAAAATGCCAACTCATACTAAATTATCAACTCAATTTCACAAAGGTACAGGAATTGCAAGCTTTGTCATTCATAAAAACGATGTAGATGTTGATTTTCAGGCCGCTCAGGCGGCAAGACGCAGCAAAAATCGCGGAGGCAGCGCCTATAATAAAGGTGGTTTAATCACTGAATTTACGGTCACAAAAAATAAAGGGACGGCTGCGGAAGAGAAAATTCAGATACAGTCAGTGAGTGGGCATTTAGAGTCAAATGATACCCAAAAGCGGACTAAAGATTGGCATAATATTAATCAATCTATAGCCAAAGAGGTAACTAATTGGAAGGACTTGGTTGCAGCATGCCCTAACTTAAGGCTGTCTGGCTATGATGCCAATACGCGTAATAAATTAACTGGCAATGGCCAAGCGGTTAATTTATGGATGGCCCCCGGTGGTACCAACACGCCAGAATTACAAGCGCTTCATCAAGTTCCTCTTGGAGGGCAACAGTTTAGTGATCTTTCTACTTATAAAACAGAATTAAAGGATATAACTACGGTAGAAGATGAAAAACGCCCAGGCTATGCGCGTGGCGGAACGCTTGATTTTATCGGCATTGCTGATGGCGGAGAGCCAAGCGCTGAGATTACAGTCAAGGGTGTGATTAAAGTTCCATCTGATAAAAAGGACTCTGGACGAGATCACGACGTAATTATTAGTCCACTTAAAGAATATGAGTTACCAGTAAATGATTTTGCCAGGGTCAAAGGACAAATGGCTATGCGTTTGGAGCGTGTGGCTCCTGACTTGGCTAGAGAGATTAGGGAATTAACCGATAATGATGAGAACAAAAATAAATTAATTCAAGTATATCAACAGTTTTTAAGTCCTAAAGGTTTGTTAAACAATGCCATTGCACAACACACAGAGAAATTAGCCTGTTTTGATCGTTTAACTGCTTCTTCATTTTTACAAGACGATAAGATAAAAAAACTGATCTCGGAAACGCTGTTTCCCGCCTCTTCCTGGTTTGAAGGGGCTCATGTAGTTAATTCGGCAGAATCGGCAGAACAATTCAAGCAAAAACAGGATTTGATGCATCTACTGCTCACCTCATTAAATCAATGTCCGAGCAAATCAGAAGTAGAAAAACGTATTGCTCTCTATAAAGAGCAAGTACAAAAAGTTGAGGATAAGACATACAAAGCCCAAGATGCAATTGATAAATTTAAAGCATTGCAAGTTAGTGAATATTTCTCTTTGTATGCAGAATTAGGTTATAAGTTAGTGAAATATGAGGCAGACCCCTTATACAGTAGAGATTTTCGTCAGCAAGGAGTGGAAATTTTAATGCAGATGAAAGCAATTGTTCCTGATTCTGCTAAAGTCAAAGAGTTGGATCCATACAGCTTATCTCAACTGAGTCGGGTGCTAAAATACTCCTCGAAAGCGATCGATACTCTTGATAAAGGTGGGGATATCACTCCAATCACTGCAAAATTGACCTCTCTTGCTCATGACATTTCTGGCAAACCGTCTCCTGGTTGGAAGCGATTGGGCATGGGATTATTAATGTTTGCATGCATCGCATTGATTGTTGCTGGTGTATTGGCTGCAATTCCAACAGGAGGCTCCAGCCTTATACTCGCTGCAATGGGTGCTGCAGGAGCTGGTGCTGTTGCCGGTGTGATGGGGATGGCCGCATATGAGCACGGTGAGGAGAGAGGATTAGCAAAAGCAGTTTTAGATTATAAATCGGCAATGGAAAATATCGTGCAATATGAGCGTCCTGTTGAAGAGGGCCCTGATGAAGATAATACATACGGGGATATTATTAATAATCCTTAAAGGCCGGGCGTAGATGCCGCAAACACGTCGCGGCACGAAGGTTTGGATTTTAACGTCGTTTTCCTGGCTCTATAATTGTCAAACAGGTATGACGTGGCTGTTAAGATAACTGGGTTGTTATTTGAGGAGCATGTTCTTTAGTCTCTTCAACTTTTTTAGCACTAAAAAAAGTATCGCGGACAAAATTATAGCCAGACTTGGTTATCTTGCTGCCCATCAAACTGCTGCCTACTGAGATCCCTATAGCAAGCGATGCCTCCATAAAACTCATCGGGGTGGTTAACAAATTAACACCAAGAGCGAGCCCTGTAGTGACATAATTTGACTTTTCTTTACTAAGACCACAACGTGAATTAAGAACATATCCAGCTAAAGGTACTGTAATTGCTATACTAGGTGAAGTCCCCAGGGCGATAAGCAAAAGGGCTCGAACCCCTTGGTTAATCCAATAAATATCATTGGGCTGATAATGTAAGCCCTTCAAATAATCCGTTACACCCTCATTGGCCAAAGTGATTAATGTAGATACCAAAAGACCTTGTTGCGCCGCATCGGTAATTAATTGGATTAATTCTGGAGGAAAAAGCTCGGATAAACTAATGGAGCTGGCAATATCAAAGAGGCGAGTGGAGTTATTCAATTCAATATGAGGTATTGGGTGATCCGAGCCAACAGGTGCAATTAAATTGGTGCTGGAAAAGGCTTGTTGATTGGTGATGAAACATTGGTCTGGGGTACAGTAATTTCCTGGGTGAGTCTGACCACTAAAAAGACCATAAAGCCATCCGCCCAATGATTCTTTCTCTTTTTTGGGCTGTCCATTAGCTCCCATTGTTTGCTCCTTAAAATTGTTAATAGAGTAAAGTAGTTCGGATTTTTGAACGTGTCCAGTATCTCCAGACTATAAGGCTAAATTCATCATTACCAAAGTTAGGTTTTGTTGTTCCTGCTTTGAAACTGAATTTTAGCTCATTATTTTTCAGGCATAAAAGCTGGGTCATACCTGAACTAAACAAGCTCGTAGACAGAATAATATCTGGTTAAACATTTGTCTAACACTTCTATAACATCATTTTGGTATGCTGCAGAAATAAGAAAATAAGGAGACGTTAAAATCTCTATTTGGTTTTTGTGCTTGCATATTGTACAATATGTTGCAGAATAATTTTTGATGCTTAAAATTAAGTTATCTAATATACATAGGATAAAAACATGATTTATGTAGTCATTAAAAATCTGCCCCATTTATTAAAAACAAATAACCCGTTAAAGCTCATTGAGGATGCACTTGTAAATGCAAAACCAAAATTAGTGTTCCTTAATGAGGAAAAAGCAGGGCATTATATTGAGTCAGAATTAAATTTTCTGAATCATGAACTTCGGCAAGGGACGAGTTATGGATTAGTTGTGTTGAATACCGATAAAGACACGTTTACGGCAATTAAATCAAAGCCAAAACAATTAATGGAAGCGGTGAATGGATTAGTAGTTAAAGGGAAAAGAATCGATGCGCAAATGATCGAAGCAGATCAGCATGAAAAACAACAATTAGTAGAAATGAATTATCCAGGAATGAAACCTCATGACATGTTGCTTACTGAACCTTATCCATGCTCTTTGTTAAAAATGCCTCGTGAGTTATGGTTTCTGGGTTTCATTGACTATGCCTTGTTTTATCATTATCTTGAAAATTGGGTTGCTTATAATGCTCGTGAGCCTCGTTCCGTTTTGGATTTATTTAATACACAGGCCAATATATGTAACTCAATTTTTTTAGCACAAAATCCTGAGCCATTATCGCTTGAACACGTTAGAGAGTTACAGGCCTCGTTAAGCTCCAGTTTATTTTCAGCAGAAACAAAATCCAAATCTGGAGAGCTCCGCGACGGATATAATTCATTTCCAATTAACCGTGATGCCATAAATGTTAAAGGTGCCGTTGAATTATTGAAACGAATTAAAAATGATAATGATGAGAATGGTTTCATGATTGGGGAAGTGAAACATTTTGAAATTGTTCATCAATATTGTAAGCAATTGTCTTTTATGGCAGGTGATTGCTATTTTAAACGCAAAAATCCGGTACCATTTCAGGAATACAGTACAATTGTTACAGGAGTAAAAGCTGCTGCCTTACAAGAAACAATTAAAAAAGTGACTCAATTACATCCTCATGTTTCGGCAGATGCAGTGGAGCACATTATTGATTCATTTTTAAAAGAAAATAAATTTGATGAACAATTTCTGAATAGGGATAAATATACCTCGTGGGGGCTAATAGACACTCTCTCTGTTTATATAGGCCAGTTAGCTGGGAAAGCACAATTAATCCCGACTAAGGACGAAATGGCTTTTGCATTGGCTGTTGCACGTCAGAAAGCCACGATTAACCATGCCACCTTAAAGAATAAGACCGATGAAGAATTACAAACCATAGCAGAGCAACTGGTCACTTCTGTTAAAGATAATTCTGTATCATTATTAACGCCAGATCCGGTTTCTGCTGAGAAAAAGGCAAAAATTGCAATTAATCAATATAATCTTGATGTCAGTAAAACAAAAACACCCGATGAGGTAATTCTTTGTATCGTGACTCTGGTTCATGAATTAGAGATTTTACATGTATTCCACGATGTTAATTGCCGGACCAATTATTTTTTACTCAATGAAGAGTTAATTAAACATGGTCTTAAACCCACTATCCTTTACAATCCTAATCGCTTGGACGGCTATAGTGTCGAAGATTTGGTAGAGCAGGTGAAGCAAGGAATGCATCGTTATGATTATGTGAAGGCTAATGCTGGAGAATTAGTTAAAATAAATGATTCATTCTTGGCTAACAATAAGTCTAGTCAGAGTTACTATGAAAAAATCTCAAGCCAATTGAATGACGTGCTTATGAAGCTTACTCATCAATATCAAGAAAGTATCGGCACTCTTGGAAAAATCATCTCAAATACAGCTACAACTGCTCCAGGGATGTTTTCATCGAGTGTAAATACTGCGATGATCGATGAAATAAAAAAATTATTTAACCAATTTAGCAAGGATCAGAACTTGCTTCAATTTATCTCAGCTCTTAATCAAATGAGTAAAAGTGAAATGCATCTTGTTATGGGGAAAGAGTTCGTGGAGGAGCTGAGTAGATTAACAGTCTTTAGCCACATGAATTGTGATTTTCATCAATCAATGTTTATTGAAAAAGCTGATAAAAATTTCACAATACAGTGAGTATTCATGTTATTGGTAGCTAGTGGCCTAGGTCGAAAATGACGATTTAATATGGGACACATCACTTGCAGAAAAGAGCATTTATATTTTCTGCAAGTGATGTATATTAAATTGAATAATACTACTGAAGCGATTATCAATTGATAAAAAAAGAAATACTCATTTCAAGTCTGGGTAATACCATAGAATGGTTTGATTTTGGACTTTTTATTTTCATGGCACCTATAATTGGTGCCAAGTTTTTTCCGCAAAGCTCTGCGGGTAATGCAACCATTGAGGCTTTAATCGTATTCGCGGCTGGTTTTCTTTGTCGACCATTGGGGGGTATTGTTTTTGGTTATTTTGGAGACACTCGCGGTCGCGCAAAAACATTAAGAATTTCTATCTTAATTATTACCATATCCACTTTTTTAGTTGGCGTTATTCCTTCCTATGAAGAGGCCGGAATCATTGCCCCTGTCTTATTTATCTTACTGCGTTTGATACAAGGTCTATCTATAGGGGGTGAATACAGTGGAATAATGATCTACCTTGCTGAGTCAGCAGTACGTAGCCGACGAGGTTTTATCACCAGTTTTGCTGCAACAGGGGCCAACTTGGGTTTTTTACTGGCGACCGTTACTTTGATACTTCTTCATTTCCTTTTTTCTGAGGAAGTGATTAAAGCGTGGGCATGGCGACTGCCGTTTCTGTTTATCGGTTTACCCGGTTCATTAATCATTTATTATCGTTTTAAATTATCAGAAACAAAAGTTTATTCTCATTTACAACAAACGCATCACCTTGAGTCCAGACCTTTTATTACGGCCATTAAATTCGCCCCTTACCAATTACTGAAAATTTTGGGACTTACTTGTATGGGTTCCACTTTTTATTATGTTTTTGTCGGGTATATGCCCACTTATTTAGAGCATTATATTGGGTTTTCATTGACGGATGCGTTAACCATGGAAAGCTATTTATTAATTACAATGCTCTTCACCGTTCCTTTGGCGGGCATTTGCGGCGATTATTTTACTCGAAAAAAAATGCTGCTACTCACTTCAATAGCTGTCATTCTGTTGGTGTTTCCCTGCTTTTATTTACTGCAAGCCAAATCGTTATCCCTGGCACTGTTATCTTTAGGTATCGCGACGATTCTGAGTTCCTTTGATCAAGGAAATACGTTAACTGCAGTTGTAGAAAACTGTCCTGAGAATGTACGTTATAGCGGCATAGCCTTTTCTTATAATTTAGGAAACGCTTTATTCGGTGGCACCACTCCTTTGGTGGTTAGCTTGCTAACACAAAATGTGAGCCTTATTGCACCAGCTTATTATCTTATTTTAATGGCCGGTATCACTTTTATTACCGCAACAACCTTACTCAGCAACAATGAGTCTTTAGGGCCACTCTAGACCCTGAAAGCGGTGGGCATTTAATGGCGTTCACGGAGAGTATGCCTGTTTCGTCGTTGCGAGCCTTGGCGAAGCAGAACGATGCTTCGTTGAAAATCTGAGTCGGATTGCTTCACTTTGTTCGCAATGACTATCCGGCCCTCATAGAATGATTTGTGCCGTGAACACCATTGATAACTGATGGTGTTATATCTTCGACGGATCATTTTTTATACCAGGATCAGATGGCGATGAGTCTGGTTTTTTTTCTTTCTGCTCGAATAACCTTAAATTGGCCTGAAAAATAGCTTGATTAATGGTCTTCTCCGCCCTTTGTGGCGCACTAAGAATATTCTTATTTTCTTTGAAGTTTGTAAATTCTTGTTCAAAATAATTTTTTACCTCCTCTATCTTACTTGTTTGTATTTTATTTTCAGTAAGGAGTTTTAAAAATCGTTTATATTGATCATCCAGCTCAGTAAACAGTTGGATTCTAAGCTGCAGGAACTCCCATAGTTCGCTTTTTTGGGCAATTTCATCTGCAAATTCTTTAAGGGCAATGAGCGCGACCTGCCTGTTTGGATTAGCAGGCTCCTCATTAATATTATTGATTTGCTCATGTAGCATAGATATCTTTTGAGCCTGGAACTCTTCAATTATTTGAGCTATTAAGGGATGGTGGTGTTCTCTTGCCAATTGGACCATAGTTAATTCTTTCACATCCCTATACGCAAGATTTGCGCCATGCTCTAATAGAGTAACCACTATAGCAGGGTATCCTTTTTTGATTGCCAGTTGCAGCGCATTAAGATTTTGACGCTCCTCATCATAATAACGATAGGCATCAGGATTTGCACCATACTTGAGTAATGCTTCTGCCGCACCCGCAAATCCCTGACTTGCAGCAATACAAAGAGCCGGCTCGCCAGAATCTTGACTATCCGGTGATGCGCCTATACTTAAAAGGAACTGTAGGTCATCCTCATTATTATCATATAGCGCATTAAGTAACATAATGTTTTTATCTTGCTGGCTTAAGGAGGCTCCTTTTTTCAGTAGTAAATTAACCATAGCGACATCACGATTTTGTATCGCCAAGGTAATGAGATTTATTCCCTCAATAGTTACCCCATTAGGCTCTGCTCCAGCATCAATTAAAATTTTGGCGGCTTTTTTATGCCCATTTATAACTGCTATGGCAAGAGGAGAGTTACAATATTCACTGTCTTGACCTACCCCAGCTCCTGCGCTGATAAGTCTCTTCATTAGCTCGCAACTGTTATTTTCTACAGCGATACATAAAGGTGTATAGCCATTCTCAAGTCTTACATCAGGATCTGCACCAGCCTCAAGAGCAGCTTCAACAAGATCATCGCGAGCATTATCTATTGCCACAAAAAGTAACGGTCTGCCCTCAATTTCTTGCTCTGCTTGTTCTTTTGAAAGAGGTAATGGAATTGAATCTAAAAAAAGAAACTCTTTTAGCCTTTTCTCGAATAAAATAAGTGGCTCTATTTCTTCACTAATATCTACTTCGAACTTTTTTAGAGATTCAATGGCTTGTTGGCGTCCTGTATTAGAAGGATCTTCCTTGATTCGAGCAATTCTCTTCTTACATATATCCTCTCGAAACTGTAGAAATAGATACATCTCCTCAATAATTTCTTCGTTTCCATATTGATGTGAATATTCTAATAGATTATATCCCTCAAAACTTGATGAAATATCAATTGGGTATTGAAGTAGGGCTTTTACCAATTCCCCATCCTGTTCTTTGATGGCAATAAACATAGACTGGGTAGGATCAGCGCCTGCCTCTATTAATTTTTTTACAATTGCCTGCTCCCCTCTTTTAAGGGCAAGAATCAAGGGTGTGAGTCCTTGCGGAGATATTGTATTGGGTTCATGATATTGTTCGAGTAAGGATTCCATTTCACTGAGATTTCCCTCCTCCACAGTAACCGAAAGGCGTGAATTTAATTGTTCTCTGACAATCCTTTGTTTACAAAGTTTTTTTGTATACTCTTGAGTGTCTTTAAACGCTTGTTCCAAAATAAAATCGGGCCATTGAGTATCAATAGTTACCCCATAGTCTGCAAACATTTTTTTAATATGCGGTTGAGTAAAAACATCCATTACCTCTAATAAACTATGAAAACTATGGCTGACATATACCGAAGCATACAGTTTCAAAAAATGATTGATGTCTTGATTATTAGTAGTGCAAGAGGGATTTCGCTCAAGATAAACCAGAAGAAGAGCCGCAGCAGTAAATCCATGGCCGGATATGGACGCAATATAGGCAGAGCGCGCACGTCTAAATGCATAAGAATTCTCTGAAGTCCTATTAATATCAGGTCCTTTATTTTCTACAGAATGCTCACTTAATTCATCGGGAAAATTAGGTTGGGAAGATCGCATTACGCCCATATTTCTAGTCATCACGATTTCACTTTTCTCACCCAGGGCTCTTTGATATTCTGATATAAATCCTCTTCTTCTAAAATATCCACGGTTTTCCCACTCTGTAGAGTTCTGTTTTAGTTGTAATTCTTTTTCTGTTATTTCTTCAGTTTCCAAATCCGCTAAATTTAAAATAAGGGCTTGAGCCTCTTCCGGGCTAGAAGCAGGTTGAGTTTTATGTCCGAAAAATTCTATAGCAATTCTGTTAATGCCCTCTATAACATCCTGGCCTATACCTTGTCCTCGATATAAAAGAGCTACTCTATTTTCAAAAAAACGGCGACTGTAATTTTTATCTATAGAGATTTCTAACAATTTAGTTTGGACATCGAAGATTGCAGCGCATTCTTCTCCACCTATCTCATTTTGGTATTCCTTACATAAATCAGTAATGAGCTTAATCGCTTCTTCATAATGGGTTTCCATATACAATTGGCGACATAAACTCAACTGCAGCTTTATATGCTCATTTTTTAAAGCATGTTTTTGGAGCAATGCCAAAACTAAAAATAGATATTCAGATTTATCCAAATCAGGTGCATGAATTGCGAAGAGAAACTCACCTGGTTTAATGTCTCCTGGAAATTTATTTTCCTTCAACGGATTAGGTATTTCTTTATAAGCCAAACGGAGATTTTCAGATCCAGGAATAATTGCTACGAATAGGGCTAATTTAGAGGGAAGATCAATTAAGGTGTCAGGTATTTTTTTCATAGCCAACGTCATTATCTGTTGGCAATAGGCCTTTGGCAGTTGCTCTCCCTCATCATTTTCCAATAGTCGTTTAATTAATGCGAGACAGGTATTATTTAACCATTGCCCATCTCCGTCTAGTTCACCATGCTTCACAATATCTTGCAGTTTAGAAAGTGTATCGGGTTCGGAAAGGAACATTGGGGAAAGTACTTTATTCAATAAATCGTGATCATTTTTTAGTAAGCCCATAATTAATAAAACTTTATCTTCTTCACTCAATCGTTGTAAATATTGAGTCAGATCACTGGTATCGTCCATAAGCATTTTTTCAAGAGCCGATCTAAAGGAAATCACTTCTACTGAAAGAGGGGGGGGGGCGTTGCTACCTGAAAGAAAATTTTTATAATCTTCAACCGAATGCACCGTATGTACCGCTGTCAGTTTTGATTTCATGCCAATATCTCGCATCACGTATGGAACAGTAAAAGTATAGATTATCCATAACCTATCTGTTTAAAATATGATCTAAAAAAAAGGGGGGGTATTCATTTTTTTTGATCATTTTTATTACAGAAACAATGAGTCTTTAGGGCCTCTTTAGCAATCTAAACCGGATGAAACCTGGAATTTTCGGGAGCTGATGATATGCTTTATTAATAAAGCTGGAAAATATTCCTTCTTTATTAGGGGATTAAGATTAATATGGAGAATTTGCCCTTTATAGCAAAACCTGACTTTGAGGTAGCTCGTTTACAAGAGCTCTACGAATTAAATATTTTAGATACAGGTCAGGAAGAACGTTTTGATAGATTTACTGATCTTATTTCAGATGTGTTTGATATGCCTATTGTCTTAATTGGTCTGGTTGATAGCCATAGGGAATGGTTTAAGTCTTATAAAGGATTATCAGTAAATGAAATGCCTCGGAACATATCCTTTGGTGCCCATACACTATATGAAGAAGAAATTTTAGTTATTAAGAATGCAAAAAAGGATCGTCGCTTTGACGGAAATCGTTTAGTTTTGAATAAGCCCGGTATCTCTTTTTATGCCGGGGCTGTATTACGGAGTCCAACAGGGAAACCAATAGGGGCATTATCTATTATTGATAATAAACCCAGAGGATTCAGTTCTCGTAAGCAACAACAACTAATTCATTTTGCTCGGTTAGTTGAACATGAACTATGGTACTCCTATTACATTAATAAAACTCGAATCGCTACTGAGAATGCTTCTTTTAATGATTTTTTAACAGGACTGCCCAATCGCCACATATTACAAGAACGATTAGAACAAGCTGTTGAGGTGGCGCAATCTCCTCAGCAAATTGCCGTGATTTCATTAAGAATTAACCAACTTCAAGAGTTAAAAAGCTCTTCTGGAGCTGAAATAATCAGCTTTATTATTAATGAAACAAGCAAACGGCTAAAAAAAATTCTTATGAAGTCTGATGGGATTTCTTTATGGGAGGAGGATCATTTCATTCTCTTTATTACTATCAATCCTCAGACCTCGTCTCTTCTAATAAAATTGGAAAATATATTGAACATATTAGAGGAGAAGTTTGAGTTTAATAAAGAAAAATATTCACTAACAACCAATATTGGCATTAGTATTTTCCCCACAGACAGTCATGATGCAAATCAATTAGTAGAGAATTCAATTTATGCGATGCGGTTGCTTGCACCTGATAGTAAGCCTCCTTATCGGTTCTTTTCTGAAGAAGCGACTACCAAATTAACTCTGCAATTTGAGCTGGAACATTTACTTATAGAGGCAATAGAAACAAAAAAACTTGAGCTGTATTATCAACCTAAAGTAAATATATCATCTGGATTAATTTGTGGGGTTGAAGCATTGTGTCGATGGACTGATCCAACCTACGGTTCCATTTCACCGAAAGAGTTTATTTTGATTGCAGAACAATCCGATTTAATTATCAAATTAGGAGAATGGGTATTAAGGGAAGCTTGCAAAAAAAATAAAGAATGGCAAGCCCAAGGGTTAAGGCGTATACCTATTTCAGTTAATGTTTCTAAAAAACAATTAATGAATAAAGACTTCCCTGATGATGTCCATAAAATATTAAAAAACTCAAAATTGCCTGCAAAATATTTAGATCTGGAAATAACGGAGTCTTTTTTCATTAACATGGAAGAGGTAATTGACAATTTAAATATTATTTCTAAAGCAGGGGTTACCTTTTCGTTAGATGATTTTGGTACGGGATTTTCCTCACTTTCTTACCTGAAGAATCTGCCCCTGAAAACATTAAAAATCGATATCTCTTTTATAAAAGATATTGTTTCAAATAAACATGATGCCGTGATGGTAAGAACAATCATTGCCATGGCTAAATCTTTAGGACTAGAGTGTGTTGCAGAAGGGGTTGAGGACGCTAATCAGCTCTTGTTCCTTCAGGCTTATCAGTGTGATCAAATACAGGGCTACTTATTTAGTCAACCATTAACGGCTGGCGAATTCGCCAAGTTATTAGCCGAAAAAAATATTTTTAAAAAAATCATTCAATAAGATTAATATCGTATGGATAACATACTGGGCTTTACAATTCAGTCTACGTTTTCTGAATAGAAATTTATTAAATAGCTACACTTCTCTTAGATTGACCCTTATGAGGCAAAATAATTCGAGTTTCTGTGGTTGTTGAATGAGACTCAGAATTGACTTTTAGATTAATTGCAGTAACGATTAAAAAACTGAGGTACTGAATTAAGGATAGATTTCAAATGGGAGTAGGGCGCTTACTCGCAATTATTGCGGTGTTTTTTTGGGGGGCTGCCTATGTCTGGGGTAAAATAACCATGACTTGGCTATCTCCTCTGGATACCTCTACAGCTCGATTTGGTTTCGGTGCGTTGGTTCTTCTGTTGCTGATTATCTTTATTAAAAGGCCTCCAAAATATAGCTTTAAAGGCCACTGGTGGCATTATTTTTTACTCGGTTTTATAGGAATTTGTTGTTTTCAGGTTTTGTTATTTTTCGCTATAAATGTTACTTCTCCTATTAATGTTGCAGTCATTATGGCCTTATCTCCTGTATTTACGGCAATAGCCGAGAGTATCGTGAGCGAACAAATTCCTGGTATTCATACGATTATCGCTATTATTGTTTCGGTCGGTGGGGCGGTATTAGCTGTTCTTGGCTCCGGTGTTGGACATTCTCCTGGTTTAGGCTTTAGTTGGGGAGACGCAATTGCTGTCCTTTCTGCTCTTTGTTTTACATTTTATACAGTAGCCTCACGTCGATGGTTACCTGGCCATATATCATCGCTAATCAATATAACCGTTGTAGTCACTATTGGAGCTATTTTTTTGCTTCTTTTAAGTATAGGGTTTAGTCCAAAGCCGAAACTTCCTTCAACGATGACCCCTGTTTGGGCTCTGGTTGGTCTGGTTATTGGTTCTACTGTCATTGCCTATATTTGTTGGACTCAAGCAATAGCGAGGATTGGTGTTTCAGAACCGAATTTGATTTTTAACTTTATGCCTGTGGTGACTATGATTTTATCTTCACTCCATGGATTACCGCCTACCGGACTACAAATAATTGGTGCAATGCTTGTGATCGGTGGCGTTACCTGGGCTATGTTGAAAAATAAATCTTCTGGCAAAGAACATATGGTTGTCTAAACAATATCCACCTTCAATTTTTGTGATTAGGTCTTGGAAGTAACAGAAGTCTATATCTAATGGATTGACCCAATAAACAATTTTGTATAGATTCCAATTTAAATTAAGCCTTATTTAAATTTTTGATGGTTATTAAACTGGAGTTTTATATGATTCATAAAGGTGTAGCAACATTTCTGTTGGGTGTCAGTATCGCTAATTCTGTATATGCAACCCCTTTGCTTAGAAACTTAATTTCTCCTAAAGCATTAACTTCAGTCACACAAAAGGCTCAAAAAAATCAATCGAACCAAGTTTATACTGATTTCAGTGGAACATGGGAATCCTCTAGATGTTTGGGAAGTTCGCTTACTCTAAAAATTGTAAGTTCACCTACTGAACTTACAGTAAATGATGACGAGCCAATGAGCATCGGAACCATGATGACAAAATCCAATTCGGGAATAAAGAGTGGGGCATCAATTATGACTGGTAATGAGACCACCTCTATTGAATGGAATGCGACTAAAACTCAGCTAATTATTAAAAACATAAGCATCAATAAATCGTTTACGGATGAAGACTCTGCTAATGGCGGAGCTGATACTCACATGTATTTAACAATGAATCATGTGGTTTTTGCACTCGATAATGAACAATTAAAAATACAGATGAACACAGCAGATTATGAAGACTTACAACGAGTTGATGAATCACATCCAACGTGTGTCTTTAATAAAGTGGGATAACTGAAATTTCACGTCATCCTGAGTAATGCCGTCATCCTGAGTAATGTCGTCATCCCGAACAATCTCACGTCATCCCGAACAACGTGAGGGATCTCCGATGAGGGAACGGTGCTCATGGCAGGAGATCCCTCACTACGTTCGGGATGATGTGAGAACTGTACGTCATCTCGAACAACGTGAGAGATCTCCTTTCAGTGGTATTGCGCCTGCTTCTCCACTACGTTCAGGATGGCGTAATTTGTTCGGGATGAGGTTATTTTGGGCAGTGGAGTATCATCAGTTTTAATTTTGTTGGCTGCTCCAGGGCATCAAAGGTCTCAATAATGGCGTGCTCTTTAAACTTTAACTTTTCATAGCATCTTAAAGCGGCTTCATTTTTTATATCGGGATCAACAATACAATATTGAAATTCAGGTTGTATTTTACTTTGAATAAACGTTTTAATGATCCTGCTTCCTAGTCCCTTGCCAAGCATTTGTCTATTTCCTATAAACACATCCATGCCTACAGCATTATCAATAATAGTTTGTGGCAGATTTTGATTAGGCCAGGGATAGTCTTTGACTTTATAGAACTGTAAATAGCCCAACGGCGATTCATTGAGCACAATAATAAAACCTGAGACGGGTTTGGTATGGGTAATATAGGGAGTGAGTTTGTTTAAAACTTCATCTTCAGCCCATGTTCGGAATGAATAAAATTGTTGAACGTGAGGTTCGTTAAACCATTGATGCATTAATGGTATATCAGAAAAATCTAATGGTCGAAAGGTGATTTTATTTTTCATTATACCTTGTCGTTCGCTCAAATTTTCATGGGTTCCATTCGTTTTTATAATTGTTGCTGTATTTTCTTGTTTATCTATATGCTGAGCCCTATAAAGCTTAAATCTCTTATGAGATAAGTCGGAGTCAAGCTTTGTATCCTTGTTTAATATTTGTATATTTACTGGAATAATTGATTGAAATAAACCACGCATGACCATCCTCTAACTCGGTATTTTTATACCCCCCCTCATAATTTGATTGAATTATGATCTGAGGAAGGCGTGTTGATAAATCCAATGGAAATAAACCATACGGGTTAACATGTTCGTAAATAAGAGGGGGTAATGCTCGTTTATCCTCCTTTGTCAGTATATCTTTTAAACCATGTTCTTCTATAATTTGCTGAATCATTAACATATTGATGTAATTGGTGATTTTGCGATATGCGATTTTAGATTTTGCATCAGGGCGCAAGTTCCGGAGTGCTAGACCCAGTTGCAAATTTATGACCATCCTGTATTTCGAGCAATTTATAGGCATCCAATAAGAAATTATACTGGTCTCCAATATAATAACTATTAAGAATTGCTTTTAACTCTTTTGTCTTATCTTGCTTAATAGCCATTTCCAAATGGTGGCACGAACACCTAGGGTTATTAATGCATATGTTGAATCTTCTCTAAAATAGATGAGGACTTATTTTACCAAAAATAAACCATAAGGAGCAAATAATTGCTGCCAATAGTAAATTACCTCAGTGGTTATCCTGTTGGGCAATAATCCGCTCTCATCCTTTAAATAAACTGAAGATCCTCCCTCGAGCTCTACCTTTTTCCTTTTGACGGAGGTAGGTGTAATAGGTTCAGGATGTTCATCCTCTGAATCTGTTATATCGTTTTGGGTTGGATTACCTACAGTTCAGCAATACTATCCAAACTCAAATTGAAATATGACGCAGAGGGAAATCAGAAGGCATTAGCTAGATTGAAAAAATTTTCACCGGTAGCTTGGCAACACATTCATTTTCAAAGACACTTTATTTTTTCGGTTGATAAAATCATTGACCTTGATTCAGTAATAAGCAATATTTTCTGGGGCGATTCAAAGCCTGTTTCACAGGTTGTGTGCTTTGGCACACAACCGTGTCATTCATCCACTAAAGCCCATTACCACTAACACCTGTAAGATAAGTAAACTGAGAGCTCCCTTGTGCCGGAGGCGGGGTAGTTGACAGACTCCAGGTTGCTCCGTTGTCACTGGAGTTATAACTTAAAGGAAGAGACTGACTTCCATTGTTATAAGTTCCCACGGCAGCACAATGGTCAGTGTTGTCACAGGAAACACTCTTAAGCACATTAGCTCCACTTCCTTGTGTCGGGGAGGGCATAGTAGTGGAAACGCTCCAGGTTGCCCCGTTATCACTGGATGTATAACTTAAGGGAACATTCCGACTTCCATTGTTATAATATCCCACGGCAGCACAATGGTTAGTATTGTCACAGGAAACGCTATAAAGCAAATGATCGCTACTTCCTTGTGCCGGGGGCATAGTAGTGGAAACGCTCCAGGTTGCCCCGTTATCACTGGATGTATAACTTAAGGGAACATTCTGACTTCCATTGTTATAATATCCCACGGCAGCACAATGACCGGAACTGGTGCAGAAAACACCATAAAGACTATTATTGCCACTTCCTGGTATCGGCGTAGTGGAAAGACTCCAGGTTGTCCCGTTATCACTGGAGGTATAAATTAAGGGAAGATACCGACTTCCATTGTAATAATGTCCCACGGCCACACAATGGCTGCCCCCATCGCAGGAAACACTATAAAGATAATTAGGCGCACTTCCCTGTGCTGGAGGCAGAGTAGTGGAGGGGCCCCAGGTTACCCCACGATCACTGGAGGTAAAACTTAAGGGAACATCCTGACTTCCATTGTTATAAAATCCCACGGCAGCGCAATGGCCTGCATTGTCGCACGAAACACTATAAAGACTATTATTGTTGCTTCCTTGTGCCGGGGGCTGGGTAGTGGAAAGACTCCAGATTGTCCCGTTATCACTGGAGGTATAAATTAAGGGAAGATACCGACTTCCATTGTAATAATGTCCCACGGCAGCACAATGGTTCGCACTGTCGCAGGAAATACCTTGAAGATAATTATTGTAGCCTCCTTGTGCCGGAGGGAGGATAGTGGAGAGACTCCAGGTTGCGCCATGATCACTGGAGGTATAACTTAAGGGGGCAGACTGACTTCCATTGTGATAATACCCCACTGCGGCGAAGGGTAAAGGAATGGGAGTAATTGAAGCGGTTAGCTGCGCGGTGGGGGTATTACTTCCTTTAGCAGTTACGGTGTTTCCTGTACTCACGACAGAAGAGGTCAATGCAAAAGTACAGGAGTCCTGAGGTAAGAGCGTGTTGCCGCAGGCATTATTGACCAACATTAAATTAGTTGAGGGTGTAAGACTAAGGCCTGTTGCGGTCACCAAGGTGGAAGTATTGGTTAAGGTAATGGTGCTGCTTATTGTGCCGGCGACAAAACTTAGATTGGTTGGTGTAAGGGTTAGCGTGGTCTGTTGTTCTGTAGTTTGGCTCACCTGCAATTGATGTCCCTGTGCGGGTTGATAACACTGGTTGGGATTAGGACTGCCATCGGTGTTAGCCTGGCATAGTGCAGGGCCACCGTGGACTCCGCCTTGCGGTAAGGCATTGCTGGTAATCAGCAGGGTGAGTGTGCAGCTGCTGCCCGGTTGTCCGTTCGGAGCCATTCGACAGGGTGTGGTCTGTTGAATGCCTGCTATGGGTAAAAGTACCACGTTTTTGGAGCGTCTTGATTGGTTTTTAACCATGTAGTTCACGGTGGCTGTGCTGTTTTGGGGTACATCCTGGGTGGGATTGGAGCCTGGGGCTGGGGTTAAGGTCCACAAAGGGGCTGCTGCTTGAGTTGTTGCGGCAGCGAGCGGGGATAACAGCAAAAAAAATTTTATCAGAATGATTCTGTAGTGTTGGCGCATGGTCATGTCCTTAAGTTGCCTGGGTGGGGTTCGAAAGAATTTTGCAAGGGATTCAGCAAAGCCTTTCTCAAGTGACTTTTGCAGTCAGCCAACTCAAAAGCCCGGCTCTTCTATTCAGTAAGCTACTTTTTATTTTATGGTTCAAATCAGGATGGAGCAAGTATTACTTAAGTAATTTATTGAATAACATCATTTATTTTCAATGCGGAAATATAAGGGGTGTGACAAGCAATGGAACGAAAAGGTACTCTAAGCAAAAATCATTAAGCCAGATCTAGCTTTTCAGCAACATTTAATGGTCTCAATTGGCCTTCTGACACAACTTTCGGCAACATAAACGAAAAGTATCCCAAGAAATTAATATGTTTCAAATAATATAAAATACATTAATTTACATGATGTTATATACATGTTGATGAGCGATAAAAAAATCGATTTATTGGCTATAGCTTAGACTAGCAAAGGGTTCTAGGGGGGCTGAGAAATTCCGTACCTTCCTGAAAAGAACCCCACAATGGATTGAATACCTTGCGGCAGCCAGTCATTGATTTCTCGTGCCATGAAGTGAAGCTCATGGTTATGATGGGCATGATATTTTTGCTTGTGAATTTTTGCGAAAAGCTTCTTACCAACGCCCAGCATTTCCGCTACATTCCAATGCAAGCATGTAACTAGACTCATTGTAACCCGAACGTGTTTTGTCCTTAAATTATAAACGCGTATGATGCCTTGATTAAGATTGCTCTCAAATGCCTCAAAATCATCATCATAGCCCAATGAACCGAGCACTATCGCAAGACGATCATCAGTGAAATCTAAAGACCACACCGGCCTTGCTAAACATTTTTCAAGCGTTATCAGTAAGCTACCAGCCCAACTTTCAACATGGTTCAGACGATGAGCGCCTTCACTGAGTATATAGGCAAGCCAGACTTGGACAATATGACCTAAACCAAGACCTTTCCAAATACCCATGCATGGGGAAGTGTTTGTCCAATAATGTTGCCAATTGAATTTTTTCCATCTGCGCTAGCAACAGAGGTATATCATCGATCCGCTCAACTGTACTGATAAGTCCGTTTGTCATTGTAGATAAATCTTTTAGGGCAATAAAAAATAACCGGATTATGATGGGATTATAGCAAATAGCAAAATTAATTTTTTTGATTGGTATGTTTTGAAGCCTTCAGAGCGCTTTGGGCGCGTAAAATGAATATTGTCTGAACTCTAAATAAATTTAAGCAAACGGTGAGTTATACTATTCAAGTTTATTCTAAATCATCTATATCAAGTTCAAAAAAAATGGCTATTATAAATATAAAATATTCGAAAAGATTGAATTAATCTACGCCGCTTATCATTATTTCAAAAGATGGCATTAGGTGATGAATATTAATAAAAAATACCAACAAACATTTGCGTCATCATCTCTTTTATTTGATGAAAATATATGCTAAAAAATAATCAATCTGGTTTCAATAAGAATAATTTCCAATGATTTTAAACTAATTGCTGTTTTTCATTTTTGAGGAGATTGTATGATACGGATATCTCAGCTAGTTGTACTCGGCGACAGTTTATCAGATAGAGGGACTCTTGATAGACGTAAGTTGCTAGGTCTTCTTCCTATGAGTTATGTCACCGGTCTGAGTGGCAGAGCGCCCAGGGGCAGATTTACTAATGGTTATCTTTGGGCCGATTACCTTTGTACTACCGTCTTAGAAGACTTTGCAATAGAGTTCGAACGCAAGCGACTTAAATTAAAACACGATGCTAGAGCTAATGCCGATATCGGGGACGAGTTTCTAACGAGTACCATACGACGCAGGAAAAATGAAACTGCTTTTAATTTAGATGATGATACGCATATTTTATTCGATAAGAGGCGCTTTGCCAGATTCTACTGTGAAGGGGGATTAACCTCTCATGATTATTCTTATAACCTCTCTCTAGATCCTGGCGTAGAAGCTTATAGACTTATATTGGCAACATTAGAAAAAAAACGCACAGAACTTTTAGAGGATGATAAAAAATATCATGTCACCAGCCTCGAGAAAGCAGAGACATTAGTAATGGAATGGTCAGGTGCCAATGATTTATTAACGGTCAACGAAAGTCCTACCTATCAAGCCGTAGATAATGCAATTAAAGAGCGAATTAATAATATTGAGCAATTAATTCAAAATGGATATCGGAATTTTGTTTTATTTAATTTACCTAATCTTTCCTTAACTCCTCGCTTTCAAGCTAAAACCCAAGATGAACGAGACAATGCAGCCGAGTGTTGTGTCTATTTTAACAAGCAACTGGCTGCACGATGCGAAGAGCTCAATAAAAAATATAAAGATTCATCTACTCCCCTTAATCTTTCTGTTTTTGATGTTCATTCTCACTTTGAGGAAGTCTATAAAAATCCGGAACAGTATGGGTTTAAGAAAGATAAACTAAAAAAACCGTACACTGATTCAGAGGAATTCGAAAAAAACAAAATAAATCCTGAATTTGTCGCAGGAAAAATTTCTCCAGCCGAAGGGTATATGTTTTGGGATGATGTCCATCCCACAATGCTCATGCATCAAGCGATAGTAGAGCGATTCAAAGAAAGATACGGTACCGTTTATAATTTTGTCCCTCCCCAATATCCTCGGACCCTATCTGTTCAAGATGATTTTGCCCTCCAACAGAAAATCCAGAATTTCTCTGAAGATAATGTAAGTTTAGAGTCCGGGGTTACGCTTCCTGAAGATGTAAAGGCAATACTTGATACACTGCATCAAAATGCTAAGAGCATGTGTGAGTCAAGCTATCCAAACTATCGAGAAAAAGGCGTTTTATTAAAAAGATTTCTTTTTGAGCTGCAATGCCAAAAAGGAGATTTGGAAAAACTATATGAAGTTATCTCTACATTCCATATGGAAAAGACCAATGTAGGGACATTAAGAACTCACTATCGACCTGTTTATGACTTTTTTGCATTAAAAACTACAACCCGATCAGAAGATCTCATGGTTACTTTAGCCAGTACCATCAAAAGTCATATTGCTTTTGCACAAAGTCCGGTGAGTTCTCCAGTGAGTTCATAGCCCCGGAAAGCGCGCTTTTTTAGAAGTAGCCCGGTTGCTTGCAACCGGGATCCAATAGGATAGGGGAAATTTGCCTAATCAATTTGATTAACGGCATCCACTGATCACCGTAATTAACTTCTCATAAATTTGATCTTCGTTTAATTTTAAAGGCTTTATTTCCTCACTAATTTTTTCGGTGGGTATTGAAGCACATTTACAAAAAATGGAGATATCTTCGTTGATGCTGTCATCCTTTAAATCACGGGGAAAACTGGACACGCAACTTTTTAGTATTCCTGCACTTCTATTTTCTTCCGAAGAAGGGGCTGCTTTGTATCTCATTGCATTTCTCAGTACCGCGTAATAAATACAATTTCTCGCATTTCTAAAATTTGTTCCTACAATGGAAAGAGAACTCTTTTGTGCTTCTTTATAAGCACAAGAACACCCATAAAGCGTAATATATTTAGCATCTTCTTCTGCTATATAAGAGTACTTTATTCTTAACTCGTCCTGCCCATTCGTGATGCACGCTTTTTCCATAGTCAATTGCGAATCTGTAACTACAGTGGTTTCTGAATAGCCATATAAGGAAGGGAAACTAAATAAAAAGAGTATGAGTAAAGTGGGGATTAAGATTGGGATACGCATATTCTCTCCACCTAGTTTTCTACAAAGTATAGCAAAAACTAACAAACCTGCTATGATTAAACTATGCGCAGAGTCGGTAATAAAAGATCAAAAATGACATTTATTGACTTTCTATATCCAATAACAGTCATTAAGGGTTAAAACATGAAAGGTAAAGCGAATATATTTTTAGGAAACATAGGATCTTTTCGTGCAAGTGTTACCAAAAGCCTTAATCCGAGGGCCTCATTTTTTGCTCGCAAATTAGATATGCATCAGCCTTTGCTTTCCAGTCAGGAAAAAGATGAAGGAGTTCAGAATTTATGTGACAGTTTGCCAGTTGGTGAGGGTATTATTTATCGAGGTACTGAGGGTTATGATGAAATTGATGACGCGATGAGAAGCGGTTTTTTGGGAAAAGATTTTAAAGAGAGTAAAAAAGATGCTTCCTATGATATTGTGGCTTTTATTCGTGAGAATCACAGTAAATATTTTCTTTCTTTCTCACCTTGTTCGCAAACAGTTAAACCTTATGCCGCAGGATTATCAGTAATTCCATGTAAAGGTTTTATTTGGGTTACTGGATTACCCAAAGTTTACACGCTTCCCCAAAAGCTTTTACATCTAAATCGAGGCATGTTTTTGGAGTATGATAGGAGGAAACGCGAGGAACAAGACCCAGAGACTCCAACCCGATATTATCCCATCACCGACATGACTGCCAATAATAACGAAGTAACTGTTATTCTTGGAGGGCCAAATAATGATTGGCGTCAAGATGTTACTCGAGATGTAATGAAGCTTATTCAAGTAGCTGGACCCGGTAATATACTAGGCAAATTTATGTCTTCAAATGAGGTTGTACATGTTAAGGACTGGACCAATCCGGATTTCAAAAAAAGAGTCTGGTCTATTGAAGTGGCTTTGTCCACGGGGCCTCGCTATATGGCTGATTTTGAAAAGATGAATGATGTAGCACGTCAAATGCTGCTGTTAAAAGCGGGTAATAGATTGATTACACTAGAAGACGCGCGCAAAGTAGTGGGCTCCGGACTTTTAGATCCATTAAATGATAATTTTAATGCAGCTAAAACGCACACACTCACCCAAGTACCCAGTGAGATTGCTATTGGTGATGCAAGTAGTCTTGCTGAGTATATGAAGGAAGAAATTATCGCCCAAAATGTACTGGAGGAAATTGCTGCAACTAAGCCATCTGTGATTGAATAATGTATCGTTTATAGGGCACTTTTTGTTAAAATTAAACCATACAGGTCTTGTTTAACCCAAATGGATATGATATTAAGACCCGCTATGAGAGCATAGTGCATTATGCTATAGGGAATTAATTTATGAAATCATTGTACGAGCGGATTAGACCTGGAAAAACTAATCTTTCTTTACTCAAAGAGGTGCATGCCGCACACCAGCCAAGCATTCTTTCTGGTCTTTACTCAGAACGGCTTTGGCGTCATAAAAGCATGAGAATGACATTAAAATATATTACTGACCCTTCGCAGTATGAAGTCTTACAGTCACATGCGACAGCTAATTTAAAGCTTTGGCAGAAGACCAAAGTTAAGCTCCCGTGTGTCGTTGAAGTCATCAATCAGGATTGGGGCGATGCAACTCTGGAAGCAACTAAAAAATCTGGAACACCTTATGCTGTCCTTAATATGGCAAACTCTCAATTTCCTGGCGGTGCTTCTTTGGAGGGAGGAAGTGCTCAGGAAGAAAATATGTGGCTTCGAACTACCTGTTCCTTGTCATTACTAGATAAAGGTATTTATTTCGATAAGGAAAGTAATACTTTTCGATACGAGGATGAGACAAGAGATCTTCTAAGAGCCATGAAAAAAATGACTAGCGAAGAACTTAATACCTTAAGTCAACGACGAAAAGAAACAATTGCTGAAGCCTATCACGTTTTTTTGAATAAGAAACTGCAGATTTGTTTTCGAGGAGCTGAACTGTTTATTGAGACAGACAGTTCTGAAGGAGGAAAACCAATGCGCATCGCAGAAAGCACTATGAGTTTCCCTTTTCTTCATCCCCAGCAAATATTTCCTTTTTATGAACTAAGATCAGCTGCTGCCGATCTTTCTGATAATAAAATGGATTGGAGTGATGCGCTTTTACTAGAGCGATATAAAAAAGATATGCGACGTCGTGTCGCTGGCCAGCTGGATACATTAATTCTTAACGAAAAGTCTCATGTCATTTTAGGTGCATGGGGTTGCGGCGCTTTTAAAAATAAGCCTGACTTCGTTGCTGAAGTATATCGTGAGGAAATTGAAAAGAGGGCTAAATTTTTTGATCATATTGTCTTTCCCATTATTAATGCAGGCTCTTCGGAGAATTTTAACGTATTTAGAGAGTGCTTGAACGGTCTGAAACTGGGAAAGGAACCCAATCGTTCTCATTTTTTTCCTGCTTTAACGGATACGCCTTCCAAAACAGAGGATGATTTATTAAAGGGAGCCAGTAAATCGGCTCCTTTGGTTTAACAGGGATGACTCATATCAGTCTAGTCATTGATCGAAAGCGTTCCTGAAAGGTGTATGGCATATCTCAAAAGCTGCTTATTATGTGCTAAATTTAAATTAATTGGGACAAAAGGATATGAATATATGAACAAAATTACAATAAGTATGCTGATGGGATTATTTTTTCTCCTTACTCAAGCCGCAGTGGCCTCACAAGAGGCTCAAGAATTATGCGCACAACAGTTTTTGAGTCAGTGTATGGATAGGTGTCAAAAAACAAATGACATTAATTGCACTCAAGCTTGCCAGGAAAATGCTCAAAATCAATGCCGTCAGGCAGGCGAATAAGCGCAAAATCAATAGATTAACGCAGGAATCTTTAGTTGAAGTTTATATGTTGAATACTCAAATAGCGTCTATAATTACCTTCGAGTGATTTAAATAAGGAAGGGAATCATGGATAAAAAATTTTTATGGATAGTTGCACTCGCGTTCTCATTTATACTGAGCCAAACTGCTGCTGCTGATTCCTGGGGCTGTAGGAAAGGAATGGAAGAAATGGTTGGCTCTTTAAAGCTTGATAATGCTCAAAAAACAAAAATAAAACCTGTTTTAGAGCAATTGAAAGCCCAGATGAAGGATAATGGATCGCAAATGAAGGACGTGGATATACAAATTAATCAGCAAGCTGATTCAGCGACTATGGATCAAGCTACAATCGATAGTTTGGTTGATAAAAAAACAAAACTAATTGGTAACATGATCAAAGCCAAAATTGTGGCTAAAAATCAAATTTTTGCTATTTTGAATACTAAGCAGAAAGCAGAACTCAACATGATGATGAAAAAAATAGATAGTCAGATGGCTGCTCAATTTAAAAACTGTCATCAAGAAAACTAAAATTATTCATCTTTTTGAGGCATGGGAATTTTTTCGTCATCCTGAAGGAGCTTACGACGAAAGATCTTCTAATATTCAGGAGATCTCTGGCTGTCCTCGAGATGACGTTTAATGGCCTTAGGGCAGGAATCTCTGTCCCATGTCTCAATTTAGTCCATATCTTTATACTGCCATAGCAGTAATTAATCTTGATTTATTATGAAAATATCGATTTAAATTTATTAAACACATAAAATTACCGTTTTAGCAGTAACTTCCCATCATAATAGTAAAATTTTGATAAAAAGGATTGATTTTTAATTGTTTGTACTGCTATAACAGTAATATATTTCTTGTTTAATAAACTTATGAACTCCACCGATATTGCCAACATGGTACGCTATTACCGAAAACAAAGTGGTCTTTCACAAAAGGATTTTGCCAAAATTGCAGGTATTGGTAAAACGGCTTTATTTGATATAGAAAAGGGTAAAGAAACAGTACAATTAAATACTTTATTGAAGGTCTTGGATGTACTGAATATTCAAATGAAATTTGATACTCCATTTCCTGAACAGATTAAGAGCGCAGAATGAGAAAAGCAACAGTGCTGGTCAATGGGGTGGACGCAGGACTACTCGAAGAGCTGGAGCAAGGTGGTTATAAATTTACCTATCATGAGCACTACCATAATGCTCCTGTTTCATTGACCATGCCGTTAACTAAACGAGTTTACGAATTTAAACATTTTCCTTCCTTTTTTGAAGGGTTGTTGCCTGAAGGTATTATGCTTGATGGACTTTTACGTAAATACAAACTGGATAAAAATGATTTATTTGGTCAATTAATCCAGGTAGGGCATGATCTGGTTGGTGCTGTAACTGTTGAGTCAATTGAATGAAACGTTGCCCAATAACTTATGAATTGATTAGCGATAACGAGTTTTATTCCAAAAATGGATTAAAATTACTTTCCCCCCAATTACAACAATTGGATCCATTAGGATTGAGCGCTGAGGAACAACGCCAAGAAGCGGTAAGCCGTGCGGGAAAAATGTCTATTCAGGGGGTACAAACCAAATTAAGTGCGCAGTTAAAGATAAAGGAAGGGTATTTCAAAATTGTCGATCAGCAAGGACAATACATTTTAAAAACACAAAGTGCTCATTATCCTGAGTTACCCGAAAATGAAGCGGTGACAATGGGCCTGGCGGCAACGATTGGCATCGAAGTTCCTGTGCATGGTTTAGTATATGCCAAAGACAACAGCATGACTTATTTTATCAAGCGATTTGACAGGGTGGGGCGTAATAAAAAATTGGCCCTGGAGGATTTTTCTCAACTTTCAGGAAACAGCCGAGATACAAAATATCAAAGTTCTATGGAGCAAGTCATTGATATTATTGCTCAATTTTGTACTTTTCCCAAGATAGAGTTTATTAAGCTGTTTAAATTGACTTTATTTAATTATTTAGTTGGTAACGAAGACATGCATTTAAAAAACTTTTCCATTATTACCAAAAATCAAAAAAATTACTTGTCTCCAGCTTACGATTTATTAAATACGACCATCGTTATGATGAATCCTAAAGAAGAGCTGGCTTTGCCTTTAAAAGGGAAGAAAAATAATCTGACAAAAAAAGATTTTTTAACCTATTTTGCCAATGAACGCTTAAGGCTGAATCAAATCATCATTGATGAAGTGATTTGTGACTTAATACAAAAAATTCCCTCCTGGTTTCAATTCATTGATCACAGTTTTCTTTCAATAGAGATGAAGGAAAAATACAAAAATTTGGTGCATGAAAGAAGCAAAAGACTTTTTAATTAGGGGGTGTTAATGGGGCAGATATGTTTATTAAGGTCTTTGTTTTATCTCGTTTTTTTGCTGATGATCTACTGTTCTGACCACATTGTATAACATACCGGCCAATAAAGCAGTTATATCATCCATACTGATAATACCGATCAGTGAGTTATCCTCATTGACAACGGGCAGACGACGTACGCCTTTATTTCTCATGAGTTCCAGACAATCGAATAAACTGTCTTCCTCATAAACAACTAATACAGAGCGGGTCACAATATCCCGAACTATTAATTCATTGGCATTGAGTCCTAATGCCATCACTTCTAACACCAGATCGCGATCCGTTACAATGCCAATTGGAATGCGATCCCCTTCGTGTTCTTCAACCAAAACAACATCACCTACATGATGCGTACGCATCAGTTCTGCTGCAAATTTGACTGATTCATCGCCATTGATGATAATCACATCCCGGTTACAGTATTCACCAATTTTCATAATGCCTCCAGGCTTTGGCTGCAAGTTAATCTTATCCGGATTGACCTTTCATTCTTTAAATTATAGTTCAGAAACTCATTATTTGACTATTTACCGGCTTATCAGTTATATCTAAATATGAGACTTAGTGTCTTCATGTTATAGGAAAGATAGGGAGCATCATGGAAAAGGTAATCGTTTTTGTCCTTAGTAATTTTACCCTGAGTTTATTCGTTTTAAGCGTTCTATGTGCAGGGGCTGCAATAGCATTCAAGCCTAAGCCAATAAATAAAGCGGCGTGTATTGAGGTGCTCTTTTCCTATTTTTTATTATTTAATATAGGTATTAGCTATTTCTATAATTTTCTGATGCATGTTTTTTGGGGCGATATGACTGCTCAATTTATTGGCTGGCCGCAAAGTCCATTTCAACTCGAAGTCGGGTTTGCCAGTTTAGGTTTCGCAGTGGTGGGGATCATTAGTTTTTGGGGTAACGTGGGTTTTCGGGCTGCAACTGTTATAGCTCCCGCTTTATTTTTGTGGGGAGCTGCCGGTGGGCATATTTATCAAATAATCCTCGCTCATAATTTTGCCCCGGGCAATGCAGGTGTTATTTTTTGGACCGATATATTCATGCCCATCATAGGTTTTATATTGCTTTGGTTACATTATAAAAACCCCAAAAAAAGTTGAAGTGTACGAGGCTGCAGATAATGAGCTTTCCTATGTCTCGCGGCTTGTCCGCGGGACATAGGAGGGTACGGAAATTGAAGTAACAACTCCGACGAATTCTCTGGCCCCAGTTAGATCTCCTCGGACAAAAATCCTTTTAATTTGCATCCTTATTTGTTATTTGTTGAACATTAAGTAAATTAAATACCCTAAAAATCTACTATACTTCTTAATAAATTCAAAAATTTCCTGATAAATACGCTGAATGTTCTTATCTAAGGAATAAATATGGAAACACATACCTTTCAATATGTGAGAAGCGTGGGGTGGAATATAGAGAGCTTTCCTGATGTAGATTCTGAAAATACGCTGGTTTTAATATTTGCCGCACCGCTATTTTTAAATGAACAGGAACCAATAAGGCAGTTAATAAAGTTTTATACCAACTCAAAAGTAATTGGTTGCTCCACTGCTGGTGAGATTTGCGATAATTATATTTATGATGAAAGTCTTTCCGTAGCGGTGGTTAAATTTGTTCACACTGATTTAAAAATCGCACAAAGCACCGTTAACAATATAGACGACTCACGCCTTGCAGGTGAGTCTATTTCCCATCAGCTAAAAGCAGATGATCTTTGTTCTATCTTCGTACTCTCTGACGGATTAAATGTTAATGGTTCTGAATTGGTAAAAGGATTGAATACAGCTCTTACTGATGAGAATGCGGACGTTATTATTACAGGTGGGCTAGCTGGTGATGGAAGTGATTTTAAAAAAACATGGGTTATTATTAACGGCGAATTGCAGGATAATTGTATTGTAGCGATTGGTTTTTATGGTAAAAATCTGCGTGTGGGGCATGCATCACAAGGAGGCTGGGATATTTTTGGCCCGGTGCGTCGAGTTACTCGTTCAAAAGCTAATGTACTTTATGAATTGGATTACAAACCGGCCTTGCAGCTTTATAAAGAATATTTAGGTGAAAAATCTGTAGATTTACCGGCTTCTGGATTACTTTACCCCTTATCAATTAGTGACCCTTCATCGAACGAATCAACTCAACTAGTTCGAACCATCTTATCTGTTGATGAACAAGATCAATCCCTGATTTTTGCTGGCGACATTCCATTTGGCTTCAATGCGCAATTAATGCGCGCCAACTTTGACCGTTTGATTGACAGTGCCAGTGAAGCCAGCCTATTGGCTAATAATGGAATGTCGATTGATGACAATAACAAAGTTCATCCAGTATTTGCTATTTGTATTAGTTGTGTGGGCAGAAGATTACTGTTAGGGGAAAGAACCGAGGAAGAAACAGATTCTACCTTGAAAAGTTTACCCGAAGGCTCTATCCAGACAGGTTTTTACTCCTATGGGGAATTATCACCTTTTACTGCAGGAAAATGCGAATTACATAATCAAACCATGACCATTACCACTTTTTATGAAACATGAAAAGTTATTTTTAATGACTGGAATAAGAGGGCATATGGATATTCATAAGCTTTTATATCGACAACTTGAAAAATGCAATATAAGTATTGATAAAAAACCTGAAAACGATGAGATGTGGCAGAAGTTTCTTGCTCGGATTAATCAGGCTTACATTGATGCCGATCAAGAGCGCTACATGCAAGATCGATCCATAGAGATTTCCTCTCGAGAAATGCGGCAGTTAAATCAAAAGCTGGAAAACGCACAACACATTGTTGGGTTAGGCTATTGGAGCTATGATGGAAAATGTGACCGTGCAATTTGGTCAAACGAATTATTTAGTATGTTGGGGCTGAATCCCATTAATAACCCTCCGAATGTTCAGCAGTTCATGGAACTGGTTTATGAACAAGACCGTTACGAGCTGCAACAGAAGTTGGAAACCGCTCTTGAAAAGAAAATAAATTATGAATGTGAATTACGGGTAAGGCATGCCGATGGAACCTATCGTTGGTATAAAACAATAGGTCATTGCTTGGAGGAGGAGAAACAGCTTGAGGGAATTTTTATCGATATTCACAAAAATAAAATAGCTGAAGAAAAAATAAAAGACCTGAACCAACAAATATCCTCTACTGCCCGTCGTGCTGGAATGGCTGAAGTAGCTACCACTATTTTGCATAATATTGGAAATATTTTAAACAGTTCAAACACATCAATTAATCTGTTAAAAAACAATCTTAATCAAAATTATATGAAGAAACTATTCAAAATTATTGAAATGCTGTCTCAACATAAAGAGGATCTATCTGATTTTTTAACAAATGATTCTAAGGGTCGATTAATTCCGGAATATTTAGTTGTACTTTCGAAACGAATATTAGAAGACAGTCAGAACAATATGATTGAAGTGGACAATCTTATTAATGATTTAAAACACATTAATGAAATAGTGGCGATGCAAAAACCTCTTAGTGGTACGTCAAGCATCAATGAACAAATTTATATTCCTGAAATTATAGAAACTGTATTAAGTATGACGATTAGCAAATCAGAGAGTGAGTTTATTGAAGTCATTAAAGAATTGGATCAATGTCCTTTAATTGTTAATGACAAATCAAAATTATTACAAATATTAGTGAACTTAGTTCAAAATGCAAAAGAAGCCGTGCTGCTCAATACAACGAACTCAATAAAAAAAATCAAGATTGTGATCAATAAAAACCATGATAATTCATTACAAATCAAGATAATAGATAATGGTATAGGGATAAAACATAATAATTTAAATAGAATTTTTTCGTTTGGATTTACTACAAAACTAACTGGGCATGGATTTGGTTTACACAGTTCTGCCTTATCTGCAGAGGCTATGGGGGGGGCACTTTTTGCAGAAAGCGCAGGCGAAGGATGTGGGGCGCAATTTATATTGACCTTGCCAATATAGAACTATTTTAGGCTCAATGGGAGTGGTTCATGGGGGATATAGAACTTCACATTATGATTATTGATGATAATCCTGCTATTCATCAGGATTTTATAAAGGTTTTGACATCGACAAATCGTATGGATGAGTTCAGTAACTTGGATAAGCAATTATTTGATGAAGATGAGTTTGCATTAGATGAGGCAAGCAAGCATCAAATGGACTATTCTTTGCCTAAATTTATTATTGATACAGCCAATCAGGGACGTGAAGGGGTAGAAAAAATAAAGAAAGCTTTGGAACATGATGTGCATTACGCTTTGTCATTCGTTGATGTCAAAATGCCTCCTGGATGGGATGGTATTGAAACTATTAAGCATATTTGGGAAGTTGACCCTGATATTCAGATAGTCATTTGTACGGCTTACTCCGATTACAGTTGGGAAGAAACAGTAAAACAGTTAGGAATGGGTGATAATTATCTTATCTTGAAAAAACCTTTTGATGTAATCGCGGTAAAGCAGCTTGCATGCGCATTAACTAAAAAATGGATTTTACATAAAGATTCCAAACATCATACGAAAATACTGCAACAAACTGTTGAAGCACGAACGGAGTCGTTACAACAATCACTGTCATTATTACGATCTACGATTGAATCATCCACGGATGGTATTTTGGTGGTCGATTTAAATAGAATTATTATAGATTGTAATTCCAAATTTCTTTGTATGTGGAATATACCTGATTCTATGTTTAAGAGTAAAAATGTAAGATTAATCATCGATTATATGCTTAATCAGCTGGATAATTCGCGATCTTATTTTAAGCAAATTAACTATCTTGATAAACACATTGATGAAGTAAGTAAAAATACGGTTATTTTTAAGGATGGGAAGATATTAGAGTGTTATTCTCAGCCCCACCGATTAAACGACGTTACTGTTGGCCGAGTCTGGAGCTTTCGTGATATTACTGAACGTGCAAAGCTTGAAAGTAAACTTGAGTATCAAGCCACACATGATTCATTAACTGGATTACCCAATAGGGCTTTATTAATTGATAGAATACAGAACACTATTAATAGTGCTCTGGAAAATGATCAACAATTTGCTATCTTATATTTCGATCTCGATCGCTTTAAATTAATAAATGACAGTTTGTCCCATGAGGCTGGTGATAAATTATTACGTTTAGTTGCACAACGATGGTCCTCTTTAATCCGCAAAGAGGATACTCTAGCCCGGATTGGTGGTGATGAATTTGTAATGATTTTTAACCAATTTAACTCAGTTGAGAATATTATTTTAGTGGCAAATAAAATTTTAGAATCACTTGATCAGCCTTTTCAAATAGACAGCCGTGAATTAAACATCAATACTACAATAGGAATCAGTCTTTTCCCCAAAGATGGGAAAACGGTGAATGAATTATTAAAAAGCGCAGATTTAGCAATGTATCAAGCAAAAGAGAGGGGCGGAAACCAGTTTTATTTTTATGCCAAATACCTTAATGAACGCACCAACAAATGTTTTAAAATGGAAGCTGAATTACGTATGGCGCTTAAAAACAATGAGTTTTTTTTGTTGTATCAACCTCAATTTAGTATTGATACGGAAAATTTATTATGTGCAGAGGCCTTAATTCGTTGGAATCATCCAACCAGAGGATTGTTAGTTCCCTTGGATTTTATTCCAATAGCCGAGGATTCTGGGTTAATTATACCTCTGGGTGAATGGGTTCTACGTGAAGTGTGTCGGCAGATAAAAGCCTGGCATAAAAAAGGGCTCCCTTTAATTCGAGTCGCTGTTAACATTGCGACGCATCAATTACGGCAGACCAATTTTGTTGATATGGTAAAAGGAATTTTAAAAGAGTATCAACTTGCCCCCCAATGCCTGGAGTTTGAAATTACAGAGAATGTGGTGATAACTCATTGGGACATCATTCAAATGATTAATCAATTGAAGGAAATCGGGATTAAAATTGCCCTGGATGATTTTGGAACTGGAAATTCCAGTATTAATTACCTGAAACAGATCCATATTGACTGTCTAAAAATAGATCAGTCTTTTGTTCAAAATATATCGACTTCACGCAGTGATGAGGTAATCATTGAAGCGATTATTGCTATGGCACGTAGCTTCAATTTCAAAGTGCTGGCCGAAGGGGTAGAAACTCAAAAGCAAATGGATTTTTTGAAACAACGAAATTGTGATGAAGTACAGGGGTTTTTATTTAGTCAGCCATTAACTCCGAAAGAAATTGAAAAACATATAATGCAAGGTATTCTTTCGATAGAAAAGAAGAAAAAAAGCTCACCTAAAAATTAGCTGCGATTACCTGACTTGCTATTTAATCTGGCGTTAAGCATACATATGATACAATTGTACAAATAAAAACCTCATGAGGCCCACTGTCTTTATGAAACGTCGATTTAATGAAACTCAAATTAAGTCTAAAAAACCTATTATTTTGCCAATAAAACCGTTTCAATCTTCGTCAGTACCCTCGATTAATGATGAGGATAGCAGTTCTTCGAATGCCGACTTATGCGGTTTAGATGTGGGAAGTGTTGCATCATTTGCAAAGTGTCCACTAAGATCAGTAACTGAAACTCTACTTGAATCAGATACAAAAGCTATTGAGGATAGTTCTGATCCTAAAGCGGAGAGAGTCAATTTAGAGTTAGAAAAAAAACGAAAATTATCATCGGATTGCGCTTCAACACCAGAATCTTCTGATTTACCATTATCCAGAACCCCTTGTACCGCAAAATATCAATCCATTCCTTTTTCTTCTGAGATTAACCCTTTTAAACGGTTTTCTTCAAATAATTTTAAAAAAATTATGGGAAACGAAAACTACCCGGTCTATTCACTGGTAACAGTTTCTTCTTTATTAGAGGAAAAGGAGCTAAACCGTGAAAAAACTGATTTAAGATTTTTGGTGGATACGAATGGTCAAGCCTGGTTCGCACGAGAGACTCATAACGATTTTCCAGCCCCTGCACATTATCAAATGACCGGTTTACCACAGAGTCAAGCTAATTGTAGAACGGCGGGCAACCTGTTTTTTTCAAGTGATTATAAGGTTCTAAAACGAGTTAATAATAAAAGTGGTGATTTCAGACCTTCTTTTGATTCGTTAAAATGGTTTATTACAATACTTGTTTTAAATGAAAGCTCGTTACCTTTCGTCTTGCCTGAAATTCTTCTGGCAGATGAATTTTCAAGCTCAGGTCGATTGGAACGTACCTGGAAATTGAATATTTCCGAGTTAAGATCATGGGTTATGGATACTTTTACATCTGGGGAGATTCTGGACGAATTACAAAAACAGGTTCAAGAAACCAAAACAGTGAGCTATGTAAAAGAGCAGGACTCTGATTTTCAGTTTGTTACTTCATCCAATACACTTTTTAAATTTGATTGTAGTGGAAAAGCAGAGAGTGCCGATATGCCTCGCATCAAACTTTTCTAATCTTTAGAATATTGTGTCAATGCAGTAAGCTATGTCTGTCAAAAATATGCCTATACTAATAATTAAGCAAAATTAATAAAAGATTCTATGAAACAATCCTTTTCGGCAAGAATAGTTACCCTGCAGGAAGTATATGCAGCAAGCTACAAGCTTGCTTTACTTATTATGGACTCGCACCATGTTTTTGATACGGTGATAGCTATTGCAAGAGGCGGGTTTCCTGTTGCTCGTTTTATTTGTGATTTTTTAAACATTAAAGCGATGGGAGCTATTCAAATAAAGCACTATCTGGCTGGGGCCAGAGAGCAAGGAAAAACTGAAATTATTGCTCCGGTTAATATTGAAGTTGCTGGAAGAAAAATATTACTTATTGACGATGTCAACGACTCAGGAAAAACACTGATAGTCGCGCGGGATTATATCCAGTCTCTGCACCCTATGTTACTCAAAACAGCAGTGATTCATGAAAAACCAAACACTATAGCTCAAGTTGATTTTGTAGCTGAGAAAATAACTGAGTGGAAGTGGCTTATGTATCAATGGGCCGTGACCGAAGATATTCTGGGATTTCTGCATAAAGACAATATGCTGGAGGCGGATGAAGAAGCGGCATACGCACATTTAATCAAAAAATATGATCTGACCATTGATAAAAACTATTTTTATGACATCCTGAAGTTAAAAGAAAATTATTACAAAACTCCAGAGTCCTGAAACAGGTTAACGGAGTCATTCTTCGTCTGGAGACTATTTGATAACGGTGATTAATTGCCCGCACTATAAATAAGGACATTCTAATGTATAAAAACCAACATCGGGAATTTCATCGAGTAGAACGAATTGGCTGGCTGCGTGCTGCTGTTTTAGGCGCTAACGATGGCATTATTTCTACAGCAAGCTTGCTAATTGGTGTTGCTGCAGCCCATACCTCTTACCATGGAATATTTATCGCAGGCATGGCCGGTCTCATTGCTGGAGCTATGTCGATGGCTGCAGGTGAATATATTTCAGTAAGCTCTCAAGCTGATGCAGAGAAAGCTGCGCTTCTACGTGAAAAGAAAGAGCTAGAAATGAATAAAGAAGGAGAAGTTGAGGAACTAACTTCTATCTTTATTAAGCGAGGGTTAGAACCTGGGCTTGCAAAAGAAGTAGCAAAGCAGTTAATGGCTAAAGATGCTTTAGGTGCACATGCACACGATGAACTTGGTATTACAGAAATATTGAGCGCGCGCCCCTTACAGGCAGCACTATTCTCTGCTGGTAGCTTTGCTCTTGGTGCAATCTTTCCGCTCTTAATTCTTTTTGTTGTTCCGGGTTCATTCTTTATTACGTCAGTGTCCCTAATGACGGTTATATTATTGGCATCTCTGGGCGGGATAGCTGCAAAAATTGGAGGATCTCGAGTATTGTTCGGATCTATTCGTGTGGCAGTCTGGGGTACATTAGCAATGATTGTCAGTGCAGGGATTGGTTCACAACTAGGAGGGGCAGTATGAAATATAAACAATAGAGGTTGGAATAGTTGATTGCAGTATTTTACAGCCCTGCTTATGTTTTTCTTTTCATTTCTCTAGAATAATCATATATTTATATACGCGTAATTTGGACGGAAATAATACAATTACAAGGTTTATACTAAGGATGGCGCCCGATGATAAAGAGCAATGCAATGGATAGTAACACTAATACGCCAGTTGATCCTGTTTCAAATGTTCTAAAATGGATTTTGTTACTAACTGCAATAGTATGTTTTATCGTTATGATTTGGGGCACTGTTAAGACCTATCAATTAGCACCACCTTTACCACTTAAATTGGTCACTTCCTCTGGAGCAATCCTCATGACCGAAGAAGACATTGTGGCGGGAAAAGCAGGGTTTCAACGCGCCGATCTTATGGATTATGGCAGTATTTATGGGATGGGATCCTATTTTGGTGAGGATTATACTGCTCGATATCTTGTAGAATTAGGTCGTAAAACAGAGGAAAACATTGCGAATTTAAAGTTTAAGAAATCATTTCAAAACCTATCAGAAGGCGATCAGTACCTCACTCGAAAAGAAATGCAGGAGGCTCTTCAACATATTGATCTTGCCCATGATGTTTCGGTAATACCTGAGGCGATCGCTACGGCAATTACCCAACTTCAAGCAGAAATAGCGACCATGGTACTAAATCATGACCCTATAAAAGGCTGGACGAAGGCCTATAGCTTAAACCCGCAAAGTGCAAAACAAGTTGCTGATTTTTTAATTTACTCCTCATTAACTACTATCGCACATCGACCAGGGAAAGATTTTTCTTATACTAATAACTGGCCTTATGAGCCAACTATGGGGAACGTGCCTACGCCAGCAACTTTTTACTGGACATGGGTGTCTTTTTGTTTTGTGTTTTTTGGATTTGGGGTAATTCTTTATATATATCATCGTTACTTAAACGGTCCTGATGATCAATTAATGACTCCCATTTTGTTGGCTTTCAAACCTTTGACAACCAGCCAGATAAAAGTAGGAAAATATTTTTTAATTGTAGCCGTCGTGTTATTAGTTCAAATTGCAGTAGGTGTGTTACTCGCCCATTACTATACGGAACGTACAGGATTTTATGGCATTGATATCAATGCATTATTACCATTTAATTTTTTGCGTGACGTTCATACACAAACACCAATAGTCTGGATAGCGCTTTCATGGATTAGTTCAGCAGTGTTTCTTGCTCCTATCATTAGTGGTAAGGAAGCGAAAGGACAGGGTTTTCTCGTTGATTTATTATTTTGGGTAACCTTGTTTATTGTAGCTGGCGCCATAATCGGAGATTATCTTGGTATTATGGGCGTTATTGACACGGCATGGTTCTGGATTGGGAATCAAGGATTATCTTATCTCCAATTGGGTAGACTTTGGCAGATAGGATTTTGCTTGGGACTTTTTTTATGGAGTTTTATTGTTTTCCGAGGCATGTGGCCTGCTTGGAGCAATCTAAAAACAGCGACTGTCGAATTTTGGACTGGAAATATTAAACTGGAACACTTATTTTGGGCCAGTACCGTTAACATTGCCGTTTTGTATTGTTTTGGAATGATCCCGTTAACCGGAATTGAAAAATCATTTACGATCACCGATTTTTGGCGCTGGTGGGTTGTACATCTTTGGGTTGAACAATCATTTGAGTTTTTTGCAGCCTGTGCCACCGCCTACCTGTTAATGGGGGTTGGATTAGTATCAAGGCCATTGGCCGAGCGGACAGTTTACTTTGAAGCAATTCTTATTTTCTTAGGCGGGGTCATTGGTACCGGGCATCATTGGTATTGGACAGGTGGACCTGATATGTGGGTACCTCTAGGCTCAATGTTCTCATTTATTGAGGTATTGCCTCTTGCACTTCTGATCATCAATGCAATTCAGGAACAACAAAAAATTAAACGAGAAAAGGAGTTTAAACATCATTTGGCTTATCTTTATATTTTAGGGGCTGCTTTTTGGAATTTTGTTGGCGCTGGTGTATTTGGCGGCGGCACATTGAATGCTCCTTTAGTGAATTATTATGAACACGGTACTTTTTTAACTTTGAATCATGCCCATACCGCACTATTTGGGGCATTTGGACTACTGGCGCTGGGCATGGTTTATTTTTGCCTACGCTACGCAGCGGGTGAGCGAGTGCAGTGGAGCGATCGCTTGGGAACCTGGGCCTTTTGGTTGTATAACCTGGGAGTAGTTTTATGGATTTTCCTGAATTTCTTTCCTATCGGTTGGCCCCAATTGCAAGCAGTTTATGAGCATGGACTTACCTTCGCACGCAGCATGGAGTTTTATAATACAACACTATTATGGCAGTGGTTACGAATACCAGGTGATGTTGTCTTTGCCATAGCTGCATTATTAATGGCTTATGATTTCGGAATGAAGTTTAAATTCTTTTTCTCAAAGGATTATAGAAATCAGAAGGAGCGCCTCATTGAATCTCGTTAAATTGCCATTTTGGCAATATAACGAGTTCACACTCAGCTGTATCAGGAGATTCTAGTTCTATATTTGATCCAGGCTTGGCCATGCAAGCGAGGAAGTATCGTTGTGCTTTATACGTTAGCGGATATCTTGGATAATAAAATTGAATTACACACATTACTAAATATGCAGCCTAATTAGTGTCGCTCTGGTATTCTTGCCAGAAGGCAAGCTATTTTTGCATCACATAGGTTCCTGGAGCGTCGGGTAATGATGCATCAATACCAGGAGGAGGAATTTTCTTTTCAGTGCTGTGTTGGACTAGCCACTTATGCCATGCAATCCACCAGGAGCCGTTTCGTTTTTTTGCTGATTCCAGCCAGCTTATTGGCCCTTTATAGGGTTCGGTAGGTTTATGTTCATCAATAAAATAAAAACGACCTTTATGTTTGGGTTCACTGACAACTCCTGCATTATGCCCACCATTGGTTAATACAAAAGTGATATCAGTTTGGGTCATTAAGTGTATTTTATATACCGATTTCCATGGAGCTATATGGTCTGTTTCAGTACTTACAGAAAAAATCGGTAAATGAATGTTTTTGGGAACGACCAATTCTCCTTCGACTTGGAAGTGCCCTTCATAAAAATCATTTTTAAGAAACAATTTTTCCAAGTATTCAGTATGCATTTTATAGGGTAAGCGTGTCGCATCAGCATTCCAGGCAAGCAGATCAATCATGCCTCGTTGTGTCCCCGTCATATAGTCATCAATCATTTTGGACCAGATTAGATCGTAAGTGCGAAGCATCTGGAAAGAGCCAGCGAGCTGTTTTGTATCCAAATAACCTTGTTCCCACATCATATTTTTAAGGAATGATATCTCACTTTCGGTAATGAACAGCATGAGTTCACCTGCTTCGGTAAAATCACCTTGCGCTGCAAGAAGTGACAAGCTTTTGAGACGTTTATCTTTATCTTTTCCCATTGCGGCAGCCACAATCATTGCTAATGTTCCGCCCAGGCAATATCCCATCAAATGGATGCCATGAGGGACAATGCCATGTACCGCATCTATTGCTGACATTGCACCTTGCCGATAATAATCATCCATAGAGAGCTCGCGATCTTCTTTATCAGGATTACGCCATGAGACTATAAAAACTGTATGACCTTTTGAAACCAGCCATTTGACCAGTGAATTGTGAGGAGATAAATCCAGAATATAATATTTCATTATCCAGGCCGGCAATATCAACACGGGCTCTTTAAACACCGTTTTGGTTTGTGGCTCATATTGAATTAACTCAATGAGATAATTTTTAAATACTACTTTTCCTGGGGTAATCGCAATGTTCTCGCCCAGTACGAAATGTTCAGCACCAGGAGGAGGCAAGCCTGCTGTCCTTCTAAGCATATGGTCGATGGCGATTTCAGTACCTTCAATTAAATTGATCCCTCCTGATTGAATGGTTTTATTGAATAAATCAGGATTAGTCCAAACAAAATTCGAAGGAGACAGGGCATCGAGTATTTGACGTGCGCAAAAAGAAACAGTACGTTCAACACGACTTGATGCCCCAGGAACATTTGTTGTAGCTTGCCGCCACCAATCTTCAACTTGAAGAAAATTTCCAGCATAAAAACGCCAAGGCATGGATTGCCAGCTTTTTTTACAAAAACGAATATCTGCTGGATTATCGCATAACATTTGATTGAGATTATCCTTCAGATGGGTTATGGGATAAAAAGCCAGAGCTAATAAGTTACCTGGTGATTGAGCCAATTGAAAAACCCATGCGCAATAGGCACTTGCCAGGGCGGCAGGACTTACACCCATGCTTACCTTGGCGAGATTGGCTTGAAAGATTTTATTAAAAGCCATAAAAAAATTATTTAATTCGTCTTTTGATGCCGGATAGTCCGTTTGATGCATAAGGGGCTGCGGATTTGAAACATCCTTTTTTCCTGTGTTTTTCATCATTCATATCCTTTAATTTTAATGAAAGGGATATTATTTATGCATCTACTCAAATACAAAACTCTTGTCCGAACCAATCAGGCTTCAAGCTTTATGTCAGACTACTTACTCCGGATTTTATCTTTAGATTCAGGTACCAAAGAAATCATCGCTTTTTCAATAATTTGAAATGACTCTTGCATATAATCTAGAAGTTTATGGGCATTTTCAAATGTTATGTCAATTTGCTTATTTAATAGTTCTTCCGGATTTTTGAAATTGGTCAGGTTTTCTGGTTTTAAATAAGTTAAACCCTCCAGGGTTTTTATATTTAACACAGCCATCTCGTGAAAAGGTTCTTGTGATTTATTAAAGGTGTCACGCCACTGTTCAAACGGCATGCTCATGTTAATCTCCTTTTATAGTGCATCGCACAATTTAAGAATCCCATATATTAATATAGACCTTATTTGGTCATGCTGCAAAATAATGAATAAAAAAATAACATTAATTGAAGTCAAAATAGAATGACCTATAAGCATAGATTTCCTTTCTATGGTAAGCTTGGAGATGATTACAAAGAGAGTAGATAAATGATTAGAGTAGGGCAGTTTAACAAATTAAGAGTGATAAAAGAGGTTCCATTTGGTGTTTACCTGGATGGTGATGAATGGGGTGAAATTTTATTGCCTAATAAGTTTGTCCCTCGCGGCACTCAGTTCGATGATATATTGGAAGTATTTATCTATTTTGATTCGGAAGATAAAATTATTGCTACCACATTACGTCCTCATGTCATGCTGGGACGTTGTGCTTTTTTAAAGGTAATTGATGTAAATCGTGTAGGAGCCTTCCTTGATTGGGGGTTGGATAAAGACTTGCTGGTACCTGGGCCAGAACAGCATCGCCCCATGGAAAAAGATAAATCCTATATCATTTATGTGAAGCAAGATAATCAAGGACGTATCATTGCCAGTTCTAAACTCGATTACTTCCTGGATAAATCCCCAGCTCACTATAAACCAGGGGAAGAGGTCAATTTATTGATTGCAGAAACCACCGAGTTGGGAAGTAAGGTCATTATTAATGATCGTCACTGGGGGCTAATTCATTCTGGGGATATTTTCCAGAAGTTGAGTTATGGAAAAAGGATGAAAGGTTATATTAAAACGATACGAGAAGATGGCAAAATTGATGTGGTGTTAAGAAAAGCAGGGCAAGAGAGCATCAACGAGCTGGCAAAACGCATCCTTACCAAATTGCATGAAAAAGAAGGTTTCTTACCTCTGCATGATAAAAGTTCACCTCTAGATATTCAACGTGTCTTAGGGGAGAGTAAAAAAAGTTTTAAGAGTGCGATTGGCCAGCTCTATAAACAGGGTAAGATAAACATTGAATCGAATGGAATTCGATTGCGAGCGAAAGGTACTAATGAATGAAAGGTTGTATCAAGTACCTACGTCCCGCTGCTTGTCCGCGGGACGTAGGAGACAACAATGCCGAACAGTTGTGACGTGTCTTAAAAGCTGGATGATCAGCAGCCTTTTATATTATTGATTTTTTAAACTAAATAGTGGAGTTAAAATGCCCCAATATATATATAGGGAATTTACCGTTTTTTATGAAATTACAGATCAGAAAAACGCTCATGGCTTATATAATGCATCGGGTTCTGTTATGTGCTTGATAAATATGAATAAAAAAAATCAAATTGTGGATTTCTCAACAGAGTTCTCTACAATCTCGGGGGTAAAAAAAGGAATAAAAAAAATAATTGAAGAGTACATTGATTTTGAATGGGAGCAGTTTTCCAAAACAAAAGATGCTTTATAAGCCAGATTTTATAAATTAATATCTTGTGACGTGATATTAATTTCATTTTCAAATTGTCTGGCTACAATAAGCGTGTACTCTGGAACCTCGAGCCATGTAGTGGTGTCTTCAGTAAGGGGTTCAGAAGCAATAATAATGCTTTTTTTAGTAGTACTCTCTTTCATTTTATATTCATTATCGTAAAACCCGTAACTGTCACCATAAGTATACCAAAGTGAATGATAGCCTGAGTGAGAGGAGGGGGGGGCGTTTGCATCAGGCCAGCCATAGTCCAGCACAAAGCGGGTAGCTGCAATGAACTCACCATTAGTTATAAATAAATTCACGGGAGAGTTAATTTTTATATTTCTTTTTTGGCGAACTCGTTGAAGTATTTTTAAAGTTTCCAGAACTGCTTGAATAATATCTTCCGTCTCATAAATTCCAATTGGGCTGGGGAGTTGTGATAAAAAAACTGCATAAATCCATTCACTGTCAGTAGTTCCATTAATCTGTTTTTTATATTCCGGCTTAATGTATTCCAGTAAGTCATAACGCATTATCTCAAAGTGGCTAAGAGAACCATTATGGGCAAGTACTACATTGGATTGGGCAAAAATAAAGGGGTGTACATTCTGAATGGAAACTACCTGTTGTTCGTGGTAAGAAACGCCGCGCAAATGAGCCAGCAGGCAATAAGGTGATATTTTAGAGGCCAGATTACGTAAATTGACGTCATAAAAGGGTAATTGTGGCGTTTTATACAAGTAAGGACATTGAGGATTATGGGAAGTATGATCCCATGCAGCTATGCCAAATCCTGCCAAATTAAGTAAATATGACATATATTTGGGATTATAGCTTTGCTGGATAAAGGAGTTATCTGGTTTGTAAAGGAGCTCTTCAACCACAATGGGTTTGCCAAGATAGGTCAATATTCTGCACATAATATTTTACCTGTTGTAATTTTCAATATTAAGTCGTATGTCTAGCTTATCAACAGATTTTTTGAGCGCTGCCAGTGACCCACAAAATAAATTGAATAATTTATACCAAAGTTGTGGTTGAGTTTCTTTAATTAAACTCAGAGACGATTCCGATAATTTGCAAAGGATAGTCTGTTCACAAGTGATATAAGAAACATTGAACGATAAATTACTTTCGATACATCCCATACTGGCCAGTAATATTCCAGGACCAATTATGGACAATTTCGCTCTTTTATTGTCTTGCAGGATGCATGATTGAATCGCGCCATAAATAACCAGGTAACATGAGGGGGTTTTATCTCCTTCATTGATTAATTTACAATTCTTTGGTGCATCCAAAATAATGAAATGATGACATACCGTTTCAAACTCATCCTTGGTAAATGATTTAAATAAAATAAAACGTTCAAGTAATTCTTTTGTGTCCTCAATATCAGTTTTTTTAGGCTGATTTAACGAATCAATAACCTTTCCAAAAAACGATAGGCTAGTCATATTGGAATTTGAAATAAAAGAAGTGACCCTGTCATGGAGTATTTTTAAACGACTACAGATTTGTCCTGCAATCACTCTAAATATTTTATATTTTGTTTCAGGCGAATCGACAGCAAGCAATTCAAAATAACTGTTAGGTATTGTTAAATAGAGAACAGGACTTTGGGCTTTAAACGAGGTAGGGCAAGGGCCACTTCCAATAAAGCCAATGGGCGATAAAAAACTTCCTGGTTGCAGTATTTCCAAATTAGTGATCCCTTGGCACATTATTTTTGCGGCAACCAAAACTTGTCCCTTAAGAATAAGATAGACGGCGTCTATTTTTTCTCCTTGATGAAGTAGTACCTCTCCACGCATGGATGAAGATATCTTACTGTGTTTTAGTAAAAGACCCAGCTCAGCCAGGTCCAGATAACCACCTAATGTATTAATTATCTGGTTATTAATATTTAATGTTTGTTCCATTGCCTCATTGTTACTTAGTATTTTGTTATCCATCAGCATCTCAATAATGAAAATTTATTGTTCAACCACTTCCGACCATATGTCACACTGCTTTGCCACCAATTCAGGTAAGGACCCCACTTGCTTCAATGTCTGTCTTAAAATGAATGCATCGTTAATACCCCGTACAGCGTCATCAAGTAACTGTGAGATATAATCAGTATTGCCTAGTTGTTGAGCATATTTCTCAATAATTTTAGCGGTGACCAGTATATCTTCGCTAATAGAACAGGATTTCATCGTAAAAGGATTGATAAAATTTCCTTCGAAACCATATCGACACGCCTCAAAACGATTTTGGCTGTAAAGGTAATATAAGTCATGATTAGCTTGAGTAGGTCTTTCTTCCAATAAATAAAGGGCCAGGGTTTGAATATAAGCAGTAATTAACACTGCTTTCTTGATGGTTAATGGTGTATCGCAAACCCTGATTTCAACCGTTCCAAATTCAGGTTTTGGTCTGATGTCCCAATAGAAATCCTTCATACTTGTTATGATGCCAAGACGACGCATTTTATGAAAATAATCTGAAAATTCATTCCAATTGGTTAGATAAGGTATGACGCCACTTAGTGGAAAAGCATTAAAAACTGTAGTGCGACAAGAATAAAAACCAGTATCCACTCCTTGATAAAATGGAGATGAAGCAGTTAATGCAATTAATTGAGGCACATATCGTGAAAGTGCATGAGTCAAATAAATGGAGTCTTCTGCATTGGCGCAACCAATATGTATATGCTGACCAAAAACGGTTGCCATTTTAGATAAATAAGTAAATTTTTGTGCAATCTTTCTGTAGCGCATGGTGGGGAATATTTTTTGCATTGCCCATGTTTGAAACGGATGAGTTCCGCCGCCACAAATGGCAAGGTTCAGGTTATTTGCCTGCTGTATTAAATAGGATCTTAATTCATACAACTCTTTAATCATGGCTTGTGGAGAGTGATGAATGGATGAGTTGATTTCAATCATACTCTGCGTTATCTCAGGTTTTATTCTCAGTTGATCCAGACTGGATTTGATACCACGAATTATATCTTTGGCGCGGGAAATTAAAGTAAAGGAATAAGGATCTACAAGTTGTAGCTCTAATTCGATTCCAATTGAGGAAACAGATGATTTTTTAAATGACAACCTTCTCATGAAGTTCTCTGATTATACGATGACCATTTAGATTAATTATAAGACAAATAAAGTTAGTTCGGACTTTATTTCTGTATTCTGGGGGATTAGTAATTGATTTTCGACGTCACGCGAAAGTCGCGGTACGCCGGGATTTTTAAAATAGTTAACTAAAATTTCATATAAAAAATTATTTAGCTGTACTATATTTAATAAAATTTCTTCCAAGTCAGGAAATTTTACCGATCAAATGGAAGTTATATTAAAAGGAAAAATAATGTTAATAGGAGCTTTTATTTTTTTAATTTTAGCCGTTATTTCATCATTTTTTGCATTTGGAAGACCTAAATCTACGGTTACTTTGCTAGCAAAAATGATCTTTTATTTTTCTTTAGCGCTGTTTTTTGTATTATTATTTACATCGATATACACCTCCGCCCCACCGCTTCCTGATGATAAGAAACTTCCTATATAAAATTCTATTATCAGCCATTAACTTAATGAACGTCACCCAGAACGAAGCGAAGGATCTCGCCAATGTGGCTCCTGCCTATTCTCAGGAGCCCCTTCGTCGTAAACTCCTCTGGATGACGTAAAGCAGCTTAATGAACGTCATCCAGAGCGAAGCGAAGGATTTCGCCAATGTGGCTCCTGCCTATTCTCAGGAGATCCTTCGTCGTAAACTCCTCTGGATGACGTAAAGCAGGGGATGTGGGTAATTACCTGGGAATTTGGCTACCTAAAGAAGATGGTTCGCTGCCCAATCCTCTTAATGAGGAGGGTATTACTAAACCTGTTTCCCCCCTTGCGGGAATTCTTGGTTCTGGAGACAGCGGTGGTCCTGCGTGGATTAAAACCGATAACGGTTGGGCTATTGCTGGCGTTAACTCAGACGGTAGTGGTAATGCTGCTTATGGTGATATTTCCTGGTTTCCTCGCGTGAGTTCAATAAATAAATGGATTCAGCAAGTGATGCCAGAAGCTCGTTTATCAAATGAATATTTGATTTATGTTATGAGTAAAAAAGCACACATGCTTGGGCTTAAATCACTTGAGACGTAGTCAACAGATAAAGTTTTCTTAGCTGCCAACATATTGGCAGCTAAGAACGGTATTTTTGTTCAAATACTTAAAATTTTATACATGCAGCGAGCTATCGAAATCGTTGGATGTAATTAGTTCTTTTAAGGGATTTGATTCAATGAGAAAAGCGACATATTCAACGAGTTCCTCAGAGCCAACAGGAATATTCTTCGGAACACTTTGCAATATCATTGTTTCGCCAGTTGTCGTATATTTTTTTGTAAGCTCTTGATATTTAGGAGACTCCATTAACTTAGTAACATCGGCTAATGTTAAACCTCTATCAGTCTCCTCGACTAATCCCAATTCTTGGGCTCGTTCATTGACTGTTTTAAGGATTTCGCCAGCCATCCCCCCTTTACCAGATACAATTGATAAAAGTTCTATCGACATTATCCTTTTACGATAAAATGGATTCACAATCGTTGTAGTATTTACTGTTTCAGCTTTCGTAAAGCCACTCAAAATACGTCCAGCGCCCTGCACAAGTACTATACTGTGAAGATCAGTATCCACTATAGGGCGCCAGTCATCTTCTTCAGTTGCTCCTAAGACTGCTGTTATTTCATTATTTCCTTGAGTGAGAGTAAAAATATTCTCTGAGCCTGTACGGTTCCCAAGTCCTACTGCATCATCGAGAGTATCTTGATAAATTTTAAACAGGTGGGGATCGACGAGCATTGCTGTTTGTGGACGAATAATTACCGCGGGGTAACACATCGATGCAATCGCTCCCTTCGCAATAATAAGCTGAAACCCCATCATGTATTGTTTCACTGTATGGCCGTGAGGGGAAGTTGAAAGAAACGCGGAACTGTTAGGCTTATCCACAAATTGGGCAAGATTTAGTGTAAAAGGTCTTCTTGAATATTTACCAGCACCAAATTTTCCCTCTGTTGCAAGACTTGATGCCTCCTCGAAGCCTGCCATCCCACGATAAACAATGCCCTTCTCATTTGGTAAGTCGTTAAGCATTTGCTCATAATCTATCTTTTTCTTTATAACGGATATATTCTCCTCATCCAATGATGCAACTTTGGGCTGGCTAAAAAGGCCTATTAATTCACCACTACTTGCAACCTGATTTAAAATTACACGTCGACATAGACTTGCACTTACTTGGCTACCTTTACTCCTCATAATTTAGACCCTCACAATCATGTTCAGACAAAAAATATCATTTTTTAATTCATATGATTACCTTTTAAGCATAGTATAGATCTTTTTTTGTACAAAAAAGGAGGGCGAATTGCTTGATGCTATAGAAGATAGAAATGTTTTTGATAAGAGGTTTTGCTTATCAGTAAAGGACCGAGTTCATAGGAGCATAGTGCATTCATTTTGCTAAGTGCAACCCCCACCATGACTGTCGTAATCCTTGCGAGTACCTTGCCTGGTTAATTTTACTATAATCAATAGTAGTAGCATGATGACCTTATCTATACAGGACGTATTGGATAAAATTATGACATTAAAAAAATACCATCAAAAAAGAGATTTTAAAAAAACATCGGAGCCGAAAGGCAAAATCTCTCATCAATATCATCATTTATTTATCATTCAAAAACATGCAGCGCGTCATTTACACTATGATTTTCGTATTGAATTAGATGGTGTTTTAAAAAGTTGGGCAATACCTAAAGGTCCGTGTCTGGATCCCAGCGTTAAAAGGTTGGCGATGCATGTGGAGGATCATCCGGTGGAATATGGATTTTTTGAGGGCATTATACCAAAGGGTGAATATGGCGGCGGTACGGTCATGCTTTGGGATAAAGGAGTCTGGAAGCCATTAGATGACCATCCTCTTGAAGCATACCAAAAAGGCCATCTTCGTTTTGAATTAGATGCTGAAAAGTTAAAGGGACGCTGGGATTTGATTCGATTTAAAGACGAACAGCATTGGTTTTTAATTAAACATCAGGATGAGCAATGTCAGCCATTAAGTGATTATGATATCACCGAAGAACAGCCTAATAGCGTACTTACCAACCAATCTATTGATGAAATTAGCGAACATTATAATAAAGTGTGGATGAAACAAGGATCAAAAAAAATAACCTCCAGTGACTCTCCCCCTCAATTTAAAACCCCTAAGCTGAAAGGAATGGAACATTTAAAGACCAGCCCTTTCCCTGAATTCATTTCTCCTCAATTAGCTACTTTGGCAAGTAAAGCACCAACTGGAGATGATTGGTTGCATGAAGTGAAATTTGATGGCTATCGGATTCTCGCTTTTATTGATGGAGACCGTATTATTCTGAAGTCACGTAATAATAAAGAATGGACGCACTATTTTCCGGGTGTTGTTGAGGATATTAAAGCACTTAAATTAAAAAAAGCGGTTTTCGATGGCGAAATAGTGCTATTAAATAAAGAGGGGAAGTCGGATTTTCAGTTACTGCAAAACTCCATTAAAGAGGATCGTGAAGCCCCTTATATTTATTATATTTTTGATCTTCTCTATTACGACCAATACGATTTAATGCCTCTGCCTTTAATTAAAAGAAAAGAGTGGTTACATACCTTATTGAAAAAACAATCCTCCTCTCTTCATTATAGCGATTACATTCAAGCTCAAGGCCCGAGGGTCTTTAAACAAGCCTGCCATATGTCGTTGGAAGGAATTATTTCCAAAGAAGCCAATGCCCCTTACATCACTAAACGCAGTAAAGGCTGGTTAAAAATAAAATGCATCGAACGACAGGAGTTTGTTATTGGTGGCTATACGCCGCCTAAGGGCGGGCGTCATTATTTTGGTTCTTTATTCCTTGGCTTTTATAATAACAAGGGCGAGTTAGTCTATTCAGGAAAGGTAGGAACTGGTTTTAGTGATTCATCCTTACAAGAGGTCGGTACTCTGTTACAAAAGTACGTCCAACCTGACAATCCGTTTAATACACTACCCCCTGAATCACGCGGCGCCACTTGGGTAAAACCAACCCTTGTAGCCGAAGTTGAATTTACTGAATGGACAGCAGAAGGATATTTGCGTCATCCAAGCTTTCAAGGATTGCGTCTTGATAAAAAAGCAAAATCGGTTAAAAAAGAATTAGCACAATCATTGGAGAAACCGGAGAAGCTCTTGAAGTCTCAATCAAAACCTGAAATAAAGAAAAAATCGTCGTCCTTTAAAATAAGTCATCCTGATAAAATCATATATCCTGAGGATCACATCGCTAAGGAAGATTTGCTTCATTACTATGAGTTTGTTAGTCATTTAATGTTACCGTATTTAAAAAATCGTCCTTTAACGTTACTTCGTTGTCCCGAAGATTATCAGCACTGTTTTTATCAGCGTCATTATAATGAGGGTACTCCTGCAGAACTGAAAGCTATTACTATTGAAAGTAAAAAAAAACGCGAAAAATACATTTATTTAGATGATAAAAAAGGACTTTTGAGCCTGGTGCAAATGGGGGTATTAGAAATTCATCCTTGGGGTAGTCAGATTAAAACCCTTGAGTATCCTGATTGGATAACGATAGATTTAGATCCAGCCCCTGATGTGGAATGGAAAAAAGTAGTAGCGGCTGCCTTCGATGTCAAACGGAATTTGGAACAATATAAATTAACCAGTTTTGTTAAAACCACAGGGGGTAAAGGATTACATGTAGTAATTCCGATTAAACCAAAATACGATTGGGATGCGATAAAAAATTTTACTCATGTCTTTGTGCGTTTTATGGAGCAATTAAAACCGAAAGAATACATCGGTAAAATGAGCAAATCCAAACGAACAGGAAAAATATTTATTGATTATTTACGAAATCAACGGAGCGCCACCGCAATCGCTGTCTATTCTACCAGAGCACGACCGCATGCTCCCCTTTCTATTCCCATTGAGTGGGATGAATTGAGTCATGACAAAAGCGATACCGATTTTTTTCTGAAAAATATATTTGCCCGTCTCGATACTCAAAAAATAGATCCCTGGCAGAATTTTTTGAAAATGAAGCAGTCCTTACCTTTAGATGACCTGGAATAAATCTAAAGTAGTGAGTAAGTTCTATACTTAATCATAGGGTGTCACTTTAGAGGGCAAATCATGCCAAGACCATTATGGAAAGGATTCATTTCCTTTGGACTAGTCGCTATTCCGGTAACCATTGTGTCCGTTGAACAAAAAAATGAATTACATTTTCATTTGCTGGATTCTAAAGATAAATCAAGAATTCGTTATCAGCGTATTAATAGCGAGACTGGAAAAGAGGTTCCCTGGAGTGAAATTGTTAAAGGATATGAATTTGATAATGATAATTATGTGGTATTGACTGAAGAGGACTTTAAAAAAGCCAGTCCTGATGCATTTAAAACGATTGATATTGAGGAATTCGTAGATTTTAAAGACATCGATCCGCTCTATTTTGATAAACCTTATTATTTGGTTCCTGACAGTAAAAATAAGAAAGCCTATGTTTTATTGAGAGAAGCTTTAAAAAAAACTAAAAAAGTCGGAGTGGCTAAGGTCATTATTAGGACCAAAGAATATTTAAGTCTAATTCTTCCTCATAATCATGCGTTAATTATTAATTTGATTCGTTTTCAGCAAGAGATTCGCTCGGAAAAAGAGCTTGATCTACCAACTGAAAGTTTAAAAAGTTATAAAATTGTCGATCGCGAAATTGAAATGGCTGAAGATTTGATTAAGGCAATGAGTCATCCATGGAAGCCTGAACAATATCATGATGAATATCGTGAGGCATTAATGAATTGGATTGAAAGTAAATATAAGTCTAATACTAAGACTCAAACTAAAAAAACAGCCAGTCGACGACAGAAAAATGATGACGTGATTGATTTTATGTCTTTATTAAAAAATAGCCTAAAAAATAAAAAGGTATCAAAACCTGTTAAAAAAAGTAAAACAAGCTAAGGGCTGTCGAAAAAATATTTTTATTATGTTCAATAAGTTAGTGAAAAAAAAGAGTAGGGGAGTTGAATAAACTTTTTTATTGTCCTATCCCTATAGAATAATCATCAAATAAGGAGATAAATCAGATGAGTATTACCTTAAGGTCGAAACAGAGCTAAAACTACACGATTTCTGGGGTGTTTCTATATCACACAGCTGTAATTCGGGTCTTAATATCTGATAATTTTTAAATATAGTTTTGTACTCTTCAAGGAGAAAATGATGAAAAAAATAATAATTGCATTATTAACAATTTTTGCTTTTTCCTCAGCAAATGCTTTGAGTGGAAGTACTGATTCTGGCTCAAGTTCTAACGGAAGCACTAGTACTGGGACAAGTACTGGAAATACTAACAACACAGGCACAGATACGGGTGTAAGTACTGACCCTGGTACTAATACTGGCTCAGGTGTTGGTGCGGGTATTAATCCTGGCACAGATACCGGTACTAATAATAAAGACAAAGGCATAAGTACGGATCCTGAAACTAATACTGGAGCAGGTACGGGTACTAATAGCGGTACAGGCACTGGTACGGGCATAGATACAAGCACCGGTCATTAATTATTTGAAGCTCAGAGAGACTTTATTCTCTCTGAGTTTTGAAACAAACTTCTGTAATCAATAACAAGTGCTCGCGACTCAACGGCTGTGGCATTTCTCTTTGAGATGCCATGTAGCCGAATGGAGGTTGGTCTTAAGTTAAGTGCTCGTAGCCTGGTTGCTTGCAACCGGGGTCTGCCAATTTCCGGTTTCGAACAGATCCTGTCTACATGCAACCAGGCTACGTTTGCCCCTTTATACTCTCCCAGGGTGTAGGATAATGATTTTTAATGGGACTGATAATCTTGTTTAAAATGGAACATGTCCAGACCAATTTTTTCCAAATCATCTTCAGTTAAAAGTTTTTTAACTTCAGGAAAAAGTTTTTGCTCTTCTTCCGTAGCATGGTGTTCTACGTCATGTTTTAACTTAGAAAATTTTTGTTCCCATTCTTGTTGTGCATGAATGTGGTCAAATTGCTTGATAATTTTTTCAGCAATTTTTTCTTCAGATAATAAGTGCTTTACGGTGGGATTTAATCGTTGAGCGTTTTTAAAATGAGGGTACCAAACTTGGTGCTCCATGGTTTCATGTCTTATGAGGTCCTGGCATAAAGTTTGAAACATTTTTCTTTTGGTTTCTTCTTGATGAGAGGGATTATCAATCTCAGCTAATGCCTGTCTTACATGATTATGTTCTTTAATAAGAAAATCTATTGCATTCATAATATTCTCCTTAATATTCCATTACTTAATAATGAGAAATACCAGTTGATTAACATCCAATTCACTTAGCAGTTCAGTTTGCCCAATTTCCTATATGAAATTGATTATCTTATAAGACTAGTAAAATATACTGTGATTTGCAAAAAATTAACGCAAATGGCTGGGAAGTAAACCACATTATAAAAGTTGTTTATGTTTTAGATATTGCGTTTAGATAGCAATTTCTAACCTGAGACTATTAAATCCTACTGTACTAAAAGTCGGGCATTATAAGAATAAAAGCCGTGGTACCATAGCAAAACCAACTATTGTCATAAAACCTGAATTTTTGGACCGAATAATCGTTCCCACCAGCATGCCAAGGCCCGCATGAACAGTGAAATATTCTCTTCATGGAATTTATTGAAGTAATATAAAACTTACTGTATACGTATAGGTCTTAAGTTGTTTTTTAATTGATCTTTTTGTTGATTTCATGGAGTTCAATGTGACCCCTTTATTTCCTAATGCTGATGAGCCGCTTATTTTAAAACAAGGGGAGGTGGATGATTGTTACCTTTTAGCCTCTCTAGATTGTATTTTTAATGGTGGTGCGGAATACCTTCAGTTGTTAAAGTCAAAATTTGTTCGTACTAAAGATGGGGTTACGCTTAGAATCAAACGCACAGACCAGAGTGCTTATTTAAAACCTGAAAAAATGAAGGGCAAATATACCTATTTTCAAGACACGTTAACTAATGAAGATGTTTTTATTTTAAGTGAAAAAGTATTAAAAGAAATTGATGATTCAGAAAAAAGCGTCCAAACCAATTCCCTTGCAGTCAAAATTTTAGAACGAATCAGCTCTTACTATTATGTTGAGGAGTGGGATCATCTTGATGAAATGGCTAGTATTAAAGCCCATAGCATAAAATTAAGGCATAGCGAAACATCTACTGTTTTTGTTGGCAAGTTAATAGGCATCCAGGCTTATGACGGGGAAGACTTTGATGAAATCCTCAAATTAAAATTAATGAAGCCCCAAGAACCCGTTTATATGAGTATGGCGTATGGGGAAGCGGATGTAATGGGAAAAATTCATGAGCGTCACAGCTTAAGAATTGATAGTGTTGTTCCTAAACCCCACGGTGATTATGAGGTAATTTTAGTAAATCCTTGGGATAACCAAAAACGAGAGCGATATTTTTTAAAAGAACTGAAAAAAAGAGATTGTCGCTTTTGTATTTTTAGTACCAATCAACAGGAGTATGAACTGACCAGGATTCTATTAAAAAATCCTGTGGAGCGGGGAAAATATATTTTCGAGCATCCGGAACTGGTGAATATGCTCCTTGAAATACAAACAATGAATTTGTTAAGGGATTCCAAACCGATATTGTCTTGCATCAGCTTGCATCAACAAATGCCTTATTTGATGTCACTATATAATGTCTTATTAGTCGATGGACGAGTAAAATTGATTCAGTCCGTGGTTGAAAGCGGTGGCGATATGGAAAGGTTCATTAAATTGCTTATAACAAAAGTACCTCAAAAAGATTTAATTAAAATTATCCTTCAGTCGGAAACTCTTCAAGATCAAACAGTAAAAGTCCTAGTGGACATGGCTATTGAAGCAAAAAAACAAAAAAGCTCACCCGCAAGCCATCTTTTCAATAAACTATCATTTTTTAACCTGATAGTGGATGCTGCGATTTATCAGCGCTCAAAAAAGCTGAAGTGCAGTGTGGAGAATGCCAAACAAAAAATTGAATCAGGAATAATCAACTATTACTTTGATAACCATAAAAGAAACAAATTGGCTCAACATGCTGGTTTACAAGATTTTTTTATAGCAAATATTTTCTCAAATGCATGGATAGAGAAAAAGTATACTCCCAGATTTCTCTTAGCATATGCAGTGGCTAAATTTATTAGCGCAAAAAACTTCTCTTTAGCCATGATTGCGCACATTCAATCCAGCGATGCTTCTCTGGTAAATGAGGTATTCTTGAATGAAATTCTCTTTAATTGTCCCTGTGAAAATCCTCGAGAATTGTTTGCTGGTTTGCATGCATTAAACCAACTTAACCTTGAATTAGCACAGGCGTTATTACCGTTGGCTATTAAAAAAATCAAATTGCTTTTTAACGTCTCGATGACCCAACTTACTACAGATGTTGCATTGGAAAAGTCCAGCGAATTTAAATGGTGGTTTATATCTTTGACACGTGTTGCGCAATCAAAGCCTGTTGATAATCCGGACCCTCAATCTTTATTAATCCAAAAGGCTAAAAGGGTAGTTAGTACTTATGTCGAAAAAATCAAAAATTTCCCGGTAGTATTTGATTACTCTTTAGGTTCTCAAAGTATTGAACTCAGGTGTGCCAACTTAATACTCACACTCGAAAATAAAGTAAGAAGAAATCCTGATTTGAGAGAAGCTACAAAAGTCTTGGGCTTTATATCTCTACATCCTGAAATCAGTGACGTGCTGGCAGATAAAAAACGAATAATACAAGAAATTGCTGCTCAACAAATAAAGCAAAAAAAAGCTGAAAAAGTAATTATGAATATTGTGGAGCAAATTAATTTGTTTCCATTTTCATTTGAGAAAATTATTACCAGTAAAGCCATTGAATTACATTGTACTTCTCTGATAGCTAAACTTAATGAGCTCACTAAGGTTAATCCTTTATTGAATCAGGCACTTCAAATCCTGGGTCTTAAAGATCTGCATCCTCAAATAATCCTTGCTATGACGAATAAAATAGAGTTGATCAAGGGGGCTGCGTCTCAACAAAAGCTTAGTCTGGAACGTGCTGAAAGTGCAGTGCAGAGTTATGTAAAGCAAATTAATGATTTTCCATTTTCATTTTCTAATGTGGTTACTACTAAATCGGTAGTATTAACACGTACCTTTTTAATGCGTCAGCTTGAAGATATAGTGAAAGGAAAAGATTTGAGTGAAGCACAGCTTACCTTGGGGTATTTTGGGCAACATCCTGAAATAACGGATGCGCTTAATAATAAAAAAAGAGCGATTCAGCTGGAAGCAGGTATGACTGAAAATGCTATCACTTCCAAAAATGAAGCCTTCAAAACCATTCAGTATATCAAATTTGCAACTTACTTAGAGAGTGTACGCAAACTGGTTGAAATTTTAGAGGGTAAGGCAGAAAACAATAAAAATTATCAGAAAATTGCTGAAAAAGGACGTAATTTCTACAATACATTGGCAACAGCACAGTATATTTTCTTAAATTCAGGTAAACCTAAAGAAAAAAATACAGCTGAATTTAAGAAAAATTGTCTTAATGCAATTGAGACTGTTCCAGCGGTATTATTAGAACATCATGGTTGGATGCGGGCAATTGGGGATATTAATAAGGCTTTATCATCAATAATAACTTTAGCCAGTATTCATGGGACAACAGGTCGATGCGGATTATTTACCCAACCCATTAATGCAAAAACAACTCATAAATTGCCTTTAACACTTCCTGTGATAACTATTGGCTCAATGGCATCTGCTTAGAATTTTGTTCGGGCGAATAGGACAGTAGTCGACGGATCAGGCCTTTGAAAAACATCAGGTCTGATCCGGTAGCTTCTAAATGATTATCTGTAGCAACGTAATTGACCCCACATATTACGCCAGCAATGTGGATGATTGGGGACTGCAGTGGCTCCTGCACCAGGATGATTTAATATACATCCATGATAAGTATAGTGGTAACCGTAGCCACAGCCTTGAGCTGCATTGGCAGTTGATGTAAAACTTACCGCAAAAAATAATAGACCTATTATGCCAAGAGTACGTAATACTCTTGAAAACCACATAGAATCTTTATTCATGACATGCTCCTTAGATTTTATTGTTTTTCCTCCCTAAGTATAGATTTTATTTTTCAATTTGTGCAAATGATTGGCAAAAGGTTTTATTATTTCTAATATCGTCAGTCCGTAAAATGAATACATGACTTCAATCCATTCTCAATCCCTAATTCTTGAGTCCCTCTTTACGTCATTTCGAGTACCTTACGTTCATCTAGAGCACCTTACGTCATCTCGAGCACCTTACGTCATCTCGAGCATAGCGAGAGATCTCCTGGAATGAGCACCGGGTCATCATTTGGAGATCCCTCACTTCGTTCGGGATGACGTAAGGCGTTCGGGATGACGTAAGGCGTTCGGGATGACGTAAGGCGTTCGGGATGAACGTAAGGCGTTCGGGATGAACGTAAGGCGTTCGGGATGAACGTAAGGCGTTCGGGATGAACGTAAGGTGCTCGAGATGAACGTAAGGTACTCGAGATGACGAGATACAAAGCTCCACAGAAAGTTCAATGAACAACAATCTCTAAATTTATATCTACCAGAGTCGAAAAATGTATATTATAATAAGACTTTATTGTTCTTATCCCTCATTAGGGGGCCGTTAGCTCAGCTGGTAGAGCAGGAGACTCTTAATCTCTTGGTCGTAGGTTCGATCCCTACACGGCCCATCACTCTCAGTGACATTTGACTAAGCATTCCCTGTTTTGTTCTTTTGATGTACAATATGTCGATTAATGACCATATCACGGGAAAGGTGTGTCTACAGCTCAACCTCAAAAAGCATATCAATGGGTAGCCAGTTTATATTTTTTTCAAAGTATGCCTTTTGCCGTTGTGACCTTAATTGGCACACTCATGTATCAGCAGTATGGTCTGAAAAATGCCCAATCAATTTTTCTAACCAGTCTTTTAACGCTTCCCTGGGCTATTAAGCCCGTTTTTGCGCCTCTATTGGAATCTTGGTCCACCAAAAAAAGGCTGACGGTCTTGACTCAATTATTAGTATCAATTTTATTTCTTTTATTGGCTATTAGCGTCAATCATCATTATTTCCTGATGATCAGCATTCTGGGATTTGCTGGTTTAGCTTTGATTTCATCCCTTCATGATATTGTTTCAGATGGGGTTTATTTGCTCAATTTGGATAGCCAAAGTCAGAAGCGTTATGTGGGGTTACGCACCGTTTTCTACCAATTAGGGCGCTTGGTTATTAAAGGGGGGCTGCTGGCATTAATGGCACAACTCGCTATTTATTATGAAATAAATGTATGGCAAGCTTTTTTTCTCAGTTTATTCCTGATGGGATCTTTATTGACCCTTTATCACTTCATTAAACTACCTGAGATTGAGAAAAAAGCAGTATCTGTTAAAGAAAATTATTTTTTAATTTTCAAGAAGTTGTTAGGTAACCATTCTATATACCCTGCGTTAATTTTTATTTTTTTGTATAATTTTTCCGAAGCGCAAATGCAAAAAATTATTCCTGTGTTTTTATTAGATGAAACAGGGGTAGGTTTGCCTCTCTCAAAGGTAGGTGAAATATACGGCATTGCGGGCAGTTTATCGATGATGTTTGGAGTATCCATTTCTGCTTATTTGCTTACTCATTTCTCCATCGAAGGGTGTATAAAAAAATTAACTCTTTTAGGCTGTTTGGGGCACTTATTTTATTTGATGCTTCTTGGGTATGAAAATAAGGCCTACTTACTTTATGCCACAATAATATTCAGTCAATTTGTCGCGGGTCTGGTTAACGGTGCTTACATGAGCTATTTGCTTTCTATTGCCAATAAAAGTGACTACCCCATGTCAATGTACACAATTTGTACGGCTATTATGGCTTTGAGTTACGTGTTTTTTGGCGCGTTAAGCGGTTTGGTAGAACAATACACCGGTTACACAGTTTTTTTTGCTTATATTTTTATTGCTAATCTGTTGTTGATTGTCCTGACTTACTGGATGGTAGATAAGCATGATTAATTATCTTGAACAATTAGAAAATGCGTTGGTGCAAGCAAGTAAGATAGCAGATTGTGATCAAGCCCTAACTTCTTATTTGAATAAGAGAGGAATTACTACTTTTTCATTTACTTATTACGCCTATCATCCTAATTCTGCCAATAAATTAAAATATGACATGTGTTCTTCTAATTTCCGAACTTGGCATCAACATTATTTGGAAGAGCAGTATAACGATATTGATAGCACACTGAGCTTTGTTTATAACAATAGTTTACCGATCTATTGGAATTTACAACAACAACTTGCCCAGGCAACCAGTGACACAGAACGAAAGATGCGCGAGGACTCTATCGCATTTGGTGCTGAAGCAGGTTTATCCATTCCTATTCATGGGCCACATAATAATTTTGCTATTTTATTGCTGGTTCAAATGAAAAATGAATCATGTGATGTACAGCTGGCTCAAGCTCAATATGAGTTTTTTGCTGCTTCTCATTGTTATTATCACTACATTCAGTCGCACCTGTTGGATGAGGTAGGAGAAAAAGAACTTTTTGGCATAACCCAGCGCGAAATCCAATGTTTGCTTTTAATAGCTAAGCATTATTCGGTAAAACAAATGGCGCAGCAACTTGAAGTCAGTGAACGAACCATTAATTTTCATATTCAAAAAATCAATAAAAAGTTAGGCATGAAAAATAAATATCAGTCTTTAGCCAAGGCCTTAGATTATCAATTATTAACGCTATGAACCGCAAAAAATCTTAACGTATTACCCCTGTTAAAAATGACAGTGGTTTAGTAATTATCAAAGAAGTTAAAATTTCATCATTGCTTCTATTGGAGAAACAAAGTGAAGACTTTAAAAAAAATAGTGTTACCGATTATTGCTGCCTCATTAGTACCTTTAGCCGCTCAGGCCTCATTGACTTTGTATACTACAAGTTGGTCCATGTATGGTGAAAATCCTTATGAATACGATGGCGCTTATAAAAATGGTCAGCCATATGGAAAATTAGCTTACGTGAACAATCCTGAAATGGTTGCTCAATTTAATAAGGCAGATGTTATTGCCTGGGGGTTTTTACAAGTATGGAATAGCCAGGATCCGAATCAGGCACAATATCAAGTTCCAGGTTCGTGGAATGGTCTCATGCACTTTGATGATTTATGGGGTGAGTTGCCTTTAGAGGGATCATGGATATCACCACTCCCACCAGAAACAAAAGATTTTTTAACCTTTTGCGGTGCTAATAATGGGGCTTGTGCGGCCATACAAACCAATGGGAATACTGGCAGCAAAGAATTATTTGTTTATACCGATCAAAGGGGCGTGGGCCAGCTGAATAGTTTTGGCGCTTTTATTAACTCCAATAAATACACTGCGAAACGGATTATTGCTATCGGTGGTGCAAATACTGTTGAAAATAAAGCAGTCAGTACTTCTACCTTCGAGGCTATTTTTGCCAATCAAAATAAATTCTTAACTCAATTTAAGTCATGGATGGACCATTTTAAAAATTTACGGGGAGTTGATTATGATTTTGAACCTCCCATCGATTTGCAAACAGGAGGACAATTGCCTCCTGATGAAAAAACAAGTGCAGACTATAGGCACTTATTCGACCTGGTAAAAGCGAGTAGGCAAACATTAGGCAAAGATGCATATATTTCTGTAACAATTACCGTTAACAAAGAATATTTGGAGCAAATCAATCAGTCTGTTGAGGGCGGGTGGTTTAAAGAAATAGCTCCTTTTGTCGACAGTGTAAATTTGATGACTTATGATCTTCATGGTCCATGGAGCAAAAGCAGCGATCCTTATACGGCAGTACACGCTTATTTAAAGCAGCCTGATACCAATCATAAAGATGAATTTGCAATTAATTATGCAACCGATTCAATCACTGCCCAAGTACTATCTTACGGTATGCCCGCAGCTAAATTGCAAGTTGGTATTGCAGCGTACGGTCGAGGTTTTTCAGGTGTTACTCCTGGTGACGATGTCAATTATCCAGGATTTGAGCAATCATGGACAGGTGCCAGTCATTTTTCACCAGCCTATACCAAGCAAGATGGTTTATTACCCTATAATTCGGTTGATAAAGTAATCAACGAGCTGAATTATAAGACTTACTCCATCAATACCATCGGTGACGATAACCAACCCGTTGTTTCTGGAGCATATCTTTATAATCCTGCCACACAACAATTTATTGGTTATCAATCACCAGAAGTGATCAGGTCTTTATGTGAGTTTGTGAAAGCAAAACAATTGCAAGGAGCCATCATGTGGAGTGCGGACACGGATTTGCCTGTGTCCAATCCCAACAGTTTAGTGGCTACCTATAAAAAACATTGTAATTAGCAAAGTGTGCGAAAGAAAATATGAAGACGCTATTCATTAATTTGTTCTTGGGTTTAGTCCTCTTAAGCATTGTCAGTACGGGCAATGCGAGGGGAAAACCTTTCTGTGCTAATGGACAAAGCAATTACCCTATGGTTATTGGTTATTTAGGAGCCGACTCTTCCTGGAAATTAAAAAATGGCGATCAGGTAAAATTAGCGGAACAATTGTCTCATGTCAGTGTGATCAATTACTCATTTATTCGTTTGGCAAAAGATACTAATGGCCATACAATCCTTGCGCCCACGGCGCAGGACATTGAAAATATTCAATTACTACGCCAAATTAAACCGGATTTACCGATTATGATTGCTGTGGGTGGTTGGGGCGAGCGCGAAGGATTCAAGCCTTTTTTGGAAAATGAGTATCAACGCACCATTTTTGTAAAATCAGTACAAGAGTTATTGGCTCAATACCGTCTTGATGGTATAGATGTTGACTGGGAAAATGAACTATTGGCCAGCGAGCAGGAGATATCCGGAGTGGCGGCCTTACTTAAACTACTTCATGAGCAAATTGGAAAAAGTGGTTATTGCGTAACCAATGCGGTACCTGGAACAAAAGCTTATTGGACTCAATACCCTGATGCATCGTTATGGCAGGCTTATGTGAATTGGACGACGGTGATGGCGTATGACAATTACGGAACTTTTGGTCCAAGAACCGAACATGCAGCAGCTCTCTATGAGCCACATCGAATCAATGAGGAAGGCTATCCTTATCCTAATACATCGGGGAATAAAGCGGTTCAACATTACTATAAGCAGGGATTAGCAGCGAATAAAATTATTTTGGGAATCCCCTTTTATTGTCATTCTTATTTTATCAATAACAACACAATTGTGGCGCAGGCTGATGCTCCTGGATTGCATGTGCCAGTATTGGATCCGAACATCAGCAGTCAAGTAAGTTATATGGACGCTTATACTGCTTATGGCGATAAACTATACACTTATACTCTTAATCCTGGTAACTCCGCTTTTCATGCTGTTTCTTTTTATGGTTTGATCCCAATCGAGCATACTGAAATAAGCCGTTTTATGAGTTGTGAGGGGCCTCAATCCGTATTAGATAAAGTCGCCTATGTTAAAGGCAATAATCCAATGAGCAAAGGGTCACAAAAAATCATTAAGCTCGGCGGAGTATCGTTTTGGAGCTTACAACAGGACTTACCTTTTCCTCATCCCCAATCTTTATTGCATGCAATTAATGAGGGGTTCAATCAATAGAATTGTTAGTTAATTTCTTTCCAAAAAAAAATCAACCAGATAGAATGTTTAGGTTAATGACGATGCAGGCAGTATCCTTTCTACAGCCTATTTAGCATCGGCTTTAATTTAAGCTTTACCGGAATACAAGGAGTAAAAATTAATTTTTACTTCATGCGCCTGAAAATATCTCTCTTACTATAAGGACATAATAATGAAGCTCATTTGGTTTAATAAACTATTGATTGGTGCGTTCACGTTTTTGCTATTGACGTCCACCCAAGCAGCGAAACCCGTCTGGACTTTTGAGCCACTGACGTTAACCTCTCTATCCGTTCCAGTGGGTGGAACGGCCATTGTTCAATACAGAATAACAAATCAATCAAAAAGAAAACACACGTTAAAGATGACTCCTATTCGTGGGATTGAGCAGATTTCCAATATTGCCCTGGTACCTTTTAATAATTGTGCCAGCGTATTTGTTTTGGGTTATCAGGAGTCTTGCGTTTTAACCTTGCAGATAAATGGAAGTGTGTTACAAGGAAATGTAATTGGGGGGCCTGAAGTTTGCCAACAGGGCTATCGAGCAGAATGTTATCAACCAAGTTCTATCAATAGTTTGAATATCCAGCTTACTGAGGGTGCGGTGGCTAATCTTGTTGCCAGTGTCAGTACTCTGGCGCTTCAGATAGATGGTATACCAAGGATTATTACCATTACCAATAATGGTACAGTTACTGCAACCGGCGTGACTTATACTCCATCACCTGCCTTGCCTGCAGGAACTACCATCACTCCTGCCAGTTGCGGAACGATTGCACCAGCAGGTACCTGTGTATTAACCATTACTCCCGGTGCAACACCGAGCGCTACGCCTGGCGATCAAAATCCAACACCGATTACCTTGACTATCGCGGGAGCTAATACCAATACACTAATGCCTACCCTGAATATTTTGACCTATGGTAGTGTGTATCAATCGGGATATGTTTTTTCTTTAAACGATGCTACACCTAATACTGGGAGTGTTGGGGGAAAAATAGCCGCGCTTGTTGACCAAGCCACTTTCTCAATTAATGGTGTGTATTGGAGTGCTGATAACACGAACAACCCTGTTTTTGATGTCGTACCAGGAGTCTATGAAAACTCGGTTAACCCTCCTGATGCCTGTACGGGTAATAGTGATGGTGCTTGTAATACTAATGTCATCGTGAGTTATTATTCTCCACCAACAACTAATCCAGCAGTCAACTTATCCTTTTATGGAGCCGGGCTTTGCAGACAGCTGACTGATGGTGGATTTACTGATTGGTATTTACCCGCCATTTGTGAAATGGGATATGACAGAGCCAACCAGGGCACGGGTTGTGGCACGCGGGTTTCGCCAACGCTGCAGAACATGCAGTCCAATTTGGTTGAAAATGGTAATATTGGTGCTCTTTCAGGCCCTTATTGGAGTTCAACAGAAAGCACACACATTATTCCAACCAATGCCTGGGATCAGTTCTTCTCTGCCACCCCCAATGTGAATTTCCAAGATGAAGACAGTAAAGCGGGGCCTATTTCTATTCGTTGTGTTCGGGCTATTACCAATTAATTTACTTCTTTATAATAGAGGCGATGTTGATCAATACTTATAAGAAGGTGTTCCTTGGGAGCACCTCTTTATATTAGACCCTAAGAGGGTTCTCAAGAGTTTCGTCATCTCGAACGTAGTGAGGGATCTGCCAAAGGTGGACAACGTGCTTATATCAGTAGATCTCTCACTACGTTCGAGATGACGTTCTTCGAAAAATTAGTTAATTACAGGTTTTTTTCATCTGGAGAAATTTAGATAAACCTGGAAAAGCCGCAGCTGTAACCCGGGGGAGGAGTTCTTTTTGACTAAATATGAAGAGTTCTTTGTATTTGCTGTGTATCATTCTGTAAAATGAGGATTTAATCTTTCTTATCTGAATTGAGATTGCATTTCATGGATAATGAACCAGTAACAATCGATGATACCCTCGTGCGCCGTTTGGTGGCAGCACAATTTCCCCAATGGCAAGATCTCCCAGTTCGACCCGTTGCGGTTAGCGGATGGGATAACAGGACCTTTCACTTGGGAGAGCATATGCTGGTGCGCATGCCCAGTGGTGAGGACTATGCCGGGCAAGTAGAAAAAGAGCAAAAATGGCTGCCCAGACTTGCACCCTTGTTGCCTCTTTCGATTCCAGTACCTTTGGCGCTCGGGCAGGCGGCGGATGGTTATCCATGGAAATGGTCTGTTTATCGCTGGCTTGAGGGCGAAAGTGCTGCATCTGCGCCTATAGCCGATCTATGCGATTTTTCAGCACATCTCGCGCAATTTCTCCTCGCTTTGCAACGCATTGATGCGACAAAAGGTCCGCTGCCTGGGCCGCATAGCTTCTATCGAGGAGGAGCATTAACGACATATGATGCGGAAACGCGTCAAGCGATTGTTACTCTGAAAGAGCGAATTGATGTTGCTACGGCGACTGAAGTTTGGGAAACAGCACTGGCAACTACCTGGCATGGTTCACCCGTTTGGGTGCATGGTGACCTTAGTGCTGGCAATTTATTAGTACAAGGGGGGCGATTAAGCTCGGTCATTGATTTTGGACAGCTGACGGTCGGGGATCCTGCTTGTGATCTGGCCATCGCCTGGACACTGTTTGAAGGTAAAAGCCGAGAGGTCTTTCGTTCAATGCTTTTACTTGACGCAGGTACATGGGCTCGTGGTCGAGCCTGGACTTTGTGGAAGGCCTTGATCTGCCTCGTTTCCGAGTTGACTACCATGAATTTTGAGGCCGCTAAATCTTGGCACATCATTGACGAAGTGCTTGAGGACTACCGGCGTACAAAAAATGAATCAGTGGGGTAGTCTCGAGAAAGGGCTGCTTTTATTCTCGGTTTACTTGGATTATTTAAAGTCTGGGGGCCTGATAACCTTCTTTGAGCCCGTGTTTAGAAAATACAATTTGCCAAAGTTGTGTTTGACGTAAGCGAAACGTACTGGCACACGAGAGTAAATAATAACTCCACATACGGTAAAAACGTTCATCGTATTGGTTTTTTAATGTGTTCCAATTTTGATTAAAGTTGGCGTACCATGCCATTAATGTTTTATTGTAATCAGCACCAAAATTATGCCAATCTTCCATAACGAATAACTTTTCTGTGGCTTTTCCTATTTGCATAATTGAAGGAAGACTGCCATTGGGGAAAATATATTTAGTAACCCATGGGTCAACGGAAAGATTAGTAATATTATTACCAATAGTATGCAATAAGAATAACCCATCGTCTTTTAAGCAATGATGAACCTTCTGCATGTAAGCAGGATAATTCTTTTGACCGACGTGCTCGAACATGCCCAGAGAAACGATGCGATCAAAATGACCTTGTATGTCTCGATAATCCTGAAAAAGAATTTTAATAGGTAAGTTAGCACAATTTTTTTGTGCAAATTCACATTGTTCTTTGGAAATGGTGATACCTACTACACTGACACCATATTTTTCAGCTGCATATTTTGCTAATGCTCCAAAACCACAGCCAATATCTAATACTTCCATGCCGGGTTTTAACATCATTTTTTGGCAGGTTAATTCAAGTTTGTCCTGTTGGGCATCATCCAGGTTCGTTGCACGTTTCCAATAGCCGCAGGTATAATTCATGCGTTTATCCAACATGGCCTGAAACAAATCATTGCCTAAATCATAATGTTTTTTTCCTACGATTAAAGAGCGTTTTTTTGTTTGATGATTAATGAGTTTTAGCAAAGCAAATCTTAATAGCATTCCGGCATTTGTTTTTACTTTACTTTCAAGGTCTGCTTGAATTATTCGATCAAAAAATTGGTCGAGACTTTTGCAGTCCCACCAGTTATCCATATAGGCTTCACCAAGCCCTAATGAGCCATATTTTAAAACACGACTATAAAAATCTTCATTATATATTTGGATATCCCATGGTTTATCACCGTTTAAATGTATTCCAGCACAATTTAACAGTTCCAGGGCGTAGCTTTTTAGATGATTTGTTTTCATGATGTTAATTTATCAGTCCTTTGAAATTTAATAACATACGCAAAAATTATTATAAATAATGTCTATATTAATTAGAGTATTAGTATAAGAGTGACATTAAATGCTACTTTTTTCCAGTAGCATATTTTAGCCTGTAGTCATCTTGATCGTGAGCGAAATAACACATTGCATAGATAATTTATTTTGAGGCTACGGCTCAGTCAGTTTCCAGATCAAGCAAAGTAGCCTGGTTGCTCCCAACCCGAAAATGGTCTTAATAAAGAATTTTTTGTTCAAATCGAAATAAAATCCTTACCTTAATGGCCGTGAGGGTAGAGGGAGCTGCTAAAACGATCAATTTACCTCTTACCTATCCGTGGTGGTGTATAATTAAGAATGAAATTGAATAGTCTTCTTTCTTCTTTATAAATATTATGACAAGTTCCGAGAAAACAGATAACAGTCTTCATTGGGCACATCCTCTAGTACGTGAATGGTTCATTAATAACATCGGCTCACCAACCGCACCCCAACGCTCAGGTTGGCCGTATATACTAGCGGGAGAGAGTGTCTTAATTTCAGCTCCAACAGGTTCTGGGAAAACTTTTGCAGCTTTTTTAGCGTGTATTGATCATTTAGTCAGAAAATCCATTGCTGGTACACTTAATGATGAAACAGAGGTTCTTTACGTGTCCCCATTAAAAGCAGTGGGTAATGATGTGCAAAAAAATCTGATGGAACCACTTAATGCAATTGTTGAGCTGGCCAAAGTACAAGATGTATCAATGGCTCCAATCCATGTTGCTGTGCGAACGGGGGACACTCCTGCTAAAGAACGTTTGGGAATGTTAAAAAAGCCACCTCACATTCTGGTAACCACCCCTGAATCTTTATATATATTACTTACAGCGGAAAAAAGTCGAGAGACTTTACGCACTATTAAAACCATCATTGTTGATGAAATTCATGCCCTGGCTAATGATAAACGCGGCTCTCATCTCTCTTTATCTTTAGAGCGTCTGGAGGACATTACCTTACAATCTCCTATTCGTATTGGTTTATCCGCTACTCAAAAGCCTATTGATCTCATTGCCAGTTTTTTAACTGGAACTAATCGTTCCCGACCTGCAATTATCAATATTGGTCATGCCAAGCATCTGGAGCTTGGGGTGGAAGTTCCCATCAGCGAATTAGGAGCAGTTGCCTCCAACAATCAATGGGAAGAAATATATGATCGTATTGCTGAATTAGCCAAGCAAAACCGTTCCACTTTGATTTTTGCTAATACTCGCAGGACAGCAGAAAGAACAGCACATCATCTTGCAGAGCGTCTAGGTCAGGATCAAGTAGTTGCGCATCACGGCAGTTTATCTAGAAAATTAAGATTAGAAGCTGAAACAAAATTAAAAAATGGTGAGCTAAAGGCATTAGTAGCCACTGCTTCTCTGGAGCTGGGAATTGATATCGGGACTGTGGATTTAGTCTGTCAATTGGGCTCTCCTCGTTCAATTGCCGTAATGCTGCAAAGAGTCGGTCGGGCTGGTCATTGGCACGGTGCGATTTCAAAAGGGCGACTTTTTGCTACCACCAGAGATGAGTTAGTAGAGTGTGCTGCTTTAGTTTATGCAATTCAAAACGGGGATTTGGATCAATTAATCCTTCCCCAGCAACCTCTTGATATTTTGGCGCAACAAATCGTAGCAAGTTGTGCTACCAATGATTGGCATGAAGATGATTTATTTAATTTAGTAAAAAATAGTTTTCCTTATAAAGATTTATTAAGGGAGACTTTTAATACCCTTATTGAAATGCTTTCAGAAGGTATTTCTGGTTCTCGCGGACGTTATGGCGCTTATCTTTTTCGCGATCGAATTAACGGGATAGTTAAAGCGCGTCGCGGGAGTCGTTTCACGGCCATAACCAGCGGTGGTGCCATACCTGAAAATGGTTTATTCACGGTAATAGCAGAGCCCGCTAACACCGTCGTTGGAACATTGGACGAAGATTTTGCTGTTGAAAGTAACCGTGGCGATATTATTTTACTGGGAAGTACTTCCTGGAATATTCGACGTATTGAAAGTGCTACTGGCCGAGTTATTGTGGAGGATGCCCATGGCTCTCCTCCGAGCGTACCTTTTTGGCGAGGTGAAGCACCTGCAAGAACGAATGAACTTTCATTAGTTGTTGCTGACTTGCGTCAAATAATCAGCGATAAGTTGGCGCTGGATTTTTCCTCCACAGATACGGAGTTTATAAAAAATAATCCGCTTACCTTTGATGCTCAAGATTGGTTAAAAGAACAGTGTAAGGTAGATAGTGCAGGGGCAGGGCAAATAATTGACTACATTTTGCAAGGGAGAGCAATTTTAGGCGCCGTACCGACCCAAAAAACGGTAATTGCAGAACGATTTTTTGATGAATCCGGAGGTATGCAGTTAATCATTCATACTCCATTTGGAGCGCGCATTAATAAAGCATGGGGCTTGGCTTTACGTAAGTGTTTTTGCCGAACGTTTAATTTTGAATTACAAGCCTCCGCCACAGATAATGGCATCAATATTGCGTTAACAGAACAACATAGTTTCCCTTTATTGGATGTATTTAATTTTTTACATGTTAATACTATTAAAGATGTTTTAATTCAGGCCGTTTTACAATCTCCTTTATTTGCAACACGGTGGCGTTGGGACGCGGGAAGATCCCTGGCTTTAGTGCGCTTTAGAAATGGTAAAAAAATTCCACCCAATATTCTGCGTATGCGCTCCGAAGATCTGCTTGCTGCAGTTTTTCCAGATGCAGCAGCTTGTCAGGATAATCTTAATGGGCAGGATATAGAACCGCCCGATCATCCATTAATCAATGAGGCAATGAAAGATTGTTTAACTGAAGCGCTGGATCTTGATGGATTAATTAAAGTATTAAATGGGATAAAAAATAAAGAGATCGAATGTATCGCGGTAGATACGCCGACACCTTCTGTTTTTTCCCACGAGATTTTAAATGCCAATCCCTATGCATTTTTAGATGATGCTCCATTAGAGGAAAGACGGGCTCGTGCCGTAGAAATGCGTCGAATATTACCTGCAAATCTGTTACAAAATCTTGGGAAACTGGATCCTGAGGCTATTAAAACTGTGCAACAGCAAGCCTGGCCTGACGTAAGAAACAGCGATGAATTACACGATACCTTACAAACATTGATCGCTTTTCCTGCTAGTGAAGTTGACTATCAAGAGTCCAAAAAACTTTGGGAGCCTTTTTTTAATGAACTCGTTTCCACCGGGCATGCCGGTACTGCATTGGTCAACAGCAAACTCTTTTGGTTTTCAGTAGAGAAAGCGAAAACGTTTTCTATTATTTATCCTCAAGCCATTTTGAATCATCAATTGCAAGATATAGAAGAACATCCTTTGGCGGTGGAAGATAGCATTTTAAATATGATTAGACACTGGATGTTATGTCTTGGTCCTATAACAAGTAATAAATTGAGTCATTTATTAACTGTAAGCTTATCTGATGTGGAACAGTCATTATTGCGCCTGGAAGCGATGGGACTCATTTTGCGTGGCACTTTTAATCATACGAATGAGCAAGAATGGTGTGAGCGCAGATTATTAGCACGTATTCATCAGCTCACTTTAAGTCGATTACGCCAGGAAATTGAGCCGGTAAGTGCCAGACAATTCGTTCGATGGCTCTTAAACTGGCAGCATGTGGCACCAGGTACTCAATTGAGTGGTGAGCAAGGACTTCTGACTGTCATCGAACAACTGCAAGGTTTTGAGATTCCTGCCAAAGCTTGGGAAACAAGCATCCTGGCCAAGCGATTAATTCATTATGATCCTCAATGGTTAGATAGGCTATGTTTAATGGGCGTTATTGGCTGGGGACGGCTCTCTTCAATGGCTGGGGTAGAAAACAATACAGAGCTTACAGAGAGTAAACGAATTATGCCTACCAGTATTGCCCCTATTACTTTTTTTATTCGAGAATCATCACAATGGATGCCCCATAATCCTCATTTAACGGATGAAAACATTTTAAGCAGCTTAAGTCATAGTGCAAAAAGCATTGTGCTTTATTTAAAAAAGCATGGTGCTTCTTTTTTTACCGATATTGTTAATGAGGTAGGTTTTCTAAAATCAGAAGTGGAAATGGGACTGTGGGAATTAGTAACCGCCGGACTTGCAACTGCTGATGCCTTTGATAATCTACGTTCTTTAATTGATCCACGTCGTCGTTTAAGCAGAAAGAGACGACGTCCCATACGACCTCAATTCAGCACAGGTCGTTGGTCATTATTAAGAACCCTATCCCCTAAGGATTCTGATGAACAAATTGAGGCTACATGCTGGTTATTGTTAAAACGATATGGTGTGGTTTTTCGTGATTTACTGGCAAGAGAAAAAATTATTCCTCCCTGGCGAGATTTATTAATCGGATTTCGTCGTTTGGAAGATCGTGGTGAAATCAGAGGAGGGCGTTTTGTTCAGGGATTTTTAGGGGAACAATTTGCTTTACCTTATGCAATTGATTCATTGCGGGCTATGAAAAGTAAAAAAGACAGCGAAGAAATTATTACTCTGTCCGCAGTAGATCCCTTAAATGTCGTAGGCTTCATATTGCCTGGGGCTCGTATAACCGCTATTTCCAAGGGAGTTGTGAGGCTTCAGGATGGCATGCAAGTGAACTAGCAATGGGAAACTTTTCACGTCTTTTCGGAATTGCGTACGTTCCGGAATCTTCATATCCCATCTCGGAGTTTACACACGTCATCCCGAACGAAGTGAGGGATCTCACTGCTGTAGTACCATCTTTAAGTTAACAATCGATATAATCGTTCCAGTTGGATCTGCTTGTTTTTTGAAATAGCCGTCAGGGAGATCTTTCGTTGGAAAAAAGAGGTTTTTTAGAATGCGTATACTTAATTTAATTACTTATGCAAGTGCGCATAAACTCCATCCCAGTCTTTAGGTGGAGGGGTCTTTTTAAAAATTAAAATTCGTTCAAGATAAAGCTGATAGAGATAAAGTTCTGGGTTTTGGGAGTGAAGCTCAGTAAATTTTATTTCGGCAGCAAGCCAGTTTTGAGCATAATAATCTATTAGCGCTTTATTATATTCTTCCAGTTCATTAAGTATTTCTGGAGAGGCTTCTGAAAGAAGACCCAATGGTTGATAGATGGTTAATGCGGTTTTTCGACCTTTAACAGAGACCTTATCGATGGCTCGCCAGAGAAAGGTATCAGTTTCGAAGCGAGCAGTATCGTTCGCCAAGATATCTACTTGATAGAACTTGGTGAGGTCTTGCAAACGAGAGGCCAGATTAACTGTATCTCCAAGCACCGTATAGGCGCGACGAAACTCTGAGCCCATATCGCCAACATTCATTAGTCCTGTTGCCAAACCGAGTCCGATATTCACTTGGGGTAAGTTATTTTCTTTCATTTTGGCATTAATTTCTGGCAAGTGCTGGAAAATGCTAAGAGATGACATAATGGCATTATAGGCATGATGTTCATCAGCGATGGGCGCTCCCCAAAAAGCTACGATCATATCACCCACGTATTTATCAATAGTACCGCGATAACTGAAAATGATTTCGGTAATAGGGGTGAAAAACGTATTTAATAAATGTTTCACTCCCACGGCATCCAGGCTTTCACTGATGCTGGTAAAGTTTCGTATGTCGGCAAATTGCACGGTCATATTAAGGGTTTGGCCTTCCATACTGTATTGTTCTGGGGACTCGATAAGTTCTTTTACATATTGTTCCGGGACGTATTGGCCGAATAGCTGATTGATTTGGCGTTTTTGTCGCCGTTCTATAATATAAGAGTAGGCATAATTAATCAGGGCTTGAAGAATTATTAGCGTTATCAATAAGGTTGAAGAAACATAAAAGCTTTTAAATACAAATAACAATAAAGTAGCACTGAAAATTAGAAAGATACTGATTAGCGTGACGAGCAATTTGCCGAGTATTCCTACAAAAGGAAAAATAAGAGAAAAAAGAACCCCGAAAAAAATTAGCAGAATTATGCCTTGTGGGGTACGCCAGGAATACTCGGATGCTAATTGTTGTCCTACTATGCCTTGGACTATATTTCCTACCATTTCAACACCTGGAAACAAAGGAGCAACCGGAGAGTCATGGAGGTCAGCCAGTAATGTCATGGACGAGCCGATGATTGCGATTGAACTATCCAGTTCTTTTTTATCTACTTTGTCATGTAAGATGTCTGTTGCTGAATAATAATCCAGAGTACCCGGCCCCCCAAAAAATGGAATAAGGATTTGACCACGCGAATTGGTCGGAATAAAAGTGCCATCCAGTTGTATGCCATAAATTTTTTGGTCATGGATTAACAGTTCAGTATTCTCCACCAGGAGATAATTTATTGCTATTTTTAGGGCCAGGCTGGGATATATTTTATTATTGTAACGTGCCAAGACTAGCGCATGTCTCACAATCCCGTCGGTATCGGGAAAGTTAGTGACAAATCCGGCCTGAGTGGAGGCTTTGAGAAATAAATCCAAGGTGCCGTTGTACCCTTCAAATGTAGATAAAGGAGGCTGATTTTCCTTAATTGGGATATTGCTTTGATAATTTAGAGGAGGGGGCAGTACTCCCTTCTTTACATCGGTTTCATGTTGAAATAAAAAGCCTAATACGACGTTGTGATCTAATAATGTTTGAGCAAAAATTTGATCATTGTCAATTTTAGGCGCAATTGTTTCCAGGGTATACATCAGTTTTTTTTGTTCTGGTGAGGGTATTGGGTCTAACTGTTCTAGCTTCTTTTTTAGTCCAAGAGCATAATTGACCTCAGCTTCAGACATCACTATGTCCAGACCAATGGTTACTACCCCAGCTTGTTTCAATTTGGAAACCAAGAGCGCCATTCTATCTCTAGGCCAAGGCCATCTCCCTTCTTTTTGTACAGAGTATTCGTCAATATTAATGATGACCACGCGTGGATTTTGCTGATGAGAGTGCCAATTCAAGCTGACAAATTGGTCATAAATTTTACCATCCATTTGTTTAATAAAAGTTGAAATAAACGGGATGTTAAAGAGGGCTACGATAAGTAAAAGAACAGTGCAGAAAAGACCAAGGAAAATCTCTATGAATTGAGTATTCGTCAGTTTAATTCCCAAAGGAAGTTTTCTCGACACGAATAATTATCCTTTTTTAAATAAAACCATCAGTTCTGCTTCAGTACACTGCTTCCGAGAAGGGGCTTTACCTCATCCTCAGGCTCACTGCCATTGATTTAAGAAACGTCATCCAGAGCGAAGCGAAGGATCTCCAAAATGTGGCTCATGCCAATTTCAGGAGAGCCCTCATGCAAACTTCTCGGGATGACGGAAAAGTGGCTTAAGTCTATGGCAGTGCTCTTCAGGCCGAACGGATCCAGGTAATACCTCGATCTCGACTGTCTCAATTCCCAGCCGTCGAAAAACCAATTTTCAACAGCCTCTAATTTAATATAGCTGATTTGAGAGAATTTATCGTTTAACTGAATTGATAACTAAAACTTACCAAGGTGTCATTGCTCGTAAAGGTTCCCGCTGCATTATAGTATTTTTGTTCCAGTCGCAGCGTGAGCTGTTTGAGTTTAAATGAGATACCAGCCCCTATTCTGAATGCATTTTTATTCATTTGCAGTTGGGGAACTGCGCCGAGAATGTTAGCAATGTTAATCGTTTCGCGACTGTTTTTAAAAGAGGCTACCTGGATTAATCCACCATTAATAAAAGGGGTCATTGCAGGGGTAAATTTATATCCCAACTCTAAACTTTCTAAAATATAAACCACCTTGTTTGTTAATGGTTTTACTGTTTGAACTGGGATGTCTTGATCGGGATAGGTTATATATTTTTTATCAGAAACTACTTGGTTATACAAACCTCCAACGCTTAATTTCGTTGTCATTTTTTTCCAATTGTATTTATATATCCCATTGATACTGGAAAACCAATTATGATTCACACTATGGGATAGTCCCAGGTGAGGTGTGGGCGTTAATAATGTTTGACTGGATATATTGTTTTGTCCATAGGCACCGGCTAAATCGATATAAAAATGTTGATTAAAGGCTTTCAGCAGGTGTCCAAAAAGGGTGTTATTTTTAATGTCCTGTTTTGATAGTATGAGATCAGCAGGAGCTAAGACCACCTGAGATTGAACATACGTATCAATCCTGAATAAATAAAGACCTGCGAAAAAATTATGAGCTAACTTAATATGATCTGCTCCGGCAGCATAAAGGTTTGAGAATCCTTGAAAACGATTAAAATTATCTCCCTGTGTTGAATCAAAATTAAAATCTAAATAAGTATACAAAAATTTGGGAACTATTTGTTTTACAAAACCCTTGTTTTTTTCAGAAGAGCTTTTTTTATTCTTCTGCGGCGAATCATTACGCAATAAAGATGAGGAGCCTGCATAGGTAAACGTCCAATTCCATATTAAAAGAATCGATAGCACTATGGATTGTTTTTTCATAAATTCCAGGTTCCTTTTTTTCGAGTATCCGCGTTTTACGTTGGTGACTGGTTCATATGAATTATTTTTCTTTAATGAAAAACGATTTCATTACCATGCTCAGTTTGTAACTCCTCATCACCTATTTCCGGTACAACGAGAGTTGTATCCAATAATCCAACTATTTCTTCACCACCTGATGGGGGGCTTACGTCTTCAAGACCAACATTTTCTTCCATCCCAACAGCGTCCTCTCCTTCTATCCCTCCGGCTTCTACTTCCGCTGTCTCTTCGCCTGCCTCGCCTGAATCACCTGCCTCGCCTGAGTCACCTGAATCCTCCGAATCCAGGCTATTGTTTTCGTCTGTCAGATTTACGTCCGGAGGGAATTGCGCATTGGTAATACCCTGAGGTGTTACCAGAATACTGCTACCTGGGCCGAAAATCGCATCGCCTACTTTCACGTGTCCCTCAGACACATTTACATAGGTTTGACGTCTACTTTTCACATCAACAGCATATTTTGTTCCTAGTATTGCAAGAGCCGTCACCGGAGTTTTAAGTGTTTCTTTGGTTTTTCCTGTTGTTTTTGAAAAAATGACGCCTGTACTTAGCTCCGCTTTAATTTGAACATCCTTTGGATTAGGGGAGTAGGCCAGAATTTTATAATTACTCTTTGGGCCAATATTGACCAGAGTACCATTTAAATACTTGATGTTAGCTTGCGCACCTTCAGAAGTCTGAATTGCATCACCAGGTTCTAGTGAAGAACCGCGGGAGAGGGTACGGGTAGTGCCATTGTGGCTAGCAACGACCCTATTCGATGTAGATAATACGGTGGCCACTTTCTGGGCAAAAATATTAGTGGCGGCAAATATAAAACAAAATAAAACTAATTTTTTCATACTCTTCCCTGTTTTGTACTTAAAACACATTCTCCTGTTAAGCACTTTAAGCTTCTTATCAGGCACACTCTATGCTCAGACTGAGATTACTCCAAGTAAAGCGGGTACACGCAGGGTTACATACTTGTTTATTCTCTGATATTTATATAAATAACAAAATTTATACGTTGCTAGCTTAAGTGAACAATAATGTCATTGTCAATATAAATGGACTCCCAAAAAAGGCGCAGTGGGACCCGGTGGTAAAGGGGCTTTCGACGTCTGTTCTAAATACCCTCTATTTCAATTTCAAAGTGATGTAATAAATTTATTACATCAGGCATGGAGTACTTTCCTTTACGAATATCATTTTCTTTGGGATTGATGTTATAGTTAATGGCCTCCATAAAATTTGCCGCGTATAGTTTGCTGTGCATGAACAAGCTGTTTTGGAAATCGGTTAATATAAAAATTCCATTGGATAAATCACATCCCCTAAAATCGACGTCATGAGCTTTGCATTCTTCAATGATAATTTCTCTCAATTCTAATTCAAAGAAACTCGAGTGGCTTATATTGGATTTATAAATTTTGATTGGGCTGGTTAAGTTTATATTAGGCCACTTGGCTTGGGTCCAGTTAATTCCAATTAATTTAGATTCATCAAAAACAGTATCAGAAAACGAAGTATATTTAAATTGAACAGAACTTAGATTACATAACTTGAACTCACAATCAACAAATTTACAGGAGTGAAACAGTGTTTCAATGAAACTGGATCGGGTAAAGGTGCAATTTTCAAATAGTTTATTTTTTAGCTCTGCTGCATCCAGTTTTAAATCTGAAAAGCTAATATCATAAAATTCATCTTGCTGAAAAATGTCAATGTTGATTTTATTATTCATTAAATTGCTCCAAAAGAATCTGAATTGGAAATTTCTGGGGATGGGCTGATTAGAGCACCCAAAGACATTAATCCGAATTATATTGTATAGAAGATTGTTTAAGTGAATTGTTCAGGGTAGTTATTTCTAATTTTTAATTTAAATCGCCAGAAAAGTAATAGGACACTGACGCTGGCACCTAATACCATTCCCCACCAAAGGCCTGTTCCATAGAAATTCAAACGAGTTGTTAGCAGGTATCCAATAGGTAAGGCAATACCCCAAAAACTAATAATAGAGATGAGTAAAGTAAAACGAGTGTCTTTCAACGCGCGCAGGGCACCAAAAAGAGCTATCCTCATGGCTTCAAATAGTTGAAATAGCGCACACACAGATAACAGCTGGGTTGCGAGATGTACCAGTTCAAAATTATTAGCATTGCGGACATCAAAATCAATTGAAATTAACGTCGAAGGAATACTCCAATATAAAATGCCTATGATGATCATGAGAAAAGCAGACAAGCAAATACCAACATAGCAGGCTCGTTCTGCTGACGCTATATCCCGGGCCCCTAATAAATGCCCCATACGTACCGTTACTGCTTGCGCAATAGAGAAAATGAGCGACATTAAAGTGCCCATGTATTGTAAAACAATTTGATTCGCCGCCAGTAATTGACTGCTTAAAGAACCCATTATTAGCGTTAAGGCGAAGAAAAATCCTACTTCAACGCAGTACATGAGCCCCATAGGGGTACCTATTTTAAATAATTCCATTACATAAGATTGTTTCGTCGGAGTTAATAAAGAGTGTAGATAGGCTCTATATTGTTTGTTAAATACAACATAGGTGGTCAAGAAAAAAAAGGAAATCCAGTAACTGATGGAGGTTCCCCATCCAGCTCCTGCTATTCCAAGGGAGGGAAATCCGCATTTACCGAAAATAAGCGCGAAGCTCAGAAAAACAGTAAGCGAGACAGAAAGAATGCTAAACACTAAAAGGACTCGTGCATGTCCTAAACCCACAATAAATTGCAGTAGGGCAAACATTAGGAAATTGGGTAATAGCCCCCACGCCAAGGCGTGCAAATAAGCCTCGGCAAGCTGAACTACAGCAGGATTTTGTCCGAGTAGCATGAATATAGGGGATAAATTCCAAAATAAAATAAATGAAGGAATGGCCAGTATAATAGCTAGCCATATACCATCTCGCACCACTAATGAGATTCCTTCATTGTCTTTTTCCCCATATTTATGGGCAACCAGGATGTTTATGGAGCCTAATATTCCAATGAGGATGACCAGGAAGGTACCGAATAACCAGCTAACCAGTGCCCCTGCAGCTAATACTTCAGAACCTAAACGAGCCAAAAATATAGTTTCAAAAAAATAGGTGGAAGATTGAAGCAAACCAGTCAGGGTAAGAGGTATTGCCAATAGCAACAATGGATAGAAATTTTTTTTGAACAACTTCATTAAGAACCTTCCAAAAATAAATAAAGATTATGGGGCAGCGAATTCCAGTTCAATTGAAATAAATGTTTTCTATAAGTTTTACAATGTAGCCCGGCTGCAAGCCGCCAGGCTACGGTTTTACCCTGGATTTGGGGGCACATCATCCTGGTTTTTTTTCTAAAGAAGAGGCTTTCTTAGAAAGTAAAAAACCGAGTCTTTTTTAAATCCATGACGTTCAAATTCAATTTTGAAACCTAGTTTTTTATAAAAACCAAGCGCTTCCCAATCCATAGTATTCACCGTTGCAAAGGTACAGTCTTTTTCTTTTCCAAATTGTTCGGCGGCATGAACCAGTTTTGTGCCTAAACCCTTATTCCTTAGGTGTTCGATTAACCAGAGTTGATCAATGTACAGGCAACCGTAAAGGTTACAGCCCGAACATCCCCCTAAAATTTTATTTTGCTCATCACGAATAAAAAAAGTAAAAAAATCAATAGGATTATGACCTTTTACTTGTAGAGCATAGTCCATAATACCCCTGCCCAGCACTTGGAGGTCATCGGGATTTGGGTTCGTTTCAAATGATATTTGGTAAGTCATAGGCGCTTTTAATGGGGAAGTATAAAATTACAACAATAGCAATAATCATTTCATCAGGGAATTAGTTTCTGGATTATTTATACCATAGTTTATATTATTGTGTCATAACCCAAATTAATGGAACGTTTCTATGACGCAACAGTTGTGTATGCACTGTTATATTTCTGGTAAAGTTCAGGGAGTATGGTTTCGAGCCACTACTAAAGAGCAAGCCGAAAAACTAAACATCAATGGATGGGTGCGTAATTTATCCGATGGTAGGGTAGAAGTGTTTGCATGTGGGATAGACAGTCAACTGGAGCAATTTTATGACTGGTTAAAACAGGGGCCGCCTCTCGCTAAAGTAAGTGAATGTACTCGTGAAAATGGACCATGGGAACATTATCCAAGATTTGCTATTTTATAGAGCTAATTATCGTTTGTCTTCTGAGTAGATTCTGTTAGTTATTGCAACCCATTCTGTACATTTTTTGTTGCTTAGCGCTGAGTATTTATACGTATTGTTGTTATTTGTGTGTGTTTGTATAATAAATGTATCGTTAATCGTAATACAAACATTACTAATCTCAGTACTGTTACCAAGTATCAGGAGCATTCTAACATGAGTCACTATAAACGTATTTTTATTGTCGGACAGACTGGAGCCGGCAAAGCACTGGTTGCTAAGACCTTAGCTGAAAAACTTGACTGGCAGTTTATTGATGCTGATTTTGGATTGGAATTTAATATTGGGCGTGACTTGAATGAAATACTGGGTAATCAGGGGAAAGAGGCTTTTTATGAGTGTCAATCTGAAATATTGGCTGCTCTATTGAAAAAAGAGAATATTGTTGTAGCAACTGATGGCAGCATTGCTTGTAGTGAAAAAAATCGCCAGTTATTATCATCGGAGTTTGTCGTTTTTTTGGATGTCAGTACACCCATTCAAATAGAGCGCACCGCGCGCAATTCGGCGTCACTATTACCAATAGCCGATCTTAAGGTATTTTTTGATAAATTCCATAAGGAGCGCGATGGTTTTTATGAAGATCTTAGCAGCATGACTGTTGATAGTGACGACAGCGCCCTTGAAAAACATGTACTTAGTATTATCGACAGCGTATTAAAGGATAAAGAGGCAAAAACAGTAGACGTCAATTTAACTCTAGATAAAAAAGATTTAGTGCACTTTCATAAAAAGCTGCACACTCCTGTGCATTTATCTGAGCAGCAGGCTCTATGTCTTAAACTATTGGCCCAAGGAAAAACTTCCAAAGTAATTGCCCGTGATTTGAAGATTTCTTATCGAACAGTAGAAGGTACTATTGCAAAAACAATGGAGCTTTTGGGCTGTTCTTCTAGTAAGGAGTTGATTGCTTTGTATTATGATCGCTCTTAATCCTTGAAATAGGCTCCTCTCGGAAAAAGAGGAGCCTATTTGTACTGTCTTTGCACTTTTTGAGGGCCCATGATTTTAGGCCTTATTTATAGTTGCTAACTCGTGCTTGTAACTCAAAAAAAAGTGATGTTTGAAAAAAATAGAGAAAAAATTATTTCAATACAATGAGTATTAATACTATAAAAAATGCTTGACCATATAGCAGTTAAAGAATACTTTTAAATCCCCCAATTTATACCGTTGATTCCTATGAAGATCTATTTTCCTGATATAACTTTTAATAGTGCCCCACTCGTTTGGGACTATGATGAAAAAACCAATAGAGCCATATGCACGTTTCTCACTACAGAAAAAGTTGAAAACAGTCACGCTGTTTTACGGGAATTAAACGGCAAACAATATCTTGGAATAACGCTTACTGCAGAATCGGCAATTATTGAAGACTTTGCTTCTTTTGTTCAAACATATCAATCAAAGCGGCTTCTGTCTAAATCTAAATCGTTTGGCAGAGAGCTTTTATTGGATGCGCATCGGGAGGCGACGCGTAATACCCCGTTTCACAATTCTGATTCAAAAGAACCAAACAGGGGAGGAGCAATCAGTGTGCGTTCGATTAATGAGACGCATCCTGTTGTGCCTATTTCTCCCAGTGCAGGGGCGTCTGTAGTGCCAAAAGAGAAACCGCCACGCTCCACATCAAGTAAGACTTTAAATTCCAGTAAATCTCAAGTCTCTGAAAAACCAAGTCATTCGCCTTACTCTATGTTTGGACAATCCAAAAACTCTTATGAATCCATACTCTTGGAAGATTTAATCGTTAAACGAGAAGATCCTGGCCTGTGGGGCGATACGGTGGGATATAAGAGTTATTTTATGGAAAAAACCGAGCAAGATCGTTCAGAGCGAGCGGAAATCTATTTAAGAAATGAATCTTCTTTTTATAAAAATAATCAGTACCTTCTTAACGATAATATTTGCCCAATTAAATCAGAAATCATTATCCTTATAGAGCAAGTACTTAAAGAGGAACTGGATCCCGCATATCAGCAGTGGAAAAAAGAACAGGGTGATAAATTAACTCCCCAAATTTTGCAGGAGTTATTTAAATATTTCCGTGGTGCTGTATTAAATGCGATGACTAATGAGTCTTTTAATAAAGAACTAACCGAATATGAGGTCTTATCTGACGAAGAGCGGCATCGTAAATTCCGTGCCAATATGCCTCGTTACCATGCTGCGAATCATGAAGTAAGAAAAGACCGAGCTCGTTTAATGATGTTGGACTGGTTGGTTCTGTTTGATGAATCCCAGCCCTTGGAGTTAGGTTCCATAGACTTCTTATCTGCTAAAGCCATTAAGATGCTGGCCTCATTTAAGGAATGTCTCACAAAAGATCCTAAGTGCGTTCAACGTCTTACGGAATTGTTTGGCTGCCTGGAAGCATTATTGATTAAATCAGGTGAGGTGGAACGAGACAATAAAATGTTAACTGATGAGTTGCATGTCCAACTTGCTGACAAAAGAATGAATATTGGCGATTATTCTTCGCTTTGCAATACAGTGAGAATATTCCTTACCAATGCAAATCAATCTCTTGGCAAAAAACATACAGTGCCTGATGCCTTATACCAAAAAATTGCTCAACAAATTGTATGGAAAGTAATTAAATCATTAATTGCAGATGCTGAGTTTAATAAGGTTCCTCATACAGCTAAAATTCGAAGCTCAGATAATGATCTCTATCTAAATCAGGATTGGACTGGTGAAATTGATAGTCATCTTTGGCATATGTCTTTGGATAAAATAGCAAAAGATCTGGATTTGTCTAAAAAAACATCAACTAGTATGGACGACATTAAGGATATGCCTTGGGGTAAAATAGCAACCTATCTAGAGGTGTCTAAAAAATCATCTGTCAGTCAGAAAGACATTGAGGATATGCATTGGGATAAAATAGTAAAACAGATAATGGAGTCTAAGAAAGGCGCGGCCAGTATGGAGTTAATCGCGGATAAGATTTCTCAGATCATCAGAATGAAAGGAAAGATATGTTCATCTCAGAAATTTGCTGGTGCGGAAGAAACTAATTCGGCTTCTCTGGAGGAGCGTGCCGGCACTCCTGAAGACAGGCAAACATTAAATATGTGAAAAGGTGGTGTTACGGCTTTATTTATCGAGGCAGAAAAATAATTATACATAATTATTAAATCGAGATGCAGGTAGGGAAGCTCTCTCTACCTGCGGGCTTTAATAAATTATTCTTGATCCTGATCTTGGCTTTGTTCTTTGCAACTTTCAGCTTTACTGGCCATTTTATCTTGCCATTTTTTAACCATATTTTGATAGGAAGCTTTTTGTTGTGGGTTAAGAAGCATATACATTTGATGTTTAGCGTTAACTTTCGCTTTCATCATATCGCTCATCAATTTTGTTTTCTTATCAATTAAGCCATCAACAGTTGCTTGATCCATATTATCAGATTGAATTTGCTGGTTGATTTGCATACGGATATCTTTAATTTGAGCCCAATTTGCTTGCATAGTTGTTTTCAATTGATCAAGAATTGGCATAATTTTAGCTTTTTGAGTTGCGTCAAGTTGAAAACTTGCAACCATTTTCTTCATTCCTTCACCGCAGTGGTTGGCAAAGGCTGTTTGACCGAGTACGAAAGAGAAGGTAACTGCAACAATCCATAATAGATTTTTTTTCATGATACTATCCTTAGTTAAGTTTAAAACCCTTAACAGTATAGATGCTAATTTTGATTTAGGGTAGTTTTGCCTGGTAAATTTTTTACTACAGTATTTTACTAGTTTAACATCGGTATTTTGTAAATTGATTCATGATAATAGTCAGGTGTACTATAAGGTCTCATCAGCCATAGATTGTGATTGTCATGAGTGATAAACGTTTGACTACCTGTTTGACGCCGGAACTTTCTTGCTCAAACATTAAAAAAAGCCTCTTTTTTTATACAGAGACTCTTGGTTTTACCATCCAGTATCAACGTAAAGAGACTTGGGGGAACGAAAAATTGCTGTTTAAGGTGTTTCAAATATAAAAGTTTAATTCGTATTAAGGAAAAGCAATGAATTATTTACATACTATGGTCAGAATTACAAATATTGAAGTTTCTCTTGATTTTTATTGTAATAAGTTGGGTTTAGTTGAAGTAAAGCGAACTGAAAATGCACAAGGACGTTATACTTTAATATTTTTGGCAGCTCCAGGAGATATAGAGCAAGTAAAGCGCTCAAAGGGGCCAATGATAGAGTTAACTTATAATTGGGATCCTGAGGAGTATTCCGGTGGGCGTAATTTTGGTCATCTCGCTTATTGCGTGGATAATATTTATGATACGTGCCAAAGGCTGCAAGCAGCTGGTATAGTAATTAACAGGCCACCTCGAGACGGCCATATGGCTTTTATTCGCTCACCAGATAATATTTCCATTGAATTATTACAAAAGGGCGAATCCTTACCCAGGCAAGAACCATGGATGTCAGCACCTAATATTGGGCAGTGGTGAGGTGGCATTATTAACTGTAGGTCTGGTTTGTTTGCAATAAGAGTAACAGTCGATTAAATTATGAAGTATTTATATTTTTTAATATTAGGCTTTTTGATGAGCAACTCAACTGTATCCGCTTTAACTATAGTCAATATAGAACAACCTGAGTATCTCCATGTTTTAAAATCGCAAGCGCAACCCGTTCACTTTCCTCTCAATCAAACCGATCTTGATTTGATTGAGGCGATGAAAAATAAATTGAATGAATTAAGCGGAGTAGGGCTTGCCGCTCCCCAAGTCAATTACCCAAAGCAGATCCTCGCTATTTATATACCCGAGGACGCCGCGCTTTTAAGAGAGAATGTCAGTCCTTATCCAATGCATGTGATGATTAACCCTTCATATGAGGCCGTTCCAGGTACCCGTATTAGATATGACTTTGAGGCTTGTTATTCTGTGCCCGATAAAGCAGGTAAGGTGCCTCGATTTGACGAAATTAAATTGAGTTACTTTGATGAGTCGGGACAGCATCACCAACGAGTGGAGCAGGGGTTTTATGCTCGGGTCATTCAACATGAAATCGATCATTTAAATGGCGTATTAATCGTTGATCGTTTGTCGCCAGATTGTGTGCAAGGTACTATGGAAGAAATGATGGTACTACGTCGTTCTGAATTGTCAGAAGAAAAACGAATTCTGTTTGATAAGCTACTTCAAAAAAAATTGAAAACTCAGCATGAGTCATGAGGATCTTAATAAATGCCCAATCTTGTCTTCTTGCATCCTCAAAATTGACTATTCTTAATATAAGGGATGCTTGGTTTACATCAAAAAACAATTGAGGTGGAAGTTTTTGAAAACTCAACTGCCCATGTCTTCAAATGTCCAAGCTTAAGGAGATTTTATTATGAGTAAGTCTCATACTTCATGAAAACTATACGCATTATTCATAATAGGAAAATAAGGAGAGCAATTATGAAAAAAAGCCTTTTAGTTTTAATAGCACTATTTGCTTTATCTTCTGTAAGTGCGGCTGCCCCTGACAGAGGAATTTCTGACGAGATAAACTATCAAATAGCCGATAATACTAGTACTGGTTCAGGCAATGGCACAGGCACTGCTAATGGGTTGGGCGGTTTCAATAGTACGGGCTCTGGTAATGGTTCAGGTACTGCTAACGGATTGGGCGGCTTCAATAGCACTGGCTCGGGCAATGGAACAGGTACGGCTAATGGTTTAGGTGGAGTTACCAGTACTGGCTCAGGTAATGGAACAGGCACTAGTAATTGAATGGGAAGTGGTCAATAAAAAATAAATCCGGTGAGCTGAGATCACCGGATTTCGATCTTATTCCCTCAAATTAACAAGTATATTGAACTCCTAAGACTAAGGCATTTATAGTCGGATTCAAATTATTAGAATTCAAATTGCTGGCCAAGGTAGCGGCGTCAAGGAATCCTGTAGTTTTAGGAGTAGAACCCAAAGCAAAAATATAGGCGCCAGTTAATGACCAATTACTATCAAAATTGTAAGAAGCGCCTAGTTTTATCTCAGGTAACGCCGCGGTATGATTGACCTTTGAGGTAAAGCCAGTTATCAGCGGAAAGGCTGGATCAGCGAATGCAACTGAAGTTTTAATTTGCATGTTTTGTATTAAAGCGCCTCCTTTTAGGAAAAGGCTATAATTGGGTTGGATGTAGCCAATGCCTATAAGCGCATCAAAACCGGTCAAAGTATGCTGCATGGTTAAATCACCAAATCCTGTGAAATCGGGTTTAAGAGTAGTCCGACCATAGTAGCCCCAACCTAATTCACTAGTCACAGCAAATAGATCGTCCATCATAAAAAGCATTCCGGCAGATAGGATTCCAGTATAATGTTGGGAGCTTTTAATTGATGCTAAAGCCTGATTGAATCCAACGATATTAAAATTATAATTATCAATTGTATTCATGGTGTAACCACCTTCAAGTGCGATAAAGCCAGCATTTGAATAAGGTTGATCTCCCATACCACCGGCATGGACAAGAGCGCTACAAGATAAGGCAGAAATTAGAGAGAGCAGGGTTATTTTTTTCATAATTGAGTAAATCATTCCATTTTAATTATTATTGTTAAAACTCGAATAATTTAAAACAGTTAATCATTAATTACCAGTAAAATTCACAGTGAATTTATATGGTCATGAAATTGAGGACTATAAGCAACTTGATAACTAATAAAGCAGGCTATTTGAGGCTTATTATACATGTAGTTATACAGGCTATTCACAAAGATATACACACAATTTGTGGATAACTTGTAGTTGTCGCGTAATGTTTTAATGATATTCAATACCAGCAATTATATGCCCCAATTGCAAGCCAGCATTGTAAAACCGGTTTCCTCCAAGCAAGCACGTAACGAGCTAATGGAATCGCACGCTACCGTCCATCACACAAGAATTCGATATTTGCGTATAAATAATGTACAATTAGAGGTTGATTTTACCGGAGTTGTTTTATGACAAAAGAGACAACAGAGTTTTCCTTAGACGACATATTACCTAAAGACATCGTAACGCTTATTTCGTGTCATTTAGATAAAACTGATGAGCTTCAAGAAACAAAAAGTCTTCGCAGGAGATACTTTCCACTCTTTCGTACGGACGTCATACAAACCAATCGCATCCTGGCCAGATTAACCCAGTACGCTTTTGAAGGGAATATTGCACAAATCAGGAGCCTACTTAAAATACGTCCTGATTTAAGGATACAAGTACTATTCACTCTGGCTGGTTTGGGGGGCACAAGAGGAGATGGAGTCTATACTAAAAGACCATCCTGAAGACTTACTCGTATCTCGCCGTTTAAGAGATATTTCAGGAGCAGAATTTAACAGCATCACTTTATTGCAACATGCGATGTGGGCTAAAGACGTACGCTATATGGCCAATATGATGCTCGATTGTCTGCCTAAAAATGAACAAGGCGAACAGATTCGACTTGAGTTGGTGCGCCAATATGAAGAGCTAATGGCCAAAGGCCTGGTCTATAAATTAAAGGGAGAGTGGCATGAGAATGAACGTCACTTTAATTTACAGTCCTTAAAAACAGCTCTTAACACCTATGTAACGAATCATAATAATTGGTCAGAGGAACAGCGAAGAGAGCACTGGTGCACTGTCGTTGGTTTGGTTCAGACTCTGATTCCGGCACACATACGCCATCATTATTGCGATCCTGAAGAAGCCTTTTGGGATAATACAAATTTTGCGAAACCCAAGTTGACGCGTCTGCTTGGAGTCTATAGCTGGGACTCGACTGAATTGCAACTTTGGTCGGAATCATTGGTTGGTCTTGGATCATCTTTTGGAATTTACCATGCGGTGGGCTTTGAGATGAGGTGGCACAATGCGCTAAGCGTGGGGCAGCCAACCATGCACGTAGAAAAGTGCATCGCATCGAATTTGGCAGCCTTGACAGCCTTGGATGAAACGCGGACTGGAGTCGACTTGCCTGCACTTATAGAGCGACTGTACACTCCGATTCACAATTTGGAGGATGACTTGGATGCTCAGGGTATCAAGCTTTAGCCTCGAGCAGCAATCCCGCCACAAGCCTGCGGCGGGAGAGAAGAAGTAGGTACCACTGACGATACCTCATGGTGATAGCCAAGCTTAATGAGCGCTAAACTCCAATACCCCATTTTTATAAGTTACTTTAATTGTTTCTCCAGATTTAAATTTTCCTGTTAATAAGGCCTGAGCCAATGGATTTTCCAGTTTTTGTTGAATAGTACGTTTCAACGGTCTTGCTCCATAAACAGGGTCAAATCCCGCTTCCGCCAAGTGTTCAAGAGCTTCAGGGGAGACATCAAGATGGATATCCTGTTGTTTTAAACGTTTATGTAAATAGGCTATTTGGATTGCCGCTATTTTGGCAATTTGTTCTTTTGCTAAGGAATGGAATACCACTGTTTCATCGATACGATTAATGAATTCAGGTCTAAAATGTTGGCTGACCAACTCCATAACCGCTTCTTTAATTTGATCGTAGTTGAATTTGCTACCCATTTCTTGAATAAGCTGAGAACCCAAATTGGAGGTCATGACAATGACTGTATTGCGAAAATCAACAGTACGTCCTTGGCCGTCAGTTAAGCGCCCGTCATCCATTACCTGGAGAAGTATATTAAAGACATCTGAGTGAGCTTTTTCTACTTCATCCAGTAAAATAACAGAATAGGGTCTGCGTCTTACGGCTTCGGTCAAATAGCCGCCTTCTTCGTAGCCTACATATCCAGGAGGAGCTCCGATTAATCGAGCAACGGAATGTTTTTCCATGAATTCGGACATATCAATACGCACCATGGCTTCTTCAGTATCAAAAAGGAATGAAGCTAATGCCTTACATAATTCCGTTTTACCGACCCCCGTAGGTCCCAGGAAAAGGAAGGAGCCAATAGGGCGGTTAGGATCGGATAACCCGGCTCTTGAACGTCTGATGGCGTTGGCAACAGCATCGACTGCCTCATTTTGGCCAATGAGTCGGTTATGCAGCACTTCCTCCATTTTAAGCAGTTTTTCTTTTTCCCCTTCCATCATTTTAGCTACCGGGATTCCAGTCCATTTGGAAACTACTTCTGCGATTTCATCTTCAGTTACTTTATTGCGCACCAATTTGTTTTCCATGGCATCTTCTGCAGCAACCTGGCTTAGTCTTTTTTCAAGTTCAGGAATACGCCCATATTGTAATTCAGACATACGACTTAAGTCGCCTGCTCTTCTGGCCGTTTCCATTTCCTGTTTTGCCTGCTCAAGGGCTTCTTTAATTTGAGTAGACCCTTGCATGGTTGCTTTTTCAGCTTTCCATATTTCTTCCAAATCAGAATAGGATTGTTCCAGCTCATCAATGCTGTGTTGTAAATCCTGAAGTCTTTTCTTGGAAGCTTCATCATTTTCTTTTTTAAGCGCTTCTCGTTCTATTTTTAATTGAATCAATCGACGCTCCAGCTTATCCATACTTTCTGGTTTAGAATCTATTTCCATGCGAATTAAACTTCCCGCCTCATCAATTAAATCGATGGCTTTGTCTGGTAATTGTCTGTCACTAATGTATCGATGTGATAAAGTAGCAGCAGCTACAATTGCCGGGTCGGTAATTTCTACTCCATGGTGGACTTCATAACGTTCTTTCAAACCACGTAAGATGGCTATGGTATCCTCAACGCTAGGTTCATCGACCAGAACTTTTTGAAACCGTCGTTCAAGGGCTGCATCTTTTTCAATATATTGTCTGTATTCATCTAAGGTGGTCGCGCCAATACAATGTAACTCGCCGCGTGCCAGAGCGGGTTTAAGCATATTGCCTGCATCCATGGCGCCTTCAGCTTTTCCAGCCCCAACCATGGTATGAATCTCATCAATGAATAAAATAATCTGACCTTCCTGCTTTGCCAAATCATTAAGGACCGCTTTTAATCGCTCCTCAAATTCACCACGGAATTTTGCCCCTGCTATAAGTGCGCCCATGTCCAGGGAAAGCAACCGTTTATTTTTTAGTCCCTCAGGAACCTCTCCATTAATAATTCTTTGGGCTAAACCTTCGACTATCGCTGTTTTGCCTACGCCAGGCTCACCAATTAACACAGGATTATTTTTAGTCCGTCTTTGCAAGACTTGAATGGTGCGTCGTATTTCATCATCACGACCAATAACCGGATCCAATTTCCCTTGTTCAGCTCGTTCTGTTAAATCCAGAGTGTATTTTTCCAGGGCTTGTCGCTGCTCCTCTGCATTAGCATCGTTAACGGTTTCACCACCGCGCAATTCATTAATTGCTTTTTCTATGGCTTTTGTATCCCCGCCGCTTTGCTTTAACATCTTAGCAAGAGAACTGTCCTCGCTGATTGCGGCCAAAACAAATAGCTCGCTAGAGATAAAACTATCTTTTCTTTGTTGGGATAATTTATCGGTGAGATTAAGTAAGCGATTCAGGGAGTTCGAAATATGAATATCACCTCCAGTACCAGATACTTTGGGAAGTTTCTCTAAGGATTGATCTATAAGCGTTCTTAGTAAAGGTATATTGACTCCAGCTTTGCTAAGTAATGGCCTACAGCTTCCACCCTGTTGATCTAACAAGGCTTTCATTAAATGTTCAGGTTCTATAAACCCATTATCTCTTCCGAGTGCCAGGGATTGAGCATCGGCGAGCGCCATTTGAAATTTTGAGGTCAGTTTATCCATTCTCATAGCTTAAGCCTTATTATAATTATTAGGGTATTAATTCTTGTCTACCTACCGTAAAATGAGGATTATTTTTTAAATTTCAAGTGATCATCATGAATAATGAATTACCTCCGAATTCGAATACCGATTCCCAAGCTTTGTTAAACCAAATTATTATTGACTATATGAAGGAGCAAAAAAGAAAGCGCAGATGGCGTTGGGTGATGCGAATTATTTTTTTATTAATTATTGCTTACGTGGGCATCTATTTATTTTTTGTAGGAAATGAAGATACGGGCTCCAATTCAAAATCTCATGTAGGTCTCATCGATATTAATGGCGAAATTTTTGATACTAAAGGCGCAAATGCTGATGACTTTGCCCAGGGGCTAGATAGCGCATATAAAAATACAGGATTAAAAGCATTAATCATTCGTATTAATAGTCCTGGCGGTAGTCCTGTGCAAGCTGAATACATGTACAGCACTTTAAAATACTATAAAAATCAACACCCTGAAGTAAAAACTTATGCCGTTTGTGTGGATTTGTGTGCTTCAGCAGCCTATTACGTTGCTGTTGCCGCCGATGAAATATATGCCAGTCCTTCCAGCATGGTTGGGTCTATAGGAGTGGTCTATAACGGTTTTGGTTTTGTTGACTTGATGAATAAAGTCGGTGTAACTCGGAGATTGCAAACTGCTGGAGCCAATAAAGGCTTTTTAGATGCTTTTTCTCCTCCTAATGGGTTACAGCAACAAAAACTCCAGGTCATGCTTGATTTAATCCATCAGCAATTTATTAATCGAGTCAAAGAAGGAAGAGGGGACCGGTTGCATATTGATAAGGATACCTTTTCAGGACTTTTTTGGGTTGGTGAGCAGGCGTTGACCATGGGGTTAATTGATGGGTTGGCCAGTAGTGGGCAGTTAGCTCGTGAAAAAATTAAAATAGACAGTCTTGTTAATTATACTCACAAACAAAATCTTTTTGAGCGAGTCACTAAAAATCTGGGCACTGCTCTGGCCGATGAACTGCCGCTAAGTCTGGGAATTAAACCAGGACTAAGATAATTAAGATAATAAGTCTATTCTCGATGGGGCCATAATCTGATTAAGGATTGTTGCTCCATGACTTTAACTCCATTAATTCCCTCTTGTAATTTATAAGAATTTTTACAGAATAATTATACCTAAGTGATTGTTGTTTGGGGCTATTCTTTATTTATTTTTTCATATAATCTGTTGGACTTTAGCCTTTTTTAAAAATTAGAGAAAAACGGTTTATTAGCTTTATAAAAAAGACTAAAGGCCAGTAATAAATTCTGTTTATGGCCATGTTATTAATATAGTTTAACGAGGTCATAAGTAATAATTTTTAAATAAAAACTGACAAGGAAGAAAACAATAATGAGCCGGAGTCGATGGATAATTAAGCTGTTGATGAGCGTGGTGGTTTTTTCTTTTATGACGATTAGTAACGCAGGAACTCCTCTATGGTCCATTACCCAAGCAGATAAAGAACACTTTCCTTCCCATGTTTTACTTTCAGCCAATGGCAGTGCAATTATTAAGTACCTGGTCACCAATAATTCCAGAAAACTTCATACCTTGGTAATGACACCTATTCCCGGTATTAGTGCAAGTTGGCAATGTTTGAATGCGACTCAACAGTTTCCAATCGGGTATAACGAATCTTGCATCCTTACTTTGACTGTAACCGCCAATGCGTTACAGCACAACGTTACTAGTGGTCCAGTAATCTGCCAACAGGGTAACCCACTCCAATGCTATCAACCCGATTCTCGCGAGAATCTGGACATTAGGACAGCTGCACTGAGTGCAGCGACACTAACCGCTAGTGTATCAACTTTGGCACTTGCAACCAATGGTGAGCCAAGAAAAATAATCATTACAAATACCGGCCCGAATGCCGCAATCAATGTCAACTTAAATTTATCACCAGCATTTCCAGCAGGCACCACTATAGCGCCCAGTTTTTGCGCCACGATTGCACCGGGTGATACGTGCGTGTTGATGATTACACCAGGTTCAACACCTAGCGCTCCACCGGGGGTTAATAACCCGACGCCCATTACACTTACTGTTGCCGGCGATAATACCAATACATTAACAGAGACAATAAATATTCTCACTTATGGCAGTATGTATCAATCGGGTTATGTATTTGCTATTAATGATTCTACCCCAAATACTACTAGTATTGGTGGGAAAGTTGCGACACTTCAGGATCAGGTTTCTGCTATGACAGGAGTTATATGGAGTTCTAACGGGAATGGCGGAACCAGCGGTGATGTAGCTAACGATAATATACCCGGCATCTTGGAAACCTCCGTTGCCCCACCTTGTAATGGGAATACAGAGGGTTTTTGTAATACTGGGGTAATTGTGGCTTTTTATCCTGCTGTTAATTTATCTTTTTATGCAGCTGGGCAGTGTAAGATTCCAATTGACGGCTATTCGGACTGGTATTTACCGGCTATTTGTGAAATGGGATACGATGCTACTGCGAGTGGAAGCGGTTGTGGGACGCAGGTCACACCGACGCTGCAAAACATGCAATCAAACTTGATCGACAATGGTGCTATCAATAATCTTTTGGGTGTCTATTGGTCCTCTACAGAGGCTTCCTCTAATCCTACTGGCGGGGCATGGGTACAAATACTTGCTACCGGTGGTCTAACTCAGCAGGGGCCTGATGATAAGTTTGAGCAACGTGGTGTGCGTTGCGTTCGCGCAATTACCCCTTAAATTCTTTGATTGGCATACGCTGTTTTTATTTTAACGCGTATGCCGCAATTTTGTTTGACGATAAAAAACAGTCCGGTGGCGTTCTCATTACCACATGGCTTATGCTACCAGTACCATTTCATTTTTGATAAAGCCCGACCAATTCGGCACTACCAATAACATGTCCCGTCATTGCTCGCAGTATTTCATCTTTGGTTGCGCCATTATCAAGACTTAATAAAGTATCCAGAGCATATAATTTAAAAACATAACGATGCGCTCCAAAAGGAGGGCAGGGGCCACGATAATTAGGACTGCCCCAACTGTTTTGTCCATGGGAAGAGCCTTCAGGAACCGAGCTTCCAGCGACCAGTTGAGTGACAGTAGGGGGTATGTTAAACAAAACCCAATGAGTCCATACTCCGGAGGGTGCATCCGGATCTTCAACAACAAGAGTAAATGACTGAGTATTAGCCGGAGCATTCTGCCAGGTTAAAGGTGGCGACTGGTCATCCCCATTACAGGTATATCGCGCCGGAATCATCGTATTTAATTTAAATGCAGGACTTTCAAGGGTGAAATTGGCTGCAAAAATTTTATAATCATACATCCCTAATAGGACGAGTAAAAGTAAAGTAGATTTCTTCATTGGAATTTTCCTCCAATTAGTCCTGTGTGTTAAGAAAGAAAAATAATATTAAATTCAATAGACTCATTTTAGTAGAGTGTAGCAGTTAAATCATAGTCAGGGTTAAGGAGAATGGAGTGCTTGGGAGTTTGCAACGGGTTAACGGATTCGCAGGATGAAGACCATATACATGGTCTACTAGAGCAAATTAAAATTTTTTTTAATGTTATTCATTAGCAGGCGGCCAAGCCACCTGCTAATAAGTAGATTATTTTAGAGCAGGAGAGATGGTTTGCAGGAGCGATTTAAATACTTTGGGTGTTCCGGCAACTGTATCTCCGTTTTTGAGGAAATCATCTCCTCCTTGTAAGTCACTGATCAATCCGCCAGCTTCCCTGATTAATAAAGAACCTGCAGCTATATCCCAGGGACGCAGACCAAACTCCCAAAATCCATCCAGTCGACCGCTTGCAACATAGGCCAAATCAAGGGCTGCAGAGCCTGTTCTTCTTATCCCGGCACATTTACCCAATAAGGCTTCAAAAGTGGGTAAATACCGTTGAGCTAAAGCCACATCTCGGAATGGAACACCTGTACCTAAAAGGGAGGCGCTAAGCTGAGTTTGTTTTGAGACGCGTATCCTTCTATCGTTTAAGCGGGCTCCTCTACCTCTACTGGCAGCAAAGCATTCATGACGAAGCGGATCGTAAACTACTCCATGTTCAATTCTATTTTTAATTTTCAAGGCTATAGATACTGAGAAAAAAGGGAAGCCATGTAAATAATTGGAGGTTCCATCAAGAGGATCAATAATCCATATTGATTCTCCATCACCATCTTGAACACCGCTTTCTTCGGCAAGGATTCCATGCCCCGGATATGCTTTATGAATGCAATTGATGATCGCTTGCTCTGCTTTGATATCCACTTCACTAAAATACTCATGACCGTTTTTAGCGGTGATTTTTAGACGGTCCACTTGCTCCATGTGACGGATAATTATTTCGCCTGCTTGCCGTGCGGCGTTCACTGCAATATTTAAAAGTGGTTCCATGAATATACTCTTTATTTAAAAAACCAGCGATTCTACCACATTTTTTTTATTCAGAGAGAAGTCTAATCAATAAATGCTGTGATATAGTTAGATATTGTATTAAATATAAGTTTTTTTATGAAGTTAAGTTCCATTCGTATCGTATTAGTTTCTACTTCTCATCCTGGTAACATCGGTTCAACAGCAAGAGCAATGAAAACCATGGGTTTGAATTCTCTATACCTGGTTACGCCAAAATCTTTTCCTGACTATAAAGCTAAAGAAATGGCAGCTGGCTCTGATGATATTTTAGAACAGGCTGTGGTCACTGGGACTTTGGAAGAAGCATTAGCGGGATGTCAATTAGTATTGGCAACCAGCGCACGACCTCGTGGTTTGTCTTTGCCCGGTTTACTTCCATCCTCCAGTGCTGAATTGGTGAGTCAACAATCAGATCATACCCAGGTCGCCATTGTCTTTGGTCGAGAGCATGCTGGTCTAACTAATGAAGAACTACTAAAATGTCATTATCATATTCATATACCGAGTAATCCTGACTACAGCTCTCTTAATTTGGCCCAGGCCGTACAAATTGTTGCTTATGAGTTGCGTATGAAATTGTTATCACCTAAAGCAGAAGTGACGATGCGTTCTGATGAATATGCTACTGCAGATGAGATAGAGCAGTTTTACGAGCATTTAAAAGAAGTCTTTATTGAAATTAAATTTTTGAAAACTGCACATCCACGACGTTTAATGCAAAGGGTCCGACGATTATTTAATAGAACCAATTTAGAAAAAATGGAAGTCAGTATTTTAAGAGGGATGTTAAGTCAGGTGCAAAAATCATTGGAGTGGGCCAGCAAAAAGGGCAGGAGCGATTAGGATGATCAATAGGCCGATTTATTTTGATTATATGGCAACAACGCCAGTTGATCCACGCGTAGTGGAGCAGATGATAAAATATCTAGGACCTGAGGGACATTTTGGTAATCCCGCATCGACAACCCATATTTACGGTAAAGAAGCGGCTTTGGCTGTTGAACGAGCTCGTGGGCAAATTGCTGATTCAATCAACGCATCCATGCAGGAGATCGTGTTTACTTCGGGTGCGACTGAGTCGGATAATTTGGCGATTTTAGGTGCTGCCCATTTTTATAAAAATAAAGGAAAGCATTTAGTGACTATGAGTACCGAACATAAAGCGGTACTGGACAGTTTTCATCAGCTGGAAAAAGAAGGCTTCGAAGTGACCTATCTTGATCCTCAATCCGACGGCTTGTTGGACATTCAAAAACTGGAACAGGCGCTACGTCAAGATACAATTTTAGTATCCATTATGCATGTTAATAATGAAATCGGCGTCATTCAGGATATAGCTGCAATAGGTGAATTACTCCGTAATAAGGGGATTATTTTTCACGTAGATGCTGCGCAAAGTGCTGGCAAAATCGAGATCGATCTGCATCAGCTTTCGGTGGATCTAATGTCTTTTTCTGGCCACAAGAATTACGGCCCCAAAGGTATAGGCGCACTGTACATACGTCGTAAACCACGAATTCGTTTACAAGCGCAGACTTTTGGAGGAGGCCATGAAGGTGGCTTTCGTTCAGGAACTTTGGCCACTCATCAAATTGTGGGTATGGGGACGGCATTTTCTTTAGCGGAAAGTGAACGCAAGGAAGAACAAGTCCGCATTTTAAATTATCGCAATCAATTATGGGAAGGCATTAGACATTTACCGGGAATTCAGTTGAATGGACACGGGCACCAGAGACTTGCGGGTAATCTGAATATGAGCTTCGCGGGGATTGATGGGGATTCTTTACTGTTGGCTTTAAGAGAATTAGCTCTATCGACAATTTCGGCCTGTTCCTCTGCCAGTATTCAACCTTCTTATGTATTAAAAGCATTAGGATTGTCTGACGAATTGGCGCAAAGTTCAATCCGATTAGCAATAGGACGTTTTACCGAGGAGAAGCAAATTCAGCAAGCTATTGCTATAATCTGTTCACAAGTAAAGCGATTGCATGAAATATCACCACGATGATGTATAATAAAGATGTATAATGAAATAGTAGAGGATTGTTTTTTTCTGCCGAAACATGTAGGCGTCATTGATTTAGCTTCTCCTTTAACGGTGCATTTTAGAAGCAGTCAAAACAATCAGAGTGTCACTAAAATAGAATTGTATCTGCAATGTACTAAAAACGCATTGGTTAATAAGGCTTGTTTCCGAGCAACGGGAAATCCCTATGTCATTGCAGCTCTTGAATGGTTGTGTCGACATACCGAGGGCAAGGAATTAGGAAGTCTTATTTTAATCAACTACCAGACATTGATTAAAGAATTGGAAATACCGACTCACCAGTATCCCATTGCATTACAAGTTGAGGATGCTTATAAAGAAGTGGTGACTTTAATGAAGAAGAAATTAGAGGATTATAAATCATGAGCGTCGTAATACAGCATACTACAGAAAAACCTGGAATTAGTTTTAGTGAGTCAGCTAAAAACCACTTGATTTCGTATTTAGCTAAAAATGCAGAACATGTGGGTGTCCGTTTATCCGTCAAGAAAACAGGATGTTCGGGATTTTCATATGTTGTTGATTATGTAAAAATTCCTCTGGAAGGAGATATGATCATGCCTTTATCCGGGGATTATCTGGTGTGCATTGATAAAGCAAGCTATCCATTTCTTAAGGATATGCAGGTTGATTATGTAAAGCAGGGATTTAACTCTAAATTTATTTTTAATAATCCAAATCAAACAGGTCAATGTGGTTGTGGCGAGAGCTTTACTGTTGGATGATTGTTAAAACGTTTGCATTTACCTTACCACGCCATCCCGAGTTCTACCGCGTCATCTCGAGTGTTCGCGAAGATCTTCGGGGATGAGCACTGTGCCCGCAAGTGGAGATCCCTCACTTCGCTCGGGATGACGGTGTATTTCCCAATCCTTTCCATCGCGAACGAGTCATATCATCCGGAACCCCACCAAGTCGTCGAGCGTTCGCGAGAGGGCTCCAGAGATGAACACTGTGCCCGCAAGTGGATCTCTCGTTTGGCTCGGGATGACGGTGTATTTCCCAATCCTTTCTATCGCGAACGAGTCATATAATCCGGAACCCCACCACGTCATCTCGAGCGTTCGCGAGAGATCTCCTGGGAGGAACACTGTACCCACAAATGGAGAACCCCCGCTTCGCTCAGGATGACGGTGTCTTCCTGAGCCAGGATTATGGACTATATTTGAGAAAGTTGACAATATTTCAGGCTTGACGACTACAGGACTCAACTTAACATTCAATAAAGATTATTTTAAGAATAATCGTGAGATTTCAATGCGTTTTTTGATGTTTTCTGCTTAAATCTTTACCTTTATAGTCAATAATTAATTCATTCTTATTTTATAGTATTATTTAGTCAAAATATTTAAAAAAATCATACAATTATTTTTACAATCCTCTCGAAAATGATACAATAATTTTCCTTAATCTTCCCTTAATAAATGAATATCATTGAAACAATGTTTACACTCTTTGGAATATTTGATATTATATCGGACATGGTGTTCGGTGCGGGTTATTACTGGGCCTAATAATTATTCATTAATTTGTACTAGGAGATTAAAATGAATGCAGTAATGCAAGAAGTGGTGCAAGGTAACGAGGCACTTTCGCATCAAGTTATTAGCGCGGTTAAAGGTTATTTAGCCAGCGTTGGTAATAAAGATGCCAATTTGAACTTATATCAATTAATTGTTGAAGAAGTAGAAGCGCCTTTATTTCGTACAGTTATGGAATTAACTCGTTACAATCAATCAAAAGCTGCTCGAGTTCTTGGTGTAAGTCGCGGTACTTTACGTACTAAATTGAAGCGTTATTTTGATGATGAGTTTATTGGTACTCGTGATTTCTAAGTTAGTGATTATCTCTAAGCCTGGGTTTCTTCCAGAAATTTTTCAGCATTAATTCAACGTTATTTGTGGTCTTTAGCTGGGCACTCTGTTACTATCGTTCCCAGAGTTGGTCAGGCAATCGCTCTTTGTTTCAAAACAAAGGGAGGAAAGTCCGGGCTCCATAGGGCAGGGTGCCAGGTAACGCCTGGGAGGTGTGAACCTACGGAAAGTGCCACAGAAAATATACCGCCCGCTTGTTCTTGTAACAAGCGGGTAAGGGTGAAATGGTGCGGTAAGAGCGCACCGCGCGATTGGTAACAGTCGTGGCAGGGAAAACCCCACCCGGAGCAAGACCAAATAGGAATCCATTTGACTGCAAAGTCATAACGTGCGGCCCGTACGGGATTCGGGTAGGTTGCTTGAGGCATATGGTGACGTATGTCCCAGATGAATGGTTGCTCACGACAGAACCCGGCTTATCGACCGACTCTTTTTTTTCAAAAAATTTCCTGGTACAAGTGATGGTTAAATATAGGTCTCGGTGCCAGTGATTTCTTAGTAGACATTTAAAAATTTAAACCCATCGTCTCTGCTGGGGGAATTAATTCATTATATATATCCACAAACATATCTAATATTTCCTGGCTTGATAAATTTTCAACTTGATCCCAGTCCTTGGTAATCAAAAGAAATTCATCGGCTTTTTTTCGAAGAGCGGGACTCAATTTCTTATCATCTACATTATTGAGATACGACTCTAGGCAAGTGTTCACATACCGTGAAATATAAAATGTATCTTGTACTTGTAATGAATCTATTGTTTCTCGATGGCTATTTCTTCGACCTACACCAAAATCAATAATAAAATTGATAATCGCATGATCCTGGATATCTGTCAGTATGTTATCAGGATTTTGCAAGTCTCGGTGCGCGTTACCTTTGGTATGCACATGTTCCACTAAACATTCTAATAAAGATCTGCCTAGATTTAATTTTTGTTTATTGGTTAAATCACCAATTTTTGCCATCACTTCATCAAGTCTTTTACCCGGTATTTTATTCATGACCAATGCACTTCTAAATTCTTGTTCAGGATTACTAATCCAAAAGAAGGGCTTCTGTTGCCTTATCCAAAAACTTGGCGTCCTACTGTTTCATTATGTTGCTCGAAAAGTAATAGTAATAACTTTTCATCAGCCTCACTCAAGCTTGCTAAATTGATATGCTTTTTCTCAGTCATACAGTAGCTCACTTAGCATTTTTATAAAGAAATAAGCTGTATTAATTATAGTCATATTGGAGTATTTTATTTGAAGATAGGGAGACTTGGGGGTATCAAAATTAAAAGCACCAGTTAAATAGATGTTTTTGGGCAAATTTTTTAGTTCATGGGCGGAAATGGCTCGCTTCGAGCCATTTCGTTCATAAGTCTTGTAATTTTTTGATAAGAATACTTTATAATAGATTTTTTCTTAATAGGACATTAATTTGTTCAGGATTAGCTTGTCCTTTCGTTTGCTTCATTATTTGCCCCACAAAAAATGCCAGGAGTTTTTCTTTTCCTGCTTTATATTCAGCAGCCTGTTCGGGGTATTGTTGAATTACCGCTCTAATCATTTCTTCTAAAGCAGAACTATCATTCATTTGTTGATAGCCTTCGCGTTTGATGATTGCATCAACATCTTCTTCGCCATTCCAAAGCATAGTAAAGATATTTTTGGCAATATTGGAAGAAATAATATTGTCTTGCACCTTATTCAGGAGATTAGACAGGGTTCTTGCGGATATTGGCGGAGCTTCAAAAGTTAAATTATGTTCATTTAAAGCAGCGGCATATTGGCCTTTCAACCAGTTGATAATTATTTTATCAGTGGCATGACTGGATGATTTTACTTCTTTATAAAATTGATAAGCGGCTGGCGAGGACAGGATAAAATTAATGTCTTCATCATTTAATGAAGGGGTGTTTTTTAATTCACGGTAAATTTTTTCAGGTAAATCAGGCAAGCTGTTTTTAATTTCTGCTATTTGAAATCGGGTGACCTGGATGGGTAATAAATCAGGATCAGGAAAATAGCGGTAATCATTTTCATTTTCTTTATCGCGCATGGAGTGAGTGGAGTCGGTGTCAGGATTATACAAACGAGTTTCTTGGATAATTTGCTGACCGCTTTCCAATAAATCCTCATGTCTTGCCCGTTCAAAGGCTATTGCCTTTTCAATATAGCGAAAAGAATTTAGATTTTTAAGTTCCGTTCGGGTACCCAGTACAGGTGAACCTTTTGGTTTTAATGAAAGATTAACGTCACAACGAAAAGATCCTTCTTGCATGTTGCCATCGCAAATTCCCAGGAATCGCACTAATTGATGTAAGGTTTTTAAATATTTAATTGCCTCTTCAGCAGAATACAAACAGGGAGCCGTTACTATTTCAAGAAGTGGAGTTCCGGCTCGATTGAGATCGATACCCGTAAAATTAGCATGCATTTCATGTAAGGATTTCCCTGCATCCTCTTCTAAATGAGCGCGGACAATTTCAACCGCTTTTTCACTGCCATCATCAAGTTTAATGATTAATTGGCCATTACTGACTATCGGTTTCTGAAACTGGCTAATTTGATAGCCCTTAGGCAAGTCCGGATAAAAATAGTTTTTTCTTTCAAAAATAGATAGGTCATTAATATCTGCATGAATGGCTAAACCGAATTGAATGGCCATTACAATGGCTTGCTGATTTAATACCGGAAGTACCCCAGGTAAACCGGCATCAATAAAACAAGTCTGTGTGTTGGGAGAAGCACCATAGGCTATTGAGGCGCCTGAAAAAAGTTTGGATTTTGTTTTTAATTGGGCATGAACTTCAAGGCCAATGACGGTATCCCATTCCATAAAATCACCTTTATTCGTTTGGACTGGCCAAGTGCCAGCTGGTGTGTAATTGGTAGTGATGAGCTATATTGAGCAAGCGACCCTCACTAAAATGCTTACCCATTAATTGCAGTCCTACGGGTAGCTTATTATCATGTCCTGTGGGTATGGACAGGGCTGGTAAACCCGCCAGATTTGCTGCTACAGTAAATACATCAGCTAAATAATTTTGGATGGGATCTGCTATTTTTTCCCCCAGTTTAAAGGCGGCAGTTGGGGTTGTAGGTCCTAAAATAACGTCTACTGAGTTCAGTTTTTCTGCCAACTCCTCTTGAATCAAGCGTCTGATTTTTTGAGCCTGCAGGTAATATGCATCGAAATATCCAGCCGATAAAACATGGGTTCCGGTAAGAATTCGGCGTTTGACTTCAATACCAAAGCCTTCACTACGGGAGCTAGTGATTAATTCAGTTAAACTGGATGCTTTGGAGCTGCGATGACCAAATCGTAATCCATCATAACGAGAAAGGTTGGAGGAGGCCTCAGCACAGGCAATAACATAGTAACAGGGGACCCATAATGGTTGAAGTTTTAGTTCCATTTCAACAATTTCAGCGCCTAGACTCTCAAAGAGTTTCACGGCCTCACGAATGGCTTTTTGTATTCCTTGATCTACCTCTGGCTGAAAAAAGCAGCTAGGTAAACCAATGCGTAATTTATTGAAAGGTTTATTGATTTCGACACTATAATCAGGGATAGAGGTGTCTACGGAAGTAGAGTCGTGTTTATCAAAACCAGCTATGGCTTGAAGAACAAGAGCAAGATCCTCAGCGCTTTTAGCGAAGGGGCCTGCTTGATCCAGGCTTGATGCATAGGCAACCATGCCATAACGAGAGACCAGGCCATAAGTCGGTTTAATGCCGCTGATACCACAAAAGGCCGCGGGTTGGCGTATAGATCCCCCGGTATCAGAACCAATAGCAAAGGGAATTAAACCTGCCGCAACGGCAGCAGCGGAACCGCCTGAAGAACCACCTGGAACGCGCTCTTTATCCCATGGATTTTTTACTGGGCCAAAATAACTGTTTTCATTGGCAGAACCCATAGCAAATTCATCCATATTGGTTTTACCAAGAAGTATTGCTCCTTTTTCTTTTAATTTAATAGCCAGAGTTGCGTCATAAGGGGCATAAAAATTAGCCAACATTTTGGAGCCACAAGTCGTTTTCATTTTTGTGGTGCAAAACAAATCCTTAAGAGCCATGGGAATTCCAGTGAACACTTTTCCCTGACCGTTTTTTAGATCTTTATCTGCCTGATAAGCTTGGGTTAATGCATACTCTTCATCTACACTGATAAATGCATTGAGATCGCTATTGGCATGGATTTTATTAATATAGTGTTGCGTTAATTCAGTACTGGAGATTTCGCCTTGATGTAAGGCTTTGGATAATTGAGTAAGCGAAAGTTGTTCCATAATTATTTATCCGACTCTATGACTTTAGGCACCAAATACAAGTTGTCTTCAAACACCGGCGCCATGGCTTCCAGTTCAGCAATACAATCCTCTTCGGTTACTTCGTCTGTTCTGAGGCGCTGATGTAAAGCGAAAGGATGAAAAAGTGGCGCTACATTCTTGGTCTCCACTGATCGTAATTGATCCACAAAATCCATGATGGCGCTGACTTCATGGGTTAACCGGGAAGAGTCTGAAGATTCAGTATCCAAATAAGCTAAACGCGCAATTTTTTCTAAGTCTTTTTGAGAAATAGTCATAGTGGCATTCCAAGAGAAAGTGACTCATTATATCGAGATCGCGTTAAAAATGAAGTAGTACATTGCACTAGACCGGTTTTTCAGTAGAATGATTGGCAGTTATTAACAATTAAATAGAGTATGTTATCTATGCTGCAACAGTATAAAACGCAAGGTGGAGTTCATGTCGAGTTATCTCAGGAGTCTCTGGATTATCAACAGGGGATAGAGTCTCTTCTTGAGAGTCTTGATTCACAACGAGGTGCTCTTTTTGCCTCCAGCTTTGAATATCCAGGGCGTTATACTTGTTGGGACTTGGGATTTTATAATCCGCCGTTGGCTATTGTTTGTAAGCAGAATCTCGTTAATTTGGAAGCTTTAAATCAACGTGGTGAAGTGTTGCTGGGTTTTATTTATCCCTTGTTGATTGCTCAGACAGGATTAGAAATACTCGAGAACACCGCCGCATTTTGCCAGATTAAAATTAAAGCCTCAGAACAAGTCTTTAGTGAAGAAGAAAGAAGTCATCAACCCTCTGTGTTCAGTATTATTCGACTATTACTTGCTTTTTTAAAATCGGAAAAGGACTCTCATTTAGGTTTATATGGCGCTTTTGGTTTTGATTTAATCCATCAATTTGAAGATTTGCCTCAACACAAGAAGAGAGAGCTGGCACAAAGAGAAATGGTTCTTTATTTACCTGATGAGATTTTTATTGTGAATCATCGCAAAGAAGAGGCTTTTGTTAGGCGATATGATTTTCAATATCAAGGTAAATCAACTCAATCATTGGCAAGAGAGGGTATTTATCAACCTTATCAGCCATCCAATAGGCCTGATAAGAGTTGCGATCATGCCCCGGGTGAGTATGCTGAAGTAGTGCATAAAGCGAAAGAACGCTTTGCTTGTGGCGATTTATTCGAGGTAGTTCCCAGCCAGACTTTTTATACCCATTATACGGAGCAGCCTTCTGGCTTATTCTGTCAAATGCGTCGTCTTAATCCATCGCCGTATGGGTTTTTTATTAATTTAGGAGAAGGAGAGTACCTGGTTGGTGCTTCACCTGAAATGTATGTACGTGTGCAGGGAAAAAGAGTAGAAACTTGTCCTATTTCAGGAACCATTAAACGCGGTGCTGATGCAATTGAGGATGCTTTTAATATCCAAACTTTACTTGATTCGCCCAAAGAAGAATCAGAGCTGACTATGTGCACCGATGTGGATAGAAATGATAAGTCGCGAGTTTGTGAGGCAGGCAGTGTTAAAGTGATAGGCAGACGCCAGATTGAGATGTACTCTCGTTTGATCCACACCGTTGATCATGTGGAAGGTATTTTAAGAGAGGGCTTTGATGCCGTTGATGCTTTTTTAACGCATATGTGGGTAGTCACCGTTACCGGAGCTCCTAAAATTTGGGCGATGAATTTTATAGAGCAGCATGAAAAATCACCACGTAAATGGTATGCAGGGGCCGTGGGATGGTTTGGCTTCGATGGTAATTTAAATACAGGATTGGTTTTAAGAACAGTACGTATAGAGAAAGGAATTGCTGAAATTCGTGTCGGGGCCACCTTGCTTTATGATTCAATTCCTGAGGCCGAAGAACAAGAAACTCGCTTAAAAGCCTCTGCTTTTTTAGATATGCTCCAAAAAGTCGAGCCAAAAGGCCGGTTGGATAATGCTGCTGCGTTACCTTTAACAGGAAAGGGTAAAAGAGTATTACTTATCGATCATCAAGATTCTTTTGTGCATACTCTGGCGAATTATATTCGCCAGACCGGCGCTGACGTTACTACAATCCGCTTTGATAAAGCATTAAATTATTTAAAAGAAAATCAGTACGATTTAGTGGTTTTATCTCCTGGTCCTGGTAAGCCCAGTGACTTTAAATTATCCGCAACCATTGATGCAATAATTCAGCAAGGTATTCCTTTATTCGGGGTATGTCTGGGATTGCAAGGGATTGTTGAATATTTCGGCGGGGTTTTAGACGTACTTGATTACCCAATGCACGGTAAACCTTCAATGATCAATGTTTTGGATTCCGATGGGTTATTTGCCGGGTTAGAAAAAACGTTTAAGGCGGGCCGCTATCATTCTCTTTATGCCAGATTGGAAACAGTGCCTAAAGAGTTATCCGTCACCGCTATGAGTGAAGATGGAGTGGTAATGGCTATTTCCCATCATCATTTACCAATACATGCTGTTCAATTTCATCCCGAAACCATATTGTCTTTACTCAACCAGGCTGGGATAAAAATCATTACTAATTTGATGCGGATGGTGAAATGAGGAAAAAAGTCTTGATGCTGTATACTCTTTCGGTGTTATTGGGAGTATTAACCGGTTTAATCGCTTCTTTATTTCAATTAGCTATTGCAAAGTTTGATGTCTTATTGAGTTCTTTTTTCACTTTTGTTCAGGATCATGGCTGGCCGGTAGGACTGATTTCGGCAGTTTTAACCATGTTGATGGTCTTGGTAGCCTGGCTTTCTGTGAAGCATATAGCTCCGGAAGCCTCGGGAAGCGGTGTTCCTGAAATTGAGGGTACTTTGTTACATCTCAGGCCTATTTTTTGGAGGCGTTTAATTCCGGTAAAGTTTTTTTCAGGCATTTTAGCCATCTCTTCCAAAATGGTTGTGGGTAGGGAAGGACCTACAATACAGATGGGCGGTAATTTAGGAGCAATGATTGGCGAGCTGTTTCATCTGACGCGCCATCGATGCGATACTTTAATCGCTGCAGGTTCAGCAGCGGGCTTGGCTGCAGCATTTAATGCTCCTTTAGCGGGAGTATTATTTGTCATGGAGGAAATGCGAAATCAGTTTAATTACTCATTTACCAATTTTAAAATGGTCGTTATTACTTGTGTTACGGCCACCATAACGCTCAATCTTTGTGTTGGCTCACAACCTGCCATTAAAATGGAATTATTTGATTTACCCAGTTTGTCGTCACTCTGGTTGTTTTTTGTCTTTGGTATTGTAGTAGGATTGGTGGGGCTGATGTTTAATATAGTATTAATGTGGACTCTGAGACAGTTAGATAAATTAGAGCCCAGGCACCATTTAGCTTATGTGTTACTGGTCGGCCTTTTGGTTGGTTATTTAGCGTATTTGTACCCGCCAACAGTTGGTGCCGGTTACGGTATTATTAATCAGGCATTAACTTTGTCACCCAGTGTTAACGTTTTATGTTTTTTATTGGTCATTAGATTTTTTACTACGATGCTCTCTTATTCGACCAGTGTACCAGGGGGTATTTTTGCTCCTATGCTGTCTCTAGGTACTTTGCTGGGTTTAGCTGCATTTCACCTCTTTCACTGGATGACTATGGATTTTTCTATCCAGCCTGGAATGTTTGCTGTTGCTGGCATGGGAGCCTTGTTCGCGGCTACAGTACGTTCTCCGATTACAGGAGTGATTCTAGTGGTGGAAATGACCCAAAACTATTTATTAATTTTACCCTTGATGATTACCTGTATCACTTCAACAACGGTGATGCAATTAGCCAGGAATCAGCCTATCTATACCCAGTTATTGGAGCGAACTTTAAAGTTAAAGTTAAAAATAAAAGCCTAAAATATTCATATAGTCAAAAATTATCTCTGTGGTTAATATTGGCTCTACTTGGTATATAATTTATATAAATTGTAGAAAGGGTAGAAAATATGCCAAAGAATTTAAAAATGTTATCGATTAATGAGGATCGACCTGAAATCAGTGTTAGATTAAATGAGCTCATTATTCAATATAATAACAGCAATGATTATAATGAAGATAATAGCGGTGCGGATAAAACAATTATTAATGTTGATATTCTTGAAAAGATAATTGACCTTAGTGAGGATTATATTACTTCTATACCAATTGAAGAGCGCTCATCTTTTCTTAATGAGCAAGATCCTCGCTATTTGCAACTTTTAACGAAATTTCCCACCCTTCATCAAATTTTACAATTAGAAAAAAATGCATCAGAACTATTGGAGCTATCTAAATACGGTCAAACCGTGGCGAAAGCACGATGGAAATTGCTAAGTATGTTTTTCATATCGAATCCAGCTAATCCTACCAAGTTACCGGTCAAGCGACTCGAGGATGAGTATTTCCCGGAGTTTAAATACGCAGGAGCTGAAGAGAAAGCATCATGGATAAGCGCACCTGAGCCTTTTTATCAAGGTAGCGTGTTAAGCTTAAGAGAGTTTTTACAGAGCATGTCCAGTGTTATCTATTTAGATAACATAATCCACTATCAACTCCATTTTAAGGACGGTCTTGTTTATAGTAATGATGGACTTTTATTTAATACCCGGAGGTCAATTGGTTTAAATATCCAATCTGGTTACTCTATATTTGCGCTATCCCCCGATTTACAGTTATATGCAAGCGATCCGAATACCGTATTAGACCCCAATTTTCATCATTCATCTTTTTTTCGAGGGAGGCCAGTTTTATGTGCTGGGGCACTTAGAATTGAGAAAGGTAAGATTATTGAAATAAATTTGCTCAGTGGACATTACAAACCCGATAAGAAACAACTATTGGCATTTTTAGCATTATTAGAAGAAGAAGGAGTTGATCTCACCGTTGTTAACGTAAAAGATCATCCACACGGAACGATGCAAAATGCAAAATATTACTTAACCCATCGCGGATTTTTAGCCGGTGAAGATTCATATAAAGAGGCTAGAAACGCAAAACTTCAGTTTGAGAATGACAACTACCACAAACATCTTGAAACGGCAATTCGCCAAGGTCATTTACAAGCAAAATTCGATCAGGCAGTAGATTTTATACATGGAGTATTTTATCCAAAGGATATTTCTCATGGCATATTCCTCTTATTGCAGTTGTTACCTGTTAAAGGTATAGGGGATCAAGCGAAGCAATTCTTAGATAATGAGATAGGGCGGTCGATTATAGATATTTATACGAAATATAACGATAAAAGTGGCTCATATGAAGAGACAGTGATTGAGATACAGGCCCGAATTTCTAAAATCAAAAAACTCGACATTTTATTCTTTTTTGCGGATTTCTTTAAACATTTAAATAACGAAACATTATTAAAAAGCGTACAAGAACGAGTTATTGAGGTAATAAAACAAAGCAAAAAAATTCATATTAAAGATGATATTAGTATCAATAAAATTTTAGCGGGATCGCCAAGTTTAGCTACCTATATTACATATAAAGAGCAACACCCTGAGTTATTTGAACAAGAACCAGCTAAGGTAAGAAGTAATCGCCTTCAACCTAGAAATAAAAATTAGGGTAAGGTGTAGATACTGTCTTTTAATGTAAGAGAAATTTCCATTAAAAGACAGTATCTACTCAGTAAAATGGAGCTGGATTCCGTTTTTTCCTTTATTTAACTGATGTGAACCACAATTTTTCCGAAATGCTCGCTGGACTGCATGTATTGATGAGCCTGTTCGATTTCCTCAAATTTAAATTCACGATCAATAATAGGGGCAAAATTTTTATTTATTAGATCATTAAACCAGTGTTGATGGGCTAAGCGCCACAGTCTGTTTTTTTCTTCCATGCTTTGTGGCCTGAGAACAAAACCCGTAATCTGCAGCCTTTTACGCATGATTAAGGCCAGATTGCATTCAACAGTACTTCCTTTAAGACAGGCAATTTGGATCAATTTACCTTGAGGTTTTAGAAGGTGAAGGTGTTTATTAAAATAGTCTCCACCAATAAAATCAAGGATCAGATCAATACTTTGCTCCTCGATTAAGTCTTCAAAATCATTTTCCTTGTAATCGATTACCTGATCAGCGCCAAGAGCCAAGGCTTTATCAATCTTGTTTTTATTGCCTACAGTGGTAATCACTGTTGCTTTAGTGAGCTTTGCCATTTGAATTGCCAGGGAAGCGATACCACTCCCTGCTCCATGAATCAACAGAATTTGTCCGGGTTGCAGTGAGCCCAGATCGAAAAGAGTGGCGTAAACCGTGGTTAGTGCCTCAGGCAAAGCCGCCGCAAGCGTATAATCCCAGTTATGTGGAATGAGATGAGCCAGTGATTCATCAACAGGGCACAATTCAGCATAGGCCCCGCTGCCAACGAGACCATAAACTCTATCTCCGGGTTTAAACTGACTGACTTTTCTACCTACCTCTATCACATCGCCTGCTACTTCAAGGCCAGGTATATCTGATTCACCTGCTGGTGGCGGATATTTACCATATCGTTGCATTAAATCTGCTCTGTTTAATGCCGTTGCTCTGACTTGTACTAAAATTTGCGAATCACTGTATTTAGGAGAAGGTCCTTCAGCAATAACTAATTGGCTGTGCGCACCTGGATTTTCTATGTGTATGTATCGCAAAATTTGTTCCTCCGGTTAAGTTCGAAGCTATTTGAACAGAGACAAAGCCATTACTTTTAAATTAGCTACCTTAAAGGCTCAGAAACTCGATTGTAAAAAACATGAGCTATTAGGCGAGAAGGTGCATAAGATATCTTAAATAATTTATACTACATTAACTCGTTTAGAGCTCGCATAATTATCGAAAATCGCTATATAATCTTATTTTGAAGTGCTGTAGTGAATAGAATTTACGAAACCTGCCAAACTAGAAGCAGAAAATTTTTATAAGCATTTAGATTAATTAACTATTTGAATTAGAAATTTCTTAAAAAGATTGAATGGTTGGTAAATCCTAATCTAATACATCATTAATCGCTATATGGTTGGCTAATGGCTAAATTTAATCACCAAAGTCTCTATGCTTGGCTCTTTATAGTTCCACAACTTTTTATCACTGTCGTGTTTTTTATTTGGCCTGCTTGCAGTGCTCTGAGGCAATCTTTTTTTTATAGCGATGCTTTTGGCTTGCATCAGCATTTTGCTGGACTCACCAATTTTTTTGATTTATTCCTTGATCCCGCATATGCCAAAGCAGTTTGGGTTACCTTCGTTATCGCGATTAGTGTTACATTTTTTACCATGAGTCTGGGGCTCATTATGGCGTGTTTAGTACGTAATCGGGTTAAAAGCCAAGGTATTTATAAATCCTTGTTGATTTGGCCTTATGCCATCGCCCCGGCCGTGGCCGCTATCCTGTGGCGTTTTTTATGTCACCCAACCTTAGGATGGATGACTCAGGCGTTACAGTCTGTAGGTATTCATTTTGATTATGTAAATAATGCACATCAAGCCATGTTGGTCGTTATTTTGACGGCCAGTTGGCAGCAGTTTAGCTATAATTTTTTATTTTATTTTGCCGCCCTTAAAGCGGTGCCACAGAGCCTAATTGACGCAGCTATTATTGATGGTGCTTCTCCCAGGCAACGTTTTTGGCAAATCATTATGCCTCTATTATCTCCCACCACCTTTTTTCTTTTAATTATGAATCTCATCTATGGTTTTTTTGATACCTTCGGTATTATTCAAGTAATGACTCATGGCGGACCGGGTAACAGTACTACTAATCTAATTTATAAAGTATATGAAGATGGATTTGTAGGAATGGATTTGGGCAGTTCATCTGCTCAATCAGTATTATTAATGGCCATTGTTGGGGTAGTCTCTTTGCTGCAATTCAGATATCTGGAAAAAAAGGTTCATTACGAATGAAACTATTTATTAATCGCGTGTTATCACATGGATTATTAGTTTTATTTATTATGTTCATGCTATTACCTTTATATTTAGCAATAGTTGCTGCGAGTAATGAAGGTGCTGCAATGATGCAATCGCAACTCCCACTTCTTCCGGGCTCTTCTTTTTTTAAAAATATGAAAACCGTATTGACGGAAGGGTTATCGGTTACTGGAGGCGAACCGATTACCTCTATGTTATTGAATAGCTTGTTGATGGCTTTTGGTATTGCTTTTGGCAAAATCATCCTGGCTTTAGGTTCTGCCTTTGCCTTGGTTTATTTTGATTTTCCTTTTAAGAAGTGGTGCTTTGCATTTATATTTGCCACCATGATGTTACCCGTAGAAGTAAGGATTGTTCCTACTTTTCAAGTGGTTGCCTCGTTTGGATTATTGAATTCATTTTCAGGATTAACTTTGCCTCTTCTCGCATCAGCTACAGGGACCTTTCTATTTCGGCAGTTTTTTAAAACCATTCCCAAGGAGTTGGTTGATGCAGCAAAATTGGATGGGGCAGGCCCCGTACGCTTTTTTTTCGATATTGTTTTGCCTTTATCCAAAACTCAAATTTCCGCCTTATTTGTCATTTTATTTGTTTATGGGTGGAATCAGTATTTATGGCCTCTGGTCATTACTACAGAAACCAAAATGGCTACTATAGTGATGGGCATTCGATATTTGGCGGGGGTCGCGGATCAAGTTCCAGAATGGCATTATATTATGACCGTCGCATTGATTGCTCTGATTCCACCCTGTATGGTGGTTATGGTGATGCAACGGTGGTTTGAAAAAGGATTAAAGTAGCATGGCAACTGTTGATTTAATAGACGTATCAAAACATGTTGGACCAACAACCATTTTGAATAAATTAAGTTTAAGCATCAAAAAGGGTGAGTTCATGGTGGTGGTTGGTCCTTCTGGTTGCGGTAAGTCGACCTTATTACGATTAATCGCGGGACTTGATGAAATCAGTTCTGGAACAATCAAGATCAATAATCAATGCGTCAATGAGCTTCCTGCAGCCAAAAGAGATATGGCTATGGTTTTTCAAAATTATGCTCTTTATCCGCATATGACTGTTTTTGACAATATGGCTTACGCATTAAAAATGAGACGTTTTAGCAATAAAGAGATTAACCAGCGGGTTACAGATGTGGCTAAATTACTTCAGTTAACTCCTTATCTGGAGAGGAAACCCCAAGCTCTTTCAGGTGGTCAAAAACAAAGAGTCGCCATGGGAAGAGCTATGGTGCGTTCCCCTGCAGTATTTTTATTTGATGAACCACTATCTAATTTAGATGCAAAATTGCGAACAGAAATGCGTCATGAAATAAAAAGATTACATCAACAATTTAATACAACCAGTCTGTATGTGACCCATGATCAAACAGAAGCAATGACTATGGCGGAACGGGTTTTAGTGCTTAATCAGGGGCTGGTTGAGCAAATTGGAACACCGCAAGAGCTCTATCAAAATCCTGCCACTCTTTTTGTGGCAGGATTTACAGGGCATTATCCCATTAATTTTATTAATGGGACATTTGATAAAAAGACTAACACTATTCAATCCAGTTTAGGAGTTCATTATGCGGCTCCCGAATGGACAGAAGATCCTGCAGATAATAGCCAGTTAATTTTGGCCATCAGACCGGAACATGTTCAGCTCTGTTCTGAGAACAATCAGCAAGGTATTGAGCTTCAAGTTGAATTTATTGATGATATGGGAGCAGATAAGTTGATCCAGGCTAAGTGCATTAAAAATGAAGAACGACTTAGTTTGCGTATTCCAGCAGATCATCCTTTGGCAAATGGAAAAATACATGTTGAACTACCTAAATTAAAATTGCATGTATTTCATCAGAAAACAGGTAAACGTATTGGAGAATGGCGTGGCTAAAGCAAAGAATAAATTAAAATTAATTGATGCTCCTGTCTATCGTTATTGGGAGGCACTTTATATGTCCTTTTATTCAAGACGTTTGTATGTTGATGTAGGCAAGCGTTGGCGCGGTCTTGGAATACTCTATCTTCTATTAGCCATTGCCGTACTGTCTATTCCATTTGCGGTAAGAATGAGTATTAATTTAAATCAATCTTTTAATGATCAAATTATTGAACCCTTGCTGTTATTGCCCCCCGTTTATGTCCAAAATGGAAAAGCATCGTTGGATAAACCCATGCCTTACCTTGTTAAAAATAAAAAAAATCAGGTAGTTTTAATTGTAGATACGACGGGAAAAATAGATAAATTTGGCCCAGAATATCCTTATCTTAATATTCTCATTAATAAAGACAAAATTTATTTTAAAATACCAACCCCCCAACTGTTTGGCTCAAATACGACGGAACTTAATCCAGGCGTTCCTTTATCTCAATCTTTTGGCGAAGGAACGAATTTTGTATTCAGTGGTAAAAAAATAGTCGAAGAAAATAATATGATGGGGTTGAAATATGCATCGGAATTGATGATTTATCCCATAGTCGTGGCCATGTTTTATTCCATGTTTGTCGTGATTTTTTTAGTGCTTGCATTTTTGGGACAAGTTTTTTCGAATATCTTTTTTTCGTTTAAAATTTCATTTATGCAGTCCAGTCGATTATTCCTTGTTGCTACAACGCCCATGCTCTTGGTTTTAATGTCGTTGTTAACTCTTGATGCAATATTCCCTGGACTTGGTTTTATTTTATTGGTCCTCATTACCTTATACTTTAGTTTTGCCGTGTATTCATTGAAAGCAGAAAGTACTCGGATGGCGAACTTATGAGAGAGCTAATCCATTTTGCTCATGGCAATGGATTTCCCTCACTCTGCTATAAGCAAATGTTAGATCATTTGGAGGCGAGATTTAATTATTGTTATATAGATAGGATAGGCCATGATCCTTTGTATCCTGTAAGTGAAAATTGGCATAATCTAGTTAAAGAAGTTCTTGCCAGTATTAAAAGACAAGCACAACAACCTGTAATCGCCGTGGGGCATTCTTTAGGAGGAGTATTAAGTTTATTGGCTGCAATAGAAGAGCCGCAATTATTTAAAGGCGTGATTATGTTGGATTCTCCGCTTATTGGTCCTTTTAAATCCAATATGGTGAAACTGGCAAAATCTCTAGGTGTTATCGATCGTATTACTCCAGCACTCAGAACTAAAGGACGAAGGGATTATTGGCAAAATCACGATCAACTGATTCGTTACCTAAGGACTCGTGACTTATTCAAAACTTTTACCGATGAATGTTTGAATGATTACATCACGTATGGTTTGGAGTATAAAGAAAACGGGTATTACTTACGTTTTGATAGACATATTGAATATCAAATTTACCGCACCATCCCCCATATTATTCCCCAATATAAAGGGAAACTATTAACCCCATCTGTATTGATATATGGTGACAAAAGTTCTGTGGTTGATAGAATGGATGTGCGTTATATGAAAAACCATTTTAAGATAAAATGTTTTAAAACCAAGGGCACTCATTTATTCCCAATGGAGTACCCGGAAGCTGTTGCTCAACAGATAATAGCTGCTGTGGATGCACTATAATTTAAATAAATGCCTGGTGTTAAATCGGGTTGGCAGATAATAAGGAGAGGGCTGTGTTACACGCTATTTTAATACTTGCGACAATAGTGGCTATAGGGATTTTATTAACCCGGCAAGCTTCAATTTCAATATGGGCAATCAGTTTTTCGTTATTTACTGCTTTGGTCATGCGCTATGGCTCACCCGGATTGTTTACCGAGATACTGATATGGTCTATAGAAATTATTTTAGTCTTAGGTGCCATAAAACCACTAAGAAGGGAATTATTATCCAAGCATTTGTTTAAAGTAGTGAGCAAAGCAATGCCTGCAATGTCTTCAACTGAACGAGAGGCCTTGGAAGCGGGCACTGTCAGTTGGGAAGGAGATTTATTTAGTGGAGCCCCCAATTTTTCATTGTTGAGAAAAGCGCCGGTTGTTTCTTTAACCCAGGAAGAAAAAGCATTTCTCGAAGGGCCCGTGAATGAACTCTGTGCGATGCTTGATGATTGGGATATTACTCATAATCGAACTGATCTGCCTCCGGAAGTCTGGCAGTTTATCAAAGAAAATCGTTTTTTAGGGATGATTATTCCTAAATGCTATGGTGGTCTGGAATTCTCTGCTACTGCTCAAATGTCTATCCTGGTTAAAATTTATGGTCGCTCAATTACTGCGGCGACTACCATATCCGTGCCTAACTCCTTGGGCCCAGGTGAATTACTACTTAAATACGGAACAGAAGAGCAAAAAAATTATTATTTGCCTCGCCTGGCAGATGGACGTGAAATTCCCTGTTTTGCTTTAACTGGACCCAATGCAGGTTCTGATGCTGCTTCAATTCCCGACGAAGGGATTGTTTGTCGTCAGGAGTTTAATGGCGAGCAGGTTCTTGGGGTGCGTTTAAACTGGAATAAACGTTACATTACCTTATGCCCTGTAGCTACAGTTATTGGCTTAGCCTTTAGAATGTTTGATCCTGAAAACTTGTTAGGCAAAGGTGAGGATATTGGTATTACATGCGCTCTTATTCCCGCAGATACCCAGGGTGTCACTAAAGGGCGTAGACATTTCCCCTTAAATATTGGATTTCTAAATGGTCCTACGCAGGGTAAGAATGTATTTATCCCTATGGATTATTTGATCGGTGGAGAAGAAATGGCCGGTCATGGCTGGCGCATGTTAATGGAATGTCTTAGTGCGGGTAGAGCTATTTCTTTACCCTCCAGTGCTAGTGGTGGTGCTCAGGCAGTTGCTTTAGCATCGGGGGCCTATGCACGAATTCGTAAACAATTTAATCAATCTATTGGCAAATTTGAAGGGATAGAAGAACCCTTAGCTCGGATAGCGGCGAATACTTATATTATTGATGCGTCTTTAACCATGGCGGCAGCGGCAATAGATCATGGTGCAAAACCTTCCGTTGCTGGAGCAATATTAAAATATCATACCACCGAGCGTGCTCGACAACTGGCATGTGATGGTATGGACATTCATGGTGGAAAAGGGATTTGTCTTGGTCCTAATAATTATTTAGGCAGAGGTTATCAGGGCACTCCAATTGGTATTACCGTAGAAGGGGCTAATATCCTGACCCGCAGTTTGATTATTTTTGGTCAGGGTGCAGTGCGTTGTCATCCTTATGTGTTTAAAGAACTTGAAAGCGTTAGAAATAATGATTTAACGGAATTTGATAAGGTATTCTTTGGCCATGTCGGATTTGTTATTGCTAATTTCACCAAGTCATTAATCTTTGCATGGACTGACGCATGGATGACCAAAGCGCCTCCGAGCAGCGTGAAACGATATTATCAATTAATCCATAAATACAGTACTAACTTGGCATTTCTTGCTGATTTTTCTATGGCCGTATTAGGTGGGAATTTAAAGCGCAAGGAGAAATTGTCTGCTCGTTTAGGCGATATGTTAAGTTGTTTATATATGGCTTCAGCAGTACTGAAACGGTTTTATGAGGATGGGGAGCCACAAGCCGATCTACCCTTGGTCCAGTGGAGTTGCCAACAGTTATTACATGAATGCGAAACTGCCATGCAGGGCGTTATTATTAATTTTCCTGCACGATGGGCAAGAATTGCATTGCATTTAATTTTAAAGCCTTTCGGGAATAGAAGAAATAAACCTGATGATCATTTGGGACATAAATTAGCAAGGATTTTAATTGAACCCAATGAAACTCGAACTCGTTTAACTCGTCTGGTTTATCGCGAAGCGGGTGAAAATTGTCCATTAGGCCGATTAGAAGAAGCATTCAATAAAGTTTGTGCCGTAGAGGAACTAGAGAAAAAAGTCATGAAAGCAGCAAAAGATCATGTATTAAAGTCTCTTACTTTCCTGGAGCAAATAACAGAGGCTCGGCATTGCGAGATTTTAACCGCAGATGAAGCCAAACAATTGGAAGAAGCTGAATTGGCAAGACAAGCCATTATCAAAGTAGATGATTTTGCTGATGACGAATTACGCCGTCCTTCTCTGGCTAGCGATCTCAAATCGAAAGGTAAAATTATTGCTAAAGATGATGTAGAAACAGAAATAGTATAAAGCCTTACATGTTGCGACTTGCTTTTGAGGGGCCTCAAAAAATTTAGACAATCGAGAGCGGGTCATTACCTGGATCCGTTCGGCCTGAAGAGGAGCAAAAGTGCTGTCTCAGTCTGAACGGTCTAAGAGTATACTAGAGCAACAGTGTTTTCTGTCAAATTTTGTGAGGCTCTCTCAGGACTTGTTTGTGGCATCCAGCGATTAACAGCATCTAGTCATCCCTACAAAATTAAAATAAAGATGTCATCAATGAATCAGACGAATGAGGACAATATGCTTACCTTGCAAACGATTAAAGCGATTACTTTCGATGTGCAGGGAACCTGTGTTGATTTTGTCCAACCTCTTCAGGGCACAGGGGAGCATATTAATCACGCAAAAGGTCTGGGAATCGATTGGTCTAGTTTTTCTTTTGAATGGCGCAGACTGTACCGCAACATGCTTGATGAAGTTATTTCTGGACAACGTTCATGGATGAGGGTTGATAGCATCTACCGCCAAACATTGGATACTTTACTGGAAAACAAGAAGTTGTCAGCGTATTTCTCAATCGCTGAACGTGATGAGCTCAACACAATTTGGAGCCGTTTGGAACCCTGGTCAGACAGTATAGAAGGACTTAGCCGACTGCGCCAAAAATTCGTCACTTCGACACTTTCTAATGCGGGCATGGCAGTAATGGTTTCTGTCGTCAAACATGCTGGGCTGCCATTCGATGCACTGCTAACGGCTGAACTGGCACATAACTACAAACCCTCTCCGACGGTGTATCAGCTTGCGGTGGATTATCTTGGTTATAGACCACATGAAATATTAATGGTCGCTTGTCACAAATATGATCTAAACGCTGCACGGGCTTTTGGAATGCGTACAGCTTTTGTAGCACGTCCGCTAGAATTTGGTCTAAACTTTAAACCCGATCTTGCTCCTGAACCATGGTTTGATTTATATGTTGATAGCTTGGTTGCTCTGGCAGAAGCGTTAGGAGTTTAAGATCTTGTCGGAACTTTTAGAACGTTGAGGGTTACTTTTTTGAGATAAAAAACAATTAGAAACCAATAAACCCAACAGGGCTTAATAGTAATATCAATAATTTGATAGCTGCCAAATTAAGTATTATTTTTTTATGCTTCCTCTAAAGCATCATCAGGCATCGTAATATTTAGCTCTAATACAGCACTGTCTCCTGAGCGCTCGAGATTGACGCTTACTTGATCACGAGTGATATGCACGTATTTTGCTATAACTGCCAGAATTTCTTCTTGCAGTTTAGGTAAATAATCCGGCGTATTACGCTGGGAGCGTTCATGAGAAATAATAATTTGTAAACGCTCTTTGGCAACTGACGCAGTAGAATTTCTTCTACGTAAGTAATTAAATATACTCATATTGCCACTTCCTCCTTATTTTTACCGAATAAGCGACGCAATATTCCTTTACGTTCACCCGTAATAAAACGCATTGGTCTTTCTTCACCAAGAAAACGAGCAATAGCATCCTGATAGGCAATACCAGCATCGCTTCCTTCATCAAGAATTACCGGAGTACCAGTATTTGAAGCTCTTAGAACTGATTTTGATTCTGGAATAACACCAATTAATGGAATAGCTAAAATTTCTTTAACATCATTTACCGAGAGCATTTCACCGCGCTCAACCCGCTCAGGATCATAACGTGTTAATAACAGGTGCTCTTGAATTGGGGGGGCATTATCGATGGCCCTTTTGGTTTTGCTTGCAAGTATTCCTAAAATTCGATCTGAATCGCGAACAGATGACACTTCAGGATTAGTCACCACGATCGCATGATCGGCAAAATACATTGCCATTAGTGCGCCAGTCTCAATTCCTGCTGGCGAATCACAAATGATAAAATCAAAATCTTTTGCCAAATCATTAAGCGTTTTTTCAACCCCTTCAATAGTCAGTGCATCTTTATCACGCGTTTGCGATGCAGGGAGTATGTAAAGATTGGGAACACGTTTATCTTTAATAAGGGCTTGGTTAAGGCTCGCCTCGCCGTTTATGACATTTACAAAGTCATAAACAACGCGTCTTTCGCACCCCATAATGATATCCAGGTTTCTTAAACCGATATCAAAATCTATAACCACAGTCTTATGGCCTAGCAAAGCAAGACCTGAAGAAATAGCCGCCGAAGAAGTAGTTTTTCCTACTCCGCCTTTACCTGATGTAATCACAATTATTTTAGCCAACGCTGAACCCTTCCTATTCTTCGATTCAACACAATATTTAAACAACAGTTTACACGCTATTGAATAACTAATTCAAGCTGTCAAGAGCTTCAATTAGAATTAAACTTTCTAATTGCTAATAATGTGTAATATTTATGATTTAAATGTTTAACTTTTCTTATGTTTGTAGTAAACTATTCGGTTAATTTAACTACTGGAGTCAGATAAAAATGTCTCTTAATATTGTACAGCAGTCATTGACCTTTGATGATGTGTTACTTGTACCTGCCCACTCGCTTATTCTCCCTAAAGACGTCTCACTACAAACTAAATTAACGCGTACAATAAACCTGAATATGCCTTTGCTATCAGCCGCTATGGATACTGTTACTGAAGCACGACTGGCCATTTCCTTAGCCCAGGAGGGTGGTATAGGAATTATTCATAAAAATATGAGTATTATTGATCAGGCTGAAGAAGTTAGACGAGTTAAAAAGTTTGAAAGTGGCATGGTAAAAGATCCTATTGCGGTAACACCAGATGTTACCGTTCAGAATTTACTTGAGGTGATGACCCGCTATAATTTTTCTGGCGTACCCGTAGTTGATGGGGAGAACTTGGTTGGCATAGTAACCAGTCGTGATATTCGTTTTGAAACGAATATGTCTTTAACCGTTGGCGAAGTAATGACTCCTAAAGACAGGTTAGTTACTGTGAAGGAAGGCGCCAGCAGAGAAGAGGTTCGCAGTTTGTTGCATAAACACCGCATTGAAAAATTACTCGTGGTTAATGATTCTTTTCAGTTGCGTGGCTTAATTACCGTAAAAGACATCCAAAAAGCAAAGGATAATCCTTATGCCTGTAAAGATGGAGCTGAACAATTACGTGTTGGGGCTGCTGTAGGCGTCGGTGAAGGCACTGATGAACGTGTTGCAGCCTTAGTGGAAGCCGGAGTTGATGTTATTGTTGTCGATACTGCTCATGGCCATTCTCAAGGGGTTTTAAATCGGGTGAAATGGATTAAGAAACATTTTCCTGACGTTCAGGTAATCGGTGGAAATATTGCTACCGCAGCAGCTGCTCGTGACTTATATGCCGCTGGCGCTGACGCGGTTAAAGTAGGCATAGGTCCTGGTTCAATTTGTACTACTCGGATAGTAACTGGAGTAGGGGTTCCTCAAATCAGTGCTATCGCTAACGTCGCTGCGGAACTTAAAGGAAAAATTCCAGTTATTGCTGATGGTGGTATTCGTTTTTCAGGCGACGTATGTAAAGCTCTGGCTGCAGGCGCTGATACAGTAATGCTTGGCGGCATGTTCGCAGGAACGGAAGAGTCTCCTGGTGAAATTGAATTATACCAAGGACGTACTTATAAAAGTTACAGAGGTATGGGTTCTATTGGGGCAATGTCTCTAGCTCAAGGCTCAAGTGACCGATATTTCCAGGATATTTCTCAGGGGGCTGAAAAACTGGTTCCTGAAGGAATAGAAGGGCGCGTGCCTTATAAAGGTCCAGTGCAAACGATTGTTCATCAATTGTTAGGCGGTTTGCGTTCCTGTATGGGGTATACCGGGTGTGCTACTATTGAAGAATTACATACAAAAACAGAATTTGTGCAAGTTACTAATGCGGGTATCAGGGAATCACATGTACATGATGTAAGTATTACCAAGCAGGCACCTAATTATCAAGTGGATAATTAATAATGAATGATTTAAAAGAACGCCCCTTACTCATCCTTGATTTTGGTTCCCAATACACTCAACTCATCGCCAGACGTGTTCGAGAAATGGGAGTTTATTGTGAAATTCACTCCTATAACCTGGAGCGTGATCAATTCGAATCGCTTCATCCTTGTGGGGTGATTTTGTCAGGAGGGCCTGCAACAGTAACTCATGAGGCTAACCCTCGGGCACCACAATGGTTGTTTAACGCTGGACTACCAATATTAGGTATTTGCTATGGCATGCAAACTATGGCGGTACAATTGGGCGGAGAAGTTCAATCCTCTTTGGTCCGAGAGTTTGGTTATGCCGAGTTGAAATTACTGGGAAATAATAAGCTTTTTGTTGAACTCGAAGATAGGCGATCATCAGAGGGACATGCTTTACTAGATGTCTGGATGAGTCATGGCGACAAAGTGACTCAATTACCTCCGGGTTTTAGCATTATTAGTGAAACACGTAATGCCCCTATTGCTGGAATGGCTGATGAGAGCCGACAGATGTATGGCTTACAATTTCATCCGGAAGTCACCCATACGATACAAGGACTCCATATTTTACGTCGATTTGTCGTAGATATTTGTAAAGCGTCCACGAGTTGGACCCCTGACCATATTATTGATGAAGCGATTAGTAAGATAAGAAAACAAGTAGGCAAAGACAAAGTTTTACTTGGATTATCAGGGGGGGTGGATTCCTCGGTTGTTGCTGCATTATTGCATAAAGCTATAGGCGAACAATTAGTTTGTGTCTTTGTAGATACTGGTTTGCTTCGTTTAAATGAGGCGGAACAGGTGATGACTATGTTTGGTCAGCATATGGGTATTCATATCATTGCAGTAAATGCTGAAGAGCAGTTTTTAAATGCGCTTAAGGGCGTTACCTGCCCCGAAGAAAAAAGAAAGATTATTGGGCGAACTTTCATTGAAGTATTTGATCATGAAGCACACAAAATTTCAGGGGTGAGCTGGCTGGCTCAAGGAACAATTTATCCTGATGTGATCGAATCTGCAGCAACGAGTACTCACGGCGCTTCCGTAGTGATTAAATCACACCATAATGTGGGTGGTTTACCAGAGAAAATGAAATTAAAATTATTGGAGCCGGTACGCGAGTTATTTAAAGACGAAGTGAGAAAAGTTGGTCTTGAATTGGGATTACCTCATAGTATGGTTTATAGGCATCCTTTTCCTGGGCCCGGTTTAGGGGTTCGAATCTTAGCTGAAGTTAAAAAGGAATATGCGGATATTTTGCGCAAAGCAGATGCTATTTTTATAGAGGAGCTCCATGCAGCAGAACTTTATCATAAAGTAAGCCAGGCATTTGCCGTATTCTTACCCGTTAAAAGTGTTGGCGTGATGGGGGATGGCCGTCGTTATGATTACGTTATTTGTCTGCGTGCGGTAGAAACAATTGATTTTATGACGGCTCATTGGTCGCACTTGCCATGGGATTTTCTGGCAACGGTATCCAACCGAATTATTAATGAAGTCGAAGGCGTGTCGCGTGTGACTTATGATATTTCGGGTAAGCCACCCGCTACCATTGAATGGGAATGAGTGATAAATATTGGATGCAACAAGCCTATCAGCAGGCGCTTCTTGCCCAATCTGAAGGCGAAGTGCCTGTTGGCGCAGTATTGGTGAGCAAGAGCAACGAGTTGTTAGGTCTTGGTAGGAATACACTTGAGAACCGTCACGATCCTTCGGCTCATGCTGAGATCAATGCAATCAGGCAGGCATCACAAACACTAAAAAATCATAGACTATTAGACACCACTCTTTATGTTACTCTTGAACCCTGCGTTATGTGTGCTGGACTTATAGTTCATGCCCGTATCAAACGCCTGGTATTTGCTACCAGAGATTTTAAAACGGGAGCAGCGGGATCAGTATTTAATGTGCTGCAGGGGTATCCTTTAAATCATAAGGTAATTATTGATGAGGGAGTGATGCAGCAAGAGTGCTCTCAATTATTGGCTGATTTTTTTAAGAAGTGCCGTTGAGGGCAGTTGACCATTAGGAAGAGAAAATCGTAGCGCTCGATTAGCGCAGTTAATACGGGAATGTCCTGGCTTAGCGTGTTGAAATCCTCGATTACGCTGCCTTATCCAGGCTACAAAATCTTAAGTAAGTGGCGTGCTTCGGCTGCTGCAGGGATTAAGAGCGGAAAAAGCCATTGCTAACGAAATAAAGCAACCCAGTACCGATTTCTAATGAGACGATACCACGTCATCTCGAGCTTCAGCGAGAGATCTGCTGACATAAACACTGTGCCCGCGTCTGGAGATCCCTCACCGCGTTCGGGATGGCGGTGTGGTGGGGTAACTAACGAGTACTTGAAAGCGCTTCGACCAGCTTTTGGTGGAGGATTTCTTTTTCTTCCGCGTCAAGCGGTTGCCCGTTTTTATTGGTAATATAGAACATATCTTCAGCTCGCTCTCCAGCCGTTGCAATTTTTGCGTTATGCAAATGAATGGCTAAGGTAAGAAATACACTACTTATTGTTGCTAATAATCCAGGCCTGTCATTAGCCACCAAAAACAAACGGGTGTGATGATTGAGATTATCTTCATTGTAAGTGATTTGCGTTTTAACATTAAAATGCGCTAAAGCTCTTGATAGTCTTTTTCGTGTAACGGGAGGTAAATGATCTTTATCGGCCAAATGAAGACACAAATCCTGTTGGATTGCAGTGGATCTTTGCTCATCGAAAAAGGCCTGGTTTTGCTCATCCAGAATGATGTAAGTGTCCAAATCAAACTGGTTATCACAGGTAATGATTGCTGCTTCTTGAATCGTTACATGATGATTACTTAGAACAGAAGTAGTTATGGTAAACCGCTCGTCACGATGAGGCATATAAATAAACACTTCAGTTCCACCTTGACTGTGATGAGGCATAATCATCACTAAAGGAAATTGCTTTGCCATAAGAATCGCTTTACTATGTCTTGCGATGACCTCTGGTGATTCATGAAGAAAATATTTTCCTTTAAATTTATCCCACAATTGTTGAATGGTTTCTGGCGAAATACCTTCTGAAATCATGATACTTAAAGCATATTGTTTTCGAGCAGCAATGAGTGCTGTTTCATCCATCAATTCTTGTTCTTTATGGAACATGTGTTTTGTAGCACGATATAATTCTTTGAGAAGAGAGTCTTTCCAGGCATTCCACAGCGCAGGATTAGTACCACAAATATCAGCCACAGTGAGCAAGTAGAGGTAATCCAGATATCCGGGGTGGGGTAATAACTGGCAAAAATGTTCTATGGTTTTTGGATCATAAATATCTTGTCGCTGGGCTGTCTGCGACATTAACAGGTGATGGCGAACAAGCCAAATTAATAATTCGGTATCTTCTTCGTCCAAATGGTGATGTTGAGCAAATTGTTGGGCTTCAATGGCGCCTAGTTCTGAATGATCGCCTCCTCGACCTTTTGCAATATCATGAAACAAAGCACTTAAATATAAAATTTCAGGTTTTGCCAAAGTCGCCATTACTTTGGCGCATAGCGGGAATTGTCTGGCATATTGTTCTTGTTTGAATCGAGATATATTACGGATTACAAATAAAGTATGTTGATCCACGGTATAAACATGAAATAAATCATATTGCATTTGTCCCGTTACTGTCGCAAAGCAATCAAGATAATGGGCTAAAACTCCATAGCGGTTCATTCTTTGCAGTGCTTCGTAAGGGTCATGACCGGTTTTCAGAATATTGATAAACGTTTCTTTGATTTCAGGTGATGCTTTAAGGCGTCTGCTTATTAAATATAAAGACTCTCGAATTAAGCGGATGGTACTCGCTCTGACTCCCGCAATATCTGGACGTTTTGCTAGCCACAAAAACAGCTTCAGTAGTGCTTGAGGATGCTGATTAAATACCCGCATATTGCGGACTTCGATATAGTTATTTGATAATTGGAATTCGTTATCCAGATGAGTTAGTTTTTGTTTTTGATGATGAACAATGGTTTCATCAAACCATTGTAAGAGCATTTCATTGAGCTCTCTATTGCGTTTAATGACTTTAAAATAGTCCTTCATAAATTGTTCTATGGCTAAGGAGTGGGGGCCATCTGTATAACCAAAAACCTGAGCCAGCTTCACTTGATAGTCAAAGGACAAACGTTCTTCCGGTTTTTCTGCAAGCATATGCAAGGCAAAACGAACTCTCCAGAGGAAATGTTGGCAATAGGTCAGTTCTTCATATTCTTTATCAGTAATAAATCCATAGCTTATTCCATCTGCTAATTTTTTTACATTAAAGTGGCGTTTACTGATACTGAGTAATACTTGTAAATCACGTAATCCACCAGGTCCATATTTAACATTCGGTTCGAGGTTATAAGCAGTTTCCCCGTATTTGGCATAACGGTTTTTCTGTTCTTTTTGTTTGGCGAAAAAATACTCATGGCTTGGCCACATGTGAAGAGGGTGCGTTTGATAGATTAATTCCTCCATTAAAGCACCGCGACCACATAATAAATACATATCCATAATACTGGAGATAACACTTAAATCCTGAGCTGCCAGTTCAGCACAGGATTGCACATTAGTTATTTGATGACTTACCTCCAGGCCTACATCCCAACAATCCTGAATAAATGTTTGTGCCCGATGCAACTGTGTTTTAGAGACTTTATCTGTATGAATTAGTAATAAATCAATATCAGAATGAAGTTGCAATTCTCTACGACCATAGCTTCCCAGAGCAAGTAAGCAAAAATGATCACCCAGATCGAGTTTGTTGTTAACAAATAAATTAATTAAAATAGAGTCAATAAAGACAGCTAATTTACGAGTAATGGTACTGATATTAGCTTTTTGAGTGAACTCAGCGCACAGTTCTTCCTTGAACTGTTTAATGGTATTTTTAAGGCTATGATTATCGTTCTTCATTGCGCAGAGTTAAAATTTCAACACCAGTATCAGTGACGAGGAGGGTATGTTCCCACTGAGCTGAGAGGCTATGATCTTTAGTCACTACAGTCCAATTATCAGGTAACAAGCGTGTTTGATGCTTACCAATGTTAACCATGGGCTCAATGGTAAAAGTCATTCCGGGTACCAGACTCATTCCTGTTCCGGGTACGCCATAATGCAATACTTGGGGATCTTCATGAAATACGCGACCAATACCGTGACCGCAATAATCGCGCACTACAGAACAACGATTTTTTTCAGCGTGTTGCTGAATGGCATAACCTATGTCACCTAACAAAGCGCCTGGTTTGACCATATCGATTCCGATAAACAAACAATCATGAGCAATTTGCACGACATGTTTGGCCTTAACGGAAGGGGTGCCGACAATAAACATTTTACTGCTATCGCCATGGTATTCATCTTTAATAACGGTTACATCAATATTGATGATGTCGCCATTTTTTAAAGTCTTTTTTCCGGGTATTCCATGACAGACTACATGATTTATAGAGGTACAAATCGATTTAGGAAATCCGTTATAATTCAAGGGGGCAGGAATGGCTTTTTGCACATTAACAATATAATCATGACAAATAGTATTTAGCTCATCAGTGCTTACTCCCTCTTGAACATAAGGTCCAATCATTTCAAGCACTTCACCTGCAAGTCGGCCAGCAACACGCATTTTTTCTATTTCATCAGCTATTTTAATTGTAACGGCCATTATCTATATCCAAAAATAAAAAATTAAAACTTAGAAACGCGCCCATTGTTCATTGTAAAATTTAATTCAACCAGTTGATTATCTAAGCACTAGCTCACTAAATAAACATTGATACTGGGACATTTAATAATGTTAGCACATGCAATAGTTGAGCAACAGTCTTCAATTAATGATTTCAAAACTTGATTCTTGAAGAAAATAGTGGTCGAGCGATAGATTTTATTTTTAATTGAGTTGAAAAATAGACTCCTGTACCAAAGTTTAATACAGCTCTGAACTTAATCAATAAATGATAGCAAAATACCCTTATTGTAAACAATTGCATCACAATGTATAATGTTGCAATTTTTTACTCTTGGAATTAACTATGCCCAAACAAAGCGAACGGACCAAACCGATAAGAACACGTAAAGCCCCTGCTTTCTTGAAAGATTACGAAACCAACTTTCCTATAAAGAAAGCACTGCAGAATACGGTAAAAACCGTTTCATCTAAAGCGACTTCCTCAGTTAAATTTAAAAAAACGCAAGGAAGAAAGAAATCAGTCATTGTGCCCCAGTCATTTTTTTCTTTGCCTAAAGTAAGAAAGGTATCAAAAAATGACAGCGTGACTAATTGGGCGAGAATAGTGCGAGAGCTTGGCATCGATAATATGGAGACAAAAGATTATATTCCTTCAGATTTAGATAAGTCAGGATGGGTTTCTGTTAAATCAGTGAATTTGCTGAGTAAGCATGGGGGCCGAGGTTTATTTGCAGAACAAGATATACCCGCAGGCACTTGTATTGGTGTTTATACAGGTGAGGTTTATTCTTCTCAACAGGAATTTAACGAGTACTTAGCAACCCATATTGGGACTGATAACAGTTATGCAATGAGTATTGGTGGGAGAGTCATTGATGCTGCTAAAAAAGGTAATTTTACTCGTTATATCAATTTCTCTGACAGTCAGGACAATGTGGAGTTTGTTGAAGGAATATTTAACGGTCATAAAGTAGTAAAAGTCAAAACAACCAAGGAGATAAGTAAAGGGCAACAATTGCTTGTCAATTACAATACATATGACGAGCGTGCTTCGAAGCTTTATTATTTCCTTAATCCGTGTGATGGATGGCAATCTGCAGCTGAATTATATGAAGAACATTCAGTGCTATATCAGTTAATCAAAACGCCCTTCAGTTCGAATTTATTTAAACTGAGGAAAAACTGCAATTTATATGTAACCAGCATGGGTAAGGCCATACTGGAAGGTAAAATCATTTCAGGTAAAGAAGAACTACCCGATGCTGAGAGTGTTAATCTGCCTTTTTTAAAATCAAACTCAACTAAAGCTGTTTTAGGCTTTGATGTGGCTGATGCGTTTACTCCACTGATGCTGGCTTGTTACCTTGGGCAATTAGAAAACGTAGAACTGTTGATTGGACTAAATGCTAATATTGACCAGCAACAGAATCATTCAGGAAATTGTGCTTTATTTTTTGCTTTAGAAGGCTATGCTGCAGCATCAGATTCCACAACGCCGTTTTTAAAAATTATGCAACTCTTGATAAAAAAACAGGCTAATATATTCGTCCATGACCGAGCTGACAGGACCTTCCTTCATAGTGCCGTCTCTGTTCTTTCTGATAAAGATTTCAAGACAATAATGATTCTAATAAAGAAACAAGGACATATTGATTTTGCCCATTTGTTTGATTATGTTGATGAGGATGATTGTGATATTTTCATGTCTTGTCTTAAGGACAAATCTTTTGTTAAGACTCGTATTTTACTTGATCTGTTCCCTACTTATTTTAAAGAAAACAGTTCTAGGCAGAAAAAACTCTTTTGTAATGTTGCATATAAAAAAGCAATTGAGGATTATGATGAAGGAGAAAAAGCTATTCTCTTGAAACTTCTTGGGAATAAAAAATATACAGTTCCATCCGCGTTTTTGGAGGCACTAGCTCCTGAGGAAGAAAATGACTATTCTGATGAATCTTCATTCAGTGTTGGATAACGTACGAAGAAACCACTCATTCTTTATGAATGTGTAGTGGATGGTTGGGCTTATAGACCGATAGGGCGTTTGTAAGTCCTTATATCACGATTCATTATTTTTACCTCGATTAGAATTATACTGCTAAAGCTCTTCTTGTTGGGAACAACTTAATTCGATAGGGTGGCTCAAATATGCTTTGGGGTCGGATTTACTGCGTGGATCTGCCCCATCATATATTGCTTTGTATTGAGCGCGATAGCCATGGGGTGTTTGGGTGTATTTTACCGAATCTGGGAGAGCATAAAATTGTCCCATAAAAACATCTCCAACTCCATCAACGTTCACTACAAAATATAGGGTAAACACTTTTTTATTTAAGGCCTCAACTACAAAAAGGTTACCTTGTTTTTCATGATTTGAACAATTGGGATCCTTGCATTTATCAATATAACTAAGAGTGGCATTTTCCATTTTTATCTTTAAATCATAACCTTCACCGCGCGGATATCCAGAAATAATCATATTGGGTGAAGAGGTTGATTTGCAATCAAGATTCAGCTGCGGAGTCCCTGCTATTGCAGGGATGGAATATTCCAAGAACAATAGCAGGCTCAATGAAGATTTGGTAATCATTGATTTTTTCATCGCTAAAACTCCTTTTCTAAGACTTTAAAAAGGGAACGTCAAACACCCTTCTTTGGTTAATTATAAATATAGCCTATTACAAGAACAGACAGCATCTGATTCATTTTATCCATCCAACATGGCCAGTGTTCTGAGGGCGCGTCACCTTTAGACGATGAACAATTTTCCTATCGCTACCTACGCCCCGCGGCCGCGGGGCGTAGGGTTTGTTCTAAACAATTAAAAACATGAGTGTTACGGTGTTTGATTTTATTTTTCGTGTTATGAACATTCCCCCTCAATTATCGTGCTAATTGATCTAAATAGTGTTAAACTTGCACAACAATAAGCACGAAATGAATTTAATTTAATCTTTTTGGTTAATTATTGAGTTAATTCTGGTTCATTAAATGAGGCTGGGTAAATGTTAGATGTAAGAAGTATAAGTATGCAGTTTGGACCTAAATCATTGTTCCAAAATGTGGACTTAATATTGTTGCCCACGCAGCGTTATGGCGTTGTCGGTGCAAATGGTACAGGTAAATCTACTTTTCTGAAGATATTAGCAGGTGAAGAACAAGCTTCAAATGGTAGCGTTGAAAAAGCCAAGGATCTTAAAATAGGCATTTTAAAACAAGATCATTTTCGTTATGAAGAAGACCGTCTCATCGATGTTGTGATTCGAGGGAATAATGTTTTATGGGATGCCTTGATTGAAAAAGATCAATTGTATTCTAAAGAACACTTCACTGAAGAAGATGGTTATCGTCTGAGTGAATTAGAAGAAATTGTAATGAATCAGGGCGGTTATGAAGCCGAAGCTGTGGCAAAAAATTTATTACTTGGTCTTGGTATCGCTGAAAAATTCCACTATGGTCCTCTTAGCGCCTTATCAGGGGGGTATAAATTACGCGTTTTACTCGCTCAAGTACTTTACCAACAGCCCGACATTATGTTACTGGATGAACCAACTAACCATTTGGATATTTTATCCATAGCCTGGTTGGAGGAATTTCTGAAATCATCGTTCAAAGGATTATTGATTTTTATATCTCATGATCGCAGCTTTCTTAATAATATATCCACGAATATTCTCGATATTGATTATGATACAGTACTTGATTATCCTGGAAACTATGACAAATTTTGTTTTGCCAAAGAAGAGCGTTTACGTCTAAAGCAAAGTGAGTTGAAAAATCAAGAAAAAAGAATTGAAGCGTTGCAAGGATTTGTTGACCGTTTTGGCGCAAAGGCAAGCAAAGCCAGCCAGGCCGCTTCGCGGCAAAAAATGATTGACCGCATAGAGCTGGTTGAAATTAAAGAGTCCAATATTTTTAAACCCTATTTCAATTTTCATCAGAAAAAACCTTCGGGGAAATCAGTTATTAAAGTAGAGAGCCTCCATAAACGGTTTGATGAGCGAGTATTGTTAAATGATGTCTCATTTACCATACAGCGCAGTGATAAATGCGCCATTATTGGACCCAATGGTATCGGAAAATCAACCTTACTAAAAATCTTATTAAATGAGCTACAGTCGGATCTTGGGACTTTCGAATGGAGTGATACCGTAAGTGTTGGTTATTTTGCTCAGGATTATCGAACTCAACTAGTTCCTGAACAAACAGTATGGGAATGGATGGAAGATAATATAGCCGCGCCAGCTCAAGAAATCAGGAAAGTATTAGGTCAGGCTCTCTTTCGAGGCACTGATGTAGATAAAAAGATTGCTATGTTAAGCGGGGGAGAGTCTGCTCGCCTGATTATGGCCAAATTGATTTTAGAGAAGCATAATGTACTCATCTTCGATGAGCCTACGAACCATTTGGATCTTGAATCTATTGATGCTTTAATAGAAGCCATACAGCAATTTCCTGGGGCGGTATTATTTGTTAGCCATAATCGTTATTTTATTGATCATATTTCAACGCGTGTTTTAGTGTTAACGGAACAATATGGGGTACAGAATTACTTGGGTAATTATAACGACTATTTAGAGCAATTTGGCAAAGACTATCTTGCCACGGCATAAAAAAAATACATATGATGTAGGCATGCTATACTGACGATACAGGTTTTCTGTATAAGAGAAGTAGGTGTAGATTGGGCTGAGCGCTATAGGTGTCAAGCTAATAATTTTTGTTGTTTAACTACAAACAAGTTACATGAATATATGTCATCCCCGCATAGGTGATGATCCATTTTTGTACTAAAACAGGAATGGATTCCCGCCTGAGGGGAAAAACAATGACTTAATTTATGGGGCTTGACCCTATCCACAGTTCCCATTTTAAGTATTAAGGAAGAGACTTATTATGATATTAAAGCGTTCCCTTAAATCCATTGGTTCTTTGGTTATTTTATTAACCATTTTTTTATCGCCGTCTGTTCAGGCCGCTGGCGATGATGCCGTTAGTCAATTGATGGCCAAAACTGCTAAACCTTTTATTTCTGATAAACAAATTCCCGGGGCAGCGATTGCAATTTATTATAATGGCCAAGATTATTATTTTAATTATGGGTTTGCAGATCAGAATAAAACCACCCCGATTACTGAAAACACTATTTTCGAATTAGCCTCCATCACCAAAATTTTTGTTACTACTTTATTGGCGATTGAAGTACAGGCAGGCAAGTTGAGTCTGAATGATCCGATAGTGAAGTACATTCCTAAACTGGCAAATACCCAAGGTTTACCAATTAATAAAGTACAGGTTGTCAATCTGGCAACTCATACGGCAAGTTTCCCACGACAAATGGAACAATTTGGAGTTGGCAAAGGAAATATTAAGGCCTTTTTTAATCGCTTAAAAACCTGGCAGCCTCAAGTGCCTATTGGCAGTCAATATAAATATTCCAATATCAGTTTTGGACTATTAGGTTTTGTTTTAGTAAAAGCGACAGGTGAACCATTAGCTCGCTTACTCAGTGAAAATATTACCCAACCTTTAGGAATGAATAACACCTATTTTACATTACCTCAAGACAGGTGGGCACTTCAGGCGCAAGGTTATCGCCCTAATCATAATCTTGCTCCTCGTTATGTTCCCGCCAATTTTTTGGGAGGTGGCGCTTTGCGCTCCTCCGCAGCAGATTTACTGAAGTTTATGAAAGCGAATTTAGGGATTAAAGTGGCGCAAGCTTCACCGCAATTACTATCTGCAATGGAATTGGCTCAACAACCTTACTTTGTTGTTAAACCCGGATTTGTTATGGGTTTAGGGTGGCAGCGTGTCAGACATGGCCAAGGATTGCTCATTACCAAGAATGGTGGCAACATAGGGTTTAGCACGTTTATTGGTTTTTCACCATCCAAAAAACTTGGCGTAGTGGTTTTAACTAACCAAGCTAAAGGCAAGGCGACCTTATTAGGTAATCAAATTTTAAAAGGGTTATTAGGATTATAGGTTATTCTGGCTTAGGCTCTTGCTTATTTATTTTGACTTAAGAGGAGCCTATTCTAGCGTTAGTTAATTCAATTATTCATTCAGCTATAATCCCTCTTTGTGATCTCTTAATAATACATTAATTATTATTTGTTACATTATATTCACTGTAAACTCTTAAAAGGCTAATAGGGCAACATTTTGTTCTAAATGAAGAGGGTACAAAGATAACTTATTTGTGGGGAGTATAGATGTATCATTTTTTTCTTGCCGACGATTTACCTTCAGCACTAGAGGTTAAATCAAAGACTTACCAAGTATTAACGAGTCGTGGAGTTATGATTAAAGCTTCCGATGAACATCAATATGTTCGGACTGATGGGTTGAGGACCTGTGTGGCTTTTGGAATAATTAATCCATTTGATTCTTCCGCTATGTTGATTCATTTTTTTAATCTAAAACAAGTTCAAAACGATTTAAAGTTATTAGCGGCTCAGTTTATAGAGCAATCATCTTTGGATGAGACGGGGGTAATTATAGTTATTGCTGGAGGGCGTGAGTTTTTCCCAGGGTCTGTTGATATGTGTGATTATCTTATCAAATTTGCTAAGGAAATCGCGAAAAAAATTCCTGTGACGTTTCGTCTTACGGCGCCTGTGGTTGCTTCTGATGAAGAGACTTTATCTGTTCAAATTAATCTGCTTACCGGAGATAGTGACATTGCAATCAATCCATCCAATATTGAAGCAGATGATTATTCCATTGAATCCATCGACTCAATTATTTTTACTGATATGATAAACGAGGTGGAAGAGAATAAAGCAGTTGCTAGTTGCCAGTTAATTTAGATACAATCCGCATTCATGATGATGATGTAGAAGTATGACATGACACCAGAAAAGCTTGCTCTCTTGATAAATGAAAAATATCCTAAAGAAGTATTTTTTAAACCCAAATACCAACCTACTCTAGAAAGTCTCCCTGAAGTGGATCACGAAGATGAAGATGAAGAGGTAGTGGAAGTAGAGGAAGTGAATCATTTGGCTCCTCCTGCCACTTAAACAATGCAAAAATTCGGTCTCCATTTCTAGCCAGTTTATCGTAAGTCAGGCTTCAGTCTGAGAGGTCGTTCGTTTTAGAAGCAAGTGTAGCCTGGGCTGTTAAGCCCAGTAACCTTCCTTGAATATCACAAGCGTCGAGATAGAGTCGAATTAGATTTATTCCAGCACCTCCTCTTTAGTCAAGAAATTTTGAATGGGTAATAGCGTATTAAAATGCCTAAAGTTGAGCTGGCTGCGAGAATCTGCTGGGCTTAATATGATTTATAAATAGGCATCATAGAAAAACTTGATGTATAATGAATAAATTATTTGTTTATTGTTTATTTATTTCAAGACATTTTCAGGATTAGCGATATGTTGTTTAAAATCATCAAGTTGCAGATGCCATACGCTGGTTTAAATTCAATTGTTCATTCTGTTACGTCCATTTTTCACATGGCCTCTTAATGTTGCGTTAATTATTGGTTGTTAAATTACCACCCAACTCTCAAAGGGATTATTAGAGCTTCTATGTATTATTTAATTATTATTTTATGTTTCTTAAATTCAACATGTTATGCAAGTATTGGGGACAGGATTTTAAAAAACTACCAATCTAAAATGTATACCTTACCTATTGTTAAACAAGAACATTTTACCATTAGAATGTATGCTTTAACTGGTAATGAAGAGTATCTTAACCCGATTATAAGTTATTTATATTTACTCGGTGATAGGTACAGATATCTCCTGGATAATCTAAAGAACGACGCAATGATAGAAAATGAGAATAAAAGATTATTGACGTTTACAGAGCTTGATACGGATAAAACAAAAGACAGAATAAGAAAAAGTTTAAAGTTCCCCCGCATCGCTTATTATCTTAACTTACTGATTTTGATAAATAAAATATATTCCTATCATTTGGAAGACTCTCCTTTATTTCCAGATACTCTTACGATGATTAATTTTTTAAAAACAAAAGAAAATGATCTTAAAAATTATCTTCTTGATGAAGAAAACATTAAGATTTATGGCGCACAGCTGGTTAATTATGTTTATTACTTATATCAATTAGGAATTGTTGATTTAAGGGAACCCTATACCAACCAATTTAAAATGGTATTTCCAGATTCAGAAGATGCCAATCTCACTGATTTAGAGTATTCAGCAAAAATTTATGGGATGACTCATTTCATTATTAGTGCTAGCCGTTTTTATCAAAGCAGACTTAGCTCTGACTCGTTTGAGTGGATTACTACCTATTTTAAAACCCATATCAGCGAAATAATAGCGCGCACTGAGAATGATGTGATTGTGGAAGTAGGTGTTTGTCTTATGTTAGTTAAGAACAGTGATTTAAATACGGTTAATATAATTAAATCTTATTTAAGTACGGTTTACAATAGGGCCTATCGGATGATTCCGGATAAAAAAAATTCATTTGATCTTGATAAAGGGGAGCATCGTAATATTTTAACGATTATGCTTTTTAATTGGCCAGACAAGCTCACCCCAACTCCCAATATCTTACTGCAAACTATGATGGGGAAAAATTTTGTTTTAAATGAAGAGGGTACAAAGATAACTTATGGTATCCGTGTTCCCTATTAACAATTTATTATAGCCAGTTTATCGTAAGTCAGGCCTCAGTCTGAGAGGTGATTCGTATTAGAAATAAGTGTAGGCTGGGCTGTTAAGCCCAGCAATCTTCCTTGAATATCACAAGCGTCGAAATGGAGCTGAATTAGATTTATTCCAGCATGTCCCCTTGAATGAGTAATAGGCTTATACTGAGCGTATTAAAATGCCTAAACTTGAGCTGGTTGATAGAATCTGCTGGGCTTAACAGCCCAGCCTACTCTTGCTATTAGTGTGTCATTCCTCCAAAGCGGAATTCAGCTTGGTGAATTTTTAATTGCTCTTTCGGCATCGCAGAGATGTTTTTGAAAAAACGCATAAATTCTTTATACTCACTTTTTATAGGACTCCCAAAGATTACGTCATCATCTGTTCCTACAACAAGATTTCCACTTACATCATCATAAATAGAAGCAACAGGATGTTCTTTACTTTCCAGATGCCAATTAAGCTTTTTATGACATGTGGGGCAAACTTCAACAGGAAGACCAAGGCTGCGAATTTTTTCCTTTTGCTCCTGAGTCAAGAAGATGCAATGTCCTAGTCGTACTTTTCCCAAAAAAGGATTTTTTTCTTGAGGGGACTGTTTGTTTTTCCACAATTCTAATGCATTTAATACGGCATCAGTATCTTGTTTTTCAATGTCAGTATCGGTTTCTCCCATGTGAATAGCAATACTAATCTGATTTTCCAGTGCCAAGGTAATTACCTTAGCTAAATGCTCCCCAGATAAAGTCCTGTTTCCTTCAGGGTTACCGCAAATATCAAGACCTACCAAAACTTTATTAGGGCTTTTTAATACACGCTCAATAAAATGTTGAGCATCAGAGACCTGATGAATTGTCCGATCAAGACTTAAAAGTCCATACACTTCTTTTTTTATTTCCTTATCCTTTTTAATTTCACTTAAGCCTGCTTCAAAGGCATCTATATAAGCATTTAATGATTTCCCTCCAATTTCTTTAGGGGTTGTCCGTATTTCTATATATCTGGCACCTGAGTTTATCGCAACATCAATAGTCCCTAGAGTAATATCCTCAACATCCTGAATGATTTTATGAATTAGCCCAAATAACTTCCAGGCTTTATTGAGTAGCTCCTGAGAATAGCCTGATTCTGGTTGATTTTCGGTTTGCTCGAGATATTCTTGTCTAAGCTTTAAAAATTGATGATATATTTCAAGACAATCATGTTTTTTTGCGGTTTTTTCTAAAAATTGAAGACTAAAACTACCATTTAGATGGCAATGTAAATCACTTTTATTTTTTTCGAACACTATATTTCCTTATATCTAATAAAAAATTAATTACAAAGAGAGTGGAGGAGCCTGGGGATTTTTTCAGTTAATTAAAAGCTGATTTGCTAAAAAATGGTGAATATAGCGTGAATTTTAGTGAAGTGGAAGATTTAAATAGTTGGCTTTATTTTGACCTTAAAGGTCTTGAGTAGATCCAAATGAACTATAATTATTAAGTTAGGGATAAAAATTTATAGTGAGGGCTAATCATGAATACTTATGCGAAAGGAAGTGTGATGCGCACCCTCGTACTTGCTTTATGTGTCTTGGTTAGTGCATCTGCTGGTGCTTATGGCGGTTGGCATGGTGGCGGTTGGCATGGCGGTGGTTGGCATGGCGGCGGCTGGCATGGTGGCGGCTGGTATCATGATGGTGGTTGGCACGGTGGTGGCTGGTACGGCGGTGGAGTTGTTATTGGTGCTCCGTATTATTATGGTTATAGATGTCAAACAATACGTGTATGCAATTCGTACGGAGGCTGTTGGTTACAACAAAGCTGTTACTAAGTATTTTGAATTGATTTTAAATGATATATTCAGGTTAAACTCATTCCGAATTTGAATTTCAAATGGTTTGAGTTTAACCTTTATTTTTTATAAAGTTAAAGAACTGGATTGCTATTTTATTAGGCCTTAAAAAGGAAGCACAAGTTGAATCAAATAAATAATAAAACATTTCAATGGGCCATTGTAGGTGCTGGACCAGCTGGAATCGCAGCGCTAGGCAGGTTATTAGATAATGGTATTTCCCCTGATGCTATTTTATGGATTGATCCCTATTTCAAGGTGGGCGATCTTGGTCAATTTTGGACCAATGTATCGAGTAATACCAAAGTAAAACTTTTTAATGATTTCTTGCTGGCTTCTCCTTCTTTTTCTTATAAAAATGTTGCGGCAAATTTTCAGTTAAACGAATTAACGCCAGGGGATACTTGCACTTTGAAATATGTTGTTGAGCCTTTGCAATGGGTTTCAGATCAGCTAATCCAAAAAGTAGAAGTGCAAAGAACAACCATTACTACCATGCATTTGTCTGAGCGCACCTGGACTTTATGTTCTGATTCGCACACATTTAAGGCACGAAATGTTCTTTTGGCCACCGGTGCTTCCCCTTCATCTCTTAATTATCCTGGCGTTGAAGTTATTCCTTTTGATTTCGCAATAGATAAAGAAAAGCTGGCCAATATAGCGAATAAAAATGAGACTTATGCTGTTTTTGGTTCATCTCACTCTGCAATTATAATTGTGCGTTATCTTGTGGAATTAGGTGTGAAAAAAATAATTAATTTTTACCGATCTCCATGTCGTTATGCTATAGACATGGGGGATTGGATACTCTTTGATAATACTGGTCTTAAAGGGGAAACTGCGGCTTGGGCCAGAGAAAATATAGATGGTGTCTTGCCTGCCAATTTAGTTCGTTACAACACAAGTCAGCCCAATATTTCACGTTATTTACCTGAGTGTAATAAAGTGATTTATGCAGTAGGCTTTGAGAAACGCCAAAATATTGTTATTGGCGATTATGAAGACACGAAACATAATTCCCACGTGGGTATCATTGGTCCAGGTCTTTTTGGATTAGGCATCGCTTATCCTGAAGTAAAAACGGATCCTTTTGGAAGTGTTGAGTCTCAGGTTGGGTTATGGAAATTTATGGTCTATTTAAATAAAGTAATGCCAGTGTGGTTTAAATATCATACTTGAGTCGGGGCTCGACCAGCACAACAGTCGTCATTGCGAACAAAGTGAGACAATCCGGTTCGGATTTTCAACGAAGCATCGTTCTGGATTGCTTCGCCAATGCTCGCAATGACGAAATAGGCATGGCTTACTAAAAAATGAGGCAGAGCAAATCCTTTTGTCAGTCAGGCTATCAATTTAATATTATTTTCCTGGACACAGACCTCGTCAAAAAAATCTAATTCAAATTGCACGGCAATTCTAAAAGCCGCTTTCATTTTTATTTGTATTTCAGGAGTTGATTGTTCAGCAATGCTTGTTACCGTTGTAGCTAAATGTTGTGTTGCTGCAATAAATTCCGGACTTGAGTATGCCTCTATCCAGCTTTCATAGCAGTTTTTATTTAATAAGGCAGCATTTTTAAGCTTCATTCCCAATTGATAATAAATCCAAAAGCAAGGCAGCACTGCGCTAAGTGCTACGGGTAATTCGGAATGCAAGGCAGTTTTTGATAAATAAGCAGTGTAAGAAGAGATGGTATAGCCAGGGATGATAGCAGTGATATTCTTTAAGTGTTCTTGATATTGTTGTTGCATGCTTAATTCGTTGCTAATGATGTCTTTTCCCAAATAGTCTAAATGACTCGCCAAATCGGGATGTAATTTTATTGATTTTTGGGAGAGTGTTTGTAATACCGATGAAAATTCATGCAAATAATAATAGTCATCTCGTAAATAACGCCCAAAGATTACAGGAGACAGTGTTCCTTTAAATAATTGCTGATTGAAAGGGTGCTTATAGATCTGTTTTAAATTAGATCTGTTGGCATAGAGTATATCAGACCAAAATGGGGGATTTTGTTTTTGTTTAAAAAAAGACGCACTAGGCTTAATAAAAAACATAATTCACTCTTCCTTCGCAGGTATTATCCAGATCAGGTACTAAGGGTTTTTCTCAGCCGAACTTTATTTAAGGTTCAGCACCCCTGGTGATAAATATATAGTGATTCTAGGGGGCATGCTAAAACATGTCAAGCAGTGTGATTTTAGAATGGAGTGAATAAATAAACCGCAATAGGCTTGCTGATTGCGGTTTATCTTTAACTCATCAATTGAGTCTCAGCTATTGGTTTTTGCAGTCGGTTTTGTTTTTAATTCTTTATATTGAGCTTTTTGTTGGGCTGTTAACGTATTATAAATTTGATTTTGCATCATCACTTCTTTTTTTAACATGTCCCCTTTAATTTTATTTCTTTGGTCGATCAAGCTATTTAACTTGGCTTCATCTACCTTATCATTATTGGCTAAGGCATTCATTTGAAGTTTAAGTGCTTTCAGTTGTTCTTCATCGGCTTTTAATTGCTTATACGTTTGTGCCCTAATTGCTTTAATTTTAGTTTTTTGTTCAGCGGTTAAGTTAAGTTTTTCCGATAATCTTGGTGAATTATGGTGACAGGTGCAAGGTCTTGATTTGCTGGGCTCAGTGGTTGCAAAGCTTGCCTGACCTATCATTAAGCTTAATGCAACTGCAGATAACCAGACCGATTTCTTATTCATTATTTATTTCCTCTTATTTTTAGTTAAACTCATATAGCCGAGAGCATAGCATCCTTCAGGACTTGCACTTCCCATCTTTATTGATCGATTTGGACAGTATAAATCAACAGATATTGTTAAATATAGTGTTAGAGTTTAATTTGATTGCTGAATTTACTCTAATATGTTATAAATATCGCGCTTTAAATACACACACGTTTCGTCACATACGATAGGGTCCCTTGTGGGTTTCGTATGGGAAGCGTGGAGGCTTAACCCTGGAGATTAAATATGAATGTAAGTATGCGTGAATTGCTCGAAGCAGGAGCTCATTTTGGACACAGAACCCGCTTTTGGAATCCAAAAATGGGCGAATATATATTTGGATCAAGAAATAAAATCCATATTATAAACCTCGAAAAAACAATGCCTATGCTGAATGACGTAGTGAATTACGTTGGTCGTCTGGCTTCTAATAAAGCAAAAATATTATTTGTTGGTACTAAAAGGGCTGCACAAGAAAGTATTCGTGAACATGCGAAACGTTGTGGTATGCCTTATGTAGACCATCGTTGGTTAGGTGGTATGTTGACCAATTACAAAACAGTCCGTCAATCTATATTCCGATTAAAGGAATTAAAAGAAATGAAAGAAAAAGGACTGTTTAACGACATGATTAAAAAAGAAGCATTAATGCTTACCCGCGAACTGGAAAAACTGGAACGTGGTTTAGGAGGAATCGAGAACATGGGCGGATTGCCTGATGCTCTATTCGTTGTTGACGTTGGTTTTGAACACATCGCTGTTGAAGAAGCACGTCGATTAAAAATACCTGTTATTGGGGTTGTGGATACTAACAATAGCCCTGATAACATTGATTATGTTATTCCTGGTAACGATGACTCCATGCGAGCTGTTGATATTTATGTTCGTTGTGTTGCTGACGCAATTTTAGACGGTAAAAACAGTAATACTGTCGGTGGGATGTCATCTGATGCTGAGTTTGTAGAAGTAGTCTCTGGCGCTAAAGAGTCTGCAAAAGATGCAGAAAAATCTGGGGAATAATTAATATTTGAATAAAGGGGGCGTTAATTTTAACTAGCCCCCTTTTTGCTATGTGGAGAATTGAAAATGTCAACAATTAGTGCTGGATTAGTAATGCAACTGCGTGAGCGTACAGGCGCTGGCATGATGGAATGTAAAAAGTTTCTTATAGCAACTAACGGTGATATCGAAGCAGCAATAACTGAAATGCGTAAGGCTGGCCAGGCAAAGGCAGATAAAAAAGCGGATAGAGTGGCTGCCGAAGGAATCATAGTTATTGCTCGTTCTGCTGATGAGCGTACATCAGTCATGATTGAGATCAATAGTGAAACCGATTTCGTAGCTCGTGATGAGAACTTTACTGATTTTGCTAATAAAGTTGCAGAAGCTGCATTGAATAGTTCTGTTAGCGATGTTGCCGCATTATCCAACCAAACTCTGCCTACTGGTATTACTGTTGAACAGGCAAGACAAGAGTTAGTCGCTAAAATTGGTGAAAACATCAAATTGCGTCGCATGGAAAGAATGCATTGTGAAGGTGGTGTTGTCGGTTATTATTTACACGGTTCTCGTATCGGTGTGATGGTTGCGCTGAAGAACGGTGATGAAGCACTTGCCAAAGATATAGCCATGCATATTGCTGCAAGCAAACCGATAGTAGTTAATCGTGATCAAGTATCAGCTGAAGCAATCGAAAATGAACGTGATATTTTCACAGCTCAAGCCAAAGAAAGTGGCAAACCACAAGAAATCATTGATAAGATGATCGAAGGCCGAATTAACAAATTTATTGATGAAGTAAGCTTATTAGGTCAACCTTATGTTAAAGATCCTAATATCAAAGTCGGCCAATTGTTAAAAGAAAAAAATGCTGAAGTTATTTCATTTATTCGTTATGAAGTGGGTGAAGGCATAGAGAAAAAAGAAGATAACTTCGTTGAAGAAGTGATGGCTCAGGTTCGTAAATGATGAGTGACAGTCACCCTAAATTAAAATACAAACGGATACTTCTCAAGTTTAGTGGCGAAGCTCTAATGGGACAGTCACAGTTTGGCATTGACCCCTCGGTGTTAGATACTTTAGCCAAGGATGTGGCTGAATTAATAAATATGGGTGTAGAAGTTGGTCTGGTTCTAGGTGGCGGTAATTTATTCCGTGGAAAGGCACTATCCAAAGCCGGTGTAGGGCGCGTCACTGGTGATCATATGGGGATGCTTGCGACCGTGATGAATGCCTTGGCAATGCGTGATTCTTTAGAGCGTATTGATTTGCCAGCACGTATTATGTCGGCTATTCCTATGATGGGGGTAGTTGACTCATACCATAGGCGTAAAGCAATTACCCATTTACGTACTGGACATGTAGTGATTTTTGCAGCTGGAACTGGTAACCCCTTTTTTACAACGGATACAGCTGCTTGCTTAAGAGCTATAGAAATTGGCGCTGATGTTGTTTTGAAAGCAACAAAGGTTGATGGAGTGTATTCAGAAGACCCTATGAAAAATCCTAATGCCATTCGTTATGACTATTTGACTTATAAAGAGGTATTAACAAAGGGATTGGAAGTTATGGACTCTACGGCGATTTGTTTATGTCAGGATCAAGGAATGCCATTGCAGGTTTTTGATATGGCAGCACCTCAGGCCTTGAAACGAATTGTACTTGGAGAACGAGTAGGAACTATTGTCGGAGCGAATCATGATCAATGACATTAAGCAAGATTCAGAAAAGCGAATGAAGAAAACCATTGAAGTATTGCGAACTGATATGACCAAAATTCGCACAGGAAGGGCAAATGCCGGTTTACTAGATCATGTGCAAGTTGATTATTATGGAAACCTAACTCCTCTGAGTCAGGTAGCTAATATAACTACTAGCGATGCGCGGACTATCACAGTTACTCCTTGGGAGAAATCTATGGTAGCCGCTATTGAAAAAGCTATTTTGACCTCTGATTTAGGTTTAAATCCAGCAACTGCAGGAAGTGCCATTCGAGTACCTATGCCTCCTTTGACCGAAGAGCGTCGCAAGGAGTTAATCAAAGTAGTTCGTAATGAAGGCGAGCAAGGCCGCGTATCAATTCGAAATATCCGTAGAGATGCGAATAATCAATTGAAAGAGCTGGTTAAAGAGAAAGCGATTTCTGAAGATGATGAGCGTCGCGCAACTGAAGTCATTCAAAAACTAACTGATAAGTATATTGCTGAAGTAGATGCGGTACTTGTTGAGAAAGAAAAAGATTTGATGGAAATATAAATTGTATTAAAATAGCACAGACCAAATGGTCGTCGTTGCGAACGAAGTGAAGCAATCCAGTACGGAATTATAACAAAACATCGTTCTGGATTGCCTCGCCAAGGCTCGCAATGACGAAGTTTAAAGGCTTGCAATGACGAAGTTTATATGTCCCGGAATACTTACTTGAGATAATGCATCATAAGCAACGCATCAATTTTTATATTTCCCAACATAGTCCCACGAGTCCATCCAGATAATACGTTTTATTTCGGGATAGGATTGCATCTGTTTAATAAATGTTTCTTTGTCTCCCTGTGCAGAAGCAATGATGACTATATTGGCACTTTTTTTTACCGGAATAACCAAGGTGTTTTTGAACTGTTTTTTGATCATCTCAAAAATAGGCCATTGTTCTTTATAATTGGCTAAATTCACAGTTAGAAATCCATTGTCCTTTAATCTATTTTTTGCCTGAATAAAAAACTCATCATTATTACATTCAGCAGGGAAGTTATTGGCATCGTATAAATCAACCATTAAGTGATTGTAGGTCGTGTTGCATTCTCGAACATAATCATTGGCATTTTGATGAACTATAGTTAAACCGGGAATACTGTCTACCATAAAAAATTGCTTCGCAATTTGAATTACTTCCTCACTACTGTCTACCGCAGTGATAGAGTGACCAGGGATCTCTGAGGCTAATAATTGCGCCACACTGGCACCGCCAAGACCAAGTAAACAGCTATCACCAGGAAGTTTACGAGCCATGAGGCTAAGAATAGGTATGTAATATAAAACAGGTTTTTTAGGATTATATCTATTCATTACTGTTTGAAGTGCACTACTGCCGAGAGTTAGCCATCGATAAAAAAAATTTTGATAGACTTTATAGCCTGATGGGGAGACGTAAATGCATTTACCAAATTTTGTTTTCCATCTCATTTACTGAGTCAACTCATTTTGAAAAGGATAAATGGAGCCTAGCCCTAAAATTTGAGTCAATTCATCCAGCGCATAGAAACTTTCATTCATTAGTTGTGGGTCGGCTAAATCATCAGCATGCAATTCAGTACGGTAGTGTTTTAAAATCCATTGATCTAATCGAGCTAATAGTTGGTTATCAATTAAAACTCCCTGATGCATTGCGGCAAGCTCCTCTTTATTTAAAGGAACTCGCAATCTTAAACAGGCGGGGCCACCGCCATTACGCATGCTTTGCTTCAGATCAAGGTAATGCACCTGATTAACAGGATTGGAACTATCAGATAATAGGGTTTCAATACATGTTTTAACCCGGGGATTATTTTGACATTCAAAAGGTGCGATTAAAATCATACCCTTTTGGTCAGGTAAACTTATCAATTGTGAATTAAAGAGGTAGGTCTCTACTGCATCTTTAATACTGAGTTGATCTTTGGATAATTCGATAATCGTTAAGGGAAATTGAGCCTTGTTTCTTAATGTATTTAGAATATTCTCCTGATCGTGAAATGCTTCAGCATGGATAAGAAATACTGATTCGTTCGCCACAGAAATAACATCATTGTGAAAAACTCCTTGATCAATGGCATCTGAGTTTTGACAGGCGAAAATCACGTGTTCGGGATTTAATTGATGGCTACGCACTATCGCTTCAGAAGCTTCTTTGGTTTGTCTGGCTGGGTATTTTTTAGGTTCAGAATAAGATGAGTGGGTTCGTAACGCTTTTTTCCCGTAAACGAATAAATTAATACCAGGATGACCGTGGCTTTGACATAAACGGTTATGATTTGCCGCTCCTTCATCGCCTGTAATAGTGGATTTCGGCAACACCGGGTGGTGATAAAAAAAATTGGAACTTGAAAAAATAGTATGTAATAGTTTTTTAGAAAAATCAGCTTCCTGATGTCGATGTAAATTACTCACTAAATTTGCAGCGGTAAAATGAACTTTATTATCCAATGTATCAAGGCTTGCGGAAACAGTCGCCGCATTGGCCGTCCACATACTTGAGGCAGAGTAACAGGCACTGAGTAATTCCGGCGCTGTTTTACTGGCCTTATTTATTTGTGCCACAGCGGTGCCTGTAAAACCCAGCTGGTACAGTAAATGCAGATTCGGGCGCTGATGGGGCGGCAATATTCCTTGTTTTAGTCCCATATTATGCAACAAACGCATTTTATCCAGGCCTTGTCTTGCTGCTGCCTGGGGATTAGATGGGCTTAATGCATTCGTCGCGGAAGCAACGTTACCAGAGGCAAGCCCAGCATAATGATGGGTTAAACCTACCAGACCATCCATGTTTAATTCAATATTCATATATGTTCTTCCAATGCAATGCCCGGTAACAGTTGTGCCGGTGTATTCAAAAGAGGTTGCTCCATGCTGGCAACGGGATAAGAACAATAATCGGCTGCAAAAAAAGCACTGGGTCTATGGTTACCGCTTAATCCAACTCCACCAAAAGGAAGGCTGCTTGCAGCGCCGGTAGTCGGTCTGTTCCAATTAATTAAACCAGCACGAACAGAGCGATAAAAATGTTGGTAGTGTGATTCATGATCACTGAGTAAGCCCGCACATAAGCCATAGCGTGTTTGATTCGCTAACTGTATGGCTTGCTCAAAATCATCATAACGATAGATTTGGACAAAAGGGGCAAAAACCTCTTCGTCCGCAGGATTTTTTACCTGAGTCATATCAATGACTCCTGGCGACAGTAAGCCCGTATATTCTGCTAGAAGGTTCATGGCAAGTAATAACTTGCCTCCAGATTCAACGAGTTTTTTTTGCGCATGAAGATGTTTTAGCGCTTGAACATGGCTAATTACTGGCCCCATAAAAGGCTCTGGTTGATTATCAAAGGGGCTTACTCTTACTGAAGCACATACTTTAAGAAAACGCTTCAGAAACTCATCGCCCTGGTGCGAATTTGGAATCATGACTCGTCTGGCGCAGGTACAGCGTTGACCTGAGGTGATTAATGTCGAAAGGATGGTTTGGTAAACTGCAGCATTTAGATTGCTGATTTCATCAATAACTAATGGGTTATTTCCGCCCATTTCAAGCGCGAGAATCACTTCCGGTCTTTGACTGAATTGTTGATGAATACGCAAGCCAGTAGGGTAGCTGCCCGTAAAATAAACACCCTGGATGTCTTGGGATAATAAAGTTTTTCCACAAGTTGCATCACCTTGTAAACAGTTGAGTACTCCCGCTGGTAAACCACTATTGTGCCAGCATTGCATAATCAGCTCGGCAACGGCAGGAGTCTGCTCACTGGGCTTGTAAAGAATGGTGTTACCAGCAAGAAGAGCTGGAACTATATGTCCATTACTTAAATGGGCTGGAAAATTAAAAGCCCCTAACACTACTACAACCCCTTGTGGCTTAAATCGAAGGTGGGCATTGGCTTCAGCGGAAGGTGTTTCTTTAGGCCAGGTTCTTTCTTGGTAAGATTGAATGGATAAACTGATTTTACCGATAACTGCAGTGACTTCCGTTTGTGATTCCCATAACGGTTTTCCCGTTTCCAAAGAAATTAATTGTGCTATTTGAGCGCGATTTTTTTCTACTTGTTGCGCAAATTCCTTAGTATATTGTGCTCGTTGTTCAAAGCTTAAAGAAGACCAGGATGAAAGAGCATGCCGTGCTGCTGCGCTTGCTGTGACAATTTCATTTTCCGATGCATTATTTCCTTGCCAAAGGAGGGTGCCATAGGCTGGATTGATGGATTCCAGGGTGTTTCCAGTTCCTTTCACCCATGAGCCTTGAATGTATTGGCCTTTGCTTTGTATGATTTGAAATTTAGACATCTTTTTTCCTTATTGGAATGAAGGAGCCTGATTAATTTGAATGGGAGATACGCGAAGGGAGTCCCCGCATTTAACTTTTAGAAGAGCCGCTGTTTCTTTACCTATAATACAGGTATTCTCTTGTTGATTAAACACGGCATAATTAATTGTGGCGCGAAAATCTAATTGAGTAGTGGCTAATAGAAATTCATGACTACTGACTTCATCACTGATGTTTTTTATCACCATAATGCGACTTAAATTGATGGTTTTAATTTCATTAATTGGTGCCTCAATGGTTGGGCCTGCGTCAAAGATATCAATGTAATTGTTATAGCGAAAACCCTCTTTCAATAAAATAGTCATTGCGGGTACTGTAGACTGATGTGGTTTTCCTATTGCTGCCTGAGCTTCTGACGAAAGCAATTTGACATAGATAGGATTTCGCGGCATCAAATCAGCTATAAATTGCTTATTGGTTGCCAATGTTAATCGATCGGCCTCTGCAAAGGGCATATGAAAAAAATGAAATCCAACATTTTCCCAAAAAGGAGATTGACCATTCTCATCAGAAATACCGCGCATTTCGGCAATCACTGTGGGGGTAAAACGATTAGGATGCTGAGCCATGAACAAGAAACGTCCTTTGGAAAGCAGTAATCCATTATTATTTTTTCTATATTGCGGCTCCAGAAAAAGGGTGCAGATTTCAGTGCGTCCTTGATTGTCATTTACAAGACTTAACACTTGATATTCACTGCGTATATTCAATGAATGACATATTCTGGTGCGCTTGGAGACTTTATAAGAATAAAAAGGGGTTTCATATCCGGTTTTGGCTTCTATGGCGGAGGTACCCACTATTTTTTTGCTGCTTTGATCTTCCAGAACAAAAAAATAATATTCATGTGTGGGTTTGAGAACCTTTTTTTTATAAGAATCACTGGACCATTCAAGACGTTTTTTGAGCAATTCTTTATCTTTAGGAAGAGTGGTCATTCCCACACCGCTTTGCTCAGCCAAATGATGAATAGCATCTAAATCTGAGTTGCGGGCACTGCGAAAAAGCATCATTTTTTTAGATCCTCCAGGCCGCCTTGCGCTAAATCAATTAAAAGTAGAGCACTAAGAGCGGCGCGCTCTGGTAAACTATCGAGTAAGATATATTCTTCAGCACTATGGATGTTGCCTCCTCTAACCCCCAAGGTATCCAGAACTGCTAATCCGTGACGGGCCAGATTGTTTCCATCACAACATCCGCCGCTGTCTTTCCAATCTATCGATAAACCTAATTCTTTACCTAAATTTTGCACGCGTTTAAAAAGGCGTTCTGTACCTGGGCACACTCGTTTTACTGGTCTGCCAAAACCACCATGAACACTTAAAGAATAATCAGAGCGTTTTAATTGGTTAATAATATTATCAAGCTGTTCTCTAACCCAAAATTCGTTTTCAGGTAAACTAATCCGGATATCGAGCTGAGCTACCGCCTTATCAGGAACGATGTTCAATGCCTCGCCGCCAGCAATTTTCCCCACATTAATCGTTACGCCATCACATTGTCCATTTAATGCATGAATTGCGGTAACTGCTTCTGCCAAATAGCAAATAGCATTTCTTCCTTCATCAAAGGCTCTGCCGGCGTGAGCTGCTTTTCCGGTCGCAACAACAGTTAATTTGCCGCTGCCTTTTCGATTTTTAGCCAGCGTACCTGTTGCGGTCATTGCCGGTTCATAAACTAATGCGGCTTGATAATTAGGGGCCAGTTCATCAAAAAGTACACTGGAGGCCGGTGAACCTATTTCCTCATCAGAATTGATCAATACATCCCAACCCATTTCCGAAGAAATGTCACTTTTTTCAAAGGCAGACAAAGCATGCAACATGACAATAAGCCCACCTTTCATATCCGCTACCCCTGGCCCATTTACATAATTGTCATTGACATACGTTAATTTTTGAAAAGGATGAGTTGCCGAATAGACGGTATCCATATGACCGCTTAACAGAATCCTTCTTTTTAAATGGGGCCGTTTGCTGATGAACAACACATCGCCGAAGTGCTGTACGGCACTGTTACCTGTCATATTAATGAGGGACAAAGGATTTAATTTTTTACTGTGAATGGTATCTGCGATTGACTCATAAGCTGAGTGCAATGTTTTTGCCATGACTGCAAGCCCTGCTAAATTGGCAGTACCTGAATTGATTTCACAAAATTGATGGAGCTGCTCCACCATATTTTTTTTACTAGCATTTATTGTATCAATTAGTTCTTTATGTGATTTGACCATAACTTTTAGCTCTAAACTGAAGATTAAACAATAGCTTAAAGGAGGGAGGCCGTCAAATATGGCTACTGAATGCTATTCAAAATCAAAAAAATTATATTTTCTTAATATTTTCTTAATGTTTGAAAAGTACCATAGGCTGATTTTTTTAGAACAAAATTTGAACTCCGCCAGCCTCAACATATTATTGAGGGATGATGGAGAAGAGTGCATGTTCATCATAACCAATATGATGCTGTGCTATTGCAATTAATAACCATTGGAGATGAGATAAATGCATCATCAAAACCTACTCAAAGAATTAAAGGCCATAGGAATTACAAGACAGGATAAGAAAGGACAAAAATTTTTAGAGTTAGTTAAGGAAAAGAGATACAACAAAGCATTGTTGTATGCTTGCGAAAACTGTAAGAGTACTAATTCGACTTTGTTTAAATTCGTTGAAATATTGCTTCAATATAGAGAGCATCTATCCATCGATGTGAATACCAGGAAAGTGACAGATAAAAAGACCCCAGTTATATATGCCGCTGAAAATAGAAGTAATGGACTTTTTTTCTTACTCAAAAAAGCTGGTGCAAATGCTAATTTGCAAGATATACATAGCAGAAGTGCAGATGATATTTATTATGAAAATGGAGGAAAGGCAGTACAGTTCTTATTAACTCAGTTGAAGGAAGATTTTAACAAAGAGCGAATAGAGTTAGATTCATTGTATGCCCAGTTACCTGATAAAAATAAATTCCTCACCGATGAAGAAAATGCTCAATTTGATTTGGAACGTCTTGAATATATTTCTCGGCGAGTTGATTTTCTGGTGAGATATTTCAGCAATCTTGATAATGGAAACCAACTGCCTGTCACTTGTAAGTTGAGCCAGTATCAGCAAGAGAATCTTTATAACCTGGGAGTACAATTGGCAAGAAACTATCTTGCAGAAATTGGTACAACCGTTCAGAATTTATCGGGTGAAACACGAGGAAAGTATAGTAAACTATTCTCTCCGGTACCTTTTACCTGGATCACGCTAGAGCAACTGGGCGGTATAATGAAATTTGAGCCGCAAAACAATTTTATTTCTTTACCTGTGAGAGATTTATCTGATAAACAATCTTCACATTGTTTGCCTTTCACAAAGCGTTTTTTTGCAGAACTTGCCGATACAGCTGAAGTTCTTGAGGAGGCTATTCCAGATATTATTAATCTGGACATGCCAGCAATGAAGAAATTTTTTGAAGAGGTCTATACACAAGAAAAAAATCAACTCACTGATTCAGTGGCCCCTGTATCATTAGTCGCGACTAAAGCCCTAACCGGTAGAATAGGGGATAATAAAAATATTCTAAGTTTATTGAACTTGTTAAATTACTCAGAAAATACTATTTCCCCACCTCAAAAAGGCTCTAGTCCTTACACGCCGGTTACAGGAAATCCCCCCCCAATAGGCAAAGAGTACCAACAAAAGTTTGATTTATCGAAGAAATCAGGTCGTCATGCAGCATTGCGAAGACTTCAATTAATTGGCGAGCTATTTACGGGGAAAAATTTTTCCAGTGAATTATTTGACCTGGATGACAGTATTGATTGGCGTGCATTGATTACCATCCGAGATGGAATAACTCACCAAGACGAAAGAGATAATAAAGAGAAAATAGATACTCTTTTATCTGATCAAGAAAGATTGAAAAAGATAGTTGGTGAAGAAGTAAGCGATCTATGGTTCAGATTACATAACATTCTTGAATCACGTGAAAAGCTCATTGGACCTTATGATAATGACGCGAAAGCCTATTGGAAAAAAATATTAGCAGCGCAGCAAGAAAAAAGTGCTCCTAAAATAGAAGAGGCAGAGGTTGAAATAATAAAGCGTCGGGTTTCCGAGAAAGAAGAAGAACAGTTTCTTAGCGCTTTAATGGAACATAAAACAGCCAGCGTGGAAATTCAAAATCGCTGCCGCGCTATTTTTGATGGTACAGGTCCACTGCCCAATAAAATGGAAGTGGGTACTTTGTTACAGCATTTACCTCCTCGAAAAGACGACCGGGAGAAATATAGTCAATTGGCAAAAATTATGACCAAGGCGACTGCAAATAAATCCAGCCAGGAGGAGAGAAATCAGAAACGTCAGCAAATCGAAGAAGCAGCAAAAAAGCGAGAGTTAGAAAGAGAAAGTAAATATAAAGGATTAAACAACATACGTGCACTTGCACAAAATTTGCTTCAATCTCCCCGGCAAGAGCATATGCTAAATCCGAAGAAGCGTATTAACGCCGCTATAGAGGCAATTAATAATTTAGAAGAATTTTTAATAGAGATGGGGTGTCTCAAGCTGTTACAGTCTTGGAAGGTTCTTGAAAAATCGGACTGTTCGACGAAAATAAAGAGTTTGTTAGCTGCGCTCTTAGCATCGAATCCTGAGTTAAATGATGCCTTAGCATATAATGCGGGTCAGGCCTTGCAGCATTTGGACAGAATACGCGAATTGGATGTTGCTCAACTTTCTAAATATCTCGGTAAGGAGTATGAGAATCTAAGGGCTTTAAGAAATTATATAGAACACGGTGATCATTTGATGGATCATCCTGGGCAAGTTTGCTCTCAACCTCTTGTACCTAGAGAACATCAACAAATAATTGCGTCAGTAATTATAAAATTGATTTTTGAATTAGGCCCTGACTTATTAAAAATGAAAGAGGCTTTGTTAAATCCTGTTGATAAAGAAAAATCGATACTTCCTGGAGTGCCTGTATGTGACGCCAAAAGTGAGAATATTCTGTCTAATGAAGTAAGTGAGAAAAAAGAGTCTATTTCTTCTGCTTCAGGAGAGAAAGGTCTTGAGTTCGGTCGTTTTTTTGCACCGCAAAAAGCGGAGGAAGGCAGTAAAAATGATCCCTCTGGCTCGATTCTAACAATATAAACTAAAGAATTTTGATTGGCCTGAAATACATTCAGGCCAATTATTATCTCTCATAACTGGATAGCCAAATGACTCATTACTTAGTCACTATTATATTATTTCAACGTTGCCTATAAAAAATTTATCCGTGTTAAACCGGAGGAATTTATCTTAGATACATTTTAAGTCATCAGACAATGGCGGCACTTATGTAAGTCTCTGAAAAATCAATGATATCTTGATTCATTAGTATTCTTGAGGAAGCAAAAAAACCAGTATCATATGTAGAAAAACCATGAGTTATTAGAGATTTGGAATAGCCGAAGGAGGGAATATATAAAAGGATACCTAAAAAGATTTCAGCTAAACCCCCGATAACATATAATGCGGGTTGATTAATTTTCAATTCTTTAGTGAGATTTCTATAGGATTGAATTGACTGCAACGATGTGGAATTTGTAGTTAATAATTCAGAAGTACGGGAGACTAACTCCAGTAATAATCTTTGTCCCTTGATTTGTGCCAAGTATTGTTTTTGTATTGCAGATATCAGCCTGTTCCCTGTTTTTTTCAGCGTATCGTATTCAGAGGGTAATGAATCAAGCTGTTTCTGGCATTGAATGATTTTAGTGTTAAGCAGCTGTTGAACTCGTGAGTGAGGACAATTCATATCGCGCCAGAAGATTAACCATGCCCTTTGACTGTCTTTTACCAAGTCGTCATAATGTGCATCGACATAATTATCCAGAGCGCTCCAAATAATTTTTCGATGAAAGTTCATTCCGCGTCCTTTAACATTGGCTGCAGCAGCATCAATCGCTCTTTCAAACTCTTCTTTTTGTATGGGGTTTTCTGATTGAAATGATTTGAATAAATTATAATAGATAGAAGATACCGCCCCTCTGTCAATTGCATCTTTACAAGAAAAGTTATAACTCTGAGGTTTTAAGGTATTTATTATATAATTAGTTAATTCAAATTTAGTGAAATGTACCCAGACTGCTTGCTTTTGCGCGGTCGATAGAGTGTCTGAAGGATTAATTCCCTGAGCTTTGAAGCTGCGGGCCAGCAATTTTTTTAGTATTTTTAACTGATTTTCTTTAGTACCAAATAATTGGTTTCGGATTTTGCTACTAATATGAAAATCCGATACACCACTTTGATGTTCATTGCCTTTAGCTATTTCAATGAGCTCTTTAAAAACTGAGGCATAAGCAAGCTGATCGGTTGTTTTTTTATAAAGCTCATCATCCATTAACGATTTACTGGCTGGGAAGGTGATAACTGCAATTTTGAGGGAGGGATCGTCCTCTAATTCATGAAGTGCTAAAGAAAAATTTCTTTCTTTTGAACCAGCAAAATCAAAGTCACTTCGGTCCAGACCCAAATTATTAAAATAAATATGACATATTGATTGCTCAGGGGGAGATTTTTGAGCTTTTATAGTAAGCCAGCGTTTGAATAAAGGACTAATACGAACTGTACCGTTATGACGTTGTGCTTGAGTACTGAAACGATATTCTGTGGGTTCGGTATTTTTTCTGTACGAGTAATTCTTGAGTGAGGGGAGATTGGTATCCAACTGAGGTTTATAGTTTAATGAAAAGAATGCCCCTATCAGATTTAGAATATTTCCTGCTTGATTGGGTGAGCGTCTATTAATACGCGAATTATTATCTTCTAATTTGCGTTGGATTCTTCTACTAGTATCCGTCTGCATCGGTCTGGTCTGCACTCCTATATCATTTATCCAGTGAGTGTGTTCCAGGATTAAATTATCATTATGATAAACAGCAAAAACCAAGTCATCCAGGATGTTAATCTGTTCTGCATTAAGATTAAGATACAATGAGTCAATCTGATTTTCTAAAGTTTCAATGACTTGTGAGTATAAATTGCCATAAGGAAATAGCTCATTGTACTTTTCGCTTAGAGTCGCTAAAGGAGTTAAAGTCGGTTCTAAGTTGAGGATTTCTTGATGAATAAAAGGCTTTAATTGCAGAAGATAGGCATGGCAATTACGGTTATGCATCATATCACTAGTGATTGTGTTTTTTAGTGGTGCGAAATTTTCCATGAGTGCGCTCACCATAGCCTAAATATCGGTTATATTGTAATAAAAAAACACTTAGCAAAGAAGTTTTAAATTTAATTTTATAGTTATTGTGACACTAACCTAAAAAGCTTGAAAGATTAAATCCTAAGCAATTAACGTCATCTCAAACTCAGTGAGAGATCTCCTGATCTGAGTACTGTGTCCACATGTGGAGATCCTTCACTACGTGCAGGATGACGTTGTACTACCCCGAGCCTGGGTTACAAGTTTGCATTTTCCTCAGCTACATCTAAAAACTGATGAGCCCTCAGGTTGAAAGCACTGTATGCTATACTTTACGACTTCGCTTACTGAGTGTGATTTTAGATGCTTACTCCATTAACTTCGCCTACTTCATCCAGTATTTCCTTGGTTTTAGTAAGCAGATTTACGGTGTCAGTATTGCATTTTATTGGTGAGAGATTTTGAGTAAACAGGGCGGCAACCGCATAACCTATTCCAAGAGTACCAATGACCAATAAAATATTAATCAATAGTTCTTTAACGCCCCTATGTTCACCCAGCACCCCACTGCGCCTGTTTTGAATGACTCTGGACGAGTTTTCTTTAAATTGGGTCAGAGTGATGTCTTGATTTTTATAAGACTCAGCATATCCGTTGAGAATATTGACTAGTTGGCAGGAGGCACCATATGCATTAGTTATGTCATCACATGAATCATTGGGATATCGTGTATGAAATTCGTCACGCTTTGCTTCTAATTGTTTAATCAACTTAGTATATTCACTTAACTTTTTTTCCCGCAGTGTCTTTTCTTTAATGAATTGTTGTTTTTTATATTCTTTTTCCTGTTCTTCTTTATTAGGGGTAGCCTCTTTTTTTTCTTCAATAAAGTCATAATCTGGCTGTATTCCATATTTTAAATTGTGGTTGGCCATCAAAATGGCAATTTTACTTTCTAAGCTACGAAGTTTATTTTTGGCGGAGGGATGCTTGGTAGTATATTCTTTGATTTCATCAGATTGAGTATTGATGAGGTTGTATCGAATAAGTATTGCTGAGTAACTATTTAAGGACTGGCATTTTTTAGGGCTAAGGTCTTTTCTGATTTGTATCAGCTCGTTACACACCTCATCAAATTTAGCTTTATTGATCTGCTCTTTGCTGTTTGTCTTCCTTGGCATAATACTGCTCCTTTGTTAAAGTTCTGCATATAATTACTACAGCTTATTCATCCTTCCTGGATTAACGAAGCTGAGGGGCTAATTCTGGAGCCCATGGTTAAAGTATCGTACTAAATGAATTGCCATTTCAAGCTCTAATTAGATTAGAGATAAGAAAGTAGATGCTTGATCTATAAGCAAAATCATCAAATGAAGAGCAGTTAAGCCCATCATCTGATGATTTGAGGATTTTTAAGATTTGGCACGGCGATAGGGAACATAAACTGGTTCCCAAACGTGTTGATGAATACACTTTTCTAATTGCTCATCTGTCATAGGCTCCGCCAATTTACTTTTAACTGCTTCTTTGGCTACAGCCAAGGCTACCTGGTAAGAGACCTCTCTCACTGTATCCAGGGATGGTAATAAATTGGCTTTGGAGTTTTTCTTAGCCGGTGAGCAGCTTGCAAGTGCTTTTGCAGCAGCCATGAACATTTTATCGGTGACGATCTTTGCCTTTACAGCAATCAAGCCCAAACCCATACCAGGAAATATATAAACGTTATTGGTTTGATCCACTCGAAATGGTTTCCCATCCTTAATAATATTGCCAAATGGGCTACCTGTACCTATTACAGCGCGATCATTAGTCCACTTCATTAAGTTCTCGGGGATTGCTTCACTGCGAGATATAGGATTTGATAGCGGCATAATGATGGGTTTATCCACATGAGAAGCCATTTCGCGAACCAGCTCTTCTGTAAATATTCCAGGTTGAGCTGATACACCAACCAACGCATTGGGATGTAAATTTTTAATGACATCTTTTAAACTTACCATGTTGCCATTATCGCATTTCCAGTTCGCAATGGCTGCTTTCGATTTTAATAATTTTTCCTGGAAGGGCAATAAGCCGCCCATTCCCTCGATAAGTAAACCATTACGATCGATCATATAGATTTGAGAGCGTGCTTTTTCTTCTGAAATGCCATCGTCAATCATCGCATGAACAATAAGTTCAGCAATACCACAACCAGCTGATCCTGCTCCTACGATTACAATTTTTTGGTCGCGTAATTGGATACCGGTCACTTGAACTGCTGATAATAAAGTACCTGTTGCAATTGCAGCAGTTCCTTGCACATCATCATTAAAGGTACACAATTGATCTCTGTATTTGTCTAATAAACGAGTTGCATTTTGGAGAGCAAAATCTTCCCATTGTAAAAGTATATTAGGGAACCGTTTCTTAATGGCTTTAATAAAGGCCTCAACAAATTCATCATACTCTTCATCACGTACCCGTTCATGTCGCCATCCCATATAGAGAGGATCTTTGAGTAACTCAGCATTGTTAGTTCCTGAGTCGAGCAAGATAGGAAGCGTTGATGAGGGATGAATTCCTGCGCAGGCAGAATATAATGCCAGTTTACCAATAGGTATCCCCATCCCTCCAGCTCCCTGATCTCCTAAACCCAGAATACGCTCCCCATCCGATACCACAATTACTTTAACGTGATCGAAACGAGGATTTGCCAAAATGGTATCGATTTTATCGCGGTTAGGATAAGCAATAAAAAGCCCGCGAGGTCTACGATAGATATGACTGAAATTTTGGCAAGCAGCACCAACAATAGGTGTATAGACTATGGGCATTATCTCGACTATATGTTCTTTCATTAGGTTGTAGTACAGCGTTTCGTTAGAATCCTGCAGATCGCGCATGTACATATATTTTTCCAGATCAGTAGCTTTACTCTTAAACGCTTCATAAGATCGATTACGCTGTTCATCAATGGTACTTACTTCTGGGGGGAGTAATCCATTAAGAAAAAAGTCCAATCGTTCCTGATCTGAAAAGGCAGTTCCTTTATTTAAAATAGGATTTGAAATAAGAGTAAAGCCTTGGGTTTTTACTTCTAAGTAGGATTTTCCTTGTTCATCAGTACGTTGAATGTAGTCCATATTATTATTTCCTATAAAGTGTAAGCTAATACAATACTATGATAATAGTATGGATGAATATTTTTATTTTGCAGGTTTTTTTAATGATTTTTCAATGGGATTGACGAACAGTGAGTAGTAAATCTGGAACTGGTTTGTATTAGATTTTAACTGCAGAGAGTAACGATTTTTTGCTATCGTGTATCCTTTAAGAGGCATATTAGAGGATACGCGATAACAAAAATAGGACAAATTCTAGTAAGGTTGAACTGGAGTGCTTTCGTTGGCTGCTTCTGCTATTTCATTAATTGACTCCTGAACTGGAGTAGTTTTAAAGAAGCGGTGCGCGGTATAAGCTAAAGCTCCTATACCAAATAAGGATGCGCCTCCAGTTACAGCTAACGCACTGGCACAGCCAGTTGCTATAGCGGTAAAGAAGGCACCAGGACCTGACCAGGCTCCTAATGCAAAGCCAATACCAAACCCTATGGTGCCTGCAATGATGGTCACAGCAGCAGTAATGGCAACGGATAAGATGATATTTCTAAGTGTGTGATGTTTACCTTGTAACTGCTCATTACTTTTTTCAATGAATAAATTAATGCTGGTTGTTTTATCCGTTACAGAGGGATCCGCTATATTGTTAAGCAATATATTTGCTTCCTCTCCAATTGCTTCAACTAGGCCTGCATCTAAGTGTTGCATCCTATTATTTAAATTATTCAGGGCATGATATAAGTCTGAATCTTGAGGGCAGCGATTTCTCGCTTTTAGAATGGCATTAACAGGTGGTGTTTGCGGACAACAACAGGGCCTTCTATTTTGCGGAATCAGTTTTTTCGCTTCCAAAGTCAAAAAATCTTGCAGATCTTTTAAGCCATTTTCCTCTTGAGCCGAAGTAGAAATAATCCGCGCAAAGGGTATCTCCGCTAATAAGTTCTGCGCTGTTTCCATGGCATTTGGTAAAGCAATGTCACTTTTAGTACCGACCAGAATTAATTGAGCATCAGGGTTGTACGCCCTATATTCATTAAGCTCTTTTTGGGCGGCACTGACCATCTCTTCTGTCATTTCAATGGACAGGTCTACGCAATAGAGGCCAAAACGAGAGCTACTAAAAGTTAGTGGAATTGACATCGCTTTTCTTGCAGCCTCTCCTGGCATATCCCATATTTGGATGTTCATTGGTTCGCTACTATTCGAAACGGGCATTACATTAAAATCTGGAGCAATCGTTGGCCTATATTGATGAGTGATTGGACCCGTGTATGTTGCAGATCCAAGTCTATTAAAAATTGCTGTTTTACCTGTTTTTTCCATCCCCATCAGTGTGGCTCTTAAAATCATAGTAGTTCCCATATCTAAGAAGTGCTTCATTATACCTCATAATGGCAATATTACATTCATTTATTTTTTGTACCCATAATTAGCAACATGTTTTTGCGTTTTTGCCTTAAAAACGGTTATCCAGTAAGATGGCCGGAATCTATAAAATTGGTGTATCAAATGAATGCAGTAACGATTCAGGATAGTATTATTGATGCTTGTCATCCTGAATGGAGAATATTAATAAGCAATGCCATAGACCAGATGGACAATAATTATTTAAAGCAATTGTTGGATGATAGGACCTGGTTACCCGGATTGAACCATTTATTTGCCGCTTTTAGCTTATCTCTTTCTCAAACTCGATATGTACTTTTAGGTGAGTCACCTTACCCACGTACTTCTTCTGCTAATGGTTATGCATTTTGGGATAATGCCGTAGGTGATTTATGGAGTCCACAAGGGTTGAGTAAACCAGTTAACAGGGCTACTTCTTTAAGAAACTGGATTAAAATGTTGTTAGTTGCTCGAGGGGACTTAACTACTGATACATCGCAACAGGCTATAGCGCAAATAGATAAAACAGGTCTGGTTCATACTGCAGAACAGCTGTTTAGGGGCATGATGAGGCAGGGCATCTTATTGCTTAATGCTACTTTGGTTTATAGTGAAGGAATGGTTCCTTATCATGCTCGCCAGTGGAAACCTTTCATGAAAGTCCTTTTGGAACAATTAGCGGTGGTCAAGCCTACTGTCCAGTTAATTTTATTGGGTAAAATGGCAGAGACTATTCCTCAAGATAAATTGTCTGTAGGCCTAGCCGCTGAGCACCCTTATAATGTAAGCTTTATTACGAATCAGCTCGTAATTGAATTTTTTCAACCCTTGGATTTATTGTCATATGAAGCATATTGAATCAACTATTGATGATCAGGAAGTGCATAAATTTTCCCAACATGCTAATGATTGGTGGGATACTCAAGGCCCTCTAAAAACATTGCATGATATTAATGATATCCGTGTTGCCTTTATTGCTCAGCATATCAATTTAAAGGGCATTAACGTTTTAGACATAGGCTGTGGTGGTGGCATTTTATGCGAAGCTTTGGCCAAGGCTGGGGCAAATGTTACAGGTATTGATGTAGCTGATGAAGCAATTCAGGTTGCTAAAGAACATGCTAGGGAAAATCAGTTAACCATTGAATATCATTGTACGCCCATAGAGGAATTTGAAAGCAAAAAATTTCATGTCGTAACCTGTATGGAAATGTTAGAACATGTTCAAAATCCTGAAGTGGTGCTGAAACACTGTAAACGATTACTGAAGCCTACGGGGATCTTATTTCTATCGACAATCAGTCGTACTTTAAAAGCTTATGCCAGCGCAATTATTGCGGCAGAGTATGTGTTGAATATTTTACCTAAACAAACCCACGATTATCATAAATTTATTAAACCCAGTGAGTTAGTTGCCATGGCTCGCTCGTTTAATTTGAATTTAATTGATATGAAAGGCCTGAGTTATAACCCCATTTTGAGAACAACTTCCCTGAGCTCTGATGTCTCGGTTAATTATTTGTTAGCGCTGCAATGAGTTTTCGTGACGTGTTCTAAAGAACCTCACAAATTTGGACAGTCAAGAGCAAGGTATTACCTGGAACTGTTTGGCCAGTGACACTGTCATTGGCTTAAGCGGCATTCCGTCATCCCTAGGAGTTTGTGACGAGGGATTTCCTGAAATAGGCATGAGCCATACTTTGGAGATCCCTCGCATCACTGCGAGCACATTATCAATATTTAATATCGATTTGAGTCCAAGATTAAACCGGATTTTTTTTCTTGGCGTAACGTTCCTGGAATCGTTGGTGAGCATATTTAGCTTGTTCAGGAGTAACTACGTCTACTTCATTACCATAAATATCTACTCGGGCAGTATCCGGTTTTTGGCAGCTTAAGTAAGCAGGAGAGGCGCTGTAGTAACTTAACGCTTCTCTAAGAGACTTTTTACTAAAAGGGGGGGAATCCAGTCGCTCATAAAAATCGATAATATCATCAAATATACCAATTTTAAGGGGTTTAATCTGATTGCCTTTTTTAAAAAAAGCACCGGGGAAATGTTCTATAAGCCAGTCTATAATTTGAAGTTTATCTTTCTTTACTGCATTAATCTGTTGGTTCGCATTAATCTGTTGGTTCATAGTCTTACTCTGCAACATTATATCTTGAATAAACTACCATATCTCATGGCATAATCAAACAGCAATGAATTGTTTTATGGATTCTACACTATCTGTTTGAAGCATTGTAGCTATTCAACAATGATAATTTAATAGATATTTAATGGTAGAGAGCATCATTCAGTCTATAAAAATATCATGTTCGATTGATAATAATAGGCATAATTTAACCTTATTGCTAAAAATCTATAAATAAGAATGGAATTTTTTGCTCTATTCTTTGTAAGAGATTTCTCAAATCAAAGGAAGAGAACAGCAGTTTTCTCTACATCCATTTGCGGATTAAAAAAGTAACCTATTGTTTTATAATCATTTTCAATAAAAAACCCTTGGTGAGTTGTACTTGAGATGAGAATTGATATCAATCAAGTCTCCTTGCACTTCTTATCTCCAGTTGCTAAATTCTATACATGACTTGTATGGATATGGGTCAAGCAAAGGGATTTGTAATCAGATGGATCTGATTTGTCAGGATGACTATAAGAACGGGATGTTCTTATGCGGATGACTGCGAAAAGCCAGGGCTTGCCCTGGCTTTACTTTTTTAGGCCACTAAATAACCTGAATGAGATAAAAATTTCTTATCAGGAAAATAGGCGAAAATTACTGAACCGTTTTTAATGGTATTGATAATGGGCTTAGCTAAGGTTTGTGCTATAGCAGGACAGCCCCAAGACAAGCCGGCACGGCCCGCTCTTTTAATAAAATCAGGTTCCATATACCATGCCCCATGCATCACCACTCGTCTGTTGTATGCATTGGTATTAAAGCCTTTATCCAAACCTTGTAAATTTAAAGAGTATCCTTTGTGACCTATATAAGTGTCTTTTGTAATGTAAGTGCCTAAACTGGATTGCTTACTGGACTCTCGGTTCGAAAAGTGCTGCGCTTTATTAACACCTGAATTTTTACCATGTGCAACATAAGTATTATATAAAAGGCGTTCATTACGGACATCAAATACCCACATACGTTGTTTGTTCGAGGGCAAAGAGTAATCGATTACGGTAAGAACGGGTTTTTTAACCGCTCCTCTTTTGTTCGCATTTTTATAGGCGGTTAAAGCAAGTTTCAGCACGTTTTTATTTAATTGGGGAGCCTTGTGACTTAGATGTTGTACTTGAGTGTTTAGGTCCGGCCCTGTTTTAGCAAAAGTAGGGGTGCTGGATGTGATATTGCTAGTCAATATGACGGTTGAGATTAGAGTTAATAAGGTATTCATACTGCTCCTTTCTTCTTGTTAAATCACCGTTATTGGTCATTAAAAAGATGGTGATTATATTAACAAATGAAGTAATTGTAAAATTATAAGGGTGATCCTTGTCCATCAGGGTAAAATATTAATCAATTCAGGGGCTTAGTAGAGGCTATTAAAAAGCGATCATCCACAACAAGCCCTTTTTGTATTAAATTTATACTGTTTATGTGTTTAATAAATAGTTAAATTGCATAACACTTACTCAATAAGCAAACAATTAGTTCTATCTTTTTTCTCTTATAAGCGTGTTTTTGCTTTAATGAAACATGATATTAGGCATATAATGCACCAAAAATTGAACCTATGCATTTCTTTTAATATGGTTCTACATTATGATCTTTTGTTGTTACACTTTTTAAGATTTCGGAGAATACTATGCTGGAAAAGCAGTCCATTAATTTACCAGAAGGTTTACGCGCTGCCATTAATCAGGCTTATCGTGCTGATGAGTTATCTTTGATTACTGAACTATGCGAGAAGGCAGCACTTGGACAGCAACAAATGGCCGGTATCAAAAGCAGCGCGACGAAATTGGTTGAAGCGGTGCGTGCCGAACGCAAAAAAAGTACTGGGATTGATTCATTTTTAACAGAGTATGCTTTATCCAGTGATGAAGGGATTGCTCTAATGTGTCTGGCTGAAGCTTTATTACGGGTTCCAGATAACGCTACTATTGATAATTTAATTAAAGATAAATTAGCTGGCGGGGATTGGAAATCTCATAGAGGACAAAGTGAATCATTTTTTGTTAATGCAACTACTTGGGCTTTGATGTTAACAGGTAAAGTATTAACACCAGAAAAAGCTGAGAATACTTTAACCAAATCGTTAATGAAATTAGTGAGTCGCAGTAGTGAGGCTGTGGTCCGTACTGCGGTTGATAAGGCCATGCGAATTATGAGTAAACAATTCGTAATGGGACGTACTATTAATGAAGCATTGACTCGAGCAAAAAAGAAAGAGGAAAAAGGGTATCGATATTCCTATGACATGCTTGGGGAAGCAGCATTGACGTCCATTGATGCAGATCGATATTTGGAAGCTTATAAAGTTGCTATTGAATCCATAGGTCAAAAAGCAGATAAAAATTCAGACGTATATAGGCGTCCGGGGATTTCTATAAAATTATCCGCGCTACACCCACGTTATAATGAGAGTCAACATGAGCGGGTAATGGCTGAACTGCCTGCGAAGTTATTAACACTGGCTCGCTTAGCAAAAGATTACGATATTGCTTTAACCATTGATGCCGAAGAATCAGAGCGGTTGGATTTATCTCTTGATCTCATTGAGAAGGTATTCTGTGACGACAGTCTAAATGGTTGGAATGGCTTTGGCCTGGCAGTGCAATCCTATCAAAAAAGGGCTTTTTATGTTTTAGATTGGGTGGCTGCTTTAGCGCGAAAGAAACAAAGACGCATTATGGTTCGCTTGATCAAGGGGGCTTACTGGGATAGTGAGATTAAAAAAACACAAATGCAAGGGCTAACCGAATATCCGGTATTTACACGCAAGGTGTTTACCGATGTTTCTTTTCAGGCCTGCGCTAAAAAAATCTTAACTTTGACTGATGCTATTTATCCGCAATTTGCAACTCATAATGCTTATTCAGTCGCAATGATCCTGAATATAGTGGGTGAGTATAGAGACTTTGAATTCCAGTGTCTGCATGGAATGGGGAATGAACTCTATGAACAGGTTGTACCTAAAGAACATTATGGTATTGCTTGTCGAATCTATGCTCCGGTAGGTAGCCATGAAGACCTGCTTCCTTATTTGGTTCGACGCTTGTTGGAAAACGGAGCAAATTCCTCTTTTGTAAATCGTATAGTGGATGACAATGCGCCTATTAGCGATTTAGTTGAGGATCCAATCAATAAAGCAAAATCGTTATTTGGTAATATGAATAAAAATATTCCTTTACCAGAAGCGTTATTTTTACCTGGAAGAAAAAACTCTAAAGGCTTTGATTTTAGTAATCGATATGAGAGAGCCCAATTACAACAGGAATTAGAAAAAATTGATTTAACTCAATGGAAGGCTGGGCCTATAGTTGCCGGGCGCATGGTTTTTGATTCAACTCATCCGGTCACTTCTCCACAACAACCTGATGCTGTAGTCGGTTCATTGCAGAATTCCTCCTTAGACGATGTTGAAAAAGCACTAGCTCAAGCCGAGTTAACTTTTGCTTCGTGGAGCAAGACTCCTGTAGAGGAGAGAGTCTCTTGTATCAAACGATTTGCTGATTTGTTGCAAGCCAATATGGTGGAATTGATGGCTTTAGCCTGTCTTGAGGCTGGGAAAACCTGGAATGATGGTATTTCTGAAGTACGAGAAGCAATAGATTTTTGCCGTTATTATGCCATGATGGGGCAACAATTGATGGCAAATCCGACTCGCTTACATGGTTATACCGGTGAGTTAAATGAATTAAGTTTACATCCTCGGGGCACCATACTTTGTATTAGTCCTTGGAATTTTCCTTTGGCCATTTTTACTGGTCAAGTAGTGGCAGGGTTGATAACAGGGAATTGTGTTATAGCCAAGCCAGCAGAACAAACACCTCTTATTGCTGCGTATGCAGTAAAATTAATGCATCAGGCAGGTATTCCAGTTGGAGCTGTTCAGTTACTTCCAGGGGCAGGGGAGACTATTGGAGCAGCATTAGTTGCTGATAAGAGAATAAAAGCAGTCTTGTTCACTGGGTCGACTGATACTGCGAATCACATTAATAAGACTCTGGCTACTCGAGGTGGGGAACTTATTCCCTTTATTGCCGAAACAGGTGGTCAGAATGCGATGCTTGTTGATTCTTCGGCATTACTGGAGCAAGTAGTTGTTGATGCGGTCACTTCTGCCTTTGGTAGTGCTGGACAGCGATGCTCGGCTCTACGCGTATTGTATGTTCAAGAGGAAGTCTATCCACGAACTGTAGCACTCCTCAAAGGAGCTATGGCTGAGTTAGTGGTAGGTGATCCTCGTTGGTTGTCTACAGATGTTGGTCCAGTTATTGACCAGGAAGCATTATCCTTGCTGAAAGGACATGTAGATAATATGAAAAAACGCCATGAGATTCTGTATCAATGTCAGATTAATGAAGGGGTTGAATCAGGTTATTTTATGCCTCCAACAGCAATAGCTATAGACAATATCAACTCCCTGGAAAAAGAAGTATTTGGGCCTGTACTTCATGTGATTCAGTTCAAAAGAAAAGATCTTGATAAAGTAATTGATCAAATTAACCAGACCGGTTACGGATTAACTCTTGGGATTCACAGCCGTATCAATGATACAGTGGAATACATCAGGCAAAGAGTGCATGCCGGCAACTGCTATGTTAATCGTAATATGGTCGGCGCAGTCGTTGGTTTACAGCCTTTCGGTGGTGAAGGTTTATCGGGTACTGGGCCTAAAGCGGGTGGTCCTAATTATTTGGTAAGATTATGCCATGAACGTACTTATACTGTAGATACAACAGCGGCAGGCGGTAATGCCAGCTTGATGTCTCTGCCAGAAGATATTTAAGATAACTATCAAAGTTAAGTCGCGCCTGATGTTTATTATTGAAGTAATAAACATTAGGCAGATCATTGCGTCATGAGTAAATAGCTTTAAAAGTAAACCTTCGCGAAGGCACTGTCAACTTAACATTTGAACACGTCAGACACAGGTGGGGTTGAATTTGTAGGCGCAAAAAATCCGTGCCGCGCACGCTTCCCAAATTTCTTTAGCCTTTTGAAATTGAACTCTCTGCTGTGATGCCGGTGGTTGTGGCGTCCGACAGCTACAGCAAAGAGAGCGCTGGTTTTCCCCTTAAGCGCCAGGATGTGCTGAGTCCCGCCGGGTGATTTTAAGCCAATAAGGGACTTTTCTTTTTCTGCAGCAGCCAAAAATTTCAGGTCAAGCGCATATAGAATTATGCTCCCTGTAGTATTTTTTCAAGGTATTCTGGATTTATTCTTGAAAAAACGCGACGAAATGTATCATGGCAAGGAATTCCATAGGGCAATGTTAAATATCTACGCAACCTATCCTCTCGCTCTTTTGCAAATGTTTCTATGTCTTCCCAACCCTTAGCACCACAAATAACGGCACATATAGTGATAATTATTAGTTCCAAAAGTAAATGCTGACTATTTCTCGGGCTTCTTGGATCGGTGATGTCACTAAATATACTAGAAACTATTTTGCTACGATGAATATCAATCATTCTTAAATATCTGTTTTAATGGAAAAACAGTAGAATAATCCTTTTTATTCAGCTTGCAATTTTAATATGCGCTTGCCCTGCCAAAAATTTTTCTTTATTTGGTTAGTTAATATTTAGTTAATAAAAATAATATATACTGTAAAAATTTATTTTTCCCTGAGAGAACACAGTATGGCTATTGAATTTATTAAAGAGCAAGTAGATATTTATCAGTTACCCTCCGTTGACCTTACACACAAGGGAACTGGGGGAGCTCAAATAACTATTGGCGACCTACATGCTAATACTATGAAACTGATGTTTATGCTTGTTAAACACGGAATAGCAACAAATATCAATAAAGAAGATTATAATAGACTAGTTAAAATTTATAAAACCGAAACAGAAAATTTAACAAAAGAGCTCTTGGGTGAGTTTACTGGAATATTAGGTAAGCTAAAATTCAATAGTGACTCAACAATAAGACTAATTGGAGATGAACTAGCTGACAGAGGCAATAATGATTATTTCACCCTTAAAATTCTTGAAAAACTAAAGGAACATAAAGTTCCTGTGGAAATAATTGTTTCGAATCATAGTATTGAATTTATTGAGGCCTATGAGAGGCAAGAGGATTTTCTCCCCCGCATACTATTGGAAGAGCATTCTGAATCTATCAGAAAATTACAACGTCTTGTGGAGTCAGGGATTGTAACTAGAGACGAGATACTAGATATTGCAGAAAAAGCCTATAAACCAACTTTACGAGCAATTTCATATTCATTAAGCGAAGATAATAAAGAAATTACTATTTATAGCCATGCTGGTATAGGATTGGATAGCATCAAAGACCTCGCTCAAAAACTAGAAGTAGAGTACAAAGACACAACCGCAGTATGTCTTGCTCAAACTATTAATAAGATTAATGAGCAATTCCAAAAACACGTGCAAAATGATACGGTACATACACTATATACATCCGAAAATATGTGGGCTGGTTATCTCGGGGAAAATTTAAGTGATGCGCCCTTTGAGTTTATTATGTGGAACAGGAGGTATTACTCCCTTGATAGACCGAAAGATCATTACGATTATAAGATAAATTTTGTTCATGGACATGATAGCGAGGATCTTACGAAAGATAATATTTATAATCTTGATAATTCATTAGGAAAAGGGGATTACGGGAATCAAGGCTCATATACTGTTCTTTATTCACGCAAAAGTGCAGTTACTCCTTCATTAAAATCTATAGAAAAAGAAGTCGCTATTGAACCGCCCGCTCAAGCAGAGATTAAGGCAGCGGCACAGCAACAGCTTCAAAAAGAAGCCCAACAGGTTATAGCAAATTACATTAAGAAAATAAATCAATTCGCTGTAGACTTTTCTGGAGTTAGAACCAGTGATGGGGTGAAAACAAGAGCACAACAATTACTAACCAATCTGGCTGAAATAACCGGCGATAAAGGAAACTTATCTGAAGCATTAACGACGCCAGGTATCGACAGAAAACAATCCGATGCTATTAAGTGCGCTATGGCTAATAAAAGAGAAGAGATTAACGCAGCAGCACAACAGTTTAAGGATCAAAAGCAAAAAGAAGCAAAAATTAACGCTCTACTTCTATCCATTGATACAGCATTAGAGAACCTTGCTCAGAGAGTAAGGGAAGTTAACCCAAATCAATTCAGAAATGCTTATGACGTGGCTTTAGCCTTAGTGAATAATTTAAAGAATGCTCGTGATCGTTATAAAGATAATATGACGCTCAGGGATTCATTATCAGATGAGTTATTTAAAAATACTTGTAGAGAGGAAATACAAAACGCAATGCCTGTATTGCAAAATGCTTTAGGTTGGGGAGACTATCTCACTAATCTTTTGAAAATCATGGCAAACGCGATAATTAAAGTAGTCACACTAGGCCATAGGAATAATTTTTTCACGCTGGTGCAGCCTGCCTTCGAAAATGCAGTGAGAATAGCTGAACAAGATTTACAGATAGACAATGTGCCAAGCCCCTCCTAAATTAATTTAATGGCTTGTAAATAGGCGCCTCCAACTTAACATTTGACCACGTCAGAAAGAGGATAGGTAGAATGTTAAGTTGACACGGTGTCCTAAATATAGGTAGAGCGCTCATTTCAGGAGATCTGTCACAGTGGTCGAGATGACGTTTTTCGAACTTATCAGTAGGTACTGTAATTTCTTACTAGTGTTTTTTAGCAAGGAACCATGGAATTAGTACAAACAGGGTCAATCCTCCGATTAGAAATGATTCAAAGAAAAATATATTCCCAATAGGAATTTGGGTGGGGGGGATGAAACCTACGAACATGGCTGTCAGGCAGCAAACAATTCCAGTACCTGAAACTAACCACATGACTATGTTTCCACCAGGAATAGTATATCCCCTGGGTTGTTCGGGTTTGCTGTATCTTAATTTTATGGCTGCGGCAAACATGATGACATAAACCATTAATGCCATCTGGGCACTTAAATCGCTTAACATCCAATAAGCTGCATTGATTGAGTCAAGTAAGATAAAGATGGAACTTAAAAAAGAAAATATAATGGCTTGGGTTACCAGGATAGTTACAGGAGCTCCGTACTTATTAACGCGAGTAAATCGGGCGGGTAAGGAACCATCGCGAGCAGAAACTAATAATCCTTTAGTGGGGCCAATAATCCAGGCTGAAACGCCACTGATGCCACCCACAATAATTAATACCGCAATGACTGAGGTCATCCAGGGCATATGATATGAATTGAAAAATATAGAGTAAGCATCAATCAGCCCAGATACCACACTTAAACTTTCATTGGGTACCACAATAACAATGGCAAGAGAGCCTAAAGAAAGAGTAGAAATAATTACCAGTGTTGAATAAAGTAATGCCTTAGGGTAATCGCGTTGTGGGTTTTTAACTTCCTCAGCATGTACGGCGGACATTTCCATGCCGATTAAGCCAAATAAGACAGCCGCAAAGAGCGATAAATTTCCCAAAGAACTAAAATCAGGGAGCCACGATGCAGAATAGTCAACTGCTACTGTTTTTCCCTGAAAGCACCAATTAATCCCCAATACAATAATAATGAGCATAGGCAATACGGTGCCGATAGATGCACCAATGATGCTCACTATGCTGGAAATTCTCATTCCAAAGCAATTCAACAATGTAAATAACCAAAATAACCCCAAAGTAGTGCCCAATAGATAAAATTTATTATTGGATAATTCTGGTGCAATTAGGTAGGAAAGAGTTGCGGCAATAAAAGCGAGTATGGTTGGATACCAGACAACGTTATATATCCATTGAAGCCATATAGTTATAAATCCAGCTCGTTTACCGAATGCTTCTCTGACCCAAACATAAATTCCCCCGGTGTTGGGGTAGGCCGTTGCCAGCTCTGCAGCGACCAGTGCCACGGGAATAAAAAAGGCGAAAGCAGCAATAATGTAATAGGATATTAATGACAAACCAAGTTTTGCGCTAATAGGTAAAGTTCTTAAGCTATCGACAGCAATTATGTTAATCATTACCAAGGAAAAAACGCTCAAAACCCTCTTTGAATGATTCATAATTAGAGATCCTTAATGGGTGTAGGAAGACAAACTGAATGGTATGTATGTATTACTGTTACTAGAACTATTGGAATTGACAAATAAAAAAACGCCCATGAACACGGATTCTCTATAAAAAATTAACAGGGGAATGTAGCATTTTAGTTTAAAAAAAACAATTATTTCAATGATGACGAATCAATGCTTCATTTACAGGGTAGCCCGGTTGCTTGCAACCGGGCCACGTTTACTACATCAGACAGCAATGATGACAACTCAATAGCTGAAATTACGCACACAAGTTACGTAATACGTATTGTAAGATGCCACCATTTTTATAGTATTCCAATTCATCAGCTGTATCGATGCGGCAGAGTGCTTTAATTTCTTCACGTTGACCATTAGCACGCTCTATAGTGACAGCCACCATTGCACCTGGAGTTAATGAGTCAGATAGAGCAATGCTGATTCGCTCATTACCTTCCAATGATAATGTCTTGCGAGTCATGCCATCAATAAACTGTAAAGGCAAAACACCCATACCAATTAAGTTAGAACGATGAATACGTTCAAAACTTTCAGTAATAACTGCTTTTACACCAAGCAAATTAGTTCCTTTTGCTGCCCAGTCTCTTGATGAGCCCGTACCATATTCTTTACCGGCGATTACTACTAATTCCTGTTTATTCGCTTGATAGAGCATGGAAGCATCATAAATTGGCATAATTTCGCCAGTCGGGATGTAACGCGTAATCCCACCTTCTTGACCAGGCGTCATTTCATTACGGATCCGAATATTGGCAAAGGTTCCCCGCATCATTACTTCATGATTACCACGACGAGAACCGTATGAATTGAAGTCTTTTTCACTCACGCCTTTTGATTTCAAATATAAACCGGCAGGTGAACTTGCTTTAATTGATCCCGCTGGAGAAATATGATCCGTAGTAATGGAATCACCAAACAAGGCCAGTATATATGCTCCTTTTATCGGTTTAATTGAATCAGGTTTTGCCTTTAGATTTTCAAAGAAAGGAGGATGTTGAATGTAAGTCGAATCAGCATTCCACTCATAAGTTTTACCTGTGCTGGTTTTAATCGCTTGCCAATGGGCATCGCCTTGGAACACTTCCGCATATTCCTTGCGGAACATCCCGCCGCTGACTTTGGCAACTTCTGCAGCTACTTCTGCATTAGAAGGCCATATGTCTTTGAGGAATACGTCATTTCCCTGATTATCTTTGCCTAAAGGCTCTTTGCTTAAGTCAGTACAAGTAGTACCACTTAGTGCATAAGCTACTACTAAAGGAGGAGAGGCGAGCCAGTTCGCTCTGACTTGTGGATGTACACGGCCTTCAAAATTTCGGTTTCCAGAAAGAACTGCTGATACCACGAGATCGTTATCTGTAACACAGTGAGCAATAGCATCAGGAAGAGGGCCTGAATTACCAATACAAGTGGTACAACCATAACCCACCAGATTAAACCCTAACTGATCCAGATAAGTTTGTAGACCAGCATGTTTAAGATAATCGGTAACTACTTTGGAGCCGGGTGCTAAAGAAGATTTAACCCAAGGTTTGCGTTGCAAGCCTTTTTCAATTGCTTTTTTAGCCACTAAGCCTGCGGCCATCAGAACGCTGGGATTGGATGTATTGGTACAACTGGTGATTGCTGCAATAACCACATTGCCATGTTTCATTTTAAAGTCTTTGTTTTTTACCATAAAGTCAGTATTTTTTTCTGACTCTTTGCCTGTCTCTTTTAAAAAAGCATTGAATTCAACAGGTAGTGTACTTAAATTTACTTTATCCTGTGGTCTTTTGGGGCCAGCGAGAGAGGGTTCTACTGTACTTAAATCCAATTGTAAGGTATCAGTAAAAACAGGATCTTCGCAGTCTTTGTCATACCACATACCTTGAGCTTTGGCGTAGGCTTCAACTAACGCAATAGTATGTTTATCGCGACCAGTTAATTCCAGATAACGAATGGTTTCTTTGTCAACAGGGAAAAATCCACAGGTAGCACCATATTCGGGAGCCATATTAGAAATAGTAGCTCTATCGGCAAGTGGCAAATCATTAAGTCCGGGACCATAAAACTCAACAAATTTACCAACCACTCCTTTCTTACGAAGCATTTGGGTTACTGTGAGTACCAGATCAGTTGCGGTAATACCCTCTTTTAGTTTGCCGGTAAGTTTAAAACCTATAACTTCAGGAATTAACATGGAAACTGGTTGTCCAAGCATGGCCGCTTCAGCTTCGATTCCGCCAACTCCCCAGCCTAAGATTCCTAATCCATTAATCATAGTAGTATGTGAATCAGTACCTACCAAAGTATCAGGGTAAGCGTATAATTGACCATCATCTTCACTACTCCACACGGTTTTACCCAGATATTCCAAATTTACCTGATGGCATATTCCTGTTCCTGGGGGAACAACCTGGAAGTTGGAGAATGCTTTTTGGCCCCAACGTAAAAACTCATAACGCTCATTGTTGCGTTCCATTTCGATTTCGGTATTTACTTCAAGAGAATCTTGGGTACCAAACTTATCAACCATTACCGAGTGATCAATAACTAAATCAACAGGCGATAGTGGAGAGATTTTATCGGGATTACCTCCCATTTTTACTATGGCAGTCCGCATGGCCGCCAGATCAACAACGGCAGGAACTCCCGTAAAATCTTGCATCAGAACTCGAGCAGGTCTGAAAGCAATTTCATGCTGTGAGGTTTTGGTTTGTAACCAGTCAGCAATCGCCTTAATATCCTTGGTTGTTACTGTTGTATCGTCTTCAAAACGAAGTAAATTTTCAAAGAGTACCTTTAGAGAGTAGGGAAGGCGACTAATCCCTTTAAAATTCTTCTGTTCTGCTTCTTTCAAGCTGTAATAATGATAGGTTTTGCCATCAACATTTAATTGAGATTTTGTTGATAGACTGTCATGACCCACTTTCATAAAAGAACTCCCCAATTCAAAAAACATAATAATAGCTTATATTTGGCAAATTATCATGAGATCTTGTGAATTAAGAACGGGAAAATTAAAGTTCTCGAAACTTATCATCTGAACAGGTACCTCCATTTATCTTTAAGTTCTATGTTACAAATAAGGCATCTATCTCGGAATGAAACTCATTTCAGAAAAATCAGACTCCGTATTGATGTCGCTTTCCTCTTCGAATACGAGATCAGGCCTTATTAATTTTGCTCCTTCCTGAAAGAGGGTTATTTCTTCCTGTTTCTTTTTCACTGAATCTGGAGCGTCCGGAATGAACAGAAAAAAGCAACTGGGAAACAATAAGGGGATTGCTACAAGAAGCAAAATGGCTCCAATTACTGGATTAAATGCACAAACCGGAATTGAGCCAATGACTAAACTGATGCAAAGACCCACTGATGCAAGGCAAATCTCTTTAGTTAGATGATTAGGTTTTGCGGCGTCATGGCTTCCAACGAGATAATAGTATTGCCTATGGTAATAATAGATAGAGCTTCCGGCTCCCCATGGGTACTCCAGACATTGATGTAATGTTTTGGCAAATCTGGAGTATTGTTCTAAAACCTGTTCTTTTTCAAAAGGGCTTATCGTGTGCGATGATAATTCACTTTCAAAATCATTGATCCGTTTTTGGAGCAGTGAAAGAAAATAACGCTTTTTCCCGTCTTCGATATCAGCTAATAAAGATTTGGCCTGCTCAATTTTTTGTACTACAGATTCTTTAGTCACTCGAGAAGGAAATAATAAGTTTCGCATATTTTATTCTCATTATAATTTTTTGAGCAGAGGCTAACATTAGTTCTATGAGTACCATAGATCTTTTTGCGGAGATTTACACCGAAGAAATATTTATTAACATTAGGTTTAATTTTTTTGGCCTTTTTTAATGTGGTACGAATATTGCTTGTAAAAAAAACAGCGCACAAGGAGTGTTAATATGCTTGATTTGACTCACTTTATTCTTAATTCCTCTTCACTGACAGAACCACCCATAAATACTCAGGATATTCCAGGGGTTGATCAAGCTTTAGAATTAGCCGATGACTCGGTAGATAAAGATAATCTTATCCTCGATCCTTCTTCTTTTGTTTTGTTGTTTGCCGAGATATTGGCGAATATCCCTGTCAAAAGTGAAGTTGATTCCGATTCCAGTCTTCCTGTTTCAGGTACTACTTTTTCAAATAGTATTCTTGCCGACAGTACTATTTTAAATACATCTACTCAGGAGGAGCTGACCAATAAAGAAGGGGTGGTCAATGAAGCGAGTTTCACTAACAAGATAAATGTGACAAGTATTGAAAATCAAATAAACTCAAAGAATGAACTTCCAATAAATAAGGATATTCAAGAGACAACTAGTAACACGCGGATGAACAATGCTGACCATCTAACGGATACAATACCCGTATTACTCGATACCCCACTAAATACAGAGGTGCAGTCAGAACAACCTTCTCTTAATAGTTTAGAAAACAATGTTGCGATGGTGTGGATTAATTCGAAGAGTTTTCAACCCCCGCAGTCAGTTTCGACAACCAATGAATTTGCGGAAGAATTTTTGCCTGAATTAGAAACTCTACAGCTAGAGTCAGCGCAATTACCTGAAATAGAATTAAAAAAAGATGAGACTACCCAATATGATAAAGTCCTCGAGCCTATAAATACCAAGACGACAATAAACGCCAAAGAAGATTTGTCTAAGGGTATGCAACTGCCAAACGTTTCTTCAGAAAAAAATAGCTCAAAGCTTACCGAAGAACCCACCATAGGTAGCCCCCCCTCAGGAGAAAATACCCAATACTTGGTTCAGCCTAATGCATTAGCTAATAACGAAAGTCAAACAGCAACAGAAATACCCGTAAAATCACTTGAGATCCCTGTTGACCTGGCTAATTCTCAGTGGGCCAATAAATTTTCTGAACATATTACTTGGTTAGGTCACCAAGGGATTAAAAGTGCATTAATTAAAATACATCCAGAAGATTTAGGACCATTAGAAATCAGCATCAAAGTCGTCAAGGACTCCGCTTCAGTTAATATAAACAGCCACAACAGCCATGTACGTGACATAGTAGATCAGGCTTTACCAAAGTTAAGGGAAATGATGGCCGAGCAAGGATTAAATTTATCTGATGTTCATATTGGCTCTGATACAAATCCTCGTCATTTTTCGCATAATAACGCACCATCTGAAGAAATACCCGCGATGAGTTCTGATGATGAAGTGCAATTAATTCCATTAACCAAGAAGACTCAAGAAGGTATCATTGATTATTTTGCTTAGAGTTTATTAGCGCAGGCGTCATTAAAATAAATAAGGTTGGGGAGGAATCCAACCTTATTTAATCGTCTGTTGTCCTTTATATGCAACGCCTGGAGCAACGGATAGCGCGACCGCTCCAGCGATCTATAAGACAAGTTTGACGACAGCCATAACCTATAGAGCGCCAACCCGTCCAATAAGCTCTGCGAGGATAATGTCTTGGACCATAATAAATATATCCTGGAAGATAATATCCACCATAACTATGATAGCCAATAAAATATGCCAATTGAGTGCCAGGAGGTTGTGATGCATTGTTACTGGCATTGGAATAAACACTATAAAAGGTACCTATTAATAGTATGAAAGATGCTAGGAGTATAGGCAGTAATCCGTAGTTTTTAACTCTTGCTTTCTCCATGATGCATTCCTTTTTCTTGGTGTGTCACCCACATTATAGACCAAATTAAAGTCACCAAGTTTTTAAAAATAGCATTTGATAGGGCAATTCCTGGTTGCAAGGATAGCTTTTATGGAGTGGGGCGAGTAGCATAACGTTAAAGTATTTTTTAAGGTTTTGGAAATGACAGGCAGTGTAATTTTAGTCACAGGATGTTCAAGCGGTATTGGTTTTGACAGTGTTTTTGCTTTACAGAAAAGAGGCCATCGCGTCATTGCTTCCTGCCGCAAAGTTGAAGACGTACAAAAATTATCCGCCATGGGAGTTGAAACCCTTCTTTTAGATGTAAATAATTCCTCCTCTATCCATAATGCATTCTCTCAGTTATTAAGTATGACATCAGGAAGATTAGATGTTCTGATTAATAATGCTGGCTATGGTCAAGCGGGGGCTTTAGAAGATATTACTCGTGACACCTTGAGGCGGCAGTTTGAAACCAATGTATTTGGTCTGCTGGAATTAATTAATCTGGCTGTTCCGGTTATGCGGAGGCAAGGGCAGGGGCGGATTATTAACATTAGCTCGATACTCGGCATTATTAGTATGCCTTTTCGTGGTGCATATAATGCTTCAAAATATGCAGTAGAGGGGTTAAGCGATACTTTAAGATTGGAATTACATTCTTCTGGTATTCATGTCATTACTATAGAGCCTGGACCAATAGAAAGTCGATTTAGAGATAATTCGGTAGACAGTTCATTACAAAATATAGACATGGAAAAAAGTTATTTTAAAAAGCAGTATGAGGCTATGCTTACGAGCTATAAGCAGGTAAAAGCCAACTCTTTTTTTACTAAAAAAACGGATACTGTCATTATAAAATTGATCCATGCTATTGAGGCCAAAAGACCCAGAGCGAGATATCCGGTGACTTTCCCAGCCCATTTATTTATTTTTTTAAAACGTATCTTGAGTACTCGTTTACTCGATAAGTTATTTTTATTTTTGTCCAAAAAAGAATTGTCTTCTTAAGCGTAGACTGGTTGCTTGCAACCTACCCACTGGCGTATTTCTTCACACGCCTACGTTGCCGCGACTTGTTCGCGGCATTCAGAAATGGAGTACCAGACTGGATCCTGCCGACAAGCCTCAAGGCATAGGAAACAGATAAAACACTGTACATTTAGCTTTCAAGTAGATACTATAAATAACATGAAAGAGAAGCTTAAATTTATTAATTATTTGATCCTATTGAGTATGGTTTTATTTACTGTAAAACCAGTACTATCACATTTAATTGAAAATCAGGTACAACAAAAGACTCAATACAGTACGACTTCAAGCCCCTGTTCAAGTAGGACGGTCATTGTCTCTTCTTGTGCTTCTTCTTGGCTATATACTCTGGCGGAGGATGAGTTTGGAATCGAGGCTTATCTGTTCCTTCTTGCCGGCCTGCTTTATTACTCTGTAACACAATTTACTTATAACTCCCCCATTTTTTCTCTTTTTAAACCACCCATCCTGATTTAGTTCATTAACTGTGACAATTGATCTTCGACATCCAGTGGCTTGTTCTATGCTCTCAGCTCGAGCACAACTGCGTCATCTCGAGTGTAAGCGAGAGATCTCCTGAATGTAGTACCGTTTCTGCTTCCGAGATCTCTAGCGGAGGCTAGAGATGACGGGGCGCACTTTAAAGATTAATTGTCAACAGATTCTACTTTTAATGTGTTTATTCAATTCATTAATGTTATTTAAAATTAGGAAACTAAAATGAGAACATCAATTAGGAATATCGGCATTTTGATGCTGATGTTATTTGCCAACGTAGTTTGGTCTTCGCCCGGTTTTGAGAGTGCCAATCCAGATGCGGTGCTGCATTTTATTCAGGGAAACAATGCTTTTGTTTATTTAAGTGCTTTTTTTGGCTTAGGTGTATTATTAGCTTTTACACCTTGCGTTTTACCTATGGTACCTATTTTATCCGGAATCATTGTTGGACAAAAATCTTTATCTACCCTTAAGGCCTTTAGGTTATCACTAAGTTATGTAATTGGTATGGCTATAACTTATGCTGGAGCAGGAATGCTTGCTGGGTTAATGGGAAGTACGATTCAGACTATGATGCAACGTCCTGTGGTAATCGTACTATTCAGTATGATTTTTATTATTATGGCTTTATCAATGTTTGGATTATTTGAGTTAAGATTACCCCCATCTTTGACTGATAAATTATGTGGAGCAGGACATTCCAATACTAAACGTAACTACATATCAGTCGCTTTAATGGGCGTGCTATCCACCTTAGTGGTTTCTCCTTGTGTCACTGCTCCTTTAATTGGCGTTTTAAGTTATATTGGTCAAAAAGGTCAGGTTTTAATGGGAGGATTAATTCTATTTGTCATGGCACTAGGAATGGGGATCCCCTTACTTATTGTGGGTTCTGGCTATGGCTCGCTATTACCTAAAACAGGCTCTTGGATGATAAAAATCAAATATTTTTTTGGTTTGATGATGTTAGGCATTTCCATCTGGATGTTCTCGCGAATTCTTGATGCATCACTGATTAAAATTTTATGGGCTGCTTTGCTCATCATTGGCAGTATTAGTTTAGGCAGCTTGCAATCGCAGAAAAGTAAAAAAGGTTTGCTTTTTCAAACGATTGGGGTCATGGCGATAATTTATGGAAGCATTATTCTTTATGGTCTTGGAGTTTCCATTTTTAATCCGTCCTTAGAAAGTAGGGTTGTTGAAAATCAATTTATTAAGGTCAGCAAGCTAAGTGATGTTAATCATCAATTGGCGTTGGCCAAAAAAAATCATAAAGTAGCTTTTGTTGAGTTTTCAGCCAATTGGTGTGGTGATTGCCAGGATATGGACTCAAAAGTCTTTAATCAACCCAAAATAACTCAAGCGATGTCTGGATTAGTAAATATTAAAGTGGATATCAGTGATAAGAGTAGGGAAGTGGACGAGATCAAAAAAGCCTTTGCTATTTATGGTACACCAACCATGCTTTTTTTTGATGCTCGAGGAACACAAATTACAAAACTCGCGGCCGCCGGATTTGTGTCGGAATTATCTATGCTTGATTTATTAAATAAGGCACATCAATCTTCTTGAACTGAAAATAGATATGGCTCGGCTGATTGAGTAATATTCAATGAGTCAGCCATAAAATAATAAGTAGGGTATAGAGATCTAATCCAATAATAAATAAACAATAATTTTTTTTAAAAAGGAAGAAAAACCTTAATTTGTTTGCTAATATCTTAGTGAGTCAAAATAAAAAACATTTAACTATCAAGGAAGTAATATTATGAAAAAATCAACTTTAGCTGTAGCTGCATTGCTAACTGCATTGTCAACAGTTCCTGTGGTGTCTGTAGCATATGCTGATGATACTTCTGCCACTACATCTTCAGGATGTGCTGGTTGTAAAGGTTGCAAAGGTTGTACTGGCTGCAAAGGGTGCCAAGGCTGCAAAGGTTGCAAAGGTTGCAAAGGTTGCAGTGGGGACTAGTATTTAGTCTTATCCTATTAAGAGGTAGTATTTACTACCTCTTTCTTTTACGTCGCTATCATTATCTTTTATGTAGTAATAATTATGCTGAATGATTCAGAATTTGTTTTGCCGAAGTTAAGTAAGTGGCACCAGAAGGTTTTTTTGAAATATGCTACTCAGGTATTAGAAGCGCAACACCAGATGACTACCAGTAAAGGTAAAAACATTCTGCATTACACGCTTAAAAAAAAGCGTAGACATGAACGAATGAGTCATTACCCTCAAGGTGATCGTATTGATCACAGTACCGGTTCTCAATATTTTTATCATTGCCATAGAGAAAATTTAGAAAGCACAGAACATGGTCATTTCCACTGTTTTATCAGATACAAACACATACCGAAACGTATAAAACCTGCTCCATTAGCTGATTGGGATAAATATATGGATAATCCCATGACTCACTTGGTCGCAATAAGCATGAATCAGTTTGGACAACCGATACGCTTATTCACCGTAAATCGTTGGGTTACTTCAGAAGTTTGGTATGAGGCGAAGCACATTGATTATTTTCTCAAACGCTACAAGATGACTTTAATTGATGATCCCTACTGGCAAGTTTTAGATAGATGGGTCGAGGGTATGCTTCATTTATTTGCTCCTCAGATTTCGTGGTTACATCATGCTCGTGATAAACAAATGCAACAGCATCAAGCTATGGATACAACAAGTAATCCTTATACTGATTATGCCATTGAAGAGCTTTCAGAGATAAACATCGATTTGAAAAAACAGATTGAATGGATAATTAGTTGAAAGTATGAATAAATTCTATTGCTTACTGGCTAACTAAACCGATACAATACGCTCGGATTTCGGAATCCAGAACATAATAACGAATAAACGAACAGTAAACATGGCGGGAGGTATTACTAACCTCCAATAATTAATACCTTCTTGTTTAAGGGATTTATGCAAAAGCCTACTGAAATTCTTGATTTTTCGTCCTTATCACGTGAAGAGATTGCCCAATCGCTTCGCGACCATCAATTGAGCCTTTCTGTCGATGAAGTTTTAACCATACAGAATGAATTTCTTAAAAGACCGCCCACGCTTGCTGAGTGTGTGCTTTGGTCTATTCAGGGTTCAGAACACTGTTCCTATAAAAGCAGCCGTGTTCATTTAAAACAATTCAATACCAATGGACCTCATGTAATCCTCGGTGCAAAAGAGGATGCTGGGGTTGTTGCAGTGGCTCAGGACAAGCAAGGGCACCGCTACGGGGTCATTATTAGTCATGAATCACATAATCATCCCTCTCAAATTGTTCCCTATGAAGGCGCGGCTACAGGAGTCGGTGGTAATGTGAGGGATGTGTGTTGCATGGGCGGAGAAGTGATTGCTCTGGCTGACAGTTTGCGTTTCGGTGATATCAATCGTTCTCATACCCATTGGATACAGGAAGGGGTTGTATCAGGCATAGCCGGTTATGGTAATCCGTTAGGGATTCCTAACATCGCGGGCGATGTTTATTATGATGCTGCCTACAATGAAAATTGTTTGGTGACGGTAGTGACTCTGGGGATTGTCCGAGAAGATCAGATCATCCATTCCTATGCCCCTATGAATGCGGAAGATTATGTCTTCATTTTAGTTGGAAAACCTACAGACAATAGTGGTTTTGGTGGAGCCAGTTTTGCTTCGACTACTTTAGAAGAAGATTCAAAAGAAAGAAATAAAGGGGCAGTCCAAGAACCTAATGCCTTTTTGCAAAGGCATATTCTTAAAGCGAATTACGCTTTATTTAATTTACTTAGAGAAAAACAATTAATTGATAAAGTAGGTTTCAAAGATTTAGGGGCCGGCGGGGTAGCCTGTGCCAGTATTGAATTGGCTGAAGCGGGCGGTGCTTACGGTGCTGAAATTGATTTGGAGAAAGTCCCTACTGGAATGGCCGATCTTTTATCATCAGTCATACTCTGCTCCGAAACTCAGGAGCGTTTTATGTGGGTAGTACCACCCGATTTGGCAGATACTATCCTCGAACATTATAACCAGACTTTTGCATTACCTCAGGTTTCAGAAGGTGCACGTGCTGCTGTTATCGGTAAAATTCGTAATGATGGATTGTACGTGGTTAATTACCAGGGAAGGGAGTTGGTTCGTGCTAAAGTGCCTGATGTAACTAAGGGGATAGTCTATAACAGACCTTTTGTATCGAAAGAAGCCGTTATTCAAGAGCCTGATTTGGCTGCGCCAACTGATTATAACAAGATCTTATTAGAGCTTTTAGGTCATGAAAACATCGCATCCAGGGCTCCAGTTTTTGAGACTTACGATAAACAAGTCCAGGGACGAACTCATATAGAAGCTGGGTGGGCCGATGCCGGTGTACTGCAGCCTTTTAACGAAGATAAATATCCTGAGGAAATTCGTAAAACAGGTATTGCTTTATCTCTGGATCAAAATCCTCGTTATAACAAAATTGATGCTTACTGGGGGGCTGTAAATGCTGTAGTGGAGTCCGTTCGTAATATTACTGCAGTAGGCGCAGATCCTGTTGCCTTGACGGATTGCTTATGTTTTGGTAATCCAGAAAAACCGGAACAAATGGGAGAGTTCGTTGATGCAGTGAGAGGCATTGTTGATGCATGTGCTGCGATTCATCTAAAACAATATCCCGATGCCACTTTACCTGTAATTGCCGGCAATGTGTCTTTATATAACGAATCGACAAAAGGTTCCATTCCTCCCAGCCCAATGATTAGCTGTTTAGGCACCCTTCCTGATATTGATCATGCAGTTACTTTTGATATTAAAAAAAGCGATAGTCTTCTAATCTTGGTTGGTGAAAGAAAAGATGAATGTGGAGGAAGTGTTTATTATCAATTGTTTGAGGAATTAGGCGCTCAAATACCCAAACCTGATTTAAAGACGCTGAGTCGTGAGATCCAGTGTGTTTCTGCGGCAATTCAACAAGGGTTGATTCTGGCAGCACATGATATTTCTGAGGGTGGGGTTGCCGTAGCCTTAGCTGAAATGAGCTTTAAAAACTTCATCGGGATCACGGTAGATATAAAGGGTGATTTATCTACTGAAAAGCTTTTATTTAGTGAGTCAGGTGGTTTTATTCTTGAGGTGGATAAAGACCACGGTTCAGTTCTTGATGCATTATTCAATCAGCATCAAGTACCGTACGTGATCATTGGACGCACTATAAACCAACCCGTTTTGCAGATAAATTCAGTTATAAATCTGCAAATCAGTAAAGCCAGATATGCATGGGAGCATGGTTTAAGAGAGAGGTTATTATAATGACTACTATCAACTACAAAACTGCTGGAGTAGATATAGAAGCAGGGAATGAAGCAGTACGACGTATTAAACGTAATGTGGAAAAAACCTTTTCCCCCCAAGTGCTAACAGGAATTGGTAGTTTTGGTGCCATGTATGATTTGAAGCCGCTGATGGAACAATACAAGCATCCGGTTATGGTGCAAAGCATAGATGGTGTTGGCACTAAGATGATAGTAGCCCGAATGATGCAAAAATTTGATACTATAGGAATCGATTTGGTAAGTGCCACGACCAATGACATTATTGTTTTAGGGGCAAAGCCCTTGACCCTGTTAGATTACATTGCAACCGATCATTTAAAACCTCAGCATATTGAGGAAATTATTATCGGGATGACAAAAGCCTGTCTCGAAAATAACATCTCTCTCGTTGGCGGCGAAACCGCTGAAATGCCAGATACTTATCTTCGAGGTGAACATGATTTAGTAGGCATTATTACCGGAGTTGTTGAAAAAGCAGATGCGATTTTAGGGAAAAATATAACTGCTGGTGATGTGGTTTTAGCTTTTCCATCTAGTGGACTACATACCAATGGATATTCATTGGCAAGAAAGTTATTTTTTGATGTAGGTGGTTTTACTGTTGATTCAAAAATTCCCGAGTTGGAGCAGACCGTCGGTGAAGCTTTACTCGCTCCTCATATTAATTATACAAATCCTGTTCTTCATCTACTTAATAATAAAATATCTATAAAAGGAATGGCGCACATCAGTGGCGGCGGGGTATTAGAAAATATCCCCAGAGTATTGCCTTCTCATTGTTCTGTAGAGATTCATAAAAACAAATGTCCAGTGCTTCCTGTTTTTAATGTACTACGCTCCTTGGGGCAGTTAGATGATCAAGAAATGTACCGCACTTTTAATATGGGTATTGGTTTGGTGATGATAGCCTCTCCCGATGCAGTTGCAGAAATGTATTCGCTACTCAAGAATTATCCAGATTTTCCTCTTTATGAAATAGGACGGGTAGTATCGGGTAAGCCTGAAGTGAGATTATGCTAATGAAGATTGCTATTGTGCAATTCCCAGGTTCTAATTGCGAGCGTGAAACCATGCTTGCAGTTCGCCGTGCAGGAATGATTCCAGTTGAATTTCTCTGGAATGAATCGCATGCCAAATTGCGAGAAATGAATGGATACATTATTGTTGGCGGGTTTTCCTATGAAGACCGCTCCCGTGCAGGAATAATAGCCGCGCTGGATCCTGTCATGCGAGAAATTAAGGCACAGAGCGAACTAGGAAAACCGGTTTTAGGAATATGTAATGGAGCACAAATTCTGGTTGAAACAGGATTGGTCCCTGGATTAGAAAATAACCGGTTAGGGATGGCTCTTAGTGAAAATAAACGTATAGTAGATGGAAAAATATTAGGTACCGGCTTTTACAATAGCTGGATCCATATGTGTTCCCGTACTCAAGATAAAAATAATGCGTTTACTCGCCATATGTCTAAAGAATCGATTCTCACCGTTCCTATAGCTCATGCTGAGGGACGTTTTGTTATGCCTGTAGCGTTAGTACAGGAAATAGAGAAAGAGGGGTTAAACGTTTTTCAATATTGTGATGATCAAGGCAATATAAGTGATAATTTTCCGGTGAATCCTAATGGCTCCATGCTGAATATCGCAGCTATAATGAATAAAGCGGGTAACGTCATGGCAATGATGCCTCATCCGGAGCGTACTCCCGCAGGAGATGTGATATTCCTTTCCATGAGGGATTATATAAAGGAAGCGAAGCCATTTCAGTCATCGTTCTTATCTTATAAGCCTACAGCTGCGCCACTCACTCATTATCGTAAAGAAAAGCTCAGTCACGAACTCCTTGTCCAATTAGTTATTACTGATAATTACGCACTTACGGTGCAAAATACTTTAAAGCAATTGGGTATCTCTGTCCGCGTCAGTCGAATGGTGCATTGGCAAATAAATTGTCATTCAGCTGCGGTTATTGATCAGATAAAACAAACAGGTGTTTTATATAACGAACGTAAAGAATATCTTGTGGATCCTCAAAGTGTATCAAATCCTTCTGTTAAGGCTTTCTTAGTCAGACCTATAGATGATTTATTAGGACTACAAAAGAAACAGATGCTTCAGGATCATTTTTTGATTCACGATGTGGAACACATCCATCATGGTATTTTATGGATTTTTAAAAGTGAAGGCGCCAAGATTGGCGACTTAACCGATGCGATATTGAATACCAATATTATTTTTAACCCTAATGCGCATACCTGCTATGAATATGAAAACTCCTAATCAAGATGCAATACGTACTGTACTTCCTTATTGTTTAACCGAAACAGATTTTGCTTTTGGCAAAAAATACAAAGGAAAGGTAAGAGATACCTATGATCTGGGCGATAAATTAATCCTGGTGACTACAGACAGGCAGAGTGCTTTTGACCGACTGCTGGCTTCTGTTCCTTATAAAGGACAAGTACTGAATTTAACCTCAGTCTGGTGGTTCAATAATACTCAATCAATAGTCCCTAATCACTTGATTGCTGTGCCGGACCCTAATGTGGTTATAGCAAAAAAATGTACCGTTTTTCCTATTGAATTCGTTGTTCGCGGGTACATCTCAGGTACTACCAGCACTTCCTTATGGACCCAATATCAAAAAGGGGTACGTGATTATTGTGGTTTATCCTTTCCCGAGGGGTTAAAGAAAAATCAAAAACTGGAAGCGCCGATTTTAACTCCCACAACTAAAGAAACAGAGCATGACCGTCCTATTAGTCCCAAAGAAATCGTTTCTGAAGGCTGGATGACTCAAGCAGACTGGGATGAGGCTAGCTCCTATGCTTTGCAGCTATTTCAGCATGGAATGGACGTCGCGGCAAAACATGGTTTAATTTTAGTAGATACAAAGTATGAATTTGGGCGAGATGAAGAGGGACGTATCGTTCTTGTTGACGAAATTCATACGCCTGACTCAAGTCGTTACTGGTTATCTAATAATTATCAGGAACGATTTGATGCGGGCAAAGAGCCAGAAAATATAGACAAAGAGTTTTTACGGTTATGGTTCGTTGATCACTGCGATCCTTATCAGGATAAAATATTGCCTCAGGCTCCTGAGGAATTAATTGTTACTTTATCCTCACGGTATATCCAGCTCTATGAAATGATTACCAAAGAGAAATTTGTATATGAGAAACATCCTGGTCCCGTAAACCAAAGGATTAGGCGTAATATAGAAGCCTGGTTGCACTGTCATTAAGTAAAGGAATTAGTTCTTCTCTCTGGAAGAGGACTAAATGTAATTCTCAATAACCTCGGGGAAAAATAATATCCCGACTTCCTGCGGTTTGTCCGCAGGATCTAGAGCTTTAATACCAGAGTGAGATTCCTGGATCCCGGACAAGCCGTCAGACCTTGTCGGAGGAGTTTTCCTTGACTTATTGAGATGTTACGACTGATTTATTTATCCGAGAGAATTTTTTCAGGGGTAAGACCTATGTGCGGTATTGTTGGAATTTACAGTCATGAACCCGTTGCAGCAGAACTTTATGATAGTTTGATTCATTTACAGCATAGAGGACAAGATGCTTGTGGAATTTTGACTGGCGATGATCGGTTTTACTTTAAACATGGATTAGGTTTAGTCAGAGAGTCCATTTCTGCAGACGATATTGTGCGGCTCCGAGGTAATGTAGGAATTGCCCACGCTCGATATCCAACCGCAGGCGGTTATAGCGAAGCCGATACCCAACCCCTATGGATAGGGAGTCCTCGTGGGATTGCCCTTGCCCATAATGGTAATTTAGTTAATTATTCTGAGTTAGTTGACGACATCTGTGGTAAACAACATCGGCATTTAAATTCAACCCTTGATTCTGAGGCTTTGCTTCTGCTTTTAGCGGATAATTTAGCTAAAGGTTTCTATTCAGATGAAGATGAAGAACAGTTTTTTAATTTATTGTGCACTTCCGTGAATACTATTTATGAACGTGCTCAAGGTTCCTATTCTGTTGTAAGCCTGGTGATTGGAAAAGGTTTAGTTGCGTTTCGGGACCCCCATGGAATTCGTCCTTTAGTTTGGGGAGAGCGAGTACGCGAAGACGGAACTAAAGATTATATTTTTGCTTCTGAAACCACTTCTTTTTATGCTTTGGGTTTTGAGCCGAAAGGTGATTTACAAGCAGGGGAAGTAGCTTATGTAAATAATAAAGGGCAGCTATACCGTAAAGTACTCACTACTAAAGAGTTTACTCCTTGTATTTTCGAATATGTGTATTTTGCCAGACCTGATGCCACACTTGATGATGTAAGTGTGTACCGATCTCGGTTACGCATGGGGCAAAATCTGGCTATAAGTTGGAAAGAAAAATATCCTGATCTATTACCCGATGTTGTAATTCCGGCACCATCAACAGCAAATACTGCTGCATTAGCTTTCGCTAATGAGTTGGGCATACGTTATTCCGAAGGTTTATATAAAAATCCTTTTATTGGTCGAACTTTTATTATGCCCAACCAGGAGTCACGTTCCCGCCAGGTTCGCTATAAATTAACCCCGCAAAAAACTGAAATTAATAAAAAAAAGGTGTTGATTGTAGATGACAGTATTGTTCGAGGCACTACTTCACGTGAAATTGTAAAAATGGTACGAGAATTTGGAGCAAAAGAAATTTATTTTGTATCTACATGCCCGCCGATTAAAAACCCATGTTTTTATGGTATTGATATTCCGTCTCGTAAGAAATTGATTGCTGCATATAAGACAGAGGAAGAAATTCGCCAATTTTTAGGAGTGGATAAATTATTATATCAAACCCCGAAAGACTTGGTAGAGGCTGTTACTCGTAGAGGAAAACATCATATGGGGCGCCCCTGCATGGCATGCATGGACGGTATTTATATCAGTGGCAACATTACCGAAGAAAAAATAAAGTCTTTAGAGAAAAAAAGACTGGATGAAAGTGAGATACAAACTGAGCTAGGAGAGTTATCCTGATGAATATTCTTGTTGTAGGTTCTGGTGCGCGTGAGCATGCCGTTGTACGCGCATTAAGCCTGTCGAAGCATCAGCCACAGATCTATTGTTGTGGCACATCCCATAATCCAGGGATAGAGAAAATGGCTCAGGCTTATTGGGTTGGTGATATTACGGATGTTGAACAAGTGGCTCATCAAGCCAGCCAATGGCAAATAATGATGGCTATAATTGGCCCGGAAGCGCCCTTAGAACATGGGTTGGCTGATGCTTTAGAAGCGCGTGGCATCGCAGTAATTGGCCCTAAAAAGCAACTGGCTCAAATAGAAACAAGTAAAGCATTTGCCAGAGATTTAATGCAAAAATACGGTATATCTGGCTTACCCAAGTACAAAATATTTTCTAATCCAGTTGGAGTTATGGATTTTTTAACGGAATTAGGTCCCAATAATTATGTCGTTAAAGCAAATGGTTTAATGGCAGGAAAAGGGGTTAAGGTCGCGGGTGACCATTTGCATTCTTATCAAGAAGCTTTCGAGTATTGCACGGAAATTTTTACCCAGGGACAATCTTTGGTCATAGAGGAAAAATTAATTGGTCAGGAATTTTCTTTTATGTGTTTTTCGGATGGAAACACGCTTGTTCCTATGCCACTTATTCAAGACAATAAACGTGCTTATGTTGATGATAAGGGGCCCAATACTGGTGGAATGGGTAGCTATTCAGCTCCTGATCATAGCCTGCCTTTTTTAAACCCATCTGATGTAGAGAGTGCCTGGAATATTAATCAGTCCGTTCTTAATGCTTTAATGACTGAAATGAATGAAAAATACATTGGGATATTATATGGTGGTTTTATCGCTACAGCTGCCGGAGTATATGTCATTGAGTTTAACGCTCGTTTTGGTGATCCTGAGTCTTTAAATGTTCTTAGTATTTTAGAGTCTGATTTTGTTGATTTATGTGTGTCCTTAACTAAAGGTAATTTGCAAGCTGATCAGGTTGTATTTTCCAAAAAAGCAACAGTGTGCAAATATGCTGTACCCGATGGTTATCCTGATCATCCAGTGCGTCAGGTAGAAATTGATATAAACAAAGTGGAGAACAAAAACTATTTGTATTTAGCCGCAGTTAACGCAGTGGATGGGAAGTTATACGCCACAGGCTCACGAACAGCCGCTTATGTTGGCGTGGCAGACACCATTAGTGGCGCTGAGCAAATTGCAGAACAAGAGATCAGCTACGTGGAAGGCCCGTTATTTCACCGAAAGGACATTGGTACTTCTGCTTTAATTAATAAACGCATTGACGCCATGCAAAGGCTGCGTTCATTATGATTCGCTTAGGAATATTAGGATCAACTCGTGGAACTAATATGCTCACCCTTATTGAGGCAATTAATAAGGGGGCATTATCTGCAACTATAGAAGTAGTCATTAGTAATAAATCCAATGCATTGATCCTGGAAAGAGCTCGAAACAATGGATTAAAAGCGGAGTTTCTAAATACAGGGGACTTGAGTCGCAGCGATTATGATAAGCAAATTAATGAACGCTTACTGCATTATCATGTTGATTTAGTCGTTTTAATTGGTTATATGCGTATCCTGTCACCGGATTTCGTTGCTTTGTGGAACAATAAAGTCATTAATGTACATCCTTCATTACTTCCAGCGTTCGCCGGAAAAATGGATGCAGGGGTACATCAGGCTGTTCTTGATTCAGGAATAAAAGAAACAGGGTGTACGATTCATTACGTGACTCAGCAGGTTGATGCCGGCCCTATTATTTTGCAAAAAAAATGTGAGGTTTTAGTTAATGATACAGTTGATTCTCTAAAACATAGAGTGCAAGAACTGGAAGGTCCTGCCTTGGTGGAAGCCATTCAACTAATTGCTCACCGTTTAGAAATGTAGATTGGGCCTTGGTCCAACATAGGTCTGGTTTAACTCGACAACTTCTGTTGGACTAAGCCCCCAACCTTGCAACGAGGGTATTTATTTTTTTTTAAAATTAAATATCATTGCTTCGGAATCTTAAATCTTGCTCTACTTCTTCTACCGCTTCTAAAGATGCTGGTTTTTCTTTAGTGAAGAATGAATTAACGTTTCCTAAACTAACGGTCCAAATAACAGCGTTCGCCAGAGTTTTCAGCAGATTTATGAGATAATTTCCCCAGTCTAGATCTCTTATCAATACTTCTTTTGCATCAATTATTGCTCTTTCACAATATTCATTAAAGTTCTGCCGCGCAACAACTACATCGACTGCGCCAGGTTTTTTTATAGCCTGTTCATATCCATTTCGTGCAAGAGTTAAATTATTTAAGAGAGTTACCGCTGCATCTTTAGCCTCAGAAAAATTATGCTGCTCAATTGTGCCAATTTTTGATCTAAGGTGATTTAAAGCCTCATCTATTTCTAAAAGAGACAGTGTTAGCTTTTCCTGCCTTCTAATTTCTTCTGGTGTTGGAGCAGATTGTCTCTTTAATGTAGGAAGTTGCAACCATTGCTGGTCTTTTAAAACAACCACAGAGTAACCTCCTTTGTTGTCTACAAATTTTGCCTTGCTCCCTGAGCCAAAAATCTTATGGCCGGCTAAAAACTCGCTAAACTTCTTAGCACTTTCTTCTTTCACAAAGGATATTTTATAATCCCCCTGTGAGGTTTTGGTGATGAAGGGAGGAGGGGCGTCAATACTTAATTCCAATTGTTGATGAATATGGCGCGCTACTTGTTTGAATTGCTCGTTAACTTGGCGTTGTTCGTCTTCCTGACGGCGCTTTTCTACTTCAGCCAGGCGTTTTTGCTCTTCCTGACGGTGCTTTTCTACTTCAGCCAGGCGTTTTTGCTCTTCCTGACGGCGCTTTTCTTCTTCAACCAGGTGTTTTTGCTCTTCCTGACGGCACTTTTCTACTTCAGCCAGGCGTTTTTGCTCTTCCTGACGGCGCTTTTCTACTTCAGCCAGGCGTTTTTGCTCTTCCTGACGGCGCTTTTCTACTTCAACCAGGTGTTTTTGTTCTTCCTGACGATGCTTTTCTACTTCAGCCAGGCGTTTTTGTTCTTCCTGACGACGTTTTTCTTCTTCAATCTTGAGTTGATCATCCTGCTGGTTTAAACCGTCCTGTTTCTTTAATGCAGGAAGTTGCAACCATTGCTGGTCTTTTAAAACAACCGCAGAATAACCTCCTTTGGTGTCAACAAATTTTGCCTTGCCTCCTGAGCCAAAAATCTTATGGCCGGCTAAAAACTCACTAAACTTCTTAGCACTTTCTTCTTTCACAAAGGATATTTTATAATCCCCCTGTGAGGTTTTGGTGATGAAGGGAAGAGGGGCATCAATACTTAATTCCAATTGTTGATGAATATGGAGCGCTACTTGTTTGAATTGCTCCTTAACTTGACGTTGTTCGTCTTCCTGACGGCGCTTTTCTTCCTCAGCCAGGCGTTTTTGTTCTTCAAGTTTTCTTTGCTCTTCTTGCTTTTTAAGATTGTCTTGATTTTTAAGATTTTCGTATTTTTTACCCAGTTCTGGTAATTTATTCCATTCTTCAATCGTCAAGTAAACTACATGGCGATCTTTATACTGTTGAACAAACTTTGCATTACCACTTACATCCTTAATACTATAACTTGCTAAAAGAGTACTAAATTGATCCGCCTTACCCTTACTGAAAAAGCCTATGGAATAAAGGTTATTCTTTTGCACTATTAAAGGACTAGTTTGCATGTCCAATTGTGTGTTAATAACGTGTGCAGAGACCATTTTGAATGTATCTTTGAGTTTTGATCGACTTATCAACTCTTCTTGTGTACTTAGTTTAGGTATCTGCCTCCATTGTGCTTGGCTTAAAATAACTACATTATCCTTGCTAGGGGCTACTTTATGAGCCTCAATACCATTGAGTGCTAATAGAGAACAAAATTGATCTGCTGCATTTATATTTTCAAAACAGAGCCGATAATCTTTCCCATTTTGAAGCGATACAACAGGAGTCTTTATGTTTAACTTAACAAATAAAGAAGACTCAACCTTGGGGATGAACTCTGCTTTTCGCTGTTTAAAGTCGACATTAAATCTTTTTACCATAGCTGGGTTAAGTTCAGACTGTAGAAGGATTAGATCAGACTTTTGAGCTATTTGTTCTTCGCCTGTTTTAGGATTCTTATGGGTATAAGCTCCTCCAACAGTTCGATCACTCCCTGGGTTTAACAGGACCACCTTTTCGCCTTGTTGTTGCCGCTCCTGCGCATAAGAGATCATGTCGGTATGCAGCGTTGTATTCATATATTTATTGTTAGGAGCAAAACTTTGATATTGTTGTACCGCAGCAGCAGATCCACTAAGATTCACTGGATTTTTCCATATTATCCAATCGACGTTAATGCTATGTTTTTTAGCTGCTTCGGCAAAAGCGAGATACATAATTCTTTTTGCCACATCTGGTGACATTGAATAAGGATTGAGTTGGTTGATATAAACACCTACCCCAAAAGTAGGCATAATCAATCGTTGATTTCCATTTGTTTTTGCTTGGAATACAATAAAATCAGCCAATTTTCGACATTCATTTTCATATTGCGTAGTTTTCAATAGCCCCGCTTCGGAAAATTCGTCTATATCCACTTTCGAGGTTCCCATCATATTGGGTGCGCAAGCAGTTATTACAGGAATCTCTGTTGGTTTTTTTAGCTGATTATCTAAGTAGAAATCAACAGGTCCATATACCAATCTGTAGCGGGTTAAACGTCTATTTCTTTCATCAATTAAGCCCGCATCCGGAGCTAAAGTAAGCTGATCAGATGTATAAAGACCAGAATCAAAAGGAGTATAGCCAATTCTTGTTGTTTCAAGCTCTTTTCCAGGTTCAACCTCAAGGAATTCGTCCAGAAAGCAGATGCGCTGTTGTTTTTGTAAATAAGCGATTCTTTGTAAGCGAGCATCATCCTGAGCAGTGCACACTTTTCGGATGTAACGATCAAAAAACTGCATTTGCCCATCATAATACTCATCATAGGTAAGCTGATCCACAATAGGTTCTGGAACAACGGGCTTAGGAACATCCACCGGTTTAGGTTTAGCTTGAAGAGCAATTTTACGCTGCTTGATTTCCTCTTGGAGTGAGCTGAGTGCAGCTACCTGGCTTTTACCATCATGATGCTGTAAAAAATTACTGTGAAGTGATGTGGCATGCATTTCAAGAATACTTGTTACCAACTGCTTTATAGAAAAAATGGTACAACTGCCACCGCCCTGTGCGTAATTTTTTTGATTTTTCATTACAGCTCTAACAGGTTTTCCATCCAAGCCGATTGAGAAATAATTCAATTCGTGATTCTTACCGATAGGGCTTCCTTTCAATAAGGTAAGGCGGTTATTTACCCTGGTCCACTCTTCAGCCTCTGGGCTCCCGACGGGGGAGGCACCCTCACCATTTGGTCCTTCCTGTGGTTTGCGATAAAAAAGCAGATGGCGTTCTGCCTTAATTAATTCACGGATAGTAGTTTCCATGGCTTGCTGATAACCCTTGGGGTCGGTTTCAGGAGTTATCGCCAATGGAACAATTTGATCATTTACTAATCTTGTAGGTCCAAGTTTAGTAATGTAAGTCCCTGTGCATGTACCACCATTGAGTTCATTACACTCAGCACCTAAATTTGTTTGTACATGATAATAGTCAAAATGATGAATTTCTTTAGGATCATTGCTTATACCGCCATTTACCTTCACGCCAACTTTAATAATCCTAAGCATTGCGGAATGGTTTATCATCCGCCCGCCCTGGAGGGTTATTTCATTAGTTTCTGACATCATATTTGCATCAGGTAAAAATCTTCTCATTTTGTAGGGCGGTTTACCTGCTGCTCCCCCCCACCAATCTACCTTAGGATTACCGTTAAGCAAATTATTAATATTTTCATCAATTTTTTCTTCTAAGGAAGGATAAATCCCCCTTTGTTTTATGGGGTTAGCACTCCACTTACCATTCCAAAGTACCCAATCTTTTTGTTCTGGTGGAGCATCTTTCATGCCCATATAAGGCGCGGCGGGGTTTATAATTACCTTATTACGTTTTCCAAGAATCCTAACAAGGTAATGCATAAAATTAGCATCTGTTTTTAAGCCTTGTTCTACCCCTCGACCTAAAATATCAATTGCATGTTGTAACGAAGCGTATTCCTTTTTAGATAAAAGCTCTTTATTTAATTCCGCATAAATTTGAAGCGATACTGAATATCCAGAACATGCCTCATATACCGCATTATTGATATCGTCATCATTACTGTAATCTTTTGATAAATGATGTGCTTTATTAACATAGGTCTCTAATTGAGGATTTCTATTGATAACCCCTAATAATGCAGCAACTTTCTTTTCCCACTCCTCTAGTTGCTCTAAGGTCATTTTGTTGTCTTGCTCTTTTTTTAATTCAGCTTTGTATTCTGTATATAGGTGTTCTAAACAAACTGGCTTTGCTAGATAAGCCCACTCAAAAGACAATGGCTCTCTTTTTTCCGCTGGGTGTAAATTGTATTTTTTGGTGAATTGACTAAATTTGTTCCTATTACTCAATCTAAAATAAATAGGGGCTGGTTCTTTATATTCATAAGTTTTAGGATAAATGCTGGAATCTAGCTTCATCCATCCTGGGCATATAAAGCCCTGAATCTCCTTGCCGGGCTGAACATTTAGTTTTTTCCTCATGGAATCATAAATTCTTCCATCTTCAGGTCTCAGTGTCCTTAATTCTCCACCAGGCGGTGGGTTAGTGTTTGGAACAAATTTTAAATCTGTAATTTTACCTTCAACTACTTCTTTTATCCCGTATGTTATTTCAATCCACTCTTTAAAGCTCATTAAAATCTCTCAAAAAATCTAAGTAATTATAGAGTATAGGTTGTGTTTCTTAAGTTAACATTATGTTCTTTACGTAATTTTCCCCCCTGATAAAAGCATTGGCTATTTCCACAAAGCGATGGTTTTATTGAATATTTCTTAGCAAAAAAGATAGGCTTAGATAAAATGAATTAGTGAAAGAAAAAAGAGGCTTTTTATGTTCCATTAATGTGTGTGTCAATTGGAAATTAGAAACTACAACTAAATATGTGACATCTTAACGTCACTACCATAACAAGGTATTTCCCTGATTGCGCCGCGCTAATCCAGGCGACATTTGACATGTTGCATTACCCTAAATCCCTTAGCTTAATGGCAGTGAGGCCAAACGGGGCCGACCTACCTAGTCCTAGAGAAAAGTGAAGACGGAACCCGGTATATCCTCCATGTTAAATACCTCCTCCTCCTGGTCGCGATGTAAATCATCACAATATTCAGCAAGCATCTGGATGTTCGATGTTAAATTTAAGCCGACGTATTTAAGAAGATCAATAAACGTACTTATTTTCCTGTATCGTTTTTCTATCTCTATTTTGGATTCCAGGTCTTGGATACGTGCATTTAACTCATTCAAGTGAGGGTCATTTTTTTTTCTGGCGTTGAATTCCGTCTCTATGGCTTGTGCTGTTTTAAATCGTTCCAGTCCTTTGCTTTTCACTTCGATATCAAACTGGCGTTTAAACTGATTTTCTCTTCTTAGGCGTTCTTCTTTAGCTAGAGTAAGATTCCATTTATTATATCGATATTCCGTTACATTAAACTGATCCACTAGACTCGAATTTTTACTGTTTAGCCATGTCACTGTCAATGGAGTTAATTTAGTGTAATCTTCCAGATCCTTCTCAATGTTTTCTTGCTTTAGGAGATCAAGATGATGCTGTACGGCTTGCTGCAATTCCAGTAAATGTTCAACAGACAAAACCGGAGCCAGATTCTGCCAGTTTTTTCTTAGTTCATATTCTGCCCCGAGAACTGGTAACGTTCTTTTAGGAGTGGGTGACAGGAGTTTCGTTATTTCCACTTCGTATTCTTTAGGTAAAAGCTTTGCAGTATCACTTTGTTGTGATAAGAGGATAATAAGATTGATAGTCTCTTTGATGACTTTTTTATTATTTAAATTCAATATATCAGAAAATTTCATTTTTTATTGAGGCCATTGGAGTTGAGTTGGATATCCTATTGGGGATGTCATTATAAACAATAAATTTGGTAAAAATAGAAGTCTTTATCTGTTTTAGATTAATGTGTGCCGAAAATGGGCCACCGACTCTTCTGTATGCCGCGACTTGTCGCGGCATACAGAGGATTTATATCAGCTGCAGAGCTGAGTTCATATGAAGAAAAAGGTGCTTTTTTATTCCTTTAATAGCGAATTATCAAGAACAGTCTGCGCTTGTTCTTTAAGATGTTGAATAACTGCATTTTTATATTCCGGATATTTGTTCCCCAGAAAACGAGCGGCAAGAAGGGCGGCGTTAACTGCTCCTGCCTTACCTACAGCGAGGGTGCCGACGGGAATGCCTGCAGGCATCTGTACTATTGAAAGCAGTGCATCCAATCCATTAGTGAACGTTGAAGAGGGCATAGGTACACCAAGAACGGGGAGGCAGGTTTTTGCAGCCACAACCCCAGGGAGATGTGCAGCTCCTCCAGCAGCCGCAATAAATACCTCAACACCGCGTTGTTCGGCTGATTTAATATAATCAAATAAAGCATCAGGTGTTCTGTGGGCAGACAGGGCGCGTGCTTCATTGGGAATGTTTAGTTTATCCAGCATGAGAGCAGTTTCTTCCATTATGACCCAATCTGATTTGGATCCCATGAGAATGCTTACCAGAATATTTGACATGCGTAACACCTTAAAAAAATTGTAATTTATTCTACACCAGGATTTAAAAAAGTCGAAGCATGATTTGCCTAGGTGAAGGTTAGTTAAAATCAGGGATAGATTGCGATGCCTTGCAGCAAGAGCTACCTTTTATTTCTTTCGCAGCATACATGGCAAGATCAGCTTTAATCATTAAGTCAACTACAGTTTGTGTGTCATTGGGACAAGTAGAAAGCCCTATACTAATTGAGCTGTGGTACTTAACTTTTTTTAAGGTAAATGGCTGTTCGAATGCATGGATAATTCTTTGGGCGATTTCTTGTGGAGTCATTTCATCTTGGGAGTGCAATACGATGCCGGTAAATTCGTCTCCGCCCAATCTGGCAACAAAATCATTTTCACGAAAACAGAGATGAATCCGTTTTGCTGCTTGCGCTAATAAATGGTCACCCATATCATGTCCCCAATAGTCGTTTACATATTTGAGATTATCGAGGTCCATAAAAAAAACTGTCACACAGTCATTGGTAGATAATGAGTCAATGACTTCTTGTAAATGTTTTTTAAAGTATTGGCGATTTGGCAAATTTGTTAGTGGATCAAAATAGGCCAAATGTTGGTATTTATCTTTTTCAACACCTAGTAAATGATTTTTATAATGTAATATTTGTTCATATCGCTTATTTTCGTGCATTAAATTGACGACTGTAGTGACAATGATTAGATAGGCAAATAGATGGTTTGTCCGTCCGATAATCGTGAGAAGATGTGGAGCGAGATGGTAAAAAGGGGGGATTGAAAGGGTGCTAAATCCTATGATCATTAATAAAGCAATTGTCGAGTAAAAAAACAGCCCGCCCCATCCCACAAGCGATGCGGCAAAAAGAGGAATTACATAAAACCATAAAGAGTAAGATGTTCCCACGCCCCAAACCAGGTAATTTGCGCTGGTTATTGTTAAGAAGGTAGTTAAAATCAGTATGTGACCACAAACGCTTGTGTTCCTGCTACGAATAAGCAATATTGAATTGAGTAAAATTATTATGCCTCCCAAACCAATTATTGCAACAAGGTACCATAGCTTTTTATAGGCGTACAAAGGAACAATCATCGCACACACAATAATTAGTTCAAAAGTAATATAGAGAATCAGACGATATTGCCGTACGTGTATACCACCATATCTTGTCTGGCCGTTGTGTGAGATCATTCTATTCCTTGATTATTCACGTATACTTTATTTATTCTAAATTTTAATATTTCAATTAACCTTTAAAATTTAGCTGATTCCCATATTATTAATACTAGACCAGCTCTGATTAAATTTTGCTAAGTAAGTTTTGCATACCCGTGGGTGAAAAGCCTCCGTGGACGGATATGCCCCAATAGGCAATTTTATTTGTATTCGCACAGTGCAATGCCAGATCAAGACACTGGATGAACCAATTGTAACCTGGGTGGATACGAAGTCGTAATCCTGGGTGATGTGCCAACAAATCCCGGGTTAGCTTTCGCTTTCACCCAGGTTACATCTAATAAACTGATCTCCTAAAATCTGTAAAACCCAGTAATCAATATGAAATATCATCCGGAATTTAACTTTAAATTTCGAATAGGGTGGCACAAATAAAAAGGCATCTTTGAAGACGCCTTTTTATTTGTTATTAAATGAGAACTGTTTCCTTAAGGAGCTTTGGTTACAGTTATTTCTGATGCAGCACCTCGTGCTTTGGTGGCGGGATCATACATCGCTTCGGCATAGGCTGGAGGCACGATGTATTTTCCTGTGTTTATTGCTTTGATTTTATAAGTAATTTGTTTGGCTGTTGAATCAATACTGCCGAAGTAATTTACTCTATCCTCACGTGCATCAGAAAAATCCATAGTATCAGTTTTCACTGAATCACGAACTACCTCAAAGCCACCGGGTAAAAGATCTTCAACCGCTATATTAGTTAAATAGGCATTATCTAAGGTACGGATTTGGATATGTACCTCAATTTCGCTACCTAAAGTTGTTGTGTTAATCACATTCCCTTTTTCATCTCTATATTCTCTAAAGATTTCCATTCCTTGTTTTAATGGCGTAGTTGGAAGCGTTTTGTCGAAACCGGCTTGTACCAACTGATAAAAGAACGTTTGCTTCTCTGGGTTATTCAAACTGATTTTTTTGACGTCCTCATCAATACTAATTTTTTGATAATTACCCTTTTCGGTAGGGAAGGTTTTTTCTTGATTGTTATTCAGCACCCCTGTTATTGACAGGGCCGGATGAGAACCGGTTGCATCATTTTGTTGATAAGCACTTAACGCTAAGCTGGTATAACCAGACAATATGGTATTAATTTCATTATTATTGATGGCCTTAACCAACTGCATTACCAATTTATCACCCACTTGCGCTAATAAATTAGGGAAATGCTTGGCCACAATATAAAGATATTGAGCATCAGCAATATTGCTATCATAGAAATCGGTATCAAAAGTCTGTTTACTTTGCGGTTGGTAGAGGCCGATTAATTGATTCGCATCATCATAGCTCTTTAGCAATTGATACGAAGCAGCTAAATAGACAGCAGTAATATCTTTTTGCCATGCTTTCGTACTGTCTTGTTGTAAGTACAATTGTAAGTTAGCCAGATAATTAGTTGTTACTATCTCATTTCTGGTTAAAATATAAATTGCATAAGCCTGAATCCTTGCTGTATCCAAATCAGATGCATTTTGACTTGCCAGATTTTTAAGATAACTAATACCATTAGAGAACATATCGCTAGGTACTGTAAAGCCTTGCTCTCTGGCCTCAGTCAAGAAATGCATGGCATAGACAGAGGCAAAGCTATTCCCGCTATTCTCTCCCAAGCCAGGCCAATAACTAAAGCCACCATTCGACATTTGACGCTGACTGAGCATTTGAATTGTAGCGTTTACCTTGTCATGGATTTGCTGACTGTCTTTCGTAAACCATGGCTGATTGTTCATCGCCAGCAATGGTAAGGCTTTACTGGTCAATTGCTCCGTACAACCATAAGGATAATTATCCAGATAGCGTTGTAAACCAAATACCAGAATTAAAGGACTGGTAGACACGGTTGCATCCACATTACGATATTGCGGATAAAGGGTTTGCATGATATCCAGCGATTTTTTAGCATCTTGAGACTTACCGCTATCAATATTAGTTATAAATGGCATTGCAGGCCTGACGCTAAGTGTGGCATCCATTTTACTGGATTTATCATCCGCTTTAGCAGTGAACGTTACTTTGGCCGCGCCTAATGATTTAGCCCGTAATTTAAAGTGTACGGTTTGCTCGCGACCCTCCTTAATTTCCAAGGTTTGGTTCGCGCTGCCTATAATTTCTATTTCGGGCGAAGCAGTAAGATCCACGTTAACTTGCGTGTGATCACCGGAGTCTTTAATGTTGTTAGCAACACTTGCCGATATTTCAAATTCATCCCCAGGCGCTACAAACGTTGGGACATTCGGATTGATGATGAAATCTCCCCGAACTTCTGCAGACGTATCATTTGAGCCAACAGAATCAGTAGATACGGCAACAGCCATTACGCGGATACTGCCGTTAAAATAATCAGGAACTTGATATACTAATTGTCGGCTGGTCTGATCCGTATCAATGATTCCAGACCAATAAACTACAGGTAAATCCGTTTTTCTTTTGAAAGGATTAAGTCTGCTGGCCATATCTTCTTCACCACCATCACCCCCAGCAGCAGATAGTTCTCTATCCTGGATAAATTTGGGAAGAATTTGATCTACGGTTTGTTGTGTTAATACTTCCAGAGCATGTTTTTGGAAAAAGAAGGATAAAGGATCTGGAGTACTGTAACGTCCCACTTGCAAGATGCCTTCATCCACCGCAAAGACAATTATTTTTCCTGCCTTATCCGTCTGATAGTCAATAGTGAACGGCTCACCAGGACGAGCCACCTTGGCAGTTTTTAATTCTATTTTAATATCATGATTGTCATGGTTCACCGTAAAGGGGACGACACTATAACTTAGAGGGCTAATGAATAACTCTGGAGACTCCCAATCTCGAATGAATGCCACATTAAGGTATCCATTACCTTGAAAATCTGCAGGAATACGAATAGTTTGCACTGAGTTAGTTGTTTCAGTTTTAAACCACTGAGTAGCATAGACTTTATCTCGTTCAATGGTGATTAACCCGGAACCCGTATAAGGGGCCGTGATTTGCAATTCTATATCATCACCTGCTTTATATTCAGATTTATTTAATTTGATTGCCAACTCCGCATTTTTTGCCAGTGGCTTTTGGCTTGCTCCAACGATACTGAACTTTAATTGGCTGAGTACCGTATTATCTTTATCAAGAATACTTAGGGAGTAATCACCAATTTGTTGTGAAGGCAGTTGATAATTAGTACCTGCTTCTTCCAGGGCAAAAGGATTGGTACTAACCACTGTTGATTGGATAATGGATTGATATTGATAAGTCCCATCCGCTTTTTTAACCAGGGTAGTAACTGGGTGTAAAGAAACCAATTGAATTTTTAAATCTTTAACTGCTTCTTTGCTTAATTGCGGATTAACAGCAATATAATTGATATTTCTAATGCTGTTTTGCTTAATGAAAGATAAGTCACCATCGGGTTTATATCCAATGAAATAGGGTAAAGGACTAATTAATGCCTTAGATTGAGTGGTGACACTTCGACCACCGTCTGCTTCAAAACCTTCAGCAAAAAATGACAATTGATAGGTAGCCTTTTCAAACCGATCCAGATTTAAATCAAATTCGGCCTCTCCTTTGTCGTTTGTTTTAACGTCAGTTAACGTTTCGGTAAACACTTTTGGTGGTTTTTTGGGATCCAGAAGGGGATCTGCAAAAATATAGTCGGGATAATCTTCAAATTCAATTTGCTGAGGGGTCAGTAAGATTTTAGCACTGATTTTTCGATCGGCAGCAGGTGCTCCATATAAGTTCCAAAGTCCTACGTGAGCTTTTAAGCCCATCGGTGAAGTCCATCCGTCAGATGGGGCTGGAATCAGATTTGAAGTGATTCGCATTCTATCCGGTTGAAACTCTGAAACGCGAACCGATGTGCTACCCAACAGGTTTTGAGGATGATTGTCTTTTACTAAAAACAGGTTAACCATATACTGACCGGTTGGAGAGTTGGCATTGGTGGTGAAATCAAGCTCCATATACCCGGTATCGTTCAGAGTGATTTTTTGATCTTTTAGCGTTGTTCCTCTGGAATCTACAATGGTAGCCTGTAGAGGCAAGCCAGCAGGTTGTGGCTGCGCATAGGCTTGTTTGACTATCATGCCTATATGTACGGTATCTCCAGGTCTGTAGATACCTCTATCCGAGAAGAGATAGGCACTCAAACTTTGTAATTCCTGATTGTTTGTATAGATGCCGCCAATATCAAACTTACTAAAATTCAATTGTCTGTTGAAGTTATTGAATGGAATAAATGAAACGTCATTATTGAGATTTGCCAAATAAACAATTGGTTCTCTATCCTCAACAAAATCTTTAAGGGTAGGGAAGTTAACCCGTCCTTGACTGTCACTTACCCGAGACAAAATAGGCAAGCCATTTTTACCTAAAACGGTAACTGTAACATTAGCTACAGGGACTCCCTGAGTGATGGAGTTAATAAATACATCATGACTGCCATCGTTATTATCCTTTACTAGCATGCCTAAGTCGGTAATCAGGATTAAGCGACTGGCTTTTACATCCAGTGGTGATTTATTAGCAACATCCCATCCAGTGGCTTGTAATAAAAATAGGCCTTGTGGTCCTGATGTATTGGCATCAACTGTAAGGTATTTACTTAGATCAAGGGCAGTGTATTGTTGTTTTGTTAAATCGGAGCTGTCAAATTGTTGGACATCAGAAAAGATTTGACTAATATTCTGTTGATTAAAGGAAGGATTAATAAAATAGGGGTTATTAAAATCTCCTTGAGTCTGGGTAACCAATTGATTGATATTATTTGGTAAAACTCGCGCAAAATCGAATTTAACAGCAGGTACGCCGCGGACTAATACTGAAAGTTTTTTCTCTCCGCTTAAAGCCAAAAGTGATCCTTTGTGCAAGAAACTGATTTCCTTGGGAAATTCAGGTATGGCGATAACAGCCGCATAATCATTACTTAAAGTAAAGTCGCCAAATCCTTTCATGCCTTTATCGATTTTAATATATAAATATCGTGGTGTTTGGGCAGCAAATTTAAAACTATGTAACGTGGCATAGTTTTGTTCTGTTGGTATTGCTTCTTTGGTTAAAGGAGTCGCTAAAGAAAGAATAGCGCTGGTTACTTCTCCTGGATTTTGCCATTGATAATTTTGTTTGGCTTGTTCTGCAGCGGTAGCTGGATAGTCTTGTGGCAATAAGTAGATATGTACTGACTTATTAAAATCCTTCTCATTAACCCCCAAGCTTGTTTCAACAGTTAGAACTTGTTCTGGCCTGTCTTTATCATTCCTTACTATTGAGGCCGAAGTTGAAAGTACTTTGAGGAAATTACTGGCGTCAGGTATTAGTAAATTGGAAGCTGTATCTGTTTTAAGTTCTGTTGAGCCGGTTGAAGAGCTTATATTTTTACTTAAACTGAATACCAAATAACGTGCTACATCTTTTATTTTAATGTTTTCTGAATGCAGATAGGCTACTCGATTATGTTCATCATAACTATAAGAGAACTTAACGGGCTCCGCATTGAGATCTATCTTGCCATTTTTAATTGCCTGAAACATTAACGAGCTATTTTTTTCAAGACTTTCAGGATTGACCGGAAAGTTAAACTGGATAGTTGCTACAGCGTTCCTAACTTCTGAATTAACAGGGTCCTGATAGAATTTAAACTCAGTAATTTTTGCTTCAAAAGGTTTGGTAACGAATGAAAAATCATAACGTTCCATATTCGTTTTCGGAGCAAAGAAGTTTTGAGCAAAATGAATGGTGTATTTTTGTCCTGCTGGCCAATCTTCAGATGGGACAAAGACTAATTGACTGTCGCTATTCCAGCTCCATTGGCCCATTGTTTTAGGCGTCATTTCTATGCCTTCAGTAATTGTTCTACCAATTAAATTGATAGGGGCAACGGACTGGTTAGTGAAGCCATTATTATTTTTAATACCAAAATCTATAATTAAGTTATTAGGCACCAGGGGTGTATCATTGGCTGCCGTCGGAGTTATTTCGGGGACGGTTATTGATGCGGTGATATAGGTAGGTTGAGGGCGATTTTTATACCAATGGGCGCCATATCCCGCAGCAAGAAGAAAAACAATAATTAGAGATGTGGTTCCCCAAAATGTTTTAGGCTTGCTTTTTGCTTTTTGGTGTAAGTGAGTCATCCAGGGAGGGCTATTCCAATTCAATTTTCCAAACACGGAAGAAAATGCAGAGCAAAGCCCGTTTAGAATTGAAGAACGTGGATTTTTATTCATGATTTATCCCATTTGAGATGACTGTTTGTTTGTTTTAAATCATTTTGCATCGAAACAATGCTCCATGGATTTATTTTTCTCAATAATCGATGCATTCTAATGTAATTTATATGAAATTTGAATATAATTTACTCTTTTTGATGCATAATATCGGTTATGAGAAAAATAATTAAGATAATTAGCATAATCCTTGTTTCACTATTTGTCAGTGGGTATTTGTTATTATTTTTTTCACCAAGACCTTTGCTGTTGGAAGAGGTCAGTTTTTCTAAAGCGGTATACGATGATCACCATCAGTTATTACGGTTAACTTTGAGTAAAGATGATAAATTTAGATTGTTTACTCCTCTCCCTCAAATCCCCAAACAATTAATTGAAGCCACTTTACTACAGGAGGATCAATACTTTCGCTGGCATTTGGGCCTCAATCCTTTTGCTATGTTTAAAGCGGTTTGGCAAACCTACGCAGTAAAGTCACGTAGGGTAGGTGCTTCAACAATTACCATGCAATTAGCTCGTATACGCTATGGAATAAATTCTAAAAAAATATCCGGAAAGCTGTGGCAAATTATCAGAGCCTTGCAAATTGAAATGCATTACAGCAAAGATCAAATATTGGAAGCTTATTTAAATTTGGCGCCTTATGGCGGAAATATTGAAGGAGTAGGCGCTGCAAGTCTGATCTATTTTAATAATCCCGTTGCCAAGCTTAGTTTGCCTGAAGCATTAACTTTAAGCATTATTCCCCAAAATCCAGGAAAGCGTACTCCCGATAATAGTGATTTAAAGAAAATTAGAGATCGTTTATTTACGCGATGGCTCGTGAAGCATCCTGAAGACGGCTCAAAAAAAATGATGTTTCATTTACCTCTAGTGATGCAAAACAGCCATAATTTGCCTTTTCACGCGCCTCATTTGGTTAACATGGTGCTTAATCATCCTTCTGTGCACGCCCAAAGTATTGATACTACTTTAGACTATCGAACCCAGATCATTGTAGACCGTATTACACGCCATTATTTAGCGAGGAAAAAAGGTTTAGGCGTTTATAATGCAGCGGTTTTGCTGGTTGATACTCGAGATATGGGTGTTAAAGCGCTAATGGGCTCTGCAGATTTTTTTAATAAAAGTATTGGTGGGCAGATTAATGGAGTGGAAACAAAGCGTTCCCCTGGTTCGGCACTGAAACCTTTTATTTACGGATTGGCCCTGGATCAAGGCTTAATCCATCCGAATACTGTTTTGAAAGACGTACCTCACAGTTTTAATGGCTATAATCCAGAAAATTTTGATTATGATTTTATGGGACCTATTAAAGCAAAAGATGCTTTGGTTTTAAGCCGTAATATTCCTGCTATTGATCTTTCCAGTCAACTCACCAATCCCTCATTACATCAATTATTGGAGCAAGCACAGGTAAGTCATTTGCGATCTGAATCTTATTACGGTTTATCCTTAAATTTGGGCGGTGTTGAACTGACTATGAGAGAGTTAGTTGGCTTATATGCGATGTTAGTTAATGATGGTATCTGGTATCCCATTCACTTACTCAAAGAAGAAAGCAAAGACAATGGGCGTCGTTTGCTTAGCCCAGAGGCAAGTTTTTTGGTTTTGGATATGTTAAAAAATACACCAAGAACTGATTTGAGTTACAAGGCTTTCTCTCAATTGCCAGTATCATGGAAAACAGGTACTTCTTCAGGTTATCGAGATGCGTGGACGGTGGGGTCTTTTGGTCCTTATGTTTTGGCCGTCTGGATTGGCAATTTTGATAATAAAGCAAATCCTGCCTTTGTGGGTAAAGACATTGCCGCGCCTTTATTTTTTGAATTAGTTGATGCGATTAAACAGGAGCGCGGTCCTTTAGTCAGCGTTGAAAAACGACCTGAGCAGTTGAATCTTCGCAAAGTAGAGGTATGCAAGGCCTCTGGTATGTTGCCTACACGTTATTGCCTGGATACTGAATGGACCTGGTTTATTCCCGGTAAATCACCAATTAAAACGGATACTATCTTCAGAGAAGTGGCAATCAATAATAAAACCGGACTACGTACCTGCCATATTGATGACAGCACACGTTTTGAAATTTTTGAATTTTGGCCTTCAGATTTGTTACGAATTTTCAAAAAAGCAGGCATTCAAAGGCATACGCCACCTTTTTTCGAACCGGATTGTGCATTAACAGGAAATACAGGTATTAATCCGCAAATTACTTCTCCACAGGCCGGGATAAGTTACATTGTGCGCGCCAATTCAAAATTCAACGATAAGATACCTCTAAGTGCGGTCACTGATGCTGGTATTGCTCATTTATATTGGTTCATTAATGAAACGTTTATTGCTGAAACAAAACCCGATCAGCCTTTTCTATGGCGGGCTAAACCGGGTAAATTTGTGATCAGGGTTGTTGATGATCACGGCTTGTCTGATGCTCGTGATCTCACTGTCTTAATGGATAGTTAGGGGTTACACCTGTGCTGCTGGTGCCTCATAGGGTTCCTTAGCAACCTCACCTGGCACCCATCCGGTAAGTAATACTCCCTTATAGACCAGTTGGCAAAACAATGCGGCTTTGCAAAGAATCTCAGTGTCATCTTCACAGGTATTTGAATTAAAATACAAAGCAATTGCCAATCCGAGTTGGGCTCCTGCAATGCTGCCTTGTAATAATTGCACCGCCTTTTCACTTAATTTTACGTCGCGGCGAAATAGAGTATAAACTGACAAACAAGTTTGCGTTACTTTGGGCGGAATCACTAGAAGGGGATTGAGTGATTCAATCATGCTTCCTGCTATTTCGGTTACTGCATTGGTTCTTTGGGTATTGCGGTGTGCGGGTGTCGATGCAAAAGTACGTGCGGTTATCGTATCGACGCAATTAGTAAAAAAATTAGGCATGACATTAATCCTTTAAAATTTAATGAGCAAAATTACACTTGAATTTGTTTAATAAAACAAATACGGGGCAATTCTAACGTAGCTTCTCAATAAGTCCGGGAAACGTCATTCCGAACGTAGTGAGGGATCTCCTGAAAGCGGCTCTGTGCCTTAATTTGAAGATCCCTCACTACGTTCGGGATGAATTCCTCGGATGAGAAGTTACATTATAACTTTTTAATTTGAAGTTTAATAAAAAAATTTATTTTTCTCTATTTTAAGAAGGGGAGTATTTTTTGAATAGTTTGAAACGACGTAAAATTTCAGGTTTTTCGAAAGAGCTAAGCCTGCTTACGTAAAGGGTAGCAATCAATTGGATGATCCCCATGACGATAAATAAAGTTTCAAAAGAGCCGTATGCAATGATTAAACCGCCACACAATAAAGCCACCCCGGTATAAATGCTTGCCAAACCGTTTGCCAGGCCCCATGTTAAACCCTCATGGGTTTTGTCTTCGCAGCGAGCGTAGAGGGCATACCAGGTCGTAGTCGATAAGCCACCCGAAATACCTAAACCAATTTGTAATAATGCCAACTGCTTTTTGGTGGTAACAAAAATATAGCAAAAGGTGAAAACAGTTTGCAGGGCATATCCAACAATCAAGAGTTTTTCTTTATAGATAAAATCCGAAATATAACCTAATCCAATAACGACTATGCCAACTGAAATGAGATAAAGAGCCCAAACCCAGGAAATATCTAAGGGAGACGATTGAAATTTCGCACAAAAAATTCCAAATAGAGGACCAAGCATGCCTTCAGAGAGGTACCATAAGTTGTTTGCAAATAATAAAGTCCGTTCTTTTTTATTAAACATTCTGTTGGTTTTCAAAATTAAATAGGAACTTTAATAACATACAAGTTTAATAACTATTTTTATATAGTTTAAAGGTAATTAATTCAATTTATTAAGTTTTAAACTTTTTATCTCCAGCCTAAAATGCTAATCTAATTTTTTTATGGGCACATTAGTCGATTATGAGCAGTATTCCCCCTAAAACCAATCGCATTTTATCTTTGGATGTATTCAGAGGTTTAACTATTGTTTTAATGATTTTAGTAAACAGTCAGGGGACTCGAACCCCATACGCCATTCTGGAACATGCTTCTTGGAATGGATGTACTTTAGCAGATATAGTTTTTCCCTGTTTTCTCTTTATTGTTGGATTAAGCAGTGCGATAAGTTTAAAAAATCAGATTCATCAAAAATCTAAATTTGCTTTGTATAGCGGAATAGTACAACGCAGTGTGATTTTATTTTTTGTTGGCGTTCTATTGAATGCTATTCCCTATCATTTTGACCTTGAAACCATTCGAGTCTATGGGATTTTGCAGCGCATTGCGGTATGTTATTTGGTTTGCGCTATTATCTATCTCAATACCACGACCAAGACTCAAATTTTAATATTTTTAGGTATTTTGTTAGGGTATTGGTTTATTATGACTCAAATTCCGGTTCCTGGGCATGGTGTTAACCAATTAACTGTGGAAGGAAATTGGGTTAGCTATTTTGATCAAATGCTTTTTGCCCCGGCTCATTTATTTGAAAAAGTGTATGATCCGGAGGGTTTTTTAAGTACTCTTCCTTCTATTGCTACTACTTTGGCTGGCCTTTTAACGGGTCGTTTATTACTCACCTCGCTGAGTAATAAAAATAAATGGTACATCATGAGTGTTACAGGTTGCGTTTTTTTGCTTCTGGGATGGCTCTGGGGGGGGAGTTTTCCCATTAATAAAAATTTGTGGACCAGCTCTTTTGTGTTATGGACAGGGGGCTACGCCTTAATTACTTTTGCTCTATGTTTTTTAATTATCGATATTTTAGGTTACACAAGATGGGCCTTGCCATTGAAGATTTTTGGCATGAATGCCTTATTTGCCTTCATATTACATGTCACTTTGCTAAAAATTCAGTCCATGTTTTATTTGCCCTTGAAAAACGGTAATTTAGATAATTTAAGAGCCGTTATAGCGGATCATCTATTCAGCAGTTACGGGGCACAGAATGCGGCTTTATTTTATTCAATTGTTTTTTTATTTTTGAATTTTTTGGTGGTTGCATTTTTGTACCGATATAAAATATTTATTCGCATTTAGCAGGGACAAGAGGAATCACTGGTTAAAGTGAAAGTTTTTTTAGGAGTATCGCGTGGGCCAGATAAATTAAAGTAGCTTTTTATATGGATTGTGGTCGTGTTAAATCATTGTGAATTATGACATGATGGGACTTATAACTCATGAAAAAAAGTAGCTCATTTTTTATTTCATGCTTAATCGCATTTTCTCCGTTTTCTTCCACCGCGCTGGCAGCAAATCAGAAATCCCCCGCGCCCTCTGCATCCCCGCCGAGTGTGGGGCTTTTTTCACTCCCATTTTCTCAACAACCAGGTCCCTTTCTTTCATTTGGTCAAAATATTATTGAGAAAAATAAGCTGCAAATTTATTTATCACCCACTTATCTCAAACTCGATGATCAGTATTATTTTGCATTTACCCCTTCTCTTTTATATGGTTTAACTGACTCGGCGTCATTTTACCTTTACACGCCCTGGGCTATAGATTATAGAGCCCCAGACCATAATAATGACATACATCATTCCTCTGGTGCATCAGATACCAGTTTGCAATTCGAATATGCCTTTTATCAAGGTTCTGATTCAACTAAGACAGAGTTTGCTTCTTTTGTTACAGCGGTAACATTGCCCTCAGGCACTTTTAATAAATTTCCTTCAACTGGATTTGGTTCACCTTCCTATTTTTGGGGAGTGACTTTTAATCAAACTTTTATAGATTGGTTGTGGTTTGTTTCGCCCGGATTATTTAAATTTACGCCTTACAATAATGTTCATCTTGGTTCACAATACCTCTATCAATTGGGAATAGGTCACAATATTTTTAGCGTTAAGAATCAATATATCTTTTCTGGATTATTAGAGTTAAATGGACAATATACAGAAAAAAATAAAATTTTTGGTCAGGCGAATCCAAATAGCGGTGGAAATCTAGTATTTATTGTTCCATCTTTATGGTTTTCCACAGAAAAATTAATCGCTCAATTGGGCATTTCCCTGCCGATCTCTCAGCATTTCTATGGTGAGCAAGCAAAGGTTAAATATAATATCGTAGCTTCTTTGGGCTGGACATTTAGTGTATAGCCGACTTAAGGAACCGTTAATTGAGCAAGAGGTATTGCTGTAATTTGTTCTTTTTGCCAGGGAACGTTATAACCGTTCCCTTGCCTGTAACAAATCTTTTAAGGGTTGAGGAAGTATCGAACGCATTTTATTGGTCATCGCTGCCTCATGTTTTTGCCATAGAATGCCTAAGTAAATGATTGCAAATCCTATAACTGTCAGCGCAACAGGGAATAAATAGCTGTTTTGAAATACCTGAAATGCTAGATGTCCTAAGTAACAGCAGACACCCAAACCTCCGAAGATAACGAAGACTTTTCGGTTTAAAATGGCGCCTATAAAAATCAAAAGCAGGTTAATGCAAAGATAAATAAATTTGGAAAATTCACTATCAGAATGTTGGGCTGTCATACCGCTCCAAAAAGCGATTACGCCAAATATATAAAGCCAGAAGGCATAGTCGGCTGAATTACTGGATCTGATATCGACCCAAAAAGCGATTAAAACGGTAACCAGTCCAAAATACATGGAAACCATGGCACCAAGCTCATAATTGTAGCTTCCTCCCGCAATCATGGAAGTAAGATCCATGGACATATACCAGAGAGTCACCGCTATAGGCATCAGCATAAATGGGTAGCGATAGATCCAGGCCATGATAATTCCGACAATCAAAGTTCCTAACTCCATAAACATCCAATGCCATTTAATATAAGTGTGATAATTTTGATATACCATTTCATCTGGCCACCAACCCATTCCTCTTTGAAGTCCGTAAATAGCCAAAGGTGTCAGAACAACAACAAAAGTGGCACAAATACCTGCAGGAACACTATGTCCTTTTGCTTGTAATAAATGGGCTAAAGCAAGTCCAAGAACACCGTAGCAAAGAGAAAGAAATAAAATCCCCCAGCCACCGTACATCTCCCAGCCTAAATTCATAAATAAAGACATGGCCCCAATAGCAATAAGCCCCCCAAAATAATAAAGAACATTAGTTAAATTAAAATTTGGACTTTGATCAGGGAGATTGGTGATGAATTCAATTAAACGGTCAGCTTGCTCTTCGGTGATTATTTTAGCATCTACTGCCTTGTATATCATATTCCGTGAAATGTTCATTATATCTCCGGGAGATCCCTGATTTTATTATCATAATATGATTATAGTTGAACTAAGAAAATCCTGCGGCTATTCAAAATAAAAGAAGTATGCTTTAAGTGAATTAAGTAATTTCTTGTAATTTAGGTGCTTTTCGTTGACTCCACATGGGTATTAAAGTCATTAGTACCAGGAAGAGTCCTCCCAATACGGCATAGATTATTTGAGAGTCAAGCTGTAGTGATGGCGGTGGTGTTAAACTGACTAATAAGGCAACACTGATACCCAGGACTCCTAAACAGGAGGGGATTAATATTTTAATTCTGTTATGCGAACCTCCTGAGAAAATCACTTTAATTGCGCTAAAAAAAAGAAGTAAATACATTAATAAATTAATTTGAGTTGCTGCATTCAGCATAATCCAGTAAGAGGCATTAATCGAAGGAATAATCAAAAATAAAGTGCTAATAACAGAAACACACAGGGCTTGCAGGATTAGCAGTTTTGCTGGGGCTTTATTCTCATTAAGTTTAGTCAGTCTGGTATCCAGAAATCCTTCTCCTGCAGCAAAACCTAAACCTTTAATTGGAGCAATGAGCCAATTGTTAGCCGTTCCAATACACCCTATAGCAATCAATCCATTAATAAGAAAGGAGAGATGGCCACAGTGCATTTTCGTGAAAAATAATTGGATAAGCTTTGGGATACTGCTGATAAAACTTAATTGCTCTGCTGGAATGATCATGGCCAGAATAATGGAGCCAAATAACATGGAGAGAAATATCAAGAACACCGAGATCACTATGGCTTTTGGAAAGGCGCCTGCTTTGCTTTCTTCAGCATGAACTGCAGCCAATTCAATGCCGCAGAATGAGAGAATAATTGCGGTCAAGGAAGTCCAGGAATAGGGCGCTGCTTGAGGAAGTATATTATCTCCCTGCGGTGTTTCAGTTAGCCACCAATATAGTCCCATTGCCATAATAATAGTAAAAGGAATAAGTAAGCCGGTAATGGAACAGAAAGAGTTAAAGCGGCTGGAGAATTGAATGCCTTTCAAGTTAATCCAGGTTAAGCCCCAAATAAGGAAAATAACGATGAGAAACAGTAAGCCTTTGTTTTCAACCAAGTCCGGGGAAATACTGTAGAGTAAGGTTCCGGCTATAAAGCTCAGTAAGGTTGGATAAATTAATATATTTTGGACGCATTGATACCAAATGGCCATAAATGCTGCATGTTTACCCAGGCCTTTTTTTACCCACCCATAAACCCCTTGTTGAGATTGATTGGAAAACCAGGATGAAATAATGGCGCAGGGAAGTAAGAAAAAAATTAAAGCTAATGAGAAGTAATTGAATAACTGGCTTCCTGCTATGGCTGCCGCAGGTAAATTTCGAATACTGTCTACGGAACATACAGTGATTAATGTAAGACTGAGTACGGATAATCGTTTTTTCATTAAACTCTCAAAATCTCAAAGACAAGCAACTTAAGCCACCATCAACTTTTCTAAATTCACTGACATCCAATTCAATTACAGAAAAACCTCGGTCGGTAATTGATTTTTTTGTTTTCGGGTATCCTTGTGCCAGTAAAACCGTTCCGTTAACCATAATACAGTTGGCTGCATAAGACTCATCAGCATCAACAACAATTTGATTCAGGTGCGCAAATGCCGGATGATTTACCAGTTCACCACAAACAAGTAAATATCCTTGATCCAAATAACTTACCCCGGTCTTAAGATGGAGAAATTCTTTCAATTGAACAGTTGAAGCAGTAAACCCCTGATGGTTTAGCGTCTGAATCATCTGTTGAGCGCCTGCCAGGTTGGTTCTTGCTGAAAGGCCTATAAAGAAGTGCTCTCCTACTCTAAGTACGTCCCCAGCCTCTAAGGTTCCTGGACTGGTAATTTTTGAGATTTTATCTTTAAAAAACACCTGTATCGCTTGTTTTATCTGCTCTACTTCACCTTGTCTTGTCTGAGCACCGGGTCGAGTGATGATCCCTAAGCGTTCGGTAAGCAAAGCAACATCTTCAACAAAGCAGGAATCCGGGAATTCCTCTATGGGCGGTAATACCGTCACCTCCAGCCCGCATGGCGATAAAGCATTAACGTAATTTTGATGTTGAATTAATGCCTGGCCATAATCTGGTTTACCCAATTCAGTCGAAGTAGTTAATCCATGTACTAAAGAGGCTGAAGGACTACGAACAATTGCATTTTGAAACATTAATGACATCCAAATTTTAAAAAAATTATCTTAGCATATTTTTTAAGACTTAAACTGCAGAAAATGATCAATCAGCGGTTCAGCAATGGATACCGCGAACAAGTGGTGGCACGTAGGCACTGGGGAAACCAATTGTACATTCGCCCTAAGGTTTTTTTTAATAATACCTTGCAGCAGGTAAAAAAATGAGTATCCTCATTAGAACGTATTGTACATTTATTCGACGTC
>NZ_JAJKBJ010000050.1 GCF_023618015.1 Legionella maioricensis
TGAGAGTCAGAAAAAGTTATTTTGGATATGTGAAAAAAATAACCTTTAAAAATCATAAAAAATCTTAATATATCGAGGCATTTATGCCATAAATCTTCGCAAGGTACAAATTCATAAGAAGTTATTTCTATAGACAATCTGGATTGATACAGCCGTATTCCGTAGTCGTAGATTTTATTTTTAATTGTAAAATGGAATATATATTCTTGTGAAAGGCAATGGTAAGTCGTATTTTTAGTACCAATAACCTTTAGCTTCTTGCATTTTATGTCCATAAATTTTCCTATTAATAGATTATGTTAATTTATAGAGGAATATAGGGACTTTAGCGAGTAACAATCATTAAGAAAAAATAAGCAAGCATAGGTCGGGTGCTTCGCCCGACCTACGCTTACTACCATACTATTTTGTTTTTTCAAATTCCTTAGCCATTTCTAATAAACTGTGGAAGCACTGCTTCAATTTTTCAGAATTTGAATTTGCAAATACGTACTTATAGCATTTTATGAACATTGATTTATTAAATGATTCTATAAGTTGTTCGAGCTCAACAGAGTTATTGTTAACTACTGGTGGATTATTAATATTAAAAACTATGCCTTCCTTGAACTGATCATTATTTACCAACATTAGAGATAATGTATTTGAAATTGGGATATGGACACATACATCTTTTATTCCCAAACCTATTTTGTAAAATCCATCATTAATTTTGGGATGATAAATATGCATAAAGTTGTCAGAAACTATAAATGGATTATTGGAATCACTTTCTATAAGAGCCCATTTCATGTGTAATAAATGTGAAGCAATTATTGAGCCTAAATCAAGCATGATTTTCAATAGATAATCATTATTTATTTTGTATGTGAATTCATCCGTGAGCATTGATTGTCGTACTTCTTCAATTTCATCTTCGCTAAGATTTGGATCGAAACTTTTATAGGACTCATAAAAATGCTCTTTATTTGAAGCAAGAGTATGAGCATGAGACCTTAAGTACCTAGACTGTTCTATATTTAAGTGGTTTATATATGAAGGAGTTCTGACCATTTGCAACCCCAAAAAAAGCGAGAGCTTTTCTTTTTCTTCAGCATTGGGAAATTTTTTATTTAATAATTTTGTTAATGCATTAGATGCCGGTGTTTCTACTTTATCTGAAAAGTAATCTTCTACAGCAGTTATATTCTCATCATGCTGAAGATGATAGAGCTTGTTTATAACAGCTGTATCATCCGGTCTGTTTGCAAAAGGATCTGATGGACTGTCCTTAGGATAAGTCCATACACGACCATCGTTATCGCAAAATCCCTCTAAAAACTTCCGGGTAATATAATGATTTCTTTTTTTAGTGTTAGTCATTGTTGTCGCATATAGTCGTTTAGGATTAACTATTCCATAGCCATAAGTAGACGGTCTGATAGAAATTATCTGTCTTTGGGCTTTAGTGAGATGTGTTCTTCACTAGCCTTGGTTCTAACGGCTGATTCAGTCCGTTCTAAAACTTTTGCTATATCTGGAGTATCTGTAGTTCGGGATAATTGCTTTAATCTCCTCAAATCTGAAGGTGTCCATTTTTTCCCACTATTATTCGGTTTCCTTGACATATATATTCTCCATGACACAGATTAGATAAAATATAGCACAATTTTTGACCTGTAATTTGTGAAGATTGAATAGATTTTGAGACATCTAAAAAATACGTGGAACAAATGGGACAAGTGGGAAACTCTGATAATTACTGGCCTAAAGATGTTCCACCATCAAAATACATGCTGGAACGGGTGGGACAATCAGAATTCGTCAGACCATACTTTCTCAGTAAAAACATAACATCTAGGAATACCAACCCCTTTAATTCTTCGTTTTTGGGAGGCCTTTCCATCATTTCCAGGCACTATCCAACCAGCATTAATAAGCACTCTATTGACCATTTTAGGTTCAAACCCTTGGCAAATCTCCTTCCTATAAACCTCGGATAAAACCATAAAGATACGAAAACCCTCGCTATCTGTTCGAAAAAATCCTGCTCGGTTATAAAGGCGTTCACTATTGGGATGATTTTCGCTTTCAAACCGACTTGCCCCTTCTTTTTCAAAGAATGCACGAACTTGCGATAGTATGGCTCGATCTTCTCGGTTACCATGCTCTCCAAAATCTTCAAGCCAAGCTTTAAAACAGTTTTCTGCTGCTTGACAGGCTGTGCCTCGTTTCCATCCGGTTAAATCAAAATGACTTGCTATTTCCCCTGCCATGGCAACCAAAGCAAAGCGTCTTGCTACCCGTTGAATTTGACCTGAGTGTTCGGCTTTAGTGACTTTTACTACAAATTGCTGGATTTTATTGGAGAGTAGGGGAATTAATTCAGCGCGATGTTTCACAATTTTATGGAGCCATGTAATTCCCACTGCTCCATGATATTGACTGGCAGCTTCCTTTAACGCGAGTGCCATAGAGGAAGGGTTTATATGATTATGTAACTGTTCAAATAATCCCATTTGAGCACCCGCATCAGCTTCAATATCTGCCAAACGAATTTCTTGACCTGCATTGCATCGCTGACCAGCTTTGGCCATTAACGAGGTTAATGACTCCTCGCCAGCGGATAAAAAGAGTAATGACCAACGCATGGATTGTCTTGCTGTACCACAACGAGAGGCGCGTGTTTTACCTTGGCCATTAGCAAGCAGATAAGCACACTCACCAGCTTCTTTGGGATCCATTTGGCTTAACTCATCTAGGATTAATAAACCATCATTATGAAGCGCTGCTAAACCTTCCAAACCGTTTGCAGTGCTTCGCCACAAACGAATATAACCTTCTGGCTTACCCCAAACAGAGGCAGCTACTTTTAAAGCCGTTGTTTTGCCAGAAGAGGAGGCGCCTCTGAAATGAAATCCACCTGAATCTTCGCCGACTAGATTGGCAAGACTTGGTGCGAATGCAGTGGAAATTGCAAAGATCAAACGAGAATTACCTTCTGCTAATCGTGCAATAGAATTACGCCAGTCCTCAACACTTCCCGAAGCGGACAATGCGGGTTCAAGGCTATTGGCATTTTGAAAAACGATTTGGTCACTGGATTGCCCTATGGCTTCATTAGCAGTAACAAATACGTCTTTATACCAACCCAATTTATCGACACAACGAGCACGCTCCTCAACAGGAAATACTTGTATATAAGACGCTAACAAATCACGAGCGGTTTTGCTGGGTGAAATAGTCAATCCCAATCGCGCCAGCTCCCGTCTTACATCGCTGGAATCTCCTTGCAATAAAGCCAAAGGCATAGCCCATTGATGTTTAATGCCATCATCATCAATCCACTCAAGTAATCGACCCCATTCCCCACTATTGGCATCACGAGTTTTAGCTACCACAGACAAAGCAGAGCAGATCCATCGAGGAGGCAGCTCATTATTGTCTTTATCCTTACCAACAAAAATTACTCCATCTGAGGTTAACTGAAATAGTCCACCTGCATATTGAAATGATTTAATGCGTTTAGACTGTTTAAAATCAACATGATATATTTGTTCTGAATTCATTTTCATTTTCTCCAACAACTGATACAGGAAGGTGCGCCGCCACCTTCCAATTATTCAATAAGACCAAACAAGAAAGTCTAAACCGCTTCTTGAAGAGTGTTATGAACACATTGGTGTTGAAGATAATTAAGAATATCTAATTTGCGATAGCGAACGGTACGACCAATTTTTAAGTAGGGCACACCCTGACCTGCCCAACGATTACGTTCAAGCAATTGAACCGAGCAATCTAAAACTGCGGCAAGTGTATTTTGATTAAATAGGGTGGATTCTGGAGCAGATTCGAATTCATTGATAAGTTGCAAGCGCGATACATTATTTTTAGACATAGTAATACCTTTCTTAAAAGAATTTTCAATCGACATTAAAAATGCCGCCAAAGAGGCTTTTTCCATAAATCCAATTTGAAAATTCCAGTAAACTGGTACTTTCTATCCATAAATCCATATAGCTTTATAGCCATTTTCATAAAGCTATTTAAAACAACGGTTAGATTATTACGTGTTTTAAAAATTAAAGTCAACAAATGAAAACAAATTCAAAGAAATTGTAACTAGAGTGAACAAATGTGAGTTATTTGTCCCACGTGTACCATGGGATATTTAGCAGGTGGTACGCTTATAGCCCAGTAATATCAAGGTGTCCCCTTAGTTCCACTTGTACCACTAAAAATCATTAAGGCTGATCTCAACATAGGGAAAATGGAGTATAATTTTGATATGAAAACATTATCAGAAATTAATCCTAATCCTCAGGATAGTGAGAAACTCGATAATCTAACCATTGAAGCTATAGAGGAACTGGAGTGTATCGAGGGAAAGAAATATTCATCTTTTAAATCAATGATTGATGATTTGGATGATGATGCTTGAGACAGTTCGTTCAACTCAAGTAGATTTAGGTCGGTCAATTAGATAGTGTCAAATGTACTTTGAGTGTTTCCACCAAAAATCCTTTGGTGCATTTTATAGAGATAATTGTCCGTCATGCCACTGATATAATCAGCGATAACCCTTTTTTGGTCAGCTTCTTGGGTCTGTCTGCTATATTTTTGAAATACTTCTGTCGGTAATAACATTTCAGGATTAACATCAATTGCATCAAATAGCTGCATAATTAGTACCTTTCCTCCATGAATAATTGACTTTACGTGTTGAGTTTTAATTAAATTATTGCTTACAAGTAGTTTTAGGTTTTTTATAAATGTTTCAACAGCTTCATTTTCAAACTTTACAAAATATCTAAATATAGGTTCATTGAAATTACTATTTTCCTCAATACAAGTATGAATTATTGCTTCATGAACTAATGTCCCGATAACTTTTTTTCTGGCTTTTAAATCATCTGAAAGAAGAAGTGTTGGATAATTACTCCAATTTTGAATGAAGTTTTGATTTTCAAAAAAATTAACTAACTCATCCA
>NZ_JAJKBJ010000051.1 GCF_023618015.1 Legionella maioricensis
TTTTCTTTGAATTTCCAGTAGGTAAAGGCTCACAAATTTCTTTTTCTGAGCAGCTACAAATCCTCAAATTATATCAACATTCAGATGATTTTCAGTCAACCTGTCAAAAATGGGAGTTGATGAAAAATGAAATTCAAAACTCTCTGTTAAATGAATTTCTTACAGAAACAGGACAATATGAAATAGATTTTAGACCCCCCTATTATATAGCAAAAGAGATTTCATTAAGTGATCTTAATTATGAAATTAAAGAGGATATATTGTGTGTTGATGGGGACTATGATCTCAAGATAAAATTTCATGGGGAAGTACCTGAGAATCTAAAAGAGGAACCTCATGTTAAAGATCGAGTTTTATCTGGCTCATTTGGGATTAAAATTGATCCTAATAAAGTAATTACCATACCTCATTTAAACATAATACAAATTGAAGATGGAGTAGTTTATGCAGGTACTTTGAAACCCTTAGCGAGACTTATTCCTGCTTTCAGAATAAATTAACAATAAGCCTTAATTCATCAAGAACATTTAATTTAAATTCATGAATTGAGTCTATAGACAGTTACTGAAGTTTGGGTCTGGTAAAGATAGATTAGCTAACTTGTCAGATTTAATCTGAAATAAAGGCCAGAAGAATTGTCTCGCCAGTGGTGAGACAATTTTATCCCTTATTCATTATCTAATAGCAGCTCATGCAACTTTTCTTGTAACATTTTTTTATCAGGAAGTTGAATTTGGTACTCCGCAATTAAGGCAGGAGATAGCGTTCTATTTAATGAAAATTCCACAACCTCTTTATCTTTACTCGCACCAAAAACCCAATATTACTGAATACTTCAATGACTCCCTTGATGCTTGCTGCTCATAAAGGGGAGCTTGATATTCTCAAAAAATTGCTTAGCCATAAAGAAATAGACATCTCCTTGCCTGGCCGTTCAGCTTTAATTACAGGACTAACACCATTTATCGCTGCTGCCAAAAATCATCATCTTCCTATCATTAAAGAATTAATGAAATATGAAAATTTGGATATTAACTATTGCTCAGCTGATCTTGAAACTCGCACTGCTTTAGGTATAGCCATAGAAAATGGTGATCTTGATATTGTTCAAGAATTATTAAAACATGACAAAATAAATGTAAATTGTGGAAATAAAGGCGATCGTGATTATCCTTTGCATATGGCTATAAGAACTGGACGCATAGATATCGTTAGTGCATTACTTAATCATAAGGGAATTAATTTAGAGAATGTTAATCAATTCGGCCAAACTCCACTACAGATTGCAACAACGCTTAAAAATGCTTCTATTATTTCAATGCTTCAACAGAAACATCAAGAGCTTGCAATTTCAGAAACCAAAACTCCTCAAATTGAGGTTCCAGCAGCATTTACTGCTTCACACTCAGTTACTTCTCAGATTGCACCATCGATGAACTCTGTTGCACTTGCAGCCACAAATAAAGTAGAGATACTCCCGAATGAGCCTGCGCCACCTAATTCTATAGATCGTGTAACCCAAAATGAATATATAATGAATCCAATAATAGATTTTATTAATACGACTATAGATAAATTAGAAAAATTAGATTCCCCAATACTCGTCAAATCCATTGAGGCAAAAAATAAACTTTATGAGTACAAAGCCGATCTACAAAACAAGGTTAACAGCGGAGAAAACATCGACATTTCAAGTACGTTAGCCGAGGTAAATGATTTAGTACTAGAATTGAAGAAGGCAAATTTGCATGGCCCTCTTTTACGTTTACAGTGGAATATATTTAAGACTTCTAAGGAAGTGGTAGCAAAGACTGAAATCCGTCATGAAGCATCTCTTAATCTCATAAATCAAAAAAATCAAGTTGAAAACCATTTAGATTCCTTAACCTTTTCTAATCAAAATAGTTACATAATGGAACCCATAATTAATTTTATTAAAACAACTTGTGAAAAACTAGAAGGGAGTAGTATAACACCAGAGATAAGGAATATGTTTCAGAGTTATCTCGAAGAAGTGAACGAATATATGATTAAGTGTGGAAATGATACTGTAGATCCCAAAACTACGTACGGTAAACTTAATTTATTAGTTACTCAGGCGACTGGATCACCAAATCCGAATTCTTTTTTTACTCAAAAAAATTCGAATATGTCCCAAGAACTAAATAATGCAATTCAAGAAGCGGAGGCACGTTCCCGGGATTTTTCATCAGATAATAATCTGAAATTTAAGTAAACAGATTCATTGTGACTGTACGGCAAAAAAGCATTGAGTCATTATTTTCGCCCAACCTATTGATTTTATTAGGACTGCTAGCTAACCTTGCTGCCCTTAAGAGGAGCAGGGTTGCTAAATGACACCAGCAAAAGAACTACCGATTGTCATTGAAAAATCACAAGAAGACGTTGATCAGATCATTGCATTGGTACACTCATCAAACTTACCAGAGGGAACAAAACCTTTTGTCATTGGGTGTATTCACCTGGCTTCCTGGATTCCGCGCGCACTGGTCGAGCATAAAATAACCGTATCCAATTTAAAGCGACTTATCTTTGGCAAAGAAGATAAGACCACGAAACAACAAGACAAATCTCCAAAGGCAGAAGAGAATAACGCGGAGGCAGAAGAATCCGAAACCAGCCCTTCAAATGATGAGAGCCATGAGCCCAAAGAATCCACAGGACATGGACGCCTTCCGCATACAGCCTACATCAATGCACAGGAACACACCATTGCCTTAGAGTCCCTAAATGCTGGCCAACTATGCCCACATCACTGTGGTGGCAGGCTTTATTCCATCAACCCAGGTATCCTTATTAATATAAAAGGACAAAATTTAGCATCCGTTGATAAATACTGGATTGAGAAGCTACGCTGCGCTTTATGCAATGAAGTTTTTTCGGCCAATGTTCCACCTCATGTCGATAAAGAAAAATATCATCCAAGCTTCAAAGCCATGCTGGCCTTACAAAAGTACTACATGGCGATGCCTTTTCATCGACAAGAATATTTTCAATCGCTTATTGGTTTCCCCATTCCAGCATCTACCCAATGGCATCTGATGGAAGAACTGGCTGGGTGTGCGTTGTTGGTATTCCCAACGTTAGAGGAACTCGCCGCCAATGGCTTTTTAATTCACAATGATGATACGGTTCTTAGAATCATAGATACGATTCGGCACAACAGACTAAACCCTGATAAAAAACGAACTGGCATGTACACCACAGGAATATTGGCACAAAACGGCGTTCATAAAATAGCACTCTTTTATAACAGCCAACGTCACTCTGGCGAAAACATGGAGCGCCTTCTTAATAAGCGCCATAAGAATAATGGCAAGGTCATCCAAATGTGTGATGCGCTAAGTCATAATATCCCAGAGACCCATGACACTATTGTATGCAACTGCTTGTCCCATGGATTTCGGAAGTTTGACGAGTTACAGGCCTTTTATCCAGAACACTGCATACCCATCATGAAATGGCTTTCAATTCCATTTAAGATAGATGAAGAGTCAAAACAACTGGGGCATGATGAAGAGCAGCGCCTGGCCTACCACCAGAAGCACAGTTTGCCCGCGATGCTTGAGGCTAAAGAATACATGGAGAGTCTTTTGTCTTCCAAACAAGTCGAACCCAATGAGTCCTTAGGCAAAGCTATAAAATACATGCTGAAGCATTGGGAAAAACTCACCCGTTTTTTACAAACTCCCGGTGCGCCCATCCACAATAACGACATGGAACGAGGGTTGAAAATCCCCATCAGAGGCCGTAATACTTGGTTGTTTTATAAATCTGAATACGGTGCTATGGTAGGCGGCGTACTCACGAGTATTATTTATACCTGTGAGTTATCCGGTATTAACCCCTTTGAATACCTAATTGCACTTCAGGTTTACAAAGACCAAATTGTTAAAGAGCCTCAAGCCTGGCTTCCCTGGAATTACGAAAACACGTTGGCTTCATTAGAATCATCACTGGCCACATAAGCCATGGAGCGCCAATCATCTGGAAGGCTTGCTTTTATGGGATGGCCTTGGGCAAGCAGTATCAATAACTCACTGGAACGTAATTGAACTGAAGGACTCAATCCACTAGGCCACCAGGCTAATTTGCCTCGACTGAACCGTTTCTGGCAGAGCCAAAAACCACTCGCATCATACACGAATAGTTTCACTGAGGTTCGCATGCGATTGGTAAAAACAAATACGGTACCGCTGAATGGGTCATCAAGCAGCTTTTGGCGGCATAAGGCTTTTAAGCCATCGATGCCTTTTCTAAAATCAACGGGCTCTACTGCCAATAACAACCGATGTTGTGGGGTAATCTGCAGCATCGTTACCCCAGAAAATCCAACATGAGCTTTGATACCCTACTCATCGGTACTGCATTGATTTTCAGTATACTGCCACAGGGACGATGAAGCTCAACACTACAAGGTGCATCGCTATTCGATAGAAACTCTGAATCAATCCTCGTAGGTTTCCCTTTTACCTCAACAAACTGCAGGCTAGTATTCTGGACAGGTACTAATTTTTTCCTGATTTGGATTGGACTAATCCCTAAATGACTGCCGATTTTCGAAGGCGTATAATCACCCAATAGTCCCTTGACCTGCTCCCATAACTCATCGGGGATTTGCCCGCGCTTTGTTCTTGTGGCTCGCCACTGCCTAAAGGCTTGTGTGACAGTTTCTAGTTTATTGGTGCCTTTTATCATTAAGTCGCCTCCTAAAATCATTGAGGCTATAGGCTAAACAACCGCTCTGTCTTTAGTCACGCACGCTTCCCGAAAGTTCAGG
>NZ_JAJKBJ010000052.1 GCF_023618015.1 Legionella maioricensis
AACAAAAAATTACTATAACTCATTGATTCCATTGATGCCGCTGCGCAGAATCGAACTGCGGACCTTCTGATTACGAATTAGAAAATAGTGGTTTTTAGCCATTTCGACACGATATGATTTTCTTTTAAATTCCTTTTGTTTATTTGATATTACAGATATATTAGGTTATAAGTTCTTTTAATGAATTTGACCTTATTCTTCGACACATATTCGACACGTTACGACACGCTCAATTTAAATAATGAGAACTATATGCGAATCAACAAAACAAATATTGAGAACTTAGCTATTCCCCAATCGATTAAAACAGGGCAAAGTGCTCAAAAGAAATATTACGATGACAACCTCAAAGGATTTGGCGTACGTGTCACCTCAGGAGGCACTAAAGCATTTTTTGTTGAAAAGCTCATCAATAGAAAACTTAATCGGATAACTATTGGTCGTTACCCCGAAATTAGTCCTGATATGGCGCGAAAGAAAGCGACAGAACTACTCGGACAAATTGCTATGGGTAAAGATCCTGTTGCTGAGAAAAAAGCGCAATCTATGCGTGAAATTACTTTAAACGAAGTTTTTCAAGAATACATACAAACCCGAAAAACCTTAAAACCTAAAACCATTAATAATTACACTCATATGATTGATAAGGCATTCCCTACTTGGAAAAATAAGCCTATTTTGTCAATTACTAAAGATCGCATTAGCAAGCATCATGAAAAATTAGGAACAGAGCATGGTGAAGCCTATGCCAACCTTGCAATGCGTGTTTTACGCGCCCTCTTCAATTTTGCTGCTGGTCAATATGAAGATGCTCAAGGTAAATCACTAATTATGGAGAACCCTGTAAGACGTCTGTCTCAAACTCGCGCATGGTATCGAGTAGAACGCCGACAAACCTATATCAAACCGCATGAATTAGAAGCTTGGTATATAGGTCTGAAAAACATTGAGAATGAAACTCTTCGTGACTATTTATTATTGGTTTTACTCACAGGTTTACGAAGAGAAGAAGCTGCAACCTTAAAATGGGAAAATGTCGATCTAGCAGCAAAAACCTTTACTGTGGTTAAAACAAAAAATAACGAATCCCACACCCTACCCCTTTCTGATTTTCTCTATGATTTATTGGTAGCTCGTCATGAGAAGAAGATAAACGATTATGTATTCCCAGGAACTGGTGCTGCTGGTCATATTATTGAGCCACGTAAACAAATGGCTAATGTAACCAAAGCATCTGGTGTCCACTTTACCGTTCATGATTTAAGACGTACCTTTATCACTATTGCTGAAAGCTTGGATATTTCTGCTTATGCGCTTAAACGGCTAATGAATCATAAAATGAGTAATGATGTGACCGCTGGGTATATCATTACAGATGTGGATCGGTTGAGAAAACCAATGCAATTGATTACCGATTATTTTTTAAAGTGTATGGGCGTTATTAGATCTGCTGATATTATTGGTATCCAACCTCTTCAATTTGGATCGCATTGAGATCCAAATTAGATATAGAAAATAAATTTGTATTCCTTATATTCAATTTGGCGGTCAATGTCGGCCAAATGATACACTTGAGTAAGTTCCATTTTGGAACTCACTGCTAGACATTTTAATTTGGTACTCACTGCGTACCAAATCTCAAAAATTACATTTAAGCCTTATCTAGATTTAAAAAATAACGAGTCGCTTTAAGTTCGCCAGTTCGTTTGAGAATATTTTTTTTCACCAAGTCATTCAAATCTCTGGTTGTTGTTGCGATCGGTGCGCCTGTTATGCTCATATAATTTTTAGCACTCAAACCACCTACAAATCCATCAGGCCCCGCTTGAAATAATCTTAATAAAACCTTTTCTTGCCTTGGATTAATTTTCCCTTCCGCTTCCCTTAAAATAACAGATTTCTTAATAATAAAATCTATATACAAATAAGTGCTTTGTTGCGCTTCTAGAGCGATGTTAGCGAACCATATCAACCAAGATGTTAGATCTAAGGTTTTGCTTGCTAAACCTAACTGTTGATAATATTCCTTTCTCTTTTTTAATAATATTTTTGCCAATACTGTCATTACTGGTTTTGAAAATCCTTGGGATAAAGCTTTTTCTGCTATAGCTCGCCCTATTCTTCCATTTCCATCTTCAAAAGGATGGATACTCTCAAACCACAAATGGGCTATTCCTGCTCGGGTTAATGTGGGTAAAGGAGCTGAACCAGTGAGAGAACTCCGTTCAAACCAATTAATAAATTGATCCATTTCGGCAGGAACACATTTTGAAGGAGGCGCTTCAAAATGGATTTTTCGATCATAATCAGGACCAGAAACAATTTGCATTGCTTCTTCATGCTTACGATATTGACCAATATGTTCTAAATGATGACTATTACCCATTAAAAATTGATGCCATTCAAATAAAACCTGATGTGTTAACGGACTAGAAATCGTTTGATATATATTAACCATCATTTTAGCGATCCCACGCTCTGCCATGCTAGCTCTAGGAGATTCCGTAGACAATCCTAACTCTTTTTGTATAGACGATTGCACGCTATCTCTATTTAAATGCTCTCCTTCTATTTCTGAGCTATCCAAAGCATCTGTACACATTAAATCGATAAATAAATTTTGCTTACCTTCTTGAGATATATGTTGCGAAGAACCAATAATAATACCCGCGTTCTCAGTAAAAGACTGTTCAAACACAACTAATTTATCGGAGTCCCAAGTAAAATTTGGCCAATTCTCAAGCTGCCAATTCCATTTCATGATTAATAACCTCGCTTTTTATTAATCATAATATAGCATAATAATGATTAATAAAATATGAGTTTATTAATCAGAGATCCAAAGTTTTTGACCTCTTTGGAAGTAAGGCAGGAAATTGTGACTTTTACTTTATTTAGAACAAAGAAAACTGATTTTTTTTTAAAGGGATCGTTGTTCTAACCACCTCCCATGTGAGTTATCAAAACAGATAGAATACTTTTAAAAATGAATTGCGCGGCCTCTTCTTTGACAGCTGTTTTGAAACTACTAAATTGCTTGCTCCACCATGATTTTTGTTCAATCTCAATTTGAATGTCCTCAGAATTTTTTTGTTGTTTTCTAAGAAAATCAATGAGTTGTTTTTTTAATCCTATTCCGCTCGCTGTATTACCAAGAGCCTCAAAAAAGGACGACAATCTTAAAGTAAGAATGTTTTTATTAAAAGAATAATCGACTAAATGACCTATAGTGGTTATTGCATACTCAAAATCCCTCTTTAAAACAGGAGAGTCTATCAAAATTCGTATCTTATCTCCCTCAATTTCTGGTTTAATATCCCCACTGCCAATCTTTCCAATTAATTCATTTAAGTTTATTGATATGGAAATATTTTCATATCGAAGATATGACTCGATTTGAATACTTTGCAATTTCCTCTCTGTTATCTTCAAAAGTGAAGACAGTTCATAATTTGATTTACCATTAAATAATTTTGAGTGCTTCTTAATAAGATAATAAACAAGTAAATCAATATCATGTTTAGATAAAGATCCGAAACCTAACTCCAAATATTTATTAAGAAATTCTTTTGTAAACTCGTCTTTATTAATCGAATTAACTTGATCAAGTAATGCCATATATTTTTTTCCTTTAAATTAGTTCGTTAACCAAAATCCATTTACTTTGACATCATTATTTTTTAAATATTAGACCAAAGGAAGTATATTTTCTTGGTTAAAAAGATAACATTGCGAAGCAATGTATATTGCGCCCTTAGAAAATTCTTTTCTTCGGGATAATCAATTCTTTTCATTAATTTAATCGAAAACTAAGGAAAAACTTTGTGTGCTATAATTTCATATAATCAAGGATGATAAATTATGAATAGCATTAACTGGCACACATTTAGGTTTGAACTGGAAACAGAAAAAAACTTAGATCACAGAACTCCATTTGAAAAAGATAAATGTAAAGTTGTTCATTCTTATTCTTTTCGTAGGCTTCAGGGTAAAATTCAAATTGTAAGCGGCAAGGATTCTGACTTTCATAGAAATAGATTAACTCATTCCATAGAAGTCGCCTCGATTGCAAAAAGCATTTTTAATAATCTATTATATCGATTACAACAAGATAAGAAAAAAAATCTAGAAGATAAGCTTATTTTCTTAAACTCTCAGAAAAATGAAGATATAGACACTTTGCTCGATACAATTGGATTACTTCATGACATTGGACACCCACCATATGGTCATGGTGGAGAGCAAGCACTAAATTATAAAATGAGAAACTATGGGGGATTTGAGGGAAACGCACAAACTTTAAGACTAATTAATAAAGTAGATTCTTTAAATCTTACTTATAGAACTTTATTGGGAGTACTAAAGTATCCTGCAACCTACAGTGCATTGGTGAATGTAAAAACATATCCTAGTTTAGATCGAAGAATCTCCGATCAAAAAGAGATTACGGAATATTTAATAGATAATTCAAGATGGAATCCTCCAAAATGTTATTATGATAGTGACAACCAAACAGTTCTGAATCTATTAAGTTATATTACTGATAATGAAAGAATAGAATTTCAAAGATCTTTTCCAGCCCCAAAACCAGATCATAAAAAAACAAAATATAAAACATTTGATTGCAGTGTTATGAATATTGCTGATGATATTTCTTACAGTATTCATGATCTAGAAGATGCAATTTTCTTTCGGCAAATTAGTATGGAT
>NZ_JAJKBJ010000053.1 GCF_023618015.1 Legionella maioricensis
AAAGTGCTTTAAAGTTAGAGTATTTTAATCTGGTATGACCAGACGTTCATTAAAAATTTGGTAGAAAATGAGGTAACACAAGCGAACTCGTATTGTTTATTTGTATGTGCATATGACTTTGAGGTAATTGAGGTTATATGGTCAAGAAGAGAAGCGCAAACGGTGGATGCCTTGGCAGTAAGAGGCGATGAAGGACGTGGAATCCTGCGAAAAGCTATGGGGAGCTGGAAACGAGCTGTGATCCATAGATGTCCGAATGGGGGAACCCGGCTGTACGTGAGTACGGTCATCTGTAACTGAATACATAGGTTGCAGAAGCGAACTCGGGGAACTGAAACATCTAAGTACCCGAAGGAAAAGAAATCAATTGAGATTCTCTAAGTAGCGGCGAGCGAACGGGGAAGAGCCTGGTGTGATTTATCATTGAGTGGAGTGGAACAGTTTGGGAAGGCTGACCATAGGGGGTGAAAGTCCCGTACACGAAGACTTGATGAGGAACTAAGCACACGAACAAGTAGGGCGGGACACGTGTAATCCTGTTTGAATATGGGTGGACCATCATCCAAGGCTAAATACTACTTACTGACCGATAGTGAACCAGTACCGTGAGGGAAAGGCGAAAAGAACCCCGGAGAGGGGAGTGAAATAGAACCTGAAACCGTTTGCGTACAAGCAGTGGGAGCATGTCTTCGGACGTGTGACTGCGTACCTTTTGTATAATGGGTCAGCGAGTTACTTTCAGTGGCGAGGTTAACTGAATAAGGAAGCCGTAGAGAAATCGAGTCTGAATAGGGCGCGAGTCGCTGGGAGTAGACCCGAAACCGGGCGATCTAGCCATGTGCAGGATGAAGGTTGGGTAACACCAACTGGAGGTCCGAACCGGGTAATGTTGAAAAATTATCGGATGACGTGTGGCTAGGAGTGAAAGGCTAATCAAGCCCGGAGATAGCTGGTTCTCCCCGAAAGCTATTTAGGTAGCGCCTCGTGAATGATTACTGGGGGTAGAGCACTGTTTCGGCTAGGGGGCTGTCATGGCTTACCAAACCGATGCAAACTCCGAATACCGGCTAATTGAATCACGGGAGACACACGGCGGGTGCTAACGTCCGTCGTGAAGAGGGAAACAACCCAGACCGCCAGCTAAGGTCCCCAAGTACTAGTTAAGTGGGAAACGATGTGGGAAGGCACAGACAGCCAGGAGGTTGGCTTAGAAGCAGCCACCCTTTAAAGAAAGCGTAATAGCTCACTGGTCGAGTCGGCCTGCGCGGAAGATGTAACGGGGCTAAAACTAGTCACCGAAGCTGCGGATGTGCACTAAGTGCACGTGGTAGGGGAGCGTTCTGTAGGCCGATGAAGGTGGATTGAGAAGTCTGCTGGAGGTATCAGAAGTGCGAATGCTGATATGAGTAACGATAATGAGGGTGAAAAACCCTCACGCCGGAAGTCCCAGGTTTCCTGCACGACGTTAATCGGAGCAGGGTGAGTCGGCCCCTAAGGCGAGGCTGAAGAGCGTAGTCGATGGGAACCAGGTTAATATTCCTGGACTTTTTATAAGTGGTGATGTGGGGACGAAGAAGGCTAGATGAGCCAGGCGTTGGTTGTCCTGGTACTTGCATGTAGGGGGGTAGACTTGGCAAATCCGGTTTACCATTAACTCTGAGGTGCGAAGTGGTTCTGACACTTCGGTGTACAGAGAAGTCATTGATGCCCGGCTTCCAGGAAAAGCTGCTAGCCATAACTTATAGAGAACCGTACCGCAAACCGACACAGGTGGACAGGTAGAGAATACTGAGGCGCTTGAGAGAACTCGGGTGAAGGAACTAGGCAAAATGGTACCGTAACTTCGGGAGAAGGTACGCCCTTGCCGGTGAGTTGCTTTACGTAACAAAGCTGGTGAGGGCCGCAGAGACCAGGTGGCTGCGACTGTTTATTAAAAACACAGCACTCTGCAAATTCGTAAGAAGACGTATAGGGTGTGACGCCTGCCCGGTGCCGGAAGGTTAATTGATGGGGTCATCTTCGGAGAAGCTCTTGATCGAAGCCCCGGTAAACGGCGGCCGTAACTATAACGGTCCTAAGGTAGCGAAATTCCTTGTCGGGTAAGTTCCGACCTGCACGAATGGCGTAACGATGGCCACACTGTCTCCACCCGAGACTCAGTGAAATTGAAATCGCTGTGAAGATGCAGTGTACCCGCGGCTAGACGGAAAGACCCCGTGAACCTTTACTATAGTTTTGCACTGGACTTTGATGATAACTGTGTAGGATAGGTGGGAGGCTATGAAGTAGGCACGCTAGTGCTTATGGAGCCAACCTTGAAATACCACCCTGTTGTTATTGAGGTTCTAACTTGGTCCCATTATCTGGGATGAGGACAGTGTATGATGGGTAGTTTGACTGGGGCGGTCTCCTCCCAAAGAGTAACGGAGGAGCACAAAGGTACCCTCGGTACGGTCGGACATCGTACCAAGAGTGTAAAGGCATAAGGGTGCTTGACTGCGAGAGTGACGGCTCGAGCAGGTACGAAAGTAGGTCTTAGTGATCCGGTGGTTCTGTATGGAAGGGCCATCGCTCAACGGATAAAAGGTACTCCGGGGATAACAGGCTGATACCGCCCAAGAGTTCATATCGACGGCGGTGTTTGGCACCTCGATGTCGGCTCATCACATCCTGGGGCTGAAGCAGGTCCCAAGGGTATGGCTGTTCGCCATTTAAAGTGGTACGCGAGCTGGGTTTAGAACGTCGTGAGACAGTTCGGTCCCTATCTGCCGTGGGCGTAGGAAAATTGAGAGGAGCTGCTCCTAGTACGAGAGGACCGGAGTGGACGAACCTCTGGTGTACCGGTTGTCACGCCAGTGGCATCGCCGGGTAGCTAAGTTCGGAAGGGATAACCGCTGAAAGCATCTAAGCGGGAAGCCTCCCTCAAGATGAGTTTTCCCATGAAGCCCGTTGAAGACTACGACGTTGATAGGCAAGGTGTGGAAGCGCAGTAATGTGTGAAGCTAACTTGTACTAATTGGCTGATTGTCTTGACCATATAATCTGAGTTACTTTTAGGTTATAGTATACAAGTAATACAATGCAGGTTGAGTTTAGGCTTAATCTGCACTAAATAATGAAGCAAATAGCGTTTGTGTGACCTCAAATTTTACCAGACCTTAATGGGATTATTGATTTTAGATTAATCTTTCCTTCCATTAGGTATAACAGTTTTCCTGGCGACAATAGCGGTTTGGAACCACCTGATCCCATCTCGAACTCAGAAGTGAAACGAACATGCGCCGATGATAGTGTGAGGCTTCCTCATG
>NZ_JAJKBJ010000054.1 GCF_023618015.1 Legionella maioricensis
GTATTCATTCATTTCTTGATTTTTATTTATGAAAGGGTAGGGGAAATGTGCTTCTACCTTATGGTTCTGTCTTGCTCTCATAGATGTCTTTATGGCGTTATATCGAACAGTTTCCAAAATGGAAATAGTTGCCTGGATCAGTTGTTTCTATTTTGGAAATAACTGATGTCCATGGCTTCATTCTTTGCTTGGTAAATCCTTTTTATTCGGTAAGAAATTATCTTTGCTTACGACCTTTTTGCCAGTTTTCTCTTCCAGTTCTAAACGTGCCTTTTTAGCTATGCCACCACCTTGTTTACTGGCTTTCTGATTTTCAGTCATTCCAGTGGCATTTGTAGCCTCGGCAATTTGTCTTGTTGATAGCTCTGCAAGTGCTGTGAAGATTAGCTCAGCTTCACTCATATGGTCTCGTAGGTTCTGGGATTTTAATCCTTTTGCCTGTTTGTGTTCTTTTACACTCAAGCCTGTCCATTCTTGATGAATGATATTAGTAAGGATTGCAAATTCACTGGGTTCGTCAATGCCGTGTTCTTTCCAATAATCCGTGAGCTTATTCCGGGTTTCCTGACCCGTCATGCGCTGTTGTATCCATTTTTCACTGTAGCCATGTTGTTTCCATGTTTCTCTGGCTCTATCAAGTGCTTGAGAGGGGTCGGACATTTCTTGCATGCGTTCGTAGCCGACCTTTGCTAACCATAGTTTAATGGGTTCAGCTTTTGGGCTTGGGATTGATTGAATGAGCCGTAGCAATGTTTCGGCATTTGCAACGTCAGTGAGATATTTTTTGCCATCAGCTGCCGCTAATTTCAGTCGGTTACATTTTGTAACCGACTGACTACCTTCTTTTTGTAAGCGATTTTTTAACACCTTCCAATAGTTTCTTGCGGCTTGGTAATCGGGTTGTTGTATCAGGGCTTGGACTACATCTACAACTGAAAAAAACCATGTTTCAGTTTCTTCATCATATAAACGTCTAATGTGGTATTGCTCAAAATTGGCTGGGTTACTTTCCATAAAAATTCCTTATTGTTCTGATACTCTTTTGGGTTGGATTATTACTACATTTTCTTGCTGCATATTTTCAATAAGCTCTGACCAGGCATTTAAAGCCTCCTTTCGCTGAGGCAGCATTTCATTTTTATTGTAAGTAGCCATGATCTTAGGCATCTTGTGTCCTAAACATTTCTCAATCACTACCGGATCAACATGCAATGCCTCACCAAGCTGAGTTGCAAAGGTGCGTCTTAAATCATGTGCTGTCCAGTGGGGGATGCCTACTCGTGATTGTATTCTGATTACTGCTCTTGGCATAGCTCGGTCGGATAAAATACTTTGATCGTCTGCGCCTGTAATGACGTATTCTGAATCGCTTTGTGCTTTGAGTTCTCTCAATACCTTTTTAGTCATTTCTGTGAGGTGAATTCTCATGACTATGTTGGTTTTGGTATTTTCGGCTGGGATAGTCCATAAGGAGTTTTCAAAATCGAATTCTGACCATTTGGCTACTCGGATTTCTCCTGTTCTTACGCCTGTAAGTAGGATGATTTTTAGGGCTGCTCGGATCTGAAACGAGGTGCCATGTTCTTCACTGTCGAGAAATTGCCATAGAGTTTTTACTTCATCAAGGGTTAAATAGCGTTCTCTGGGTTTTTCTACGCCGCCTATGTCTCTGGCTCGTATGGTCATGGCAGGATTTAGCAGCATTTCGCCTCGGCTTACTGCATAGTTGAATGCTTGCTTTAATGTACTTAGTACTTTGTTCGCATGAACGGGTGAGCCACGTCCTACAATTTTATCGAGAGCTTGGGTGATTTCTCTTGTTTTTAAGTGTTCCAATTTCTTATTACCCAAGAGGGGAATGATATCTACTTTGATGTGTTGCCAAATTTGCAGCGGTTGGGCGCGGTGTTTTTCAATGTAGTTGGTGTACCAGTGGAGTATCAGATTTTTTACGGTACTTTGGTCTTTCTGTTTTTGTTCTGCGATCTGCTCTTTGGGATTTACTTCGCCATGACGAATATCGCTTAAATCGATAAAACGTTTCTTGGCTTCCGATAAACTCATAGCAGGGTAGTGGCCTATAGTAATGAAATGCCTTTGGCCGTTGATTTTATAACGGTATAGAAATGTTTTTAGTCCTTTGGGGGTGACTCGAATACCAAAACCCCCATCTCTGAATTCTTCATAGCGAGAAGATCTTGGTTTTAGCGATCGAATATAGGCGTCTGTAAATTGTCTTTCCATCATTGCACCACTTAAAAATTAGGTGTACTTCTAGGTGTACTTTCGTGAGATCTCACATGAAATCGTTTGATATTTTTTGAAGTATAGCACATGGTGAAAATATATAAAATACAATGAGTTAGTGTTACTATTTGATATCAAATGATACCGTTTGAAAACGGTCTTTTTAAGAATGGGGTGCTAGTGGTCGAAGGTTCAAATCCTTCCGTCCCGACCAATATAATCAGGCTCTTTCGGCTCTTTCCCAATTACGGGGGCACTCCCCATTTAACAACACAACACCCTAACACGGGTTCT
>NZ_JAJKBJ010000055.1 GCF_023618015.1 Legionella maioricensis
GCCGGCCACATTATTTTGCGCTACAAAAGTCGCAGGACTGTCCACATCACTAATGGCCAAAGTGCCACCCGTGGTTAAAATCGCATTGCTCTCGGTTAAAGTCACACTTGCAGGAGTGATCACCGCGGCATCATTGGTGCCATTAATGGTGACCGTCACTACTTGTGCCGTACCATCAATGGTGGTTACAGTAAAGCTATCGGTAAGAGTTCCACCGACATTTAAAGCTTGAACTGCAGCATTATTATTATTTAAGGTATAGGTCCATACTCCATCTGCAGTCATAGTGTACGTCCCATAACCATTCGCACTGAGGACCGCTGTAGATACAGGAGTAAAGGTATTGGCTGTATTATCCACATCTGTATTGGTCAGCGTGCCGCTGACTGTGGGCGTTCCAATTATTGTATTATCCACACCGCCAGCTTCTACTACATCCCCCGCACTGGTTCCACTAATCACTGCCGCGTCATTAACAGGATAAACCTCTACACTTATATTGGCAGAGTTAGAAGCGCTATCCTGGTTTGAACTTTCGGTTGAAGTAGCTATTACTTGTAAATTGAAAGTACCGTTAAAATTTAAAGGAGGAGTAATAGTTAATGTATTTAAGTTCCAATCCGTTATATTTACTTCAGTACTGCCACTGGACGCGGTAAATGTATGCGTTCCGTCACTTAGTACTGCTCCTACGGGAATACTTTTAATGGCAATACTTAGAGTTTCTGAGCCATCGGTATCTGTAAGACTTGCGGAGATTTTACTCAAAGCTATGGCAGTATCTTCGTTACCATGATTTAAGTTAAATCCTTCATAATAACCTCCAGCTTCTAAAGGAGATAAGACAATACCGCTTGAAGTGATATCGCTAACATCTTTATACAGTTCAAAATTTGACGTACTTAAGTTTTGACCGTTTAAATTCACATCGTAATTACCAGGTCCAGCTGAATTATTATGGTAAATGTTAAGTTCATAATAACCGGTTACTGCTGGGGTAAAAGTACCACTAAAATTACCTTCATTATTTCCCCAGGTACCACTGGCAACTACTGTCGTACCTACAACAATCCTGATACTGTCATCGCCATACCCACTAAAGGTATAAGGAGTATTGGCAACAAGGTAAATAAGGCCTGTTTGCAGTGATGCAGTTCCTACTGGTACAGCACTAGTACCAGTTAGTTCAACATTGGTTACTGTAGTTATGCTATCAGGAGGAATTGCATTGTTATTAAAAGCATTATCAATGATTGATTGTAATGAGTCTGGGTTTGCCCCGTCACCATTAAGAGTCAAATCCAGCTCATTGTTATTCCACGTGTATTTAGTAAAGCCCGTATCAGGAAGCGTAAGATCAATGCTTAGATTAGGAATATCAGCAACTGCAGTGACCGATACCGTTGCGGTTGCTTGAGCGGAATGATCATTAAGATTATCGGTATTGATATAGTTAAAAGTAGTATCTCCACTCCAGTTGGCAGTGGGTTGAAAATATAATGAAGCACTATTATTTACTGCTGTAATCGTATCTCCAATTGCAACTGGATGCGTCATTCCTGCATCAGTGTATAAAGTGCCATTTAAAGGCAAGCTATTGATTGTAAAAGAATTAACTATCCCATCAACATCAGATCCTGTTAGTGTCACCGCTATAGGAGAGGTTGGATCTTCGGAACCTGAAGAAGTAATATTGTCTGCAACTGGTATCGCATTAATTGTATAGGCTTCTGTTGCTGTTGCTACACTTGTATTACCTGCCGCGTCTGTGGTAGTAATACTGGCACTTATCGTTTTATCTGCGTCTGCTACTAAATCAGAACCTTGAACATTAATACTAAAAACGTTCCCAGAGACCAAAGTACCGGTATATTGCACCCCATTCAACACTAGAGTAACTGTATCACCTACTTTAGCATCCCCGCCAGCATGGCCGGTTATTGCCACTTGACCACTGGCTTCCTGTTGGTTAATCACATCATCTGCGGTAATACTATCTAAAACAAGGGTCGATACAGGCGTGGTCGTATCCACCGTGTAAGGTGCTATTGTCGTGGCTGTCCCGGAGTTACCTGCAGCATCGTAAGTTGTAATGCTGGCATGCACGCTGCTATCTGCCGCTAAATCAGAACCTTGAACATTAATACTAAACACGTTCCCGGTGGTCACAGTACCGGAATACTGTACCCCGTTCACCACTAAGGTGACTGTGTCACCTACTTGAGCATCTCCGCCAGCATGGCCGGTTACTGCCACTTGACCGTTGGCTTCCTGTTGATTAATCACATCATCTGCAGTAATGCTATCTAAAATAAGAGTCGGCACAGGGGACGTCGTATCCACCATATAAGGTGCTATTGTCGTCGCTGTCCCAGAGTTGCCTGCAGCATCGTAAGTTGTAATGCTGGCATGCACGCTGCTATCTGCTGCTAAATCAGAACCTTGGACATTAATACTAAACACGTTCCCGGTGGTCACAGTA
>NZ_JAJKBJ010000057.1 GCF_023618015.1 Legionella maioricensis
CATATCATTACCCATAAGTATGTCCAAAAGCGCGTGTAAATACTTCACGCGCTTTAATATAGTCATAAAGAGTTCGTAAACCTTTCCACATCACAATAGGACCTGGATCACCGTCATGCTTTCGTCCGAGAAAACCTCCTAATTGGGCAATCATTCTCAGAGTATCTTTCAGGGTTGGAGGCTCATCGGGAGGGGGTTTTTCATAGATCATAACATAGGCTGTTTGCCATTCTATCGTCTCAAATAGACACTCACTGCTTAATGATGGGGAAGCACGACCTACCATGGTCATGAACAAAATACGCCAAGCGACAATAAGATACAGAGCGAGGCAAGGGTCAAATCGTTGTTTGTTGCTTAACTGCAATTTTTCAATAGTGCATCCGCTTTTCAATACCTTGAAGAAAATTTCGACCTGCCAGCGACATAAGTACCATTGAATTACTTGTAGCGCTGCTTCCAAGTTGGATATAGGGACACTGGTTAAAAGTGTCCACTCTACTGCTTTCTCTCCAGGTGGCGGGTTTGTCTCTGTGGCAATGATTGTTGTTATTTTAACGGGTGTAAAACCTTCTTTTGCTTTTTCCCGAGGAGGGAGCAAAGTCACTTCTTTTGCGTAAACATCTTGTACTACTTCCCGCTTTGTTCTATTTCCAAATGAGGATGTAGTAAATGTTACTTTTCCAATACTGGAAGAGGCTTTTACGCCTGCTTTTAATTTATTGCGTTTTTTAGATCGATTTTCATCCAAAATAGAACGATCGAACGTTGCTCTAATCACCCAATCGGCCGCTCCTGTAGCGAAAGCTGTATTCGCCTCATGATAGATATCATAAATATCGCCTTCTCTATCAGCAATATAAACAAATTGAGTATCAGGCATTGCCTTAGCAAGTCTTGTGGCTTTTTTATAACCCCTAACCCAACGGTAACTTTCCTTGTCTTTTATTGCTTTTGAATAGCGCTCAGCTCTTCGTTCTTGTGCGCTTCGATGCGTAAATTGTTCTCGTGACCACTGTTCATAGTCAACCACCCCTAAACATTCACGGTTAGGCGTTACCGCAAGAGTGGGATGAAGAAATAGACCTCGCACGTTATCTTGTTGAATAGGGCCAATATCTTCACGTTCTTTTTGACCGCTATAATTAAGAGTTGTTGTATCTTGAACCAATAAGATAATCGGATGTTCTTTAATTCGATTAAGAGTGGCTATGCGATGAGGTTTTATTACTTTTTTTGCTGTAACCGAGTTATTCTCAAAAAATCGATAGGCAGCTTTTGTTTCCGGCCAACCTTTACAACTCTCAGGTATACTTGATGTGGGGTTATCACTAAACCTTTTTAATAACTCTTTTGCTCGTTTATTTAATCGTTGATCGCCGATATTCACGGAACCATACTCATGGTCTATCCAGTCCATGGATAAT
>NZ_JAJKBJ010000058.1 GCF_023618015.1 Legionella maioricensis
TGGAGTTGCCCCTATAAAACCGGACCACTTAGCCTCTTAAAACCTTTTTGATAAATTGTCTTGGAGCCATCATTTTTAAACCTTTATGAGGAGCATTTTCATTATAGTCCTCGAACCAAGCTGGTAACTGCTTCATGAGAGTATGAGCATCTAATGGGTCACTGAACGCTACATAATCTCTCTTAAATGTTTTAACGAACGCTTCCGCCATCCCATTACTTTCAGGACTATAAGCAGGAGTGGTTCTCACATCAAAGCCAAGATTTCTAGCAAACTCTACTGTTTCTCTAGCGACGTAACAAGGTCCATTATCACTCAGCCACTGTATGGGCTTTGGTAACACATCAACTTTACCAAAACGATACTCCATACTTTCAAATATCAAATCTCTAATAGCTCTGCCATCTATACCAATAGTTGATGAAATATAGCTGATAACCTCTCGGTCGCAAGTATCCATAGCAAAAGCAACATGCACTCTATCTCCGTTAGCGCACTGAAGGGTAAAACAATCTGAGCACCAACGTGTATTGCTTCTCATAGTAATAACTTTACCATCATGAGAGCGTGTTGGTTTTTTCTTGGCAGCCAAAAGCAATAAATTATTTAGCTTCATGATCCGGTATACACGCTTGTGGTTAACTTTTAATTTACCTTCTGATTGCAATCGATGATTGAGTAAAATAGTGACTCTTCGATAGCCATAGCTACTGCGTTTATCAATGATCTCACGAATGTAAGGGAGCAGTTCATTATCTTCGGTTTTACAGTAATGAGTTGAGTGTGGTTCCATTTTTTTAAGCCTTTGTGTTAAATTAGAACGGGATATTTCTAGAGCACGAGCTATGGCTCTTATTCGAAATCGCTTATTCCCAGCAAGGGTTGCCGCGAGATCAGTTTTTTTTCCCGACCTAGTTTTACAGCTTCACGCAGAATTTCGTTCTCTAGCGTTTTTTGGCCCAACACTTGTTCTAACTGCTTAATTCTCTTCTTGAGTTCATTAGCCTCACTTTGGGGAACTACAGCCTCTTCAGCCTTTACTCCAGTCAATGCACTATTCTCCATTAATTTACGCCAATAAAATAATTGGCTAGGCGGTATTCCATGTTTTCTCGCAACGTAGGATACCGTTGCACCTGAGTGATAGGTTTCATGGACAATTTGTTGTTTTTCTAAGGGCGTCCAACGGCGCCGATTAGTACTTGAATGGATTATTTCATTGCATTCTACTGTTGTCGATATAGTCATATTACTAGTCCTATTCCTAGTCGTTATTTTTTAACTAGGTGGACCGGTTTAAATGGGGGGCACTACA
>NZ_JAJKBJ010000059.1 GCF_023618015.1 Legionella maioricensis
ATCAGGACTTACGAAAAACTCATTAAAACAGAAGGATTTTTTAGTTCATTGATAAGATAATTTTTTAAGAGGTTTTTTTTTATTTGATAGACAGTTTGTGCCGTTTGGTAAGCAATTTTTTTCAAATTAACCCAGACATAAATAGCGCAGGCGATGTGATTTCGTTGTATGCGTTGCTTGCGGCACTGACATTTATCAATACCAGTAAGCTGCTTCACTTCGCGATGAAATTGTTCCACATACCATCGTATGGCACAAATTTTCTTCGTGTCATTAGCGCAAGTTTGTGACGTATCATTAGTAGCAATAAGATCTGTTCTATTAGAAGAAATAGCAACAGAAAACAACTTCATCTGTAAATGCTCAGGCATCCCTTTAAGCCTAATGAGCTTGCCGTGTCTTAATTCATCTTCGCTCCATTCAAAGCTACGCAATGGCTGGTAGGTTTCATCAGACCCCTTGAGTTTAGCTAATCGATTTTTTCTCATGGGGCAATAGAATATTTTGTTATGATCATTGATAAACAACATCAGCGTGCTGGTAGCATACCAGGTATCCATTAACACCGTTTTAAACGGTAATTTCTTGTGGTAAACAATATTATTAAGCATGTCTTTCACATGGTCTGCTTTACCTTTCCCGTCTTTTTCCGGGTCAAAAATTCTAAAATCGATAACCCAAAATTGCTCGGTCTGTGGGTTAACGTAGATGCAGTTAACCAGTCCTATTCCGCGAATAACGCCATGGGCATTACCACTGTACTGCCAACGTACTGATTCGATATGGCGGGAATGGCTTTTATCTAGAACCGTATCATCGAATACAATAAATCCTTCCTCACTTGCCACAAGCTCAGCCTTAACTTGTAACCAAACGTCACTGGCTGTTAATCGCTCTCTTTCTAGGTACAATTTTACCAAATCATGGCTTACATCAGATACATGCTCCGCATAATTGGTGAGCGTATAATTGACTTGGCTACTTAGCAAATATTGGCAATATTCTAATCGGCCAAATGACTTTCTTGGGCGGGCTATGGCTGCGCTCTGTCGGAAAAAATATACGCCATCTTAGATAAATAAAACTACATTGCAAATGATCTTTTCGACATCCTCTCCTTGAGAATTCTCTTGTTTTTCTTTGATCTATTGGCCTAATAGGTGGGGTTTTTCGTAAGTCCTG
>NZ_JAJKBJ010000006.1 GCF_023618015.1 Legionella maioricensis
AGGCTAGAGCTCATATTTAATTAACTTATTGACTTAATTAATAAAAAAACACAGTGTTTACTTAAGTTTTCTTCTACAGCTACGCGGGCGTCTTTCTTCTCATGCCTCCGTGCCGGGACTTGTTCGCGGTATCCAGAAATGGAGTACCAGACTGGATCCTGCGGACAAGCCGCAGGAGGTAGGAACAGAAAAAATCTGTTATAGATTAGCTGAGCGACTCTTAGCCTGACAGCTTGAGATAAGAACCATCGAAGACAGTATCTACAATCCAATCTGACGTTAAATTAATGGCAGTGCCCCGCGCGGTAAAAATTATTTTAAAAATAAAGATCTTATTGGTATAAGCTTTGCTAGACTAATAGTGAGGGATAAGAAATGGGGGTATTTATGAAGCAACTGATTTTACATCCCACTGATATTAGTCAATGGCATGCTTTGGTAAACGAAGCGCAAGCTGCTACCCGGCTTATTTTGAATGAAAATACTGAAAGTTATTTGGTTTTTTTATTAATGCGTTTTTCTCAAGGTCCAAAGCTCATTGAATCGGTAGTCGCGCTTGATTTTTTAGAGTCAATGCGTAAACCTCGTCAGCTCCAAGTAGAATTATTAAGGGATGTGGGGGATAAAAGTCTGTTGTTTTGTGGTCTTTTTCCAGGGATAGCGGAACAACGGCACGTCAGTCTTAGTTATTTCTCTGATATGGGTCAGGCCGCCTATTTGACCGTTGGCGAATTGCACGATAGCCAGACGGCTGATTTGTATTTTCAATTAAGTGCCCAATTCGTCACTTTACAACAAGTATTACAGGCGATGCGTGGAGAGTATCTGCAATTTAGTCAAGCAGATGGGGGAGTCTTATCTTCTACAGATTTAACTTTGCAGTAGACTTCTTTCGAAACACCACTGTATCGGTGAATTGCTTCGTCAGTACGGTGCTCGAATCCTCGTGTACTGGCGCGTACACTCCAGTTCTGCACCTCGTTGCTCCCGCACTTCGTCCGATATAGTGAGTTCGAAAGAAATCTAGTAAATCATCATCGTCTTGCAACGACGATAAAAAATAAAGAGTCTACTTGTGAAACAGCATGGTGACGTCTATTGGGTCAAGGGTGTATTTTTGGTTACAAAAATCACACTTAACTGTAATGACGCCCTGTTCTTTTAATAATTCTTTGGCTTCTTTTTCACCAAGAACGGTGACTACTTGATTCATTTTCTCCGGGTTACAGCGGCAGCGAAAACGTGTAGATCGACTTTCAAATATTCTTACTTCTGTTTCATTATAGAGACGATAAAGCAGGGTTTGATTGTCTAAAGTAAGCAGTTCCTGCTCACTAACCGTTTCTCCCAATTGTACCGCATATTCCCAAAATTGTTCTCTTTGAATGGTATCTTGTCCGGGCATCAATTGGAGCAACATTCCTGCAGCCATCTCTTCATTAACGGCAAGCCAGACTCGCGTGGCAATTTGTTCTGATTGAGCGAAATAAGTCATTAAGTTTTCGCTCATGGAAGTCGATTGAATAGGTACCATACTTTGATAGATCTGAGTTTGATTGTGTGGACTAATCGTAAGAACCATCTGACCTTGAAGAAAAGCAGTGGCGTAATCAATAACTTCAAGATGTTCTGCATATTTGGCAAAGGCTCTGATATTTAATTCGTGGTCACATTGTACTAATAACAAGGACAAGCGCTCATCACCTTGAAACTGTAGATTTAAGTTGCCTTCAAATTTAATGCTGCTCGCCAGGAGCAGACACGAAACAATGGCTTCCCCCAACAAATTTTTAACCATAGGGGGATAATCATGTTGACTCATTATGGTTTGATAAGTCTTTTCAATATGAACAATTTCCCCACGAATATTGGCATGTTCAAAAATAAAACGTTGTAAAGTATCTGATTCTTTCATTAGGAAACTCATTCGACTTCTAGCGAAACTGTCAGAAATTGAGACAAAGACCGCAGAAAAACATCTAAAAACACGCAGTGTACACGAAGTATAGACTTATTTTGAAGCTATTTTTACTTCGCCATTCATTTTCTCTTTATTTTGACGTATCAGGGCGCCTGCTAATGCAACAAAATAATGCCCCAGGTAATGAGCGCGTTAAGAATGGAGACAAGTATGGACGATGAGGCTAAATCTTTAGCAAGTCCCGATAACTCATGATACTCCAAACCAATTCGATTCACCGTCGTTTCTATTGCTGAGTTGATTAACTCCATGATAAGGATTAAAAGAACAGAACTAAGCAATAGAACATATTCGACTGCATTTTTGCCAATATAAAAGGCACTGGGAAGGGCAATTAAAAAAAGACCCACTTCAACTCTAAATGCCCATTGAAAACGCCAGGCGTTTTTAAGTCCTTGCCATGAATTTTTGAAGGCCTTATATAAACGTAAAGTGGATTGAACCATTTAAGAGCAACTCCTTGTACGCAGCATTCTAAAGGTTAGAGAAATCCATATTAACCTCTTTTATTTAATTGAGCTATGCTAAACAGAAATCATTCTCGGTTTATATAATTGAGCAGAAAAGGAATTTTGAATGATCATCTTATATTCTTATCCACCAATGTTTGGTTTGCCAGATAATAACCCCTTTGGCTTGAAGGTCGATACCTTTCTAAGACTTACTAAATTTCAATACCAACTCGAACATGTTCTGGACACCAAAGACGCGCCTCGAGGGCAATTGCCCTATATCATTGATGAAGGAACGGTCGTCACTGAAAGTAATTCTATAATCAGCTATTTAACTAAAAAATATCACATCACTTTAGATAGTGATCTTACCTCATCCCAGAAGAACCTTCATTTTTTGATTACAAGAATGCTCGATGGTCATTTGTATTGGGTGATGTCTTATTCACGTTGGCAAGATGAACGTTATTGGCCTTTATTCAAAGCCGAATTTCTACGGCAACCTATGGATTTGCCCGAAGAAATTCTTGAGAGGGCAAGAAAATATAATATTGAAAAATATCATTATCAAGGAATTGGACGATACAGTGCTCAGGAAATCTACCAGGCAGGGGTGGACGACCTGAAGGCAGTCAATACGCTGTTGGGAACGAATAATTTTATCTTCGGTAATAGCTTACACGCCCTGGATGCCTGTTGTTATGGTTTCTTGGCGAATATTCTTTTCTTTAATATTGATACCCCATTGAGGGAATTTATTATCAATACTCCTTCTCTTCATCATTATATTAAGCGGATTCGCGAGCTTTTAGATTATTAACGTGTAATATTCTGTTGCCTTGCAATTTTACTGGTCCTCACTTAGGCTGTAATAAAACGATATCAAAAGGAGTTGATATGCCAAAAGAGGAAGTTAGTACCGAGGAAACGAAGAAGACGGCCGTTGTGTTAGGGGTTGGAAACTTAATATTGGCACCTCTTTATGCGTTTAATGCCAAAATAGGTTTGACTGCTTCCCTTGCTCTTACGTGGGCTGCCTTATATCAATTACATGAATTAGGCAAAAGCCGACGACCTGTTCCCAATGCTTTGAACCAGGCCAATAACTTTTTTTCATCACAAACAGGGACTACCAGTACTGAAATTAATAATGCGGTTAGCAATATTGTTAACGGAGGAGCCGCAATATTTGATGAATTTGCGCCCCGTTAAATCGCAATTGAATAGGGCATCAGTATGTATTCATTCGCTTGATTAAGTAGGAATCTTTTATGCTGGCCAGGATTTTAGCCTTAATCTTTTTGCTGTTGTTGGAAGCCATTCAAGCCGCAGCTGCCTCTTCATCACACTATAAAGTGATTATTATTGGTGCCGGAGTTGCAGGTTTAGAGGCGGCGCATTATTTACAAGACCACGGAATCACTAATTATATTATTCTTGAAGCCCGTGATCGTATTGGCGGGCGTACAAATACTATCTTTCCATAGGCCCAGGTGAGTCTTGAGCTGGGGGCTGAGATAGGTTTTCAGAGATGTATAAGATTGAGTTGCGAGCAGCCAGGCTACCTTTTTGCTCATTGGAATATTCCACCTATATTTACCTTCAGGTTTATCTAATCCGTTAAGCGCAGGGAAAAAGGATTAAATTGGGTATCAGTATCGAAATAATCCATCTGATCGGATTTTTTTAGGTAACGGGTTAATGAATAGGTTATGGGAAGCATAATAAATTCATATCCTAACTTTAACAGATATTGGGTTAAAATAATCTCCCAGATAACATGGACGGGCATGATATTCCAAAAAGCAATAGTGCAGAAAATAACACTATCAACTCCAGCACCTACAGCCGTGCTGCTCATTACTCGCAATGACAAATATTTACCTGCGGTAATTACTTTTAAATGGGCTAAGATTATTGAGTTTAAGAACTCGCCCAAAAAATAGGCGATCATTGAGGCGAGAAATACTCTTAATGAACCGCTGAACACCAGTTCATAAGCATGGGCACCGTGATTGGTGTTTTTATCCCAAATGGGTGATGCAGGTAATTGCACCGCCAACCAGGTAAATAAGGTAACAAAAGCGCTGCAGGCAAGACCACCCCAGATGATCAAACGACTAACTTTAAAGCCATAAACTTCCGTTAAAATATCATCAAAAAAATAAGTTAAGGGAAAGAAAATTAAGGCGGCTGGAAAATTGATGAAAAAATCCTTGGTTAAATAAATTTCAACTACTTTAAAAGCAGTTAAATTAGATACAATAAGAAAGCTGACGAAAAGCATTCCCATAAAAATAATACGTTTTGTTGGTATTGGTCTGTGTTGTGGCAGTGCATTGGCATGCATCAGCTCGGGTACATGAGTTAAAGCTGGGCTTATGTTTTCTGTTAAATCCATAATGAGGTGTTTGATTTATAAATTTAGGTCATTTTAGCAAAAAATCTGAGCTCTATGTAGGGCACTCTATTCTGCAGCAGAATTTGGTTAAATTTATTTTATCTGTTTACTGGAGAAATAAAGTTCTTGAACTATCCTTTTAAAACCCTCCAAAGAAAAAGGAACTATCATGAAAAATTCAGGCATACTTATTCCTCTATTTAAAAAAATAGATAAAGTGTTGTTCGGTATAGAAGATATCCAGGAGATTGAAAAAGAACCTGATTTTATCGAATGCGATAATGAAGAAGAGTTTGACGTACAACGCTCGATAAATTAACAGTTGCGTAGAAAAGAGAGCGTAGGCGATAATGCCCCTTTTTTGAACGAGAATTAAGAATGTTAAATAGCCAACAAATGGCCGCAGTACATTATATAGATGGGCCTTTGTTGGTTCTGGCAGGTGCTGGAAGCGGTAAAACTCGAGTCATAACGCAAAAAATTGGCTATTTAATTAATACTTGTGGTTATGCTGCCCAATCTGTATGTGCCGTTACTTTTACTAACAAAGCCGCTAATGAAATGCGTGCGCGTATCGCAGCATTTTTACCTGCCGCCAGTCGCCGGGGTTTGAAAGTTGCCACCTTTCATACTTTAGGTTTAAGTATGATTAAACGTAATGTGGCTTTATGTAATTTAAAGAAGGGATTTTCCATTTTTGACAGCGAAGACTGTTTGCAGGTTTTGCGTGGTTTTCTTCCAGCTAATAAAGCCAATGAACGCGACTTTATTTTACAAATTCAGCAGCAAATTTCACGTTGGAAAAATGATTTTTTATCCCCTGAATTAGTACTGAAAAAAGCGCCAGATGCTCCTTTATTTGAGGAAGCGGCATTAATCTATCCCCGTTATCAACAGGCACTTAAAGCATATAATGCGGTAGATTTTGACGATCTGATTCGACTTCCCGTCAGTTTGTTAAGTGAGCACCCGGAGGTTTTAGAATATTGGCAAAATAAAATTCGTCATTTACTAGTAGACGAGTATCAGGACTCCAATACCAGTCAGTATCTTTTAGTAAAAAAACTGGTTGGCGTCCGCGCGCATTTTACCGTCGTAGGTGATGATGATCAGTCAATTTATGCCTGGCGGGGCGCCAAGCCCGAAAATTTAGCGCAATTACAAAAAGATTACCCCCAATTAAAAGTGATAAAACTGGAACAAAACTACCGTTCGACCAGTAGAATTTTGCATGCGGCTAATCATTTAATCTCTCATAATGAGCATCTGTTTGAAAAAAAACTATGGAGCGAATTAGGTCATGGGGAGTTGTTACGGGTTATTAGTTGTAAAGATGAAAATGATGAAGCAGAGCACGTGGTCGCTGATTTAATTAGCCATAAAATGAGGGCCAGAACGAATTATGGCGATTACGCCATTTTGTACCGGGGAAATCATCAATCTCGAATATTTGAAAAAGTATTAAGGCATTACGGTATTCCTTATCGCATCAGTGGGGGGCAATCATGGTTTGCCAAAGCAGAGGTTAAAGATGTATTTGCCTATTTAAAATTGTTGTGTAATGAAGCAGATGATGCCGCATTTTTACGGGTTATCAATACACCCAAACGAGGTATAGGTGATGCAAGTCTTGATGTCTTGGGACGTTATGTGCAAAGCAGAGAAATAAGTCTTTATGCCGGTGCGGATCATTTGGCATTAACCGAGCTCATTGCAGACAAACCGCGTGCTGCGTTGCAATCATTTAAAAGTTGGATAGATGAAATTAAAAAGTCCTTGGCTTCGGGTTCTATAGTGGAGCATTTGAGACAAATGGTCGAAGACAGCGGTTATGAGGCTTATATTTATGAGCAAACTGATACTCCGGCAAAAGCGCAAAAAAGGATGGATAACGTCTGGGAATTACTTGAATGGGTAGGGCGTTTGTTAACTAAAAAACCAGAGCAAACACTGGCTGATGTGGTCAATAAATTAATCTTAATTGATATCTTGGAGCAGTCAGACGAACAGGATACAGAAACCCTTCAATTAATGACTTTGCATGCATCAAAAGGATTAGAGTTTCCCTATGTTTATCTCGTGGGTATGGAGGAAGAATTATTGCCTCACAGAGTAAGTATAGATGAGGAGCAAATTGAAGAGGAACGGCGGTTGGCCTATGTAGGAGTAACTCGAGCACAAAAAGGATTATGCTTTACTCTGGCGAAGCAACGACGTCGAGCAGGAGAACTTCAGGACTGTCAGCCCAGTAGATTTTTAGAAGAACTACCCCAAGACAGCCTCGAATGGTTTGGTAAGAGTGGCGAGCGTTGCGAAGAAAAATCTAAAAATCTAGCCAAGTCTCATTTGGCAGGATTGAAGAGCATGCTAAGTTAATCGTCTTATTGAAACAGACTCGTTTTTGGCCTAATGCTCTGGATCTCACACTCTAATGCAAAAAGTAATTAAACAAAATCGGTGGCTTTTGTTTAATTATTAATCTACCAATTTGTATTTAATACTTATTAGCACCGTGATACACCAACTTGTTTATGGTGCTTAACTCATTAATGGAGGTAATGGCTGAATTAAAAAAGCTTATCTAGCCGCTGGGAATAGAGAGAAATTAAAGGAAGAAGTCAAATTGAATTAATAATGAACACAAGGCGGTCCTTTTCGTCAGAATCCCGGCCGGACCTCTATATTATGAGTTTGCTTTAATTTATCAATAAATTAAGCAAGCATTCACGTTATGATGTTGCTTTGAACATCAACTGGATTCCTCGGGCAGCCGAGGCCTGTAGGCCGTGGGAGCCAATTGGAAATTCATTCGTATAAGGTATCTATCGTTCTCACCCGACAATTTTGTGTTATAATAATGCAATATGGCCTTATTTAAGGCCATTCCTGGAGTCCTCATTATGAGCATTTATAGTTGTGCGGATCGAGTAAAACAGGCACTTAACAATCCTGTTCGGCCCCTAGAAGATGAAGAGAGACTCTTTCTAGAGGATGTTAAAGCCAGGTTAAAATCGATCGGTCAAGAGGGTTATAACGAAAGTAAACAAAAGGATCTTGGTGATTTAATTGAATGCTTAAGAGATTATAAAGCTAACTGTAGTGACCCTGGGTTAAATAAATTATTTAGATTTATTATTAAAGATTTAACAATCGTCAAAGATGGTCGAAAACAAATCCATCAATCGGATGATCCTAATTCAGATTCCGAAACTCACCGCCTTAAAGAATCTCCGTCCGAAATTAATGAACAGTACAAGGCATTGTTAAATAGTCGCTTACTAGTTAATAAACTCGTTCAAGGAGAAATGAAAGAGCTGGGTACTTCCCTTGGGGGATGCTATGGTTTAACCATGAGTATGGCGGATTCTGATTTAAGCCCTTATAAAAACAAAGGTAAAGAACATATTGAATTTAATAAAGCAATTTATAAATATCAAAGAAATCAAAGTAATCGAGAAAAAGATCAAAAGTATATTAAAACAACTCGATTAACCACCAAGACCTTCTGTCCTTCTTTAACGCAACAAGCTGAGAAGTTGTACAAAATTGCATCCGAACATGTAGGGGAGGATTTGTCCGTCACTCTGCAATGTAAGCACGGTAGACATGGAACCTATTTAAGCATTCAGGACGATCAGAAAATCAGATATGCTGATGCAAATCATGGTGTATTTTTGTTTGATAATAAAGAACAGTTTATCTCTGCCTACAAACTGATGAATCAATACGACAATCAACGATTACCTGATTATGCATTTACTTTCTTTTCAGTGTCTCAATTGAAGGAAGATAAAAATAACGAATTAACGGAATCTAACACCCTGACAGGTAAATGGCGAAGTCTATTGACTGGAAGAAAGTATGAATCAGATTCAGTCATTTCACAACTGGAACTGGCCATACCCATCAGCTTTGGTGCATTGGCCGGAGGGGCAATTGGTGTAGTAGTGGGGGTAGCTATTGGAGGATTAGACCCTATTGGAGGATTAACAACTGCATCAATAGCAGGTGCATCAATAGGAAGTTTGGCTACGCTCGACGTTGTCCGAACAGCTCAAAATAATAACCATTTCGGTTTACTTGGACCTTATCATTATTTGAGAGAGAAACTGCATGACCTTGGTGAGTCCGTTAAGGAAAAACTGGGATTTCAAAGAGAGTGCGATGAAATTCCCACAATGATTATTCCTGAATCAGATTCTCATTCCAAAATACTTAGAAGCTTCTGTGATGAAGGTATGGCTTCTCCAGTCAATACACAACAAAATACGACGAGTGAACAAGCCAATCCATCACCTCAAAACTCAAATCCGTCAATAATACAAAAAGACAATGCCGATATTCTAATTCCTGACATTCCGGATGAGACTGTTGATGAAGGGCATGAGCCCCATTATGAAACGTACTCGTCCTGAGCAAATTTCTAACTTTCAAATACCCCCGGAAAATGTCAAAGCGAATGTAATGAGAAATTGCTCATGATATTCATCACAATACTTATCCTGAGGTGCTTCGTATGTTGTAAGATTTAGAAACACATATTCGGTGAGCTTATTTTGATCAAGTGTACTCACATAAGTGCTGTATAATTTCATTAGCTCATTAGATACTTGCACTACATTAGGAGTAATAGTTTTATTCCTAACACCATTTAAATTACTAGAACGATACTTAATATGAATCTCGTTATTCCAACAAATTATATCTTCATGCCTTAATGACAAAGCTAGGCCTTTTTGTATACTATAATTCCAATAAAATCTGATGAACATTTCATTTAGCGACGTAGGGATTTATGACCACTTACATGTTTCCTGGGCAAGGCTCTCAAGTAAAAGGGATGGGGGGGGATTTATTTAGCCAATTCCCCCAACAAGTAAAACAAGCCAATGAAGTACTCGGATACTCTATAGAAGAGTTATGCATTAATGATCCCGGACAACAATTAGGCAATACCCAATTCACCCAACCTGCTTTGTATATTATAGAAGCACTCACTTTTCTCGCCAAAAGCAGAGACGCCTTAAAGCCACAATATTGTATCGGACACAGTCTGGGGGAATATTCTGCTTTATTTGCTGCCGGTGCTTTTGATTTTATTACAGGTTTAAAGCTGGTTAAAAAACGTGGCGAACTCATGGCTCAGGTACGTGGCGGGGGAATGTTGGCCGTCATTGGTTTACCGCTGGAGCGAATTAAAGGGTTACTCCAGGAAAATGAATTAGATACCATTGATTATGCGAATTTTAATTCAAGCAATCAAATGGTTATTTCCGGTGTCGCAGAGGATATTAATCGAGCTCAGGACATCCTGGCTACAGAGGCGTCTATGTGTATTCCACTTCGAGTGAGTGGGGCTTTTCATTCGAGATACATGCAATTAATGGCTAATGAATTTGAACAATTCATCATCCCGTTTGAATTCATGCCTCTGCATACGGAGGTCATCTCTAATGTCACCGCCCGGCCCTATATTCAAAACACCATTAAAGAATGTTTAGTAAAGCAATTGACGAGTTCGGTACGATGGGCGGAAACCATTAGTTATTTAAAAACTAAAGGGGAGTCTGAATTTATCGAAATTGGTCCGGGAAGTGTGCTGACCCGCCTAATGAAACAGAATTAATAGGAAAAAATACTAAAGTAGTCTGTGGCAGTCCGCAGGCTCGAACCCCAGGTTTCACTTCGTTACCCCCTCATCCATTGACTTAAGCCGCTTTCGGTCATCCCGAGGAGCTTGCGACGAGGGAGCTTCGTCGCACTGGATGACGTTTTCCCTTATCTCATTACATTGACGCGTTCAGGCAAATCTTCAATAAACATTTGAGTGCTGGTTTTTGCTGCTTGAGCAAACCACCGATGTTGATTATAAACCGGTTGGTTTCTGGCTTGAACCAACGTTTCAGCTAATGTTTCACTTGAGGTACTTGTTCGTATTTTATTTTTTAAAACATCCAGTTCACGTACTTTTTCCTCTGCCAACTCAGGATCAACCTGGATGTTCTCAAAATGTTTTGTTTGATATTTTTCGATGAGAAAAACAGCATGTTCTACTGACCACTCTTTTGAGGGATGTTTTGCTTTAGAAGGTAATTCAACATGCTCTTCTTCTTTGATGCCTCTTTGTTTATTCCAGGCCTCCTGCAGAGAAAGAACTCGTCGCTGATGAGTATAGGGGCTTTGTATGGACTCTTCTTTTTGCTTATAGCCTTGAGAACGGTTGAGCGTACTGGCTCCGGAATCCCAGAGTGCCGCCAGTGCATAGAGCGGTAAAGTAATCGTCTTCAGAACCCACGTAGGGATATCGCCATCGTGAGTGTGACCCTCATCTCCATCCAGATGTTCTTTCAACAACGTTCGAAAATCATGAGGATGGGAGTCGTGGGCGGGATGAGCATGGCCTATAAAATAAGGCGCGTCTTCAAATCCCTCACTAATCATAGCCGTTAGCACGGCCACTATTTGCGGTACTCCAGGCATGCGATCAGAGGTCACGGCAATACTGATTAAGTGCCCTAAAAAAAGTAAGATACGCAGTGGCGTGATGGTTAGTTTTAAAATAAGACGAAAAGGGTTTACTATTTGGAGCCAATTTTCAGTGGCCCGCAAATGAGCGAGGCTCTCTGTTATTGCTCTATAAGTTCTTTGGAAGATGTTTTCATTACCTTGGATTGCCTCATCTATCAAATCCAAGGACTCAGCCGTATTTTGAATATTAAAAAATATGGCGGACAAACCGGTAATGACTGGATTAATTACTCCCATAACAAAACTGGGCATTCTCTTCATCCACTCAAACAGGGGGCGAGCATTAGTAGCCACTGTCCACCAGGTGCCCGCGGTACAAATAGTCAGCGCAATAGCTAATCCGACAAGCAGAACAGCCATCGTTGTCATAAAGACATTGCGAACGGTTAATCCCTGACTTAAGTCATGCCGTAATCTGTTGTACCATTTAATGACGGTATTATTGTTAATTAAGTCTGTAATGGTATTGAAAGTCAGCATGCCATAGGCAACTCCCGCAATTAAAGCCATGGGGACAATCATTATGGGCCAGAAGGCGAAGGGAATAACGGCCAAAAAGGGGATAACACTAAAGGCTTCTACAATAAGGTAGGTACTGCCAAGCCCCATGAATAGTCCGGCTAAAAGGCTAAATCCTTTTGCTATATTAAACTTGGATCGGCGCGCCTTAATACGTTCTTGCCACACCTGTTGCCCATGTTGCTCAAGCCAGAACTGTAATTGCTGAGCATAAATGGATTCATCCCCGGTTGTTTTATTTTTAGCTGAAAATAATTGCAGGGCAAACCATTTCTCCATGTCCCGTAGTTTTTTTTCTATCTGTTTTTTTTTGTTTTTGCTTTCTTTATTTAATTCTTTATGACCAAAGGCACTTAATAATTTAAGTTGTTTTTTATAGTCCTTGAAAAACTGAGGGCAATCAGGATCATGAGTGTCTTCTGGAAAATTCTCCAATAAGTATTCCTTGGCCATGTAGTTTTCAAGATAATTCCTTTTAAACAGTTTCTCTAATGCGCCTTTAATATTCTGTAAATAAATTTCACCTTCATAAGCAACTGATAAGCCAAATGCGGCTAATGCGAAAGGTAAGAATGGTGATAGAGCATACATTCCACTTAAGCTTAAACAGCCCAGAATCAGGCTGGCACCTATGGTAAGCATTCCAACAGTAAAGTGAGAGAGAATCTTTTGAGGAGTTATGGGTTTGTTTTTTGTATTCATTGTAGTATATTTGCCCATTGATATTGGAAGTAAAACTTTACTCTAAATGAAAATGATTATCAATACCAAAAAGAGCAAAAATAGAACATCAGGGTAATTGTTTTTTCTGGAAAAGTTTGCTTGCATGATTTTCTTCATCATGTAGGATCGTTAATGATGGCAAATAACTTAGGAGAGGAAATGCATTTAAATCAATGGATGACCTGTGTTACTGCGGGTCTAATACTTGCGGGTAATTCAGCTTTTGCGGCAAGCCCCACTGTTCATGAACAATTGCAGGTACCGCAGTGTCTGGCAGCCAAGCTCACTAAATCTTATGAAATTCTGGCAGAAAACAAGCAATTTAAAATCATCGATGTGCCCTCGACTGATGTAGATAATCTGACTGTTTTAGCCGATCAAGTTAAATGCGGCCATTTTGTGAATGTGAGTCATAAATTATCAGGTGTCTCGTTACTGACCAGGCAGCAAGCTGCACAAAACATACTTAAAAAAAGCGGTACTAAATCTCTTAAAGCAAGCCAATTAAATGCTGAAGTCTATGAGATTAAACATCAGGACGAAGTAAATGCTGCTTTGAAAGAAGTTGTCGCGGATAATATTTGGCAAACTTTAACTCATTTAACGACGTATCATAATCGTTCCGCAACTAAAAATACGGGAGTTGAAACCGCTCATTGGCTGAAATCGACCTTTGAAGCCATGGCGATTGAGTATGGTCGTGACGATACTGCAACTTTTTTGGTGGACACAGGATGGTATAAACAACCTTCATTAGTGACCGTTATTGGTAAAGATATTAAAGCCCCTGCTATCGTGATTGGCGCGCACATGGATACCCTGGATGGTCGTATGCCTGGTGCTGGTGATGATGGAAGTGGTTCCTCCAGTATTATGGAAGCAGCACGGGTTTTATTAGCCTCTCAAACAACTTTTAAGCGTCCTATTTATATTATTTGGTATGCTGCTGAAGAGCGTGGTTTAGTGGGCTCTCAATATGTGGTGCAACATTTTGTTGAGCACTCCATTCCAGTTAAAGCCGCGATACAGTTTGACATGACCGGCTATCGTGTTGATCCCAAAGATCCTACTATGTGGGTATTTACCGATTATACGCATAAAGGTTTGAGTAATTATGTAGCAAAATTAATTGATACTTATATTCATGTACCGGTTGATTATTCCCGTTGCGGATATGGTTGCAGTGACCATGCCTCCTGGACAGAGGAAGGAATTCCTGCTGCTTTCCCATGTGAATCTAACTTTGAAGATCATAACCCTTATATTCACAGCTCTTCTGATACTATGGATCTGTTAAGCCTGGAGCATATGACTAACTTTTCCAAGTTAGCTTTGGCTTTTGCAATGGAATTAGCCTCTGAATAATTTTCTTCATATTGCCTTGGATCATTTCCAATCCAGGGCAGATTTTTCTTATATAACTCGTTAAGTTAACAATTATATCTCGCATTGTGCAATATATTGTCTTTGTGATATAATATTTGTCATTTTTTATTTTTCAGAGTATATAGATGCAAAACTCAATAATTGAATCGTACGCTGCTTGGCTTAAATCTTATATAAAGAATAAAGATAATAAACTTAGATCCACAGCTCAAAAGATGTTGAATCATTTGCAAAAAGATATTTCATTAGATGAGTTAATTGATCTGGTTAAGGAAACGCAAGCTCAACAGGGTATTTTTCTTTCTGATGATCCGCTAATTCTTAAATTACAAGAGTGGCAAATCAGTTTGAGCAAAAGAAAAGAAACTGTCATAGGGATAAATAGTAAAGCATGGTTTACTAACACGAAATTCGATCAAGTTCAGCCATTATTAAATTTAATAGCAGAACTTTTTAATGACCCTCGGTTTTTAATGCATCAACGAGCCCTGTTAATTTTTTCTAATGTGCAGGAGCCACGACATTTTGGACAAGTACTCTTACATATTATGGAGCAGCCTGTTGTTCTTCAAAATCAAGGTCCTACTGATGAGGGCGTTCTTCTCAGTGATGACTATGAAGCCTGCGTGGCGTTGCTAAACAATCATTTGTGTACTTTTGATGAAAAAAATAAATTGAGTTTGGCCGCTAATTCTTTATTGATAAATGTAACCGAAATATATAAGGATTTGCATGCTCCCATGGTTAAGTCTAGTTCCTGTAATTTGTTATAAACAGTGCAATTTACATTTCTTGTAAAGACGTTCAATTTGCTTTATCAGTGATGTTGTTTACAATGAATTTATTTGGCAATTGATTTTTTATGTTGGCCCAACATATTTCTGCAGAGCAGGATGCAAATCAGGATAAAATAGCTAATCCATTAAATATTAGGGTATTTGCTTTTCAACCCAATGATGATTTTTATTCTTTTCCTTTTGAAAAACGCTTAAAGATCTTGGAGGAGCAGATTCTTCTTGCTAAAAAAAGCATGCAGCAAGAGGTAATTTCGGACACCGAGCAGCAGATTAAAAACAGTCATGGTAACGGCAAAAAGTCGGCCAGGTTCTGGGTTAAGAATAAAATAAATAGTTTTAGTCGCGCATTAAAAGACAAGACCTCAACTGCCGCCTCAGCAAACGCGATACCCTTGCCCCCATCACCGCCTTCTGCATTGTTTGTAGCTCCTGAGTACCTATTCAAGGATCTTTCAGAGCTTTGTTATAGAAGATATTATACCCAGCAACAAAAAAATGAATTTAAAAATAAATTAAAAGAATTATCGATTGGCACGGACATGCTCATTGTTCCCGGAACTATTTGTTGGTATAAGAATGCTAAGTCTGATCCCCATCCTTATTATCGTAATACCGCTTATTTTTTCTATCAGGGAGAGGTACAAAAGTACAAAAAAAAACATCCTCATACCAGTTATGATTTTGATTACACCGATGAAGGTTTTTTAAATTTTATGGATTTACGGCGCGTTTATTTTAAATCAGGCCAATATGATGATCCGATTAAAGATTTTTTAGGTTGCAAAATTGGGGTTGAGATTTGTTTGGATAGTGTTTATGGGTCGTTATTTTCTCTTAAAAAAACATTATGTATTCAACTTATTATTGCTGATGGGGCAAAGAATTTTATTCCAGTTAATCAAGAAGGCGTTCTTTTGATTAAGTTGGAGCGCAATAAAATTGAAACTGAAATTGGTCGGATAAAAATAAATACTGCTGAGAATGATAAAGTAGAATTAGAACCGGCCATTCCCTTAGAAATAGGGGCAGATTTAACTGGCTTTCAATTTAAATAGTAAAGAAAGAAGCTATTTTAAGTTGTTTATTCTTAGTTTTAGTCTTGATTCTTTCTCCATTTAATAAAACCTTAATAAATATCGATTATAATAAACGCGATTTGAACTATAAAAGGGCTACTACATGACACATATCATCCTTAAGCTTGCGGGAACCACTGCTAGAGCAGGAGCAACAGCTAGAAGCAATCAAGCGGTAAGCTCCGTTTTTTTTAAACCTTATCAATCTCCAGCAGATTTTCTTTACAGGACTGCCTCTGTTATTACTGCTCCACTAATTTTCACCGGCTTTTCGGCATTTTTTGCTTTAAAAGCAGGATTTGAAGTATTAAAAGCAATAGGAAGTTTACTACTTTTAAACACGGCAAGTGCAAAAGAAAATATTAAAGAGGCTGGTGACTCATTGAAAGGTTCAGTATATCTGCTAGTTGTTGCCGTTGTAAGTCCATTTATTAACTTGGTTGATTTGATTGGTAGCGGAATAAAATCTGTGTTACCCCATTCAAATGCTGAAACAGAAGAAGTGTCTCCTTCACCTAGTTATAATTGATTTAGCAATATAAATTCTTTCAGTTGAATCAGGATCAAGGCCGTCTCAAAGGTACTTCTGGGTATGGTCTTGATTCTGAAGCAACATAATCAGGCCTTGTATGAATTTGCCTGTACCTATACCACCTTTCTTTCTTAAGCTTAGCAAACCAAACATCTTGGTTACTCGAGTAAGAGAAAAAAATTTACGCTTATGTGATTTTTAGCTCATCATTGATTATAAATGAGCATGCTGTGTAAAAAATATATGGCGTGGTTCAGAAAGTTTGCTATTATTAGGCCAGTGTTAATTGATTAACATTACTGGTTCCATTTTTTTATAAAATCTAGATAGAGAGTTAAGATATGTTTGACAAAAAATGTAAGGCTAACGAGCTCCCATTAACAGAAGAGTCTCCATTGATAACAGGTAAAGAGACGCCAACATACTTCACCATGTTTAATCCAAGTAGGAATAGTTTAAATGAATTAACTGGTGAGGATAGTGATAAAGAGAAGTTTGAGCGTCTTGTGGATGGGCTTAATAGCATAGGCTTGTAGCCAGGTCCGGTTAAAGAGGGGCTGGCTAGAATTTCTACAGTTCACTCTCGCCCGTTTTATTACCAGGTAATGGCGGGCAAATAAATTCTGCGGTAATCTTATTTTCTGTATCTACCGCTTGTAAGATAACGGGAAACTTCCATAAAGTATGAAGATGTTTCAACACATCCGCAGTTGTATCCCCTAGTGGTACGCGATTTTGTTGCGTGTATCGTAGGGTGAGGGAGCGATCTCCTTGTAAATCCACTGAATAAACCTGAATATCCGGTTCCAAATAACCTAAATTATATTGCCTGGATAACGCTTCTCTTATTTGTTGGTATCCAAACTCGTCATGAATGGCATTAATATATAATTCTGGGCTCCGATCATCGTCTATTATATGGAATAATTTTAAATCTCGTATTAATTTAGGAGATAAATATTGGGCAATGAAACTTTCATCCTTGTAATTGCGCATTGCAGTGTCCAGACTGGTCAACCAATCTGTATTTGCTAAATAGGGAAACCATTGCTTGTCTTCATCGGTAGGATTTTCGCAAATTCGCTTGATGTCTTGCATCATATGATAGCCCAGGGTGTAGGGATTAATACCATTATAATAGGGGCTATTGTAGGGGACCTGCATGATCACGTTGGTATGATTTTGCAGAATTTCCAACATAAATTCATCAGTGACCAAACCTTCGTCGTATAAGGCATGTAAAATAGTATAATGCCAAAAACACGCCCAGCCCTCATTCATTACTTTGGTTTGACCTTGAGGGTAAAAATATTGGGCAATTTTTCTTACTATACGGACGATTTCTCGTTGCCAATGTTCTAACAGGGGCGCATTTTTTTCAATAAAATATAAAATATTTTCCTGAGGCTCTGCTGGAAAACGCTGCTTTTGTTTGTTTTCATCTTCCGGTTTGCTATGGGGTATGGTTCGCCATAATTCATTGATTTGGGATTGTAAATAAATTTCCCGGTTTTGTTGCCTTATTTTTTCTTCCTGGATGGACAGAGCGGCAGGGTGCTTGTATCGATCTACTCCATAATTCATTAGGGCATGACAGGCATCAAGCACGGTTTCCACTTCATCAATACCATAGCGTTGTTCGCAGTCACTGATGTATTTTTTAGCAAAAACCAAATAGTCAATAATTGCATCAGCGGAGGTCCACATTTTAAATAAGTAATTGTTTTTAAAAAAAGAATTATGGCCATAACAGGCATGAGCTATAACCAGGGCTTGCATGGCCATGGTATTTTCTTCCATTAAGTAGGAAATGCAGGGATTTGAATTAATTACTAATTCATAAGCCAAGCCCATTTGTCCTCTTTTATAGCTTTTTTCAACCCCAACAAAATGCTTACCAAAAGACCAATGATGATAGCCTATAGGCATTCCGACGGATGCATAGGCATCCATCATTTGTTCTGCTGTAATGACCTCAATTTGATTGGGGTAGGTGTCGAGTTTAAAACTTTTGGCAATGCGGGATATTTCGCGGTCATAAGCCTGGATTAACTCGAAAGTCCATTCTGCGCCAGTTGATAAAGGCTTTTTTTTCATACGGTTTTCCTTTTAAACAATTCGCGAAATACCGGATAAATATCGGCTACTGTATCGATGTTTTCCATAGCAAAGTTGGGGTGATGTTCTTTTATTTGTTGATACACTTCCCATAAGCTTTGATGATGACGCGGCATGATTTCTATGTAGGCAAAATATTGCAGTAAGGGCATAATTTTTTCCTGGAGCAACTCCTGACAATAGGGGGAGTCTGCATTCCAATTATCGCCATCAGAGGCTTGAGCGACATAGATATTCCACGCCTGGGGCGGGTAGCGAGCTTCTATAACCGCATTCAATAACTCCAGGGCACTTGAAACTACGGTACCACCAGTTTCTCGAGAATAAAAAAACTCTTCCTCATTTACTTCTTTAGCCGAGGTATGATGACGAATAAAAACTAATTCAATTTTTTCGTAATTTTTGGTGAGAAACATATAAAGTAAAATAAAAAAGCGTTTGGCAATGTCTTTTTTGGCTTCATCCATAGAGCCGGAGACATCCATCACACAGAACATAACGGCCTGGGTTGAAGGTGCTGAAATGCGTACGCGATGATTATAACGCAGGTCTATCGTATCTATAAAAGGAACAGTCTGAATTTTCTTTTTTAAAAGTTCAATTTCTGTTTGCAATTTTAAAATAATGGCCTTGTCCGGATCCGGGGAACGCACGAGGCGCTCTAATTCATCCTCAATTTCTTTTAATTGTTTTTTATAGGGTGAAGCCAATGCGACTCGACGTCCGGTGGCTTGTTTCATTGAACGTAATACATTAATGTTATTGGGAATACCACTGGTGGATACTCCTGCCCTGACGGTTTTATAAGTACTGAGGCGTGCTAATTCTTTTTTAACTAAATCGGGCAACTCCAAGTCTTCAAAATAGAGCTCTAAAAATTCTTCTCGCGATAGTTCAAAAACAAAATTATCTTCACCTTCACCACTATCGCTGGCACTATCTCCATCTCCTCCCGCACCGCCGCCACTAGGTCTTCTTACTCGGTCGCCAGTAATGAAGTTATCATTTCCTGGTAATATCCGTTCAACATGCCCTCCCTGGCCTCGATGAAATCGCGGTTCAGAAATATCCTTTGCTGGAATAGTGATTTGTTCGCCTTGATCAATTTCGGTAATACTGCGTTTACCTACTGCATCAGAGACGGCACGTTTGATTTGATTTTTATAGCGGCGAAGAAAGCGTTGGCGATTAACCGTACTTTTTTTACCTGCATTTTGTCGTCTATCTATTAATTGCGACATAATTGTTCGCTCCACACCTTGCACAGGGTAAGGTTTATTTTGGTCAGGGTTGTGTGAGTCATCACGTTTGTTATCGTCTTTTAAGCAAGAGACGTCAACCCTGACTGTTTTCTCATAACACCTTAGGGGTTACAACATTATTGCGATTTACGTACTCGCAAGTACCATTCACAAAGTAACCGAACTTGTTTGCGTGTGTAGCCTTTTTCTACCATCCGCGAGATAAATTCCTCGTGTTTTTTCTTATCATCTTCAGATGCTTTTGCATTGAAAGAAATAACCGGTAATAAATCTTCGGTATTGGTAAACATTTTTTTCTCAATGACAGATTTTAGTTTTTCATAGCTATTCCAAACTGGATTTTTGCCTCTGTTATTTGCTCTGGCACGTAAGACAAAATTAACTACTTCATTACGGAAATCTTTAGGATTAGAGATCCCTGCCGGTTTTTCTATTTTTTCCAGCTCCAGATTTAACAAGCCGCGGTCAAAAATTTCACCAGTATCCGGATCACGATAATCTTGATCCTGTATCCAGAAATCGGCATAAGTAATGTAACGGTCAAAAATATTTTGTCCATATTCAGAATAGGATTCCAAATAAGCGGTTTGAATTTCCTTGCCAATAAACTCAACATATTTTGTTGATAAGTACTCTTTGATAAAAGCCAGGTAATTTTCCTGTAATTCCTGAGGAAATTGTTCTTGTTCAATTTGTCGTTCCAGAACATACATCAGATGAACAGGGTTCGCTGCAATTTCACTGTGGTCAAAGTTGAATACTTTGGAGAGAATTTTAAAGGCAAAACGAGTTGATACGCCGCTCATTCCTTCATCAACACCCGCAAAGTCCCGATATTCTTGATAAGATTTGGCTTTAGGGTCGGTATCTTTTAAGCTTTCACCATTGTAAACGCGCATTTTAGAATAAATACTTGAATTTTGCGGTTCTTTTAAACGCGTTAATACTGAAAATTGCGCCAGCATATCGAGGGTTCCTGGGGCACACTGAGCTTTAGCTAAAGAGCTATTGTCGATCAATTTTTGATAAATTTTTAACTCTTCAGAAACGCGCAGACAGTAGGGAACTTTTACTATGTTTATCCTATCGATAAAGGCTTCATTATTCTTATTGTTGCGGAATGTTTGCCATTCTGATTCATTGGAGTGAGCTAAGATGATTCCCTCAAATGGGATGGCCGATAATCCTTCCGTCGCATTATAATTGCCTTCCTGAGTGGCGGTTAATAATGGATGAAGTACCTTAATCGGTGCTTTAAACATTTCAACAAATTCTAAAAGGCCGCGGTTGGCTCGACACAGACCACCTGAAAAGCTATAGGCATCTGGATCGTCTTGCGAATACTCCTCCAGTTTACGAATATCCACCTTACCTACCAGAGAAGAAATATCCTGATTGTTCTCATCGCCAGGCTCCGTCTTTGCAATAGCAACTTGTTTTAAGCGAGAGGGTTTGATCTTGATTACCCTAAATTTGCTGATATCACCGTTGAATTCTTGTAATCGTTTTACTGCCCATGGCGACATTAAATAACGTAAGTAGCGCGTGGGGATGCCAAAACGCTCAAGGAGCAGCTCACCATCTTCTGCGGGATTAAACAAAGACAATGGCGATTCAAATACCGGAGACCCCTTGATGGCATAGAAAGGAACTTTTTCCATTAGGTCTTTTAATTTCTCTGCCACTGAAGATTTACCACCGCCCACGGGACCTAAGAGGTAAAGTACTTGTTTTGTTTCTTCTAATCCCTGAGCGGCATGTTTTAAAAATCCGACGATTTGTTCAATGGGCTCTTCCATGCCATAAAAGTCTTTGAATACAGGGTAGTGCTGAATGACTTTATTGGAAAAGATACGAGACAAAACCGGGTCGTGGCGCGTATCAATCATTTCAGGTTCGCCTATGGCCATTAACAGGCGTTCTGCTGGATTAGCATAAGCTGAAGGGTCCGTTTTACATAACTCCAGATACTCATCCAAACTCAAATCTTCTTCTTTGTTATCCACAAAGCGTTTGGTATAACTGGTTAAAAAATCTTGTGTATTCATGTGCCATCCCCTTTTACTTATCCCTGAGTAAGGATATAACGTGATTCTTTTTTTGTATTTGTTATTCTTAGTATAGTAGCTAAACTAGTAGCTAAATAGTATCTTCACAAATTAATTTTTATAATTAACTCAATCAATTTAATTGTTTTTTTAAGGAATGCATCGATTATGCCAGACACCACCATTTACTTGAAAAATTACCAACCTCCTTCGTTTAGCGTGGATACCGTCGATTTAAGTTTTGATTTGTATGATGACCATGCTTTGGTGAGCAGTAAAATTAAATTAATTCGTCAGCATGAAGGGGCTTTGCATTTATATGGCGATGAGTTAGAGCTGGTCAGCGTGCATATGAATGGTTTGAAATTAGAGCCTTCCGCATACAAACTGGAAGAGGATGATCTCATTATAGAACACTGCCCTGATGCAATGACACTGGATATAGTCACCCGCATTCGCCCACAAGATAATACTGAATTATCAGGCCTTTACCGTTCCAATCATTTATTTTGTACTCAATGTGAAGCAGAAGGGTTTAGACGAATTACTTATTTTCTCGATAGGCCCGATGTATTAGGAACCTATACCACGCGTATTTCTGCTGAAAAAAAACACTACCCGGTTCTTTTATCTAATGGAAATTTAATCGACTCAGGCGCAACTCCTGACGGTCGTCACTGGGTTGTGTGGCAGGACCCTTTTAAAAAACCTTCGTATTTGTTTGCTTTAGTCGCTGGTGATTTGGCTTGTGTGAGTGATGAGTTTACTACCTGCTCCGGACGGACTGTTGCTTTGCGAATTTATGTTGAACCTGGAAATGAAGACAAATGTGCTTATGCCATGGAGTCATTGAAAAAGGCCATGCGTTGGGATGAAGAGGTTTATGGCCGAGAATATGATTTGGATATTTTTATGATAGTGGCGGTCAGTGATTTTAATATGGGGGCTATGGAAAACAAAGGACTAAATATTTTTAATTCCAAATACATTCTTGCTCGTCCCGATACAGCGACCGATGCTGATTTTGTAGGGGTTGAGAGCGTGGTAGCCCATGAGTATTTCCATAATTGGACAGGCAACAGAGTAACCTGTCGCGATTGGTTTCAATTAAGTTTGAAAGAGGGATTGACCGTATTTCGTGATCAGGAGTTTTCTCGAGACATGAACTCACGGGATGTCTTTCGCATTGTCGATGTTGACGGATTGCGCAGCTCGCAATTTCCAGAGGACTCTGGAGCAATGGCTCATCCAGTAAGACCTGAGTCTTATCAGGAAATTAATAATTTTTATACTGCGACCATTTATAGCAAAGGAGCAGAAGTTATTCGCATGCAACATACGTTGCTGGGTAAAGAAGGATTCAGGCGAGGTATGGACTTATATTTTGAACGCCATGATGGTCAAGCGGTAACTATAGATGATTTCGTAGCGGCTATGGAGGATGCCAATGGCGTGGATCTCACCCAGTTTAAACTGTGGTATAGTCAAGCCGGAACTCCCGCGGTTCAAGTTAAAAGCGCCTATTCACAAGGACGATTGACACTGACTTTGCAACAAAGTTGTCCTATGACTCCTGATGGTCAGGATAAAAAACCATTCCATATTCCTATTCGCATTGCGTTGTTTAACTCTAAAGGCCAAATGCTGCCCATTGATAAAGACATTTTGGAGCTTAAAGAAAGTGAGCAAGACTTCGTTTTTGCAGGGCTAAGCGAAAAGCCAGTTGTTTCTGTATTACGAGAGTTTTCCGCCCCAGTTCGCATCAAAGATGAGCTCAGTCAGGAGGAGTTATTATTTTTATTACGCTATGAAACGGACGGCTATGCTAAATGGGATGCCGCGCAGCGCCTGGTGCTGAACTGTTTAACCGATTGTTTAAAATCATCTGCTGACGATTGGCAGATTCCAGAAGCACTGATTGCCGCTTTCAAACACGTGTTGCTTGATGACTCTTTAGATACTGATTTACGTGCTGAATTGCTTTCTCCCCCCGGTTTTGAAGAGGTAGCGGCAACTATTGATTTAGTGGATGTGGCGCGCGTTGAAGCAGTGCGGGATTATTTTCGTGAGCAGTTGGGGTTGAATTTGTTTTCAGAATTGGCTCAAGTGTATAAAAAACTATGGCAAGAAGAGAGTCATATTAAGAACTATCAAGATTATGAACATCGAGAGTTGCGCAACGTATGTCTGTGCTTGATGATGAAAGCCAATGAGGCTGCAACTTTGGATACCTGCAAGCAACAATTTGCCGCTGGACGAACAATGACAGATCAGCTCGCCAGTTTTGGCTTATTGGTTAATTGTTCCGATAGTGCCAGTCGGACCCAGGCAATTGATGATTTTTATAAGCAATGGTCTAAAGAAGAGTTAGTAGTTGATAAGTGGTTTGCCATCCAGGCTGCCTCGGAATTGCCAGGAACGTTAACCCAGGTGAAACAACTATTACAGCACCCGGCATTTAATATCAAAAATCCCAATAAGGTTCGTGCCATTGTAGGGGCTTTTTGTCTGGCTAATCCCCGTAACTTTCATGCCATTGATGGAAGCGGTTATGTATTCTTGGGTGAGATGTTGGCTAAGGTTGATAAATTGAATTCACAAATTGCCGCACGCCTGGCAACCCCGTTTACTCGTTGGCAAAGTTATGACAAGCCTCGGCAAGCTTTAATGAAACAACAGCTGGAGCAGCTTGCCAAACTGAAATTATCTCGGGATTTAAGAGAAGTAGTCTCGAAAAGTTTAGCTGGTCAGATGGAATAAAGTTTGCGTTCGACAGTTGAATCAGAAGAGTGGCACTTACTTAAGATAATTTCTGAAATATATTAAAGACGTAGCCTGGGTGCGGCGGCAGCGTACCCCGGGGGTTCCTGCCACAGCTCGCGGGTTACCCGGCTCTGCACCCAGGCTAGGTCATCCTAAATTCCCTTAAGTTACGTGCCATTGAATCCAAATAGCATGCAGCGGATTTAATTGTCGACAGATGTTCCTTAAATAGATTTTAATACACAAAAGTTCCATTCTATTTTTTATCGATGAGCTTGATAAATTGCTGAGCAATGTGTTGTCATTGGTAAAATTGTTGGCAGTATTAATAGTCTCTTAATAATAAGAACATATAATGCGCGGCATGTAAAATAAATGGCATGTCGAATAATGAGACTAAATGAATCCCCACATACTTTATTGGCCTTATTTGAAAAGGCATTAGGCCAAAAAAAAATCCTTAGATACATGCACTCTAAGGAGGTTAATTTTTCCCATGTGCTATTAGAACAAGATAGGTCTCTGGCTTATTACAGCAGAAAAATTGCTGCCATATTTATTAAATGCCCTAACCGATATAATTATGACACATTAGTCAGCTGGCAAATATTAGAAACTTATCGTGTGCTTAATACAGCACTTGCGTCGACTTTGGTCAAGAAATCAGTAAAACAGGATTTGCTGGTTTTGAAAAAAGATATGGAAAAATTACCTTTTTTGAAAACATTATTAACTGCCATCGATACCGGAGTGGTACAGACATCTGCGGTTTGTTCTGGGCATGGCGTTTGGTATCTAAAGGATGGATACGTAGATTTAGAAGCAGTGGATTCCACAGTAATGTTGGTCTCTGGGGAAGGTGGGGGGCTGAGTGATAATTTAGCTGTAGATATCGAAAACGACTTATTTGATCCCAATAATGTTGCGGTGATAAAAAAAGAAAACTCCGAAGAAGAGCCTAGTATTAATCCTTACCCAACATTTTTTAATCGACAAACACCGCAAAAGCTTCCTAACTTGTGTCTTGTCGATGATGACCATTCATTACCAAAACCTAGAGTCATAGAACCGCTGACTGGTAGAGTATTATATGATCTGCAGTCTGATCCCAAGAATAAGAACTATTTTTCTTTGGCCACCGTTTTGCAACAGGTCAAAGGGCGGGTGGTTTTCTGGGCTGGCTGCACTGGTGTGCGCGATGTAGAAGAGAGGAGATTGGGAGCATATCTTGATTATAATTGGGCGAGAAAAGATGAAGTGGTCGTTAATAAAAGAAAAACAGAGGCGGAGGGGTCTTCGGGTAAAAGTTTAAAAGTAATGGAAGAGCAGGGACAGTTCACTTCTTCTTTATAAGCATTCAGCTATTAGACTTCTTTCGAGGACTAGGGAGCTCCATTTAATGCAAAGGCGCCTAGCTCTTTTACAATTTGTCCCTGTTTATCGGCAATACCAATCCCTATAGCGTAGGCCACTGCTTGCACTTCAAGTTGATGCGTTTTGCTATATTGCTCGATTAACTGTTCCAGTTTTTTATATAAAGGGATTCGCTGCTCTGCAGTTAGAGACTCCGGATCAAAAAGAGAAAAATGGGGTTGGAAAAAATTCATTACGCTAGTACTACCCCATTGGGTAAAAAGCTTGCGTCTTTCTGTATCTTCAGCGGCCCAATCTGGAATTGATGCCGTGGTATCGCGTAATGCAGCCAGCGAAGTTAATGTTTGATTGCTTAATTCTTGTAATTGCCTGGTACGCTTTACTGATAACATGACATAACCACTAGGGCTGGCCATAAATTGACAAGTGGATATGGGTATTCGTTTTTGTTTTTTGGCTAACCATTGGGTCTGCTTGATAATCTTCGCCAGCTGTTTTTCTTCATATGTGGATAGATACAGAGTGATGTGGAGCGGATACTGATCGATAAAAGGAGTAATGTGATACGCATGGAAGAGCCCTCGTTGCTGCAAAAATTGATTAAAATCCTTGATAAGGGGGGCAACTTGATTGCCAGGCTTTAATTTGAGATAAACGTTAATCGATAAATTGGCTGCCTGTATTGTATTGCTAATAAGGCACCCCACTAAACCAAAAAAATAGAGGAACATACAATGTCGAAGCGATTTGCAGTGATTGGTAATCCAATTACCCATAGTTTATCTCCTGTTATTCATCAGCATTTCGCTCATCAAATGAATATTGAATTAACGTATGAAAAAATTAAGGGTGATGAGCAACACTTTGAACAGCAAGTATCTGATTTTTTTATCCGCGATGGCAAGGGGCTTAATGTGACTTTGCCCTTTAAACAAAGAGCCTTTGCTATGGCTCAAAAGAGTACGCTTCGCTGTCAATTAGCAGGAGCCGCTAATACTTTGTGGCTGCAAGAGAATCAATTGCATGCTGATAATACAGATGGCATAGGATTAATTCGTGATTTGACTCGCTACATTGAACTACAGGGGAAAAACATTCTGATATTAGGTGCTGGTGGCGCGGCGCGGGGAATTATCCATCCCTTACTGGGGGCTAATCCCCATACCTTGACGGTTGCCAATCGAACTGTAGAAAAGGTCATCGAGCTTCAACGTGATTTTCCCCTGGTTAGATGTTCTGAACTTGATAAGGTAACAGGGAGTTTTGATTTGATAATCAATGCTACTTCCGCTAGTTTGGCAGGAAAAACTGTTTCTGTACCTGAAAACGTGATGTCTCAAAAACCAGTATGCTATGACTTGGCTTATAAGCAAAAAGAACCAACTCCCTTTGTTCATTATGCTAAAAACTGGGGATGTGATGCTGTTGATGGCATCGGGATGTTGGTTGAGCAAGCTGCCGAGGCTTTTTTCATCTGGAATGCAGTGATGCCTGAAACAGAGCCTGTATTAAGCTTGCTACGGCAACATTAGGCAAAAAAAGCAGTCACTTCTTTGGCATTGGCGATGGTGTCTTGAAAACCCAGCTCGAGAAGTTCTCGAGTAAATTCTTTTTCAAATAATAAAAAGCTCAATAGATCACCAGAATGGCTTTTAGCTCCGAGGATATTTAATAAATACCTTAGCAAAGCCGACATCGTTTTATAATGATTTTGAGCCAGAAATGCCATGTCTCGACTAGGGCGTAAATGGAGTGTCGAGATAGGGCGCCAAGGAGAACGGCGTTTTTTCCACATTGAAAGAAGGGTGGCTATTTCGTTCATGCGATTAACCATTTCAATGTCTCTATCAAGATTATCTAAAAATAATCCATTCAACATATTACCTAAAATGCTGGCAAAGGGAACTTCGCCATTCCTTAGCATTTCAGAATCAGTAAACTCTGGCAGTTCACGTGTTCCCAAAATTAGAATTTTATCCACTTCAAAACGTATAGCTCCTCGCAGAGGAGCGACCAATCCAATACTGCCATCTCCATAATGAAAACCGTCCACGGTAATGGTCGGGAAGAATAGGGGTAGGGCACTGGATGCTAAAATATGTTCCGCGCTGATATTGGCGCGTTGACTGCCATGGCGTGGGTAGTTCCAATCTTGAAATTCAGAATGGTTGTGATTATAGAAAGAAATAGTCTGATGGGTTTCATAACAAAGACTGATTACTTCCAGAGTATTCAAGTAGCCTGCATTTATATTTTGTTCAATACGCGAAAAATCAATGGTTTCATCAATAAATTGTTTGAGAGGAGAGGTATCAAGCAAATGTCCTGATTGTCGTTGTTTAATAATTAAGGTGCTTAAATTTCGCATCACTGACTTGCCTAACTCATAATTGCTTGCTTTATAAATTTGTTGGCAATGAATTTCTCCCCATATGGATTCCAATTTATCCAGAGCTAAAGGAAAATCATCAGCATTCTCCGCAAGTATGGCGGCATTAATACTGCCCACACTTACACCGCTAACCATATCAAAAGGAAGGGTTTTTGTTTGTAAAATATGACCAATTGCTTTTAAAACCCCCGCCTGATACGCGCCTCGTGCACCACCACCTGCCAGATATAGAGCTTTTTTTACCATGATGACTTATTCTTATTGCCTATATTAGGAAATATAGTTGAATATAGGGCTAATTAGCAAGAAAACAATAGGTGCATCATATTTTCTTAATATTTTATTGATATATTTATAGTATCCACTCTTTTTTCGGGTAGCAAAAATGGCCTCTGATAAAGATGATATGAATGCAACACTGGATAAAGACCATGCTTTAGGGCAATTGAACATGATGCAGAAAACTGTAGATTATAAATTAATCGCCTTAAGTCAACGCTCTTTATTAAAAATTGCCGCTAGAAGAATCCCCTGGCTATCCAATTTTTTACAAAGCGTCGATGACACTGGTGATGCGATTGTCAAGATAGGCGATCGGATTAGTAGTTTACAGGACAGTTTACAGGAAACTCCAGGCAGTCAAACCATAGGTCACGCATTTCATTTTGGTTCAGTTGCCATGGCTGCCTTTGATTTTGTTCGTATCCCCATTATTTACCTTGCGGCTTACATTTTAAATGAGAAAGTTCCACTTACTCTGGATAATAATGCCAGATGGGCGTATTCGGGTCTCTTATTAACCCTTTCAATCATCGCATTGACTGTTCCTGCTGCGGCAACAGTGATTGGTTTCGTGGGCGCCGGTATTGGTCTTTCTGTGGGCGTATTTTTGTTGGGTAAAACCCTGTATGAACGCTATCAATTAGGTAAGAAAAATAGAGAAATAAAAAAAATTATAAAGATTGAAGAAGATGAAATGCGGTTAATTCAGCAAGAGGCAAAGGATTTAGAAGAACGCTTAAGCAAAGCGACCGAAGAAGATGAGATTATAAAAATTTATCAGAAAATCACAATATTACGTGAACGTTATGACGCACAACACGCCACGTTGGAAATATTAAAAAACAGAGAATTACATATAGAACAAAAAATGGCTCAAGTGGGCATAATGCAAGTTGTAGATAAAGGACTTGGAGTGTGCTTGTCCTCCCTTACCATTATTGGTTTGTCTCTGTCCTTGTTTTTTCCGATGGTCGGTTTAGGAATATTAACCGGTGTTGCAGTCGCAGGTGGTGTCTATTTGGTCGCCAGACTCACCGCTCCTGTCGTCATGCTTTTAGGGAATTGGCTTATCAGCAAGGCTAAGAGTGTTTTTGGATCTTATGTTACCAGTGAAAGTCTGGCGAATGAGAATATCCTGACTGATACTAAAGAAAAGCAACAGGCTTCATCTTTAGGACTCAATGCAGAGGCAGTTAAAAACGATACAGTTGTTGCTGATAAGGAAGAATGTTTACCGGACCCTAAAAAAAGCATCGCAGAACATAGGCATGATTCAACAGCTGGCGCATTGGCAGGGTTGAAGAAGGAAAATGCTGCTGTTGACAAGTCATTCTCTGTAGACGAGCCTTCTGCGGAAGAAAAAGAAAAGGATGCAAAAAGAGTGTCTCATCTTTTTACCAAGCCTACTCCTAATGGCAGAAAAGAGGTGAAAGAGGAGGACGATAGGGAGATTAATACGGAACAGGAAAGTCCTTAGAGCCTATTTAAAAGCTCATTGCAAAAAATAAGAAATTCCTTTACTTTAAAAATTTACCCTCCCAAGGAATAAAATCATGCTGCCCCTTTTCGTGAGCAACCGCGCGCATTTCACATGATTTTCATGTTGGAGTTATGGGAGCGTTTTGGCTTTTATACGGTGCAGGGAGTTCTGACCCTCTATTTTATTCGTTACCTCGGTTATAGTGACGTCGAGTCTTACTATACTTTTGGCGCGTATTCAGCCTTAGTTTATGGGATGGTGGTCATTGGTGGTTATCTGGGAGACCGAGTGCTGGGGACGAAACGCACCATAGTTCTTGGACTTGTTGTATTAACAGCAGGTTATTTTTCACTGGCGATTACCGACAAACAGCATGTTTTTCTTGCCTTGGGATTGATTTGTGTTGGCAATGGTTTGTTTAAAGCCAATCCATCCAATTTATTGTCTAAATGTTACGAAGAGCATGATCCTCGTTTGCATGGTGGATTTACGCTGTATTATATGGCAATCAATTTAGGCAGTATGGTGGCTTTATTTGCGGGACCTGCCATTGCCAGTCGCTACGGCTATTCTTATGCCTATTTTCTTAGCGCTGTGGGTTTGGTTCTCGGTCTTGTCAATTATTGGTTTCAACATCAACATGTGGCGCATATCAATACACTGGCTGACCAGCGGGTTATTACTGCGCCCCAGTGGGCTATTGTTTTAGCTGGAATAATGATTGTTACGGAGGGGGCTGCCTATTTATTACAGCACGTCATGCTCGCTAAAAATCTGTTATGGGGGATTACCTTCATTGTGGTCAGTGTTTATGTTTACTTGATGCGCAAGGAGTGTAAAGCATCCCATATGAGGATGTTGGTTGCCTTTGCTTTAATGGTAGAGGCAGTTATTTTTTTCACCTTATACCAACAAATGCCTACGTCAATTAATTTATTTGCTGTACATAATGTGACACCCACCTTCTTCGGAATTACCATTGATGCGCAAAGCTTTCAGGCTTTAAACCCCATCTGGATCGTTTTAATGAGCCCTGTACTGGCTTATTTTTACGGCAAGCTTAATAAAAAAGGTATTTTATTTGCCATTCCGTATAAATTTGCTTTAGGCATGACCATGTGTGGGGTGAGCTTTTTAATGCTCTATTTTGCTCGTTATTTTTATACTGGCAATGGGATGGTTTCTTCATGGTGGCTAATATTTAGTTATTTATTTCAAAGCCTTGGTGAGTTACTAGTCTCTGCCTTGGGTGTGGCAATGGTTGCTGAATTAGTTCCATCGCGAATTGCGGGGTTCGTAATGGGGATGTGGTTTTTAACTTCGGCTGTCGCGGGTTTTATCGGGGCAACAGTAGCATCTTATACAGCTCTTCCCACCAACATCCAACCAGGGGTTGAATCACTGCTGATTTATACGGATGTATTTGCCTGGATAGGTATCGTGACTCTAATTATTGCTTTGTGTATGTGGTTACTCTCACCACGTCTGGACCGTTATATCGCAACCTATTCAGTTAAAGAAGACAATAAAATAGAGACAGTTGAATATTCTACTACTTATATTCCCAGTCATTAGAAGAATAGTTCATTAAGTCTCAATCGGTTTGGAAAAGATCCTGTGGGTGAACATAAGATCATTTCCAAACCCCAATCAATTTGCTTAAATGCATTCTTCTTGTCTGGCGGTCAGAACCTCATAACCTGTCTCTGTCACCAATATAGTATGCTCCCACTGAGCAGACAAGCGATGATCTTTAGTCACTACAGTCCAATTATCCGATAACATTCGAATTTCTTTCTTGCCTAAGTTAATCATAGGCTCTATGGTGAAGGTCATTCCAGCGCGCAATTGTAAACCTGAGTTCGGCCGCCCAAAATGGGACACATGGGGTTCTTCCCACATTTCTCGGCCTATACCATGACCACCAAACTCCCTGACTACCGAGTAATGATGAGATTCGGCATATTGCTGGATAATATGGCCAATATCCCCCAGGTGCACCCCTGGGCGAACAATACTTATTGCTTTATAAAGGCATTCTTGAGCTACGTTCACTAGCCGTTCGGCAAAAGGTTTGGGTTTACCCACCAAAAACATTTTGCTGGTATCACCGATGAATCCATCTTTTTTTACCGTAACATCAATGTTGAGAATGTCACCTTCATTTAATTTTTTCTTATCAGAGGGGATTCCATGACAGACCACATGATTTAAAGAAGTACAAATGCAGCCTGGAAATCCATGGTGATTTAATGAGGCAGGAATAGCCTGCAACTCATCAACAATGTATTTTCTACAGATCTGCTCCAGCTCTCCAGTAGTTATTCCAGGCAGAACAAATGCTTCTATCATTTCTAATACGGAAGAAGCCAGGCGTCCTGCAACTCTCATTTTTTGAATTTCTTCAGGCGTTTTCACTAATATCATTATTTGTATCCAATGCGGCTTGAGTGACCAAAAAGTTAATTGCGTCTGCATAAGTAAAAGATGGATTTTCTTCAACTACTTTCCCAATACGCAGCCAATACTCTGCTTGTGAATTAACAGATCGGCTCATTGCTTTTGCCATAATTTTTGCCGCATCATGCAATTCATCTGAAATTTTAACGATACCCATTCAATCAATCCTAAACTAAATTTTTTGGCATAATACTATGATTGTATATGATTTGCTATGCATTGATTCATTTTATTATCAAATGCAAGTAAATCGTTGATCGTTTTTTAGGTTAGTTGATGAATTTATTGGTTATTGGGGGTGGATGAAGTAAATTAATAATGCTTATCTTTCATGTAGATACACGGTATCCAATAAAAATTGGTTAAACAATGCGCATTATTTGTGGTATATTAAACGACTTATAAATAGGTTTGTTGATCATTGGCATTCGATGTCTCGCGATTTGTTCGGCGTTGTTGCCTTAATCAACCCCAGTACCCCAATGGCGTCAACTTAAGGGATGCAGGATGTAGCCTGGGCGAAGGCGCGGCCGTAACTCAGGATCGAAATTGACTCGAGCCTTAATCCTGGATTACGCTTCGCTCCATCCAGGCTGCAATTTTCTCTAAGTTTACGCCGTTACCAGTACACCTAAAGATGAATGGTCAATAGTTCCTGGTTGATGTATTAATACGAATTGGAGTGAAAAAAAATGAGCATGGGGGTGGAGGTAGTATTAAGCACGCGCTCTCAGGAGTTGATTGCTAAATATTTGAGCTTATGCCAACCGCATGCAAGTCGTTTAGCCCATTTTTATTCACCCATTGATTCCATACAATTAATTTCCTGGTTACACGATGAAATAACCCAACCTCCCAATACCGACACTCGAGTCAAAAAGGAAATTGAGTTTATCCTTGCTTCATTACGTGCAGAGTTGTTGCGTGATTTATTGACCTCTATGGGGGGGGAATTACCTGAGAATAATGCAGAGGAAAACTCGACCTGGGTTGCCAAGATAAAAGTCGGACTTTTAGCGCTTGCGGGTACTTTATTAGCTGGTTGTGAAGGCTTTGATAGTATCACCACCATGTTGAGTGTTTTATCTTTGCCTTCAATGTTTATTCTTATTGCGGGGCTTGGTTTTTCTATTTTATCCATACTGGTTTTTTATGGTTTTGACTTAGTGCAGGTATCTAAAAATTTAGGTGTAACCTTAAGGGATGCTCCTAAATTATTAGACGTTTATTTGTTGCAAATGAAAGAAATTAAAGGCATAAGAAGAAGAATAAATACCTATAAGTTTGCTGAACTGTCTGCAGAGGAGTTAACCCAATTAGAAAATATGATTACTATGCTGCAACGCCGTTTTCAAGAGTTAACCGAAGCAAGCTCCCAATTTGAAACAGCTCTTAATAGTCGTAAAATGCAGATAGCTAAACTCATCGCCTCAAGCACTGCCGGCTTACTTTTTTTTGGTAGTGGTTTTTTTGCGGGACAGTCAGTTGCCATGTTTATTGCAGGCCTTTTTATTCCTGCAGTTTTGCCAACTTTTTGGCCAGTGGTTTTATTTAGTGTAATTGTAGGAATAGCGGCATTTACCCTTTATTGGTACATCGAGCAAGCAGGGTTTAAAAAACTGGTAAGTGGTTGGTTTGGATTAGATGAAGATAAAATAGAGCAATTATGCGATAAAGAGCATCTGGATAAAGAAGAAAAAAAGCTGGAAAACTTAAAAGAACAAGTGAGCAGTACTGCACAGTTAGCCAATCGTTTGGTGAAGCTTCAAAATAAATTGGATGGTATTGACGCGACAGAGAGTGAACAAGTTGTAACGTCAGTTCCAAATGTCTCTACCGCCCCAGTAAGAATCAGTGACAACATCTATTCATTCCATCCTAAGAAGGATGTAGCCCGGAAGATTGATACTTCTGATTCGGAAGAGATTTTGCTCTTTGAATGTAAGTAGTGTCTTGATGATTTAAACCATAGCTAATGTTTGCCAAGTGAAGTGGTATATAGACTAATAATGAGTTACCTTGCAGATAGTCTGGATTGGCTGATACATAAAATTCATTGGTTTCATTTCCTTCATCCTGCAGGGGTAAAATTTTATTTTTAGCCGGCAACATCAATGAGTTGACAACCATAGGATGATTGCAGGTTGATATAAGTCCACTTTGTTTCTTTAATGCGTTAATAACGGTTATTATTTGATCCGGAACTCTCTGTAAGGGTTTGGGATAAATAGAGTCGCTCAGGTTATAGAGGAACTCATAGGTTAACGGACTATCGGCAAATGCCACATAAATAAGTTCTTCTTGAGGATGAGCCAGCTTATATTTTATTGCCTCAGTCAGTCCTGCGCTGCCTACAGTGGGACATACATGGTACTGGGGATTCAGATAAATTAAGGCAGAGTAGGTAATAACTTGTTTTTTACCAACGATAATTGATTGCCTGAGCGTTCGGCAAAATCCAGCGATTTCCTGATTTATACCATGATGAATTATTAATTCCCCATTTTCTTCCATGCGGAGAATAAGACGATTGAACTTTTCTTGATTGGGCAAATGATAATAGGAAGTGAGAAACTGGTATAACTTTTTGATTAACTGTTCTGGAATATTGGTTTGTTGTTTGTCTATCCAATAAGAGTTAATAGCAGTTACTCTATGTTTATTCATTGTTCTCTCCATCGAACATCTTTCCCGCCTTTAGTGGGGCTAAGGCCTCGTGTAAAAAACTTATCCATTCTCTAGGATGCAGACACTTCTTTAGGTATGGCCTCATCTATAAAATTGTCAAATAGAGCGATAATTGCTCATCTCGTCTTAAATATTTAAGATGTCTTTAACAAAAGGAATTGTAATTTTGCGATGGGCGGCCAGAGACGCATCATCTAATCGGTTGAGCAATTGATGCAAATCATGCATATTTCGCGAACAACGATTTAGTAAAAACTGGGCAACACCATCAGGCAAATCAAATCCTCGTTTAAAAGCATGTAGCTTTAATGTGTTTATTTTCTCTTCATCACTTAATTCATTTAATTGGATGACCAATCCCCAGGCAAGTCGGGAGCGTAAATCAGCAAGATTAATTGCGAGCATTGCCGGCGGCTGATTTCCAGAGATAATTAAAAGACTTTTTTCCTCATCCTTGATTCGGTTATATAAGTGAAATAAAGCTTCTTCCCATGCTGCATCATGGGCTATAACGTCTATATCATCGATACAAATTAACGTTTGTTCTTCTAGCCCCTCTATAGTTTGCGGCCCCCACTCCTTAAGAAGGGTTAAGGGCAGATAGATAGCCGATTGAACTAAATTGACAGCTTGGCAGCAGGCTTGTAATAAATGTGATTTTCCACTGCCTTTAGGCCCCCATAGATACAATAATCTATCTTCTTGCAGGGTGAGCATGCTTTGCAATTGTTGTTGCAGAAGGGTATTGTTTTCCCAATTAAAGTCAGTAAGGGTCGCTTCATCGTTTAATTTTATTGTTAAAGCCAGCTGAGTGTTCATTGGGCCAGATCTTTTTTGGGCCATGCTTTCCTGCCCCAAGTCCAAAAGTAATCGATATAAGTAGTGGCCGTAGTGAATGCGGTTAGGTAGATTAAAACGCTGACCAGATAATGCGGAAATTTAAAGTAAGCTAATTCAAATAAACATAAAGTGACCAGAGCCAATTGGAAGGTAGTATTGAATTTACTTAATAAAGAGGGCACAAAATCCAGTTTACGTTGAATACACCAATACCAGACCAACACACCAATAGAAATACTCAAGTCTCTAAGAAAGACAAGAATGACCAACCACCAGGGTAACGAGCCTATTAAAGCCAGCGAGATGAAACTGGAAGCCACTAACAATTTATCAGCCATAGGATCGACAAAAGAACCAAAGGTGCTTTGCCAATGAAAATGCCTGGCCAGCCAGCCATCTAATCCATCGGTAAACCCGGCGATGATAAATGTATAAAATGCATTAACGTATTCATGATGATATAAATACATCAAAAATGGGACAATCAGCCCTAACCGAAATAAGGTCAATGCATTAGGTATGTGTTTTAGTATCATGTGTCATGCGATAATTTTAATTACCCCCATTTAACTTAACGTACTGAGGGAATGTATTGCGCCAAAAATTACATCCACAATCTTGGATGTGTAATGGCAGTGGTAGAGCTAGTTTATACAATACCGCTGCTGCTGTCACGTTATTGAGCCAGCTATCTGATGTTGAACGATGAAGGATGCATTTTTAACACTTTATTATTCATTAACCCTAATTTTTTTCCTCATGAAATGTCATCTGATTCTAATATAAAGTATTCAGCGGATTGGGGTGAGCTCTATAGACATCTTTATTGATGGTACCCCGCAAACGCATGGTTAATGAACATTGATGTTGCCACGTATCATGCAATAATTGATGTTTTTGCCAGCTAAGAATAGAGGGATGAATTTCTTTAGCGAGTTCATTTAATATCGTTTGCATCACTTGATATACCACATGCCATAATTGTTGCTCATCAAGTTGATACTCCTGGGTTAAACTATTTATCCAATGTCCTAGATTATTTTGCAGTGTGCCATGAATAAAAACGGTTCTTAATTTATCGAGACTGCTGGTTTTTATTCTTGAGGTAGCGGGTAAATCAGGCTTGTCATTGTCTTCAAAGAATGCAGAATAGGCAATTTTAATTTGCTCAAGATCTCGTAAAATTAAGCCTTGGGGCCTTTGCTCAGAAAAAATGAGTAGTGTGTTGTGAGGCAGAGCTTCAAATGCGACTCCGTATTTCAATAGTAAATGCAGTTGGGCTGATAAAACTTTATGACAATATTGGTTGAAATAATTTATTGGAGTTAAACCACTCTCCTTAATCATTTCAATGAGGAGCGGTTTATTTGATAATGGAGAATGAGCAAATAAGCTCATTAAGGGAACTATTTTTTGTTCTGATTTTATCAGACTCACGGGATGTTGAAGAAGTTTAACGGATAATTCCTTTTGACAATATTTAGGAATAGATGGGCTATCTACGTTAAGTCCAGCTAAATCGTTGGCTAAAAATAAGGTATTCTGATAATGGCCTGACTGCGTTAACAAAGAGTTTATCCAGCGCGATAGGGTACAGCCGTAGAATTGCTCATTTAGATCACGAGCATGATCGTTAATAGCAAGTTTAATCAACGTATTAGACTGATCTATTGGCATCATGGTATCAACAGACATAGAGGGTATTACTGTTTGATGATGTGGTAATAAGATAAGTGATTTACTATCGGTCAGTTGACTGCACGTTATTTGTAATTTATTGCGCCACTGCCAGGGATGGACAGGAACAGGGATATATTCTTCGGGATTTATATGGCTAAATTTTAATTTTTCTTGCCATAGCTTAAATTCATGTGGAAATTCACGAGCAATTAATGCCTTTAAATCAATGGAATCAGGATTCATGCTCATTTGATTTTTACTTAAGGCACACCAATGGAGGCTGATTTTTGCTTGAAATTCAGGTGAGTTTTGTAATACTTCTCGTCGCGTAAATCCCATTTTGGCACGAAAACCTGGGTAAGAAGGATGACCTTGATATCCCCACTGTTCCAGAAACAGGAATGCCTGGCGTGTTGTCTGTTTACTATTTATCCATGACCAAAGACTGTCATATTGACTTGCCTCACAGCAAATCTGAGCATCCCAGCGTTGTTTATAGGCCAGAGCTAAAGCATGATTTGCAATGGACTCATCTAATTCATCACGAATATTCTTCCATTGATAAAATTGGCTTGCCGGATTGGACCGTTTTAATGTTCCTTGCAATTGATCGATAAAATCATGGACATGATGACTGGCTATGGGGGAGTTAATTAATCCTTCCATAAGGGCAGAATGCTGTAGACGTTGTAAGGCATTCTTATGCGCCAAAGTGATAAAATAATCAATGCTGCTTTGCGGCAACCCTATGCCGATTTCAAATAATAAAAAGCGTAACTGGTGACTCAGTTCATGAAAATTTCCATACGCTAAAGCCATGCCAATCTCCAAAGAAAAGCCCTTGATGCTATCAATATAAATGATAATGATTCTCATTTGCAAGTGTGGGGATAAAAATATTTAATGGCTTCTTCATGCGAAAACAGTTCATGAATTAGGGGCAAAATGATAAGATGGATCATTTTTAAACGAAATTATCTCAATGAAGTACAGACCTGATATTGATGGATTAAGAGCAATTGCGATTTTACTGGTCCTTATTTATCATGGCGGACTGTCTCTTTTCCCTTCAGGATTTGTAGGGGTTGATGTATTTTTTGTTATATCAGGATTCCTCATTACGAGCATTATTCATGATTCATTGAATAACGATCGTTTTTCTTTTGTGGATTTTTATAATCGACGATTATGGCGACTACAACCTGTGTTGGTTTGCCTCATTTTTTTAACCACGATAGTTACATTATTGTTCTTTTTACCTGAAGATTTAATTCAATACAGTCGAAGCGCACGAAAAACTTCTTTGTTCATCTCCAATCTTTTTTTTAATCAAACAACTACAGGATACTTTTCCTCTGATACTCACCAGCTGCCTTTATTACATACCTGGTCTCTTTCAATAGAGTGGCAATGTTATTTGATTTTACCCCTGGTCTTGTATGGTTTATACCGGATATTTAGTCGACGTAATGTGATTCGAGTCCTCTATGCTCTTACTTTTATCAGTTTCCTCCTCTCTTTGCATTATTCAAAAGCCCTTCCTGCACAAACCTATTATCAGTTTTCGAGTCGAATTTTTGAATTTTTAATAGGATCATGTATTGCTCTAATTCCGTTTCGTCCCATTGCCATTAATAAATATATTTTAAATGGGATTGGAGGAGGAGCGCTGCTAACGATTTTTTATATTGCCACTCTGAATCATATTCTTCTTGGATATCCGAATTGGTACGCATTTACGGTCTGCATAGCAACTGGCTTATTAATCGTTTTGGGACGTTTTTATCCAACTGAATTGGTAGTCAAACTGCTTTCTCTGCGTCCCTTGGTTTTTATTGGAATGTTGTCTTACTCACTTTACATTTGGCATTGGGCTGTATTTTCAACGTTAAGATACCACAGTATAGTAGAGACGCCCGCTGTTTTGCTATTGGCTTACTGCGCGGCTTTTCTTTTCGCCTATCTATCTTGGCAATATATTGAAATACCTTCCAGACGATTGAAGCAAATTAAATTCCGTTATACGGTGGGCAGTTTAGTGGTATTTCCTCTACTGGTGATTCATGCGACCGATTATTTAATCAAAACGCACTCGGGATTTCCTCAACGTTTTAATCAGGAGCTGGTTACCATTTATCAGCAATTAGAACAATTTAATAGCCCACGAAGACCTTTGTGTATTAGTAATAATAAAACGGATATTGAAGCTCAATGCAAAATAGGTGCTAAAAATTTCAATAGTAAAACAGGCTTTATGATCGGAGATTCTTTTTCTAATCATTACTGGGGGTTCATGGATACTTTGGGACAGGCTGCTAATATTTCCATATTGGCTCAAGGGACTTCATCTTGTCTTACCTTGCCGGGAATTGCTCTTTATGATTGGTGGCATTTTAAAAATCAAGTGTATCAAGAGTGCCGCGATCAAACTGAAAAATATTATCATATGATTCAAGATAATCATTATGATTATGTGATGATTGGCCAAATTTGGATTAATTATTTATCTGAAAATGTAATCAATCATTTAGGGGATGAGCGTTCATTACCCTTAACCAAACAGCGGATAGAAATTTCTCTGGATGAAGCATTAAAAATAATAACAAGGTCGGGGGCAAAGCCTGTATTGATTAAAACGACGGCCTTGATGCAAGAAAACTTCCATGACTGTTTTTTTAAACATATTAAATTGCGCCAACCTTATAATTCAGAACAATGCAGCTTTCATTTGACCCAGTCAGCAAAAGAACAATGGCTCGATGATTTATTTAATAAAATGAAAATTAAATACCCGGAACTGATATTAATTGATCCTAAAAAGGTGCAATGTCAGAATGATATTTGTAAGGCAGACCTCAATGGCGTTCCTATTTATCGTGACGCAGGACATCTTACGGATTACGCGTCTTATCAATTCGGGGTCTTATATCTACAAAGATTTAACAATCCCTTGTCTTAGTTTTTCTATGGCTAGCTTGTGCACGTCATCCCGAACGTAGTGAGGGATCTCCGAATGCGGCACAGGTACTCATGCCAAAAGATCTCTCACTACGTTCGAGATGAGGTTTTTGCTATGGGGAGCATCTCATCAGACCCATTGCGGGTCATATTAATGGATTAACGTTTCTCTTCATTTTTGCGATACAGGATCACGGTATTTCCAATCATTTGCACCAGTTCTGCTTGTAATTGCTGACATAGTTCGTTTGCCATTACTAATCGGTCTTCCTTTTCCGCGCCATTAATTTTAACTTTAATTAACTCATGGGAAAGTAATGCAATATTAGTTTCTGCAACAACAGCTTCAGTGAGTCCTTTAGCGCCAAGAAGGACAACTGGCTTTAGATGATGGGCTTGCGCTTTAAGTGATTGTTTGAACGAAGTGTCCACTTTCTTGTTCCTGATTGATAAAATGGCAAATTATTGCACGTTTTGCTGGGAAAAGGTAGTAAAATTCAGTATCATAGGCAAATCCATATAAAATTTGATGGTTATGAAGCGTACTAAAAGCAGTAAACGTTGGTTGGATGAGCATTTTAATGACGTTTATGTAAAAAAAGCACAAGCTGAAGGCTACAGAAGCCGAGCAGTCTATAAACTCAAAGAAGTGGATGATAAAGAATCGCTTCTTAAGCCTGGGATGACTGTCGTCGATTTAGGGGCTGCTCCAGGGGGGTGGACTCAATATGTTGCTGAAAAACTGCAAGGAAATGGTCTTATCGTGGCTTTAGATATCTTACCTATGGATGCTTTGCCCGACGTGTCTTTCATTCATGGGGATTTTCGGGAAGATGACGTCTTGCAGGAGCTAATAAATTTAATTCCTGAGCGTGGTTTAGACTTGTTATTATCAGATATGGCCCCAAATATGAGCGGTAGTGCTGCAATAGATATTCCAAGAGCCATGTACTTGGTCGAGTTAGCTTTTGATTTTGCCGAAAAAATGTTAAAACCTGGAGGTACCATGTTAGTTAAAATTTTTCATGGATCGGGTTTTGATGATTTAGTAAAACAGGCGCGAGCATCCTTTGAGAAAGTGGTAATACGTAAACCATCTGCTTCTCGATCTCGTTCAAAAGAAACCTATTTGCTGGCAAAGGGCTATAATTTATAGTAGCTTTATAGATATTCTTATGGATGAAGATGCAGTGTTTTTAGGTGATTTAATTCACAAGAGCCGTAGTTATGGTTCTCACAACAAGGCTGTAAGTAACTAACGAGGTTAATACTTTGAACGATATGGTTAAGAATTTATTTTTATGGCTGATTATAGCGATTGTTCTAGTCTCTGTTTTCAGTAACTTTGGCCCTCGTAACTCTGTTGCTGAGAAAGTTTCCTACAGCCAATTTTTGAAAGAAGTAGATCAGGGCATGGTGAACTCAGTTACGATTGAGGATAGCAAAATCATCAAAGGGATGACGAAAAACAATAAACGCTTTGTCACTTATATGCCTATGCAAGATAATGCCTTATTAGGTGAATTGCTCAAAGGCAAAGTAGATGTCAGTGGGCAGGAAAAACAGCAAGAGAGTTTCCTCTTGCATTTGTTTATCAATTGGTTCCCCATGTTACTGCTGATTGGCGTCTGGGTATTTTTTATGCGGCAAATGCAAGGTGGTGGCGGCCGAGGAGCGATGTCTTTCGGTAGATCGCGTGCTCGTTTGCTGGGCGAAGATCAAGTCAAAGTTACTTTTGCCGATGTAGCTGGTGTTGATGAAGCTAAAGAAGAGGTGAAAGAACTCGTCGATTTCTTACGTGATCCAACAAAATTCCAAAGTTTAGGCGGACGTATTCCCCGTGGTGTATTATTAGTAGGGTCACCTGGTACGGGTAAAACTTTATTGGCCAGGGCAGTTGCGGGTGAAGCCAAAGTACCTTTTTTCACTATTTCCGGTTCGGACTTTGTGGAAATGTTTGTGGGTGTAGGTGCCTCACGGGTGCGTGACATGTTTGAGCAAGCAAAGAAACATGCTCCATGTATTATCTTTATAGATGAAATTGATGCAGTGGGTAGACATCGAGGCGCTGGTCTTGGTGGTGGTCACGATGAAAGAGAACAAACACTTAACCAGCTATTGGTTGAAATGGATGGCTTTGAAGGCAGTGAAGGCGTCATCGTTGTGGCAGCAACTAACCGACCTGATGTTTTAGATCCTGCATTGTTACGTCCAGGTCGTTTTGACCGTCAAGTCGTCGTTCCTTTGCCAGATATCAGAGGCAGGGAGCAAATCTTAAGAGTACATTTACAGAAAGTTCCTGTTGATAACAATGTGGAGATAATGGCTATTGCACGAGGTACTCCAGGATTTTCCGGTGCTGATTTATCTAATTTGGTTAATGAAGCAGCTTTATTTGCAGCTAGAGCCAATAAGCGTAAAGTAGGCATGCAGGAGCTGGATAAAGCCAAAGATAAAATCATGATGGGTGCAGAAAGACGCTCCATGGTGATGGATGAGGATGAGAAAAAACTAACTGCTTATCATGAAGCGGGACATGCGATTGTTGGATTGTCTGTTCCTGAACATGATCCGGTCTATAAAGTATCCATTATTCCTCGGGGACGAGCACTTGGTGTGACTATGTTTTTACCAGAACAAGACAGATACAGTCACAGTAAGCGTCGCTTGGAAAGTCAATTATCCAGTTTATTTGGTGGAAGGATTGCTGAGGAGCTTATTTTCGGTCTTGAAAGCGTAACCACTGGAGCATCCAATGACATCATGCGCTCCACCGAAATTGCGCGTAAAATGGTTACCTCCTGGGGCTTATCTGCTTTAGGTCCACTTACTTTTGGCGAAGAAGAAGAAGAGGTATTTTTAGGCCGCTCAATGAATAAGCACAAGGAAATGTCTGACCGAACTGCTCAACAAATTGATGATGAAGTACGAGCAATTATCGATAGGAATTATCAAAGAGCTAAAGAAATTCTGGTTACCAATATGGATAAATTGCATTTGATGGCCGAGAGTTTGATTAAGTACGAAACTATTGATTCTAAACAAATCCAGGAAATTATGTCTGGAAAAGAACCTACGCCTCCCGAGGACTGGGGTTCTTCCAAGCCTTTGGATAAGGTAGACGTCGTGGAGGAAGCACCTGCTAAAATAGTTAATGGCGAAACTATAGAGAATCCTGCTGAAGAGCATTGATTTTATATTAGGTTGTTAACAGAGAGAACCAGGTGACCCCCAATCAATTTGCCGGCTGGCTGGAGCGAAAAAGTCAGCCCAATATGCATACTTCCTTTGAAAAGCCATTAATTATGGGCGTGTTGAACATCACGTCGGACTCCTTTTTTGATGGCGGCAAATTTCTATCGGTAGATAGGGCATGCGAGCACGCTTTTAATTTAATCGCTCAAGGCGTTGATATAATTGATATCGGGGGGGAATCAACGAAACCAGGAGCAGTTCAAGTCCCTTTAGGCATTGAATTAAGTAGAATAATACCTACCATAGAGCAAATTCGTTGTCATTCCGATATTTGTATTTCCATTGATACTTATAAACCCGAAGCAATGGAGGCTGCTGTTCGAGCAGGCGCTAATATTATTAATGATATTTATGCTTTGCGAAAAGACGGGGCATTGGCCATGGCTGCCAAATTGGCAGTTCCTATTTGTTTAATGCACATGCAAGGTCAACCCCAGAATATGCAACAAAATCCCCAATATCCCAATGGGGTAATGGCAGAGCTCAGTCAGTTTTTTGATGAACGTATTGATGCTTGTACTAATGCCGGCATTGAAAAAAAACAGTTAATTTTGGATCCGGGTTTTGGTTTTGGGAAATTGGTAAAAAATAATCTGCATTTAATTTGCCATTTGGATGATTTGAAACACTTTAACTTACCCATTCTTTTGGGGGTGTCACGCAAAAGTACCATTGGAGCAGTATTGAATAAAGAAGTGGGTGAGCGCTTAATTGGGAGCATAAGCATCGCAGTTTATGCTGCTCTTAAGGGCGTGGGGATTCTCAGAACTCATGATGTTAGTGAAACAAATCAGGCCTTGCAGATGATCGATGCGATCTGTCAGGCGAGTTAGGAAGAAAAATAATTTGAGAGTAATTTCCTGGATGATTTAATAAAGAGGTAGGTAAGGATGAGTCAACGTAAATATTTTGGCACTGATGGCATACGCGGACATGTGGGGCTGTCGAGTATTAATCCAGAGTTTGTACTAAAGCTAGGTTGGGCAGTTGGACGAGTACTGGCGAATGGGCACAGAAAAAAAGTTGTAATAGGCAAAGACACACGAGTATCAGGATATATGCTGGAGTCGGCCTTGGAGGCAGGTTTATCTGCTGCAGGCGTGGATGTGGCATTATTGGGACCGATGCCTACACCAGGAATCGCTTATTTAACGCAAACTCTTAGAGCTAATGCAGGAATAGTAATTAGTGCCTCGCATAATTTATTTGAAGATAATGGTATTAAGTTTTTCTCTGCGGATGGGGGTAAGCTACCTGACAGCGTAGAGCTCGCCATAGAGGCGGAACTGGATAAAAAATTAGAAACGGTGTCCTCAGAAAAACTGGGTAAGGCAACGCGGATTGGCGACGCAACAGGTCGTTATATAGAGTTTTGTAAATCCACCATTCCTTCAATGTCTCGATTATCCGGTTTAAAAATTGTGGTGGATTGTGCCAATGGAGCGACTTATCACATAGCGCCTAATGTATTCGCAGAGTTAGGTGCAGATGTTATTTCCATAGGAGATAAACCGAATGGATTTAATATTAATAAAGAGTGTGGTTCAACCTCGCCTGAACTCCTGAGAAGCAAGGTATTGAGTACAGGCGCGAATATTGGTATTGGCCTGGATGGAGATGGTGACCGACTGGTTTTAGTCGATTCTCAGGGTAATATAGTGGATGGGGATCAAATCCTTTATATTATTGCCAAAGATCGCCATCAAAGAGGGGTACTGCACGGCGGCGTCGTAGGAACTTTGATGAGTAACTATGGTTTGGAATTGGCAATTTCATCTTTAGGCATTCCCTTTCTTCGTTCTAGAGTAGGAGATAGGTATGTACTAGAAGCATTGCGCGACAAAGACTGGAAAATAGGCGGAGAAACTTCAGGACATATTGTTTGTCTAGATAAAACAACGACAGGTGATGGTATTGTGGCCGCACTTCAAGTATTGTCAATTATGGTAAAACAGGATAAGACTTTGCAACAATTAACCGAAGGAATTACTCTGTTACCCCAATCATTAGTCAATTTAAAAACCGATCGCGCTGCGTTATTAGCCACAAACCCATTGGTGGTTCATGCCGTCAAAAATTTAGAGGAAAGTTTGAAGGGTGAAGGTCGTGTATTACTCAGACCCTCTGGTACTGAACCTTTATTGCGCGTTATGGTCGAGGGGATAAATGAGTCTGTTGTTAGAGAGCATGCTCAACAATTATGCGATCACATTAGCCTCATTGACTCAAAGATCAATGAGACCAAAGAATCCGCTTAAGTAGCGCATATGGGCAGCAGATCTTTTTGAATTAGTAGATCTGCTTCCTCAATCATCCGAGCTGATTTAGTCCTGAAAAAGCAAGGCCTCTTGGTGTATTCGAATTCTGCCTGCCCCATAATTTTTCCTATAAGCATTCTAAAGAAATCTTCTATTGCCTCCCAAACTTTAAAAAATCCTCTATGCCTTTTCAATGGCTCGTATCTGGGATCTACAGAAAGAAAAGGGACTTGAGTTACTGAAATATTAGAATGGGGTGTATCAATGAGGATCTTTGCCATACGTAATGAGTGAAGGGCTTGCAACAATAATTCACCTTCAATAGGATGTTCTTTTTTTAATCTCATGCATTGTTCATAAAGCGGCCTTAATGCTAAAGGAACATCCAGTAAATCAGTTGCGTCATTAAAAGGCTCATCGCTCAGGGGGAGAGCTGGCTTCAATGCCAATAGTTGGTTTAGATCTTTTTCTGGAACAGGGCACCGGCGCATATAGGATTTAATAACATCTAAATCCTTTTTAAATCGTAATTCAAATGAAATGTCTCTTATTAGATGAGATGCTTTATAAGAATCATCCTCCTTGGTGTATTTTTCAACGGCATTGAATACGTTCATGCACCATTGTTGAATATCAATTGGGTGGTATTTTAGTGAGATAAGACTTTGTTGATACCAATTCTGTCGTTGTTGCGATTCATTGGATATTGTTGGTGAGGGCATCGCCAACGTCAGAGTCATATCATCTGCAGATTCCAGTGGTTCAACTTTCTCTCTTTGACTATGAGGTGGTAAAGAACTTAATTGTTCCTCCGGACTATCTTTGATGAGGGGAGGGGCTTGCTTGGATTTTAAAACGGGTGCAATGGAAACCAAGGGTTCGTCGTGTACTTCTTTTGCAGATAAAGGTTGTTGTAACAGCGAGACAATTTTATCAGAGGACATTAACTGTTTAATGGGTATTTTTTGCTCTACTTCTTCACTAGCCAAAGTCTGTCTTGAAGTGGCGATCATTGCCTCATCAGTCAACTGTTCCACGGGGCTAATCGGCTTAGGCAGCAATGGTTGCTTTGGAACAAGGCCACCAGTATCTGTAGATATCAATGGTGTTGCTGGACTGTCTAGCATAGGTATCGTTGGTTGTTCTGACTGTAAAGCGACTGGAGAAGTAGAAACGAATTGCCCTTCAGATACTCTTTCCGTGAGCGGAGGTTCTATTGATTCGAGGATTATTGTATTGGGAATTGGTAATTGCTCCTCAATTTTTTCTTGGATATGCCCTAATGATGCATTTAAATCAATTGAACGAGGCGAAGCTAATAGTTCATCTTGGGCTTGCACAGGAGATAAGGTCTGTTCTGCAGCAAGGAGAATCTCGTCAGAAGTCATTGTTTGATCAACAAGGCTCGTCTCTCTATTCATGGAAGGTTGCTCATGATTTAAGCCTTGTCCAACCGTATCTAATTGTTCTTCGCTTGTCTCCTCTGTTGGCAATGAAGCAGAAAAAATTTGTTCAGGTGAAGGCTCAATGGTACTGGTCGGAATATCACATGTCAGTTGTTCTGGTTTCAAATCTAGACCACTTAGAGGCGGAGAAATGGATTGCTCCTCAAGCAATTGGGTTGCAAAAGAAAGGATTGGTGTAGAGGATTCTTTTTCAGGAGACATTATGGCTTTAGTAGGTTCTTCATCGAGATGTAGTACAGAGGGGGCTTGGTTTAAACTGGCTGAAACGGCAGAGGTTGATTGCTTATGATCTCCATTTTCGGAGAATGAAGGCTGCTGCTCGGTAATGTCGTCCTGGCTCGGTATGGGGAGCGTGTCTAGGTTTAAGCTTACTTGAACATGAGGCGTGACTAAAGACGAGGTTACATGATGCTCTTCTTCGAGAGAAGAAGTCTGCGGTTCCTCAGGTTTTTCATTCAATAACGGTAAATTGTTAATTTTCTCTATACTTCCGGATATTGCAAGGAGCAGTACAGACAGTTGCTCTGATATAGTGTGAAGTTGATCTGGTATTGGAACCCCAAGATGACTAACACTTAAGGTTAATTCGATATTTTTTTTGTGAATTATGGCTGCTTGCAGTTGTTTCTTTATCTCTTCTAACTCTGCCGCATTGGTGAGAAAAGACTTACATAATTCGAACTGTTGGATTAAAACATCCTTAGCGGTTTGTGGGGTCTCAATAAGTTTCGTTAACTCTTCGAGGTCTTTTCGATTGGCTGAGTGGTCATTTTTTTCTTCCAACTTATATTGAGCCATTAATTGGAGTATTTTAATATCCAAACTGTCTAATTTCTGTAGTTTCACTAAAACTATAGCCATTAGTTCAAGTTTTTGCTCAATAACGGGGATATAAGAAAGTAATGCAAGATAAAAGTCAGAAGCAGAAGAACCTGAAGGAGTAGTAATTGGTGTTGTTAGTAATGCACATGCCTTAAGTAAAATTTGGGCTTGTTCTACCAATTTGCTTATCTCTAATTCTTCTTCACAGCTACTCGGAGCCATTGGCGTCAATAAGTTTAATGTCTTTTTTTGCTCATCAAGACGAGTTTTACTTAATATTAGAGTGTGTTCTTTTTCCAGTAATTGTAAGTAACTGACCGAGTTTTGCGTTTCTAGTTGGCCTACCTCATATTTGTGTTGATCTTGAATCCAGGATTTCCATGCATAAGGATCGATATAAGATAAAGCCCCGGGAAGCTTATGGTGATAAGTTTGAATTAACTCTGATTTATTAGTACTGTTTTTAAACTCTTCTGATAATCTTTTTTTTACTTTAAGGTCCAGTGTATTGATAGAAATTTCTAATGAAGTGGATTCCAGCTGCTCTATAATACTAGCCGTTTGCAGTTCCAGCTCTTTAATTTTTGTTTGGACATCAATTATCGATATTTGTTTCGCAAAGAGCTGATGCAGTTCTATCGCCTTAGGTTTTATGCTTTCTAACTGGCTTATGGACAGTGTAATAGAAGAGATTAATTTTTGAATATTGTCTTTACCACCTTTAGCGGAGAGATTGAACCCAAGCGTTTTTAATTCTTCAATTAAACTATTTCTGGTTTCTGTTAGCTGACAGAGTGTCAAAGCCGCAGCCTGAGCGTCCATTTCACTAAGGCTTTGGGACAATTGAGAATTATATTCTTCTACGGCTAATCTTTGTGTTTTGCTGTCTACTGTAGCGCTATAAGGCGGAATTAATTTATTTTGTTTTAGTAAGCTCTCATTTATTTGGGGCAACAGTTGCTGGAAAGAATTACTTACTAATTCCATTTTTTCATGCATCTGTTGTTGAAGCTTATGAATATTTTGTTGTGTTAAACCTCCATCCTCGGTTAGATGAATCAGGCGGTCTTGTTCTTCACTTAAACCGTGACGCTGATTAGCCAAATTAAAACTTTGTTCTGTTAAATCCATTAAAGCAAGTAACTCTTCGGCATGTTGTGTTAATTCTGGCGGTAGCTGAGTTTTATCAAGAGGGGGGTGTTTTGCAAAAATTTTTTTTATATCGACCGGATTAAAAGGGGCAGTTAAAGTAGAAAGCTCGCTCATTAGTTGCAGGATGATCCGTTTCATCATATATACTCCTTGTATAGTCCATTTACGATTTTAACTAAATCAATGCACTAAGCAAGAGGCAACTAAATAATAATAATGGGTAAGAATGTTATTGCTAATAAAAAAAATAGAGAATAGTGCTACACATCTGGAATAAGTTTGGGTATAGTCGCTCCCAGAAAGTGGGAGATACGATGAGAGATAAAATAGTTGCTGGCAATTGGAAAATGAATGGCCAAACTCAGCAAGTGATTCAGTTAACCAATCAGTTGAAAGAGTTAATTGAATGCGATAGTACTACTCAAGTCGTGGTGATGCCTCCAGTCATCTATCTTCCTATGGTAAATGAATTGTTGAGTAACAGTAAAATAGCAGTTGGTGCACAAAATGTCTTTCCAAAAGACGCGGGTGCGTATACTGGAGAGTTATCTGCACCTATGCTAAAAGAGTTTAACTGTTCTTATGTTTTGGTAGGGCACTCCGAGCGGAGACAATATTTTGGTGAAGATGAAAATTTTGTCGCACAAAAATTCCACCATGTAAAAGATCATGGTATGATACCCGTTCTTTGTGTTGGTGAAACACTTATTGAGCGAGAAACAGGACAAACAGAGCAAGTAATTGCCAGACAGCTGCTCGCAGTGAGTGAAAAAAGTAAAGATTGCTTTCGTGAATGTGTCGTTGCCTATGAACCTGTTTGGGCAATAGGTACTGGCAAAACTGCTTCACCAGAACAGGCACAAGAAGTACACCAGTTTATTAGAAGGCTGGTTGCAGGTATAAACAATAGTGATGCTGAGCGTTTACCCCTTCTTTATGGAGGCAGCGTAAACGAAAATAATGCAAAGGCATTATTTGCCATGCCGGATATTGATGGTGGCTTGGTAGGGGGCGCATCGTTGAATGCTAAACAGTTTGTGGAAATTGTGAAATGTATCAATTGATATTAATGATTCATGTAGTGATTGCAGTAGTCTTAATCGGATTAGTGCTTATACAACATGGTAAAGGTGCCGATATTGGCGCAGCTTTTGGTTCTGGTGCTTCAAATACTTTATTTGGAAGTCAGGGAACAGGGGGCTTTTTATTTAAATTAACCGGTGGTTTAGCGTTGACATTTTTTGTCACCAGCCTAATGCTGTCTTATATGGTCTCAACTCAGTACCAAAAAGCAGAGCAACAGGCTATACCTCAACAAACTACTGTGCCAGTGAACTCAGTTCCGGTACCGGTTGACAGCAGTAAGAGTGGAAAACAATAAGATAATTGATCGGCAGATTTGAGGCATCTTCTCAAGATGCACAAACATGCTGTTTATTAAAATATGCCGAAGTGGTGGAATTGGTAGACACGCCGTCTTGAGGGGGCGGTGGCGTAAGCCGTGCCGGTTCGAGTCCGGCCTTCGGCACCATTTAATCCGAGCAAGGTGAACTGATGCTATCTCAATATTTACCCGTTCTCGTTTTCATTATCATTGGACTGGTTCTTGGCCTGGTGATGATAGGTGCTGGTTCGTTATTTTCAAAACACAGCCCGAATAGTGCCAAGAATGCTCCTTATGAATGTGGCTTTGGCGCATTTGAAAGTTCGCACATTCCTTTTGATGTCCGTTTTTATCTGGTTGCGATATTATTTATTATTTTTGATTTGGAAACGGCTTTCTTTTTTCCATGGGCTTTGGCATTGCGCAAAATCGGCTGGTTTGGTTTTTGCGGTATGATGTTGTTTCTTGGATTATTAGTTATTGGTTTTATTTATGAATGGAAACGAGGCGCATTGGAGTGGGAATAATCTCCATCTCGTTCATAGTCAAGAAATCCCCCGGGGTTTCTTTTATTAATATTTAACTGCTTAGAGGCTTGCTATGGCGGTTGCAGAATTGCAAGAAAATGGTTTTTTAACGACTACAGTCGATAAACTGGTTGGATGGGCACGCAGTGGTTCTATGTGGCCTATGACTTTTGGTTTAGCATGCTGTGCAGTAGAAATGATGCACGTTGGTGCTGCGCGTTATGATTTGGATCGATTTGGAATTATTTTTCGCCCCAGTCCACGCCAATCTGACGTGATGATTGTTGCGGGAACCTTATGTAATAAAATGGCTCCTCCGCTGCGCAAAGTATATGATCAAATGCCTGAGCCACGCTGGGTTATTTCTATGGGATCTTGCGCCAATGGCGGCGGGTATTATCATTACTCCTATTCAGTAGTCAGGGGTTGTGACCGTATCGTACCAGTAGATATATATGTGCCAGGTTGTCCACCGACAGCGGAGGCATTACTTTATGGCATCATTCAATTACAGAATAAAATCAGGCGTAAAAATATATTAGAAGCCTAGTACTCTTTAATTAGGTGAATTGATTCGTTGAAGATTGGAAGTGTGCATTATACCAATGAGTCATTTTCTGGTTAAAGTGTTATAGGGTCATGAAAGGTACAAATTAGATGACTAAAAACGATCATTTGGCTGAACAGCTCAAGTCTGAATTAGCAAATCATATTACTGATCTGAACTTAGCTTATGGTGAATTAACCATAGAATGCGACGCGCAAAATTTAAAGTCAATAATGCTTGAATTGCGTGATCAGGAAGCGTTTTCCTTTGATCAGCTTATCGACCTCTGTGGCGTAGATTATTTGTCTTATGGTGAATATGACTGGGAAACTGAGTCTGCTAGTGAGAGTGGTTTTTCTCGAGGCGTAGAGCGTCAAGAAGCAAAAGCCTATGCTATGGATAAACCTCGATTCGCTGTGGTTTACCATTTACTTTCTACTAAAAAAAATCATCGTTTACGGGTTAAGCTATTTGTTGATGAAGCACATTTAATTGTTCCGTCTGTGCATGATTTATGGAAAGGCGCAAATTGGTTCGAGCGTGAAGCCTATGATTTATATGGCATATTATTTGATGGACATCCTGATTTAAGACGTATTTTAACTGACTATGGCTTTATAGGGCACCCATTCCGCAAAGACTTCCCTCTCAGTGGTCACGTTGAAATGCGCTACGATGCGAAGCTACAAAAAGTAATTTATGCTCCCGTAGATATTGTGCCCAGAATACTTGTACCCAAGGTTATTCGTAATGACAACCGTTATATAGGTGATGAGGGTAGCAAATAATGATTGAACTAAAGAATTACACTTTAAATTTTGGACCACAACATCCTGCTGCTCATGGCGTGTTGCGTTTAGTACTGGAACTTGAAGGGGAAACAATAGTTCGTGCCGATCCTCATATAGGTTTGCTGCATAGAGCAACAGAAAAGTTAGCAGAAACCAAGCCTTACATCCAAAGTATTGGTTATATGGATCGCTTGGATTATGTATCCATGATGTGCAATGAGCATGCTTACGTGAGGGCTATTGAAAAATTTTTGGATGTCGAAGTGCCATTGCGAGCACAATACATTCGCACCATGTTTGATGAAGTAACGCGTATTCTAAATCATCTGCTCTGGTTAGGTGCCGTTGCGCTTGATATAGGTGCTATGACTGTTTTCTTATATTGTTTTAGAGAAAGAGAAGATTTATTTGACTGCTATGAAGCCGTATCAGGGGCGCGTATGCATGCTACCTATTATAGACCAGGGGGCGTTGCAAGAGATCTCCCAGATACCATGCCTCAATATAAAGCATCCAGATGGCATAGTGACCGTGAAGTCGAAAAGATGAATGCCACCAGACAAGGCAGTTTATTGGATTTTCTTTCTGCATTTACAGAGCGATTTTCGCATTGTGTCGATGAGTATGAAACATTACTAACCGATAATAGAATTTGGAAACAACGTACAGTTGATATTGGTGTTGTCTCTCCTGAAGATGCGTTGCAATGGGGATTCACCGGCCCTATGCTTAGAGGGTCTGGCGTTGCCTGGGATTTACGCAAAAAACAAAGCTATGCTGCATATGATAAGGTCGAGTTTGACATTCCTGTTGGTAAAACCGGGGATTGTTATGATCGGTACTTGGTGCGCGTTGAAGAACTGAGACAGTCCAATCGGATTATTAAGCAATGCATTGACTGGTTAAGGAAAAATCCTGGCCCAGTTCGAGTCGATGATAATAAAATCACTCCACCTCGAAGGGTGGTCATGAAGCATGATATGGAAGCATTAATTCATCACTTTAAATTATTTACTGAAGGTTTTTGTTTACCACGTGGTGAAGTTTATTCAGCTGTGGAAGCACCTAAGGGCGAATTCGGTATTTACATGGTTTCAGATGGTGCTAATAAGCCATATCGCCTGAAAATTCGTGCTCCAGGATTTGCTCACTTATCCAGCTTTGATGAAATGGTAAAAGATCATATGCTTGCCGATGGAGTAGCAATTTTAGCAAGCCAGGACATAGTGTTTGGTGAGATAGATCGTTAATTTAACCTATTAGATGCAAAACGGGCACTAATAATAACGAGATAAAGGTTTAGAAATGTCTGAGAATTCAGCAAAAATATTACATCAGTTCATGTCAGTAAAACGAATGCACGAAATTAATCAATGGATAGCAAAGTATCCAGAGGATCAAAAGCAGTCTGCGGTGATGAGTGCCCTGCGAATCGTCCAGGAAGAACATGGTCATTTGACAACAGTGCTAATGGATGCAGTTGCTGATTATTTGGATATGGCTCCAATAGCGGTGTATGAAGTAGCCAGTTTCTATACTATGTATGAACATAAGCCCGTTGGAAAACATTTAGTTAATGTGTGTACTAATATTTCTTGCCTTTTAAGAGATTCTGCTGGCATGGTAAATCATTTAGAAAAAAAGCTAGGTATTAAATTAGGCGAAACAACTGATGATGGTCGCTTCACTTTAAGATCCGTTGAATGTTTAGGTGCCTGTGTAAACGCGCCCATGATGCAGGTGGACAAAGATTATCATGAAAATCTTACCGCCGAATCCATAGATGCGGTTTTAGAACAGTACGAATAAGATAGAGGTGGTTGCCATGGTTGAATTAAATCAAGTTTGTTACCGAACGGCTCATTTAGCTGAGCCCTGGACTCTATCTGCTTATGAAAGTGTTGGTGGATATAGTGCCTGGCGTAAAATATTGAAAGAACAAACATCACCCCAGCACATTATTGATGAATTGAAAACATCTGCTCTGCGAGGACGTGGAGGAGCAGGATTTCCCACCGGCCTTAAATGGAGTTTTATGAATCGTAATTCTCCAGTGCAGAAATATGTAGTATGTAACTCTGATGAGGGCGAACCTGGTACTTGTAAAGATAGAGAAATATTAAGTCTTAACCCGCACCAGCTGATTGAAGGTATGGCCATTGCTGGATATGTAATGGGAGCAACCGTTGGCTATAACTACATCCGAGGTGAATTCTGGTTGCCGTTTGAACGCACAGAAGCTGCCTTAAAAGAAGCATACCAAGCCGGATTACTGGGTAAAGATATATTAAAATCGGGCATTGATTTTGATCTATACAACCATTTGGGTGCAGGAGCCTATATTTGTGGTGAAGAGACCGCATTACTCAATTCACTAGAGGGTAAAAAAGGACAACCACGATTTAAACCGCCCTTTCCTGCTAATTATGGTTTATATGGAAAGCCTACCACAATCAATAATACGGAAACCTTTGCTTCCGTTCCGGTGATTATGGAAAAAGGTGGCGAGTGGTTTTTAAAGTTAGGAAGGCCAAATAATGGCGGTACCAAGTGTTTTAGCGTGAGTGGTCATGTTAATAACCCTGGAAACTTTGAAATTCCATTAGGAACCCCTTTTAAAACGTTACTCGAATTAGCAGGTGGAGTAACTAAAAATCGTAAAATCAAAGCAGTAATTCCCGGTGGAACATCGATGCCTGTGTTACCTGGAGAGGTAATGATGGGATTAGATATGGATTACGACAGCATACAGAAAGCTGGTTCAGGCCTTGGTTCTGGAGCAGTAATTATTATGGATGAAACCACGTGTATGGTCACTGCTTTATATCGTATTTCTGAGTTTTATATGGATGAATCCTGTGGTCAATGCACTCCATGTCGTGAAGGTACTGGCTGGATGGTAAGACTATTGCATCGGATTATACATGGCCATGGAGAGCCTGGTGATATAGAAAAGCTGGTTAATGTCGCCGATAACATCGAAGGACGTACCATCTGTGCATTAGGTGAAGCAGCAGCTTGGCCTGTGCAAAGTTTCGTTAAGCATTTCTATAATGAATTTGATTATTTTATTAAGCATAAACGCTCGGTCGTTGCAGCATAATTGAGAAGGTTAGACCATGGCTACTATTGAAATCGACGGTAAAACATTTGAAGTTGAAAACGGTAAAATGATCATCGAAGTTGCGGATGAAGCGGGTATTTATATCCCTCGTTTTTGCTACCATAAAAAACTATCCGTTGCAGCAAACTGTCGCATGTGCCTGGTTGAAGTAGAAAATGGCAGAAAACCAGTTCCTGCTTGCGCCACGCCTATTACTAATGGAATGAAGGTATTCACCAAGTCAGCCGAGGCTTTACACTCTCAAAAAGTAGTTATGGAGTTTTTGCTTATTAATCATCCACTAGATTGCCCTATATGCGATCAAGGCGGCGAATGTGAACTGCAAGATATTTCTATGGGTTTTGGAGCGGATCAATCAGAATATACGGAATCCAAACGTGCTGTAGACGATGATGATTTAGGAGTTCTTATCTCAACAGAGATGACTCGATGCATTCACTGCACCCGTTGCGTCCGTTTTGGCGAAGAAGTTGCAGGAGTCAGAGAATTAGGTGCAACAGGCCGCGGCGAGCATATGCAGATTGGAACTTTCGTTAAGCACAGTATGACCTCCGAAGTTTCTGGAAATATTATTGATCTATGCCCTGTCGGTGCTTTGACATCAAAACCTTATCGATTTACTGCCAGAGCATGGGAAATGACGCAGCATGATGGCGTTGCACCTCATGATTGTTTAGGTTCAAATATTTATTTGCATACACGAAATAATAAATTGATGCGTGCTGTACCTAAAGAAAATGAGTCAATCAATGAGACTTGGATCTCTGATCGGGACAGATTTAGCTACTTGGGATTAAAAAGCTCCTCGCGGGCAGGAAAACCACAAATCAAACGCAATGGCCAGTGGGAAACTGTTGACTGGGAAACGGCATTGAAATTCGCTGCGGAAGGCGTGAGTCGCGTTATTAAGCAAAACGGTCCAGAGCAAATGGCGGCTTTTGCATCAAGTTCTTCCACATTGGAAGAGCTGTATTTGTTACAAAAACTAATGCGTGAAATGGGTGTTCAGAATTTGGATCATCGATTACATCAAACTGATTTTAGAGATCAGGATAATCAAACAACTACACCTAAAAGCTCCTTGCCTTACGCGGAAATAGAACATCAGAACTCCGTTGTCCTTATCGGTTGCAATATCGACAGAGAAGTTCCTTTAGCCGGTGTACGAGTTCGTAAAGCTTTTCGCAATGGAGCAAAAATTTATGCTATAAATCCGGTTGATTTTGAATACCGATTTGAACTTGCAGGAAACAGTATAGTCTCTCCACTAGAAATGCCGATGCAACTGGCTAAACTGGCTTTAGCTTTGACCGACGACGTCAAGACTCTGCCAGAAGACATACAAAAGTTGTTAATAGGTCTCGAAGTAGATAAAACTACTAAACAGGTTGCTAAAGCACTCAAAGAAGACAAAGCCTGCCTTATTACTGGTGCACTTTGTGAGAATCACCCGGAAGCTTCATTAATACGAACTTTAGTGTTTGTAATTCAAAAATTAAGTGGTGCCAAAGCACTGAGGTTAACTAACGGTTCAAATACCGCGGGTGCCTGGATGGCAGGAATGTTGCCCCACAGAGCAGCAGCGGGTAAATCCGTTTCAGAGCCAGGCCTTGATGTTCAGGCCGCACTCAATGCCAAGCTTAAAGGTTATTTTCTTATGGCGGTAGAGCCAGGGTATGACTTTGCTAATCCTTATGGGGCAAGGCAATCCATGCTTGCAGCAGAGTTTGTTGTGATGTTATCCGCTTATAATCATGAATCGATGCTGGATTATGCTGACGTTATTTTACCAATAGCACCTTATGCAGAAACTTCTGGAACTTATATTAATGTAGATAATACTTGGCAAACGGTAAAAGGAGCATTGCAACCTTATGAGGAAGCACGTCCTGCGTGGAAAATATTAAGGGTTTTGGGAAATTTATTGCATTGCAAGAATTTTGAATATACATCAACAGAAGAAATTCTTTCCGAAGTCAAAACCAGCGCTGCCATGAATATGGAACATGAATATACGCCCTATTATCCAGAATCTTTACCGGTGATTAATCAATCATTAGTTAGAGTAGGCGAGTGGCCACTCTACCGTATCGATGCTATTGTAAGAAATGCTCGGGAGTTGCAATTATGTGCTGCTTCTGAATCAGCATGCATACGGATTCACCCCGCAACAGCAGATAGATTGAAATTAGAGGAAATTGCCACTGTATCTCAGGGTGATATTGAGATAACATTGCCGCTTAAACGCGATGAGCGCATTGCGGCTGATGTGGTGTGGGTAGCAAACGCAATGCCTGAGACAGTTGACTTGGGCCATTCATTTGCTGCAATAACTATTAAGCGCTAGACAGGTAAAGAAATGCTTCAAAATATTAGCATATTAGTTTGGATTATCCTTAAAATACTCGCGATAGTAGTTCCCCTACTTATTTGCGTTGCTTATTTAACCTATGCAGAACGAAAAGTTATTGGATACATCCAAGTTCGAATAGGACCCAATAGGGTAGGATTTAAAGGCTTGCTGCAACCTTTTGCAGATTTGATTAAATTAATTTCCAAGGAAATAATAGTTCCAACCAAATCAAATAAGTATCTTTTCGTTATAGCCCCGCTTTTTGCTTTGGCTCCTTCATTGGCTGGTTGGGCAGTTATCCCTTTTCAGGAAGGTATAGTGCTGGCTAATATTAATGCTGGGGTTTTGTATGCATTTGCTATGAGCTCGCTCGGCGTCTATGGCGTCCTGATTGCCGGATGGGCATCCAATTCAAAATATGCCATGTTCGGTGCGCTTAGAAGTACTGCTCAAACAGTATCTTACGAAATTGCAATGGGTTTTGCTTTTGTAGGGGTACTATTAGCTGCCGGCAGCATGAACTTGACTGATATAGTCTTGTCACAAAAAGGTGGAATACTGCATTGGTGGTTTGTACCACTTTTTCCTTTGTTTTTAGTATTTTGGATAGCTGGAATAGCCGAAACAAATAGAGCTCCCTTTGATTTGGCAGAAGGTGAGTCAGAAATCGTAGCTGGATTTCATGTTGAGTATTCTGGAATAGGTTTTATGCTGTTTTTCATGTCCGAGTATGCGAGCATGGCACTCATTTCTACCCTCATAAGCATTCTGTTCCTGGGTGGTTGGATGTCGCCTTTTGAAGGGATACCTGTTCTGGAAAGTATATTTTTTGTAGTCCCCGGCTTTGTATGGTTACTCATAAAAATTACTTTCTTTCTTTTTGTTTATTTGTGGGTAAGAGCGACTTTTCCCCGCTATCGTTATGATCAGCTGATGCGTTTGGGTTGGAAAGTACTTATTCCGGTCACCATAGTTTGGGTTATTGTAACTGCCTTGATGGTTGTTGCTCACCTTAAACCTTGGTTTTGATGGTTAATAGAGAAGCCGATGAAAAAAGTATATCGATATATAAAATATTATGTACGCAGTTTTTTACTATTAGAACTGCTATCAGGTTTAAGAGTAACCGGCCGTTATTTTTTTAGAAAAAAAATAACGGTTCAGTTTCCCGAAGAACAGACACCTCTTTCACCACGCTTCAGAGGCTTGTTGGCATTACGCAGATATCCTAATGGTGAAGAGCGTTGTATTGCATGCAAATTATGTGAAGCAGTGTGTCCTGCTTTAGCCATTACCATTGAATCTGATGAGAGAGAAGATGGGTCAAGACGTACAACACGTTATGATATTGACATGTTTAAATGCATCAATTGCGGTTTATGCGAAGAGTCTTGCCCTGTAGATTCTATCGTGGTAACGCCCATACATCATTATCACGTCAGTGAACGTGGCCAGAATATCATGACCAAAGAAAAATTATTGGCCATCGGCGACATGATGGAACCAAGACTGGCAGCAGATCGTGCTGCTGATGAAAAATACCGATAACGGGGTGAGCTATGCATGAATTATTAATTCAGGTCATTTTTTACATATTTGCTACTATAGCAGTGGGATCTGCCCTAATGGTAATTAGTCAAAATAATCCAGTACGTTGTGTGTTGTTTCTCGTACTTACTTTTTTTGCCAGCGCTGTATTATGGATATTACTTGAAGCTGAGTTTCTCGCTCTAATACTTGTTCTTGTCTACGTTGGCGCAGTAATGACGTTGTTTCTCTTCGTGGTCATGATGCTCAATATTGATATTGAAAGTATTAAAACTCATTTGATACGTTATTTGCCTTTTGGATTGATTATAGTTGCATTATTAACAGGCTTATTAATGGTAGTTATCCCTGACTCTTTTAAATCTGATGTATCTGCGACGCAACAAGAACATAGCGTAGCGGAAGGTTCAGTAGCAAATTCTCAGTTGCTCGATGTTTCAGCGAAAAATAATCCTGCCGCTTTAGAACCACACATTTCCAATACCGAAGCTTTGGGGCTGGTTCTTTATACTGATTATTTACTGGCATTCGAACTGGCTGCTGTTATTTTATTGGTTGCTATAGTATCTGCCATTACCTTAGTGCATCGGGGTGCCGTACGCTCCAAGCGACAAGATATTAAACAACAAATTATGACCAGAAGTCTGGATCGAGTTCAATTAATCAATATGAAATCAGAGAAATAACAATTGGGGAATCCTGTATGATACCTGTTAATGATTATCTGATATTAGGTGCGATTCTATTTGGTTTAAGCCTTGTAGGAATTATGCTAAATCGCAAAAATATCATTTTGCTGCTGGTGTGCGTTGAGTTAATGCTCTTGTCAGTTAACACTAATTTTGTTGCTTTTTCACATTACTATAAAGAAGTCGGTGGACAAGTTTTTGTTTTTTATATTTTAACGGTAGCTGCAGCTGAGGCAGCAATAGGTTTGGCCATAGTCATGTTGCTCTACAGAAATCGCGGCAATATAGATGTAGATAAGATGAATCATTTAAAAGGTTAAAATCGTGAGTATACTTCAACTTTGTCTAATAATTGTTTTAACTCCTTTGATTGGATCGGTTATCGCTGGTTTGTTTCGCAATCAAATAGGTCGGGTTGGAGCCCATTCGGTAACTATTCTGGGAGTAAGCGTTTCCTTTGTGGTATCCCTCTATATTGCCTATGGAATATTTTCCGGTGCCATTTCATCCACTAACATGGTGCTTTATCACTGGGCTTCTGGCGGGTTATTGATTCCTTATGAGTTTAACTTAGGCTTTTTAATTGATCCTCTTAGTGCGGTCATGTTGGTTACTGTAAATTTCGTATCCTTACTGGTTCACATCTATAGTATTGGCTATATGGCCGACGATGATGGGTATCAGCGCTTTTTCAGTTACATTTCCCTGTTTACGTTCATGATGCTCATGCTCGTTTCCGCTAATAATTTTCTGCAATTATTCTTTGGTTGGGAAGGCGTAGGTCTCGTGTCTTACTTGCTTATCGGGTTCTGGTTTCAAAAAGAATCCGCTCTTGAGGGCAGTTTAAAAGCGTTTTTGGTTAACAGGGTTGGCGATTTTGGTTTCGTTTTAGGAATTGCATTCGTTTTTGCTTATACAGGCAGTCTTGATTATGCCACCGTATTTAAGAGTGCAAGTTATCTGGCCAGCCAAAATATAGAGCTATTTTCTGGTCATCCTTGGTCGGTGATTACGGTTACCTGTTTATTACTTTATGTTGGCGCTATGGGTAAATCAGCTCAGGTTCCTTTACATGTGTGGCTTCCTGAGTCAATGGAAGGTCCTACACCTATTTCTGCTTTAATCCATGCGGCAACGATGGTTACAGCGGGTGTATTCATGATTGCTCGTATTTCTCCATTAATAGAGCTATCGACCACGGCTTTAACTGTGGTATTGGTGATCGGGGCTACAGGAGCGCTATTCACTGGTATTTTAGCGCTGGTAATGAATGATATTAAGCGTGTAGTTGCTTACTCCACATTATCTCAATTGGGTTACATGATGGTGGCTATGGGCGCTTCAGCATATAGTGCAGGGATGTTCCATCTTCTGACCCATGCCTGCTTTAAAGCATTATTATTCCTGGGAGCAGGTTCGGTTATTATTGGTATGCACCATGAGCAAGACATGCGGAAAATGGGTGGGCTATGGAATAAAATGCCAATTACATACGTGACCTATGTTATTGGTAGTTTAGCTCTTTGTGCCTTTCCACCTTTTTCCGGGTTCTATTCTAAAGATACCATTATTGAAGCAACCCAATTATCACAAATCCCAGGCAGCAGTTATGCTTATTTTTGTGTTACTGCCGGTGCTATGGTGACTGCCCTATATACGTTTAGATCTTTATTTATGACATTCCATGGCAAACCACGCATGGATGAGCACACCTTAAGCCACGTTCATGAGTCTCCTTGGGTGGTTTGGCTTCCTTTAGTGTTATTGGCTATTCCTTCAGTTATCCTTGGCTATGTACTTTATATGCCTATCCTTTTTAATAATCCTACTTTACTTGGCTCGTCACTGTTCATACTTCCCGAGCATAATGTTTTAGCAGAACTTGCCCATGAGGTAACATCGCCATTTGCAAGCATGACTCATTCCATTTATTCATTAACTTTATGGGTTACTTTAGCAGGTGCACTTATAGCATGGATTTGCTATATTGCCGTCCCGACAATTCCCGCTTATTTAGCACGTCGTTGCTCATTAATTTATAACATTTTAATCAATAAGTACGGATTTGATCGCTTTAATGATTTAGTTTTCGTAAAAGGCGTCAAAGGGATAGGCCGGATTTTTTATAATGTCGGTGATCAAAAATTAATTGACGGACTTGTAGTAAATGGTAGTGGACGTTTGGTTAGATGGTTTTCAACTAAAGGTCGTACTATACAAAGTGGCTATCTGTATCATTATGCAACAGTAATGGTATTTGGATTATTAGGTTTTCTGTGCTGGTTGATACTGGGCTAAAGATAAGGTGAGAGTATGCATCATTTGCTCAATTTGCTAATTTGGTTGCCAATTATAGGTGGCGTTTTCGTACTTCTGACAGGAGACGATAACAATCCTAATATTTCGCGGTATTTATCGTTATTTACTGTATTGTTATGCTTATTGCTTTGCGTGCCTTTAGTTTCAGGGTTCGATTTACAAACGTTTAGCATGCAGTTTTTGGAAGAGATTCCTTGGATGCCAGCACTGGGCATTAATTACAGCCTTGGGATAGATGGCCTATCCTTGCTGCTCATTGTCTTAAGTATCTTTACTAACCTGATCGTAATACTTGCGACTTGGGACAGTATTAGAAATAGAGTTGCTCAATATCTGGCTGCGTTTCTGATCATGCAAGGGTTATTAGTAGGCGTATTCGCTGCTATGGATGCGATCTTGTTTTATATCTTCTGGGAAGCCACATTAATCCCTATGTACCTTATTATTGGCATATGGGGATCAGAAAATCGCGTGTACGCAGCAATTAAATTTTTCCTCTACACCTTTTTAGGCTCTGTATTGATGTTGGCTAGTTTTTTATACATGGGCTACATCGCAGGATCATTTAAAATTGAAACGTTTTACGCCATTAAGTTAAGTATGACGGCGCAAACATTAATTTTTATTGCCTTTTTCCTTGGTTTTGCAATAAAGATACCTATGTTTCCAGTACACACCTGGTTACCTGATGCTCATACAGAAGCTCCAGCAGGAGGTTCAGTTATCCTTGCAGCGATATTGTTGAAGCTAGGAGCGTACGGATTTATTCGTTTTTCTCTTCCTATCGTGCCAGATGCTTGTAGCAAGTATGCGGCACTAATGGTTGCTTTATCACTGATCGCCGTTGTTTATATTGGTTTAGTGGCAATTATTCAAAAAGATATGAAAAGGTTGATTGCCTATTCTTCTATTTCCCATATGGGTTTTGTGACTTTAGGCTGCTTTGCCATATTTGCCATATCAAGTCAAGCAGGGTTAAGCAGTGCTGGTTTGGTGTTAGAAGGTGCTATTGTAGTTATGATCTCTCACGGCTTTGTTTCTAGTGCAATGTTTGCCGGGGTGGGATTTCTTTATGATCGCATGCATACCCGCCGCCTATCAGATTTTGGTGGGATTGTGAATACTATGCCCATATTTGCCTCCTTCTTTATGTTGTTTGCTATGGCCAATGCGGGCTTACCTGGTACTTCGGGATTTGTTGGCGAATTTATGGTGATATTGGGAAGCATCAAAGCTGGCTTTTGGATAGCCTTCTGGGCAGCAACCACGTTAATTACTGGCGCAGCTTATACGCTATGGATGTACAAGCGCGTTATATTCGGGCCTGTTGCCAATGATAAAGTGGCTGAATTAAAAGATATATCGGGTTTTGAGTTAAGCGCTTACGTGTTACTTGCCTTGATGGTCATCGCTATGGGGGTTTTTCCAAAACCGATGCTTGAATATGTTCATCAAACAGTAAGTCATACATTAGCATTAGCTGATAAATCAAAATTGTAACATAGCAAGGTTAATCAATATGATCGCATTACTTGAAAATATACATTTAGCACTTCCTGAAATGATTGTGCTTGCCACCGCATGCCTTGCATTGCTCACGGATTTATTTTTTCGTCACAAATATAAATCCATCTCATTTTTTATAGCTTGCACCGGTTTGATTTTAGCAGCGTGTGTAAGTTACTTATATATAGGTAGTTTTAAAGTCATTATCTTTAATGGTTTATTTATTAGTGATGATGTAGCGCATGTGATGAAGTTCTTTGTATATATTACGGTTGTGCTTAGTTTTATCTATTCCCGTAATTATATAGACGAGCGTCAAATGCCGGGCGGCGACTATTATGTTCTTGGCCTTTTTTCTACTCTTGGTATGATGATTCTTATCTCAGCTCACTCATTACTAACTGTCTATTTAGGTTTAGAATTAATGTCATTGCCTTTATACGCCATGACGGCAATTAGACGCACTGACAGCGATGCGTCAGAAGCGGCAATGAAGTATTTTGTCATGGGGGCAATCGCTTCAGGTATGCTTTTGTATGGCATGTCTTTGATATACGGTGCGACTGGTAAATTAGATCTCTTAGACATTGCGAATGCCATTGCTGCTAACTGGCAACAACAAAACTTACTACTCTCTTTTGCCGTTGTATTTATTCTCGCTGGAGTAGGGTTTAAATTGGCTGCTGTACCTTTCCATATGTGGGCCCCTGATGTTTATCAAGGAGCACCAAACTCAGTAACCCTATTTCTTAGTACTGCCCCGAAGATTGCAGCTTTGGCAATGGCATTTAGACTGTTCACCATAGGTTTAATAGACATTACGGCACAATGGCAGCAAATCATCATCGTGATGGCTTTGCTCTCTGCGGGTATAGGTAATTTGCTTGCTGTGGTACAAACCCGAATTAAGCGCTTATTTGCTTATTCTGCGATCTCACATATGGGTTATGCTTTATTTGGAATTTTGGCAGCGACCCCGGCAGGATATTCGGCAGCCTTATATTATATAGTGGTTTATTCATTAATGTCTGCAGCTGCATTTGGACTGGTAGTTTTAATGTCGAATCAAGGTATGGAAATTGACAGTGTGGATGATTTGAAAGGACTCAATAAGAGAAGTCCCTGGCTCGCTTTTATGATGCTTCTTGTGATGTTTTCCATGGCCGGTGTTCCACCAACAGTTGGTTTTTTTGCTAAATTGCTGGTGCTTAAAGCGGTGGTAGATGTTCATTTGACCTGGATTGCAATTTGGGGATTATTATTTACGGTAATAGGTGCGTACTATTATTTACGAATAGTTAAAATAATGTATTTCGATCAACCTATTCATTCTGAACCCGTTGTGATTAGCAAAGGTAATAATTTGTTCTATTCACTCAATTGTCTCTCATTACTGTACTTAGGAATTTTTCCAGGAGCTTTAATTGCCACTTGCATTAATGCATTTGTTAATTAATTCAGAAACTTTGTTAAAAGTGCTTGCTAAGAGAGATAAGTACCAGTATACTTTCTCACAGTTGACGCGGGGTGGAGCAGCCTGGTAGCTCGTCGGGCTCATAACCCGAAGGTCGTAGGTTCAAATCCTGCCCCCGCTACCACTTTATTAGAACCCCATTTTTGGGGTTTTTTATTATGTTTAATAGGGTATTGTGCTAATCTAAGTCAGTTAACAGACTTGGGCGTGTGCGCCCTTTTTTTGTTTGTTACTATTATTATGATGCAAGATGAATTAGCACAATTACTATCTCCCACTATTAGTAATATGGGATATGAACTCTGGGGGTGTGAATACCTTTCTCAGGGTAAGCACTCGTTATTACGAATCTATATAGATAAACCTGATGGAATTGGGATTGAAGATTGTCAAGCGGTTAGCCATGCAGTCAGTGCTTTACTTGATGTTGAAGATCCAATTCCAGGGAATTATAGTTTAGAAATATCATCTCCAGGTATTCCCAGGCCCTTGTTTAGCTATTTGCAGTATCAACGTTATGTAGGGCATGTCGTTCAGGCGAAAACTTTTAAGCCGGTAAATGGTAAACGTAAATTGTCAGGTATTATTGTCTCAGCAACGGAGAGTGCAGTAGTACTGGATATAAATAATGAACATCAAGAACTACTTTTTTCAAATATTGTGAAAGCAAATTTGACAGTCTAGAGAGGCGAACAATGAGCAAAGAATTGTTATTAGTTGCTGAGGCGTTATCAAACGAAAGAGGCGTTAGTAAAGAAGTTATTATACTCGCCATTCAGGCCGCATTGGAGTCTGCAACACGGAAGATCTTTGGATTAGATATAGGTGTACGGATCAAGCTTGACCCTCGTACCGGTGAGTATGAGACGTTTAGATACTGGGATGTAGTAAATGAAGATGAACTGGAAGATCCAGAGTGTCAATTGACTTTAGAACAAGCTAAAGAGCGTAACCCATCAGTTACTATTGGTGGTCGAATTGAAGAGTTAATTCCTTCTATCGAATTTGGCAGAATTGAAGCGCAAACTGCTCGTCAAGTCATTATGCAAAAAGTTAGAGAAGCTGAGCGTGAATTAGTTATTGATCAGTTCCGTAATAAGTTAGGTCAATTAGTTTATGGAACAGTTAAAAAAGTAACTCGAGATAATATTATTATTGATTTGGGTGGAAAAGCTGAAGCATTTTTACCCCGTGCTGAAATGTTGCCTCATGAAATGTTTAGACCTAATGACAGGGTTCGTGCTTACTTATATGAAATTTCTCCTCAAGCTCGCGGCCCACAACTCTTTGTCAGTCGTACAAGAAATGAGATGTTAATTGAATTATTCCGCATTGAAGTCCCAGAAATTGGCGAGAATATTATTGATGTGAAAGCGGCAGCACGCGATCCAGGTAATAGAGCTAAAATTGCAGTAAAAACTAATGATGGTCGTATCGATCCTATTGGTGCCTGTGTGGGAATGCGTGGTGCACGGGTGCAGGCAGTTTCAAGCGAGCTTGGCGGCGAACGTGTTGATATTATTTTATGGGATGACAATCCTGCTCAGCTGGTAATTAATGCTATGGCACCAGCTGATATATCATCTATAGTTGTCGATGAAGACAGTCACACCATGGATCTGGCTGTGGAAAAAGATCAGCTATCTCAGGCCATTGGTCGCAATGGACAAAACGTGCGCTTAGCCAGCCAGCTAACCGGTTGGACTCTGAACGTGATGACTGTTGAGGAGTTTGAAAATAAAAATCAAGAAGAGTCTGGCAAAATAGTGAAACTATTTACTTCTGCACTCGAAATTGATGAAGAAATTGCAACATTGCTTGTAGCGCATGGATTTTCTACTCTTGAAGAAGTGGCATATGTGCCTAAAGAAGAACTGCTTGCTATAGAAGAGTTTGATGATGAAATTGTTGAAGAACTAAGAAACAGAGCGAATGACACTTTACTAACGATGGCTCTTACATCGGGTAAGGGATTATCTGGCTCTCCAGATGATTCACTTCTAAATATGGAAGGAATGAGCGACGACTTGGCTAATAAATTAGCCAGTAAAGGCATTACTTCTATGGAAGAATTGGCAGAACAATCTGTAGATGAATTATTAGAAATTGAAGGCATGACCGAAGAAAAGGCCGGTGCTTTAATTATGAAAGCAAGAGAACCATGGTTCATATAAAATCTTGGTTTTTGATAATATACACACCAATGTGGTGCTTGTAGTACTAGAATATATGCAGTTTTATAAAAAATTGCTGAAAGGGGATTAAAATATGGCGGATGTGACGGTTAAACAATTAGCTCAAGTCGTTGGTATCCCGGTTGAACGCTTATTGAACCAGTTACAGGAAGCAGGGTTGTCTTTCACTGATGATCAACAGACAGTGAATGAAGATCAAAAGCGGATTTTACTCAGCCATTTAAAGGGTAGTTCCGCACGCGATACTACCGATGCACCTGAAAGAATAACCTTAAGACGTAAAGTATCACAGGTTACTGTTGGTCATGATGTTCACAGCGGAAAGACAGTTAATATTGAGGTGCGCAAGAAAAAGACCTTTGTTAAACGCAGTACTATCGTAGAACAACCCGAGGTCAAAGAAGTTGCTCCTGAGGTAGAAGAAATTGTAGCTGATGAACAACAAATTGGAGCTAATGCTATTGCTGAAGCTTCTCCTGCTGAAGAGATAGAGAATATTACTCAGGTTGAAACCTCCGCAGAGGAAGAAAAAGCTGAAGTAGCAGAGCATCCTCTACCTGAAGAGGAACCGGCTGAGCCATTAGCAGTATTTACTGAACAGGCACTAGAGGACCTTACTGTACCTGAAGTGGCTCCTGTGGCTGCAGAAAAAGAAGAAGCTAAGTCTTCTGAAAAACCTGGTAAAAAGAAACATGCTGAGCCGACTAACTCCGATTCTGAGTCGGCTGAATTTAAGAAAGTTAAGAAAAAGCCTAAGTATCAATCTTTTGAACGTGAAGAAGACGAACAAGAGGGGCATCGTCGTGGTGGACGTAGTAAATTCAAAAAGAGAAAAGGTTCAGAAAAGTCAGATAAGTACAGAGAGGCGGAAGAATCTTTAACGCATGGTTTTGCCTTACCCACTACGCCCATGATTAGAGAAGTTCTGGTACCTGAGACAATTACAGTTGCTGAACTTGCAAAACGTATGTCAGTAAAAGCAGCCGAAGTAATCAAAGTAATGATGACTTTAGGAGCTATGGCAACGATAAATCAGGTAATTGATCAGGAAACAGCCTTAATCGTTGTTGAAGAAATGGGGCACAAAGCAGTTGTTATAAAAGAAGATGCTATTGAGGTTGGTTTAGGTGAGTCAATTTCTAAAGGAAGTCATACCGAGTCTCGTGCACCTGTCGTAACGATAATGGGGCATGTTGACCACGGTAAAACTTCTTTATTGGATTATATTCGTCGTACTAAAGTTGCTGCAGGCGAAGCCGGTGGAATTACTCAACATATAGGTGCTTATCATGTGAGTACTCCAAAAGGCGATGTTACTTTCCTTGATACCCCTGGACATGCCGCATTTACTGCAATGAGAGCACGTGGCGCGCAGGCAACTGATATTGTTATCTTGATAGTCGCTGCCGATGATGGTGTGAAACCACAAACAATTGAAGCAATTCAACATGCTAAAGCAGCAAAGGTACCTATTATCGTTGCAATTAATAAAATGGATAAGCCCGATGCTGATCCGGAAAGAGTAATGAATGAATTATCTACTCATGAAGTGATTCCTGAAGCTTGGGGTGGCGACACCATGTTTGTTAATATCTCGGCAAAATCGGGTATGGGTATTGATGATCTTCTTGATTCCGTTTTATTACAATCAGAAGTATTGGAGTTAACCGCATTAACAGATGGCGCTGCGAAGGGCGTTGTGATTGAGTCTAGACTTGATAAAGGACGTGGTCCTGTTGCTACTGTGTTGGTGCAAAGTGGAACCTTGCACAAAGGCGATATTTTATTAGCTGGCTTCCAATATGGTCGTGTCCGCGCGCTGGTAGGGGATAATGGTGATTTAGTGGATAGTGCCGGACCCTCTATTCCTGTAGAGGTCCTTGGTTTATCTGCCATTCCTCATGCAGGAGATGAAGCGGTTGTTGTTCCTGATGAGAAGAAAGCTAGAGAAGTTGCATTATTCCGCCAAGGCAAATTCCGCGATGTTAAATTAGCACGACGCCAAAAATCTTCTATAGAAGGCATCATGGAAAACATGACGGCGGCTGAGTCGAAAGTGCTGAATATAGTATTAAAAGCGGATGTTCAGGGTTCATTGGAAGCAATTTCTGATGCATTAGTGAAATTATCCAACGATGAAGTAAAAGTTGAAGTGATTTCCAATGGTGTAGGTGGAATTACCGAATCTGATGTTCACTTGGCTATAGCATCGAATGCAATTTTAATTGGTTTCAACGTTAGAGCTGATGGTGGTGCGAAACGTTTAGCCGAACAAGAGTCGGTATCATTGCACTATTACAGCGTTATATATGACATTGTGGATCAAATTAAAGGGGCTTTAACTGGTATGCTTGCTCCTCAATTTAAAGAGCAAATTATTGGTATTGCAGAGGTTCGTGATGTGTTCAAGTCACCAAAAATCGGTTCTATTGCTGGTTGTATGGTAATTGAAGGCTCAATTAAACGTAATAATCCCATACGTGTATTGCGTTCTAACGTAGTAATTTACGAAGGTACTTTAGAATCTTTACGACGATTTAAAGACGATGTTATTGAAGTGCGTCAAGGTTTTGAATGTGGTATTGGGGTCAAAAACTATAACGATGTAAAACCTGGTGATTTGATAGAAGTATATGAAACAGTTGAAATTAAGCGTGATTTATAAAGATGAGTAATAATTTTAAACGAACTGATAGAATTGCTGAGATGATCCAACGAAAATTGGCTCAGATTATTCCACAGGAAGTAAAAGATCCACGCTTAAAAGGATTCGTCACTATTTCAGCAGTTAAAGTGGCTGCTGATTTAGGGCATGCAAAAGTGTATTTTACTGTACTTGATGAAGATAAAAAGTTAGCTGCAAATATCTTAAATGCAGCGGCAAGCTATTTGCGAACCGCTTTAGCACGTAGCATCACTTTACGCACCGTTCCCCAATTGCATTTTATTTATGATGAATCAATAGAATATGGCGAACGTTTAAGTCGTTTAATTGATGAGGTAAATCCTCCAACTCCTGATGATAATGAAAGCAACTGAAATAAAATCATCAATAGACGGAATTTTATTATTAAATAAGCCTGAAGGAATCTCATCAAATGTTGCTTTGCAAAAAGCCAAACGATTGTTTGGAGCTAAAAAAGCAGGCCATACAGGTAGCTTAGATCCCTTAGCTACCGGGATGTTGCCTGTTTGCTTTGGTGAAGCGACCAAGATTTGTCAGTATTTGCTTGATGCTGATAAGTGTTACGAAACCACTGGTTTATTAGGTGTAAAAACTAATACATCAGATGCTACAGGTGAAGTTATTGCCCAAGTAGACGATTTTTGTATTACAGAAGTACAGTTAAACGAGATCTTAAGGCATTATAAGGGGCATATAAAACAGGTTCCTTCGATGTTTTCAGCGTTGAAACATAAAGGAACTCCTTTATATCGCTTTGCAAGAGAAGGTATTGAGATAGAGCGACAAGCAAGGGATGTCTTGATCAGTCAATTGCAATTGGACAATTTTGATGGAAAGCAATTTTCATTAACAGTAACCTGTAGTAAAGGTACTTACATCCGTAATTTAGTTGAAGATATTGGTGATGATCTGCAGGTTGGTGCTCATGTGACACGGTTACATAGGCTTTATACATCAGGATTTCAGCAAATGCCTATGTATACGCTCGATCAATTAGAAAAAATGTCTTTAAGCCAAAAACTTGATTGCTTGATCCCAATGGACAAAGCAGTGGAGTATTTTGCAAAGATTATCTTATCAGAAGATGAGGTATTTACTATTCGTCAAGGCAGAGTAATTGCCAGAAAGATGAATGTTGAAGTAACAGATTGTGTTCGTCTCTATAATGAGCAGGCACAGTTTATTGGATTAGGTGAGCGACAAACCAATGGAGATATAAGAGCAAAACGATTACTTGCATTCCGGGATTGAACCCGGATTATTACTTAATTTGATGCCTATTGGGAATAAAGATGAAATTTTTTGCACAAATTAATTTACAGCACTTGTATCGTTTTGTATGCCTTGGTAGAATGTCCCCCTTTAAATGAATACTTAGCTTAGTTCCAGGAGTGTATAATGTCGCTAAATAGCGCGGAAAAAGCAGAAATTGTTAATGAATACAAACGTGCCGATAAAGATACTGGCTCGCCCGAAGTTCAAGTTTCTTTAATTACTGGCCGAATCAAATATTTGACTGACCATTTTAAAGAACATAAAAAAGATTTTCATTCCAGACGTGGTTTACAAAGCCTGGTTAATAAACGTCGTAAGTTATTAAAATATTTGAAGCGCAATGATCAATCTCGCTATCAAACATTAATTCAAAGTTTGGGATTGAGAGATTCTTATTGATTGTTGAGGTTATGGTCTCTATAGAGACGAATCAAACACATACAGTCGTTTAAATAAAAAGGCGCAGTTTTCTGCGCCTTTTTTTTCGTTATAATTACTTGATGGGGAACATTACGTGGCTAAAATTACAAAAGAAGTAGCATTTGGTGACCACACCTTAGTGTTAGAAACTGGTGAAGTAGCAAGACAAGCTGATGGTGCTGTATTAGTAAGCATGAATGGTACTCAAGTGTTGGTCACTGTGGTTGGAAAAAAAGAAGGGGGCGAGAGCAACGGCTTTTTTCCACTCACCGTAAATTATCAGGAAAAATTCTATGCTGTGGGTAAAATTCCTGGTGGATTTAATAAACGTGAAGGAAGACCTAGTGACAATGAAACACTCATTTCACGTTTAATAGACAGGCCGATTCGACCTTTATTTCCTGATAGCTTCCGTAATGAAGTTCAGATAATCGCTACAGTTCTTTCTTTAAACCCTGACGTTTCTTCAGATATCCTCGCTATGATCGGTGCTTCGGCCGCTCTTGCTATATCCGGCGTTCCTTTCAATGGTCCAATTGGCGCTGCCCGCGTGGGTTATAAAGACGGTATTTATTTGTTGAATCCTAGCCGTAAAGAACTAGAACAATCCAGACTTGATTTGGTTGTTGCCGGTACTAAAGATGCGATTTTGATGGTTGAATCAGAAGCTAAAGAATTAAGCGAAGACGTCATGCGTGGCGCGATAATGTTCGGTCATGAAATGATGAAGAGCGTTATAAAAGCAATAGAAGAACTGGCAGGAGAGGCCGGGAAAGCTCGTTGGGATTGGCAAGCAGCTGCTATCGACACTAACCTACAAGATAGAATTGCAGAGATGTCCAAGCATGACGTTGAAGCTGCCTATCTGATTAGAGACAAACAACAACGATATCAACGTTTAGGCGAGTTAAAAGAACAAGCCATTGCTGCCTTGATGGTAGAAAACAGCGAGTTGAAGGCTGATGATATTGGCGAAATGTTTGGTGAGCTGGAACGCTCTATAGTACGTAACCGTATTCTTGATGGCGAGCCTCGTATTGATGGTCGTGATCATAAAACAGTACGTCCTATTGCTATTCGGACCAAATTCCTCGACAGAACTCATGGTTCTTGTTTGTTCACTCGCGGGGAGACTCAAGCGATTGTTGTTGCCACCTTAGGTAATGACCGTGATGCGCAAATTCTTGATGGAATCAATGGCGAGAGCAGAGATAGATTCATGTTGCATTATAACTTCCCTCCCTATTCTGTGGGAGAGACTGGAATGGTTGGTAGCCCTAAACGCCGCGAAATCGGGCATGGCCGTTTGGCTAAACGTGCTTTAATGGCAGTACTACCAGAAGCAGCTGATTTCCCTTATGTATTGCGTATCGTTTCTGAGATTACTGAATCTAATGGCTCCAGTTCTATGGCAACGGTTTGTGGTACCAGTTTGGCGCTTATGGATGCAGGTGTGCCCTTAAAAGCACCAGTTGCTGGTGTGGCTATGGGCTTAATTAAAGAAGGCGATCGTTTTGCCGTGTTGACTGATATATTAGGTGATGAAGATCATTTAGGTGACATGGATTTCAAAGTAGCGGGTACTGAAAATGGAATCACCGCATTACAAATGGATATTAAGATCACCGGTATTACTAATGAAATTATGGAGCAGGCTCTGGAGCAAGCTTTAGCGGGTCGTACTCATATTCTTGGGGTAATGAATAACTCATTGGCTGAGCATAGAGATGAACTGTCGCAACATGCTCCTCGCATCACAACGATGAAAGTAGCGGAAGATAAAATTCGCACGATTATTGGTAAAGGTGGCGCTACAATCAAAGGTTTGATTGAAAGTACCGGGGTTTCTATAGATATTGATGATACCGGTGTAATCCAGTTGTTTTCTCCAGATATGGACGCTCTGGAAGAGGCTCAAAAACAAATTAAAGCCTTAATTGCTGAAGTGGAAGTAGGTCAAACGTACCAAGGCAAAGTAAGCAAAATCGTTGATTTCGGTGCTTTTATCAATCTTTTACCTGGTAAAGATGGGTTGCTGCATATTTCTCAAATTTGCACTGACAGAACGCAAAAAGTCGAGGATGTGCTAAAAGAAGGTCAGGATATCGAGGTATTTGTTGCCGGTGTTGATAAACAAGGTCGAGTAAAACTGGAGTGGAAAGATAAGCCTCAGGCAGCAGAAGCGGCAGCGCCTGTTACTGAAGAACATCATGAAGTAGCTGACGCGGGTGATAATTCCGAAGAGGAATAAAAACCTCGAAGAACAGTTGTTCATTTCAACTGGCCCGCAACAAATAAAGTTTGTTGCGGGCTTTTTTATTTTGGTTCAAAAGTAGCCTGGTTGCTTGCAACCAGGCTACAGGTGCGTATATTGGGGCTATTAACGAATTAAATTCAAAAACTCACTGCGACTGCTCGCGTTAGCACGCATCTCACCTAACATCACGGAGGTAGTCATTACAGAATTTTGCTTTTCCACGCCACGCATCATCATGCACAGATGTTTTGCTTCTACAACGACAGCAACACCCCGAGCTCCGGTTATTGCTTCGATGCAATTGGCTATTTCACTAGTCATGCGCTCCTGAATTTGCAATCTTCTCGCAAAAAAATCAACGATACGAGCAATCTTGGATAATCCTATGACTTTCCCATTCGGCAGATATCCGACATGGCATTTGCCAAGAAATGGTAATAAGTGATGCTCGCACATAGAATACATCTCGATATCTTTCACAATAACGAGTTCACTCATGTCCGAATCAAACAGTGCCTCATTAATAATGTCATCAATATTTTCACGATAACCCTTAGTTAAATAACGCATTGCATTAGCAGCACGAGCAGGGGTATCTATTAATCCCTCACGAGTGATGTCTTCGCCTAATTCTTTAAGCAGATCAGAGTATAGTTGTTCCATAAAAAGAATTCCTAGCCTGGCGGCCAAGTCATTTGACGTCCGCCAAGTAAATGTAAATGAATGTGGTAAACTTCCTGCCCGCCACCAGAATTAATGTTAAAAACTAATCGGTAACCGTCCTCGCTAAGTCCCTCAGCCTGAGCTAATTTCTTGGCTCTTAAAACCATATTGCCCAGAAGCTGCGCGTCTTCCTCGTGGGTGTCATTAATTGTGGCTATATGCCGCTTGGGAATGACTAACACGTGGGTAGGTGCTTGTGGATTTATATCGCGAAAAGCCATTATATCATCATCTTGAAAAACCGCAGTAGCAGGAATTTCACCTCGGGCAATTTTGCAAAACAAGCAAGTCATAATTAACCTGATTAATCGATTAAAAAGATATTATACATTTCCTTCATTAGATTGCGACAGCTTGTCTTTGCCTTTTGGCGTAATTTTTCGCATAATAGGCTTTTTTACTTAGTATAAGGGTATATAAATGAGTTTAATGGAAATTAAGAGTGGCAAAGATGTGCCAAATGAAATTAACGTTATTATTGAAATCCCTATGCATGGTGAGCCAGTAAAATATGAAGTAGATAAAGAGTCTGGCGCTTTATTTGTTGATCGATTTATGGCTACTGCCATGTTTTATCCTGCGAATTACGGATATATTCCCAATACCCTGTCTGAAGATGGTGACCCTGTTGATGTGTTGGTAGTGACGCCCGTCCCTTTAATTAGCGGTGCTGTAATTGCCTGTCGTCCAGTGGGCATGTTAAAAATGACCGATGAATCAGGGATCGACGCTAAATTACTTGCCGTTCCTACTCATAAATTAAGCACCTTGTATCATGATGTCCAAACTCATTTGGATTTACCACAGCACTTATTGTTAACCTTGGAGCACTTTTTTAGCCACTATAAAGATTTGGAAAAAGGTAAATGGGTTAAAATAGAAGGCTGGGTAGGCCCTGATGAAGCACGTGAAGAAATTATCGCCAGCATAAAGCGCTTCGATCAGAATAAAAAATAAGACGGATCATCACCCAATAGTGCCAAAAAATTGTTCTGTATCTAATAATGATGAAGGGTTTATATCTTTTGAACCCTTCTTCAATCTCGCTTTCTTGATCACCTTATGATAATTTATTTTCTAGCACCAAAGGCTTAAGGAAATTAAGTGCAATTCCCTCTTTCAACATTATTAATCATATTGATTTTTTTGATTTTCTTATCAGGTTTTTTTTCTGGATCTGAGATAGGCATGATGTCTATTAATAGATATAAATTGCGCTACCTGGTAAAAAAGCAGAACAAACAGGCAATACGTGTTAACCAGATGCTGGCACGGCCTGATAGACTATTAAGTGTAGTACTCATCGGTAATACTTTAGCTAATATCGTTGCCTCTACCATAGCCACGTTAATTGGACAGCGTTTTTATGGTGATGCCGGGGTTGCTGTGGCTACTGCACTTTTAACCCTGGTAGTATTGGTTTTTGCCGAGATGACCCCCAAGACGTTGGCAGCTATTTATCCCCAACAAGTTGCGTTTGCTTCCTCATTGCCCTTAAAAATTTTACAGTGGATTTTTGCCCCCTTGGTGCAGGCCATTAGTCTTATTTCAAATGGGATTTTGCGTTTGTTTGGCATTTCAATTAATCGAATTCAAAAAGAGGCATTAACTGGCGAAGAGTTACGCTCCGTGGTGCACGAAGCAGGGGGACTTTTACCCATAGAGCATAAAAGCATGCTGATCAGTCTATTGGATCTCGAGCAGGCAACTGTTGAAGACATTATGGTTCCGAAAGCGGATATCGTTGGTATTGATTTGGAGCAACCCTGGCTACAACTTCTTGAGCAATTAGAGACAGCCCAACATACGCGCCTGCCTTTATACCGCGGGTCCATCGATAATTTAGTGGGAATGATTCATGCCCGAGATGTATTAAATTTGGCTTTAGAGCATAAATTGGATCTGGATACTTTATTAAAAATAGCTGATCCTCCCTATTTTATTCCAGAAGCGACCCCTTTAAATATTCAAATTTTAAATTTCAGGAAAATGAGAAGACGAAGTTGTTTCGTGGTAGATGAGTATGGAGATATTCTCGGTTTAGTCACCATGGAGGATATTCTTGAAGAGATAGTAGGGGAATTTACCACGGATATTGCTGCTCTTAGCCGAGATATTACCCCTCAAGACGACGGTTCGGTCATTGTGGATGCCAGTTCAACGTTACGTCATTTAAATCGAATGATGAGCTGGAATTTGCCTTTAATTGGCCCGAGAACATTAAGTGGCCTGATTATAGAGTATCTTGGCTACATTCCACCGGCGGACTCTTGTTTAACGATTGAAAATTATCGGATCGAGATTTTGAAAGTGAGTGACAATACGATCAAGGGAGTAAAAATGATCAAGGTGGGTAAGAAAAGAAAATAAAATCACCGGCTGTTAACTGGATGTTAGATTTATTCATCAATACTTTATGAATTCGTGCGATTTGCATCCCATATCATTTTTTGTTACGGTATTAATGCGCAGTATTAACAAATAATTATCACAGGAGAGCAAGAAGAAATTTTATTATTTCACAATGAACAACTGCTGACTGGAGTTTAACTAGCAGAAGGAGTGCACTATGAAGAATAATAATAAATTGACCGCATCCCGCGTACTTGAAGTGATTAACACGCTTTTTGAGCAAAATGGAAAAACGGATATTCCTGATATAAACGAAATTTGCTTCAGGGCCAAAGTAAGTCGTAACACCGCATTTAAATACCTATATGAGTGGTGGGAAAAATATCAAAAGAATGAGCACAACTCAGAGCTATTGAGTTATTTTCCAAGTCTGGAGCAGTTTCCGGAGGAAAATATATTACAAAACATCAGTATGCACCTCCAAGGCCTCGTCAAAGAGTTTGCCGTTCATAGCGACTCGCTTAATTATCTCCCTGATTCGCCTTATCCCCTGGGTAATTACCTATTGAATTCTTTGCAAGAAATTGAAGATAAACTGTTTATCGCTTTAGCCGAATTTGAAGAACTGCATCAAAGTAAGGAAATGGTGGAATTAGAACTTAAAAATACCCGCTTGGAAAGCAATCGTTTGTATGAAGAAATTGAAGAAATGCAGAATATTGCTAATAAAAAATTAGTGCAGTTGCAGGAAGAATTAGATGCCAGTAGGCGAGAGGTTATTGCCGCGGATCACTTGGTTAAAGTCCTAAAGCGAGAAAAACGTATGTCACAAAAGAACTTGTTTTATTATTATAAATTCAATTCTTAACTAATGTGACTTGAGCTATTAAGACAACTTCTTGAGCCGGTTTTATTTTAATAGCTTAAGTTTTAAGTCCGTATCTTCAATGATTAGATTTACTAAAAGTTAAAGGGATGGATTGAGTTGTCTTCTATTATTTGTTTTTCCGGAGCATTTTGTATGAGTTGTTCCAGACTACCGTGTTCTGCAACCAGCCCTCCTAATCTTCCTTCTGACAAGGCAGCTCGTTCCACACTGGTTAGTGGTGCATTTAATTGGGGAGCGGTTGGGTCAAGCAGCTGTTTTAATTTCGTAGCCGCACTTATTTTAACGTCACGATTTTTTTCATGGAAGTGATCGCTTCCCGAAATGGCGTCCATAATTAAATAAATTAAAGACATTACCCCTAAAAAGTTATAGTGAAAAGACCATTCATTTCTTCTCATCTCAATATATCCTTCAAGGCTTGGAATAAGAGGGGATAAAACTTCGGGCTCTGTATCCTCAACCGGAGTAAGTGGAGCAGAAATTTCATCCTGTTCTGTTTTGATAGGAATAACAGGGGGGGCATCCAGCGCCGTATTGTCAGGAACAACTGGGTTTTTATCGGGTATTGGCAGGGTATGAACAACCAGAGGGACATCGGGTATTGGTGGGGTATGAATAACAGGAGGTTCAAAGAAAGTGGTTTTAGGACGAACCACAGAAGGTTTTGCAGGGGGCGTCTTTATCTCCTGGGGCTTAATCGTTATTGATGGTCTTGAAGCTGATTGCAAATAAGATTCGGTTTGCATACAAGGGTAATAATGTTGTTTTGCAACCAAAGCAAAAATATGGTCGCAGCGAATTTTAAGATCTTTGAAGTCATTCTTGGGATTTGTTATTTGCGAGTCCAGGAACGAGGCCGCTTCACGGAATAAGGTTAAGCTGGAAAGCAGTTTAAGGTCATCGGGCTGTCCCATTAGTTGATCAAGACGCAGGTTGGGGTGGGAACTTAATTGGGATTCAATAATCTTAATTATTTTATAATAATTCTTAAAAAGAGTCTCATCACGGAGGTAATCACAAGCCTCCTCAAAATTTGCAATGCCATAATATTGGGAGGGGGCACTGAAGCCAAGGATGCCTAGTTGAGGAAGAATATACCAAATCCAGTGGGTTCTTTTCTTACCCGCAGTTATTTCTCTTTCTGCCTGCGCATAGCCGTCAACTTCTTTTAACTGCGCATCACGAAAACGGTCGAGATCGGACATTCTAATTCTCCGGTTAAATAACCAAGCAGCCAACATGGTTTTTTTACAATCTTACTGTAATATGATTGTGCAAGTATACCTTAATTTTAGAGGATAAGCTCCCATTTGTTGCGTTTTTATAAAGCAAAAGGCTTGAAATTTGATCCCCATGAGGAGCAATAAAAAAATAATGCCGGATTTAATAGAGAATGATGTTATTAAAGGAAGTTATTTATGATGAAAATTAGTTTGGCCCAAGAGCGTGGTCATGCCAGTCGGGGCCTGTCTGTTTCAGTCCTAAATTGCATCATTCAATAGGCAAAAATTTATGATAAAGTGAATCCATTATAAATGGAGTGGCATAATTGAAATCAAACTCACTTTTTAACCGCTTGTTGCTTGCGATAGTCACCCTATTGTTTTTTCATTCCATTATGGCGGCTCATCGCACGGTGAACCTGACCGTTAAATATAAAATGGTGCAATTCGCCGGGAAAGTCAGAAAAGCCATTGCCGTAAATGATCAGATACCAGCTCCTACCTTACATTTTAAAAAAGGGGATAAGGTTACTATTAATGTGTATAACCAACTGGATAAAGAAACGGCCATTCACTGGCATGGTTTAATTCTACCTTGGCAAATGGACGGGGTTTTAGGCGTGACCCAACATGGCATTCCGCCTGGAGGCGTTTTTCATTATCAGTTTACTTTGGAGCAAGCTGGCACTTATTGGTATCATGCTCATGCCGGATTACAGGAACAACAGGGCCTGTATGGTGCTTTTTTAGTTGATCCGCCCAATCCTCCGAACTATAAGTATACTAAAGATTATGTAGTCGTACTGTCGGATTGGAGCAACACGGAGCCAGAACAGATTCTGGCTAATCTTAAAAAAGAAGGAGATTTCTACGCTCCCAAATTTCCATTACAGCCCTCATTAGTCAAGTTTCTTCATGATTATCATCACGCTTCCGCCAGTGAACGGAAAGAAATTGTTGATGATTATAAAATGATGCAGCAAATGCGGATGAGTATTTATGATATTAGTGATGTAGCCTATGATGCGTTCCTATTAAATGGCCGTTCAAAATTAAATCCATGGACAGCCCCAGTAAGTGTTGGTGATATTGTACGACTTCGTTTTATTGGGGCAGGCGGTAGTACTATTTTTAAGGTCAAGATTCCTGGTTCTTCTATGCAAATGGTGCATGTGGAAGGAAACGATGTAGTACCCTATTCAATAAAAGAGTTTAAAATTGCACCTGGTGAAACTTATGACGTGCTGGTCAAAATCCAAAGAAACCATCCTTATATTATTTATGCCGAATCCATTGATACCCTAGGGGCAGCTTATGGCGCTTTAGTCACGCAACCTCATCAATCAGTTCATTACCAGAACGTTACTCCATTTCCTGAACCAGTGCCTGTTATGCGAGAAATGATGTCCTTGATGATGAGTGACAGCGGCTCTTCTTCCATGAATAAGCACAGCAGCAAGTCGCATTCAATGAAATCACCTCATATAAAAATGAATCATGATATGAAAATGGATCACGGGATGAAGATGGATCATGGGATGCAAATGGGGGCTATGCATATGAATATGCCTACAGAGCCTACCTTGATAGGGGATAAGTTGACCTCTTTTGTGCCTTCCCCTGCCAAGACAATGGGTACAAAATATCAAACCTTAAAAGCAGCAGTTAAAACCAATGATCCTGATAAACCGGTAAGCAAGGTTATAAAAATGGAGTTATTTGGTTATATGGAACGCTACATATGGTTTATTAATGGTGTTCCCGAGTATCTGGCTCGCCCCATCCCTTTAAAGCCCAATAAACGTTATCGTTTTATTTTTACCAATCCATCAATGATGCGTCATCCCATGCACATACACGGACATTGGTTCATTTTACGGAATGGGCATGGCCGTTATGATCCGTTATTGCATACTCTGGATGTGCCCCCTGGAGCAACTGTTACTGCTGATCTTGATACCGACGCCAGCGGTCAATGGCTTTTTCACTGTCATCTTCTTTATCATATGATGAGTGGCATGTCGCGAGTATTTCAGTACACCACCTTAATCGAAATTACAAAAGGGCAGGCAAAACCGGAACATGTCGTGAAACAAACCGCCTATGTTAATCGCCCCATTGTTCGCGTTGATAAAGAGCCTATTGATCCCGCATTGGTTCGTCATCCTATGGCACACCCGATGAGTATATATAAGGCAAGTTTTGTGGATCTGGGGGCAGATCCTTTTCATCCGGTGCAAAAACTGACGTTTAAGGGGTTATACGGTCGAGACTATAACAAACTTGAATTATTTATTAATGATGCTGAAGCGAGCAAAGGTACTATTCCCAATGCGGATTTGGATATTTTTTATTGGCATCTGGTCTCTCAATTTTGGGCAATAAAAGGGGGCGTCAATTATTTTTATCGTCCAGCCTTAACCCCATATTGGCAACCGGGCATTGGAATTGAAGGATTAATGCCCTATTTTATCGATACCAATATTCGCGGCTATTATTACCATGGAAGTTTTAAGTTGGATGCGGAATTGGAACGTGACTCTCAAATTACCAATAACTTGTTTTTAAGAACAGGAATTAGAACCATTTTAGCATCTAAAACAGTCGTAGCTGCGGCCATTGGCAATGGTCTAAATCAAATGCGCTACATCGTTAGACCTTATTATCGAATGACACCTGGATTAAATGTTTTTGTTGAATATGAACATGAACAGGATTATGGATCATTTAAAGCGATGCAACGTCTTGAGGAAGAGAGTGAGGCTAAAGACACAATCATTTTGGGGCTGTCAATGGTGTTTTAAGAGAGTTGACCATTTGTCAGCTAGTTTTTTTACGGTTTTCTTGAATGAGTGAAATTGCTTAAAGAGCAAATTTATACGAGCCGATTGTTACCTTTACTCAATATTGGGGTCTGAAGATGCTTATCGAGCCGGGACGTCATTAAAAGAACTATTTGTAAAAAATATAAATAGGAAGTATCATTTTGAGTCTAAACTTATTGTAGGTCGAAACAAGAGTTACCAAAATGAACACAACCAAATTTTTTGGAGAAAAACTAAGCGCTAGAAAGATGTTTACTTTAGGTGGGTTGTTTAGTTTTTATCAATTTACGTATCAGAATGTTAGAATTGTTTTGCTAGGAGAAATTCATGACACAATGAGTAGAAAATTAGCTATGGAATACATTAAAGTTTTAAATGAATTCATAATCGATTGCGACAGTGTAACGATTCTTCTAGAAAGTATTGAAGGCGATGAAAAAAATAACTCAGAACAATTGAGCTTTATGGATAGTATTCTATTACTTAGTTCTGCTAATTTGTCAGTGCAACATGCAGATAAACGTCATTATAATGAAGGCTTTACAGATTTGTTTCTCTATTTTAAAACCTTATCAGAGCTACCTCCTTCTAAAACTTCCCATTTTGATAATCCCAAGTTTACAGGTATTCTCCATGAATTGGCTGAGGATTATAATAAAAAATTTAGTTTTTCAGATTTATTTAATTTATTTAATTTAGAAATAGAGTCTTTAACTCAATTAGAAAAAAAAGTTACACCTATTAATTTACGCTTAAGTGACTATATCCACTCCTGTATCAAAAATATCGTTAAAGCACTCGATATGGCAAAAAGCCTGGAAAAAGAAAATAGTTTTACCAGTAGCGATGGGGAAAGAAAAGAATCAGATTCAATTTTAGATATTTGTATTGAACGAATGGAGCAGACGAAATCTTTTGAAATAATAATTGCATGGCTGGAGATTTATTACTTGTATGAAATTTATCATTTTGATGCGACATTAATGATGGATTTATGGCAAACACTTCATCAAAAAGATAATAGTACAACGGTTATTATTGTTAGCGGAAATACTCATACAGAGCATTTGGCTAATCTATTAAAATTGATTGCTATACCCGTTGATCAAATGACATCAGAGCAACAAGAGAGCCGAATTTCGCCAGTTACTCTGGAAGAATTATTAATAAGCCCCCTAGCCAACCAACATAATGCATATTAATAATTAGGAATTATGTAGCAGGCGATGGGATAATCAATCCACCTTTTTGCCAGTCGGTTTCGCACTGATTTTTGCTGGAGTAAGGTTGTTAGTGATACTGAACACCGTTCTATCTACCCGTCGCTGAAGCATGATTTCAACCATTACTGTTTCATTCGGATGAAGAATTTTGTTAATGTCTGCAAGCGAGGAATGAAAATCAAGTAACCTGTAATAGGCGAGAGCCTGGTCACTTGACTCAGGGTATGCCTTAATACGGAACCCCAGATTCCCCTGCATTTTAGGCGTATTAATCCCTGCTTCCATGATATCGTAGTCAAGATAATAAGTCAGTTTTCCGCGATTATTCAGGTTTCGCTGGCGATCTACGAAAAAACCTTTAGGAAGCGCCAGCTCGCTATATTTGGGGCCAGCGGTTAGATAAAGATCGTAATCGACAAGATGATTGCCCCGGTCATCAATAAGCCGGAAAATAATCATAGAGTAGCGGTCGGTGATATACTCGCGCTTATAGAGAAGGGTCTTCACTGATTCTGTGTGCTCCTTTTCTTGAGTTTCTTGAGTCATCTTATCCAGCTCTTTGGCTAAAGTATTATAGGCGTCGCGATTTTTTACTTGCAGACAGCGAAGGACCCATATTGCCGTGGGATGAGTGGCTGCATTGGCCAGAGTAACACTACGTATGATTCCCATATTTTTACCCGAATGCGAACACGCGGGCAGAATCCCAAATGCCGTTGGTTGGGTGCGTGTCATTTTGGCGACCACAAGATTTTCACCGTTATTCCCCTCCTGGTGTAACTTTAATAGACTGTAATTCATATTGGCAGCAGTTACGCGTACAACTCCATCAGACCCGGCTTCTCCCGTGTAGGAGTTAATCGCATCATAAAGTTGGCGATCAATTCTCTGACCTGTAAGTACAAAGGAATAGATACCATTAGCAGTGCAATCGTAGTCAAGCCAACTTTCATTAAGTTGCCAGCTCATATCGCTACCGAGTTCAAGCCAATCAAGAACTTGCTGTCCTGGTTCAATGCCTTCAAAAAAACTCTTTATACGGGCTAGTCGGGATTTACCAAGTTGAGCAAGTGCGGAGCCGTGGTTGGAGGGCGCCAGCATAATGAGATGGCTCAATGGGCATTTGGCAAGATTGTTCTTAAAGTATAAATCCATCCATTTACGAACAACGGGGCCACCGGTAGAGTGAGTGATACAAGCAAAACGCTCTCCATCTCGCAGCTTATCAGCAATTTCATCACGCACTGCTTGATCAAATGCACGAGCGATATCGTCAACCGTTACTGTATCGTCAAAGCTGACGTAGTGTCCGAGATAAATATTGCCAACTTGAATATTCAGCTTTCCGTCTTTGCTTTGACTTTCAAGCCATTGAGGAAGCTCCCCATAAGTATTGGTATGCGTGACACTCCAACCATGGACGAAAATAACAATCATAACTTTCCTTAACTTACTGTGGCGCGACAAGGGGCACTAAAAATAAGTGCAGTGACCGATTACTCCTTTGTCTTTATCAAAATAATATTACTTTAGATGAGGTGATGTACAATCTATCTATCAGTTCCGTCATCAGAGACGCGGGTCCTGCTGCTTTACTTGAAGTAGGTCCAACACAATTGGCGTAAAAATTAACAGCGGTTTTCGCTGCAATGAAGCGATCAGGTTCAATGGCATGAAAAACTCCAATAATAGATGAAAGTAAGCTGCTTATCCCTGCAACTTTTTGCAGGAGCAGGGAGTCAAAATTAAATTGATTGAGCTGTTTGGAGTCAATAACTATGTGTCTTTTTCCACTCACAACTACTGTCAGGTTGTGTTTTTCTGACAATGATCTTGCATGTTCCACGGTGGTATTAATATCAATTGGATTATTATGTTGCATGGTTAATTGTCCGGTTAACAAACCGGAAATTTCATTTGGGTAGCCTCTGACGATGGAAATTTTATGATTACTAATCAGGTCAATTGCGGTGTCGGTTCTATATCGACTTGCACCGGTACCGACTGGATCTAAAATAATGGGGATGTTTATCTCATTGGCTATTTGGCAAATACGGTTACTGAGGGTGATAAATGCATCATCTAATTTGCCTAGGTTAATAACCACAGATTTAGATAGTTTCAGTAACTCTTCTATTTCCTGCTCCGCATTACTCATTATTGGAAAGGCGCCTAAACTGCGTATTCCGCTGACTATAAGCTCCATAGAGTAATAATCGCTACAATTAAATATTAAAGGTTTTTCCAGTTTAATCTTGGTTAAGATCTCATTTATTTTTTGAGTCATAAAAAGTCCTTTTTTGTGTTTTAAATGATTTAAAACACTGTTCTCCACAAGAGACTGATAAACAAAAGATTCCCGCAAAGTAATAGCGAATTTAGCATAACAAAATTGAAAATAATAATATTAATAATGGGGTTAATCCAAGCATGGCAGTTTCATTCATTCAAGAGAATAAAATTTGCTTTTTAAGAAAAGCCAACCTAACTTTAATACAGGACTCGTAGACAAACAGGTTTACGATTGCATACGGAGAGGATATTAAAATGAGCCACCATGACCATAAAAAATTTAAAAATGAATCACAAGATGCTCGTCGTCGTGATAAACATAATGCCACTCATCCAGAAGAAAAATTTGGTAATCCCGAAGAGAAAATAGAGCAGACTCAAGTTAAAGAGACTAAATCAAACAAAAGAAAATAAAGGGTCAGCGCTTTGGGGCGTTGCCTGGATGCCGAGAACAAGTCGGCGTTGTTGCATCAATCTATTTTAGTACACCTACATCCCGCGGACAAGCCGCGGACGTAGGAGGTACGTCGCAGTACGTCGAAGAACCAAGTCAACAGATTAGTATTTAACGGTTGCCTTAATTCTTTTTTAATAGATCCTATGGCTGTTCGACGTGAAAAAGATAACGGTATGTAGTGGGAAATGGATAAGCCATCTCCCTAGTTGATTATTAATAATTATCGATCATAAACTTGGACATGCTTTGAATTCCAACATCTGCCGTTTTGGCAATGTTTGTGAACATTCGTATGTTTGCAAACACCATTGACACAGGTTGTTTTGTTTTTATTATAGTTCCATGCGGCATAACCATTAGATATAAAACCCGTTGCAATCAGTACAATGAGAAGGCTTTTAATGTAAGATGAAAACATAATAAACTCCTTTTTTCGCCAATCTAGCAAGACTTAAATTACCGTTTTCTTTTAAACAGTATAGATTAGTTTTTGATCAAAGGTTGGTTTTTTGTTCGAATAAGGGGCACTGATGGGGTATCCTAAATCAATGGAAAAATAGCTGGATTTCCTAAATATCCGCCATCCCACTCCTCGTCAATTTAATGGCTTGAAATAATTTAGGCAGGCTGAGGTCAGATAAAAGCTCCATGCGCCTCGTCACTCTGAAGGGGCAGATTAATTTTTTTTCTTGCCATGAAAATTCCCCTGTAAATAATCCTCGACCACCTCACCATAGGGTAACGTTAAATCAGTAACAAAATGTACTGCTGAAACGATTTTTTTAATAGCGAAATCGGCTATGGGGGCCAGAGCATGAGGGTGTAACTCCAAACTGCCGGGCCCTGTCCAGGCTCCTTTTACCGTGATGTCTTGTAGATAAGTTCTCGTTAATTGATTAATTTCAGGGGTGCCATCTACGCCAGGTATATTTTTTAGCAGAAACACTGGTTTTTTCATCGTATTTAACACCAGCTGCTGATCCAGCTCATGGTGCTTGTATCCCATAGTAGCTGTGGCAATGCGCACACTGCCATAATTCAATATACCAAGCAGAACATCTTCCTCAACGAACAATTTGGGCTTGGCTAATTTTTTGGGGAACCCCCAAATTTCTCGTCCTCCGGCGATGGGTGCATGACAATCGAGAAACATCGAAATGGTGAACGTTCCCTCTTCTCCTTTATAACGAACAGGAATGACTTGTCCTGATTCTGTATAATCACCGAAACCGGTTGAGTCCGGCATCCGAATGAATTCAAATTTCACCACCGGTTCAAGTAATTCAAGTCCATCAGGTAAGATAGCTTCCAGTAGTTTCGGCTCCGTTTCATAGGTAATAATGAAAAACTCTCTATTAATAAATCGATAAGGGCCGCTTGGATAGGTGCGTATCCATCGTGGTTCAGGCATATCAAACTCATTTATCATTGATGTTTTTTTCATTAGTCTATTCCCTTAAACCGTTTTAAATAAAGGCCTTATTATTTTTTGATGGCGGCCACTTTAAAGTTAATGGTCACATCGTCTTTGATTTCATCCGTTCCTGCCCAATCTCCTTGACCTACGCCAAACTGAGTTCGTTTAATTGTTGTACTACCAACAACTAGGCCTTTGCTAGGGTCGGGTTGCTCTCCGGTAAAGTTTAAAGTAACGGGCACTGTTTTATCGCGAATAGTCAACGTTCCTTTTGCCTGGTAAGCCTTATCACCTGTTTTCTCAATCTGGGTTGCTTTAAATTCAGCTTTGGGAAAAAGTTTGGCATTGAACCAGTCTGGACTGATCAGGGTTTCTTTTAATTGGGCATAAGAGGCGCTGACTGAATTGATATCCACAACAATATCAATGCTGCTATTTTTTAAGTCATTAGGGTCGATTAACAGGGTACCGGAAAACGTTTTAAATTCACCAGAAACTGCCGCACCATTTTGAGTAGCTGTAAAAGTCAATTGACTTTCTCCCGGTACAATCTGCCAGGAGGGCGGAGAGGATTTAGCTGCCAACGGGATTAACAACAGTAAAGAAACCAGGCATCGTTGCATAACGTCCTTTATAATCATGATATCATCCTCCATAGATGTCGTTTTATTCAATCAAAGAATGTTGGGGGCATACGGGCATGAAGAAAAATAGTGGCAAGCAAACCGTGCTTTAACACATTTTTGTGACCATATGGTTTCAGCGCATAAACTAAAACCCAAATACAATAATTCTTTTAAGTCTTCGCTATCTAGATACATCACTTAACCTCAGACTATTTACTATCTGGATATTCATTTTTGCTGGCTAATGATGCCAATGTGTCATTAATGTGCTGCCCATTACTTTGAAATGGCTCATAAAAATCCTTTTTATTTGGCTAAAGAATCAGCTACGGTACTTTATTTTATATTTAACGACAAAAAGATACCTATAGCATTTTAAATGTAGGGCGTTTATTCTAATTGATCAAGTATTATTATTTTTACCTGCGCAGTATTCTAATTTTAACGGAAAAAAATAATATGAATAAACGACAAATACAAAATACTGCTGTGATTGTAGCTGCTGTAGGGGCTTCGATCCTTGTGGTGTATACCAATACCAATTGGCTTTCGCCAAACCATAAAACGGAAGAGCGTGAGCGTTGTTATAATGTAGTGCGTACAGGAAAAAATGACTGTGGGAATGCGAAGCATGCTTGTGCGTCTCAAGCGACAATTGATGCTGATCCTGAAGAGTTTGTCATGGTACCCAAGGGACTGTGTCAGCGTATAGCCGGAGGAAAGGGTGCTTAAATACATGCAATTACCACTTCGAGTCAGAGAAGAGATAGAAGCACAACAGTACAGAAGTGAATTGCTGGTTTCAGGGGTACAGCTGGGGGTTATCGCATTATTGTTTATTATAAATTTTTGTATGCCGATAAGTTACTCTCCAGATGCACCTGTCGATTCTGCCTCCTTAGGGCTGTGGTTATTCGCTATTCTGACCTTGGTACGATTATGGTTTGCCTATACGAAGCAGCTAACTCCAGTATTTCTTGGGTTTTCAATAGTTGCAGAAATGGTATTGTTACTCTTTATTATTTGGACGTATTATTTACAGTATGAAACTACAGCAACCATTAATCTTAAAAACACCCATATTAATTATGTTTTTATCCTGATTGCACTGCGCGCGCTTCGTTTCGAACCCAAATGGGTGCTCTTATCAGGACTTACTGCGACAGTTTGCTGGACTATTATTGTTTGGCAGACTTTATCCAGTGCCGGTATGAAGGTGATTACCTGGGATTATGTAACCTACGCGTCCACCCGAAGTGTTTATTTAGGTGCCGTATTCGATGTGATTTTATCAATCGTATTAGTCACGGTGATTATTGCCTTGGTACTTAAGCGTTCAAAAGAAACGTTGTATCAAGCGGTGGCAGAGACCAATGCGGCAAAAGATCTGGCTCGTTTTTTTGATACCAGCGTTGCAGAAAAAATCACCCATTCCGAATCAGCATTACAAGCAGGTTATGGTGAACTACGTAAAGCTGCCATTATGTTTATCGACATGCGTGGTTTTACTGTGTTATCAAAATCACTATCACCTAGCGAATTGATAGGACTTCTGGGGGAGTATCAGAGTTTATTGGTTCCTCTCATTCAAAAATATAATGGTGCTATCGATAAATTTATGGGGGATGGAATTATGGCAAGCTTTGGTGCTGTAACTCCCTCTAGTACCTATGCTGCAGATGCGTTAAGAACCGTTGATGCCATTATGGCCGCAGTAGAGGCATGGAATGATGCACGAAATAAAAAAGGAGAGCTTCCTGTGAGGGTGGGAATAGGGCTTGCCATTGGTGAAGTAGTATTCGGCGTTATAGGTGATGCACAACGATTGGAATATACCGTCATTGGGGAGACTGCGAATCTGGCTGCCAAACTTGAGAAACATAACAAAGTAGAACATTCACTAGCATTGACTACCACAGATACTCTTAGAGAAGCGCTGGAACAACGTTATGAGAATATAATGCCAAGAAAAGAACTTGCCGCAAGGACGGTAGCTGGGGTTGAGGCTCCCATCGATCTAGTGGTTCTCATATGATTTATCCTTATCCACACTTCCATAAAAGCTCATTTTTTATCAAAAAGTGTAATGCGGGAATCAAATCAAAAGTCGGATTTACCTGGAGCATATATTCATAGGATTGCGTCAGCGTACACCGTTTTTTTATATAATTCAGGAAATCAAACAGGTCCTGAGAAACCCAGTGAATTAGTACCTGATGATGTTGGCGTGAAATAACGGCATAACAGGGCTCTACCTGTAAAGCGATGTCCTCCTTTTCCGTTGGATGCTCAACGAGCTCCAAAATTTCTTTTAAGAAAAAGGGGGATGAATATAAAAATACCGTTGGATTAAAGCGTAAGCGCAATTTTTCCAGGCGACTATCCAGCATATTTTGTAAGAACACCGGATTAAGAGGCCGATAATTAGCCGCACAGTAGCTTAAATGCTTCAACCATTCTATTTGGGCGATATCTTTTAAATAGACAAGAGAAGCTATCGCATTCACCGTTTGGAGAAAACCAGGGAACTTGCCCCCCCAATCATCCAAACAACCAGTCTCAGGAAGATTAATTTCTTTACGGATAAAAGCAAAGGCTAAACTATTGGCACATTCCTGTCCAACCAATTTCCAAACCGAAGGAAAGGTAATTTCCAAGGCCTTAGCCAGATTTTGCATAATGGTATTACGATAAACGCTAAATCTAAGCTCGGGAGCAATCTGATTTTTGCGAATATGCGGAATAATGGCGCAGTTTTTGCGATCGAATACGCTTGCATAGAAATCATTTTGAATTTGTTTCATTGTGTCCATAAGATACGGATTTTCTCGCCTCATTTAATAAAATTTGCAACTCCGGTATTTCTGCATCCCACTCTATCAAAGTAGGGACAATGCCTGTGTGTTTTACTGCATGGCGATATAACTCCCATACATCCTGACATACATAATTATCATGGGTATCTATCAGCAAGAAATTTATTTCATCTTGAGTATGCACAGCATGTCCGGCCAGATGAATTTCCTGCACCGAACTGGCTGGAATTGCTTGAATGTATTCGTGAGGATTCCAGCCGTGATTAAAGCTGGAGACATAAATATTATTCACATCCAGTAAAATGTTCACATCGGTTCGTTTCACTAATTCTGCTAAAAACTCGGCTTCTGAATAAGTAGACGTTTGATATTCCAAGTATGAAGATGGATTTTCTATTAATAATGTTCTTTGCAAATAGTTTTGCGCACAGTCAATGTTATCCTCAATAACTCTTAAACTTTCTTCATTGTAAGGGATGGGTAATAAATCAGGTAAATAGACCTGCCCTGGGGAGCTCCAGGATAAATGTTCGGAAACTAAAACCGGTTCAAAGCGTTTTATCAGTGTTTTTATCCGTTTTAAATGGTCCTTACTAATCCCTTGGGCAGAACCCAAGGATAAGCCCACGCCGTGAAAACTTAATGGATAATGTTGGCGAATAGAAAGAAGCAGGTCTATCACTGGCCCACCGTGTAACATCAGATTCTCAGTGTGTACTTCCAACCAATCAATATCCGGTTTTTCCTCTAATATCTGATAATAATGAGGACTTCTTAAACCGATACCGATCATATCACCCGTTATTTTTTGCATGCCGTTTATTCGTCACCAAGAATGAATCTAAATCGTATTTTACTTTATGGTGCAGGAAACTTGTCCATTATCGAGTTGCAGTTGATTACCACCGAAATCCGTCATAAATTGCCCCGTATAAGCATGGCTATTTTGAGCTAATTGCGCAGAAATAAAAATTCTCGGACGGGTTGTCTCTTCATGATCCATAGCAACTAAAAGTAGATTACCCGATCTCATGCTAAATCGAGTGACGTCTACAGGATAAGAAAAATCAATTTCAGGTAAATCACCAGTTTTTCCGGGGACGATAAAGGAAATAGGATCTTCTATTCCTTTCATAGTACAAATAACGGATTTTTGTGCGGCATATGCCGTCATTGAGCTCACTAAGCTTAGTAAAAGGGTGAGGAAAAAATGTTTCATATCAACCGACTCGCCTACTCTTTTAATTAGGTCATGTAACAATTCATAGTTAATAATTAACCAAGTAGGTTAGCGAAGTCAATTCCTTATAAAAAACGTTTTTGTTTGATCTGTTTGCAGACGGAGGAACATCAATCTTCCTAACCTGCCCTTGATCCGCTAGAATCAGCATTCTTAAATGAAATGAACTAAATTTATGTTGCATATCGCTCTCTATCAGCCTGAAATCCCTCCTAATACAGGAAATATCATCCGACTATGTGCCAATAGCGGCGCGCAGCTGCATTTAATCCATCCGCTTGGATTTTCACTTGATGACAAGCGCATGCGGCGGGCGGGACTTGATTATCATGAATGGGCATCCGTGCTCCATTATGATGATTGGCAGGCTTTTGCGGAACAAAATGCCACGCGCAGAATCTTTTGTTGCACTACCAAAAGTAAACAAAGCTATAGTGATGTGGTTTATCAACTGGAAGATGTACTTTTATTCGGGCCAGAAACACGTGGCTTACCCGAAGAGATTTGGAAAAATAATCTCGCAATTCGTATTCCTATGCGCGAGCAGAGTCGTAGTCTTAATTTATCCAATGCAGTAGCCATTATTCTTTTTGAGGCATGGCGACAACTTCAGTTTGCTTAGTTGAGCCTCTTGGACTTTCGTCTACTGAAAATCAAGCCGAGGTCCAACAGGTACAATTTGAGTCGGATTGATGGTCTTATGACTATAGTAGTAATGTTGTTTAATATGTTCAAAATTCACGGTTTGCTTTATACCTGGATGTTGGTAAAGCTTCTTCAAATAAGGTTGTAAATAGCGATAATCACTGATCCGTTGTTGGTTGGTTTTGAAATGGCCAAAATAAACGGCGTCAAAGCGAATTAAAGTAGTAAATAAGCGCCAGTCGGCCTCCGTTAATTGTCCCCCTACCAAATATTCGTTTTGACTCAGGTGTCTATCGAGTTCGTCCAGAGTAGCAAAGAGTTCATAAAAAGCGTGTTCGTAGGCTTCTTGAGTCGTGGCAAAGCCACATTTATAAACCCCATTATTAACGGTTGCATAGATTTTGTCATTCATCGTATCAATTTCTTTAGCCAAAGCGGGAGGATAGAAATCCTGGTGGTTGCCGGTTAGGTGATTAAAAGCGCCATTCAATTGTCGGATGATTTCAGCTGATTCGTTACTCACAATAGTTTCTTTTTTCTTGTCCCATAAAACTGGAACAGTCACTCTGCCGGAGTATTGGCTGTCAGCCTTACAATAAAGTTCATAGAGGTAACGAAGTCCATAAAGCGTATCACCTGTTGTGCCATCCATCCCGGTCTTAAATTCCCAACCGTTTTCTAACATGTGCGGATGAACCACAGACAATCCAATATAGGATTCCAGTTTTTTTAATGTTCTAAAGATTAAGGAGCGATGTGCCCAGGGGCAAGCGAGTGAAACGTATAAATGATAGCGTCCTTTTTCAGCAGGGAACAATGAATCTGTTTCTTGAGTAATTGCCTGTCTGAATTGAGCTGATTCTCTTTTAAAAGCACCACCGGTATGGCTGGTATCATACCAACTGTCTTGCCATTGGCCCTTAATTAAAGCCCCCATTATTCCTCCTCACTTAATTCTGAACAAGCAGTATGCCGTGATTTTTTAAGGCGCTGGCATAGTGCGAAAACCCACTGCTAACCGATTCCAACTATTAATGGTAATAATGGCCATGGTTAAATCTACGGTTTCCTTTTCACTAAAATAATGAAGCACTTCCTGATAGACTTCATCCGGTGCCTGTGTTGCTGGTAACAAGGTAACAGCCTCTGTCCAGGCTAAAGCCGCTCGTTCACGCTCCGTAAAAAAAGGAGTTTCGCGCCATACTGCCACCGCATATAAGCGACGCTCGGATTCCCCTGCTTTGCGCGCCTCAGTGGTATGAATATCCACACAATAGCCGCAACCATTAATTTGGGAAGCACGAATCTTTACCAGATTAAGTAAGGATTTTTCCAGACCACTGTTATTAATATAACGTTCAAGGCCTAACATGAGATTTACCGCTTCGGGAGCAGTTTTGTAATAATTAATTCGAGAAGTCATTTTTTGTCCGTTCACGCTTTAGTTATAATATGAATCTAAGCATTAATTCATCTATTTCGCAAATAAGTATTATTCAGTTTAGGACTCCAATGGTACTACCTTAGATGTAAGTGAGTAGGATGGTGGAGTAAAACGACCGTTCCCCGGTTTAAAATAATTTCTGTTAGTTAAGTTTTCTGTTGTATGTATTTCTCCGGGCAATCAAAAAAGAGGTATTGGCATTTTTAGTCCTCACCAATGATGGTGAAATTTATGCTAGAAGTTGATAATGAAGAGACATAAACCAGGAGCTCTTTGTTCGTATTGTACAAAAATTATTTTTTGTTGTATAAGGATTTAAATTCAATATAGAGGATAAAAAATGCAAGATTTGTTATGTATCTGCTCTATTTGTGGGAACTCCTTTCCTTCGCATGACCTGGTCTCTGGAGAATTGGTACGAAAAGAGATCGTCAAAGAAATTAAGCAGACCTGTAAAAATTGGAATGAGGGACAATTTATATGCATTGCCGATCTGGCAACGATGCGCTCCCGTTATGTACATTCATTACTGATGTCTGAGAAAAATGAGCTTACTTCCTTAGAACAAACCGTCATTGATAACCTTCGTAAACAGGAACTGCTGTCTATTGACATTGAAGAAAAATTCGACAATAAATGGACATTTGGTGAGCGCCTTACTGACAAGATTGCCCGTTTTGGTGGTAGTTGGTGGTTTTTAATTAGTTTTGCTATTTTTCTTACACTTTGGATAGTAACCAATTCTTTAGCCTCCTGGAGAACTCCTTCCGATCCTTATCCCTTTATTTTCCTAAATTTGCTCTTATCTTGTATTGCTGCAATTCAAGCTCCCGTGATCATGATGAGTCAAAACCGCCAAGAAGCAAAAGATCGCATGCGTTCACAGCATGATTATCAAATTAATTTAAAAGCAGAGCTGGAAATTCGCAGCTTACATGAAAAAATAGATCATTTGCTTTCTCAGCAATGGGAAAAAATGACAAAGATACAAGAAATTCAACTTGAATTACTATCTGAACTTCATAAAAGCAAGAAAACGGGGGCTGTTCCTGACTTGATTAATTAAAAAGTTACGTTTCTTCTATAGGCATTAGCACCCACCCATCTACATTGAGGGTCTTTCTGCCGTAGAAGGGGGGGCGGCCTGGTTTTCCTTAACAGCAGGTAATGGAACATGAAGAGTTACATTAGCTGGCGAAACTTTTGTTGAGGCAGTCGATTGAGTTACTCGGGGTGTGGCTTTGGTGAAAGTCGATAGAGCGGGAGATATTTCCGCGATTTTTATTCGAGTCTTGGGCGTTTGATTCAGAAGGGCCTCTGCAATCAGATCCAGTTGTTTATTATCTTCTATGACGTTTTTTATACTCTCTAAAGAGGATGAATCATTTTTTTCAATATCCTCACTGATTGCTATAACCGCACCACTTGAATGATAGCCGCAGCTTACCCCATCTAATGCAGATTGGGTACCCAGCCGGTATACCTCAATATCCTGCTCTAAAATCAGACTATGAGTGATGCGACCAAAGCCCAACTTAAACTGAATCACTCGAAAAAGTGAAGTAAAATAATACCATACTGTTTCAAGCAGGTTAGATTTATCTGCTGAATTTAGGAAGCGTTCCGGATCACTGATGTGGGAGTCAAAAAGGACCATTTTTCCTTCGCGATCTTTATGAAAGGCAGCATAATGACGCTCACCGATTCCTTTGCCAATAAGTGAGGCACTCACACTAAAATTCATATTGCCTAATTCACGGCTAATCGTGGCAACGGTCTCTTCATAAGGGGGCTCAAAAAAATCAGATGCAGTAACCGGTTTAACCGCTAAGGGTGTTGACATGACGACCGCATTTTTTTCCAAGTTATAGAAATAAGATACTTCAAACTCTACTTCCGGGTTGATTGTGACTGTAATCGTCTTTTCTTGCCATTGTTCTTTCTGGGAAAAATGGTTTTTAATCACGCGATTCATTTCGCCAGAGTACAACATGTGTCTTGCCATTAAATTACTCAAGTAAGGCAAATAAATGCCATGAGTGTACAGTATAAATGAGAGATTCGGTACCAATAGGATGAAATTTTGTTTGTGTGAATGAAATTTGTTAGAAATGCAGTAATTAAGGCGGCTTTATATCTTTATATAACGTATTTTTAAATCCATTGGCATCAAAAGGCTAAGTATCATTTTTAACAAGAGGCAAATCGGACCATTGGGTCGTGTAGGCCGGTGATTTTAGTTCCGACTTCATCGCCCAGGATTTTGAGAAGCCCTCAGCAGCAAGTTTCATCGTATTACGACCGTACTTGCGATTGATCTCATCAAGTATCGTCATGACTTGCTCCGTTTTTGGGAGAGATTTATTCGCTTGATGAAACAGATCTAACTGATAATGGTCTTTGCTCACCAGTGCTTCTAAACAAACGCCAACTTTTTTATATTGAAAACCTGATTTATATATTTTTTGTAAACACTTCTTGGCATGGTGGGTAATTAAGCGCAAATCATCTGTTGGAGTCACTAGTTCTATGGCCGCGGATCGATTATATTGGGCCAGATCTTCACGAAAACGATTTGTTTTTACAAAGACATAGATTGACTGTGCCAGCGAGTGCTGTTGCCGTAATTTCTCATAAACATGGGTACAATGCGCACTAACCGCTTGCGAGAGGGGGGCGAGTTCTGTCTGCATCACCCCAAAAGATCGTGAGGATAAGATCGATTGTTTGGGTTCTGCTGGTACAAGACCCGAACAAGAGATTCCCTGTAGTTCCATTGCCGTACGCATCATGACTACATTATATTGCTTTCTTAGTAAGTGAGGATTGATAATCGCTAAATCATGGGCAGTATAAATGCCCTGTTGTACTAATTTTTTATGCCATTGTCGACCAATTCCCCATACATCGGCTACACTCATATTTTTTAGCCAATGCTGCTGTCCACCGATATTAAAAATCGGGTCTTTAAGTTCTTTTTTACAAAGATAATTCGCTGCTTTTGCAAGAGTTTTTGTTGGGCCAATGCCTATTGACGTAGGAATTCCTGTGTACTTTAAAATCTTTTTTTGTAACTCTGCACAAAATGATTCGTGTAAATGAAAAGGCATCATACTTAAATCAAGAAAGGCTTCATCAACAGAGTAAATTTCAACATTATCCCAGGCTTCTTCAAGTATTGACATAATGCGCTGAGAGAGATCTCGATAAAGAGTGTAATTTGAAGAGAAGACATGGACATGATGTTGTTTACAAAAACCTTTAACCTTAAAGTAGGGCTCACCCATTTTAATACCTAAAGCCTTGGCTTCATTTGATCGTGAAATAATGGCTCCATCGTTATTACTCAATACAATCAATGGCTTATTACGTAAATCAGGTCTAAAAAGTCGCTCACAACTTGCAAAAAAGTTGTTACAATCGATTAAAGCATACATGGCCATTTTCATACGTCTTTCATAATATGTTTTACAACACCCCAGATAACCAAATCTTGCTCCTCCGTAATATCAATGGGTTTATATTTCTCATTTTCTGGTAGCAATTGAATTCGTCCGTTAATGACTGATAAACGTTTCACAGTTAGTTCCCCATTAATCGCGGCAATCACAATTTTTCCGTGGGTTGCTTCGATACTTCTATCAACAACCAGCATATCGCCTTCGTGAATATGAGCATTAGTCATTGAATCCCCGGAAGCGATGACAAAGAACGTTGCGGCAGGGGTTTGGATGTATCGCTTATTTAAATCCAAATAGGTTTCGATATAATCATCACCAGGTGAGGGGAACCCTGCGCGTACTTTGCTTGAGTACAAAGGCACTCGATAATTGGTTTGCATATCGAGAAACAATAAAACCTCTTCGACACGAGAGTGTGGAATGCGGACCAATTTGGTGGCTTCATTATATTTCCCCCCTTTGGGGCGCCCTGCGCCTGGTCTTTTGCCGCCTTTTGCCATTATGCCACTCTCTATGATTTTAGTAACTAAATTCAATATTAAATTTAAAACAGGGTATTGTAAACTAGCTGGAGCGGATTCCGGGCGTAATGGGATTAGTTACTCTTTAACCGGGTAAGCCAAATAATTAACGATTTTCCAATCCCCTTTATTGTTGCGTTGGAAAACATCTAGCCCTTCATCTTGAGTCTTGGCGATTACTTTACCGTGTTGTGATATTTCTAGAAACCAGGTAATTCTCACACTGGCCCAATCATGAGCTTGGTATACCTCATGGAGTTTGAAATGGTATTCATAGTGACGTTTTTCGTGAAAAATTTTTTTAAATCCATTGCAGATTGAGGCATAGTTTTTAGTTGGTGCTCCTTGATAATCCGCAGTCACATTGATGGAAAATAATTTACAGGACTCTTTCAGGTCGTGGTGATTAAACGCATTCGTCCATGCAGAAAAAAGGCGTTCAAACATCTGCACATCGGCTGTTTTTTCGGCCGCAGCTGAATTTGCCACCATCAAAACGGGGCTCATAACAAGAAACAGCACTCTCCATAGCAGCATTTTGTTCTCTATAAATTTACTTGTGTTGTTTGTAGTGTATCCTGAGGTCGATTAGAGTTTCTATGAATTCATATTTTTCCTTATATTGTTTATTTCCTTAAAAAATGAATTATTAGAAACTGTTGACCTTTTATCCTTTTTGGCATTGGTACATTGCACAATTCCCGTACACCTGGATCCCGCGGACGAGTGACGTCCTAATAAGTCATATGACTATAAAAAATGCTTACCACAAATGAAGTGGGATATAAGGGTAAGTTTAATTTAATTGTTTTGCAAATTAAGTTTACGATATTGAAATAATATGCCGGCATCTTATTGTTTTTTAATAGGATTAAGTGTTTTATTTTTCCATGGATTGGGCAAATAAATAGATGTCGTTTTACAAATTAATAAGAGTAAATAGGTTAAAATTCAATCTGTTATGTATTTCTCTTCTCTATTAAATCCAAGAGTGGCAAATAAATAGACCACTTTAAAAGCGCAGCAATCAATAAGAAGGCACTTTGGTGTTAATATGACCTTCGTGGTGTGTTATAATTCATCTTATTTTAAATATTATTTAATCTAATGTGGTCTGTATGAAAGAGCTTGATATTACATTGCAATCTTATACTGCTGATTATAAAAAAGTGGATTTTATGTATGAGCAGTTTCTTCGATTAAAAGAAAAAGTTGATGAAGTGCTCTTATTTGGACCCTGTAATAGTGATGCAGCTGAGGAAGCAAAAAAAGTTTATTATTCTAGGCGCGACAAGCAAGGACAGCGTCCATTTTTTTCTCCACAATATCGTAAGGATAAGTTGGATGCTCTTCCGGCAGTGATTGCCAGTTCGTTGAGTCTGTCTACAGCTCCCCAAACTATGGGCAAGCCCGCCGAAGTTTATGAGCACTTTTTTAAATTGGCGTATCTTTATGGAACAGGGACTTGCGAGTTTTATGCTATCGTTGGCGCTTATTTTTTAGCTACTGAATTCGATGTAGAGCTGTCAATCGAGACAATTTATTCTGAACAAAGCCACACATACATCAGGTTACACACCAGCTCTGAGTTTGCTATGGATTTTTGGTCTCCCATGCTTTGTTTATATACCGATACCATATCATGGAATGAGTTTTTTGGTTCTCGGTACATGCGTGATGCTGGTTCGGAGATAAAACAGCACATTCGATTGAACAAGGAGGAGTTGCTTGCTATGGGGAAGCGTGTTTTTTCGGAGGAAAACACCGAACTGCGATTACACCTCATCGAAGAAGTGCTCCTTTTAGTGCGACAAGAAAGTGGTACAGAGGCATCAGATAAAGAATCGGATTTAAAATCATCTGAATGTTCAGGAAATGCTATTCAGTAAAGTATTTTTCTCTCAGCCCATAGACTAACAAAAGTCTTCAATTATTCATTAAATCCAATAATAATCTCCCCATTTAATAATGGTTGTTCGAATTTTTTAGTTTGGCCCAGATATTAGTGAACATTTCTCGATTGATGTATGGCATTTTTTATTTATCTGTTGTAAATAATCTTTAAATGGTTACAACTGATGATTAAGAGCATTAGAAAATGACCCAAATTGTAATTTAGCTCGGTGAGTTACAATAGAGTTTTGGGAGATATTCTCTTAAGGACGTCTTAAGAATTAAAGTCGTATAATCGAGGTGCTAAAATTTTAAAATAGGAACATGTTATGACTTTAATAGAGTTCAACCAATTCTTATTACGCAATTCCCATGTTACTGGAAGAGTAGTTAGTAACGTCTTTGAAAATAAGCCCTCATCGATAAAACCATTTTTCTTTCAACGCTATCAGTCTACATCAGATCCCTTTTACAGGGCTTCTTCAATAGTTTCCGCTCCTATATGTTTGGCCGTTGTAGCCGTAGAATTTGCTGGAGCATCTATCCTGTATGCTATTAAATCTGCGCTGGATTTAGCAACGTTAAATCCAGGCCAGGCAAAAGAAAATGGTGGGGGTGCTATAAAATTGTTAATGGCAATGACTGCTGCTCTATGCATAGCAATCCTAAGTCCCTTAATCAATGCGCTGGATTTAATTGGCGGAGGGGTTAATACCTTACTTTCGCCGGACAGCCACGTAGGAAATTATTCGACTTTATCTTTTTAGTGGTTTCTTAGAAATTTAAGTTGATTTGGGGCTAGTAGCAAATAGAGAAATGTGCCTCTTAATTTTTATTTTCACGGATTTTTATTCTGAGCGTCGATTGGTATTAACAGCTCTCAGCATCAATTAAAATCTCTTCAACAAGAGTATTTTTAAAAACAGCATGCTTATGTAAGCCAACTGCAATGACGGCTGGGGCAAGCTCTCTCATCGTTTGAATTGCGTCCTGCTTCTGTTGTTCGGTAGCATTATTGCTTTCCAATATTTCAGTATTAGCTAAGAATGCCGCTATAGTCCCTTTGCGGATTAAGGTTCCGTTGATAGTCGTACTATTAATGTCCTCTGGTAAAATATTTTCGGGGGTGACAGGATTATTATTTTTCATCTTTTCTTCTCGTCATTTATTGGTTTTTTTAATCGACTTATTCAATTCATCATTAAGTTTCATGCGGTTAATTTTCCACTTAAATTCATCAGAATCAATAAGATTCCTCGGGGATTTAATAGTTTCCTAACTGATCTAGCTGTACTATAATCCTCAATCGATGATGAATTAAAACACATCATTAGCCCCTTGGGAACATTATATTGGGGGGTAGACAACTACTAGAATTCCATTTCTGTTTAATAAGGATAAATATATGAGACGAACACATGGTCACCACCAGGCAACACCACCTAGTCATTCAAATACAGTTGTTGTATCTAATCCCGGCACTCAAACTATCGTTGTGGTATCAAACCCCATTCCAGTTCCTTCTCATCCAACGCATACTCCTCATCTTCACGCTCATAATCCCAATGGTTTTCATTACCATGCTCCATCTCATGAACACGAACATTCTCATCAACCTTCTCATACTCATGGGCATGGACATCCGTAATTCAGTTTTATAAATAAGCAATTTTAGTGCTTGAAATTAGCGAAAGTCATTCAAAAAGCACAGATAATGCACAGATATATTGTGAATGACTTTCTTGTATCAATGGGCAATCGTGGTTGATTTCAAAAATTGTTCCACTGTGATGTGAGCAAAAAGTATTATTGGAGAGGGAAAAGAGTATCAATGTTTAATTATACAGGAACTTATACTGATCTATATCAACTTAAAATGGCACAGGTTTATTTTCTCAAAGAGAGGAAAAATCATGAGGCTGTTTTTGATTACTTCTTCCGTAAACTTCCTTTTGAAGGTGGGTATGCTGTTTTTGCCGGACTGGAAGATCTACTTGAGGTACTGCACCATATTCACTTTGATACACGTGATATTGCTTTTCTCCAAACTCAAGGGTTTCACGCTGACTTTCTTGAATATCTGAAAAATTTTCGTTTTAAAGGTACTGTTTATGCTCCTAATGAAGGGGAAATCGTATTTCCTACGGCTCCTGTAGTCACTATTGAAGCTAATATTATTGAAGCACAAATAATTGAAACCATCCTTTTAAATATTCTCAATTTTCAAACGCTTATTGCTACAAAAGCCAGTCGAATGAGGCAGGTTGCAGGTCATCGCAGGTTAATTGATTTTGGGCTAAGAAGAGCCCAGGGACCTGGTGGTTATTATGCTAGTCGTGCTGCTATTATTGGCGGATTTGACGCGACAAGTAATGTACGTGCTGGGCGTGATTACACTATTCCAATCGTTGGGACGATGGCGCACTCCTTCGTCCAAAGTTATGAGGATGAGTTATCCGCTTTTCGTGATTTTGCCGAAATTAATCCCGATGACTGTATTTTGCTTGTTGATACATACAATACATTAAAAAGTGGAGTCCCTAATGCCATAAAGATTGGCAAAGAAATGGAAGCACGTGGGCAACGTCTTAAAGGAATCCGCTTAGATAGTGGCGACTTAGGCGATTTATCAAAAAAAGCGCGTCACCTGTTAAATGAAGCAGGGTTGAAGGATGTAAAAATTACGGCATCCAATCAACTCGATGAGGATGCCATTAAAACTCTATTAGAGGAAGACGCACCTATAGATGCCTTTGGAGTAGGGACTAACCTGGTCATCGGACGTCCCGACGCTGCTTTGGATGGCGTCTTCAAACTGGCATTCGCTCATCATAAACCCCGGATCAAGCTTTCCGAAAATGCTACCAAAACCACCTTGCCGTATAAAAAACAAGTGTACCGAATCATCGCAGAGGACGGTCTCTTTGGGGGCGCTGATGTTATCGCTCTGACGGATGAAGAAGCATTAGATACGATGTATCATCCTTTTGAATCGTTAAAACCACGTTCCATTAAAAATTTTAAATATGAGCCCTTGTTACACAAGATTATGGAAAATGGTATTCGTTTATCCGCCTCAAAGACTCTTAAGGAAATAGCTCAATACTCCAAACAATGTTTGGATAGGCTACCTGCTGAATATAAATGCTTGAGCGCTCCTCATTTATATCAAGTGGGATTAAGCAGCAAATTAAAAATGCAGCGAGATCAGCTGATTGAAGAATATGAAAGGAAAAGCGCGTGAAAACACTAATCATATTAGATATGCAGAATGATTTTATGCCCAAAGGAGCGTTAGAGGTACCCAATAGCGATAGTATCATTCCCGTAATTAATGATTCATTAGTGAAGTTTGATTTGATTGTGGCTACCCAGGATTGGCATCCAGCAAATCACAAAAGTTTTGCCTCCAATCATCCTGGGAAAAAACCTTTTGAAAAAAACATTGTGCATGGCGTAGAGCAAACACTTTGGCCAGATCACTGCGTACAAGGAACATGGGGGGCAGAATTTCATCCGGATCTTGAAACTCGACCCATAGAGGTTATTTTCCGTAAAGGCATGGATGTAGACAGAGACAGTTACAGCGGATTTCGCGATAATTACAGCAAAAAAAGCACCGGTTTGGCAGGTTATCTGCACGAAAAAGGAGTTAAAGAACTTTATTTCTGCGGTTTATGTGCTGATATTTGTGTTTATTATACCATTAAGGATGCAATTAAAGAGGGATTTAACTGTTGTTTGATTGAGGATGCTACCTGCCCTCTGGACAGGGTTCGGTTTCAAAAAATAAAAACAGAATTATTGCAACAAGGTGTCGACATTTTAAAAAGTGGCGAGATTTAAAAAGGGTATCCTGGTGATATTTTGAGCTGATATCTCATTTTGGTGGATACCGCGCATAACGCGCGGTACGTCGGCGTTGAAGAAAAAAAGTCAACAGCTCCTATTTTTGCGAAAGATAAGTAGTACTCGCAACATGATGCTCTGTCTCTGCATCCAAGCCATTATTTCCACAGTATGATGCAATTTTAATTAATGTTTCATCTTGGACTTTACTTATGGTTTTTCCTGTAGCTTGTTGAAAAGAATGCTCTTGCTCCTTAGTCATTGCCATGAAAAAGCCACCTTGTCTTTTCACTTGGGCCAGAATTTGAGCTTTTTCGCAAATGTTGTCGAAACTTTTTGCCCCATTATCGGAGAAGAACTTGAGCGATTTAGGATAGGGTCTACCTCCTAGGTTTTTGGCTAAGAATAATGAGTTTATAGGGTCGATGATTAATGAACTAAAATTATCTTGATCCAGTTTATCTACATGAGCCAAACAGTTTGCGGCACTTGCCAGAGTTTTAATAAAACTCATTTTGGGAAAAAGGAGCTCCAGATTGGACTGGTTTAAAAGACCAGCTTTTTTCATCGTTTTTAACAGACTGAGGAAGGCACCTTGGGATATTCTGGATTGACAAACAGCGAGAGCAATAGGCTCTTTATGTAAATTATTTTCTCGTAAATACTCTAAAACTCGTGTTGTCATTTCTGCGCATTCAGGATGTTGAAGCATCGTTTTACACGCTTCGGAAGCAGGAGTTCCGAGTTTATCAAAGAAAACTAATCCTAAAGCTAACCCCCTGGCATGTTCAGGATAAGTCCTGACAACGTTTAGAGTTTCTTCGCGATACGATTGTTCTTTTTTAAGTATAACAATAGCTTTTGCCACGGGGACAGGCTCTGGGATGACGCCACAAAGGATTTTTAGCTCTTTGTCCTCCAACCCAATTTCACTTAAGATAACTACTGCCTCTGCGAAATCTGTGCTGGCATGAGGATAATTAAAAACATGCGTTAAAATTAAGAAAAGATGTTCAGAAGGTACTTTAATTTCTCTAAGTTTCTGAATGGCAAATGCTACATCGATACTGTATTTTGTTGGAGTTAAAATCTGCTTTAGCCAAGGCTTGAGCTCCCAACCGGCGGAATTGAAAGCCTTAATGATTTCTTCAGCAAATGAGCTTTTATCTAATGTACCTTCTACCCCTAATAAATCATCAAATTGTTCTTGGGTTATCGGCAACACTTTAAACAATTTACTAAAATAATAAGGATGCTTTAGTTGCAAAGTCTTGGCCACATTTGTTGCAGTAAGCAAGCCTGAATTTACAGAAACTAAGGTGTCTATGATCTGGTGAATGAAGAGAACGTCTTTTGCATCCGTCAATAAGGCCACTAAATTATCAATATGAATTTTATGTTGGTTTAAAAGACATAATAACTTAATGTAAACAAATAACTTGTTTGCCTCACAGTTATTAAGAAACTTAAAAAAGAGTGCTTTATCAGTATCCTGCATTCTTTTAGATAATTTGAATAAGGCGAGCATTTCAGATGAATTTATTTTGTGTGCTAAAGACATCACGAGGGGCGCCAACTCTTTAGCATGCTCCGAATTTCTCTCAAAAAAAACGAGATTGTCTGCCGTTAATCTCTCATTATGCTGCAGCAGGTCAAGTACCGCAAAACCACCAAACCCATTAGCCAGATCACGAAAAGCTTCGCCACTTAGTGAATCACTTCTCGTATTTTTTCCCAATAAAATTTCTACTAAACCGTAGAGCTCTTCAGGAGAGAGGTCTCTTTCTTTTCCTTCAATTTTTTTAACGAAAGGACGAAGCTCTTTAATATGAGGCTCATCCTTGAATAGGGTTCGCCAATAACCTTTCTCTGAATCGTAAAAGCCGAGTTTTTTTATTACAAAAGAGTTCTTCATTAACTGTTCCTTGTTATATGGTTTGACACGCTCTAAATTAAGTCTTTGGAAATTAATACAATTAGAAAAAAGCCAACAATAAAATTTTTCTCTCTATTTAGCAATATATTTAATGGTTAATAAAAAAGAGCGGAAGCTAGAAGTAAAGAGATTGCAAACATCATCAGATAAGAATTAAAAATCCCTAATTCTTTATCAGGAATTGGATATGCCTTATTGGATAGAGCAATCGAAACGATTGTTAAGTCTTGATTAAAAAAACGAGTATGGACTGCTACCTCATAAAACTGGCAAAAAAAATAGTGAGTAACTATAGTTTAGTAAGGAATCGGAACGATAAGGACTTATTATGATCTCTGTGATTAAATTAGTAGCCATATTCTTTTTTATCGGGTGTTCATTAACCGCGTTGGCGGCAAATATTCCTTCAGATAATCTAGGGGCTGAAAAATACGATGCGATAAAATGTGTTGCTGATGCAACACAGAATTGTATTAATAGTGTGTGCCTGAATTCAAGTCAAAGAAATTGCCAGGGAAGTTGTGCAAAAATGGCTCAGCAAAAATGCCGAGCAGAAAACTATAACTGAGAACACTCTTCAGAAACAAATCGACCCCGGCGAAGAGTTCCCCCATTTTATTTTTGAAGTTAGTTGTATTCCATTGTATAGTCATGCTGGTTTATCCCGCCATCACCGATAGGTTGAATTTTATGCCATTGGAGTTAAACATGCCTGAATTAGTTTGTACTGCCGAATTGACAGCTAAGCCCAATAAGGTTGAAAGCTTATAGAAACGTTAGCTAAATTAATTCCTTTAACCCTAAAAGAAGAAGGTTGTTTGCGCTATGAAATGCATCGAAGTACAGATAATCCTGATGTAGTGTTTTTTATTGAGCGTTTTAAAAATCAGGACGCTTTTGATAGTCATCTTAAAACCTCTTATGTAAAAAATTTTATTGATAACGAGGCGCCATTGTTAGTCGATAATATGGAATTGAAGTTCTATCATGAAATCATAGTGGGATAATCTGAACCTGTTCTGCAAGTGTACAATCAATAATGCCTTTAAAGTTATCACGACAAATGCAGCAAAGAGAATTCAACAATGTCCTTTAACAGGTTTTTATATGTTACCCATAATTGAAACGAAGCGCTTGATTTTACGCACTCCCACCCTTGGCGATGAAAGGCCATTAAATCAGGCGATTAATGAGTCATTACCAGAGCTTCAGCGATGGATGCCCTGGGCTTCAGATCCCAGTCTTGAGCCAACCATTCAGTTTGTTCGGGCCGGTATTGAAAGTTGGCGAGATGAAGATCAAAGAGATTTTCCACTGGTTGTTGTGCATAAAGAGTATCAAGAAATCATTGGGGCTTGTGGTTACAACTATCGCAGCAATCCAATGGTACCGCTCTATGAAATTGGCTATTGGCTGATGACCAAATACACTGGATTGGGATTAGCAACCGAGATGGTCACCGCATTGGCTCGATTTGCTTTTGAAACCTTACATGCAGCAAGAGTTCAGATTGTGACTCAGGTTGAAAATATTCGTAGCAGACGAGTTGCAGAAAAATGCGGTTTTGAGATTGAGTCCAGATTGCATCATTATTGCATTGACTGCGTTACGAAAAAGCCCGCAGATGATTTAATGTTTGTTTGTTTTGATCCCCATCAGCTGATTTACAAGGAGCCCCTTGGTGCGGAATAACTCTCTATCGCTCACACAATGCCGCCAGAGTTTCCTCACCTAAGGTCTGGACCAACTCTTTAGCTTTCATTTTGCGGATGAGTTCTACTCCTTGTCCAGCCCATAAAGATAAGAATTCAGATCGCCCCAATTCAGCAGCTTTCTTTCTGATATCGCGAGTAAAGGCGTTTTGAGCGGGAAAGGGCAGGATGGAGCGCTCCTGCTTTTCCATTTCTATCATGAAGCGATTCTTAATACCACGTGCCCAACGCCCTGAAAAAGCACGAGTGAGCTGGGTGGTATTGCCCTGAGCATGATGCAGCGCTTCTCGGTAAGCCGGTGTTGTTCCTGCTTCATCACATAATAAAAAGGCCGTTCCCAATTGAGCTGCTTGAGCCCCTAGAGTGAGGACTGCCGCAATACTTCTTCCATCCATGATGCCACCTGATGAAATCACTGGTATTTGAAGTGTGTGAGTCATAATTCGGGTCAGTATGAATGTCCCCATTAGAGAGTCCTGCTGATCCGCAAAAAACATGCCGCGATGTCCGCCTGCCTCTATGCCTTGCACCACAACGGCATCAACCCCGCTTTCTTGCAGGGCAATACCTTCCTCAAGAGTAGTCGCTGTGCCTATAGTCATTATTTCTTGTTTTCGACATTCTTTAATAATTTTTTTATCGATTAATCCGAAAGTGAAACTAAAAACAGCGGGTTTACATTTTAGCACCACTGCCATTTGTTCTTCGAAAGACTCTTCAAAAGGAGCTTGAATCAACGGCTCAGGAAGAGCTAGCTCTTGCCTGAATGGGTGGGTAACCTTGAGTGCTGCATTAACTTGGGTTGCATTGATCTCCAGGGGCTGCGCAGGCGCAAATAAATTAACTCCAAAAGGCCTTGGAGTAAGCTTTTTAATGTGATTGATTGTTTGCTCAATATCCACCGGTGGCAAATAGGCCGCGCCTAATGAGCCCAGAGCGCCCTCATTTGAAACCGCAGCGACTAATGCCGGTGTTGATGGACCGCCGCCCAAGGGCGCCTGGATGAGGGGCCATGTCAGACCTAATCGTTTGCAGAAAGGGGTATTAAGCATAGGATGTGACATGATTTTCCTTCCGTTGAAAATGTTTATAGTAGTCTAAAATCAGAGAGACGGTGTTTCATCGAAATGTTTTTCTAATGTACTCAAATGAAATAGACTCTTTTATGATTCAGTACTATTAAACAATTATTATAATTTAGTTTTAAGGGATTAAAATGCTTCTAATGACATTTTGGCAGTTTGTAAAAAAACTTTTTTTTAGTTGGAGCCAAGATAGAATTTCAAGTCAAGCTGCCGCACTTGCTTATTACACCGTATTTTCTTTGATGCCCATTTTATTGATATGTATTTCAATCGTGGGCATATTATTTGGTGAAGATGCTGCTCGCGGTGAAATAGTGGCGCAAATAAGCCGTTTAATAGATAAGGAAACTGCGTTACAAATCCAGGAAATAATTCTCAGTGCCAATAAACCCACTACAGCATTTTATGCCAGAATAGTTAGTCTTGTTGTTCTTTTGGTTAGCGCATCAGGGGTATTTAGTGAAATCCAACAGGGGCTAAATAATATATGGGGTGTCAGAACAAGGTCCGATCTAGGATGGCTTGTAAAAATAAGAAGTAGGTTTTTCCCCTTTATCATGGTTTTAGGAGTGGCTTTTTTATTATTAGTCTCATTGATTTTAAATACCTCTCTAGCCCTCTTAAGTAATTACCTGAATCGTTTTATGGGAACCAATATTTTTATTGACTTAATAATAAGTCACTTAATATCGTTTTTTATTATTACCCTATTATTTGCTATGACATTTAAAATTTTGCCCGATGTTGAGTTAAGCTGGCGTGATGTGTGGCTAGGAGCTTTAATCACTTCATTATTATTTAGTATGGGAAAAATTCTACTGGGATTTTATCTTAACAAATTTCATATAGCTTCAGTGTTTGGAGCTGCAGGCTCTTTAATTATCATCTTAGTCTGGGTCTTTTATTCTTCTCAAATTTTTTTTATTGGTGCAGAAATCACGAAAATTTTTTCTCTATATAAAGGGAAAAAAATTATACCTTCGCGAAATGCCATTCTTATCGATTAAAAAATGGGACATTAATCGGTTCGGGGCCGAGGTTAAGAACGTCATCCAGAGCGCAGCGAAGGATCTCCAACATTTGGCTCATGCCCATTTCAGGAGATCCCTCGTCGCAAACTCCTCGGGATGACGGAACGCGGCTTAAGAGCTACTATTGAGCCGTCATCTCGAGCGTTAGCGAGAGATCTTTCCAATGCAGCACAGTGCTTATTTCCGAGATCTCTCGCTAATGTTCTAAGTGACGGGGCTTTTTGATCTGCTATATTATTAAGAGCGCGACACTTTTTAATTTTTTTAACTAAACCAACTAAAATGAAAATGATGAATCAATCATTAATCTTTATAAAAAAATTAATTTTAATTCCTCTATTAATTTTATTATGGCCCCTTTCTGCAAATTCTGACTCTATATCTTTCTCATGTCAGAACAACGTAGCCAATTTTGATTATGAATTGCAGCAACCGTTGCATACTAAGCGATTTGTCCGCGGATGGGGGCCGGCACGGAATATCTTACGCTTAAGTTCAGAACTGCTAACCTGTTTGAATAATAAAGATTGGCAAAGACAACGAGTTCTTGCTGCGGCTGATTATTGGATTAAACAAAAATTAAATTATTGTCATCATTATTTACCTGATTATGCTACTCCTTTAGAAAGGCGGGATGCCAAGCACAACAAAGGCGGATATTGCAGTGTTGCTAAAAATATTATGCCGGGTTCAGTTTATTACCATCAACAAGTCCGATGGAATTATAAGGGAACGGGGGCTGAAACTCGCACTAATTGGATTAATAACACTATGTGGCATGGCATGGATTGCAGTAATTACACCACTTTTTTATATAATTTTGCTTTGGGATTAATGTTCAGCAGCAATATAAAATACCAGGCAGGGCAGCGTGCTGATAAAACCCAAAATAACTTATCTCCCAATCAGCAATCAGGGACTAATGTGCTTGATAATCCCAATGCAGCGGGTAAATTAGTTTGTCGAGATAACAGTATTGAAGTGAACCACTCGTGTGCCGGTCATGGGGGGTATTTATCGGTAATTGACAGTTCGGGTAATAAACATCCCGGTAGTATCCTTAGTTCGGATTTAACCGCCTTACACCCCGGCGATTTATTATTTATTTCCGCAAGACGACCTAACAACTCTACAGCTGTAGTGCATGTGGTGATGTGGACAGGAAAACAAGTGAATGATGCCCCTGACGCTATTCATTCCGAGCAAATCGCGCCTAACGAATCTTGCCCTCAAAAAGATTGGCGGCCTCATCGTGGCGATTGGATTATTACCGACAGCCATTACCAAGGACCTGATTATCGCATCCTCACACCTTGCTATTATTTAAATAATCTATGGGGTGTCAGACGGGTCATTTTCTAATACTCAACTGCTCTCTCTTTGAATTACCATAAAAATAACCTAGTATGGTTTTAAGTAGCGTTCGCGTGAAACAAATCTAGATAATGATTTATTAAATAAATTTTTTTTAAAAAATTCAGGCCATTTATTGCACAGGAGGTGTGTTAATGTACCCGTGTCTTGGTTTTAAATTTAGCTTGGTACAATTGCAGGCGGAAATAACTGCTCCATGGTCTGGAACATGGATTAATCAACAACAACTTATTGGTGGCCAGCAGCCATGGAATACGCTGCCCCTTGTTTTGGGGAAAAACAATCCTTGTCTCATGACATGGAGTCGCGAAGCTGGTTGGAGTCAGCCTTGTTGGTAATAACTGATGTTTCTAAAAATAATGCGCAACATTAACAACAATGCTGCGCATTAATTTCATTTATTTATAGGGTATTGATATATAGTGTCTCGGTCACTTCCTTTGTTGAGTCGTTTGTGGGAACAATGGGGGGCTCTGCCGGCAGCTTATGGTCTGAGAAGAGGCCTGATAGTGCGCTCATGCCGGGAGAAAATTCAGAAACAGGCCCCCAGGTGCGAGAGCCCTTTTCTTTTGCCGTTTCTGGAATTGCTTCGGGAGTTACAAGCGGCGCTTGTGGTCGTGACCTAAAAGTGTACTCTATCTTTCCCTTAACCCCATTGTTAAAATTAAACTCAGTAGGATGATGATTTTTTTCTTTATTGACTAATGCATCCCAAGAGAATAATTCCAGGGCCTGTTCAGTAATGTATTCAATCATTGCTAAAGTCAGGTATTTACCACGGCACACTCTGGAACCAGACCCAAATGTAGCTAAGGGATTGAGTTTGGTATAATGCGGTTGATGTTCTTCCGGATTAAATTGCCCAGCTTTAGGCCCCCATTCCATGGTATCACGGTTAGCTACCCAGGTGGTGTAGTGCAATTCATCACCAGCCTTGATGAGGATTTTTTTTCCTTTATATTCAATAGTAAAGTCTTCCAAGGCTTTTCCGGGCTGTGCATAGATAGTGGTATGCAGCCGGCCAATTTCCTGAATTAATATTTTCAAATATTCAGCGCTGGGTTTTTCTTTTAAATAGCGATTGCGAATCGATTCATTACCAAATTCGACAAAGACATGATCCAAATATTTTTTAATGTTATCGCCACCGGCAAAAAGAAGCGAAATGATGATTTGCCTTAAAATATCGGGGGTCGTGTGAGCAACATAGTCTTTGCTAAGGAAAAATGACTGATCCTCTTGCATAATAAGATCAATAAAGGGATCTAGTCTGAGCTTGGCTTCTTTTCTTAATTTTTCTACATTCGCGTAGGGGTCTACCACATGCTTAAAAGCGGAGTCCGAAATGTCTTCAATCGCTTGTGATAATTGGTGAATCCATTCATCCTTCCAGGAGGCATTGGGGTAGAAGCCTCTAAGAAAAACTTTCAATGCATAGAAGCGAAAATCAGGACTGAATTGCTGTTGCGATGCCGCTGCTTGCTTCATGGCATTAATTAAAATCTTGGTTTCCTCTTTAACGACCTCAATAAACCATGGTTTATGGGAGTTTTCTGTTTTAGAGGGTGTTTCGTTAATAGATCTCATGGTTAATGTGGCGATCATTTCTTGGCTAAAAGGAGCATGCAACTCGTGTTCGGCACTCAAAATACCCATACCAATGGCTTCCAAAACAGAACCAAAGGCACGTCCTCCGCTAATTTTAGGTGTATTGGGATTTCTGGTGAAATAATCAGGCTCTACAGTTTCAGCACGTGGGATTTTGCGCAGCTCGGCCAGAATAACTGGGTTACCTATGGCTACTATTCGCTGACAAATTTTATCTTTTCCTGGTGCTAAAACAGGAATCTCTAAAATTTTTACCTCGTCTTCGGGAAGTGCGTCAAATTGACTTTGCAATAAATGATGAAAGGCATTGGGATCATTTTTGGCATCAAAGTTCATGAGGAGCTGGTAAGTATTGGATACTGCTTTGCCATAATCATATAGTTTATTTTTTGACCAGTTGAAATGGCTGTCTTGGCCAGGAGCATCGGCGCGAGTAATAAGTACTGTATTTTCATTCCTACCCTGATTTGTTGCAGGCATTATCTTCTCCTTAGTTAATGGTTAAATTTTTTCTAATATCTATATGCCCTAATATACTTATTCCCATGTTCCTTTTGAAACGTTATTACAAATGTAGCCTAGAGTACTTAATTATTTGCTAAATTTAGCAATAATGGTCAAATAAGTATTCCATGAGCAGAGTAATCTTGTTGGGGTAAATAAGATGATAATTTTAAACTGAGATAAGTATGAACTATGAACGGCAATTAAAAAAAGTAATAGAGTTTATCGGGCAACATCTTGATGAAAAACTGACGCTAAACCAATTGAGTTCTATTGCATGCTTTTCAAAATATCATTTTCATCGATTATTTACAGCTTACACCGGATTATCTTTACAACACTACATCCGCTGGTTACGCCTGAAACGCGCGGCCCATCAACTGATAGTGGCTAAAGATAAATCCATTTTAGATATTGCAATCAATGCGGGGTTTGAGTCGCATGAGTCCTTTTCTCGGGTATTTAAACAAATTTGCGGCGTGAGCCCAAGTGAGTTTAGGTCTCAGTCCAACTGGCACGTGTGGGAAATGCCGTATTGTTTGCCCAAACGAGGTGAAATGACAATGAATGTGGTTATCAAAAATATGAAGGAAAGGCGTTTGGCGGTGATAGAGCACCGTGGCGACCCTGAAAAATTGGGCGACAGTGTCAATAAATTGATTCATTGGGCGAAAGAGCAAGCAATGAATTTGCAACCTAAAGCGGGTGAGTCTTTTGGGTTTGCTTATGATGATCCAAAAACAACGCCTGTTTCCGAGTTTCGTTTTGATCTTGGTATTACGGTACCAGAGCAATTAAAACTCGAAGGCGAGATCATCGAAAAAAGATTGCCTGCTGGCCGATATGCAGTGACCCTGCATAAGGGAACTCGTGAAAATATTGGTGATGCGGTGTATGGTTTGTATCGTGATTGGTTACCCGAATCCAATGAAGAGCTTGGCGACTTACCGTGTATTTTTTGTTACTACAATTTTGATCACGAGGTTGCTGAAACAGAATTATTAACCGAGTGCTGGTTATTGTTAAAGTAGCAAAACAAGCAGCCATATCCGTTTTAGCAAGCGTAAGCAGGGCTGCTAAGCCCTGCTTACACGCTAATTACATAAAGGTACCAACCTGAGTTGGTGTGCTACCCTCATAAACAGGAACAGGGAATTGGGTTGCCTCTGGAATTTTAGGCGCAACATAGAAACTTTTAGACGATAATAATGTTGTTTTGGGTTTAACGGATTCTGGTAATTTGGCTGCTGCTTTTTCATCAAGTATGACCGTTACGTTTTGATGATCATATAAGGCTGTTGCCGGGATGCATTTATCAGCGGACGAGGAGGAAATAACCTCTGCAATAATATCTGCCTTTGTTGAACCTGTCGCTAACAAATAACAGGCTTTGCAGAGTTTAAAAATCGTTCCAATTCCCATGGTTAATGCATGCGTTGGTACGACCTCTTTGCAACTAAAAAAGCGCTTATTTGCCTCGCGAGTCTTATCATCCAGCTCTACTAATCGTGTTTTAGAGTCCAGTGCGGAGCCCGGTTCGTTAAAACCAATATGACCATTCACACCTATACCTAAAAGTTGAATGTCTATTCCACCAACTTGTTGAATCTTCTCTTCATACTCTTTGACATGTTGGTCAATTAAGTCAGGCGATATCGTTCCATCAAGCATATGAATGTTTTCTTTTTTGATATTAACATGGCCGAAAAGATGGTGATGCATGTAGTAATGATAAGATTGACTATGAGTTGGCTCTAAACCAAGGTACTCATCCAAATTAAATGTGATTACCGATGAAAAGTCCAGTTTTTCCTCTTTATGCATGCGCACTAATTCTTTATACACGGGTTCAGGCGTGCTTCCTGTGGCCAGTCCCAGGACAGTGGGTATTTTTTTCTCATTATTTTCCATGATTTTCTTTTGAATCGCGCGAGCTGCTTTGTGCGCCATTCCTTCCGGTGTTTCTCTAACAATAATGTGATCAAACATACTATTTTCTCCAAGAATTAGAGACGTTATATCCTATAAAAACCAAGAATCAGAATAAGGAGAAACTACTTCAAAAGGGGGGTGTTACACTTCATTCATCTCATCCCTTTCTTTTGTTATGATGACACTGACGCAGGATGCTAATGAATTATAAAAGACTCGACTTATCTGATTTTCGATTCTAGCTAATTTAGAAGAGAAACTCTAGAGTATTTCCTGATAGGGGGACGCTCTCTAGACCAGAGCTGAGCCATAAATAGAACGGAATTTATCCCTACGAGGTATTCAATGTTAATTAAAAATATTTATGTTTATAGCGATGCTGGGATTAAACAGCTAAGACATGTGCTGGTGACAGAAGATGGCCTAAAGACAGTATTTCATATTGACGATGATTTATCCCATCTTAAAGAGCCGAAGATTATTGATTGTAAAGGGAGTTATTTCTTAATGCCGGGAATGTTAGATTCTCACGTTCATGGCCAAGGAGGTATTGATTTTGCTGATATTGGGGATGAGCTTAGTGACGAGGGGCTAGAAATCATTGTCGGCGCCCTGGGAAAAACCGGGCTTTCTTATGCTTTAGCAACCTTTGTATCGATGCCGTTACCTGCCTTAAAAAAGGCACTGATAAAACTTAATGATTTTGTCCAAAAACAAGAGCAAAAACCTACTGCCGGTGCGACTCAGATAGTGGGTGTCCATTTAGAGGGGCCATTTATCTCAAAGAGTTGTAAAGGCGCGCATGCGATAAGTGCATTGCAAGATAGCATTAGTATGGCGCAATTTCGGGAGATCATTAAGGCTGCGCCTAATATAAAACACTGGAAAATAACTATTGCTCCAGATTTACCCGGTGCAGAAGAGTTTATTAAACAGACCAAGGATCTTGAAAAGGAAGGTATTTTTGTAAAAGTGTTTATTGGTCACTGCAATCCCGAAGATAAAGAGGTCATTGGGCGAGCCATTGCAGCAGGTGCTTGTGGATTTACTCATGTAGGTAATGCTTGCCTGGAGTCGTGTAGCAGAGAAACACGAATGCTTACCTTAAAAGACGCCAAAAGTCATGTTGTCCAATGGATCCTCGAAAATCCGGAGAGTTGCCCACCCGGTATTGAACTGATTGTTGATGGCGTACACCTATCTACGTCTTTTATTTCTCTCATAGGGAATTCACTTAAAAACAAAATTATTCTGGTCACTGATGCCTTAGGACCTACAGGTGCCTTAAGACCTACAGGTTGCAAAGATGATGTGCATAAACTGGGCTCTCTCGATATTCGTAAGGAGCAGAGTAGTTTCTATCTGGCAGATAAAGACGGTAATTTTCTGATGAAAGAGGGAATTCTCCCTTCCGGGGAAAAAGGACTTGTCAAAACGCTTGCAGGCAGTGCAGCCTCCCTCTCTCTTTGTGCACAAAAGTATTTTAAATCGTTACAGGATGAAACAATAGAAAGCCGCATGGATTCAATGTACGCGGCGCTCGTTACTAATCCCAGGAATGCCTCGCTATCTACGACGGCAATAACCCATTTGCCCGATGACAGAAACTTTTCCATTTTTAACGATAAGGGGCAACTCATTTTGAGTTCATGCAATGGTAAAGTAAGCGAGCATCAGCAATTACAATGGCCAATACAAGGTATGCTGCATTACGGGTTATTATCACATCCCCAAAAGAGTGAAAACAATAACGAAATAGAAAAAGAGTATGTGTACCAGTAGGCTTAAGGTGTATTTTTTTGGCTTGTCTTCGGCTTATGTGATGTTGGCTCAGTTAAGTCGACTATGACTATAATGTATTTAAGCATACTGGAAATATTTCATGATAAGGAGCAGTCAATGGCTATACCGCTACATGTTCAGTTAGGGGGGCTGCAATATGCTGGCTGGAAGCCTAAAGCATTTGCCCGGCAAGGATTGGGTTCTCGCCTTTTATCCGATGTGATGATTCCGCTGCCTGATGGTCTTCATTTATCTGCCGATGTTTATTTGCCCAAAGAGCCTGGACGTTACCCGGCTATTGTGCAGTTTTCAGCTTATAATCGTGACTTGCATACTATTGGAATACCAACGGGATCCAATGAAATAGGCTCACCGCCTCTTTCTAATGACCGAGGCTATGCCCAAGTGGTGGTTACCGCGCGAGGAGTTGGTCGTTCAGAGGGTATTTTACAGCCCTGGATGAGTGACGAACAAGTAGCGGCTCATGTTTGTTGTATTGAATGGGCTGCGCAACAGTCTTGGTGTTCCGGTGATGTCTGCTTATTTGGTACGTCGTACTATGGGATGAATCAAGCCTTAGTCGCTACAAAAAAGCCGCAAGGCTTACGCGCTTTTTTTGCAAATGAGATCTGCACCGATTTTTATCGCCAGGTTTTTTATTATGGTGGGTTACCCAATCTCGATTTTTTTAACTTATGGTTGGGGGCTAATTTTACTGATGCAGCACTTCATCGTTACATAAAGCCCAACATGCGGGCTGTGCTTAGTTATATTTTTAATCGTCCTTATTTATATCGATTGTTGAAACCTCATCTATCCAAGATTATTGATAAGCAGAAAGAACATAGAATCAATACTCAAGCTTTGCTTTATTATAAGAAATTTTTAACCGAGTCAACTTATGGGGAGCTTAGCCCCATCGGTCGGGGCCCTTATCTCGACTTGGCAAATATCAATGTTCCCTTTGTTGTGGTGCAAAATCAAGCGTACGTCTCTTTGCATCAGTTTGGGGCTTATGATTTATATTCACGCGCGGGGAATAAGGAATTGCCTCGATGGTTAATTGTAGGCCCTGCCGAATATAAACTTCCTGTTTATTCCTGGCAGCAAGAGGCTTTGGCTTTTTTCGATTACATAGTGTACGGCCTGAATAACGGCTATGAGGAGCAATCTCCAGTGCGCTATTGGGTATCTGGGGCAAACAAATTTATATCTTCATCTTCTTTTCCTCCTCCAAACGCGAAATGGGTGCGTTATTATCTTGGCCCGGCAACTAAAGATAATCCTCAGAACTATTCCTTACTCGAAGAGCCCGCTTCGAATAATGAGGTACTTACTTTTTATAGTATACCTCCAGGAATTCAAACACTTCCGGAGCTGGAGGCAATTACTCCACAGAATTTGATCTTTCATTTTCCAATGAAACACTCAATTACTGTTGCTGGAGCTATTCGTATCTCGATTAATTTTCGTTGCAACGAGATTGACTCCTATTTAATTGCTCGCTTAGGTTGGGTCGATGCAGATAAAAAATACCATCATATTGGCATGGGACACTTACGCCCAGCAGTACATCAAATTGATGAGTCACTCTCTTCTGAATTCGAATGGGTGATGGCTGTGGATCAACCGACTCCTTTGATACCCAATCAACAGGTGAGATTGCAGTGGAGTTTGACTCCAGCTGGAGCCGCCATTCCTGAGAATGCTACTTTGGAGTTAGAAATAGCGAGCCGTAGTGATCAATTCTCCTCTTCTTTCTCGGAGGATTTAATTATTACTAAAAGTCCTGCACCGCCTTACTTTTGTCGTAATGAAATTATCTGTGGAGAGGAAAGTTATATTGAGTTTCATGGCTTACCCGCGACAGATTCTGCTAAAAATGAAGTCACTGAATCAGATAACGGCTCATATTGACTCTATTGCTTACCTTAAACACTTTTCCAGATGAGCATGTGGAGACGTAATATTCCGGAAATCAATAAAAACTCCTGCGGAGCCACTCATTTCATTTTTATTTCAAGAGGAAGAGACTTCCTGGACTGATGAAATATCAGGATCTTTCCAAAGATTGCGATAATCTGTTCTAATCTGAATTTCCTCGGGGGGCATGTTGGCTGTTTTCTGGGGGGAACGCACGGTATTATGATGTTTTGTTGCATATTCCCTTGCTTCCTTTTTATTTTTGGCTTCTACAAGCAACCCCTCCTGAAGAAGAGGAGACAGGTCATCTAATTCGATTAAAATTTCTCTAGCCTCATTACTATGAATATTTAATAAATAAAGGGGCATATTTATCTCCTTAAAGCTGCAATTTACGCTTAGAACACTAAATTACATCTATAAATATAGTCTATTTTTTGAGTTGTTTATTAAATTAAGAAAAGCATTTAGTGAGGGATTCTCATCGTGTCCTATCGGCCGTTTGGGGTGAAGTCAGTAACCAGTAAGACTATTCAAAACTGTAAATACACTTGCATTTTTATGAGAACGACCTATAATCATATTGATTAAATTTTAATCAATCGGAGATACTAAAGAATAAGGAGATATGCATGAAGATTAAATCATCAGTAGCAGGATTAATAATCGCTACTTCCATGGTTGTAGCCGTTGGGCCCATTCAGGCCTCCTGCGTGAAGTACCAACCGGGATGGCACATGGTTTCAAAACATTGCCCCATTAAACCTGCCGAAAACTGGCAAGAATATAATAGCGGAGTCTATACTCAACCAACAGGAAAGGCTCTACCTTTCATGGGATAATAGATTCATTTCTTAATCAATGAGATCTTACCTGGTTTGATCTCATTGATCATCATTGATGATAACTCTATAAAAAAACAAAACCCTAACACGAGAGTACAAGGTCTGATAAATCATATACATGAGGAACATTCAATTTTTTTCTCACTTTTTAATAGTCCTTAGTGGTAGGCTGGGCTAAAAGCCCAGCAATTAATACGAAATATTATGATAATGAATGTTATATAAGTCAGTTCAGTTTAGTACACTAATTGGCTTTGATAGTTACTTTCTTCAACCATTTGAGTTTCCGCAGGATGGCAGGTGGGTTGATGAGGCCATACGCGACGGAAAAAGCCTATTGCATATTCCCGCCCATCTGGCACGACGCTTCTTCCTGGATACGTTGGTACCAAAAGTTGAGCTTGGGAAGTGTGACCATTTGCACGAGCAGCCCCCTCATGCAAGAGCGATGAAACATGAAACTTATGATTTGCAGGGGTGTCGCATAGCCACTCAATGTCATCGTCTGAAATTTCTTCACCATTATTTAATTTTTCTAAGATCAATTTGCGCTGTTCTTTTACTAGAGAATAGATAGAGGCATGATTATGGGGAACCATTAAGTCATCCGCAAAGCGTTTGCCCTCTGCATCTTTCTTTGAGCGTACGACAAGGAAATCCCGGTCTTTTGGAGGAATTGCCAAAAATTGCTTCTCAACGTTTAACGTCCAACCGGTGCTCAGCAAAAGAGGATGGAACACCAATTTAAAAATGCCATATCCTATCCATTTTAACCAAGTCTTAGGATGCAAGTTAGAATCATCTGCAGTAGGCAGAATATGTCCTTCGATAAGACTGGTCAAGGAGCGAAAAGATCGCGCATTATATAACTTAACAGGAAGACCTTGTTGATGAAGGGTTCCTGCAGTGTAGGTGGCTACATTAGCGCCTAAACATTCTCCCATTAAGGCAATATTTTCAGGTTTTGCACCCATCTTAAGTAAACGTTGTACTTGAGCATAAGTATCTTCATGGAGACTGTTTTCATTATAAATGATGCCCTTGCTTAATAATCCTGTTCCCCGATAATTAAATGCAATAATTGAAACATCAAGTTCTTTTGCCAGACAACGATATTGTTTGAGCCAATCAATATAGTTATTGCTGCGCGGCATGCATGAAATAATAAAACGACGTTCTGCCATGCTTTTCTCTAAGGCACTCTTCGCATGAACCTCAACAGAATCAAGTAAGGCATTATCCTCAGTTTGCAGGGTATAAAAATCTATATATTTTTTGTTTTGACGAAAATCATATCCAAAGCGCTCAGTCAATTTTGCATAAAAAATTTCGCGTTGTTGTGGCTTAAGATTTTCTAAGCCGCGGAAAAGAATTTGGGAGGCTTGGAGGGGGGCGTCTTGTTTATCGCCAATAATTTGGTTTTCTACATCATCTACAATACGGTCAATATAATGTTCCACATTGCTTGTAATTTTGGGGAATAGACTAATTAGCTGGGAGAAAAGCGAAACGACTCCTCCCCATATTGTTTTGCTCTCAAAAAACTTATGCCAATTCAAAAAGGTTCTAAGCAAAATATTCTTTTTTGATGAAACATTAATGACGACCATCTCATCTTGGCTAGCAAATAAAGGATCGGGATGTCGATGGTTCTGAAGCAGAAGCGTCTCCTGCCTTTCTTCTTTGCGCAGCAGGGGATTAATGATTACATGAGTAAATAAACGTCCCATAGTCCATTGATAAATGTTGACAGGGGTTTTTATTACATTGAGGCAAAAACGAGCAAGTCGTTGCCCCCACGTTAACTTGGCGATTAGACGAAAATAATTACCCTGGCCATTCTCAGAACGAGTTAGGATGGTATCTTGATGAGGCATTCTGGAGTCCCCTTCATTAAAATCCCATTAATTATACTATTGGAATATTATGCGAACATTAAGGATGAGTAGATCAGCTAATTAATAAAGTCTTATCTGCGTAAAATTTATTAAAGCTATTGGGTTAGCCATTCATTTGATGCTGTGAAAGGGGGGATGATAGGGGATAAACGAAGCGTAGTGTTTTTCTCTCTTAACATGTTTTGGATTGCTTCTTCAAAATAAAATATTTGTTTTAATGTGCTAAATTTAACATAATAGCCCCTTTTTCAATCGAATGGTCCTATGTCATCAAAATTGCTTACAATTAGTTTGTTAGAAGATCTAGTGCATGCTGCCGAGTTAAATAAAGAGGGTAAGACTGCAGATTATATTCCTGAACTGGCGAATGTTAATCAGGAGTTAACCGCAATTGCTGTGCAACCATTGGGGGAGAATCCTCTTTCTTATAGCAATAACCTGCTCCAGCCAGTAACTTTGCAAAGTACTGCCAAGATGATCCCTTTGATTGGGTTACTTGAAGAATTAGGTGCCGAGCAATTGTTTGAATGGGTTAAAGTTGAACCTTCAGGTGATGATTTCGCCTCGATCACCCGTTTGGAGCAATTTGGCCCCAAGCCGTCAAATCCCATGCTCAATGCTGGCGCCATCACCTTATGCTCGCGTATTCCAGGCACCGGTGAACAACAATTCGGATGGTTGGAACATTGGGTGCAAAAATTATTTAATCAACGACTGAGCATTAATCCCCTGGTTTTTGCTTCTGAAAAAAGAACCGGAAATCGCAATCGCTCACTCGCGTATTTATTGAAAAGTAGAAATAATCTTGGAACAGACGTCCATGAGACACTGGATTTGTATTTTGCACTGTGCTCCTATGAAGCAAATTTAGATCAGATGCTTTTTTTGCCTACCCTTTTAGCCAATGGGGGACGAGATCCAGACAGCGGCGCACAAATCCTCTCCGCTGAAACCTGTAAAATTACTTTAGCAATTATGGCAACTTGTGGATTATATGATGAAACGGGTACCCATATGGTTAGAACGGGGATGCCGGCAAAAAGTGGTGTGTCTGGTTACACCATTGCTGTGGTTCCAGGTAAAGCTGGTATTGTGGTATTAAGTCCACGAGTTAATGCTAAAGGAAACAGCATCAGAGGTGAAATCATGCTGGAAGGTTTGTCCAAAGCCATGAGCTGGCATTTTGCATTACCTTAATTTTTCAATCTGCTGTTAAACAATGAGCCAACCTCAATCCATAACAATTTATGTTTGCCGTTTGTGCAACAAACAGGGTTTGAGTATAGACTATAAAAAAGGGATTATTAATAATTAGGAATTTTTAAAAAGGAGTGGAACATAATGCGTGTTAAAATTTTCTTATTAGCCTTGTGTTTCTTCTTCTCTTCGTTGGGGAATTCCACGATTAATATTGGTACTCTTATATTTAAGCCCCCTTTTATTTCTTCCCCTGGTAATGGATTTGATATTGATTTGGCCCATTTACTTTGCCAGCGTTTGCAAGAGCGGTGCGACTTTAAGCCAATGGGTATAAATGAACTATACAAGAAATTACAAGAGGGAAAAATTGATCTCGCAATAGGAGGAATTCCTATCTCTTATTCCCTTAAAATTAATTTTATTTTCAGTTTGCCTTATATGTTAAGTAAAGGGCAGTTTTTAGTTCAGAAAAAAAATCGAATTGATTCAATTAGGGAATTACGTGGTCAGACAATAGGTCTTTTACAAAATCCGCTTAATGGTGGTGTGTCCTATAAGTTTTTACTGGAGCGTTACCCAGGACAATTTAAAATCAAGTTATATAATGATGTCGAGGATATACTCGCTGATTTAAGCAGTAAAAAAATAACGGCGGCATTTCTTAATCGCTCATCAGTAAATTATTGGGTTGAACATGGGGGTGGGCAATTTAAATCATTGGGACCCGTATTTACAATTGGCGACGGGATCGTAATCCTGGCCTTACCCAAGAGTAAAAAATTAATTGAGCGTATCAATACGTTAATAGACGACATAGAAAAAGATAATACCTACATAAAATTATATAATATTTATTTTGCCAATGAATGATGGGGTAGGCAACAAATCACGGGGTTAATGTTAACGTTGATGTTTCTGATTTTATCACCTCATTTAAAAAAGCTAACTCTTTACCTATGGGGTTAATATGTTGAAATCTTGCTAAAATCGCAGTGCGCTTTATATCGGAGGCAAGTAAAAAAGCTTCTGTGACATATTTCTCGTAATTTTCCTCTTTGAGATATTCCGCAATCACAAAACAAGAAATTGTCGCTTCTTGTGGAAACATGAGTATCGACAGCTCCAGAAAACGATTTAAGAACAATTCATCTTGTGCTTTTACAACCATATCAAGGACAACATGGATGCCATATTGTTTCTGGGATTGAGGATTCGCACCCTGTTCATTCAAATAGACTAAAAATAAGGGAAAATAAGCCCTAACAAGTAAATCAAAACAATTCAATGCCTTTGAATCCATAATTATAGGCAATAAATAGATGAAATTAATCTCTTCAGCGGTAATGTAAGTTGAATAGACATCAGACAACTGCGAAATAGTTTGATGAAATTGTTCTGGACTGAAATCATCAAGGTAAAAATACATAATTAACCGGTTTAAACGATCAGAAATCATATCTAAAAGTATTTCAGCCTGATCATTCATTATTACCCGTTTGATTTTCTTAACGCCGAACCTCTTAAAACTAATGGGAAAGACTGGCTCTCCTAGCTGATAATAAACATCATCTGGAGTAGAAAAAAATGATGTTAACGATGAATTGGAGTCTGCATAATTAAATTTTTCATTAAAAAATGATGGGGTAATCTTTGCTTGACCTCGACGTTTGTCTTTAAACAGTTGGCTATAATTGGTTATGTGTTTTAGTTGACTCGCTGAGTACATGGATTCTGCTTGAATCCTCCAAAAATCTTCATTGAGGTATAATCTATCAATTATTTTTTCATAATGTGTTGATACAGTACCCAATAGTAACATATCGCTAAGTGCCAAAAAGGATGCGATATAGAGCACCAAATCCGAAATTAATGTAGATGCAATGGATTCGCTTATTTCATTTGATGTAGTCGCCATGATGTTTCGCCTCTTCAGGGGGCCTCACTCCATGAGGTAATACACAGAAAAACCGCCATTATACCTAAAAATGAATGTTTTAACGCCATTGTAATTTCCGGTTTAGAACAAGAACAATACGCATGGAGCCATCCTTAAAATCAATTTCTTTTTCTTTTTCTTTTTCTTTTTCTGCTCTGGTTATAGCTAATATCATCGTGTTGGAAAATCTTTCTCACAAGTTTAAAAAGTGATAATAATGGTTTTTAAAGGGAATTCTTATTAGAGCCAGGAATGCTAACTTATAAAGGCAAGGAACTTACTAAGGTTGAAGATAAGAAGGGTGGCAAAAATCAAGGTAAAGTGGATGGTTTTTACCGTGACCCGGATGGATTGGAGTTTTTCGTAAAAAAACCCAAGGATCTTAAAGAGTTATTCACGGAATTATTCGCCGGACTATTGTTACAAGAGTTTATGCGCCGGAAATTGATTGACCCTATTTATCATGCTTCGTTGATTTGTGCTGAACTGATTCAATTTGATGATGGCAGTTACGGACTTATTCAGCCCAAGGTTTCCTTCAATGAGTTATATAAAATCATTGGTACGGGTTATCGAGATGGTTCCGATCGAGATCCCCTGTGGGAAATGTTTTGTGGTCCTCAATTTTACCTGTCACTGACTCAATTAAGACAATATTATGGTCTTGCTATCGCATTAATGTTTTCATTGCTCTTGGGTGATAATAGCGTCCATAGCGGAAATGTGGTTTGCCTGGATGTCGTTTCGGCAGTTGAGATGTTATTCATCCAATTTGCGCGTATTGATTGGGGAGCGGCCTTTCGTTATTTTGGACACAAAAAAAATAATGAAGATCTTTTGTATCCTTTCGAGTATCAAGGGTGGTTCAATCTTAAAGGATATACCAAAGGTTATTTTCTTAATTATCTGAAAATTAAAGGACTTTTTCCAACCATAGCGCAACAGGCACGTATCTTCCAACAAAAAGTAAATGAAACACTGCTGGTTGATATGATTTCCACGGTGCTAAGAAAACTTCCTGCTGATTTAGTAGATAGCAAGACCAAAATAGAATTAGCTAACTATCTCTGCATGGAGTCGTTTAATGACATCAGTTTTGGCGAAGGAGGTAATTACCAGCAGTTTGCGTGCGATTTGACAGGTATTTTACAAGATCGATTAAAAAAAATTACGGTCATGCAGGACTCTTCAGCCGCCTCAGCTCAATCAGATTTATCCCAGATTACTTATGTAGAAAGTTTACCCACGGCTATTGCTTTACCTGTTAATATGATTACTCCTTTTGCAGAGCAAATGAACGCTTGGTTATACATACTTTTTTCATCCGATGAGAAAAGCGTATTTGATTTTAATAGTATTGATCGCCCCCAATTGGCTCAACAATTCAATTCTTTTCTGGATGGCTTGTTACGTCAAGTTGAGCGATTAAAGTCCTCTGCTGATGAGGCTTGCTTTATTGTACCAAATGAAAGCATCACTCTACCTTATTCAGAAAGTAATTTTCTCCGTTGTCTTTTTACTTTAACAACCGATTTAACTCCCCATTTGCCTTCTTATAAAGAAAACAGAGTGCCTTATCAACAAGCATATTGGCAGATTGCCGAAAAGGTATTGGAGTCCGGTTTCCAGGCTATGGTTACCATCAGAGTATTACAAAATACTCAAAATTCAACCGAGATTGCCAAGGCATCTGCCATTCATTTTCTTTTTGATGCGCTCAAAGAGTACTTGAAGGTGTTTAGTGACATGTATCCGATATTTCTGCAAGAATTGGAAAAAAAACTTTCTTCAATGCCCGGTGTCCAACTTGCCAGAATTTGTTTGAACGAAATGGAGTTTATGAATTCGAGCTCGTTAATTGGGATAATACTTAAAAGTCCAATACTTTGGAGTCTTATGAATAAGGCCTTTGAGGAAGAAGATGAGATGCTGTACTCAGAGAATGCCGCAGCTATTATCCAGTTACGCCAATTTCATGAAGATTTTAATTTATTTTTAATTTTAGTTCGTGAGTTGGAGTTAATAAGCCAGATTGAAACAAAAGGGGGGCTCGTCAAGGAAATAAGCAGGATTTTTGCGAATCTGCCTCAGTTTCTCCAGACCGAGCTTGCAACTCCTTTGAATAAGGTTCAAGCTGAGTTCAGAGAGTTACACCGTCGGCACAGCATTGAGCTGGAGAAGAAACAAGGTAAGGACGACTCCAATTTATCAGCAGAGAAGGGCAATACTGTCGCGAGTCATAAGGACAGTAGTGAATCAACGCAACTTTCTAAGCAAAAGTTCTCATCAGAAATAGGGATAGAGGATACAAAGCGCCATACAAACGGTCTGTTTTTTTTCAGCCTGCCCGAATCCACCAAGTTCTTATCACCTACCAATGAATCCCTTGCTCAGAAAGAAGCGCTTTCATCGGTTATTGCAAGTTAAGTTTTAATAGCATCCTAAACGTTGCTGCTCTTGTTGCTCATGCCAATCTTGCGCTAAATGGACTAAACGCTCATATCGTTTTTCTTTGTTTTTTATATTCGTTACTCGATTAAATGCCAATCCTATTTCCCGAGTCACATCGTCATTTAGGACATCAATGACCATTGACTTCACTAAGCCTGCCTGTTCTGAATCTTTAATCTTGCTATGGTTAGTTCCGCATAATTTTTCTAAGGCCGTCTCTAAAGACATATTGAATTTGCGCAGGACTATTTTTCGTGCCGAAACCTCACGCTCCAGATCGGGATGTTGCATTGATGAATCACTTGTTTTTACTTGAACCGGATCCTTGCTGTAGGTATAAAGACCCATTGATGCCAAAGCAAATAATCCCAGATTCAACAAAGAAGAGACCAGATCATTGGGTGCAGACGGTGTCATTAAAGTCGTTGTGGTCATTGACTCTGGTAATGTTAAAGGGAATTGAGTCGATGCGTTCCGGCTCATTTGACCGGAGTTTATAAGCATTAACTCATCATGGTCCCTCATTCCTGGATAAGGGATTGATGACGCGTAGTCGTTATTGGCGATTTTATTTTTATCTTGCCATTCTTTTTTAAAATCTGCTATCACTGCAATGTCCACAGGACCTAAGGTTATTGGATGAGCTTGATCGCGTGCTTCCAGATATTGGTGTACGTCTCCATTAAACGAAGGAGCATTATGGTCTACGTCCATAACCGCAGCACAATCAGCATCATACGGCATTATTGATTCTTCACAATCCAAACCATTGCTAAAAGGACCAATATCAGAAGGAACATATGCGGTATGATGTTTACCGTCCGGAAAGGCATGAAACATCTCATGAATGACTCCACGCTTGTGTGCTCTTTTTGTCATATCATTGGGAGAAAAATGAGGTAGCCGAATAATTCTTGCTGCCACACGTTCTTGCCCTGCTTCATCGGTTGCAAATAACCTTCGCGTTGCAAATCGTAGTGGACCGCCTATTCTTTCAAGTTCGGCAACGGTATATTTCATGCTGCTAAAATAGACGACATTTTTTTGCATTAATGCTTCTTGAGATTCATTTCCGGATAAATAGCGTATGGGCATACCCCTGCTGATATACTCATCCTCAATCATTTTTTTATATTCACTAATCATTTCCGGGGTAATTTCGGCAACACCCATTGGATCTCGGTCCATGGGCGCTATTTGAGCTAATTGTTCATTGGAAAATGAAACATAAATATAAGGATCGGTGGGGTTTGGGCGCCAAGTCAGTTCCGGGGTAGAATATCTGATACTTTCTTTCTTTTGTCTTAAATTTTTAACTTTTGGTTTTGCCATGTTGCTACCTGAATGATTATTAAGCGATTGATTGTATATTATTAATACATTAAATGAAAATAATTTTTCCTTTTGGAGACGCAGCAGGTAGTATGTAGATGCTGGAAAAGAGTTTAATGAATGGGGAATGATGTGGCATGGGATCCTGAACAATATGTGCTTGGAAACTATTTTCAGAGTGAAATAAATGATGCATTTCGAAAACGTTTTAAAGTGAAGCCACGGGGAACTGTTTTAGATATTGGCTGTGGTGATGGTCAATATACCAGTATGTTGGCGAATACGGTGAAACACGGTCAGATTTTGGGCATTGATAGTTCTGAGGAGATGATCCGTTACGCGAATCTACATTGGGCGCGAAAGAATCTTTCTTTTGAAGTCCACAATATTGAAGAATTTGAATGTGCTCCGATATTTGATTTTATTCTGTCTTTTTGGTGTTTGCATTGGACTCGTATTGAGGAGTCTTTCCCTAATATTTTTCATGCATTGAAAGAGGGGGGGCGGGTGTATGCCGTTTTTTCTTCTTTTTCTGATAACAGTATTTTGCAGGTCTGGCATGAATTGGCAAAACAGAATCGCTACAAGGATTTAACTGATCGGTTTATTAATCCAAATTACCAACATACAAAATATTTTTATCGTGTCCTTACGGTCCTTAATCAATTACCCTTTAAACAAGTGAAACTGAATTTAAAAACGGTCACCGTTAATTTTCCCAATATAAATTATTTTAAAAATTTACTGCTCACCATGCCGTTTATGAACACCTTTCCTGCCGAGAGTATTGAGGGGCTTCTTGAAGAGATGTTACAGGCTTTTCAAACTATTTGTCAGCGCAAATATGGAGGCAGGCTGTATTATGAAACACGCCCCATTTTTTTAGAGGCTATAAAATGACCATGCAATTTTAGAGAGGATAAAATGAATTTAGAGACACTCATTGTTCCTGGTATGAACGTGCCTATGGTGGTGGCTTCCTCTAATAAGCAGGCGGTTAATCCAACATCCTTACTGAGCCTAATCTCTGAGCATCATGCCGAGATAATCGGGCAGCTCAATCAGTATGGTGCCGTTTTATTTAGAGGTTTTGCTTGTCAGGATGAGGCGTATTTTTCCCAAGCTATAGAGGCCTGTGATCTTGGTAGTCGGTGTAGTACTAAAGACTACGATTTGCCCAGAACTGTATTGCCAAATGAAATATATACTTCAAGTGATTTTCCCGGCCATATTTTTTTGCCTCTTCATCATGAAAAACCCAGATCAAAAAATCCCCCTAATCATATTTATTTTTGCTGCGTTACCCCTGCGGAACAACGGGGTGGGACATTGTTTGCGAATGCCGCGGCTATATGGCGGGATATTCCTAAAAAAACTCAAGACAAGATTATTGAATATGGAGTCCTCTATAAGCAGTTTTTTCACGGTAAGACCATGAAATACTCCATGCTAAAAAACATTCTAGGGGAAAAAAGTGTGCGCAGTTGGTCTGAGTATTTTGGTACAGAGGACAAAAAGACCATAGAAAAAAAATTAGCTCAGTCTGAAGTCGACTGGAGTTGGATAAACAAGAGTAATGATTTAATTCTATTAAATCGATTACCCGGGGCATTAAAACATCCTGTTACTCATCAAATCCTTTGGTTTAACGCATCCGAATATTTAAATTTTTATTCAAATTTGCTCTACAGCGATTTAAAGGCGCTACCTTTTTATAAATTCATTGCTATGCGGTATTTGATGTTGAAAGACAGCTTGCCCATGGTCTGTCATTATGGCAATGGGCAGGCTTTTTCATCTGATGAGATAGCGGAAATTAAGCGGATTATTCAACATCATACTTGTGTATTCAATTGGCAAAAAGGAGACTTTATGATAGTGGATAATTATACTTTTATGCATGGAAAGGAGCCTCATCAAGGCGATAGATTATTATATTCGTGCATGACGCAGACACCTGGAGAAACAAAGCTTGGTCTATAGACTATAATAACTATGAAAAGTAAAAAATGCTGGTCTGAGTAAAAATAATAGAGAAACTCATCCTGGTTGATAAATCGCCTTAATTACATTCACTCGATGATTATCTCTCATGAGTTTGTGCTTAAAATCGACTGACTGAAAAAAGGCTGACAAATAATTGGCGGTAAGATTGACTGTACTTTTGAAAAGCTAAAACTGAGCGAGACATTCAAGTAAATCAGAGGCTTAACCGAGAAAGAATCTTGTCATTAACTCAGTATTGGTGCATGATTACTCTTGTTTCGATTAAAGCATATTGTGAGCATAGGCCCAAGTTCTGGAAGCTCATCATCTAAGTCGGATAATACAATGAAGGCAAGCAAGCTGAGACAAATATATCGATTTTTAATGCAATTATCGCCTCATTTACGTCTGATACTGATCCGATGGTTGTACAATAAATTCGCCGCGAATAACAAGTCCAAACAATGTGTGTTTCTAAATTATGGATATCAGGATGAGACTACTTTAGCCTTAAATTCCCAGGATGAGTCTAATCGATATTTCATTCAACTCTATAACCGTGTTGTCAAAGACATCGATTTAGAGGACAAGGACATTATTGAGGTTGGATGTGGGCAAGGGGCTGGCGGTGCATTTTTAATCCAGTATAAAAAACCTCGTTCCTATCTGGGGATTGATTTATCTGAAAAAGCAATTGAATTGTGTCAACGCTACTCTAAATGTGCCAACGCACGCTGGATGCAGGGACGGGCAGATGCTCTACCTGTTCCTGACCATAGTGTTGATGTTGTTGTCAATGTGGAATCATCCCATTGCTATCCATCGATGGAACACTTTTTAAGTGAGGTTTGGCGTGTGCTTCGACCCAATGGGTATATGGCTTTTACTGATATACGCCAGTCGTCAGAGGTGGAGGCGTTGGATAAGTATATTAGCGCCTCTGGATTGCAGGTTCTTCAACGCAGTGATATTACTCCTCAAGTACTTAATTCGTTAACTTATCTGTCTGATAGACGAAAAGCCCATATTAATGCAACTTATTCTCCTATATGGCGTCAAGCGGTGCGCGATATCTCTGCGGTGAAAGGCTCCGTCACATATAATGGATTTATTAATGGACAGCAGAAATATCTCTGTTATTTATTGCAAAAGAAAAGCAGGGAATAGACTGTGGTGTAACTTACGGGAAATATAATGCAGCACGAAAAAAATATAAAAGACATTCTGAATGAACCCATTGCCATTGTCGGAATGAATTGTCAATTTCCCGGAGTTAATACGGACATCGAAGATGTAAACGCATTTTATGAAATGTTGATTAATAAACAGACTTCCATTAAAGAAGTGCCTGAAAATCGCTGGGATATTAATAAATATTATGATGCAGCGAGACAGAAAGAAGATAAAATAGTGAGCCGTAAGGGGGGCTTTTTAAATGATCCTCGGTTATTCGATGCCCCCTTTTTTAAAATAACCCCTACTGAAGTCAAACAAATTGATCCGCAACAACGTCTCTTTTTAGAAGTATCCATTCGGGCGTTAAACCATGCCAATATAAGGCTTGATTCATTGAAAGATTCGAACACGGGGGTGTATTGTGGTATTTCAACTCATGACTACAGCCAACTCAATTACAAAGACCATATAAAATTTAATGCCTATACCTATATTGGTTCTGCGGATAGTGCTGCAGCCGGAAGACTTTGTTATTTTCTAAATTTAAAAGGCCCTTGTATTACTGTTGATACGGCATGTTCTTCTTCGTTGTCTGCGTTGTATTTAGCCACCACAGCATTAAGAAATCGTCAATGTGACATGGCAATTGTCGGCGGAGTCCATCTTAGCCTTTGTCCCGAAATTTTTATCGGCGTAACCAAGGCCAATATGCTATCTGCTGTTGGTCAATGCAGCAGTTTTGATGCTTCAGCTGATGGTTATGCTCGTAGCGAAGGTTGCGGCGTGGTTATTGTTAAACGGTTAAGTGATGCTATAAAAGACAACAACACCATTCATGGGGTTATCAAAAGCATCGTCATGAATCAAGATGGGGGTGGGATGGGCATGGCTGCGCCTAATTTGGAAGCGCAAATTGCCATGCATCAAGCGGTATTAGAACAGGCTAATTTATCCGCCAGTGAGATTGATTATATTGAAGCACACGGAACAGGTACTGTTGTTGGTGATTCTGTTGAGTTTAATGCCATTCAATACATCCACCAAGGGCATCATTCCAAAGAAAAGCCCCTGATTATCGGTGCATTAAAAAGTAATCTGGGACATACTATTTCATCATCAGGTATTGCATCACTTATTAAAGTGATAGAAGCCTTGAAAAATGAAACCATTCCCGCTAATTTACATTTTTCAACACCTAACCCCGCGATTACCCCTGAGAGTATCCCCGCTCTTTTTCCTGTTAAAACGATATCCTTCGCGGAACATCCCAATAAAAAGAGGTATGCACAAGTTTCTAATTTTGGTTTTACCGGCACTAATGTTAGTGCTGTTATTGAAGAGGCGCCAAAGGGTGTGTTAAAGGCAGCAACTGCTGACAGTAGTGAGCCTCTCTGCTTTATCCTTTCAGCAAATAGCGAACACTCATTGCAACAAATGATGGTCAGTTATCTGCGCTATTTGCAGCAATCCTCCGTAAATTTGCGCGATGTATGTTATACCCTAATCAATTGTCGGGATCATTACAGATTTCGCTGCGCCATCGTTGCAAAAGATAAAGAGGACTTAATTAAAAAAATTGAATCTCAAGATTATGAGTTGAAAAAAGTCACCATAAAAAAAGACCTTAAAACAACTGAAAATGATGCGAAGCACATTTATGAGGATTATTTATCGGGAGCCAATATACGGCTGGATAAAAGCAAGGGACAGTACAATGAAGTGGATTTGCCGTTGTATTCTTTTGATAGAAAAGCCTATTGGCATGATAAAGAAACACGAAGCGATGTGTCAGTGCCTAAAGACTGGTGCTTCCAATTAGAATGGCAATACCAGCCTTTTGATAAGCAAAATCGTAAACTAAAAGGCAATCATTGGCTTTTAATTGGCGCCAAGCAATTAGCTTCAGGTTTTATCGAGCAGGGATTACACATTGTTCGGGATGACGACAACTATTCATTAGACACTCTTGATGGGATTATTTTTGCAGCAGGTTTCGATTTAACCTCACCCCAAGATATCGATGCTTCTATTGATTTGCAAAAGAAAACGCTAAAACAGTTATTGACGCTGATTAAAGTATTAAATCACAAGGCAATTGAATTACAACTCATCGTTCTGACTCACAATGCCATAGCAGAACTTGCTGTTAACCGAGTTAATCTTGGTAATAGCATGCTCCCTGGGTTTTGCAAGACTTTGGTTTTAGAGTTACCCCAGTATAAATCCATTCTCATCGATTTGGATAAAACCGATGAAGCAAATTATGCAAAGCAAGTGGTTAATGAAATGAATCATAATCACGGCTCACACTATGAGCATGTTGTGGCCTATCGTGATGGCAAACGATTGGTTTCCCGCTTAAAAAAAGCGACTTTATACGGCGAAGAGAGAGCGCTACACGGCGATGGCCGCTACCTTATCAGCGGGGGCTGCGGCGGTTTAGGCTTGGTAACCGCGCAAGCCTTGTTATTATCTGGTGCCAAAGAGTTAATTCTTGTCTCAAGAAACGTAGATAAGCCCTCATTAAAAGCAAGTATAAAAAAAATTCAGTCCCACTATCCGGACCGCGTCATTCGTACCGTTAGTTTAGATATTACCGATAAAGAAAAGCTGCGCCATTTGTTAGCAGAGAGTAACGTTGATGGTTTATTAAAGGGCATTGTTCATGCCGCAGGTGCATCTCTTAATGCGCCATTGCTTGAGCATCAAGACGAAGACATTGATCATTTATTTTCTGCCAAGGTACAAGGCGGTTGGTATTTACACGAGCTTACTCGGCACTGCAATTTGGATTTTTTTGTCGTCTACTCTTCTGTTTCCTCCGTGTTTGGAAGCAATAAAGAATCTGTCTACAGTGCGACCAATAGTTTTTTAGATGCGTTGATTGCCGAGCGCCACCGTTTGGGGTTGGCGGGCACCGCAATTCAATGGGGGCCTTGGGCTGAAGTGGGTATGGCAGAAAAACGTGCCCATGAAGGTTTAAAACAGGCACTAATTCATAATGAACAAGGTTGTGCGTTGATTAACCAGTTAATCCATAGCCAATTAACCTATGCAACAATTATATCCCCAGAATACCTCAAGTTCATGCTGGATTTTGTTCCTAAGCCATTGCCGGCATTTTATCAAAACTTGGCAAATGATCTGACCTTAGTCGAGCACAAAATTGATGAAAGCATATCGCCGTGGCTGAATGAGTACTTTAAGATTGACCATGAGAAGAGGTTTATTACCTGCAAGAACATGTTGTCTGCAATTTGTAAACAGATCTTGGGATTGCCAGAAACAGAAGATTTAGATGACGACGGTGGATTTTTTGAAATTGGCTTCGATTCATTGATGATAACTGAAATGGCGACCAGGCTAAAAGAAACCCTAAAGCCCGTTCTTAACGTGGCGGTCACTGCCGGTTTTGAGTATCCATCCATTAACAAACTGGCAAAATATATTGAGTCTGAGCTCGAAAATAATGTCAATAAAATGCAAGCGCTGCAGCCATCATCGGAATCCATGGACGACTCGATTGCTATTATAGGCATGAGTTGTTCACTACCTAATGCCCCCAATATTGTTGCCTTTGAGACTTTGCTCGAAAATGGGTTGAGTGGGATTAGGGAGATTCCCATCGAACGTTGGGACAATAAAAAATATTATGATCCCAATCCAGACGCACCAGGAAAATCCTACGTCAATAAACTGGGATTAATAGAGAATATCAAATGCTTTGATGCCCATTTTTTCGGCATCAGCCCCCGTGAAGCACCGTTGATGGACCCCCAGCAGCGACTTTTTCTGGAGAATTGTTACCTGGCTTTGGAAAATGCAAACTATCCGCCTCTGTCTTTGCGCGGGAGCTTAACCGGCGTTTTTGCCGGAGTAGGGACCTCTCATGAATATTATTCTCAATTAGAAAAAGCAGGGTTGTCTAACGATGAACTGGGCATGTTTGCTGTTACTGGCAAGGCGTTGAATATTATACCTGGACGAGTGGCGTATACCTTTGATTTCAAAGGGCCTGCATTAAGCATTGATACGGCGTGCTCTTCATCTCTGGTTGCGATTCATTATGCTTGTCAAAGTTTAAAAAATCGAGAAATCGATTTGGCCCTGGCTGGCGGTGTGAATGTGTTATTACGACCAGAAAGCATCGTCAATCTATGCAAAGCTAAAGCCTTATCTCCAGAGAGTCAATGCAAAACCTTTGACGAAAATGCTGATGGTTATGCGCGGTCTGAGGGTTGTGGGGTGTTATTGCTTAAAAGAACCACAGATGCCTTACGGGATAAGGATAATATATTCGCGCTCATCAAAGCTTCGGCAATCACTAATGATGGTAAGTCTGCAGGTTTAACGGTTCCTAACGGCAAAAGCCAGGAAGAGGTCATGATGATGGCATTGGAACAAACTGAGTTATCCAGCACGGATATCAGTTATGTCGAGGCGCATGGGACCGGCACTCCTTTAGGCGATCCCATAGAAGTTCATGCCATTAATAAAGTGTACGGAGCGCAGCGCGGCAAGGATAATCCCTTGTATATTGGTGCGGTTAAAACGAATATAGGTCATCTTGAAAGCGCTGCTGGTGTTGCCAGCGTTATTAAAACAATTATCAGTTTACAAAAAGGAACAATTTATAAGAATTTAAATTTCAATAAATTAAATCCCCATATAAAAATAAATGATACCCGCATCGCAGTACACAATACTGCCTGGAGCAGTGAGGCAAAACTTAAATGCGCAGGGGTTAATGCGTTTGGTTTTAGCGGCACTAATGCGCATCTAATTCTTCAAGAGTTTCCTGCCAATAAAATGCAAAGGGAAAACCTGCCTGCCAAAGCGAACGTACTGATTCTATCCGCCAAAAGCCAAGCTGCTTTAGATAATTTAGTAAAACGCTATCAGCAGTATTTGGAAACCACCTCCGATGATTTTAACGACGTGTGCTTTACCGCCGCGACTTGCCGCGATCACTATACTTATCGGGTGGCTGTAGCAGCCGAGAACGTTGTAGAAGCCAGCCAATTGTTACATAAAGGGGAGTTCGCATCCTCTCATGGAAAAAATAATCTACTTGATTTGCCGCAGGATAAGGAACTTCAATTATTAGTTACTGATTATTTGCAAGGTAAGAAAGTAGATTGGGTATCCTATTACAAAACCAATCGCCCTAGACTGATTAAAGTAGCATTACCTAACTACTCGTTTGATCGGGCTGAATTCTGGCTGGAAAAAAAGCGCGAAAATGGTCCAATCAGGAACATCATGCATCCTCTGTTGGGGCAGATGTTATCTATGCCAGGCGATGAGTATTTGTTCAGTCATCAGCTGGACGTGGACGGTTTAAGTTATATTAATCAGTATCGCGTTTTTGAAAAAGTGATTTTTCCTGCAGCAGCTTACATCGAATCAGGTTTAGCGACCGCCAAATCACTATTGAAGTGTAATACTTTTTGTATAGAGCAATTTAATATTGAACGGCCATTATACCCGGTGCAAGGACAGGATTTTCAACTACAAGCCAAACCAGGGAATAACGAACAGTACAAGATAGAGCTCTTTGCAAAACAAAACGAGCAGTGGCAAAAATTTTCTGAAATGGAAATACACGAGCTGGCCTCATCGGTGCCTGAATCTGTCGCTATTAATGATCTGAAACTATCTTTTGATAAGCCAGTTGATATCTCACAATTCTATGCCGGTCTTAAGAAAAGTCCTTTATTTTATGGAGATGTACTTCAGGTTTTGCAAGAGGGGTATGTCAAATCAGGCAGTGTATTGACCAAAGTCGCATTGGCTAAAACCAATGAGGAACAAGGGTATTATTATCATCCTCTGGTGCTCGAAAGTGCAATACAAAGCATCTTTTTAATCAATAAGAATTATGAGGCGAATACGACTTATTTGCCTTATGCCTTCACCCGGATGACTACTTTTCAAGACGCTCCAAGAACAGTTTGGATTCATGTCACCAAACGTGATGTTGAGCATGAGAATGAACTTAGTGTTGATATACTGTTTTATGACAACTCAGGTTTGCTGATTGGTAGCATTGATGAACTTCGCTTAAGGAAAGTCCAGCAAAATCACTTTATTTCCTATGAATCTGTCTTACATCATCTGTATGAAATCGAGTGGGAACCACTGAATTCAAATATACTAAACTCAGCGGAAATAGCGGATCTTTGGGTTATTGCTAAAAATGAGATTAAAGCTAAAAAAGTCATGGGAACTCTTCGTTATCAGCTCGTAGATAATGTAAATAAATTAGAGAACGTTGAGAATAAAAATATTGTATTCCTTTATGAACAAGAGCAATTCAATGATTTATTTCATTATTGTCAAAGCATGTTTAAGTTACTTCCTGCCAGCTTTATATTGGTTACAGAAAACGCTTATGCCATTAATAACAATTCCATCGATAAGGTAAACCCTTACCATACAATGGCCAGCTCTTTTTGGAAAAGCTTTAGAAATGAGCTTGAATTCAATAAAAATTATACGATTGACCTCGACTCAAACAGTACCTTGAAAGATGCGTTAAGATATCTATTCAATACGACAAGTACTGAAACCCAATTTGCGGCGAGGGATTTACTCTATGTACCCAGACTGAAGAGAAAACAGATTCCTATCGATCCTGAGCAGCCCAAAGTATTGTTTGATAGAGAAGCCAGTTACCTTATTACCGGCGGTACCGGTGGTTTGGCAGAGCCATTGATTGATTATCTCATTCGCAGTGGGGTGAAACATATTATTATTACCAGTCGCTCCGAATGTCCCACGAAGACAAAAGACTTGATTGATAGTGCCCGAAAAAAGCAAGTTTGCGTAAGGCATTATTCCGCTGATGCAAGTAACCTGCTGCAGATGAAACAGATAATTGAGGAAATTGAGCAAAGCTCTAGACCATTAAGAGGCGTATTTCATCTTGCGGGGGTGATTCGGGACGAATTGATCGTTAATCTGGATGAGGACGCGTTTCAACAGGTATTAAATGCAAAAATGGATAGCGCTTTGGTTCTCCACCAATTAACTAAAAATCTTCAATTAGATTTGTTTGTCTTGTTTTCTTCTTCTGCGTCCATACTCGGCTCCAGAGGACAATCCAACTATGTCGCTGCCAATGGCTTTTTAGATGGCTTGGCACACCTACGGCAACAGCAGGGATTACCAGCGATTGCGATTAACTGGGGGGCGTTTAACACTCTAGGGATGACTGCAAAGAATATGGATTCTTTGCAACGACGTGGTTTCATACCATTAGCCAAAGAGCACATCGATGTGCTTGATGTGTTATTGCAAAGTCAGTTACCACAAATTGTATTATGCCCTATTCATTGGGATATTTATTTCAAAAACAGGCCTAAATATATAGAATTATCCGATCAGGTTAAGCATGCGACAGCTACTGAGCCGCTCTTTTTATCCTTTCTTCAACAACATAGCCATAAAGAACGTGTTGTCATACTGAGCCAGACATTATGCGATATTACCGCAGATATTTTGGGGTTAACCAGCGCCGAACAAGTAGGAGTAAAAAATGATCTGTTCTCCCTGGGGATGGACTCTCTGATGTCTTTGGATCTTAGAAACCGCATTCACGATAAATTGCGATGTCCAACACTTAGCTTGCCAATAGAGTATTTTATTAATGAACCAAGAATCGAAAAAATTGCACGAAATATTGCAAATGAATTACACATTGTTTTTGAAAAAGCACGAGAGGTTCACGGAGCAGAAAATGCAACCGAAGAAGAAATACCTTTATCTGATACTCAATACGTATTCTGGGTAATCAGAAAACTGGGAAGTAGTTTTAACTGCGGGATGCAGTTACAACTGCACGGTAAACTCAACAAAGAATACCTTTCCCAAGCCATGGATTTTGCTATTAAGCAAAATAGTGTTTTTTGGATAAACATTAACGATGATGTACCAGTCCAAAGACTGAAAAAACAGGGACAGTTCAACTTAATCTACGAAGACATTTCTTCAAGTTATAATCCGCAGGTATTAAACAAAGTGTTTTTTGAGAATATAAAACAGCTTATTCCATTTAACGAACAACCACTGATTAGAATATATCTTTATAAGTTGAATCACGATTTGCATGAATTGCACATCATGATTCCGCATATTATCCTCGATGATTCATCATACCGAACTCTCTTTGAGCAATTCAAAAAAAATTACGAGACCCTGCTTCTGGGGAATAGCCTTGTTCCTGTACCCGAAAATTATACCTATTTTGATTATGTGAAACAGAATAATTTTTATTATGAACAAGACCTGCAAGATAAAGTTGATTTTTGGCGGGTTTATAATAAAGGTTTTCAACGCTTGAGTTTTGGTCGGACACATCATTTGCCTGATGCAACCAATCAAGCGAAAAATTTATTTCATTACCCTCTCGATGCTCGCCTTATTGAAAAATTTAAGGAGTGGCACCAGGAAAAAAACATTAATGTGAGCACTGGCTTAATTGCTGCATGCCAAATTGTTTTTTATAAGCTTAGTCGCCAAAAGAAAATACCCATTACGATACTGCACAGTGGAAGAGAGGGCAGCCATTACAAGTCAGTTATAGGCTTGTTCACAGAATACAAAAGGCTCAATATTACTTTAAATAAAAAATATAAATTCATTGATTTTCTCAAGTCGATTGAAGAGCAACTATTAAAAACAGCACCCTATCAGAAATGTTCGCAAGCCATTAAGATTGCGGGGTTAAGAGACACTCGATTATCAATTGGTCAGTATTTGACCTATGTATATAGTAAATTATTTCTTATGAAACATTTTAAAAAAACCGGGCTTAATCCAATTGTCATAGATTACCATCTGAGAACCTTGAGCCTGACAATATGGCGTAGAATAAACTATCGAATCAAATATAGGCTCAATCAGTTATTCAAACTAAAGCTGCGACTTCAAAAACCAGCCAGGCTGAGAATACTTATTAACATTACCGCAAGTTTTTTTATCAAAGACCCCAGAGACATGAATTTTGCAGGTCTTAATACCAGTATCCCCTATCATTATGGCAGCGTGGATCGCCCTATAAGTAATCAAGCTTTATGGCTGTATTTTACAAAAGATCAGTATAATGAATATCGATTATCAATTAATGGTCCCTTAACAATATACTGTAAAGATCAAATAGCCCAGGGATTGAATCAAGTGATGATGATGTTACTGGAGAATGATGAATTAAGTATTGATGATTTGCTTAGCTAATCCTTCGTCATCTCAGGGGTATTAGCAGTAGAGGTAATGGGGGATTGCTTAGGAAGATTAAAATTCTTTTCCTCAATAATTTTGCCACTTATCCCATCGACAATGACGTACCCGTCCAGATAAGATTTCATCTTGGTAAATGAATTGGCTATACGTTGTGAAACATAAATTATAAAATCAGCAGACACATATCGCCCCGTTTTCTGATATCTTTTAAGTGTACGTTCCTTAGCGACAGTTACGGGGATTTGTACATAGACCACGTAAATTTTATACCCTAATTTTTTAAAGTGAATGGCGGTATTTATATATTTCTGGCCGACCAGGCTGCCATCATAAATGATGTTGTTTTCGCAGTGTTTCTCCAGTTGATTGAATACTTCATTAATAATATCAGTCACTTCCTCCTGGGTATTAATTGCATTCCAGCCTTTATATTCAGGTAATTTTTCTCGAATTTCATCTGCATCTATATGAACATACTGATTTATATCTTTGATATGTTTTTTCAAGAAAGTTGTTTTACCTGAACCGGCTAATCCTGCGGTAAAGAGCGCCACGGTCTGTTTTTTATTAACACAGGGCTTGTTCTGTATTATTTCCGTGATGATTTTTTGATGCAAAGCCAATCGTTGTTCCGCGTATTGGCCGGTTTGTTGATTAAAATACATGGATTTTGTACTCGGGGTTTTTTTGATATATTCCTCAATGATACTTTGAGCGTCTAAATCAATTCGCTTTACTCCATTTTGATCCACAGGAGGAAAAACAGGAGATGAAAAGGCGGATAGGCTGAGTAAAAATAAAATAAGCAGTGACATTTTTTTATGGCAATCCTTCATCGTTTTTTCCTGTAAATTAATCCCTCATGTTGCCATTGATTTGAGACTAGCTTAATTTTCTTAAATGGGCAAATCGTATCAAGGGGGGATGCCGGATTGAATTTAAAATTAACTTATCTTAGGGAGTAGGCATGACCGTCACGCAAAACTCTGCAAAACCGGCTATTCACAGTGGAACTTTCAACATTGGTGGCGATCTTGTTGTTCATCGCTTAGGTTTTGGGGCAATGCGTCTTACAGGACGAGGTGTTTGGGGGGAGCCGGCAAATCATCAGGAGGTCATTTCAGTTCTCCATCGTGCCTTGGATCTGGGAATAACGCTTATTGATACGGCTGATTATTATGGACCTGAAATATCAGAAAAACTTATTGCAGAGGCTTTATATCCCTATCCTCAGAATTTGGTTATCGCTACCAAAGGAGGATTGGTCAGGCCAGGTCCAGAGCAGTGGATTATAAATGGTGATCCTAAACATCTGCGAGCTGCTTGTGAAGGGAGTCTTAAACGTCTAAAGCTAGAGCGAATTGATCTGTATCAATTACATCGCATCGATTCACAAATTCCATTAGAGGAGCAGATCGGCGTGTTAATTGACTTACAACAAGAAGGAAAGATACGCCATATTGGTTTATCAGAGGTCAGTGTGAAGCAGATTGAGGCGGTACGAAAGATGACTCCCATCGTTTCGGTGCAAAATAAATATAACTTAATGGAGCGAAGCGCAGAGTCTGTGTTGGAATATTGCACGCAAGAACACATTGCCTTTATCCCATGGTATCCACTGGCAACAGGGAATCTAACCCGTCAGGGGGGCATATTAACTCGTTTGGCGAATAAAGTTCATGCTCAACCGGCTCAAATAGCGCTTGCCTGGTTGCTAAAAAAATCTCCGGTTCTATTGCCTATTCCTGGAACATCCAGCGTCAAACATCTGGAAGAAAATATCCGAGCTGCACTTTTGGAGCTTGATGATTCGGCCATGAACGAATTAGAGGGTATCGGATAAAGAAAACAAAAGAGCAATGCTTAAGTTTGGTATGAGCTACAATTATATGTATTTATACGGCAACATGGAGTTGGTATAAAGAAGATAATGCCTATAGGATGCCCCACGGTGGTACATTTCTCCGGAAAATAAAATTAGTGTGGAGGGTGATATTAAATCGGAAGTAATTAATGAATTACAGGGCGCGTGGTCATGAGTTTGTATCAAGTCCCACGGTTATCTATGGGGGCGGCCAGGCGATTTACTGCCTAGAAGAGGGGTATTGGGCTGCATCAGATCCACGAAAAGATGGGCAGGCAGTTGGCTTTTAAATTTCTGTTAAGCTGAAGGTAAAGCTGGTTTTTGTAAAAATAAAAATGTTATAGAGTATGAGCATCAAGTTTAAGACAGGAGAACACTATGTTAAATACGGATATTTTAAATATTAATCCCCAAACAGTCTGTTTTATTATTGCCAAAGCAAAGGAATTTCAGGCAAAAGAAGGGGTTACTTTTGATGAAGAAACACCAAATGCAGAATATGAATATGATACGGAGCAGGTTTTGGCCGATCATCCGGACGATTTGAGTTACCTTGAGGTCAGTCAAATAATAGAAAGCCTGGATCCGGATCAGAAAGTTGATCTCCTTTGTTTGATGTATCTTGGTAGAGGGGATTTCGGTGAAAATGATTGGAGTAATGCACATAAGGAGGCCCGTAATAATTTAGCTCCCAATTTAACTGGTTATTTATTTTCCAAGCCCACTATTGCTTATTATTTGGAAAAAGGATTGGAGTGCTTAGGATATTCATGTAATGAATAACCCTTCTGGCCATTTTTTGTTGTAACGACGAAACACAAGTTATATCGATTAAGGGGGAGTCGTCTTATTCACTGCCATTAAGTTAAGGAGTTTTCGTCATCCAGAGGAGCTTGCAACGAAGAATCTCCTTAATATTCAGGAGATCTCTCGCTATGCTCGAGATGACGTTTTTTTAACTTAATGGCCGTGGTCGTATTATATTAGCCCGCCGGTCGCGGGCTAATATACAGTGGATAAAGCTTATTCAGTAGACTAGAACGAGTTAATAGATAGGCGTTTGAGCATATACGTTGCCACTTCCATAATTAAGCAGGGCTTCAGTATCATATTCAGGAGCCGAAGGTATGGGATAAGCAACCATTCCTTCACTACTAAAGAAAGTATTGCTGCTGGCATAGGTGCTGGTTATATTTTCTGCTTTACTCAATAGTTGATTCATCGCACGTTGTTGATCTTTTAATTGTTTTTCAATGGTAGCAATGCTTTTTTCAGCTTCACCTATTTGAGTATTGAGCTTAGGAATGGTGGTTAAACTCAAATCATTAGCCTGTTCTAATTGATTCAGTATAGTGCTTTCATTTTCATGGATGGTTTGGGTATTTTGGTCAATTTTATCTTCAGCAGCGGATTTTTTTAAATGATAGACCAGGGCAACCGTCAGTGAAATAACGGTAAGCAGAGCAAACGCGCCCGGAACAGCAAAAAACACTGGGCTAATCACTAAGGTATTGATTAGACCTGCACTTAATAGACCACTGGCGGTTCCAAAAAGAGAGGCATATAGAGCGTTGGTTCTATGATTACCAGCTGCATCTTTGGTAAGAGTAAGCGAGCTATTTTCTTCTGTAAGCTGTTTATTTTCTTGTACCAGCAGAGGTTCCGAGGCAATGTAGTGTTGTAATTGCGTATTACTATCAAACAGGTTTTTTCGAAGCTTGCGTAAATTGTTTTGTTCCTCATGTAATGAGTGAATAATGCCTTGCTCTCTTTCTCCCATCGCGATGAAATTTTTCATAAGCCCTAATATCCTCTTCAATGCTTCATGCTCATTGAATGAGAGTTGGAGCCCATTTGTTTGCTGAAGGGCTTGTTCAAGCTGGGTGATATAAACGAGATAACTCGTTTCCATCGCTTTATCCATCAATTGGTTACGCTTGTTTTCAAGTTCATGGTTTTGGGTGGCAATTTGTTGCTGCAGGGCTTCACGATTTTTATGAGACAGTTGCTGAAGGTTGGGATCAAGGCTTGTTCTGGCCTGTTCTCTGCCCATACGCTCTTGCTCTCGAACCCGGCGTTGCTGTTCTTTATTAGGGAGCTCAATATCAATTTGCTGTTTAATTTCGCTGTAGCGTTCCTCAGTGCGTTTTTTTTCTTTAAGAAATCTAGTTAAATTTCTTTCTTCTTTAGTGCTTTCAGTATCTTTTGAATCAACAAGATAAGTCAGTCTTTGACGCTCCATGAGCAGTCTATTTTCTTCACTAAGAAGTCTATCCAAAATCAACTGATCCTGCAGAGAATACACAACCGTAGGAGTTGGATAAACAGGGGGATGCAGATCAGGATAATGATAATGCACGTTACTTGGTAGAGTATAGGCGTAACGGTAATGAACCAATTGACGGTCTCTGTGGAGCCGATCAATTGCCTCGTTCACCTGTTGCAGATTAATTGTATGCTCATTTAATTGACTACGAAGTTGAGAACAGATGTTTTGTTGATGAAAACACTTCATTTCAAGTTGACTCATCCTGCTTTCTAATATGGGCAGCTCTGTTTTATAACTTGATTTCAGCGAGTCATCATTATTTTTTTCTTGCTCGTCCCTTATTGCTTCATGACGATCACTTTTTCCTTGGGCCTCACAGGCTATTTGAACAAGGGAGTTCCTCATTGCCTTTTGATCGGCGTCGCAGTGTTCCGAGAGTAGGGAGTTGATGCTATTGGTTACGGTTAATAAAGGTTTTCTTTCCAGGAGATATTGACGAAGGGTATGATAATTTGATTCGCTAATGGCCGCATTAGTATGATATAGAACTAAATCATTAATAATGATTTCTGATAACGCCATGATTCGTGACTCCTCAGGTAATTAAATTATTAACTAACGTGTGTGTAACTCTTACATGAACCAATTTATTTGGGGGAATTGGGCGGCAGGTGGGACTGCATTGCCAATCCTGTTATCAATTTCCGGATGCACCTCCTTCATTTAGTCGGTTGACCTTTTAAATTGCAGGCATTATCGCAAACGAATGTTAAGGAATTGTTAAGGAAATGTTTCTTAATTGTAAAGTTAACTGTTTTTTTATTGGGTGAATGGGGAAGAAATAACCGAGAGTCTTTTTGATGTCATTGAAGAACACAAAGGGATCTGCTTTTTTTAAATAGTCATACCCTTGAGCCATTTTTAAATAGTCTTACAAATAAAGTGTATAATTTATATACAGAAGGAGTTTTTTCATGGAATGAAATGGGTATCTACTCGTCAAAAATTTATAAAGAAGCGGTTTTATTGCTTTATCAGGGATCCGCTAGGGCCATCCCCTTTAATATAGTTTTGGCTTCTTTATTGGCCGGCGATCTGATTTACCATCGAATGCCTCAAATTTTAATTGGCCTCTGGTTTTTAGGTATTTTTCTGATTAGTGCATTGAGATGGTGCTTTTGTTTTTTGTGCCTGAAGAAAAGACTCTTTGAGAAGAATATACATCAGGGTTTATTTATTTTTCTTATCCTAACTTTAATCATGGGTATGGCCTGGGGTTCTTGTTATCTAATGATATTGCCTTATTTAAATGAATTACATGAGTTTATTATAATTCTTGTGTTGGGTGGTATGTGTGCAGGTTCAATTGCCTCTTTGTCTATTTATTTACCGGCCTATTACGCTTATATATTACCCATGTTTATACCGGTAATTTGGCACAACTATTCGTTAATGAATTTTGACAGAGCCATATTAGCAACGATGTTTCTGCTATTTCTGGTCATGGTGATTGTTTCAGCGCAATTAAATAATCGGTTGTTGACCACTACATTGAAATTGTCCCAGGAGAAAGAATCATTAATTTCTCAATTGACCACTATGTCTCTAACTGATTCTTTAACTGGCGTATACAATAGACGTCATTTTGAAGAGGTTTTAAATAGTGAGTTTTATAGGGCAAAACGCAATAAATATCCGCTCAATCTGGTGCTTATCGATATCGATAATTTTAAAATGATTAATGATAGTTTTGGCCATCCTCATGGGGATATTTTATTAATTAATCTTGCTGATGTATTAAAAAAATCATTGCGGCGTGCCGCTGAGATCGTGTTTCGTCTAGGCGGGGATGAGTTTGCCATTATTTTTATTAATAATTCGGTGAAGGACACTTTAGCCAGTTGTAAATTGATTAAAAAAAATTTTCATAAAAATCTCTTGTCCTATGATAGTGCCATTTTTAACCAGCATGAAATACTTAATAAAATTACCTTAAGCATGGGAATTGTTCATCTTCCCTGGGAAGAGAAGTTCGATTTGCACCAAGTCATCACTATTGTAGATCAAGCACTTTATCAAGCGAAGAATCATGGAAAAAATAAGATAGTAGTCAAGGAAATTAGTTAAAATAGAACTCAAAATGTTCCTTAAACTTTTTGCGTTTCAAATTTCTAATTGTACCGGGCTATAGCCTATAATTAAAAATGGACGAAAATTTAGAATGGAATTAAATAAAATGTAAATATGCTATTGGAAGTTATATGATGGCTCCATCAAAGAAAAATCCGTTGTTTGACCGCACTACGTTACTTAATTGAAAATAATTTGGCGAGGGAATATGCTGATTGGGTTACTGAACAATTTAGTAGACGCTGGAGTCTCGTACGTAAAATAATTCCAAAGACGGGGATCGAGCTTTTAAATTATGATTGTCCTACTATATGGATTAAAACACCAATAAATGCGAAGCAGTACCTTTTGGATAAATATAAAATTATGGCAACTTACGGTCCTGAATATGGAACATCTGAAAACTTCACTCGCTTAAATATTCAATGTACCACTAATGAGTTTCATGAGTTGTTATATAGACTTGGGTCGAAATAGAATGAGGTCCGCTAACCTAATTTCCAGTCCCAAGTATTTCTTTCAGAATGGGCCAGACATTATCAAGAATTTTCTGTTGCGCCTGTTCATTAGGATGTAAACCGTCTTTTTGCATCAGATTATCGTGACCTGCGACTCCTTCTAGAAACATGGGTACCAGAGCAGTTTTGTAGGAATGAGCCAATTCAACGTACAAGTTCTTAAGTTGCTCACGATATTTGGGACCGTAATTAGGGGGAAGGTCTATACCCAGTAATAACACCTTGGCTCCAGCCTTTTGGCTTTCTTTGAGCATGATTTCGAAATTATTTCTTATTTGACTGATGGGGAGGCCGCGTAAACCGTCGTTTGCTCCCAATTCAATAATGATGACGTCAGGTTTGTATTTTTGTAATGCTGGATTTAATTTGGCCAGACCATTACTTGTTGTATCACCACTTATACTGATGTTGATGACATTAAAACGGCCTTCATTGAGCAGCTTTGTTGCTAACAGATTCACCCATCCTTTTTGAGCATCAATACCATAACCTGCGCTTAAACTATCGCCTAGGATAACGATATTTTTTGCTTGCAGAGGTGCTATTATTAACACCAATAACATGACCAATAAATTCAGAGATTTCATGGTGATCCAAAAGGAAATAATTAGGCTTGAAAACGTCAGCTATACCGTTAGAAGCGGAGATCAATTTTTATCTATATTGACAAACATAAGTATTGAAATCAAGGCGGGAGTCACTATTGCCATTACTGGTGCTTCCGGTTCTGGAAAAACTTCTTTGCTCAACCTGATGGCAGGCTTCGAACTGCCCTCTGCAGGAAAAATATTTTATAATAATCAGGATATTACTCTGCTTGATGAAGACCGGCGAGCCCAGCTCCGAGCACGTCAAATCGGGTTTATCTTTCAGTCTTTTCAATTATTACCCAATCTTACTGCTTTGGAAAATATTACCCTACCTCTGGAAATTCTGCATTTGGAGAATTCATTGGCCATTGCCAATTCCTGGTTGAATAAAGTGGGTCTTCATCATCGAGCCAATCATTTTCCCCTGCAATTATCTGGAGGAGAACAGCAGCGTGTTGCTATAGCACGGGGATTTGCCATCTCTCCATCAGTCTTATTTGCTGATGAGCCTACTGGTAATCTGGATCCCCATACGGGTAAAACCATTACCGACTTACTTTTTGCTTTAAATGAAGAACATCAAACTACTTTAGTCATTGTGACTCACGACAATCGTTTGGCCAAACGTTGCCAGCTCCACTGGCCCTTAGTTAATGGGAGATTAGTTTGCTAAGTCTACCTTTACCCATTAAAGCAATTATTCGGGAGTGGCGAACTGGTGAGTTGACCCTGTTATTTATCGCGCTCATCGTTGCAGTGGCTTGTGTCAGTGCAATGAATAATTTTACCGGAACAGTTAAGAATAAATTGGAGCAAAGTGCCAGGAACATGCTCGGTGCTGATGCAGTTTTTACCAGCAAATCGCCTATTAAGTCTGAATGGTTGCAAAAATCACGAGCTATTGGCTTAAGTCAAACCATTAGCCTTTCTTTTCCCAGCATGGTTGAATATCAAAATCAATTGCAGCTTGCCCAAATCAAAGCAATTTCAACCCCATATCCTTTGCGTGGGGGGCTTAAAATAGCCAATAATCTCAATGACTCGTCCGGAAAAGAGATAAACCAGGCCCCTGTTCCCGGAACGGTATGGCTTGAGCCGCGACTTTTTTCCATACTGGCAACAGATATAGGCAAGACGATTAATATAGGTTCTGCCAGTTTTAAAATTACCGGGGTGATTCGGGATCAACCTGGACAAACAGGGGACTGGTTTACCATTTCTCCGCGCATTATTATAAATTTAGAAGATGTTGTTAAAACAAAAGTCATTCAACCGGGAAGCAATCTAAGTTACAACTGGTTGCTTAATGGCTCTAAACAGCAATTGAATGAAATACAGGATTTTCTCAATAAGACAGGGGCAGACAAACAGCAATGGATGGACAGTCAAAATAGAAATCAACGCGTAACCGAAACCCTCGATCGTACATTAAGTTATCTGAGTTTTAGCACCGTATTAAGTATGATCCTGGCCGGGGTTGCTATCAGTATGGCTTCATTACGGTATTGTCTACGTCATCTCAAACAGGTCGCTCTCCTGCGTTGTTTTGGCGCCTCTCAACGTCAAGTGATGCAACTGTATATAAGCAGTATCGGCTTATTGGGCATTATTGCCTGTATTCTTGGCGCTGTTATCGGTTATGCATTTCAACCCGTATTAGTCAAATGGCTAGGCGGTCTCTTACCCCAAATAGAGCAGCAATTTACCTTGTGGCCTTTATTGCTAAGTATCATCACCGGAATGCTGCTCTTGTTCTGTTTTTCTGTAGGAACGATTTGGCAATTGCGAAAAGTAAGCGCTATTACTCTTTTTCGTCAGTATCAGATTATGTGGGAGAACACTCTTTTTTTGACCTATGGCATGGCTTTATTACTATTGACTGCTTTGGCTTATGTTTATACTGACTCATTTAAAGTCACTTTAAGCGTATTGCTAGGATGTCTTGGATTTATAGGAATAGCGCTTTTCGGTCTTTGGCTATTATTTGCTGGGCTGATTAAAACCAAGGTCCGTATTTCGTTGAGTTGGCGTTTTGGTTTTATCAATATTGCTCATAATTTAAATGAGAGTGCTTTGCAGGTGATAGGTATTGGTCTTGCCTTAACCGCCATGCTCAGTCTTACCTTACTTAAAAATCATCTACTTAGTGATTGGCAGCAACAGTTACCTGCGCAAACGGCTAACTATTTTGTCATCAATATCGAACCGGAGCAGACTCCTTTATTGAATAAATTATTAGCGGTTAATCAGATTAAGAGTGCAAATTTTTATCCTATGGTCCGTGGGCGATTAATAGCTATTAATCAGGAGTCAGTTAACCAACGATATGGTGAACGTGCTAAAGACATTAACGCATTGCAAAGAGAACTTAACTTATCCTGGTCAGATACATTACCGGATAGCAATCGAATTGTAGATGGGACCTGGGTGGTGACGGACCCTTCTCAAAATTGGGTTTCTGTAGATAAAGGATTAGCAGAAACCTTAGCAATAAAATTAGGTGATGTTTTGTTGTTCCGTATTGGTGATCGAGAGATAAATGCCCGGATCTCCAGTTTCAGGCAGGTTGATTGGAATTCATTTAAGCCCAATTTTTTCATGCTCTTCAAGCCGGGTCTCCTGAATGAATTACCGCAAACCATGATTACCAGCTTTTATCTACCGCCTGAAAAGCAATATGTGTTACTCCAGGTTAACAAGCAGTTTCCTAATGTTACTGTGATTGATGTTGCTGATACGATTAACAAAATTCGAACCATATTGACCAGTGCGGGCAATGCCATCACTTTTATTAGTTTTTTTGCTTTATTAATTGGACTAGTTATCGTCACTCTAGCCATTTTGTCTTTTAGTAGTACTAAATTACAGGAAACAAAAATATTGAAGATTTTGGGGATGCGCCGTAAGACCTTATTATGGATAAGAAGTAGTGAAGCCTTTTTAATAGGCATCTATTCGGGGGTACTGGCTACAGGTACCGCAATACTGATTAATTCATATTTGGCTGAAGCCATTCTTAACAGTCGCTTTGCAATTCCCTGGTTGCTTTTTATCACGGTGCCCTTGACTACTGCTATCCTGACAATAGTTATTAACTTAATCATGCAGAGAAAACAATATCAAAGCCGATCAGCTTCGTGACTCATCACGTCATTTAAGAATGTCCCTGTCGGTTTAATCCGAAATTTAGTACAGTAAAGGCATCGGATGAGAGACAAAACCGAATTTAAGTTTTAATGATGGTGCGAAAAAATTTTAAATACCAGAATGATTTCCCAATAGATTAAAGGAAAAAAATGAACCAGACGATTTCAATGTATAACGCTTCAGTTCCGATTTTTAAACAATTATTGACTGCATTAAATGACATTTTAAGTAAAACACAAATGCAGGTGGTGGACAAAGCAATTGAGCCTGATACTTTGCTGCAGGCAAGCTTGTTTCCTGATATGTTCAATTTTATTCGTCAGGTACAAATTGCCACTGATTTTGCCAGAGGAGTCAGCGCTCGTTTAGCGGGCCTGGAAGTTCCTGCTTATGACGATAATGAAATTAATTTTGATGAATTACAAGCTCGCATCGAGAAAACGCTTCAATTTCTCTCCGACATTAAACCAGAAGCCATAAACGGCAGCGAAGAGAAGGAAATTATTACTCGGCCAGGAACTCCCAAAGAGAAAAGATTTAATGGTCAATCTTACCTGTTACATTATGGACTCCCCCAATTTTTCTTCCATGTGACAACAGCTTATGACATCTTGCGTAATCAAGGTATTGAAATCGGCAAAAAAGATTATATGGGCGTCTATTAAGTACATTTCTAGGGCTGCGTAGACTGATTTGTTATTTATTAGGGGCTGCTGGACAATTGTCAACAGCCCCTGGTAATTATCGCCCCGTTAATTCTTCTCTACTGATCTGGCCATTTATTCTTGTCTGCTTAGAGTTAGTTTGGAATACCATTGGGCTATGCTGATGCTAGATAATTATCCATAGTGACTATTAATTGATGGCCTGCGACAAATTGAGTTCATATTGATGTTCTCTTAATCTATGTGATTTAAAATGAGTCTCAATGTTTATTTGAAGATTTATGAATATTTATAATGATTTTATATGTTCCATTTCCCCACTCTCAAGCCGGTGATTTAGTTGTTGGCATGGAAAGCTGGAAAAATGAGCAAAGCAAAATTTCAAATGAGTCTATACACATTATTTATCACGGTGATGATTTTGATTTTGATGCTACAAAAGCATTGCTTTCGGAAGTTTATATCTGTGCGCATGGATTCTCAGATAGCCTGCCATTAATTGTAGGTAATAACAGGGACTTAATGAAAACAGAGTGTATTGGTATTAGAACCGTTACTGAGCGGTTTAACCAGGATTTTGGGGAGGTGCTTTATCAAATTTTTGCTATCCATCTTTATTGTTGTGGAAGCAAAAACAAGAATAGGCTGATGGCAGAAGAGTTCCGTATGGATTTACTGCGCAAAGATATCTTTATTCACAGTTATGCCGGTAGTATTACAACGCCCGATAGTAACGGCGTACTCTGGAGTTTTAGCGATACTCAGAAAGTTCCTGTTCAAGAGACACAAAGCGTACTCGTTAAGCAAGCGGTCCTTGAAACTCCTGAACACAGAATGAATTTTAAAACAGCAGTGATGCTGCATTCCTATGAGCAATCAAAAGAGAAGCGACGTCATCGCTTTTTTGCGGAAGAAAAAGCAGGAAGACAAGCAGAAATACATAGGCGACGTCCTGATTTGCCGGAAGAAACTCCAGCACCTGCTGCTGCTCCTCCGTCCTCGGACGAGGCCTCTGCAACAAGTATTCCATGATTCATAAGATGAGTGTTGCCGTTGTCAATAAAGGCTCTGTCACATAAATTGGATATAAGTCTATAATAGAGTAAAATCTATGTTTTAAAGAAAAATATAGGATTAACAACCTCATGAGCACTTTACCCAATTGTCCAAAATGCGATTCTGAATATACTTATAAAGACGGGCAGCTTTTTATTTGTCCAGAATGTACTTATGAATGGACTCAAGAGACAGCAGAACAAGCAACTGAAAGCGAAACTGTGATTAAAGACGCTAATGGCAATGTGCTTCAGGATGGAGATACGGTTACCGTAATTAAAGATTTAAAAGTAAAAGGTACCTCATTAGTGGTCAAAGTAGGGACTAAGGTTAAAAATATCAGACTCGTTGGTGGTGACCATGATATTGATTGTAAAATTGAAGGAATTGGTCCTATGAAATTAAAATCACAATTTGTAAAAAAAGGTTAATTGATTGTTCTCCTGGCACCTCCAATTTTAATCAATTAAACCAAATGTGCTGATAACCCTTCTTTTCCACCTATGTGCCGCGACTTGTTCGCGGCATCCAATTGCTATGAATTAATGGTAAATTTTTTTATATAGAGCACCCACCTGAGTTTGACTGTTCAACCACATGTAATTTTCCTCAACGGAGTATTCTTAGTTTTTTGTGCTTCATTCAAGTTCGAGCTAAACTTATTCTAATGACTGTTAGCTCTCAAATAGGGATAAAAAATGAGTCCATCGCCAGAGGAACTAAAAGAAGCATCTATAAAATTATTTAGGGAGCTCCATGAGAATAAAAAACGCAATGAAGCCCAAGAGGAAGAATATAGGCGTCTTTTAGAGCTCCATGGACACGAGATAATTTCCCATCCGGAGCTCTTAAAAAAGAAAAAAGAAGAAAAAACGGAGTATGCTGTTAACCCTGTATTTGCCAAAGACATTAAAGCGATTATTGCGGATTATAAAGAAAAAACAGGTAAGGAGCCTGAACAAACGGAACAAGGAGTAGTGCTTGCTTTTAATAAGCAAGAAGATGCCATATCGTTTTTTAAAGAACAAAGTAGTAAAGGTCGAGCCTTTGATATGTATTGCGCTGCAAAAGATCATCGTGTTTATTCGGATGGCAAAGGATTATTTGTTCATGGTACTCGGAAGGAAGTGGGTGAATATCTTAAAAAGCCGGAAGATTTTGAGTTGGGTAAAGATGGAAAATTAACTAAAAAAGAAGAGCCTACAGATGCTCCTTCCCAACAGCTGTAATTAAGAGAGATTAATTATTATTAACCACTTTAAAAAAGTAGACATCATCTTTATTTTGCTTATGTGATGAGCTAAAAACTATTGATGGAATTTGGTCTTGATTCCAGGAGTCATGAACCATCCACCACCCAGCGCTTTAATTAATTGAACTGTAGCTATGTGTCTTCGGGTACGAATATTCACTGCTGAGAGTTCCGTTTGTAAGGCTGCATTTTCGACGACCACCACCTCAAGGAACGTAATAATCCCCCCTGTATAGCGATGTTGGGACTGAATTAATGCTCTTTTTGCAAAAAGTACAGCCGCTGTTTGACTGTGATTTTCCTGATCCAGTTGCCTTATGGCTACTAAATAATCTTCTACCTCTTTAAAGGCGGTCAGTATGGTTTGACGATAGATGGCTACCGTTTCAAAATAACTGGCATTTGCCTGTCTTAACAAGCCTAATAATCTACCTCCATCAAAAAGGGTCATAGCTGCTACTGGCTGGATTAATGTTAATGCACTGACTGGACCAATTGACCAAAATAAGCTGGGCTTGCTAAGAAGATTGGATAAGGTTTTGCTTTGAAAACCAATAATACTGGAGAGATTAAAGACAGGGAAAAAAGCAGCTCGAGCAATACCAATATTCGCATTTGCTGCCTCTACACGTAATTCTGCAGCCGTAATGTCAGGTCTGCGCTCCAAAAGTGTAGACGGTAAATCAGGGGCAATGGTGATAAAATGCTTGGGTAGTTTTGCGGGAGGCAGATTGAAGTCTGCGGGGAATCTGCCAATGAGCACTGCAATTGCATGTTCCAGTTGAGCTCGTTGTAACCGCATATCTGCAGCCAATGTTTTCGCATTTTCCAATTGTGTCTCTGCTTCATCGACATCTGCAATTGGCGCTGCCCCACCCTTATGGCGCTGCTGGGTTAAATAAAGAGCTTTTTGATAAGCTGCAACTGTTTCATCTAGTATCCTTTGCGACTCGTCAGCCCCCCTCAGAGCAAAGTAGTCGCTAGCAAGGGTGGCATGTAAACTCAAGGTCGCTGCGGCAAGATCGGCTTCACTTGCTTTAGCAAGATTTTGATTTTGCGCCACTTCATTACGAATTCGTCCCCAGACATCTACCTCATAACTTAAATCAGCTCCGATTAAATAATTATTAAAAATAGGTGTCGAGCTCGGATTGGCAACAGTAACCGAGGTTTTTTGCCGGTCTGCATTAGCTAGTCCCTGGATAGTGGGGAAAAAGCCAGCTCGGGCTACCTGTACTAATGCGCTTGCTTCCTGATAGCGAGCAAATGCTGCTTTTAAATCCTGATTTGCAGGGACCACGTTTTCTTCTAATTCATTTAATATCGGATCATTAAATATCTGCCACCAGGGACCAGGTGTTCCTTGAGGAGGAATGGCTTTAACCGCTACCCATTTCCCTGTCTCTTTAAAGTGATCAGGAATAGGTATGAAAGGTTGATGATAGGTTGGTGCCAGGTTGCAACTGGTCAATACGCAGGTCAGTATTCCTATTGCAGTTACTTTTCTCATGAAGCAACTCGTACTTTTTCTCTATTGGTCAGGGCGTCAGGAGGATTGATGATAATTCTTTCTCCAGGGCTAATTCCGGATTCGATTTCAACCTCTGAACCAAAATCACGGCTTATCTTGATGGATTTCAACACTACCCGATTGTCTTTATCCAAGGTGGCTACTTGCAAGCCGGCTGCCTGAAAAATAAGAGTATTAACCGGTAAACGAACTGTTCCGGGTAAGACCGCAAAGTTAAAAGAGACCTCCGTGTAGCCTCCTGGAAGTAATATACCTTTCTTATTCTCAGCGCTGAACTGGGCCAGCAAAGTAAATGACGCCGGATCAATTGCTTGGGCTGTATTGACTAGTTTGGCTGTAAATACCTGCCCAGGGTGTTCTGCAAAAGTCAAACTAACCGTCATATTGGCAGTAATCCGCGACGTATAATTCTGCGGTATATTCACATAAATCCGCAGTGGATTGGTTTGCGATAATCGAAATAAAAGAACCCCTGTAGTGCTGCTGCCTTCATTAATAAGAGAACCAATATCAATGTTACGAAACGTAATCACGCCATCAAAAGGGGCAATGACGCGCTCGAAACTGACTAATTCTTTTAAACGATCTACATTAGCCTGTGCAGAAATCATCGCGGCGTTCAATGCCGCCGCAGAACTTACTTTTTCATCCGTTTCCTGTTTAGACACTGAATCGGTCTTTAATAAATTTACCCAACGCTTGGCTGTAGACTGCGCTAATTTGTTGTTTGCTATGGCTGTATTTAAATCAGCTTTTGCCTGTGCATATTGAGCGTCCAGCTCCGGGGTTTCAATAACGGCAAGCAGGTCACCTTTTTTAACATGACTGCCTATATCAACATACCATTTTTTTATATAGCCATTAGTGCGCGCATAAATGGGGGCTTCATGCCATGCCTGTACATTGCCTGGTAATATAATTTTTTCTGTTCCGGTTACCTGAATTGGAATCGTTGTCGCAACTACCGGGAGCAAATTGGCGTTAGTTTGTTGACGCAAAACTATGGCTGCATAAATACGAAAACCTATTACGATCAAAAGAATCAGGCAGACAAAGGAAATAATCGCTATCCATCGAGTATCGAGTTGGGTTTTGAATTGCGAATGAATTCGTTTAATCATCTTTCTTCCTTTGCTTTACTTTTAATCGACGATGATGAATGACATAAAATACTGTAGGTACAAATAAGAGGGTGGATATGGTGGCAAAAGACAGTCCGCCTATCACGGCACGTCCTAAAGGCGCATTTTGTTCGCCTCCATCGCCAAGTCCAAGAGCCATAGGCATCATCCCAATAATCATTGCCAATGCAGTCATTAACACGGGGCGTATACGCGCTTTTCCTGCTTCAAGAGCAGCCGCTAGTGGATCATTCGTTTCAGCCAGATGTTGGCGGGCGAAACTAATGATTAGGATACTATTCGCCGTTGCAACCCCCATACACATAATTGCCCCTGTTAAAGCCGGTACGCTTAATGTCGTAAAAGTAATAAACAACATCCAGGCAATCCCTGCTATAGCTGCGGGAAGGGCGGTAATGATAATAAAGGGATCAGTCCATGATTGGAAATTGATGACAATTAATAAATAGACCAGCAATATAGAGAAGACTAATCCCCAGTAAAGACCTTGGAAAGCCTGGTGCTGGGTTTGAATTTGACCTCGTACAACGACAGAAGAGCCTTTAGGCACCTCTTTTTTGGTGTCATTAATCACCTTGTTTATATCACTGGCCACAGCCCCCAGATCTCGGTCTTGTACGGCGGCAAAAATATCAACTACTGGTTGTACGTTATAATGCGACTCTACCACTGGACCCCAGATACGTTTAATGGTCGATAAGGCGCCTAAAATTTGTGCTTGGTCGGGTTTATTTATATTAGAAACAGGAATATTTCGTAAGGCCTGTAATGAATCCATCACGTATTGGGGGGCTTGAGTCACTATGGGATAGGAAACTCCATTCTCAGGACTTAACCAAAATGTAGGTGATGTTTGAAAACTTCCGGAAAGAGTAACCAATAAATCTGATGCAATATCAAATTGGGTGAATCCCAGCTCACTTGCTTTGCTGCGATTAACATCGACCATGAACTCAGGATAATTATTGGCTTGTCTAATGCGGGTATCTACAAGGCCTGGTATCTGTTTTAACCGTTGTAATAATTTATCCGCATAAAGCATGTTCTCTTTATTTTTCAAACCAATAATCTGGATGTCAATGGGGGATGACAGACCGAAGTTTATAATTTGATTCACAATGTCTGCAGGGAGAAAGGCAAAAGATACACCAGGAAATTTCTCCTGCAGAATGGATCTTAATTCTTTTACGTAATCAGGACTGGGACGATGTCCGTCTTTAAGCGAAATTAAGATATCTGCATCAGCCGGTCCTACTGGAGCTGAGTTACTGTATGATAAATTAATACCACTTACTGGTAAGCCAATATTATCAACAATATTGTCAAGATCCTTTGGGGGTATTACCTGGCGGATTAGAGTATCTATCTTATCGACCAGGCGTGCTGTTTCTTCAACTCGCGTACCGGTAGGAGCACGGATATGAAGTTTTATTTGTCCGGCATCCACACTGGGGAAGAAATCAGAGCCAAGCCACGGCCAGAGCAGCACAATAGAGGCAATAACAAAACCTAGAAAACTGCACATAAACAAGGTCGAATTTTTTAATACCCAGCTTAATAAAGCAAAATATCTTTGGCGAAAGGCTTCAAATTTTTCTTCAAAGGCATTATGAAAGCGAACAAAACGATTACCGTTTTGCTGATGTTCTTTAGTCAAATCATGAGGCTTGAGCAAATACTTGGCTAAAGTTGCTACCAGAGTCCGTGATAAAATATATGAAGTTAACATGGCAAAAATTACCGCCTCTGCCAATGGAACGAAGAGGAATTGAGCCACACCACCTAAATAAAACATAGGTACGAATACAATACAAATACATAAAGTGGAAACCAATGCAGGGATGGCAATCTGTTTCGCGCCATCCAGAATCGCTTGTTCTACTTCTTTCCCTTGCTCTAAATTCCAATTGATGTTTTCAATGGCGACTGTGGCGTCATCAACTAAAATACCTACAGCGAGAGCTAGCCCGCCCAAGGTCATAATATTAATTGTCTGTCCTAAAGCTGAAAGCAAAGAAATAGAGGCGATAATAGATAAAGGGATGGATAAGGTAATAATTAAAGTGCTGCGCCAACTGCCCAAAAAGAGGAGGATCATTAAACCCGTCAGAGCAGCTGCTATAACGCCTTCTACAATAACCCCTTGAATCGCTGCGGTCACAAAGATTGATTGATCGGCTAACATCGTCAATTGCAGCCCATTGGGAAGGCTTTCTTTGATTTTAGGTATTAATGCTTTAATGCGACTGACAATATCCAGAGTTGAGGCATTTCCTGTTTTTTGAATGGACATCATTACCGCACGTTGTCCATTGACTCGGACTATATTGGTTTGTGGAGCAAAGCCATCTCGTACATGAGCTACATCTCGAATGTAAAGCACCCGCCCGGGAGTTATTTTTACCGGCATGTCATTTAATTCATTGACCTTGAGCGGACTGCCATTTAATTTGACGATGTATTCATATTGGCCAATTTTTTGCGTTCCTGCTGGTAAAATGAGATTTTGTGCCCCGATAGCTGCATTCACTCCCTGTGCAGATACGCCATAAGTCTGCATCGCTTGCGGGTCCAGATCAACCTGAACCTGGCGAGTTTTTCCTCCATAAGGGTAAGGTAAAGCCGCTCCTTGCACGGTAGCCAGCTGAGTGCGAATGAAATTGTTTCCTAGATCATTTAGCTCTTGTTCTGGAATGGTTGAGCTGGATAAAACGAGTTGTAATACTGGGACCGTTGATGCTTTATAACTTAATATTAAGGGGGGAAGGGTTCCTGGCGGTAAGTTGCGTAACATGGTTTGAGCTATAGCGGTTACCTGGCTTAATGCGATATCAATATTAACCCCTGCCTGAAAAAACAGTTTAATAACGCTCACGCCAATCAGCGATTCTGACTCAATATGTTCTATATCGTTAACTGTAGTAGTAACGGCTCTTTCAAAAACACTGGTAATTCTATTCCCCATTTCATCGGGGGGTAAGCCAGTATAATTCCAAACCACGCTGACGACAGGAATATTAATGTCTGGGAAAATATCGGTGGGGGTGCGCATCATCGCAAGCGGTCCGATAATGAGTAACATCAGGGCCAATACGATAAATGTGTAGGGTCGCGAAAGAGCAATCCAAACTATCCACATAACATTCCGTGTTTAGAAATTTATTTGAATTCAGCAGTATAACAGTGAAAACTGGGAAATTATAAGAGTTTCTTTTGGAGTAACGTATTCATTGTTGACGTCTGATATTATATTTGCGTCTACTTATTGCATGCCCAGATTCGGCGTAACTTCATTATCGAATGCGTCACCTGGTGCCGGGCTTTTTATTTTGCAATCGATGGCATCAAGGGTCAATTGAATGGAAATGCTTTGTTCCCCTTCGGTTAAAAAATGCTGATGGTGTATATTTTCAGGAGCTATTTTAAATTGGTGGGCTGCAAAATTAAATCCCTTAACCGCTTTTTGGAGCGAGTTCACTTCCGCTTCTGTACCTGAGACAAGGATTTCGTCATCGGAATCGCATTGTTCTTTTTCTCCGCCGATAAAATACAGCACATCTATAGTGATTTCATCTTCATCGTCTATTCCTGCATAGTTTCGGAGTTTTTTAAAAAAATTGAGGAGGGTATCTTTAGCTTGTTGATCCTGGGTTCTATTAACGTTTTTAAAACCTGACCAATGATATAGACCACAAAAGTGAATTTTATCGTTTTCTTCATCCCAAAATGACCCTTGTACGATGAACGCGATACAGGTAGTAACTCCTTTGGTAATCAGTACTGTTTTCTCATCAGAGGTAAACAATACATCATCCATATAAACGTACAATTTTTTAGACATAATTCAGACATCATTAGAGTATAGCGATGTAATTTACGACGTATACTTAGTATTTATAGAGGTGATTATTTTATCATAAAATGATCAGGTTGGAAAATATTTGTAAATAATGAGTTATCTTAATGAGTTACAATTATTGTTGCCTATTCGGCATCACTTTCTTTTAGAGTGACTACCCGGGCAGTAAACATATAACCACCGTTACGAATAGTTTTAATTAAAGCAGGTTTTTTTGCATCGAGTTCTATTTTTTGGCGTAAACGGCTTATTTGTACATCTATTCTTCGGTCAAAGGGATTTAAGTCACTGTTTTTAGTTATTTGTAAGAGGAATTCTCTATCTAATACGCGCTGAGGTTGTTGAGCAAAGGTCAACAGCAAGTCATATTCCCCTGCACTTAATTGTAATTCTTGATTATTCTCCCCGAATACCTGCCGAGAAGCCGGATACAATCGCCAGTTGGTAAACATCATTACGTCTTTACCATGCTCTATTTTTTGCTGGGCACGGATAACCCGACGAGTAATCGCATTAATTCGTGCATGCAATTCGCGCGGATAAAGGGGGGTGGTCAGGCAATCATCCGCACCTGATTCAAGCATGGAAATACAAGTATCTTCATCAGGGGTATCGTTGATGATTAATAGCGGAACCGGATAGTTATTATAAAATTGATTTATTGTTTCTGGCTCTTTTTTTAAAATGGACCAATGAATCAAAATTGCTGCGGGCATTCCTTTTTCGGTATGAATGGGGTGCAAGGTCTTTTGTTGTATTATATCTAAGTTGAATTTTGAAAAATAATCTTTTAGGTCTTCATTGACTGGGGTTTCATCAATAAATAGCAAATAATGACCTTGTGACATCGATTTGCTCCTAATAGTTAAAAAAATGTCTTAATTTTGACAAGTTTAACTCTCTGTTGCAAATAATTTTTAATTATTTATAGGACAATTTTTACAAAGGATTCAAATATTTAGTCATTTTGATCAATAAATGCCGCGCAAATTTTTATTTTAATGATATGTTTAAATTAGACGTATTGCTTTCATTTATTAAGAGAGATGTTTGAGGAGACAAGGATGACTCAAAATAAACCTGATTTAGCACATTGGTTTATCACTGATGATTATCGAGCTTTGGCGAAAATCAAATTTCAAGTGAAACAATTGGAAAGCCGACTCAACAAATATTTGAATGTTGAGAGTGACTTCAAATTTTTTCCTGCTGAAGCCAATACCTTGTGTCACGCCTTGGCTCACAAATATCTTGATTATTTAAAATTGATAGATGAGAGTAAAAAAAATGTGTGCTCTGAATTACCAATGCCAAACCAACTACTAAATTGGCAAAAACAATATCAGTTAATTCTGCATCTGAAACAGCAATTATCTAAAACGACCCATTTGGAAGAGGAATGTCAACTCATCACTGAAATTGCCTCCCTTTATTATCATTTTAATCAATTAACTGCCCCTCCTTTACTGTCCAATACAGCCAGTGAGCATTCTGAGGAATTGAAAAAGATATTTAGAAAAGAGGATCTGCAGTCCTGGTTGACCGCAGTTGTTGATTTTTGGAATGAAAGTAATGCTCAAAGCGTGGAACTATCGTCTTTATTTCATGAATGGAATCCACAACAGTTACAAGTCGCTCTGGATTATTTTTCTGCGCCAGAATTGGTCAATCTGGTCAATGCGATGTTTTTCTATAAGTTATACCCAGATAAATTATTTAAAGAATTGATCCATCCGGAAAAATTGGTTTCAGTGCGCGCCCGCGTAGGTCTATTACATCATTATATTGAACTATTAGAAAACCATTTATACAGCACTGCACTACAACAAGGACTAAAACCTGAAGTAGATTATTTATTGCATGGTGATGAGCTACCCCAAGGAATCATGATAGAGGTTGATGAAGAGTTTAAAGCGGTCATTCAAGAAGCAATTAAAAAGGTAAAAGTAAAATATACTCATGAAAGTGAGGAGCAGGTTACCCTGGAGCGATTGCATGATTTGGGGCGAGCCTATAAATTCTGGTTTAATCCGAATCGACTAATTGATGCGGTTATGGTTTTACAGCAGCGCTTAGTCAAGGATGATATCGCTGAAGAAAACAAACTATCAGTATTCCGTCAGAAAATGATTCTTTTATATGAACAGCTCTCTACAACAGAGTGTCTCGATTTATACGGTTATTTTGCCAATAATGACAGTCGTTATTTACTGTATACTTTATTTACTATAGATAGAGGCCATCTTTTAGACTGGCTACCTGCACTCAATAGTATTGAAAAAAATGCGATTACTCGTGTATTTCAAGCATTACAATGCGTTATGGAAGCCTTACGAGATGAGTTGAAAATCAGACATGCGGCAACAGAACCCTATGTTTATGATTTAGCAAAACAGCAAATTCATACGGGACGTCGTAATCGTGACGCGGTTTTTAGAATTATAGCTATTTATGGTAGTGAAACGGTCACTTTGAATAACACGGTAGAAGAGTTATTTAATTTCATCGAAAATACAGGTCAAGAATCCCAAGAGACTGCGAAATGAGGGGACGAAATAGAACTTATTTAAGGCAAGGGAAGAAAGAGTTTTTTACCATAAAAATGTTTTAATTGTTGATACATTATATCCGCCGGTGTTTTTTGGGCAAAAGCATCATGCAGATCATCAGTCCATTCGCCGGTGGCCAAGTTTTGGATGACGGCGATATATGTTTTATCATCAGGGTAAAGTGCCAGCACCCAATTACCATCGATAATTCCATATAGTTTTTGTTGCTCGAAGAATTTTAATTTATTAGGCTTGATTTCAAGCTCACCGTTGTCTGGATTCACTTCGTAAAACTCCTTGCCTATTTCAATAGTTTTTTCTTTAGATAGTTTTTGATTAGGAAATATACCACTTTCTATAAAAAAGGCTCGTTCAGGCAAGCTTGCTTGTGGATTAAGTATGGCTGGTAACAGTGAAATGCCATCCATATTGTGCGTATTATTTATGTGAAGAAAATCCAGAATAGTAGGCGCAATATCAATCAGTGCAATTCGTGTGTTTATTTTATGACTTGAAGTGACTATTTTGTCATTTTCATAAATATTAAATGCCAATACACTATGATATTGGCGGGGACTTAAGATATCCGAGCCATGCCCAGCACTCTTATTTAATACGGTTGCTGTCTTTTTTTTAAGGTATTGCGCAAACCTGCTTGGCGGCAAACCTTGGTAATTCTGATAATTGGTCAGACGTGAATTTGGATAATACAGTGCTTCTCCATGATCACTTAATATAATGACTAAGCTGTTAGTTAAATAATGATGTTTTTTTAAAAACTCAAAAAAAGAAAAAAATTGTTTGTCGACGCGCTGCAGGGCATCTTGATACAAATGATCGCGCTTTTCGATACTGAACTCGTTATCCAATTCTTCCGGTGACGACACGGCCCAGGCATAAGGCCAGTGAGGAAGGGCAAAATGTACTGCTAAAAAAACAGGCTTATTCTGTTGAGGCTGAGATAAATCATTTTGCAGCTTTGCGCTAAATGTTCCAGGATAATAGGAAAAAAAGCTGGCCCGGCTACTGTAGTTATAGGGAAAAAGCTCGGCACTGATGCCGGAGTTGATTAGTAAATTACTTAGGGGAAAATCGTTAAATGTACCTAATAAAACATCATTAACCCCGAGCTTGGGGCCAATTATTTTTTTAAATCCTAAATCTTTATCGATACTGTTAAATCTACGATCATCTGTTGCATAAATGGTGTCATAGCCTAGTTTATCTAACGTCCATATAATGCTTGCATCACTTTTCACAAAACGTCTAGGAACTAAATTTTCTTCTGCATGATGATGTTGCGTGTATAAACCAGTAAGCATGCTAGTCCATGCAGGATACGTTCTCGCTAATGGACTAATGGCATTGGTAAATTGCATGCTGTTGTTCAGGAGTCCTGTAAGAAAAGGCATGCTCTCTTCATTAATACTTTCAGGACTCAGGGAGTCAATACCAAGGATAATAATATTCGGTTTGGAATGAGCGCCCTGATCGTGAATGGGATTGGTATAATGAGTTATAAGCATAAAACAAAAAACCGCCAGAAGTATTAAAACAAATCCGTACAGGTTCTTGCGATAAAAGAGACTGTTAATTACTAAAATACAGATGCCCAGTAATGAAAGAAATAATAAGAGCAGAATAAAAAATTCAGAAACGGGAGGTGAGAATAATTTACTGAATACACTAAGAGGAAAAAAGTAAGCATTGGCACTTAATATGGCACAAACAAATAATGACCAAATAATAATCAACCATTGCTCCGGAGAGAAATAATGCCAGGTCCTTTTGAGTATCCCCATAAGCAATAGAGTTTGGATTAGTGATAAAAGAATATAGAGGGTGAGATGAATACCTAATGTCGCAAAAATTTCGAGATAAACCCTGATGGGGAGTTTAACTGCGCTAGTAAAACCACTATTTTGCGAATGGATCAGAATTAATTGCAAAACAAAAAAGCACAGATTACACAATAAAAAAAAACAAAAATGAGAAAAGGCTGGGTGCTTTTTTTTCATGAAGTACTGACAGCGGGACTGTTTATATGCCAGTTATAGATATAACTATCAATACTGTTCGTATGTTTTAGTTGGCTAAGCAGCGGCTCCTGTGCAAATTGTAGCAAATGAGTAATCACGTCTTGTTTGGTGCCGCCGAAGTCCTCTTCATACCAATCGTATAATTTAGAAATAATTAGCCGCCCCTCAATTACCTGAACTCCTCTGAGCGAATTAATATAAGAGAGCGCTGCCTCATTCAATTGTTGTTCTATTAGTGCACCTTGATAAGCTTGTTTATTCAGATTAGGCGCACCTATGGTTGCATTATTTAATGCATAATGAGTCCGTGGGTCGTTCCAAATGGGACGAATAATGCGATTATTGATGTCGTCAAGGGATAACACACTATTATCAACGGTTACCAGATTTGCTCCCCAGGGACCGACACTAAATAAACCAGGGGAGATATTGATTTCCTGGATATTAGTAACAGGATAGTATCTGGCAACGGTATGCACTATCAGAGCATTATGGAAATTGATCCAATAAGCTAATTGTTCGTTGCGGTTGTAATTATCAATATCTATTTGAGACATTTTTTCTATGTAGCTTTTTAATGACTCTAAATCTTTCTGAGTTAATTGTTCATAATTAATGAGGTTGATTTTTTCCTCATTGGTGATTACATAGTGATCAAGGAAGTCTTGCCATGCTTGATGAGAAATAACCTCTTTGGAGAGAGGGTTATGCACTTCCCATTTTGGCCATAGGCTTTTATGAAAAGATGCATGAGTCAATCCAGCAAAAAAAAGCATCAACAGGATTAAGCCAGAGCGTTTTATAAAATGATGTATAAATTTTATTCTAAACATTAATTGTTGCTCTATTACGAAGTGCACTTCCTATAGTATTACCGTCTAAAAATTCTAATTCGCCTCCAGAAGGTATCCCATGAGCTAATTGACTGATATTGATGGTTTCACCACGCAAAAGTTGATGAATAAAATGAATCGTAGTTTGGCCTTCAACGCTGGGACTTAAGGCAAGAATAACTTCTTTAATTTCTTCCCTGATGATTAGGTTTTTAAGTCTGGGTAACCCAATATCATCGGGTCCCAATCCATCTAGAGGAGATATTTTGCCCATCAAAACAAAATACTTACCTTGGAAGGCATTGCTTTGCTCTATAGCTGATACATCAGCGGGGCTTTCTACCACACAAAGAACCCCCGGATCTCTATCAGGATTTTGACACAGATTACATAGGGTTTTTTCGGTGTAATTATTACATCGTTCGCAATGACTGATATCGTTCATTGCTTGCTCTAAACAAGAAGCGAGGTGTAAGCCTCGCTGTCTTTGATGTTGCAGTAAATGAAACACCATGCGTTGTGCGGATTTTGGTCCTACGCCCGGAAGGCAGCGAAGTGCTTCTACCAAACGGTTTAGAGTATCCATGGTTAGGCTTATTCCTCTTTATCGCCCATCAAGTCAGTTGGAATATTAAGGCCAGCTGTTAATTGGCTAATTTTATCTTTAGATACTTTTTCAATTTTTCGTACGGCATCATTGACTGCTGCAGCCACTAAGTCTTCTAACATTTCAACGTCTTCATCCATTAAGGTAGGTTTGATTTTAACTTCAGTTACATCATGTCGACCGTTCATTTTAATCATTACCATGCCACCGCCTGATTCACCGCTAACCACCAATTGACTTAATTGTTGCTGTGCTTCTTGCATGCGTTGTTGCATTTTTTGTGCTTCTTTCATCAGATTGCCAAGATTTTGATTGATGTCCATTGTTGCCTCGTTTATTTAGGTTAATTACATTATTATAAGTCATCTTTGAGCGGGACAATAGAATTTTTGACCAATTCAGCTGAAAATTCTTTTTGAAGCTGTTGAAATAAAGGGTCATTATGTAAAGCCGTTTCTGCTTTTTGTTGTTTTTCCTGAGTTACCCGTTCTTTTTGCTGTGCAGGACTCGCTTGTACTGCCTCATCACTGTTCAGGGTGATTTTTACAGGGCTTTCGTAGTACCCAGCAAGCGCGGTTTCAATTCGAGTGAGAATGGTTGGGCTGAATAAGGACTGATGACCTTTCGCTACTCTTAAAATAATATCGCGCCCCTCTTTAGCAATAAACTCTGCATTTTCAATCGCATTAAGTGCTAAGCCTGTTAGTTTGAGCTGCGGTATAATATTGGCCCAATCAGTTGCTTTGTCGTTAGCAATAATCGGTTGTTCCATCACAACATCTGTTTCTTCTCTTTGCTCATTTATATCGACGGCATCTTCAACAATCGTATTATCAACAGCTGTATCATCAATAAAGGGCTGGGCTTCTTCTTCAATTGTTTCCTGTGGAGCCTCTTCGTTAATTACAGGCTGGCCAACTGGATTGTTTTGCTGAAAAGCTAATGGTGGCATAGTGGCACAAGGTGCTGGTCTAAAAGTTAACATGCGTAGCATCGTCATGTTAAAACCTATAGCCAATGTTGGTGCAAGATGAATTTCTTCACAGCCTTTTAAACCAAATTGATAGAATAATTGAATATCTTCTGCTGAAAATTGTTGCGCAAGGGACTTAACTTCCACTGATGGACTAATTAATGGATTGTGATCCCCTATGTTTTGATAGACGGTAATCTGATGAAAATAATTAAGCAACTCGTCCAGAACATATTGAAAATGTCCTCCTTCAGTAGCAATTTGCTGGCTTAGAGTTAATAACATAGTTGCATTTTGCTCTGCCAGGGCCTGAAGAATTTTTATTGCATAATCTTGTTGGGTATATCCCAAAATCATTTTTACATCACTGGCCTGTAATCGTGCATCACAACTGGTAATGGCTTGATCCAGTAAACTTAATGCATCACGCATACTTCCATGCGCGGCTTGGGCCAGGATATTTAAAGCCTGGATTTCATAATCCAGTTGTTCGTCTTGGAGAATTAGTTGTAGATGCTTGCTTATTAACTCCGCTGGTAGATGCTTGAGATTAAATTGCAGACAGCGCGATAAAACGGTAACCGGTAATTTTTGCGGATCAGTGGTCGCTAAAATGAATTTCACATGGGGGGGCGGTTCTTCCAGGGTTTTTAATAGTGCATTGAAGCTGTGCTGGGAGAGCATATGCACTTCGTCAATTAAGTAGATCTTAAAACGGCCACTAGAGGGTGCATATTGTACATTATCAAGCAGTTCACGCGTATCTTCTACCCTTGTTTTAGATGCGCCATCAATCTCTATTAGATCGATAAATCGACCTTGCTCAATAGCAAGACATGCATCGCATTGAAGACAGGGTTCTGAACTGATTCCTTTTTCACAGTTGAGTGCTTTAGCCAGAATTCGCGCAACACTGGTTTTACCCACACCGCGGGTACCAGTAAATAGATAGGCATGATGCAAGCGCTGTTGATTCAACGCATTGATTAATGCCTTATTTATATGTTCTTGGCCAACCAGTTGGGAAAATGTGCGTGGTCGCCATTTACGGGCAAGGGCCAGATAGCTCATACATGTTTTCGCAATTTGGGCGGCAGCTCTAAGAGCCACACCTCGGCGCCCGAATCAATCGTTACCGCTGCTCCCTTCCGGGCCTGACGGGGTTCACAATCTATCGTCGCGTGGGGACCAATAGAGCCACCATAGTTGAATTGCGAAGAGTAACAAAAAAAGAAGGCGATCGCCAGAGGTGACTTGAAAATGATTGCAAATATTCTTGGTCTAACATACAACTAGCTGGTAAAAGGTCCTATTCCTGGTAAAAAAATTGATTTATATTGTGCATTAATTCTCAAAGCTGTTTAAAATACAAGTTCATTGATGCTAATAAATGGGGATGTTACTCCTATGTTATACGTTAAGTGCCGCTTTTCAAATTTACTGGTGGCGTTATTATCACTACTGGTTTCCACAAGCATTCACGCGGGCATTTCAGTTATTGTTTCTGCTCCACCACCAGCAAGGGAAATCATGGTTGGCCCACCTGGTTATACAAGCTGTTTTATAGTCCAACCGGGTTTTTACGATGGTGTTTGGCACCATAAGCACCGTGTATGTGAATATAATGGCGCTTCGGGCCAAAGAATTTGGGTTAATGGATATTGGCAATGCGGAAGTTATCGTGCAGGCGGGATATGCACTGGTTGGCACTGGATTGGTAGTCATTGGGCAAACCGACATGACATGGGATTGTACAGAAGATCGTTACATGGACATAATACGCATGTCCATGTACAAGAACAGAGACGTCGATATGAGCATGGTCATGGAAATGAACATGGGCATCGATACGAACATGGATATGAGCAAGGACATGGCGATGAACACGGACATGCTCATCGTTAAACAAGATTAGCCCTTCTCTTTAAGCAGGAGGGCTTTATCGCTAAGACCAATAAGTTTTATTAGGCAACGTCCCTGAAGTTTTTTTACTCACTAGCGCGGGAGAGGGGGTAGATCGAGGTAATCTCAGAGATCGGTGCATCATCTAAGAATGAGTGGTGTATAAAATAACTTCAGGGAGGTTGCCTAGTGTTTTCAAGCCAATATCTACTCCTAATCTAATATATATAGATACTTCATTTCCAGAGCATGTTGTTTAAGAGCGCCTGGTGTTAAAATAATAAACAATTTTATTATTTACGACTTACAAGGTATATAACATGTCTAATAGAATTGAGATTACGGACATCACGTTAAATGAACTTGAACAGGTGGCGTCCACACTCTTTGATGCTTTTAAAAATGATTCATTAATACAATGGATCTTCTCTGATCAATCTGCCTACCGTGAGAAAGGGATTCTTATATTTCATACTTGGGTAAAATATTGCGTGCTATATGGAAAAGCGTTTAGGACCCAAAACTTTGAAGCTATAGCGTTACGTAAAATCCCCGGAGATACTCATTTAACCTTTTGGAGAATGTTTCGTTCTGGAATGTTAAGTACCCCAGGAATTTTAGGTAAACAAGCATTCAACCGCTTGATGCAACTAGATGATTTGACGATGAAAGAAAGAAAAAAGAATATGGGATCGCAACAATACTGGTATTGCTGGATGCTGGGAACTAAACCAGAATATCAAAAAAAGGGATTTGGTAAGGCCCTAATGCAACATACTTTTAATACAGCAGAATCTACTTTATTACCCTGCTATCTTGAAACTGCAAGTGAATCTGCAAAACAAGTCCATATAAAGAGTGGCTATAAAATACTATCTGAAATCACCTTGCCGGAAAGCGACGTGCAACTTACTTCGATGATAAGAGCAACAGAACGAAAAAATTAATAACCCTTATTATTAAACTAATCCATCCTTCTTACCACGTCATCTCGAGCGTAGCGAGAGATCCCAGAAACTCACCGTACTATTCCCCAGAGATCTCTGTGTTCGAGATGGCGTAGTTGGAAAAATTAATAACTGACTTCCAGGTTTGAGAGAAAGCAGTTAAAAATATTAGATGTATAGATGTATAGATGTATAGATGTATAGATGTATAGATGTATAGATGTATAGATGTATTAGGGTGATAGTTCCTATTTTTTGCCTAAGAAGATTAATATATAGGCTGGATAGAGATAAGAAAACACCGCTTATCAACAAGCTTTATCAATAACCGAATCATGCTCATATTAACTGCATATGCTCAAGATAAGTGTTTATTTACATAATCTACATCCAAATAGTACAAGATAGGAACAACGAATCACTTTTTTA
>NZ_JAJKBJ010000060.1 GCF_023618015.1 Legionella maioricensis
CGCGATCAAATTGGAGATTAAAGTGCCTAAGCATAATCTTATCTTAAATTTACCTGGATTTACTATAGAAAAGGTGAGTGGTTATCAGCCATTACTATTAGATATTAAGTATCATCGATTACCACGTTGTGCTCATTGCAATAGCAAGGAGGTTCGCAAGAAGTCGAGTTACCAACGAACCGTTGCTCATGAGTTAATTGGTCATCGTCGTAGCCTGTTGTGCTTTAGAGCTTATAAGCTCTACTGTAATACGTGTAAACGTTATGGGAATCAGCAATTTCCAGGTATCAATAAACATCAACGCTCAACCTGGCGTTTGCAGGCTGCTATATTCCATGCCCATACTCGAGGCATCTCACAAAAAGACTTGGCCCAGCAATTTAATAAAGGTAAGGCAACGATAGAGCGGTGGTATCATCGCCAATATAAGGAGCAAGCTCGCGAGCTGATGAATACTCCATGCCCCATCGTTCTTGGTATCGATGAGCATTTCTTTAGCCGTAAGCAAGGATTTGCTACGACCCTTTGTGACCTTCGTAAACATAAGATTTTTGATATCGTCAAAGGTCGTAGTGAGCCTGATTTAGCAGAGTACCTTCGTAGTTTAACGGGTCGAGAAAAGGTAAAGGTCGTATGTATGGATTTAAGCAGCACCTATCGCTCTATCGTTAAAAAATACTTCCCCAATGCAAAAATAGTGGCTGATAGATTTCATGTTATTCGATTGATGCAACATCAATGCATGACAACCTATAGAGAGCTATCCAGCAAAGTTAAAAGTAATCGCGGAATATTGGCTCTATTAAGAACACGACCCGATAAATTATCGCCACAGAAGTTACAAAAACGTGATGTGTTTCTTGCTGAAAATCCGGCAATAGACGCTATCTACCAATTCCAACAACAGCTTCATCAATTACTACTCAATAAAGCAATGAATCAGCAGTGGTGTCGTAAACATATACCTAAATTTTTAGAAATGGTTAATGCGCTTAAAAATAGCTCCTTTAGTGCTCTGGTTTCGCTTGGTAAAACTTTCCATCTATGGCAAGAGGAAATTGTTAGGATGTGGCGGTTTAGTAAATCAAATGGGATAACTGAAGGCTTTCATCGTAAAATGAAACTGATACAACGAAGAGCTTATGGCTTTCGTAACTTTGAAAATTAT
>NZ_JAJKBJ010000061.1 GCF_023618015.1 Legionella maioricensis
AATTCTAATTAGAAGTGCGACAGTCACAAAAGCTGATATCATGTTTTTGGGAAACTTGAAAACAGCAAAGGAGACTGCCACATGGGACAGTATACTCAATTATGTGTAACTGAGCGACGTCGTTTATTTGTTTTTCTTGAAATGGGATTATCCGTCAAAGAGATTGCTCATAAAATATCCAGGCATCGATCCACTATTTACAGAGAGGTAAATAGAAACAATGAGTCTGGGCTCTATTTACCGATAGTTGCGCAGCAAAAGGCTTTAGAGCGGTGTAAAAATGGTAGACCTAATAAGCTAAAAAATAATGGTATCTTACGAGACTATGTTACTCGTTCTTTAATAGACAAGGGGTGGAGTCCGGAACAAATTTCGGGAAGAATGAAACATCAAAATCTAAGTTTTTATGTTTGCCCTGAAACCATTTACCGCTACGTGTATCAATCAAATGATAAATCGCTTTACCATTCTCTAACCATTAAGAAACCTAAAAGACGAAAGCTGTTTAGCAGAAAACATAGAAAGTGTCGCTATGGCAATCCCTATTTGATTACGAAAAGACCTGAAGAGATTGATACCAGAGCACGTTTCGGTCACTGGGAAGGTGATACCATCGAATTTAAAGGGAATAAGAGCGAAGGTGTAACCACTCTGGTAGAGCGTAAAAGCAGGATGGTTTTCCTCATAAAAAATAAGAGTAAACATTCCAGGGGTGTTATGGAAAAGATCACTACGAAATTTGAAGGATTACCTAAAAAAATGATGAAAACAATTACGTTCGATCAGGGTTCTGAATTTGCTGAGCACCAATATCTTGAAGAGCATATGAAGTGTGAGGTTTATTATTGCGAAGCACATTCACCATGGCAGAAAGGAAGCAATGAAAATATGAATGGTAGATTAAGAAAATATTTGCCCAAAAATGCTAAAATTAATCTAATAACACAAGAAGAACTTGATGTTATAGCTGAGAAAATGAACCGGTGTCCTAGGAAGTGTATCGGCTATAAAACGCCCAATGAACTGTTTATACAGCAGTATAAAAATGATTGTCGCATTTGGAGTTAAAATTCGCC
>NZ_JAJKBJ010000062.1 GCF_023618015.1 Legionella maioricensis
TCTACTGCAAAAATTGCAGGAACCGCACCATTGGCTGTGAGTTCAAAATAAGTAAACTGACCATCATCAAACACGTGTTTGGGTACTAGCTGCGGGCTGCCACTAAAGCGATAGGCTGCATTCACTACTTTGGGTTGTGCTGGTGGAGTTGCTCTGTGGGTATTTATCGTGGTGCGTGATTGTGTTTCTGGATAAACGAACTTTAAGGCATAAGTCTGCTGTTCGTGAATTGGCTCTACCTGTTTACTGCTCTTTAAATGAAAGTAATAGGCATGTTTATTGGTAATCACCGTCATATTGGTATTGGAATCAAATGAAGTGGGCTTTATAAATACGATGTTGCCTAGTTCGGGGTGATTGGTGACCATCCATGCGGTGGTATCACCTCCCTCAATGTCTAACACTTCTTCTTTTTCCGCAAATTGAATTTGAGTGGTTGTAAAGGGTACTCCATGAACGGGTACCACATCATTATCACGATAAGCTACTTGTTTGATGCGTACATCCTGAGGCATGGCTTTGGGATTATTTTGTGCGTGAAGGCCTGTCAAAGGAATAAGACAGGCGAGACTAATTAATAATTTATTCATGCATGAGCCTCCGCTGCTCTTGGTTGTTTGCTGTAACGGGTCACTTCAAAGCCATCCCAATTTTGCCAACGCGCTTCGGGTGATGTGGGTGGGGCAGTGTAGTTCCATGAAATCATGGCGTTGTAATGTGTTGAGGTGGATTTGCCACTCATCTTGTCGGTATCCACCAGACTAAATACCACTTCTGCAAGAGCATGGTGATCTTTGTGCAGGTCTTCTTCATTAGCTAAAAGCGAATCAAGAAAATTAATACTGTAGATTTTCACTTCACGTTTCATCTGATTACCCAATACATGAATCGGTGAGGATTTATTGGATGCCTCATGTTCATTGACGTATTCCTTCGTGACCGAGTTATTGGACA
>NZ_JAJKBJ010000063.1 GCF_023618015.1 Legionella maioricensis
ATTGAATGCGGTATTCCGCATGAAGTAAATTAATAGACTTAAGGGCGGCAAACATCACAGTCAAACTTTTAATATCCTCGACCACTTCAGCCCAGGCCAGACGGCTACAATCATCAATAACACATACTAAATAATAACGTTTAGTACTATTAACAATTAAGTCTTTACTTAGGTAATGGCAATCGATATGACCTAACTCACCGGCTCGTTCTTTAATGATTTGACGTTTATTCGCTTTCATTTTGGGCTTTAATCGATTTAAATGTTCTCGTCGCAATATAGCATACACTCCTGACGGGCTGGGAGTATGTGATTTTAATTTAGGTTTTAAAATAGCATGGATTTCGTAACGATTATTTCCTTTAATGCGTTCCTCGATAACTTTTTGTTCAATTAACGGTAAAGGCCTACGGGTCTTCCATTTAGGTCCTCGTTTTTGTGGCAGTAATTGGCTATCTAACCGCTCTACCTTATAGCGGTTGTAGTATTTTAGAAAGGTCTGACGATTTGTATTATGATGTTTATAAAAATCGCCAACAAACTTGAAATGTGGATGCTTCTTCTCTTTCGTTAATTCATACTCTCGTATTAAAAATCGCCATTTCTGAATGTAATTCCTTTTGAGAGTTTCATCTTCCGTTGTTCTTCTCATTATTCCTCCAACAAAATTATATTGTTACAATTTTGTCAGCGAAATATCTAACATCTACA
>NZ_JAJKBJ010000064.1 GCF_023618015.1 Legionella maioricensis
GCCAGCCACATTATTTTGTGCTACAAAAGTCGCAGGACTGTCCACATCGCTAATGGCTAAAGTACCGCTCGTAGTCAAAACGGCGTTCGTTTCCGTTAAATTAGCCACCGCGGGAATAATCACTGCCGCATCATTGGTACCTACAATATTGACGGTAATGGTGGAAGTAGTACCATCAGCGGAAGTCACCGTTAAAGTATCGGTGTAAGTGCTGCCTGCCACAAATTCATTGTGCGCCGTATCCGTGGTATAAGTCCAAGCCCCATTAGAACCCACGGTGAAATGACCATAGCCGTTGCTGCCAGCCACATTAGTTTGCGCTACAAAAGTCGCAGGACTGTCCACATCACTAATGGCTAAAGTACCACCCGTGGTTAACACGGCGTTCGTTTCAGTTAAATTAGCCACCGCGGGAGTAATCACTGCCGCATCATTGGTACCTACAATATTCACCGTAATCGTTGAAGTAGTACCATCGGCGGAAGTCACCGTTAAAGTATCGGTATAGGTAGTGCCGGCCACAAATTCATTGTGCGCGGTATCGGTAGTATAAGTCCAAGCCCCATTAGAACCTACGGTGAAATGACCGTAACCGTTGCTGCCTGCCACATTAGTTTGCGCCACAAAG
>NZ_JAJKBJ010000065.1 GCF_023618015.1 Legionella maioricensis
CCGTTGCTACCAGCCACATTAGTTTGCGCCACAAAGGTCGTAGGACTGTCTACATCGCTAATCGCTAAAGTACCACCCGTGGTTAAAATCGCATTGCTCTCGGTTAAAGTCACACTTGCAGGAGTGATCACCGCGGCATCGTTGGTACCTACAATATTGACGCTAATGGTGGAAGTAGTACCATCAGCGGAAGTCACTGTTAAAGTATCGGTGTAAGTGCTGCCAGCGGCAAATTCATTATGCGCCGTATCGGTAGTGTAAGACCAAATTCCATCCGCACCCACCGTGAAATGACCGTACCCGTTGCTACCAGCCACATTAGTTTGCGCCACAAAGGTTGTAGGACTGTCCACATCACTAATGGCTAAAGTACCACCCGTGGTTAAAATCGCATTGCTCTCGGTTAAAGTCACACTTGCAGGAGTGATCACCGCAGCATCATTCGTACCTAAAATATTCACCGTAATCGTTGAAGTAGTACCATCGGCGGAAGTCACCGTTAAAGTATCGGTATAGGTGGTGCCGGCTGCAAATTCATTATGCGCCGTATCGGTAGTATAAGACCAAACTCCATCCGCACCCACCGTGAAA
>NZ_JAJKBJ010000066.1 GCF_023618015.1 Legionella maioricensis
CGTGGTATAAGTCCAAGCCCCGTTAGAACCTACGGTGAAATGACCGTACCCGTTGCTACCGGCCACATTATTTTGCGCTACAAAAGTCGCAGGACTGTCTACATCGCTAATCGCTAAAGTACCACCCGTGGTTAAAATCGCATTGCTCTCGGTTAAAGTCACACTTGCAGGAGTGATCACCGCGGCATCATTCGTACCTAAAATATTCACCGTAATCGTTGAAGTAGTACCATCGGCGGAAGTCACCGTTAAAGTATCGGTGTAAGTGCTGCCTGCCACAAATTCATTGTGCGCGGTATCGGTAGTATAAGACCACACTCCATCCGCACCCACCGTGAAATGACCATAACCGTTACTACCGGCCACATTATTTTGTGCTATAAAAATCGCAGGACTGTCCACATCACTAATGGCTAAAGTACCACCCGTCGTTAACACGGCGTTCGTTTCAGTTAAATTAGCCACCGCGGGAGTAATCACTGCCGCATCATTGGTACCTACAATATTGACGGTAATGGTCGAAGTAGTACCATC
>NZ_JAJKBJ010000067.1 GCF_023618015.1 Legionella maioricensis
TAAAATGGCGTTCGTTTCAGTTAAATTAGCCACCGCGGGAGTAATCACTGCTGCATCATTAGTACCTACAATATTCACCGTAATGGTGGAAGTAGTACCATCGGCGGAAGTCACCGTTAAGGTATCGGTGTAAGTGGTGCCAGCGGCAAATTCATTGTGTGCGGTATCGGTAGTATAAGACCACACTCCATCCGCACCCACCGTGAAATGACCATAACCGTTACTACCGGCCACATTAGTTTGCGCTACAAAAGTCGCAGGACTGTCCACATCACTAATGGCCAAAGTGCCACCCGTAGTTAAAATCGCATTGCTCTCGGTTAAAGTCACGCTTGCAGGAGTGATCACCGCGGCATCATTCGTACCTAAAATATTCACCGTAATCGTTGAAGTAGTACCATCGGCGGAAGTCACCGTTAAAGTATCGGTGTAAGTGCTGCCGGCCACAAATTCATTGTGCGCCGTATCGGTGGTATAAGTCCAAGCCCCATTAGAACCCACAGTGAAATGACCATAACCGTTG
>NZ_JAJKBJ010000068.1 GCF_023618015.1 Legionella maioricensis
TCATAAATGGTTCAATGTTCTGGTATACCTCGTTGTATTTGACTTCTCTTTTTTGAGAAGGTTTTTTTTAAATTTTTTCACATGGAGATATATCGAATTGCTGGAAATATCAACGAGCATATAAATACCGGCGATACCACAGGGCGTCACTGATGTTGAAGGATAGTTAGGATGATTTCCAAGAGCAAAATAATAGGACCATGCTGAAGTCAGTGTACCTAACATCTCTAAATAGTATGTTACAGCGAACATAGTCAAATAAAATAAAGGTTTCTTTCTCTGTCTTACGATAAATAAAAAAAACAAATAGCAAAGAAAACCTGCAATATCTTTTAAGATAATTAATGACATGAAACAGGTAATAAAAGCAAATTGATGCAGGAATTTCTCAAGAACCACATGATAACTCCATATGAATCGTTGACGGGACATTTGGTACACGATGGCATAAGTAACCGCATGGCCTAAGGGTATGTATGGCGGGATATTATCAAGGTGATACTGATATAAGGTTAAGATTTT
>NZ_JAJKBJ010000007.1 GCF_023618015.1 Legionella maioricensis
ACTGAAGTTGAAACCCGGATTTCGGCTTCGCCTAATCCAGGCCACCCTTTTTGGGGTTTCAAATTTTATTGATGCACACTCTTCGATTTATCCACCAGGCCAGGAGTAAGGTGGATAATACCCCCAGATACGCGGCGCCTGTTTCTTTCCAACCGGGGCCGGCTAACTGTAAGGCATCAGGGCTATGCAAAATAGAAAATGGAATGGCTAATAGTACGTCCATAATGGCAGAACCGGCAACCAGTCCACAGGCTATGAGCGTCCCCTTTTGTTTTCGTGTAACCGATTCTTCCTCAGTCATTTTTGTTCGTTCCAGACGTTTCTGGACAAACAAAGCAATCATACCGCCGATAAACAAGGGAAAAGAAGAAGCCAGCGGCAAATACATCCCTATCGCTATCCCTAAAATAGATAAATTAATAAAGCGTTTTAATTTAAGAATGTAATTTAAAAAGAGAGCTAATAAAATAACACAGGAACCAATTAGCATCATGGTCCAGGGGAGTGAGTTTCGAAATACTGCTTCGGTAATCGCAGCCATTAATGCCGCTGTTGGAGCAGGCAAAGACTGGCTTATATCCATGCCAGGATGAGGCATTACCCCCGCAATCCCATATACATTAAACAATAACTGCATTACAGGTGGAATGACTAATGAAGAGACCACCACCCCTAATAACAGCATGACTTGTTGTTTCCAGGGAGTGGCACCGACTAGTTGCCCCACTTTTAAATCTTGAGTGTTGTCATTAGCAATAGCGGCAATACCAGTAACCACCGATCCTATTATAATGGTAATCGCTTCGGCCGCCTGGATTTGATGGGCATTTAGTGGAAGGGGCAACAGATGATCAATCACCGTCAGTAATAACCAGGCGGCGAATAACATCCCGGAAATAACTACTGAGCTGCCAGGACTTGCAGTAACGCCTACCATTCCTGAAAAATAAGCAGTAATGACTGAAAATAAAAAACCAATAAATAACACATACAGCACCCCGCAAAATATTACGGTCGGCGAATAATCATTATCTAAACCGACTTGTTCCAGGGGAAATATAAATTGGAAAAATAAAAACAATACCGCAGCCATTAATCCAACACCCATTAGAATAAAGGGCATAGGGATGTCTTTATCAGTACGTGGTAAGTCTGTGTCTGCCTTTCCTTTGGAAATAAAGGCCCGAAAAGAAATGCTGATGCTTTTAGATAAAGGTTTTATCAATTTAAAGAATGTCCACGTCCCGGCAAACAGCATAGCGCCAATTCCCAAATAGCGCATTTCACTACTCCATAATAATGAAGAGGCTTGCTCAGGTGGGTATTGATTTAAAAATTCCGGATAAAATTGACTGACTATGGGTAAAGCAATCAACCAGGAAATCACTGCTCCTAAAAAGATGCTAATGGCCATATCATGACCGACGAGATAACCAGCACCTATCATGGTTGCAGAAAAGCCGGCTCCTAAACCGAATAAGGAACGTTTCACTACAAACCAATAACTCCAACTACTGGCAATTAACTTAAACCCAATTTGTAATAACTCAATAAAACCGCCTATTGCACCACCAATAAAGATATCTTTTATTCCTACTTTATCAGCCGATGATTTCAATACCTCAGCAATAGCACGCCCTTCAGGAAATTTTAATGCTTGCTCATGAACTAAAATACGGCGTAGAGGAATGGAAAATAAAACGCCTAAAATACCGCCGCAAGCAGCGATAAAAAAATTAGTCAGATAATCAAAATGATCCCAGAACCCAATGATAATAAGTGCTGGAATGGTATAAACAATACCTCCAGCCACAGCCTCTCCAGCAGATGCTGCCGTTTGCACCGCATTATTTTCAAGGATGGTAGAGTTGCGGAAGAAACGCAAAATACCCATTGAAATAATAGCGGCAGGAATTGAGGCAGAAGTTAAAATTCCTAATTTAAGTGCCAGATAGGCATTAGACATAGCCAGTAATACGGTGAGTATAATGGCGAGAAGGATCACTCGAAAGGTTAACTCTGCCACATTTTTATTTGCCGCTATAAAGGGTGTATCGGTCATTAATGACTCCACACGGTTTCAGAAAGTTTAGGCTTAATCATGGAAGAAAGGGTAGCTAAAGGGATAGCAACCGTTTGTTCTCCATAGACATAGGCAGCAACTTGATAATTATTAAATATAATGTCGATTCCTTTATCGTTGAAAGACCAGACCTGGTAGTTTTTCTCAACGGGCTTAGTCCCTTCGTTAATCCATTTCTCATCGGATATTTTTTTCGCGGTGATAGCTTTGTTACAAAATGCAGCTATTGGTTTTAAATAATTAGCTCCAGAAATGAATAAATCAGCCAATTTAACCGGGTGACCTGCCACAAAATTTTCTACTACCACAGTATTCGATGGGTGGGCGGCACCTCGATGGTAGATGGACACATTAAAACGAACACTCAGTGCATTTTTAGACTTATAGGGCAATGAATAAGTAATATTTAAACCCGTTTTTCCAGGTGCATCGGCAGGGGTATTTGCATCCTCGGCCAATTCCTCCATGAACTGTTTTTGCGTTTTTTCTATAAAGTTTTTAATCACCGAATTCACATCGGCCGATTGAAATCCTTGAGGATATTTAATATCAAGGATGTAATCAGGAGTTTCTTTTTTAATCGTTACCGGAGTAATTGCCTGAACTACTGCCACATTCAACAAGAGCCCTAAAGAAAAACATATTTTTAATGAACACTTAGATGGGTATTTCATCATTTTACTCCTAATAAGTATTTTTAAATTGATACCCATTCCCCCGCAATCATTGTTCGATGCGGAAGTGGATATGCAAAATAATAGCATAGAGCCGCGCTATCATTGATAGACCATAAAACTAAATCAGCAACCTGACCTCGGGCAATACTGCCTACTTCTTTATCTAATCCTAAAGCTCTGGCTGCCTGAAAAGTCACCGCAGCCAATACTTCAGGTACTGACAAGGAAAACAATTGGCAGGCCATACTCATCATTAATAATAAAGAGGTCGTTGGAGAGGAACCAGGATTACTGTCCGTCGCAATAGCGATACCGACTTCTGCCTGACGTAATAATTCTACCGGGGGTTTATTTTTTTCGCGCAGAAAATAATAAGCACCGGGAAGCAACACCGCAACGGTATTGGTTTTCGCCATGGCAAAAGCTCCTTTGTCATCCAGAAACTCCAAATGATCGCAAGATAAGGCCCCAAATTGTGCTGCCAGCACGCTCGCGCCCAGATTAGATAATTGTTCTGCATGACATTTTATAGGCAAATTTAAGGCCTGAGCAGCAAGAAAAATTTGTTCTGTCTGTTTTAGGGAAAAAGCAATGGATTCACAAAAAACGTCCACGGCGTCTGCTAAAGCCGCTTCTTTTACCGCCGGCAACATGTCACGGCACAGATAATCAACATAAGCCTGGCTGTTTCCTTTATATTCAGGGGCTATGGCATGGGCACCCAGAAAAGTTGTTTTGACTCTTAATCCAGCTAACTCTCCCAAACGTCTGGCCACGCGAAGCATTTTAAGTTCGTTGGGCAGGTCCAAACCATAGCCAGACTTAATTTCAACAGTAGTTATTCCTTCATTTCTCAGGGCAAGAACTCTTGGTAAGGATTGCTCAATTAATTCCTCTTCTGATGCAGTACGCGTCTGATGAACTGTAGATAATATTCCCCCCCCGGCTTTGGAAATTTCAGCGTAACTTACGCCTTCCAATTTTAATTTGAATTCGGCGGCTCTATTTCCTGCATAAACTAAATGAGTGTGGCAATCGATTAAACCTGGGGTGACTAATTGTCCTCGACAATCTTCTTTGACTTGTGCCCCTTCAAGAAAGTGCAAAGGTAATTCGGTCATTAATCCACACCATTCTATCCTGCCATTCTTAATAGCTATAGACTGGTTATGTAATTGCAAACCTTGAGGGTCGATAGTAGTGGCATTAAATAATAGTTTATCGCAGGTAAACATTAGAATTCCCAGTGCAATACTTGATGTGGTGATCTTAACCAATCAACGTGATGAGCAGTATCATAAATATCCCATTCCTGAGATATATAGGTGTCCCGATCAATATCCAATAATAACCAAGTCAAAAATTCAGCTGCGGTTTCTGGCGTTATTAGCCTATTGTTTTGCTTTAGGCGTTTATAAAAATCAACATCTTCAGGAGCCATATTGCTACCCTGTCTGATAATAGCCTGCATTTCGGTATCTATTATTCCAGGTTTCACACTAGCAAAGAAAACTGATTTGGATTCCAGTTGCCAGCATTGAGTCAGCATGGCTAAAGCTGCTTTAGAAACGCAATACGCAGTCCATCCCTTAACTGCAAAATAAGCAGCTGCAGAACCAATATTTAAAACCCGACCATTAGTCAATTTATCATAGAGAATTTGCGGTAAAAAAAGAGGCGCATCCAGATTAGTATTCAATGCGCGATGCCATTCTTCCAGCTGGATGTCTTTGATAGCAGCAAGAGGAGCGATAGTTCCTGCATTATTAACCAATCCTTCAATTTGCGGTATATTGTCTATAAATGTTTTAATTGAATGGAGGCCTTCACTTGTGGATACATCAGCACAAAAATACTTAATTAAGGAAGAGAAAGAAGCTGTTTCTTCTAATAATTGCTCGCGGCGCCCAACAATTAATACTGATTTACCGCGTTTTGCTAAGGCTAAAGCCAAGGCTTTTCCTATTCCGCTGCCCCCGCCGGTAATAATAAACATGCTATTCTCATATGCTATCAATTAATAGGTGCAGATAATAACAGACATTAGACGAACTTGGGATATTTTTATCCCAATTGAAAGCCGGTTGTGGCGAAAATAGGTCACTACTTATAAATTATGGGAAACGCCGTCCTAAAGGCAGTGAAGGATCTCCATTTGCTGGCACCGTGCTGCCTCAGGAGATCTCTCGCTAATGCTCGAGATGACGTGCTTTTGTTGCAGATGGGTGATTAACGCAGAGAAACGTCATCCTGAACGCAGTGAAGGATCTCCATTTGCTGGCACCGTGCTGCCTCAGGAGATCTCTCGCTAATGCTCGAGATGACGTGCTTTTGTTGCAGATGGGGGATTAACGCAGAGAAACTTCATCCTGAACGCAGTGAAGGATCTCCATTTGCTGGGGCACCGTGCTGCCCCAGGAGATCTCTCGCTAATGCTCGAGATGACGTGCTTTTGTTGCAGATGGGGGATTAACGCAGAGAAACGCCGTCCTAAAGGCAGTGAAGGATCTCCATTTGCTGGCACCGTGCTGCCCCCAGGAGATCTCTCGCTAATGCTCGAGATGACGTGCTTTTGTTGCAGATGGGGGATTAACGCAGAGAAACGCCGTCCTAAAGGCAGTGAAGGATCTCCATTTGCTGGCACCGTGCTGCCCCAGGAGATCTCTCGCTAATGCTCGAGATGACGTGCTTTTGTTGCAGATGGGGGATTAACGCAGAGAAACGTCATCCTGAACGCAGTGAAGGATCTCCATTTGCTGGCACCGCGCTGCCCCAGGAGATCTCTCGCTAATGCTCGAGATGACGTGCTTTTGTTGGAGATGACGTTTTCCAAGGTTATGAAGATGTTACAAAAATAGTTTGTATTATAGATACATCAAATGTTAAATACAGGAGAATCTGATGTTTGAAAACCTTTCCAATTATCAACCAGCCAATCCCTCGCTTTGGCAAGGTCGAAAAGACACCTTAAATGCAGAGCGATTTTTTCAAAAAATCACTTTTATTAAACATCAAAATGAACTGATTACAGGAGATAAAAAAACTATTTTTCTGGGTTTTGCCAGCGATGCCGGGGTCATTCGCAATCAGGGAAGACCGGGGGCAAAACTAGGTCCAGATCAAATAAAAAATCAACTGGCCAAGTTGCCCTGTCCAATGGATGCTTCCTATCTTGATCTGGGTTCTATTATTTGTGAAGGAGACGCTCTGGAATTGGCACAATATCAATTCGCTGAGTTAATTCAGTTTTGTCATCAACACGGCCATAAAACTATTGCGTTGGGAGGCGGCCACGAAATAGCCTGGGCTCACTATCAAGGATTAGCACCTCATTATTCCAAATTAGGTATTATCAATTTTGATGCTCATTTTGATTTGCGCCCTTATCAAAAAGGTGATCCAGGTACCTCAGGTACTCCTTTTTCTCAAATTGCTGCCTTTTGTGAAGAACATCATTTACCCTTTGACTATTGTTGTATAGGTATTCAAAAGTTTGGCAATACCCCCACCCTGTTTCAAAGGGCCAGTGAACTGAACGTAAACTATTTATTTGCAGAAGATCTCTATGAAAAAAGCCAGGCCTGGCAAATCGCATTTCTTGATGATTTTATGTTAAATCTGGACCATATTTACTTAACTATTTGTCTAGACGTTTTAGCCGAGTGTTTCGCTCCAGGAGTTAGCGCACCTCAGACTATGGGTCTTACTCCATGGCAAATCCTTCCCCTGTTGAAATACATCATACAAAGTGGCAAAGTAGTCAGTATAGATATCGCTGAACTTTCACCGCCTCTAGACCAGGAACAAAAAACTGCTAGACTAGCGGCTCTTATTATCGCAGAATTGCTAGATACTAATTAAGGAGTGTATTTCATGAGGAAAACCATGCTGTGGGGCGCTTTATTGACTTTAATCTGTACGCAGGTACAAGCTGAGGTCACTCCACAACCTACTCAATCACAAACTCCAGGTTCAACCACCGCACCTGTGACTAATAATCCAAGCAATCAAGAACCGGTTGTTATTCAAAATAATTCTAATACCCAGCCGCTTCAGGGTACCCAACAGGGTCAACCTAAAGTAGTTCAACCCGGTCAAAACATACAAAATCCTCAGCAAACCCAACCAGTACAACAAATACCAGCAGTACAAACGCAAACCACGGTACAACCTCAAGCTCAGACCGCTCCGGTCATCAATTGTGACTTTAAAATTCCAGCAAGCACTAAAACTGTAGAGCAGTCTTTAGTTTTAACCTGGGCAGAAAAAGCAGCAACTCAGGCCTTTGATTTTGATCCAACCAGTTTGGATACTCAAATGCAAAAGCTAAAAGCTTGTTTTACAGATCAGGGATGGACAGGTTTTAGTTCAGCGTTGGAAAAATCAGGTAATTTAGACGCAATTAAAACTCAAAAATTGACCGTGAGCAGTCAGCTCGACGGACAAGCTCAAGTGACTGAAGCGAAAGATAATCAGTGGAAAATCACCTTGCCGTTACAAGTTGTTTATCAAAATGATAAAGAAAAAGTGACCCAATTGCTTAGCGTTAATTTAACTGTTGGTCGTAAAGTAAATGGAGACCTGGGTATTGCGCAAATGATCGCCACTCCACGCACTTCTACTTCCAATGCATTACAGCAATCCAACAGTACGACTACACCTAATGAAGCAACAGGTAATACAACTGCCCCTACCAGCGCAACGCCAACTCCATCTAACACTGCGGGCTCCCCAACAGAGACTCCTGCAACAAACCAACCTGCGAATACCCCCGCAACTCACTAATTTAACAAGGACATGCAGCATCCTGTATTAAAGGATGCTGCTCAATTATAGGAAAATCATGCGCATATTACCCGTTGGTGTATTATGCATGTTAGCCTTAAATGCACATGCAAACGTGATCCAGTATTTTGCTGGGATAAGTTATAACAACCCCTCAGAATTGTTTAAAGTAAAAAAAGGGTTATTTCTTATAGGTTCTAGCGGCTCCTATGCGGATTTAGGCTTTAATGGCAGCGTTTTGAATTTTAATACCTTGCAATATGCCTCAGGAATAAATCATTCACAAACCTATACAGCAATGCCCTATGGTAGATTAGCGAAACGTTTTAATGAAAAAACGGTATTTGGCCTCGATGTGACTCAACCGTTCAATTCTCATTTGAATTGGGGTACTTATGCATTCACTCGCTATGCCAATACGCAAAATTTTCTGACTGATGTTGATGTTAGTCCCAAATTTTCATACGCTCTGGGCCGAAAATGGCAAATTGGCGGCGGCTTAAACTTTAATTTTTTAGTAAATAACGAAGTGAATTTTGCAGTTCCAACAGGTCAATTCACTTCAGCAAACCTTGTTAACCCAACTTCCAGTTTTGGCACAGGGTTTAATGCCGGCGTTACCTATATTATAAATGAAACCAATTTCCTTGGTTTTACCTATTATTCGAGAATCAAGCAAAATACAAAAGGAACGAGTACTCTTGGTCCGTTGGTGAACCCAAATCTGGCGCTAAGCTTCTACATGCCCACCACAATGGTTGCAAATTACGTTCATATCTTCAATCCTAAGTGGCTAATCAGTGTAACAGGATTTCGTTCAGACTGGAGTGTCAATCAGTACGTGCGTCTTTTTAATACGGCTGCTCCTCCGCCAATGAGTAATTTTGTTTTTGACATGCATTTTGGTAACTCCTATGCCTTTATTGGCGCAGTACGTAATCAAGTGGCCAAAAAACTGGGGTTAACTTTAATCGGTATGAGAGATGGCGGTCCAGAAAAAGACAATCTTAGAACGATTACCTTTCCCTCCTATGCACAATATTTTCTGGGGCTTTCTGGAGATTATCATTTTAATGAAAATACATCTATTGAACTGTTGTATGGACATCTGATTTCCAATCCAAGCATTCAGAATCGATTGGTAATCAATAATACGTCTATTCCGTTTACTACCGGTAAAGTGAATATTAATGTCGACGTTATAGATTTGAAATTAAAAATCGAGGGTTAGAGAATCATGAACTCGAGGAAGGAAAACTGCCGTGTCTGAACTGAAAGCACATTACTATTTGAAAAGGACATCCTCCCATATCCTCTTTACTACCTTCTCTAAGCTTTTATAGTTTTTTAGTTAAATTATTCCGATACAGTCGTCATTGTCTCAACAAGGAGTTGCTAGCTGGCAAGCAACTCCTTGTGTAACCAGATTATTTTGCGGGGGTTATATTATTTATATCGAGTAGTCCTGGATCATTTTCATCATTGCCCAGTACTTCTTGCTTAAATGTTTGCAAGCCTTTAGTCAAATCCGTTTGGTTCAAGGTGAAAAAGGTATCTTTGTATAGTTGGCGGTGCTCCGCTTTAAGAAGACCTTGTCCTCCTATGGAACCTAAGACCATGCCTATTGCAGTAAATAACCCACCTACAGCTTTAATTGCAATTTCGGCAATGCGATACAGCCAGCCATGTCCCATTATTTTATCGGCATCCTTAACATTGTTCTCACAAACCCTGCGAAAATTAGCGATATGAATATTAATACTGGTCTCATCTAATTCTGGAGTCAACTGAGAGAAAAATACATTTTGTGCCGTAAATAAAGTCTGATACAGTTGTCTGCCCTTTATATCAGCAGCAGAACCTTCTTGAGCATGAGTTTCCAATTTTTCGTTAAGGGTCGCTAAACTCTCTAAAAACTGCCGTTGAACTTGCTGTTTATCTTGCTCAAATCTTTGCGCTTGATCGCCCCCTAAGCTTACGGGGATTTCGAGCTGCGCTGGCCCAACCTGCGAGTTCAGCGCTGCTTTTTGCTGAGCCTCTAAAAATTGAAATTGCTGGTATTCTTGATAAACCTCTTTATTACCGATGGTTATATTAGCCGTTACGTAGGGAGCCTGTGTTTTTAAATCAATACCAGAAATATGTCTCTCAGAAGTGAACAAATGATGCTTATTATTATTAATTAAATAGCTTGCGAAATCCCTCAGCAAAGAAGCCGCTTCGCCGGCAGCAACCTGTATAATTACCGGTTGGAATACGGAAGGTACTGAAGTAATGTCGTTCCCAGTAGGAACTTGTAGTTTCCATGCAGGAGTAATACCGTTTACATCGGGAGTAAAGGCAGGTGCTCGTTTTTTACTGTAAGTATCCTGGATAAAATCAAGAGTATTCACTTTTCGACTTATGCCCTCTATTTCTATTTCTGGTTGTACAACAGATTGTAGCGAACTGGGATCGAAGACAGGACTGTATGTATGATAAGCTATATTTGCATCACCTAAGCAAAAACCATCAAAGCTCGCTATATAGTGTGCTGTGTGGGCTTGCTGGTTGAAATCACCATGAATATTGGCAACAGGGATAATATCTCCATTTGCCGCAAGCACATCATAGCACCCTACACGATTATTCAAATCAGGCGAGCAGCCTTTGACTACAGTAAACATCCTGGGATTACATAAAATAGACGTTCCAAAAGAATGACTACCCGTTTGTAACCATTGGTTAGCCAAATCGTCTACATTAATAAGGTTTGAAGTGCCAACAAGACTTCGCAACTTATTAGTTAAAGAAATGAAATTCGCTGTACCTTTTTTTGGTACTTCCTGGAGAGCCAGCAAACCAATGCCCTGCTGGAACATTTTAAAAATATATTCAGCCATAGCCTCCATTTGCACGTGACCATCAGCAGGCAACATTTTTACACCATCAATTACTGCAGGGGGGGCAAGTGATGAACCTGGATTTAAGATATTGATTGATGCTATTGCGCCAGCAACAGTATTCTGAATAATGGGAGGATGATCAGTGATTGGCCTTGTTACCAATTTATTACCATGTTGAAATGTAATAGTTGGTATATTTAAACCTAGCTGATCCAATGAGACATTAGGCATTGTTTACCTCTCGATTATTATGGACAAAATTAAACCGCATTGCTATTAATTCTACACAGTAGCCATAATATATACAACCGAAAGGTGTTTTTAATACCTGACTAATTGTTGTTCGCGCGGCATGGATTGAACAAGAAGACACTGCAATGAATAAGAAGATGGGACATATCCAGGTTAAAGGCGCTCAGCCTTTAACCTGGAATATCAATAGTTAACGCTGAGCCACAGCTGGCTTACTTACACCATTCTGATCAGGATAAGCTAATATAGTTACTTTAGTACCTACACGCATAAACTCTTCATTAAGCCATTTAGCAGCACTTGGAAGGATGCGCACGCAACCATGACTTGATGGATGCTCAGGGACCTCATAAGCAGCATGAATGGTAAATCCTTGATAGAAATACATGCAATAAGGCATTTTCGCCCCGCCTTTAGTATCGACAGGATATTCCCCAGAACGACATTCAGCTCCCCGCTTATTATAAATGCGGAAAGTACCAGTTATAGTCCGGCATGATTGAGCTGAATTTTCTTCACAAAAATCAACCCCGGCAGAACCACTTCCGGTCATCACCCTTTTGCCTTCTTCATCATAGGCAGCCCATGCAGAAGCTTTAGGATCAAAAATGAATTGTCGCTCACCAGAAGCTTTAATTTGCATAGGGAAATAATCTCGGCCTCTTTTATCTCTTAGATAGTGAGTCGTTCTATGTACATAACCAGCATCATCGGTAATTAAAGTAGATTCATCGTATTCAACACACGCAGTCAAACCAAGACACAGCAATAAAGCCACCCAAAACAACTTGTTCATTTAAATTTTATCTCCACAAAAAATAGTGTTCCTCAAATCCGGTCAGGGTTCTGAAGAGCGTGATTTACGTAATTTCTCAGTAACCCCGGGAAACGTCATCCCGAACGCAATGAGGGATCTCCTGAAAAATGGCTCTGTGCCTTAAATCGGGAGATCCCTCACTACGTTCGGGATGACGTAGTTTCCTCAGATTGTTGAGAAGTTACTGATTTTCAATAATTAGCTAATCCTTTAATCGTCGATACTTGATTCGCGATGGTTTGTTCGCTTCATCACCTAAACGACGCTTTCTGTCCTCTTCATAATCACTGTAATTTCCTTCAAAAAAGGTGATTTGTGAATCGCCTTCAAAAGCCATCAAGTGAGTGCAAATACGATCTAAAAACCACCTATCATGCGAAATCACAATCGCACAGCCAGGGAAATTAAGAACAGCATCTTCCAAAGCACGTAAAGTTTCTACATCCAAATCATTACTGGGTTCGTCAAGTAATAATACGTTGCCGCCGCTTTTTAGCAGTTTCGCTAAATGGACTCGGTTTCGCTCTCCCCCAGACAGTTGTGACATTTTCTTTTGTTGATCGGTGCCTTTAAAATTAAATCGCCCAACATAAGCTCGAGAAGGCATTTGAAAACTACCTACTTGCATGATGTCGTGACCGTCCGAAATTTCTTGCCAGACTGAATTGTTTGCATCCAGATTATCACGCATCTGATCTACATAAGCCAATTTCACCGTATCTCCGATACGAATAGTACCGCTATCCGGCTCTTCTTGACCAGTAATCATTTTCAAGAAAGTAGACTTACCCGCGCCATTCGGTCCAATAATCCCAAGCACACCGCCCTTTGGCAATTTGAAATCCAGGTTATCAATTAAGATTCGATCACCGAAGGATTTACAGATTTTTTCGCCTTCAAGCACCAGATCACCCAAACGCTCACCTGGCGGAATATAAATCTCATTGGTTTCGTTACGTTTTTGGAATTCTTTGGAATTCATTTCTTCAAAACGGGCTAATCGTGCTTTATTTTTAGCATGCCGTCCTTTCGGTGAAGTACGAACCCACTCCAATTCTGCTTTAATAGAACGCTGATGAGAGTCTTCCTGTTTTTTCTCCATGCTCAAGCGCTCTTCTTTTTGCTCTAGCCAGGCAGTGTAATTGCCTTTATACGGGAACCCTTCTCCGCGGTCTAATTCCAGAATCCATTCAGCAGCATTATCAAGGAAGTACCTATCATGCGTAATGGCGACCACTGTTCCTGGAAATCCTTCCAGGTAATGCTCTAACCAGGCAACGCTTTCTGCATCCAAATGGTTAGTCGGTTCGTCAAGTAACAGCATATCAGGATTAGACAGTAACAAACGGCACAAAGCGACACGTCGACGTTCGCCCCCTGATAATTTACCTATAACAGCGTCCCAATCAGGCAGTCTTAAAGCGTCTGCAGCAATTTCCAATTTTCTATCCAAATCCCAGCCGCCGCCAGCTTCTATTTCATTTTGCAACTCACCTTGCTCCGCAAGCAAGGTATTCATTTCATCATCACTCATTGGTTCTGCAAAGCGCATGCTTATTGCATCAAAACGAGCTAATTTTTCTTTCATTTCCGCGACGCCTTCTTCCACCACCTCGCGAACAGTTTTTTCCAGATCCACTTCGGGTTCCTGGGCAAGATAACCAATTTTAATTCCTGGCTGAGGCCTTGCTTCTCCTTCAAAATGAGTATCAACGCCAGCCATAATACGTAACAACGTTGACTTTCCTGATCCATTTAAACCTAAAACACCAATTTTGGCCCCTGGATAAAAACTTAATGAAATATCTTTTAAAATAAACCGCTGATTTTCAACAATTTTGCTCACACGATTCATGGTGAAAATGTATTGTGCCATAAAATATTCTACCTCTTTAAAAACTGCTACCAATCAAGAATGACTTTGCCAGATTGACCAGACGCCATAATTTCAAACGCTTCTTGATAATCATCTACCGGAAAATGATGCGTCATCACCGGTTCAATATTCAAACCACTTTGGATCATGGCGATCATTTTATACCAGGTTTCATACATTTCACGACCATAAATCCCTTTAATGACTAAACCTTTAAAAATGACCTGATTCCAATCTATTGCTGTTTCCTTAGGTGGAATACCCAGCATGGCCACATGGCCCCCATGATTCATGGCTTTCATTAGGTCATTCAAAGCAGTTGGATTTCCTGACATTTCCAAACCAATATCAAAGCCCTCTAGCATACCTAATTCAGCAGCAACATCACTTAATTTTTCATGTCTGACATTGACCGCTTTAGTGACTCCCATTTTTCTGGCTAATTCCAGACGAGTCTCGTTGACATCGGTAATGACTACGTATCGAGCCCCTATATGTCTGACAATAGCAGCAGCCATAATTCCAATGGGACCTGCGCCAGTAATTAACACGTCCTCTCCGACGACATCAAAAGCAAGGGCACAATGAGTCGCATTTCCTAATGGATCAAAAATGGAAGCCTGATCTCCGGTAATATTATCTGGAAGGACAATAACATTCGATGCAGGAAGAACCAAATATTCGGCAAAACATCCTGGTCTATTCACGCCAACACCCAGAGTATTACGGCATAAATGACGTTTTCCGGCACGGCAATTACGACAAAATCCGCAGGTTATATGCCCTTCGCCAGAAACTCTTTGCCCAACTTTTAATCCTTGGACTTCCTGGCCAACTTCTACAATTTCCCCATAAAACTCATGTCCCACAGTCATAGGAACGGGAATGGTAGCTTGAGCCCACTCATCCCAGGAATAGATGTGGATATCCGTGCCGCAAATTGCTGTTTTTTTAATTTTAATTAATACATCGTTTACGCCACACTCCGGAACAGGAACATCATGCATCCAAATCCCAGGTTCTCTTTTTGCTTTGACTAATGATTTCATGTAGTTCCCCAAAATAATAGATTTTAGATGCAGTTATATAACTGAAAATTCTTTACCCGCTGTTTCAAATGCCTGTAGTGCTTTATCTAAATGATGTACTTCCAGTGCAGCAGACATCTGAGTACGAATACGGGCTAATCCTTTAGGTACAACAGGATAAGAAAAACCAACCACATAGATACCTAATTCTAATAAACGATTAGAGAGGCGCCCAGCTAAACTGGCATCCCCCAACATCACCGGGATGATCGGATGCTCCCCCGGAATGAGCTTGAAGCCTAGTTGAGTCATCCCTTCGCGAAAATAACGGCTATTACTTTTTAATTTTTCAGCCAAACTATTACTAGTACTCAAATTATCTAAAACCGCGCAGGATGTATGGGCAATCACTGGAGCCAAGGTATTAGAAAATAAATAAGGCCTGGAACGTTGGCGCAGCCATTCAATAATGACACTATTCGCTGCAGTATAACCACCGGAAGCCCCACCTAAAGCCTTACCCAGAGTTCCTGTAACAATATCAATTCGGTCGCTCACCCCAAAATGCTCTGGAGTTCCCCTACCTGTTTTTCCCATAAAACCAACAGCATGCGAGTCATCAACCATGACCATAGCATCATACTTATCAGCCAATTCACAAATAGCAGGCAGATTTGCCAAAATGCCATCCATAGAAAAAACGCCATCTGTAGCAATCAAACGAAAACGTGCATTTTTAGCGGCGATTAATTGCTCTTCCAATGCTTTCATATCGTTATTAGCATATCGGTATCGAGCAGCCTTACATAACCTGACCCCATCAATAATGCTGGCATGATTTAATGCATCACTGATAATAGCATCTTCTTCACCTAACAAGGTTTCAAAAAGACCTGTATTGGCATCAAAACAAGAAGAATAAAGTATAGTATCTTCTTTACCTAAAAACTGACTGATTTTTTTTTCTAGTTGTTTATGAGGTGTTTGAGTCCCGCAAATAAAACGAACGGAGGCCATACCATAACCATATAGATCCAGAGCTTTCTTTCCTTCAGCAATTAATTGAGGGTCATTGGCCAAACCCAAATAGTTATTAGCACAAAGATTAATCACCTCTTTATCATTTACCATTACATCTGCTTGTTGCTTGCTGGAAATGACGCGCTCTGATTTAAATAAGCCTTCTTCCTTGAGTGTTTCCAGTTCAGTTTGCAAAAAATTAATGAATCGCTCAAGCACTGTACTCTCCTTGGGATAAATAAAATTGAAAATAATACCAAATTTTAGACATTGTCACCATGAAATGCTATTAAGAAAAATCAGAACTTTTTATTTTCCAATATTATTCTTAGCACGAGCGCTAAATTCTTGCTAAAATCGAGCCAAAGTTTTAACCTATCAACCAAAATTAACTCGGTAGAACAAATGAGCAATCACAGTGCACGCATTAATATGGTCAAACAACAGCTAAGAACAGGCGATGTTTTAAACGAGTCCATCCTCAATTTATATGACATAATTCCTCGTCATGAATTTGTCCCCGAACATCTAGCCCATTTTGCTTATTCAGACATGCAAATTCCCTTAGCTCACGGCCAGCGAATGTTAACGCCCCTTGAAGAGGGAAAAATATTACAAGGACTTGAACTCCTTGGAACTGAGACCGTATTGGAAGTGGGTACAGGTAGTGGATTTTTCACCGCCATGCTAAGCAAATTATGTAAAAAAGTAATCAGCATTGATTATTATCCTGAATTTACGTCAAGTGCTGCGCGTAAATTAGAAGCCCATCATTGTGATAATGTAGAATTACTTACCGGTGATGCCTGTCATGGCTGGCTGGAAAAAGCGCCCTACGACATAGTGGTGTATACTGGTGCAATAGAAAAACTCACCAAAACACACAAGCTTCAAATACTGCCAGGTGGGAAATTATTCGCCATAGAGGGTAAATCCCCAGCAATGCAAGCGTTTTTATATAGCTTGGATCATAATGACGTCTGGCAAAAAACCATGCTTTTTGAAACTGATATTCCTCCTCTTTTGGATCAATTAAAACCAAAAGAATTTGTATTCTAGGAAGTTTGAATGAAAAAATCGCTGTTCCTTTGTATAGTCACTCTGAGTCTATCAGCACCTGCTTTTGCAATAGACCTTATGGACATCTACAAACAAGCTCTTGAAAATGATACTGTGTTTAAAAATGCATATGATACTTATATGTCCAGCACAGAAGCTATTCCTCAAGCTAGAGCAGCCCTTTTCCCCCAAGTTGGTATTAACAGCCAGGCAGGACGAAACGTTCAGCTCATATCAGATGGTAGCTTTAGTGCTAATGTTTATTATGGTAATACTCAATGGCAAGTAACCGCTTCTCAGGCTGTTTTTAATTATCAGGCATGGGCCAAGGTGCAACAAGCCAAAGCGTCAGTAAAAGCATCACAAGCTACCTTTAATGATGCAGCTCAAAATTTAATTTTAAGAACAGCAAAAGCTTATTTTGATGTATTACTCGCTAAAGATACCCTGGAATTTGCTGAAGCCAAGAAGCGGGCAAACAAACGTCAATTTGATCAAGCAACCCAGCGTTTTAATGTAGGATTGGATGCTATTACCTCCGTTTATGAAGCGAAAGCTGCCTACGATCAATCTATTGCCACAGTTATTTCTGCCCGTAACAATCAAATCAATCAAAGTGAAAACTTAAGAAAGTTAACCAATCACGTTTATGAATCCCTGGCACGCTTGCGTGATAGCACCATTCCCTTGGTTAAACCCGAACCTAATGATGTAAATCAGTGGATTGATACAGGACTCAAACAAAACTATAAATTATATGCAGCAAAATACAATCTTGAGGTAGCCAAAGAAAACGTCAAGGCATTATCTGCCGGTAACTGGCCCGTTTTTGCGATTCAAAGTAATGCAACGCAAACCCGTAATATGGCCAATGGTCCTGACACCTTTTTCGTTCCTGCCAAGCAAACCCAGGCAAACGTTGCCTTAGCGATGAACTTCCCGATTTTTCAAGGCGGTTTGGTTCAATCACAAACACGTCAGGCGCAATTTAATTTCCAGGGTAGCAGTGAGCAAGTGGAGCAAACTTACCGGGATGTAGTAGTAAACAGTCGGATCGCGTTTAATACAATTACGGATGGAATCAGTAAAGTAAAAGCGGACAGACAGACCATTATATCCCAGAAGAACTCTCTGGATAGCACTGAAGCTCAATTTGAGGTCGGTACGCGTACCATGGTTGATGTGGTTAATGCACAACAACGGCTTTTTGAAGCCCAACAGCAATTAGCAAGTGATCAATATAATTTGATTAACTCAATGCTCACGTTAAAATACCTTGCCGGCACATTAAATGTAAATGATTTAGAGCTGGTTAATTCCTGGTTAGCTACTACAAGAGTAAAAGGATTCGACTCTGTAGCAAGTGATGCCTCCAAATAACATATTCAGGTTGTTATATGTCTTCGAATTTATCTTTAGTTGAAAAAAAATTATTGCATTACACGGGTAAAGCAATTGCTGATTTTAATATGATTCAGCGTGGGGACCGTGTTATGGTCTGCCTGTCAGGTGGTAAAGATTCTTTTACCATGTTAACTATTCTTGAGCATCTGCGACGCCGTTCCGGTAATAAATTTGAGATATTTGCTTTTACCCTGGATCAAGCACAACCAGGCTGGGATGATTCTACGCTGCGCAACTGGCTCGCAGATAAAAATATTCCCCATGAAATCCTTACTCGCGATACTTACAGCATAGTCAAAGAAAAAGTTCCTGAAGGCAAAACTTATTGTTCTCTATGCTCCCGTTTACGACGCGGGATTATCTATCGCTATGCTGAAGAAAAAGGCTTTAATAAAATTGCTCTGGGTCACCATCGTGATGACCTGATTCGGACCTTGATGATGTCTATTTTCTACAATGGCGATATCCGATCAATGCCTCCCAAGTTACTTAGCGACAATAAAAAACATATAGTTATTCGTCCCATGTGCTACGTTCAGGAAAAAGATATTATTACTTTTGCTACAGAACAGGCTTTTCCAATTATTCCATGTAATCTATGTGGTTCACAGGAAAATTTGATGCGTAAGAAAGTGGGGCGTTTAATCGATCAATTGGGGGCAGAAAATCCCAAAGTACCCAGTAACATTCTGCATGCACTGCAAAGCCTCAAACCGAGCCAACTCATGGATCAAAGCTTGTGGAATTTCAAAAATTTGGAAAAAGAATTAATCACTCCTAATGCTGTTGCTGAGGCAGAAGTATTCCAAGCAGATGAGTTTGACGTTATTGAAGAGTAGACCAAACCCGGTAAAGTAGTTAATGGCACTTACTTAAAGAGTAATATCCGGGCATAATCCCGGTTGCAAGCAACCGGGATTATGCTATTTGTTTAAGAGCAAATTCCTGCTGCGCGTTAATGATAAATATATTCAGATAATTTACTTTATTACAATCAATTGTTACACAATCTTCGTTTAAAATCCCCCGTGTTGCCACTATTAGGATTCCAATCCCAATAAAACCAACTTGGCGATGCCGTTTTCCCAGTTCCCAATCACTTTGATTGGTATTTATCCACATTAAAAAATTATTAAACAAATAGCCATTTAGACATAATAGATTACGAAATTTGATCTTTTCATTGTAGAATGTGACGTTTAAATGGCTTTAAATTGGACAATTTAATTTATATTAATATTCTATTTGTATTAAAGTCGAAAATTTAGGTATCATTCGCGTAAAACTATTTGATATCATATAAATCACACATTGTTTATAATTAGTCTAAACATACTGCAACTGAGAGACGAGAACTTTAGATGAGAAAACCAAAAATGAATCTCCGTATTTTTCGCATATATACTAAACGCTATTTAAAATTTGATATTGTTGCGGCCATAGTTGTCTTTCTCGTAGCCATCCCTCTATGTCTGGGTATTGCTTTGGCCTCAGGGGCCCCATTATTTTCCGGAATATTAAGCGGAATCATAGGCGGTATTATCGTTGGAAGTTTAAGTGGCTCTCAAGTAAGTGTCAGCGGACCTGCCGCAGGTATGGCTGCAGTAGTCGTGGCCGCCATTGCTCATCTTGGTGATTTTAATGCCTTTTTATTAGCTTTGGCTTTAGCGGGCTTGATCCAAATAGTGATTGGTGCTTTTAAAGCAGGGTTTGTAGCAGACTACGTCCCTTCTAACGTCGTTCAAGGTTTACTTTGCGCTATAGGTATTTTATTAATAATCAAACAGTTACCTCTAGCATTCACGCTTTCAGCGGATTTTAATGAACTTAAAACTCATTTACTGGAAACAACGGAAGGCCTTACCATAAGCCCTATATTAGCTCTGTCCCATCATATCAATTCAGGGGCTATGTTAATTACCGCCATCTCTTTAGCCATTTTGGTTTACTTTGATCTGACCAAAAATAAACTCTTAAAGGAAATTCCTGCTCCTATTATAGTGGTTATCATGGGGGTGTTCTTAAATGAAATCTTTATCTGGACCGATTTACCCTTAGTACAAGATTCTCCACAACTGGTTAATATTCCCAAAACAACAGGTTTACATGATTTTTTTAGTAATATGGAATTTCCTGATTGGTCTTCCTGGTCTAATCCCCAAGTGTATCTCTATGCATTCATACTGGGTATTGTTGCTTCACTTGAGACCTTGCTTAACCTCAAGGCCGGAGAGCGCTTGGATAAAAAAAGACGCTACAGTTCGTCTAATCAAGAGTTAATCGCGCAAGGCGTGGGCAACCTGACCGCCGGTTTAATTGGCGGTATCCCCATTACTTCAGTGATTGTTAGGACCTCGATCAATATACAGGCGGGTTCTAAAACCAGAGTGTCTACTATTCTACACGGTGTTTTTATCTTGTTTGCCGTCATGCTTTTGCCAGGGGCTTTGAATAAAATTCCTTTATCTTCTCTGGCTGCAATTTTAATTTATACCGGTTACAAATTAAATAAACCTGCAATTTATCGCAACATCTACTCTCAAGGGAGAGATCGTTTTATCCCCTTCATAGTTACCATGGTGAGCATTATTGCTTTTAATCTCCTTGCTGGAATTTTAATAGGTCTGACTATTAGTCTGTTCTATATATTAAAATCAAATAGCCAGGCCCGTATCAATATCTTTAAAGAAATATATCCCAATGGAGTCACCAGTCGCCTGGTGCTTCCGCAACAGATAACTTTCTTGAATAAAGCAGCTTTAGTTGCTGAACTGGATTCCATACCCAGATACGCGCAGCTTATTATCGATGCGCGCTATACTCAGTACATCGATAAAGAAATACTGGAGTTATTAGATGTATTCAAAGACGAACAGGCGCCCAGTAAACATATTGCGTTAAATTTAACTGGATTTAAGGACAGTTATAAAATTCATAACTATATTGATTTTATTAACGTCACAACCTATGACGTCCAATCGAATCTTACTCCCGGCCAGGTGTTAAATATTCTGCATGAAGGAAATCAGCGTTTTCTTCATGACACGCGTATTCATCGTTCGAATCATATTGATATTAAACATACTGCAAAAATGCAACATCCTATAGCGGTTGTTCTTGCATGTATTGATTCAAGAGTTCCAGTAGAAACCATTTTTGATATGACCTTTGGCGATATATTTTGCGTGCGTATTGCGGGTAATGTCATTAATGATGATATTCTGGCCAGTATCGAATATGCCTGCAATGTTATAGGTACCAAGCTTATCGTTGTTTTAGGGCATACTCGATGCGGCGCTATCCAGTCTGCCTGTGATGGAATTGAGAAAGGGCATATTACTCAACTGCTTGCAAAAATAAAGCCTGCTGTAAAAGCTGAAACCCAAACTGAGACTAACCGAACCGGACTCAATACCACATTTGTAAATCATGTTACAGAATTAAATATCGCGAATACTCTGCAAAGTATTTATCTGCGAAGTGATATTGTAAATACCATGATAAAAAAAGATGAAATTGGCATGATTGGCGCAATGTATGATGTGAACAGCGGTAAAGTAAAATATAAAAACTACGCAGAAGAACTGGTTCAGCTTAATGGCAAGGCAAACAAGGAATTAGCCGACAAACTCGAACAGGTTCTACTAGAAGCGAAAGTAAAATAACCGCATCCTTTTTTTGTACTACCACAAAGGGTGGTAGTACAAAAAAGCTAAATATTAATTACCTGTTACAACACGACCAGTTCAATTTTCACGCAACCGAGTTTCAGTCGCGAACCATTACAAGCAACAAGACTTTTTAATCTATAAATCATTGGCAACCAAGACTCACCGAGATTTACTGCACACCCTTAAGTATAATATATACATCCATATACATAAGCCTTATTATTTTGAATACGATGATTCTTATAAAAAAGGAGGATCTGATGGAAATTAAGCATATTAAAAATGAAATAAAACTATTTTTACTCAATTCATTCAGAGTTAAGGATATTGGTTATTCTGATAATATTTTTGATACCGGCGCAATGCACTCTTTATTTTTCATTCAATTATTAGTTTTTATAGAAAAAAAATATAAAATTGATCTTGATGTGGGTGAGTTTGATCCAAATCAATTAACCAGTATTGATGCTATCGCTGACTTTATTTCAAGTAAACTATAATTCAAATTAGAATAATTGTGATAAAGTTTGGCTGTATAGGACATACAGATTGGACGCACTGCCATGAAACAAAAAAAACTGACTATTCTTGGTTCGGGGACAATGGGTTCAGGTATTGCACAACTTTTCGCGCAATATGGATTTTATGTCACTTTAATTGATAATTGCCAATCTCAATTAGATAAAGCAAAAGAAGCTATAGCTAAAAATTTACGCTATCTGGCATTAACCCAGAGTTTGCCATCCGCAAGCACCATTGAAACCATATTGGCCTCCATTTCGTTTACGACGAAGCTGGATGAATTAAAGCAATCTGAATACATTATTGAAAATATCCCTGAAAATTGGGAGCAGAAAAAGGCGTTGTATCAAATATTAAATAAAGAATGCAACGCAACCTGTATTTTTGGGGTAAATACTTCATCCATTTCTATTACTAAAATCGCATCCCTTGTTGAGCATCCCCAACGAGTCATAGGCGTACACTTTATGAATCCAGCGCCAATGATGCCTATGGTAGAGGTGATTAAGGGGTATCACACAGACGAGTCAACAATAGAAAAAATCAAATCGTTACTTGAACAAGTGCACAGAAAAATGATCGTGGTTAAGGATTCAGTCGGTTTTGTGAGCAATCGGGCCATGATGATTTTTATTAATGAGGCCATCTTTATGATACAGGAAAACATTGTATCAATCGAAGACATTGATATTCTATTTAAACAATGTTTTGGACATAAAATGGGCCCCCTGCATACTGCCGATTTAATTGGTTTGGACACCGTTCTCTATTCTTTGGAAACGTTATATTCAGAGCTAAACGATCCTAAGTATCGCCCTTGCTGGTTATTAAAAAATATGGTCGATGCGGGGCTTCTTGGACAAAAGACAAAAAAAGGATTTTATCAATATGAATAAGATCTGTTGGCCTTTGGCTATTTGAGCAAAGAAAGTAGACGTACCGACAGACCTTAAGGAGAAAAATTTTGCCCAACTACCCACCTCGATACGTAAAACAGCAGCGATTTTTTAATCAATTCATAAAAAATTCGCTTCAGCCTCATTCGCAAGTCTTTGATAAAGAACAAAACATTCCACGCGCTTTTTTTTATACCTTAGCCCAAAATGGTTTTTTAGGCGCTTGTATTCCTAAACAATTTGGAGGACAACAATGGGATGAATTGACCCTTGGTATCATGCATGAATCATTTGCTAAAGAGCTTTGCTCCTTAGCGAATATATTAACGGTACTAGGCATGGTGAGTAAGCCACTAATACAATTCGGCTCGCAAATACAAAAGCAAACCTGGCTACCCCGGATTGCTACTGGAAAAACTTTGGTTGCATTAGCATTAACGGAATCTAATATTGGTAGTGATTTGGCACATGTTGAAACTCAGTTATTGGATAAAGACGGTGAATTTATTCTTAAAGGAAATAAAAAATACATTACCTTAGGCCAAATAGCCGATTTGTTTTTAGTTTTAGCAAATTACCAAGAACAACCCACGGCAGTCTTAATTGAAAAAGACACGCCCGGTCTCATTATTTCCCCAATGTCTGATTTTTTAGGTTTACGTTCTAATATGTTGGCAGAAATCTTTTTCGATGATTGCCGAATCCCTAAATCAAACCTGTTAGGGAGTATTGGTATGGGTTTAACCTATATTACCCAAACTGCTTTGGACGAAGGACGTTATACCACTGCTTGCGGATGTGTTGGTTTAGGACAAGCATGCCTGGATGCAGTCCGTGGTTATACTCAAGAAAGAAAACAATTCGATCGCCTATTAGATGAACATCAGTTAATTCAAAAAATGATAACTGAAATGGTGGTGCAAGTTAAAGCAGCACGAGAGTTGTGTTTTTATGCAGGGGAACTAAGGCAACAAAAAAATCCGGCCTATATCGCTGAAACTTTAGTAGCAAAATACGTTGCCTCAAAAATGGCTGTTATTGTATCTAATCATGCGTTGCAAATATATGGTGCAGCTGGTTTTGATAAAACCTACCCCGTGGAACGCTATTATCGGGATGCTAAAGTAATGGAGATCATTGAAGGAACCTCGCAAATGCACGAAATTCTCATTTCGAAGCTTTGCGTCACTTAATATGGGGTCTTTTTATAAATGAAATCTTCTGATCAGTACCCAACTATTTGCTCCTTATTTGAAGAGCAAGTAGCGCAATATCCAGAAAATACCGCGATTTATCTGGAAGATAGCCAAGTATCGTATGATGCTTTTAATAAGCAAGCCAACCAATATGCCAGATATCTGCAGAGAAAAGGATTACCATTAAACGGAATTGTCGGTATTCAACTCTTGCGTTCCTATGAAATGCTTGTTGCAATTTTTGCTGTACTAAAGGCTGGAGGAGCCTATTTACCATTAGATCCCCTAGCTCCCGCAATGAGAAATCAAACCATTCTTGCAGAGAGTCAAATAAAATTTCTAATTATTGGTAATCATTCATTAGTAACCACAGAATCTGAGTTAGATGATAAAAATAATCTTCAAGTGCTGAATATTCATGAAAAGGTGAGCCATGAAAAATGGGATAATTTAAACTTGTCCCGAGGAAAACACGATTTGGCCTATGTGATGTACACTTCAGGTACTACAGGCAAACCTAAAGGGGTCATGATTTCACATCAAGCCATAATTAATCGAATTCTATGGATGCAAAACACATTTCCATTACACCATCATGATGTATTGTTTCATAAAACACATCTTTGTTTTGACATCTCTGTTTGGGAGATCTGTTGGTGGTCTGTTACCGGTGCTGGAGTAGTCCTTTTGCCCCCCCAAAAAGAGCATGATATTAAGTTGTTTGTTCGTATGATTGAGCAATATCAGTTAAGCGTTATTCATTTTGTCCCTTCGGTATTACGTATCTTTTTAAGTTACATTAAAGAAGATTTTTCGATGAATCGCTTAAAATCCTTGAAGTACGTGTTCGCCAGTGGGGAGGCGCTGGATGCAGGAAGTGTGAATCTATTTAATAAGTTATTTCAAGATCAAGAAACCCTATTAGTCAATTTATACGGCCCCACAGAAACCACAATAGATGTTTCCTATTTTATTTGTGAAAAAAACAGACATTATCGCACCATTCCCATTGGAAAGCCCATCCAGAATATTCAATTTTTTGTGTTAGATGAACAGTTAAATTTAACAGGTTTCGAACCAGGAGAATTATTCATCTCCGGGATTGGATTAGCAGAGGGTTATTTAAATAATCCAGCACTTACTCAGGCATCTTTCTTAGACAATCCTTATCTTCCGGGAGAAAAAATGTATCGTACTGGGGACATAGTCTGTTGGAATAAAGAGAATGAGCTACTATTTTTAGGCCGCAAGGATGATCAAGTAAAATTACACGGCATACGTATTGAATTAGGAGAAATACAATACCATTTATTGGAACATCCCAACATACAAGATGCCGTTATTATTTGCGAGAAAGTGGACTCTCTCGATCAGAGAATGGTCGCGTTCTTAATTGCTCATAACAAACAAACAGAGCTTAGTAGTGCTGAGCTTAAAGCGTTTTTAAAAACCAGGATTCCGGATTATATGGTTCCTGAGCATTACATATGGTTAGGTGCATTGCCAATAAAAGAAAATGGAAAAATAGATAAAATGAAACTATTGAGTTTCATTTAGCCTAAGCAATCTGCAAAAAAATCAGGATTTTGATGGCAATTTGATTCAAATTGAAGAAATTAGCCTATATTTAATAGAACCAAGTTATTTTAAGTAAAAGACATTTACTGCACAAAAACGATGCAAGGCATATTTTATGCTGAGAAAATGGAGACTTTAAATTATGGGTATGAATAATAACTCCAACAAAATTGCCATTGTAGGTATGGCCGTAAAATTGCCTGGAGCTAATGATCTTGATGAGTATTGGGATCTATTGAGGTTTGGCAAAGAGGCTGTGAGTAAATTGTCTCCAGATCAACTAAGGCACTCTGGTATTTCGGAGGAATTAATCGCCGCTGACTATTACAAACCCTACAGAGGAATATTAGATAACCTGGAATCATTTGACACTCCTCCATTTAAAAATACTACCAAAAACTTTGAAGTGTTAGGGGTTCAAGGTAAGGTGATGTCGCATTTAACTCATCGCGCTTTGTGTAGCATGAGGAGTGAATCAAATAACATCAAAAACACGGCTGTTTATATTGGTGCCAATAATCAACCTGCCGCCCATTTTTTAGGGGCTGCTTATTACCAAGCGATTGATACTCAAAAAGCGATAGAAAGATATTATTCAAAAATCATTGCACCTTATATTTCTTATCAGTTCGGATTCCAAGGCAGTTCTATTGATTTATATACAGCGTGCTCGTCTTCTTTGACCGCGGTAATACAAAGCTGTCGAGAGTTAAGTAGTCATCAATGTGATATGGCAATTGCAGGCGCGGTCTTAATCGATTTGCCACAAGAAGTTGGTTATATTTATGAAGAGAACGGATTATTTTCATCCGACGGTCATTGCCACCCTTTTGACGTTTCAGCATCTGGCACTTTATACTCCAATGGTGCCGGTTTAGTTATTTTAAAGCGACTTGAAGACGCCATTGCAGATAATGATCTAATCCATGCCGTCATTATCGGATCCGCTATGAATAATGATGGTAATTCTTCAAAAGAAGGATTTATGGCACCAGGAATTCATGGCCAATATAATTGTTTGCAGTCGGCCTGGAAAAATGCAGGGATTGGACCAAGTGATCTTGACTATATTGCTGCACATGGAGCTTCAACCAAACTAGGCGATGCAACAGAAATATATGCTCTAAAAAAAGCGTTCAAAGACGTTACAATGACAAATCGTTGTCCGATAAGCTCAGTAATAAGTAATCTGGGCCATACGGGTATTGTGTCCGGTATGGCTTCAATCATCAAAACAGTACTTATGCTCAAAAATAAGGCTGTCGTTCCTTCAATTAACTTTGAAACTCCAAATCCAGAGTTTGGCTTGGAGGACTCACCAATCTATATTGCGACTGAACTTCAAGATTTTCCTAGAAGAAAACAGCGCTATTTGGCTGGCGTTTCCAGCTATGGCGCAGGGGGAAGTAACACCCACTTGGTAATGCATAGCTATGAGGAAGACTAACATCTAATGGATTCTATTAGGAGATAGATTGGGGCATTTGACCTAAGGGCATTACTTTAAACTATTTGCCTACGTTCCGTGGCTTGTCCACGGGGCATAGTGAGAGAATTAAAGCCTTGAGTAGAGACATTAGCTCGTTTCCCCCCTACGATTTAAAAGGACAGCACTTATTATTCAACCGAATTGGGATTCAATGGTATAAAACGATTTAGTTTACCCGAATATAAATATACAATTTCAGGTACTTCAATGATGTTCACTTTGGCATCAAGGAGACCCGCTTTGCTTAATCGTAACCTTATATTCTCTTGCAATTTTCGCTTATCGATAAAGCCAGTAGCGAGGATCTTAATATTAACCCCATTTATTGTTTGTTCGACCAGATATTCTTGAATGTTTTTTTCCAGCAAAAGCGGCGTTAAAAAAAGCGAATGATGGACAAAAATATTTCCGGGATAATTAAAGTCACATCCAGGTCGACCTCTGGGGGCTTTTATAAGCTGATGCTGAATGCCACAATCACAGGTTTTATTTAAAAACAAAATATCATCAGAATTTTCATAACGAATCAGCGGCAAGGTATAATTATACAAATTAGTTAAATAAATTTTGGTAGCCATAGTCCCTTTATCAACAGGACGACTTTGCTCATCCAAAGGCTCAACAATACATAGATCCTCATTTAAATGCATCTCATCTGTATTAGCTCGGCAACTTAATCCGGTTACTCCTTCAGTACAACCAAATATATTAAAAAGATTCACTTTGGGCCAAGTTTCTTTGATTAAATCCTCAGTTTGCCCAAAGAGGGGTTCTCCACCAATAAAAATGATCTTAGGCTCAATTTTTATTTGTCCTTTTTGAACTAATTGACATACCTTGTGAAGGTAGGAAGGAGAGGCAGTTAAGATATCAGGCCTAATTTGATTGAGACGAGTAATGACAATGTTTAATGGGGTCACCGCCATAGGCAGGAAATGGAGATTTTCATCATGTCGCCAAAAGGTTTTTGCTAAAGAATAGGCTGCAACTGCTGTGTTGGTTACAAACAGGCTCACAATTTTTCGATCTTTATTTAGTGTTTTAGTTACAATGTGGGTGCGTTCATAATTGTAGAATGGATAGCGGATAAATGCTGTGTGAAAGGTAATCCATTCATCCCAATCATAAACAAATATGCCTCGTTTCCCACTGCTCCCTCCAGTGGACACTACATGATAACGGGAAAATAGATACAAGGTATCGATCTTGTCACTTTTTTTATTCAGATGCTTTTCAACCAAGGCTAATGACAGCTTGGGATTGGTGACAATGGCATCCCAATTTTCCATTAAAATGGTTTTATTTATAGTAGGAAGTTCACTTAATCGTTCCTTGGTGAAGTTGTCTATGTTGATTTTTGCTAGCGTTTTTTTATACCAGGGAGATTTTGATTTGGCGTGAAATAATAATGCTCTCAATCTTTGGTTACTTAGCTCTTCCAGCATTTTTTTGGAATAGTAGATCGCTTCCTGATTTTTTTGAAACTGTTTCTGACAATCTTCCATGTGACGCCATACCAGGTCAGCAGGAGTTGTTGAACTAAAATTCCTCTCATAGACTCGGTTAAATACCTGATTAAGTCTATTTAAGAAGCGAAAAAAAGACATAAAATTACCTTATTGGCGCGCTACCCTGCTCATTTTAGTTGATAGCCTTTGGTCATCCCCTCTTTATTATAATAGTATTGATTGTTAGTAATGCAAAATAGGTTTTTTGGAGAGTATCTACTGCTCAATCAGAGTTCTTCAGGCAAATTCTGACTCATAAACTCTACCCAGGTTTTTACCTTCGGCTGCATATAACGACCTGGATGATAATATAAAAATACGGGAATCGGAGACATACGATAATTCGCCAAAATTTCGACCAACTCGCCTTTAGCTAAAGCGTGAGCCACTTGATAATGATGTAATGCAACAATGCCCAATCCTTTTATAGCACAGTCCAACATCGCTTGTGCATCATTTAAATACAATAAAGGTTTCAAATAAACAACTTCTCCAGATTGGAAAATCCAACGATCATTAGGTTCTCTCATTGTATGGGTAATGTAATCATATTTTTGTAAATCAGAAGGATGTTCAGGTCCACCGTTTACAGCCAAATAATCAGGAGAGGCGCAGAACACGTACCGTGTCGAAGTAATTTTCTTTTGAATTGAATTAGAAGCCACTTGTGCAGACATCCCAAATACTACATCCAAATCCTCCTCCAACAGATGAGGTATTTGCTCTGCAATCTGTAGGTCCAGGATAACCTGGGGATAGGCTTTTTGGTATTCTGGCAAGCGAGGTATAATGACATGTTCCGCAAAATACCGAGCACTTTTGACACGCAATAAACCGGCAGGTTCCTCTTTAGCAGCTGCAATAACACCGTAAGCCTTATCTAAAGCCAGCAAAACCAACTGCGCCTCCCGATAATAATTTTCCCCGGTTTCAGTCAGAGTTACATGTCGCGTGGTTCGATTTAATAACAGCACGCCAAGCTCGGCTTCAAGCAAACTGATCTGTTTACTTACTGCCGCCCCTGAGACATGCAACGCTTTTGCAGCTGCAGTAAAACTGGCGCATTGAGCCACTTTGCAAAAGGTTTGAATGAGTCCCAGAGTATTCACATCGCTTCCCTAAATTTTATCGCAAATTATTGCATGATAAGTATATAATACTTCCTTTTCAACTTAGATTATTCCAGGAGTAGAAATGCGTGCATCTCAATGGTTTTTAGCAACCCTGAAAGAAACTCCTAATGATGCTGAAATCACCTCTCATCAATTAATGCTAAGAGCAGGTATGATTCGTAAGCTGGGTTCGGGCCTTTATACCTGGATGCCATTGGGTCTTAAAGTATTGCGCAAAGTGGAAAACATCGTCCGCGAAGAAATGAATCGAGCAAAAGCCATGGAGGTATTGATGCCCGCGGTACAACCTGCGGAATTATGGCAGGAAACAGGCCGATGGGATACTTTTGGTGGCCAATTGCTCACCATGCGCGATAGCAATGAAAGAGAATATTGTTTTGGTCCTACTCATGAAGAAGTCATCACTGATTTAATGCGCCATGAACTGCAATCCTACAAACAATTACCGGTAAATTTTTATCAAATACAAACAAAATTCCGTGATGAAATCAGACCACGTTTTGGAGTAATGCGTGCCCGGGAATTTATAATGAAAGACGCCTATTCTTTTCATTTAAGCCTGGAAAGTTTGCAGGAAACTTATAAAGCAATGTATCAAGCCTACAGTCGAATCTTTGATCGCATGGGCCTTAAATATCGTGCTGTAGAGGCAGATACTGGAGCGATTGGCGGCTCAGCTTCTCATGAGTTCCAGGTATTAGCTGATTCAGGCGAAGATCTGATTTTTTATAGTGACGCCAGTGATTATGCCGCGAATATTGAACAGGCGACCAGTTTAAAACCCGCCAAGGCAAGCAAAGCAACTACTGAAGCCATGCAACTGGTTGATACCCCTGCCCAAAAAACTATTGCTGATGTTGCCAGGTTCTTGAATATAGAGTGCAGTCAAACCATCAAAACTCTAATCGTCAAAGGAAAAGAACATCCTATGGTGGCCTTGGTATTAAAAGGTGACGATGAACTCAATGAAGTTAAAGCCATTAAAAATCCATTAGTTGATACGCCGCTGGTCTTTATAGATGAAGAAACCATACTCAAAACTTTGAAAACCCCGGTAGGCTCGTTAGGCCCTATCAACCTGAATATCCCGGTCATCGTCGACCACCAAGCCTTGGCAATGACTTCTTTTGTCTGTGGTGCCAATCTAGCTGACAAGCATTATATTCATGCGGCCTGGGATAGAGATGCCAGTTATAATGAAGCCTATGATTTACGTAACGTTAAAGAAGGCGATACAAGCCCAGATGGTAAAGGAACACTTCGCTCTTGTCGTGGTATAGAAGTAGGCCACGTTTTTCAGTTGGGTGATAAATACGCTCAAGCCATGAATGCTGCCGTAATTAATGAGCAAGGTCAATTGCAAACCATGATGATGGGATGTTATGGCTTAGGCATTACTCGTGTCGTCGCTGCAGCCATTGAGCAACATCATGATGAGCAAGGCATTATCTGGCCTCAAGCTATAGCTCCTTTTCAATTGGTCATCATTCCAATTAATGGACATAAATCTCAAGCAGTGAAAGAGCAGGCAGATGCGCTTTATCGCCAATTTAGTGATTTGGGAATAGATGTTTTACTGGATGACCGTAATGAAAGAGCGGGAATACTGTTTGCAGATAATGATTTAATCGGTATTCCTCATCGTCTGGTGGTCAGTGACAGAAATCTGGAGCAAGGAAACGTGGAATATAAGTCCAGAGTATCTAGCGAATCACAACAGATAAGCCTGGATAAAGTAATCGATTTTATTTCTGGATTAGTTAGATAAGATCTTTATGGGAACCTTCACAGGTTCCCATATAACTTGATGGCAAGTAGCTCGTCTCAACTCCCCTACTTAAGCAGGTTGCATTTTGCAATGCAGAACAGTCCAATAATTAAATAAATTAACTTTATGAGACTCCAATAGATTGAATTTATCGTAATCCAGAATGTGAGTAATAGAAAAATCGGAATTGAAACCTATTAAATTATGAATGCGAGCAAATTTTTTCTCCAGGAAACGAACAGCCGGTTTCTCGGAAGAAAAATGATTCACAAACACAATCTCCCCTGAGGGTTTGCATACGCGAGATATTTCTTCGAGAAAAGCATTAATGTCTGGAACAACTGAAGCGACGTACATGGCTACGATAAAATCAAAACTGTTATCAGGAAACTCTAAGCTGGCCGCATCCATAATTTGCAATGAGACTTTAGTTTTTACATTATCGGCTACAAGACGTTCCTGCGCTTTTTTGAGCATTTTTTCGGAAATATCGACCCCTGTAATATTCAAATCAGGTCTATATAGAGGTAAAGACAAACCGGTTCCAACTCCAAGTTCTAGAACATGCGCATTTTTCTCTGCATTTTTATTGACAATATCAACGCTTAAATGACGACCTTGATTAAAAACTCGGCCAAAAGCAAAATCGTAGAACCAAGCATAAGCATCATAAACTTTCCTTACTGATGAAAGTGACATACCTTCTCCTTTCCATTAAATGCTATGTCTAGGAATTATCAATAAAGCATTGAAATTCAACTAAACTCACTGTAAATGTTCACTAAATAAATGAATTTGTCAAATTGATTTTTAGCTTTAGACTAAAGGAGTTTATAAGATCGAGGCGCTTTCCGTCATCCCGAGAAGTTTGCAACGAGGGATCTCCTTCGCTTCGCTCTGGATGACGTTTCTTAAGAGCTACTACCAATAGCTAAGCATCCCTTCTGCTGCCAGTATGTCCTCTTCTTCTTCCCCCTCCAAGGTCTGCTCTGTACTGCTTTGGATCATGGGAACAGGAGATTGCGCTGCCTTAAAGTTTCTCAGCTCCATCTCAAAATCATAAAGCTGATCAAGATTTTTAAATCGCTTTATAATGACGCTGCTTTTGCGATCTTCTTCAGCAATTTTTTCCTCTAAAAATTCTATTTGCTCGGCTAATGTTTCAGAGCCAACCACATCCATTTGCAGAGCGGTTAAATGAGAAGTTAAGGCCTTCAATTTTTCATCTATTTTCCGTTGAAGAATAGCAGTCAATTGATTTTGCGGTCTTCTTTTTAATTCATCAAATTGATAGCGCAAATCTTCACTACTCTCCATTCCCAGGAAGGGGCTTACCAAAAAGGAAACAACTCTGGAGAAAAAGGATGGTGATGGTTCAGGGTTTATTCCATTTATTTTATTATATAGGTCAATAAACTCAGACTTTAACTGTTTGTCTTTTAACCGTTCTATTTGTTCCAGAGTCAATTGAGTGGGCTCCCAATCCCTCACTAAGTCTCTATCAAAAAACAAGTTTTGTTCTTTCGGAGAAAAACCGTTCAAATCATCTGGCAATTGGCTTACAGCAAGATCTTTTAAAAGAAGTATGTCCCTTACTTGTGCGCGACAACTTTCAGGAAATAATGTTGGATCTACTGGTTTATTTTCTCTTGAACCAAGCACCGGAAATTGTTCTTTTTGCAGCTCTTGCAAAACACTAATTCGGGCATTCTTTTGCTCTTGGAGACTTACTAAACTAATTCGTTTCTGCTTAAGAACCGATATGTTGGGTTTGTAATGTAAAAAGCTATCAAGTAAGGGATGAGAACCAGTACCCTCTATGATCAAATCAAAATACTCATTAAATCCAGTATGAGCAGGTTTTATCCTGACACCCTTGACCTCATAACCGTTTAATCCTTCCAGGCTCTCCTGCAATTTCACTGCTTTATATTCAAAATGTTTGGTTTGACTGATTAAGTCTTTATGATCTTGAGAAAACTTATTCCAAATGCTACGAAGCTCTCCTCTCAATTCGATAACAGGTTTAAAGACAGGCGAATTAGAATAATTTAACTCCTTACCCATTTTGGAAAGAAAATAATATAAATCATCCATAACATAAACTGTGTTATTATCACTTTGAATGGATTGAAGTTGCTCTTTAATCGCGATCCATTGCGGATTATTTTTTAGCCAGGAACTGTTTTGCCTTTCTATTTTCTCCAGAGCAGATTCAAATTGTTTTTTCATCACATCAGAATGTGCCTCTTCTTGGCATTCTTGAATAAAGCTAGCATTCAATTGATCGCTACCACTACCAATGACTGTTAAATTATCCAACGTTTTTAGAGTTTGATTAATTAAAGTACGGGTATTTTGATGGCCAAAAGAAAATATCCAGAGTCCTTCAAGTTGAGCTTGATGCTGAATTAAAAGTTTATACAGATTTTTAAGAGCCAATTGCCGAGAAGGAGTATCAGTTGCCTTTTTTACTCCATCAACCGCACTTAATATTTCTTGTGCTGCTTTTTTAACAGCAGTTCGTTCAAGCCAGTAGAACAAACCCCTATTCTCTTTAAAAGACCAAGACAGACTTTGCTCCAGATTTTCAACGATTTCAAAAGCAACATTGTCTATATAAGTTCTTTTAAGTTCTTGCAACTCTACAGTTTCCGGAATGCCTGAATAATTATAAATCCGGATCAACTCACAAAGAATGGGTTGCATTCGATATTTTTCTGGGAGATTTTTCGCATAATAATCTTTTAAAACCTGTTCAAGAGCTAAAAAATTCTCAGCTCTGTTCAGTCTCTGAATAAATAAAGATTTGGCATTAGCGCTTAAAGAAGAACGTTCGATTTCTTGAATAGTATCTTTAACCAACAATTTAAGCTGATTCTTGGAAAAACCTGCTCTATATTCCTCCTTTGGAACATCCGAGTAAGCGAGCATGGCACCATTAACATCTAATCCAGAATCCACCACCCTGCTCGCTTTTTTCCGATCGAGAACTGTAGTTATTTTTTGTTGACGAAGAGCTAATTTTTGTAAATGTAATTGCTCACTTAGTACCACTTCTTCCAAGTAGTTGCAACGCAATGCATTGATAGACTCTTCTTTAATTCTACCTTCAGTTTTTTCCTTAAGAACATTACGATGTGTAATCCAAATGAACTCCATTGCTTTTTCATATTCTTGTAACGCATTATCTAATGCGGACGTTTGCAATTTTTTATTTCTGTCGCGTCTTATGTACGGATTGGGATAAACATGCTCCGGATCAGAATTCTCCAAACATTTATTCCATTGCTCTGCCAATGAGGAAATTAAATCTTCTCTTTGCGCAAATAACTCTTGGTCTAATTTTTTCCATGCATTTTGAGGATAAATCAAATGCAACAATGCTTGCCATTCATCGAATTGCTTCAATACCACCATTTGCATAGAGGAAACTGTTTGGGTGTAATAGCGTTCAACAGCAATTTCCTGGTTCTTTTTACGCTGAATCCGGTCCACTTCCTCCAGGATCCGCTCTCGATTTGTTTCCGGTTGAAAAGGCCATGAATTAGAAAATATCAATCCATTTTCTTCATAGATAGCAACATATTGGCCTGGTTTGCCATCGCCTGCTAATCGATCAATGAACTTTCCTGTTTTCCGGGAAGTATCAAGAGATGTTTGAATACCTAAAAACCCCTCTTCATGTTCCGTATCAAAAGTAATATCTTTAATTAATAGCGAAGTGGTAATAGTAATAGTGTTGAACTGACCCGCATTATTCTTCGCCCAATTTTTTCTGATTTCTTCGGATTCCTCGCCGGTAAAAGCACCGATCTGAATGTCTCTGCCATCCTTTGCGAATTGTTCACTCAACTCATGGAATAACTCTTTCACATGATTGGTATCGGTAGCCAGCAGGATAACAGGCTGGCCAGCTCGAGCTTGCGCCACAATTTTCTTTATCTTTTTCAAATGCTCTACATTATTGGCGCTGGGTGGCGTATCGAATCGATCACGCTCGTGCTTTTTATAATGTGACGGAACTTGATAGGCAACATCTATGTTCAATAAGTTACGTTGTTTATCCAAAGCACGATCTAATCGGCCAAAAAGCCCGACGATTCGACCCTGCTCTTTATAAACATCAAATAAATCTTTAGCCGGCACTGAATCTATAACTTTCTTTTCTGATTCAATCACAAAATGTTTGGAAGGATATTTTTTTTGTAAATGAGCATGTAAAAAATACTGAGCCTCTTTACTGAAGGTGTAATTTTCTTGAAGGCTAAGGCTTGACTGATATCTGGGAGCGGCAACGTAAGTAGGGGTATTGGTTGAGATAATAGTATAGTCTTCGCCTCCCACTAATTGCTGCACTCTGCAAGCCAGATTAATCCAGGTATTGAGTTTTAGGTCGGATAAACCGTCTAACTGCCCCCGATGAGATTCTGTTGGGGCATGAGTATTAAGAAATTGTTTCAAATTGGCAAGATCTTGCTCCTCATCCCACACATCCCCTGATAAAACATCCACATTCCTAAATTCTTTTTGATTAACAAATTCATTAATTAAAGGATATATCCAGGCATAAGGATTAGGCTCACTCTCAACAGTATTTTCAACAAGATCAAATACTATTCGCTCATCTATAGTGGAGCAATCTCTTCCATTAATAATTAAATTACTTGATAGTGGAGTCCCCAGTTTTTTAGCTATTAAATTTTCACTTTCCCGTTTAGCGCGAGAACGATAAAAAACCAAATCGACAAAAGTGGAATAATTAATGCCTCCAACCTGATACGTACCTGCTGGATCATCCGCCTCTATTACTGCCGAGGAAATGCCTAGAGAAGCAAAGAAATGATTTACTCCGTTATCCAGATAATTTTCTTTAACTAAGTCTCTATTGCGCATGCACACGTCAACAATTCCGCCGTCAGCAACAACCCATTGCATTGCTGCCAAGACTGCCGTGGTGGCATTTTGTCTTTCTTCACTGTCCATTTCCATAAGTAGGTTGGACTGTTGGTAATTCAGGGACATTAAAATCGATAAAATCTGTGTCGTATCGAGGAATTGACCTGTGGTACGGAAATATTGCTCTCGCATCACCGCCAGTAAATTTAACTTGGCTTTCATTTTGGCGTGGTCGCTCAAAACTGGATTTCTTACCTGAGTAATTAATACCTCAGATAATTTATGAAGTTCTGATCTACTCACTGTGGTTAAATTACTGTAGAGTTTACTGTCAACGGTTAAGGGATGGTCCTTACCAATAGCATTGATATAAATGACTTGTTGCGTGAGTTTGTACTGGAGCTGGTGAGTTAAACGACCTTCTTCAACCAAATTTTTCATTTTGGTTACAACTCGATGCAATTGAGAGATATCAAATTGTTCATCAAGAATTTGTTGGGTAGTTTTGGTTAAACGCCCATGCTCATTGTATTGAGGCGCACGTGCTGCTTTAGGATCTTTATCAAAAGACTCAATATAAGATTTCAGTTCTTTTTTACTTTTACCCAATTCAACCACAAATTGATTTAAATCGGGATAAGGCAGATTATCAAATAATCCGCCAATTGAATTAAGCAATGTACTATGCGTTTCCAGTTTCTCCTGAACATCCAGCAATAATCCTAAATGTGCGGATGTTGAATTTTCGCCTAAAGAGATAAGAATTTTCATCCATAATTTTAAGGTATGCTCATTAGTTATTTCTAATTTACCAAGAAAATTATGAAAGCGTATCAATTCATTTTTATCATTTGTTCTATAAAGGTTGAGCAGTAAAGTTAATCCATAAATCAGAGAAGGAACTTCTTTCTTTTTCATTGCAATAACTAACTTCGTCTTATCTGTTAACGATTGCAATAAAAGCTTATCAAGTTCAGGCTCTATCTGTCCTACAGCTTTATAAATCTCTTTTAATAAAATTTTTTCTGACCCAACAGCGGATAACTCATTTACCGGCTCTTTGCCTCTTTGCTCCTGGGACCGACATTGAATTTGCAAACCTATAGGGCCTGCTTTTTTCTCTTCAACCCAATTTTTTTTCGCTTTTCTAATAATCGGCATTGCTTCATGAGCAGAAGAGCCTTTGGGGCTTTTCATTTCCAGATAAACCTTACGGAGCAATCGATTAAAATTGACCTGCTCGGTACTTAATGGTTCGGGGATTAAATCGATCTTGTAAATGCAACGCCGTTTCGGCATTTGAAGAAAATGAATCAGGTCTCGATTACTCTTTGGTTCGGTAGCATCATAATTGATTTTTAAATGTACTGCTTCTGATAACAAGGGATCTTTTTCGTATGTATTTTCTAAGTAATCAGTAAAATCTTTCATCCGAGTAAAGCTTAATTCATTTAAAATGATCTTCATACAGACACTTCTCCCCAATAATAAATGTCTTTATTAGCTATTTATTGCGCAAAATCATACCATATGAATACTTAAGAAAATATGAAATGTTTGTAAAATTGATAGGCAGAAAATTATCCATCTATTAGCGAATGAGAAGAGAATGTTTCGTCAGGTACTCTATTCAAATCTATTAATGTTAACTACACACTAGTTTTAGTTTTTTTAAATTGAATCACATAAGAAGATGTTTTTTCTCCAAGGGCATTTCTTTCTATTCCATATTGAATTGGAGCATGGTTGCATTCATACCCAAAGTAATCTCCATACAGCTTGGATTTGAAGGTACTTCCGTTAGAATCCAATTGTAAATATGGGTAAGAGCTATGATTAGGTAATTGAATAATTTTTAACATAGGTTCCCCAAAACAATTTTTAGTGTGTATTTATATTATACACACTTATTATAATAACGACGGAAGTTTACGATTTTGATACTAAATCTACCCATTCGCTTGCAATTGGTATTGGGGGTTGAGCTGCATATATTCCTATCTATAACCAATGGCACAACCTTAAGGGTGGCTTTCCTTCCAATTAGTCTTAAGTTTTAGTTGAAATTCTATATAATAAATCTGTTTAGGATTCACGCCCGACCGTTCGTGCTGAGGAGGAGCGAGAGCGACGTCTCGAAGCATTCGCGCAAGAGCAAATCAATGGGGTTAGATCATGTTTTGGATTTATATTCTTGAATGTAATGATAAAAGTTATTATACGGGACATACTGATAACCTAGAGGGACGACTTGCTCAACATAAAAACAGAATGATCCTTGGCTGTTATACAAGCACAAGATTGCCAATTCAATTGGTGTACTCTCAAGGATTTAATACACGCGAGGAAGCACTTGCTGCTGAAAAGCAAATAAAAGGATGGAGTCGAAAGAAAAAAGAGGCATTAATTAATGAGGATTGGCAAGCTTTAGTGCATTATGCAAAGCGTAAACGCTAATCTTGTGTCTATGCTTCGAGACGTCGCTCTCGCTCCTCCTCAGCACGAACGGTTCAGGAATAACTCTCTGAAACATTCTTACAACCCATAGTGTCAACTAAAACTTAAGAGCTAATTTGGAAGGAAAAGCTACGAGACATGAGTCAATACCTTAATGAAATCACTTCATTAAACCAAAACTACCGAGTTTAACAATTGTTGGGTATAGGGGTGTTCTGGCTGATTAAGAATTTTTTTACAGGTTCCATACTCCACTGCCAAACCGTCTTTCATTACTAATACTTCATCAGCAATATAGGAAACAACACTCATATTATGGGTGATAAACAAAAAAGAGAGGCCCGTTTCTTGTTGCAGTTCTTTTAATAAATTGAGAATTTGCGCTTGAACAGAGACATCCAGAGCACTGGTTGGTTCGTCACAAATTAAGATATCAGGTTCAGTAGCCAAAGCCCTGGCAATACAAATTCGTTGCCTTTGACCTCCTGAAAATTGATGAGGGTAGCGATCTAAGCTGGTGCTGGGTAAATTAACCAGATTAATCAGCTGTTTCTGCCTCGCCCTGATAATTGCCCGCTTCATTCCTTGTGCCTGCATGCCCTCAGCTATTATTTCTCCTACAGTCATGCGTGGATTCATCGAAGAAAAAGGATCTTGAAAAATAATTTGAACTTTTTTTCTATATTGTCGCAAAGCCCCCCGCTTAAGAGATAAAACATCCTGATCTCTATAAATTACCTGTCCTCCTGCTACAGGTAATAGGCGTAATAATGCCCGGCTGGCGCTCGTCTTTCCACAGCCGGACTCTCCCACCAAAGCTAAAGTTTTCCCTTGCTGCAAGCGAAAAGAAAGCCCATCAACTGCCTTGAAGATGACCTTGTGTCGGCTAAATAGTCCTTTTTTTTGCTCAAAATGTACTGATAAATCCGTCACTGTAAATATAGTTTCAGCGTGTTCCCGAGCAACATCCCAAACCAGTTTATTTTTTTCCAATTCGGGTAATTGTTTCAATTCAGGATATAAATGACAACGCAAAATACGATTGTTTATCGGCTGCAATTGCGGTTCTTCGCTAGTGCATCGTTCAAATGCATAAATACAACGTGGATGAAAACGACATCCTGATGGTAAGGCATCTAAAGTAGGTACACTACCTGTAATCACCGATAATTTTTCTTCGCGCTTGGCAAAAGACGGTAAGGAAGCCAGCAATTGTTGAACATAAGGATGGCCAATCTGAGAAAAAAAATCTTCAACTAATGCCTGTTCCACTACTTGTCCTGCATACATCACACAGACTCTGTCAGCCATTACCTTTACCACACCCAAATCATGAGTAATGAGTAATAAGCTCATCTGATGAATATGTTGTATTTTTTTCAATAATGCCAATATTTGTGCCTGAATAGTAACATCCAGAGCAGTAGTCGGTTCATCAGCAATCAAAATATCCGGCTTACATGCTAAAGCCATGGCAATCACCACGCGTTGCTTTTGTCCGCCAGAAAGCTGATGAGGGTATTGATGAATTTTTATTTGCGGTTGAGGCATTTCCACTTCATTCAAAAGATCTAAAAGTGCCTCTTTAAGTTCGGCTCCGGTAAACGCATGATGTCTTACCAGAATTTCGCAGATTTGCTCTCCTATAGTCATTACCGGATTTAAAGCAGTCATGGGCTCCTGGAAGATCATTGCCAGTCTTCGCCCCCTTAATTGCCTCATCATTTGCTCAGGCAAATTTAAAATATCTTCTCCATTAATATTGATTTGGCTATCAATACCATAAACTCCATTTCGCGGTAACAGACGCATTAAAGCCAGAGAGGTCAAAGACTTCCCACATCCAGACTCTCCTAATAAAACCAGAGTTTCACCAGGATGCAAGTTAAAACTAACTCTATCTAGAGCAGAAATAATTTTATTAGGACTCTGGAAAGCAACTGATAGTTGATTGATTTCCGCAACATTTTGCATGGTTTAAATCGCCGATTTATTATTAGTCCACTCTACCAAGAGAAGGGTTTAACTGGCAACTAAATAGGGCCAGGGAAAAATGTTCTATGTTATTGAGAAGAACCCCATAAGGACAATTACTTTGATTTGACGTAGTTAGACATAGTTTTATCCTTAAAACCAAGAGGCTGATTAAGTATACTAATTTTTCATTGCCTTTTCTCCAAACCAACCAGGGAGATTGGTAAATTCCTTTTTTCATTTTTAATCTAATCTACCCTCTTCGACACTTAATTATGTTAAAATGGATCTAGTTTATTATTGAGTGAATACCATGTCAGAAACTTACAATGCCGAAGCGATTGAAGTCTTAAATGGCCTTGAGCCTGTGCAACGACGTCCTGGTATGTATACCGACACCACCCGCCCTAACCATTTGGCACAAGAAGTCATCGATAATAGTGTCGATGAAGTACTTGCTGGATTTGCAAGTCATATTCGAGTGACTCTTCATGAAGATGGTTCAATCGAAGTTGAGGATAACGGACGAGGTATGCCTGTAGATTTACATCCTCAGTTAGGTTTAAGTGGTGTTGAAGTGATCATGACTCGTCTTCACGCCGGTGGTAAATTTTCTGATAAAAATTACAGCTTTTCTGGCGGATTACATGGTGTGGGGGTATCTGTAGTCAACGCCTTATCCGAACGCCTTGATGTAACGATTAAACGTAATGGCATTGTTTACCAAATGTCATTTGCCAATGGCGATAAATTATGTGAATTAAATGAAGCTGGTATAGCTAAAAAACGAGAAACAGGAACCACTATTCGTTTCTGGCCTAATGCTAAATATTTTGATACCACTAAAATCTCTTTAAAACACCTCACTCATGTATTAAGAGCAAAAGCCGTATTATGCACCGGTTTGTCCATGACCTTTATCAATAAGATGACTAACGAGGAAACTCATTGGTGTTATGAACACGGTTTAACGGATTACTTAAGCCAAACCTTGCCCGCTGATTATTTACCAGAAGAACCTTTTGCTGGTGAATTCAAAAATGATGAGGCCACGGTGGATTGGGCTTTAGTTTGGTCAGAAGCAGCGAACAGCAGCTTAAATGAAAGTTATGTTAACCTGATCCCTACAGTACAAGGTGGGACTCACGTTAATGGATTGCGTTCTGGTTTATTCGATGCGATGGCTGAATTTTGTGAATTAAGAAACCTCCTGCCCCGTGGAGTGAAGCTAACCGCCGACGATTTATGGGAACCTTGCCAGTATGTCTTGTCTGTTAAAATGAAAGAACCTCAATTTGCCGGACAAACCAAAGAGCGATTAAGCTCTCGTCAAACAGCCGCCTTTGTAGGAAACGTGATTAAAGATGCTTTTGCCTTATGGTTAAATCAGCATCGCAATCAAGGTGAAGCAATAGCGGCTTTGGCAATAGACCGCGCCCAAAAACGTTTAAAACAAGCAAAACAAGTGGCTCGAAAACGAGTCAGTCAAGGACCAGCTCTTCCCGGTAAACTGGCCGATTGCTTGCAAACAGATCTAAGTCAGGCTGAGTTATTTTTAGTAGAAGGTGATTCTGCAGGCGGTTCCGCGAAACAGGCACGTAATAAAGATTTTCAAGCTATTTTACCCTTGCGTGGTAAAATTCTTAACTCCTGGGAGGTGGATTCTACTCAGGTTCTGGCTTCCCAGGAAATTCACGATATTTCAGTCGCTATAGGGGTTGATCCGGGATCAGATGATCTGACTGGCCTGCGTTATGGTAAATTATGTATTCTCGCTGATGCAGACTCGGATGGCGCTCATATCGCTACACTAATATGTGCCCTGTTTTTACGACACTTTAAACCCTTGGTTAAAGCCGGGCATGTTTTTGTCGCCATGCCTCCTTTGTTTAGAATTGATGCTGGAAAAATTGTCCATTATGCCCTGGATGATGAAGAAAAAAATCGTATTGTTGATCATCTAAACAAAACAGCAAAAGCAAAAGTAAACGTTCAGCGTTTCAAAGGCTTAGGAGAAATGAATCCTATCCAATTGCGAGAAACTACCATGGATCCTAATACCCGGCGTTTGGTTCAACTCACTCTTGATGATGAAGAGGGTACTGAGGCAATTATGGATATGATGCTTAATAAAAAACGGGCTGGGGATAGAAAACTCTGGTTAGAAACCAAGGGTAATCTGGCAGAAGTGTGATTCAAAACTCGCACTCACATAATTAATTGAGGCGACCAGTTGCCTTATTGTCGCCATCTCGAGCGTTAGCAAGGGAGCTCCGCACCAGACACTGCACTACTTCCGGGAGATTCCTCGCTAACGCTCGAGATGGCATTAATATCAATTCAGCTTCAATAACGGCACTATATTCGAATAATCATCCGTCCATAAAAACTGCTTCTTATCATCCGCTGAACGCCACTTATTCTCTTTTAATTTAAGAATTAAATTTTGATTAGCAGTAAGCACAGCCCATTCAGAGGGAAACTGGCCAAACTTGGCATTTCCCTTATCCAACAGAGACAGTACGTTTAGACTTAATAAATGTCCTGCCGCATTAAGAAGTGGCAATAAATCGAGATGTCTGTTACTTAAATTAACCAATATAACTCCATCCGGAGCGATTTTTTTCTTATAAAGAGTAAACGCCTCTATAGTCATCAGATGTACGGGGACAGAATCTGAATTAAAAGCATCCAGAATTAATAGTTTCTGCGAGCCATCAGCTATTTTTGCTAAAGCCAGGCGACCGTCATTTTTAATGATTTCTATATGAGGAGAACAGTCGCGCAGGTAGGTAAATAGTTGCGGATTTTTTGCAATATCAATTACTTGCTGGTCAATCTCAATCACATTGACATGATCTGCATTACGAAATTGGCACAACATAGTCCCAATACCCAAACCGATTAGAGTCACTGACATGGAATCGAACTCCTGTTCCATCGTTTCAACTACGGTTTTTGTGGCACCATAATAAGATCTAAAAGCATTAATTGGTTTCTTTTCATTAATAAACTGTAACCCATGCAGGGTAGATTGACTGACTAATGCACGAGCTTCCTTTTTATCCAGTACCTGCTTCACCCCGTAGAAATTGCGCTCCTGCAATAAGATCTTGTTTTGATTAAACATAGGTAAATAAATTAATAAAAATAAAATAAACATCGAAAGAAATAGACTGGATTTATTCTGTTGCACTAAAACGATTAGACTTAAAGCGATGATTGCAATCAATTGATGGGTGGATATCCCCTGAATTGTGGGAATAAAATAGTGAGTCACTACCAATGCTAAAATGACTAATGGTAGCCAACCTCCTCGTGTAGATTTTGTCACTGGCACGACAAGTAAACTTAACAAGATTGCCAAAGGATATTCGTAAACTTGATTAAACAAATGCGGAGCTAAAATTCCGTTAAAAATGCCAGCCAGTACCCCGCCAATGGCTAAACAAAAATAAAATAAGGTAAGCGATTGAGGTTTAGGCCTTCGCGCAAATAACTGACCATGACAAAGAACAGCTAAGATAAAAAAGCTTAATAAATTAAACAGCACCAGTTGCCAAGCCTTTACATTCTCCACGCCAATGATAATTCCCAGAATGGTAAATATTAGAAAGAACATGTAATTTCGAATAACCCATGCCTGGGAAATTAAAGGTTTTGTAGTAAAAGTGACTACAAAAGAAAGTAAATACAGGGCGAGCGGTAAAACCCAAAATAAAGGGGTAGCAGCTACATCTGTTGTAATATATAAGGTAACGCCTAACATCAAACTGCAAGGAATGAAACTTAAAAAAACCCAATACAGCAACTCCCCCCAATGCCTTGATTCCTTATCCTTTTCGATGGGCGGTAAAGGCTGGTAACGAGCAATAAATAATATAACCGTCAATAAGCCGATATAGACAAAATAAGTTATGCTCCAAAGATGAAATTGAATGGTTAAACCCAGAAACCGTTCAATTATCCAAGGGTAAAGAATCAGAGCCAATAAACTACCCAGATTACTGGCTATATATAAAAAATAAGGATCCGCAGCTCCTTTCCCTTGAGTCTGACTGTAAGCAAATTGTAACAAAGGTGCCGATGCCCCAATAACAAGCAAGGGTAATCCTATTTGAGTTAATAGACTATACAGAATACCCCATTCAGGTTGAGCATCCATACTCAAGGGGTGAAATAAAAGAGGGAGTGCGATTAAACTTAAAACGACCAATATCATATGCACCAAACGCCATACAACAGGTTTATTAAAGAAGCTAAGCAGCCAGACATAACCGTATGAAACCAGCAAAACAAACTGAAAAAAAAGCATACAAACAGTCCATACAGCTGGAGTGCCTCCATACACAGGAAGCAAGGTTTTTGCCACCATAGGCTGAATACTAAATAAAAGTACTGCACTTAAGAATAAACTGACTGGAAATAAAAATCGTAGCACAAGCAATCCTTAGCAAAATAATTAAATCAATCAATGAGATATTGAAATTTAAAGGTCCCTCTTCAATAAGCCTGGGGCACGTCCTTGCGAATGTAGTGAGGAACTCAGAACTGGCTTAACTGCCTGAATTTGGAACTCCTTGCTGCGTTCTGGGTGACGTTTTCTCGAGTTTTTTGATAAGTACATCGAGAGCGACTCCTTTCTAATATTAAGAATATTATTAATTGAATCCATCATAGGGAAAGTGCAGAATGGTTACAATAGCTTAGCGTAATCCCCATCTTTATTTATCCAGAACATTGTCCTATTTTGTTTTAATTGAAGTTAAGACTAAACTTATAGAAACAGTAAGTTGATGATTAGTTAGTCCCAATAAGAAGGACTTGAAAATAATGAACATTAAAATCTTATTATTAGCCTTTTGTTTTTTATTCTCTACTTCTGGTTATTCTGATATTAAGATTGGTACCCTTATTTTTAATCCGCCATTTATCCTATCTCTTGGTGCCGGATTTGATATGGACTTAACTCGATTGCTTTGTAAGCGTCTGAATGAACAGTGCCATTTTATTCCCATGACTATCGATCAGCTCTCTAATGCATTGCACAATGGAGAGATTGATATGGCAATTGGTGGAATCTCTATTTCTCCCACTCAAAAAACTGATTATATTTTTAGTTTGCCTTACATGCTAAGTAAAGGACAATTTTTGGTCTTATCAGATGGTCCTTACCAATCATTAAATAAGTTACAAGGCAGCACCGTCGGTGTGGTACAAGACGATCTTAATGGGGGTGTTTTTTATAATTATTTACAAACTACTTATCACGGACTCTTTAAAATTCAACAATACGCAAATGTATCAGATATATTAAGTGCTTTGAATTCTAAAGTGATATCAGCAGCCTTCCTTCATCGCTCAGTGGTTAATTACTGGACTCAACAAGATGGAAGCAACTTGCCCCCCCTGGGACCCATTGTTTTACTTGGAGATGGTATCGCCTTTATGGCCTCGCCTAAGAATAAAGAATTAATTGACCGCATCAATGTTTTATTAAAACAAATGGAGCAAGATAATACGTACCTCAATTTATATAATACTTATTTTGCCAATGAATGATCTTTCAAATTTAAATAAGATATTTCCCTGATTTAAAATAAAAAACCCGCCATGAGGCGGGTTTTCACAGGATAGCAGTGCAGATTACATCATTCCGCCCATACCACCCATTCCGCCCATGCCGCCCATATCACCAGCGCCAACAGCATCATCTTTCTTAGGTAAATCAGCAACCATGCACTCTGTAGTTAACATTAAACTAGCCACAGAAGCTGCATTTTGTAATGCCATACGAGTAACTTTAGTTGGATCCAGGATACCTAAATCAACCATATCACCATATTCACCAGTTGCAGCATTGAAGCCGTAGTTATCTTTGTTTTCAGATACTTTATTCACGACAACAGATGCTTCATAACCAGCGTTAGTTACGATTTGACGCATTGGTGATTCAATAGCACGACGTAGAATATTGATACCCATGTTTTGATCGTCGTTATCGCCTTTTAGTGAATCCAATGCTTTTTGAGCACGAATCAGGGCAACACCACCACCTGCAACGATACCTTCTTCTACTGCAGCACGAGTAGCATGAAGAGCGTCTTCTACACGAGCTTTCTTCTCTTTCATTTCTACTTCAGTAGCAGCACCTACTTTAATTACTGCAACGCCGCCAGCTAATTTAGCAACACGTTCTTGTAATTTCTCACGATCGTAATCAGAAGTAGTTTCTTCCATTTGAGCACGAATTTGAGTAATACGAGAATTGATTTCAGCAGCTTTGCCTTCACCATCAATGATAGTAGTGTTTTCTTTAGTAACAACGATACGTTTAGCAGTACCTAAGTCTTCTAAAGTAGCAGCTTCTAAGCTCTTGCCAATTTCTTCAGAAATAACTTGGCCAGCAGTTAAAATAGCAATATCTTGTAACATTGCTTTACGACGATCACCAAAGCCTGGTGCTTTAACAGCACATACTTTAACTATTCCGCGCATGTTGTTAACAACCAGAGTTGCTAAAGCTTCACCTTCAACATCTTCTGCAATAATCAATAATGGACGACCAGATTTTGCAACACCTTCAAGAACAGACAACATGTCACGAATACTGGAGATTTTCTTGTCAACCAATAAAATAAATGGATGCTCAAGCTCACAAGTCATGTTTTGTTGATTGTTGATGAAGTAAGGAGAAATATAACCACGGTCAAACTGCATTCCCTCAACAACAGATAATTCATTTTCCAGACCATTACCGTCTTCAACAGTAATAACGCCTTCTTTACCTACTTTTTCCATCGCTTCAGCAATAATAGAGCCGATTGCTTCGTCAGAGTTAGCAGAAATAGTACCTACTTGAGCAATTGCTTTAGTATCTTTACAAGGTTTAGACATAGCTTGTAATTTTTTAGTTACTGCTAAAACAGCTTTATCTATACCGCGTTTCAGATCCATTGGGTTCATGCCAGCAGCAACAGCTTTGTTACCTTCAACAAGAATAGAGCGAGCCAATACAGTAGCAGTAGTTGTACCATCTCCTGCGGTATCAGAAGTTTTAGAAGCAACTTCTTTAACCATTTGAGCGCCCATGTTCATGAAACGTTGTTCAAATTCAATTTCTTTAGCAACAGACACACCGTCTTTAGTCACAGTAGGAGCGCCGTAAGATTTTTCTAATACAACATTACGACCGCGTGGGCCCATAGTTACTTGAACTGCATCAGCTAATGCATTAACACCAGCAAGCATTTGTAGGCGAGCGTCGTCACCAAAACGTAATTCTTTAGCCATTATCTTTATCTCCTTAAACGATTAGATTACTTCTCGATTACACCCATGATGTCGTCTTCACGCATCACGACTAATTCTTTACCGTCAACTTTCACTTCGGTACCAGAGTACTTGCCAAACAGTACTACATCACCCACTTTAACCGCTAAAGCACGAACATCACCGTTATCTAACACTTTACCAGCGCCAATCGCGATGATCTCACCACGCATGGGTTTTTCAGTAGCGCTATCTGGAATAACAATACCACCAGCTGTGGTACGCTCTTCTTCCATACGACGAACAACAACGCGATCGTGTAAAGGACGAATTTTCATACTTTTATCTCCTGATTTAATTAAACTCTGAGTCATGAGTATTGCCTACCAAGAGTAAACAATACCGATGCACCTGATATGGGGTCAGGAAGATAACTTTCAAGGGTAAAAACAAAAAATATTTTGGTTTTCTTATTACTGGCACTACAATGAAAAATAAACATCTACAGCATCAAGGCTCAGAATGAAAAAATGTCTCTTTTTACTACTCTTTTATTTTACAGCTTTTATCATTCATGCTGACCCGCTACCTGCTGCAGAAGTCTTTCAAGTTGAGGTGAAAAAAGTAGATCCTAATACTTTTGTCATTGACTGGCAGATAAAGCCCAATTATTTTTTATACAGCGACCGGATCAAATTAATTCCTCAGCCCGACAGCAACATTAATTTAGGAACTCTTCGCTTTCCTAAAACGCAGACTAAAACCGATAAAAATGGCCATGTCTATACCGTTTATCGTGATCAATTATCGCTTCCAGTAGGTGTTTTAGGAAACAAGCCCGGGGAAGCTCTGCTTGATCTTCATTACCAAGGTTGTGCTGATGATGGATTTTGCTACCCACCCGAAGTAAAACAAATTAAATTGTCCATAGATAAAAATTTAGCTTTATCCGACGTTTCTTTAGAACAAACCACTCATGAAGAAGCAACCCCCAATCCAATAGAACAGCCTGACGAGATTTCTCAAATCTTTGCCACCCATAGCTGGGCCATGATCCTCCTTATTTTTTTTGGTTTTGGTTTGCTGCTCTCGTTTACCCCTTGTATCTTACCCATGGTTCCCGTGCTCTCGGGAATTATCGTTGGTCACGGAAAAACAGTGACTACCCGCAAAGCATTTTTCCTTTCTTTAAGCTATGTGCTGAGTATGTCCGTTACTTATGCACTATTTGGGGCAATAGTCGCCCTACTTGGAGCCAATCTGCAAATCAGCATGCAATCACCTTGGGCTATTAGTCTATTTAGTTTGATTTTTATTCTTCTTGCTTTATCAATGTTTGGATTTTATGAGTTCAAATTACCCGATTCCTGGCAAACAAAAATAGCAGGCTCAAATCGTGCCCAAAGAGGTGGTCATTATATTGGAGCTGCAATTATGGGATGTCTGTCCACCCTGATATTGTCTCCTTGCGTCACCGCTCCTTTAATTGGTGTCTTAACTTATATCGCTCAAACCAAGAACATACTTTTAGGTAGCCTCACTTTATTTGTCTTAAGTTTAGGCATGGGAACGCCCTTGCTTCTTATTGGCACTTCAGCAGGAAAATGGTTGCCTGAATCTGGAAGTTGGATGAATGCGGTCAAAGCGTTCTTTGGAGTATTGCTCCTTGCCGTAGCCATTTACCTGATGGCGCGAATTTTACCGCCTCGACTCATCATGCTTTTTTGGGCATGCCTGTTTATTTTTTCAGGCATTTATGCAGGCGCCTTAACTCACTCACTGACAAATCGAGAAAAATTCTGTCAAGGGGTGGGAATTATTTTGTTGGGTTATGGATTATTAATCCTGATAGGCGTCAGCATGGGCTCTACTAATCCCTTACAGCCATTGTCTAATGTAGAGGCAGCAAGTGCTGAGAGCTCTGCGCTTGCTCCCAGACAAATCCAAACCCTTAGCGGTATTAAGACTGCTCTTAGCGAAGCAAAAGGAACACCTGTAATGCTTGATTTTTATGCTGATTGGTGTGCTTCTTGTAAAGTGATGGAGGCAACTACGTTTAAAAACGCACAGGTCAAGAATGCTTTAAGCCGTTTTGAAATCATCAGAATTGATGTTACTGCTAATAATGCTAATGATCAGGCCATAATGAATCATTTTAAGGTGGTGGCTCCCCCTACTTATATATTTTTTGATTCGCAAGGCAAAGAACTTGTTCATTTAAAACAGGTCGGTGAAAGCTCTGCGGAAAAATTTTTAGGTGTATTAAATCAAGTAAAATAATAAATAGATTGCAGCGCTAGGGCAAACTTTTATTCCTCAGGATGCCCACATCGCTACATTGACATACCAGTGCTTTCTGCTTCAGGCCCAGCCTTCCAGTCGGCAATAAGATTACTGATATATTGTGATATTTTTTCCCAAAGATCTCGTTTGTCGAATACATCAGCTACTTCACGACTGGGACAATCAATTTCAAGGCTTTGAATTTCATATCCTTTATCAGTAAAACTATATTGAGTCGTTGTTCTGGCATGATATTTGTTAGGATCCGTAATGAGGTCCCTTTTTTTACCTTTATCTACTATTTCCTGGTACTTATTATCCTCTTTAACAAGTACACCATCTTCTGTAGAAGTAAAATCAATTCGGGATAAAGGATCCGTGCACTTTACTGAATTGCTAGATACAAGATTGGTATTGAAGTTAGTAGCATGCTGTAGGCCTGTCTGATGAAAATTATCCAGAGCATTTTCCAACAATGCATCTAGCTTATCTCCTTTATATTGACTGAAAAGTGTTGTTTTAAAAAATTCTTTCAGTTCTTTTCTACTCACAAATGGTTCCTGCCTTAAATCAGATAGTTTAGTACCATTAATATAATATTCACATTTATCTGGAGCTGTTATGAGTCTGTTCCAATCCGATAAAGATTGAATATCTCGTGGTTTGGCGTCGTTATATTTAAACAGAGTTAAATTTGAGTACTTCCAAAAACTGGGTTTAGGAACCATACACTTTCTCCCCGTCTCTGTGAGTTTATTCTGTATGCTGGTAAAGAATTATTTATACTGTTCAGAAAACTCAATAAATAACTCAAGCATCATATATATCTTATATAAATGATAGATTATTAAACAATTATTGCCGAATTATTATCGCGTAAATTTTTTGTAAAGGAGCGTAATGCCCTCATGCTTCGCCCCTTTCAAACCCAGAATATTTTCTTATCGGATTATTCTCCAGGATTCAAAAACTATATTCATTCGCATTAAGCATAAATTAAAACGAGACTTGTTTTAATTGCTCCTCCATTTGAATGCTGGTTAAGTTCACGTACTGTTTGTGCTTCATCTCCAGCTTCATCTTTTCCTGCATGGCTGTTTTATCTAGTGTTTGATATATTTCCTGCAATTTTTTCAGGGCAAGCAGGCGAGCAATTTCCCCTTTATTTAAACTCATTTATTATTCTCCAGGGCAATTCGGTTGGCTAATATAATATAAATTTTTTCCCCTCAAAAAGGAAAAGCCCTTTATTTTCGCTTTCTTTACACGCCTTTAATTTCTTCAACATAATCCTTGAAACTTCACTCTCTCTGTCGACAAACCCACTCAAAAAGCGGTATAATTCGTTCACTTTTTTTACAGATAGAATTTTATGAATCATAAGGTCGGGTTTGTTAGTTTAGGTTGTCCTAAAGCGTTGGTAGATTCCGAGAGAATCATTACGCAACTTCGTGCTCAAGGTTATGAGTTGGTGTCGAGCTATCAGGATGCAGGTGTAGTTGTGATTAATACCTGTGGCTTCATCGACAGTGCCGTAAAAGAGTCTCTGGACACTATTAAAGAAGCAATGGCTGAAAATGGTCGCGTTATTGTAACCGGTTGTTTGGGAGCCAAAGCAGATGTCATTAAAGAAGCCTGTCCGGAGGTTCTCCATATTAGTGGAGCTCATGCCTATGAGGAAGTAGTTAATGCAGTACACCAGCATTTACCGCCACCGACCGATCCCTTTACTCAACTCATTCCTCCCCAGGGAGTAAAACTAACCCCACGTCATTACGCCTATTTAAAAATATCAGAAGGCTGCAATCAAAAATGTACGTTCTGCATTATCCCGACGATGCGTGGCAAATTGCAAAGTTATCCTATGGCTCAGGTTCTGAGCGAAGCAAAAAAATTAAAAGCTGCTGGCGTCAACGAAATACTGGTTATCTCTCAAGATACCAGTGCCTATGGAGTTGATACACGTTATCAAGAGATTGAGTGGCAAGGAAAAACCATCAGTACTCGTTTTTATGATTTATGTCAGCAATTGGGCGAATTAGGTATTTGGGTACGCCTGCATTATGTATACCCTTACCCTCATGTGGATGACATTATCCCTTTAATGCGCGATGGTCTGATCCTCCCGTATCTGGATATTCCTTTACAGCATGCTAATTCACGCGTCTTAAAAGCGATGAAACGCCCGGCAAGTAGTGAGAATACTTTACTGCGCATTGCATCCTGGAGAGAAGTTTGTCCCGATATTACCTTGCGCTCAACCTTTATTGTTGGCTTTCCTGGTGAAACAGAAGACGAATTTGCCGAACTATTAGACTTTTTGGAAGCAGCACAATTAGACCGAGTAGGCTGTTTCAAATACTCTCCCGTTGAAGGAGCAAAAGCTAATGACTTGGCGTCCCCGGTGCCAGAAGAGATAAAAGAAGAACGTTACCATCGTTTTATGCAGCTCCAGGCAGAAATCAGCCGCAATAAATTGGAACGTAAAATTGGCAGTACTCAGACCGTGCTTGTTGATGAAATAACCGAAGAGCAGATCATAGCCCGCAGTAAAAGTGATGCTCCTGAAATTGACGGACTGGTCTATCTACCACCCACCCCTGGAATTACCGTAGGTTCTTTTGTTGAAGTCACTATTACGGATAGTGATGATTACGATTTATACGCGGAAAAAATTAATAATACCGGAATGGCTGATTAGATTATTTGCCAGGGGGATTGTTCTTCAGTATTGATTAAAGACCATCCCCAAGCCTAGAATTGAATTTTCTTAAGCTTAATCCCTCTGGCCGCTGTTCCCTTCGATATAATCAAGATACCCACTTGCCAAAGCTCCCCTATTAAACTAATTTTAACATACAGAGATAATATTGACTTCGTAATGGACTTTAGTCGTTTTCATCAAGATGCCTCAGTCTAACTGACGATAAGGATGGGTAATTTGGCTATTTATGAGGCGAGCAAACAAATCGATGTCTTTGCATACCCTCCAGCGTGGCGTATCGTAGCCCCTCCATTGCTGTTTTCTTTACTTTGTATCCTGTTATATTATTACGCCAACTACCTAGTCTTTCATGTTGTAACAGAATTTTTCTCCATTGTTGTTGGATTAATAGCAGTCACTGTGGCGACAACCACCATTCAGTTTACGCAAAATCAATTTGTTGTTGTACTTGCCATAGCATCAGGCTGGTGTGCCGGGATAGATTTCTTTCATTTGCTCGTTTATAAAGGAATGAATTTATTACCTGAACAACCTGTTACGGCAAGTACCCAATACTGGATTATTGCTCGCTTCCTGCAAGCATTTGCTTTTTTAGTCTCTCCACTTTTTTTATATCGACGCGTCCCTCTTTTTATAATGCACCTCTTTTTTGGTGGAATTGCCTGCATTTTTAGTGCAGCCATTTTTATGGGCCATTTTCCTGTGACCTTTGTTGAAGGGCAAGGGGTTACCTCATTTAAAATCATCTCTGAGCTGTCCATTATCCTGATGCTATTTGCGGCGATGATTTACTATTGGCATGAACGCTTGATGATGACCACCGTTCTATTTTATGCCTTACTGGCATCGATGATAGCAATGGTTCTATCGGAGTTTTGTTTTATTAATTATACTGATTTGTACAGTATACAGGGTGTGTTTGGCCATCTGTTAAAAATATTTACCTGTTGGTTTATTTACGTTGCTCTAGTAATCACTACTTTACGGCAACCGTTTAACATGTTAGCCCGTGCAGCAAGTACTTACGATACGATTCCTGATCCCACACTCATTATACATACCGATGGGTTGATATATCAGGCAAACGAAGCGGCAGGTCATTTCACCAGCCTGCCCCCAGAAAACCTTGTTGGCCTATCCAGTCATCTTATGTTTCATAATAGCCATATTCCCCAGGAACAATGTCTTGTATGCAGCCATCTTCCTAAAAAACGAGAGCGTTTTATAACCGAAATTGATAAGGGAGCCGATGGCTGGATTGAATGCAGCCTGACGCCAATCATATCAATATACTATGATAATACATGGGTGCAGGTCATTCGTGATATTACGGTGCGAAAGCGACTGGAAATACAAAAAAACAAACTGTTACTTGAACTTGATAAACGCATCAAAGAACTCCATTGTCTTTATACCGTTGCGACTTTAAATACCAATGAAGAAGCTTCGATAGAGCATCTATTGAAAGAAGTCGTCACCGTATTGCCTTCTGCATTTCAATTTCCCAATAGAATGGGGGCTCGAATTAGAAGCAATTGGGGAGTATTTTGCTCTCATAAGAAACTTAAAAAATATTTTTATAATCTGGAAACAGCCCTTGTTATCAATAAAACACTCATAGGAGTAATTGAAGTCTTTTACCTTGACGAAGCGCCAACCCCTCAAGAGATTTTTTTAAAAGAAGAACAAAACCTCCTAAATGCCGTTGCAAAACAATTAAGCGATGCCATTAACCGCATATTAACTTTAAATAAAAACCACAAATTAGTCTACCTCCATGAAATGCTAAGCGCCATTAACCGTTCAGCTCTTCGCTGTACTAATTATGAAGAGTTAATCATGGGGCTCTTTGATATTATGCTAAAGCGTGGTACCTATAAGGTGCTCTTGATTGCTGTCAAAAACCAACAACTGGACAGTTTCACCCTCATGCATTTTCATGGCATTAAAACAGAGGATTTAGTCTGTTTAAATCAGGCCATTACTAATCCTGCAGGTTCAATTGGCCATTTTATCAATCAATTGAACAACGGAAAGGTGGTTAATGTTTCCAAAGGTTCAAATTGGGTAATAGATGAATGGACACACCTCTTAGAGACAATGGAAATTAATGATGGTTTTATTATCCCCTTGCTCTGTGATAAAAAAATATTTGGGTTTATTGCGGCTTACGGGAAAGATTACAACCATATAAATAGCGAGCAAGAATCACTCTTAAACGAAATTGCATCCGATGCTTCATTTGCCCTGACTGGATTTATGGCCAATGAACAACGTACGGTTGCAGAAAAAAAAGCAGCAATTTTAGAGCACCGCTTTAGTGAAATATTTATGAAGTCGCCTTTACCTATCCAGATTATTTCAAAAAAAGATAATAAAATTATTAGCATTAATACCGCCTTTGAAGAATGGCTAGGATATTCTTTAGCGGAAATTAAATCGGAAACTCATTGGGATGAGCGATTTTTTGGACATGCTGACTCTTCACTAAGTGATGGGCAATGGTGGCAAAATTTACCTTTAAGCAAGACGGAAGAAACGAATTTTACCTACCAAGATATTACAGTCTATAGCAGAAGTGGCGCACCTCGAATAGCCCGTATTATTCCTTTATTTTTAGACGATCAGGTTATTTTATTCTGGATGGATTTAACGGACATCCGTAATAACGAAGCAGCGTTACGTGAAAAAGAGCAAAATTTTCGTAACGTGATTGAGCAACCATTTACAGGAATTTATGTCCGCGATCAAAAACATTTTGTTTACCTGAATTCTCGTTTTTGCGAAATGATTGGCTATCAGGCCGAGGAATTGAAAGATAAGAATCTGCACGATTTACTGGTCAATGATGAAGCTTCCAAGCAAATGGTTATAAAAAACTTTCAGTTGGTTCAAAAATCTCACACCTCGCTGAGTTACCTACTTCCGTTTCAACGTAAAGATGGGGTAAAGATTATTTTGGGGGTGCACGGCACACCACTAACCTGGAATGGAAAACCCGCTGTTTTAGCTATCGTGCAAGATGTCACCGAGGCCGAACACGCCCGTGAGCAAATTAATGATTATGTTATCAAATTAGAACAAGCCATTAAGGGAACATTTAATGCAGTATCTCATATGGTTGAACTGCGCGACCCTTACACAGCAGGGCATGAAAGACGGGTAGGATTAATTGCCAAAGCCATTGCTAAGGAAATAGGCTGGCCCCAGGCACGCTGTGATGCGCTTGAGCTGATGGGACTTGTTCACGATATTGGCAAAATATCAGTGCCCGCGGAGATACTGTCTAAACCAACTCAATTATCAACTACGGAAAAGGAAATGATGAGGGGGCATGCCCAGGCAGGCTATGAAATTCTCAAAGACATTAAGTTTGATTCACCGGTTGCTGAAACTATTTTGCAACATCATGAACGAATGGACGGTAGTGGCTATCCCCGAGGCTTAAAAGGCGATCAAATTATTCCTGAAGCTCGCGTTATAGCGGTTGCCGATGTTCTAGAGTCAATGTCATCTCATCGTCCTTATCGACCCGCCTTAGGTCTGGAAGCAGCTATAGATGAGCTTTTACGCGGACGAGATAAAATATACGATGCCGAAGTGGTGGATGCGATGATCAGGCTTATTCGCGAAAAGGGGTATCAAATACCAATTTAGTAAACTTTAGCTGTCGGGAAACATTGCTGAAATCGCTCTATTCCCTTCTCTATTAAGGAATCTCGAGATGTCGAAGGAGCAATTGTCAACTGTTCCTCAAGTCAAATAGCCTGAATAAATGTTAACTTGAAATTAAATCGAAATCATATGGGCCATTAACATAATAGTCTCATTGATACATAGGGCCAGATTCTGCATTATTGTTATTCGCGCCCTCACCATTGGCATCAAACCTTTTCTGCCCAAAAAATCTTGGTATGTCTCTTGTACTTAACCTTTTTCTATTTAATCTATTAGGCTCAGTAGAACTCAATTTTCTGGCGATACATTCAGTTTTTGTTTCATTAGAAGGTAAAACAGGCTCACTATCCTTGCCTCTTATAAACATCCGAACATCATCCAAGCTAATATTATTAGTTGCAGGAATAAAATCAGAGACGGTATCAGCTTCACCGGAAACCTCCTGGCGGTTATTAAGATGTCTTTGGTGAGTACGTATTTCCTTTTGAATACTACCTAAAGACAGCATTTTCTCCAGATATGATTTCGTACCGCTTTCGTCCATAGACATTAGAATATCTCTTGTAATGAGAGGAAGAAAAGGAACACTACGCTTACATGTGAGTTGACGAAGATGATAAAAATTCCCATAAGGAGAGATATATTTAAAGAGATCATTCAGTAGTTCATTATCATTATCTGATAATTTAATTCCTGATGACTCTGAATTTTTAAATGATTGATGAGACAGTGCCTGTATTATCCAGGCAGCACTTTGCAAGTCTTTACAGGGTTCACCGCATAATTTCAGGGCAGTGCACATATAGAGTTGAAAGACCTTGGTACGTGAACCATCATCAGGATTGGCAGCTGAGACATCATGATAGACGCGATAATAGAGTCTTTCCGAGAACTCCTGCATTGCAGTAAAATTGGGAGAGGCTTTCTTCTCTTTTGCATTAATTGCCTCTTGCATCAGTTCATAGAATTTAAGTGTACTAAAATGTAGGCGGTCGTAGTTAAAGATTTCCTCTGATAGAGTTGTGGCATACTCAGCAATCCGATCCGGGCTTTTATCTGACACACTGGAGATAAATTTATCATGCTCAATAAGACTATCTGCATTAGAAGGCTTATCAATACTCTCTGATGGGGAACTGTTATCTCTTGTTGCTATCTTGTTTAATTTATCAAAAAAGAAACGTGCTGCTTTATTACGATTCATCTTTTCACATTCATATAAGAAGCTTAAATCTAATATCTTTTCGCATTCCCCCATTGCATAAATCCCATAGGCCAGTTTAGAAAGCATCAGACTATCAACCTTGATAACCCCTTCCTCGCCCGGACCCGATATAGATTCGTTGCTAAACAACACACTCATTAATGATGCGACATTGCAACAATTCGATACCTGACTGACGAGATAAGGCTGAAAGGGAAGATCCTCCGGAGATAAAATCTCTTGAGGTTCTCTTACTTTTGCAAGATAAGTTGATGCAGAAATACATCCATGAGATGATAAAGAAGTTGTCTTTGCCTTGCTGAAATCTGTTTCAATACTATTTGAACCCGTTAAATCAACACCCTCAAGATTTGTATCATTAAGGGATAAACCTTCCAGGTTTGCAAATTGCATCATCGAATTTGAAAATGAATTGTCAGTTCCGAATTTTGTTTGGGTTAAGTCAATAAAATTGAGTTTCGCTCTATTAAATTTCGTTCCATTTAGTAGGGCGCCCTTAAATTGAGAATCAAAAATGGCGCAGCCATTAAAAGAGGTATTGGTGAGATCGGCACCATTAAAATTACATCTATTAAAAATAACATCATCAAAAGTAGCCATACTCATGTCAAAATCTCGAAAGTCCAACTGGGTACAATAGACAGTAATGTTCTTATTCCCTTGAAAATAAAGATTCGACATATAGCTAAAAAATCTGTCAATTCCAAAATCATAATAATCCAACTGATTATTTCTAAACGATTTTAAATACTCCTTAATATCATCCAACGTCGCAAAAATAATGTAAGAACTTTGGTGCGGTATATTATTCTCATCCTGAACTGGTACAAAAGATCCCTTACCGATGACTTCATTGTAGATTGAGTTTCGATGACCATATTTTACACATTTGATTTTCTTTTTAGCAGGAGTGTAATATTGGTATCGCTTATTATTGGATGCACTTATGGCTCTTACAATTTGCTGCCGCACCCCAATATTACTCATAAATTCTGATACTGATACTTCCTTACTCGAAGTTAGTGCAAGTAGCTTGTTGCTATTAACTTTTGCTGATTGATTAATACCGGCTAATACGAAGAGTAATTTCAATGAACTCTTATCCAGTGGATTAGAGCGATCTTTAATCCTCTCGTCCTTTTTTAAAATAGATGTACTGCATTGAGCTATATGATGAGCGAAGCGAATGACGCCCGCATCCGATGATTGGAGCAATCCTAATTGTTCCTCGTAACTTGAAGCCAATTCATATGCAACTGGTAGAAAATAACTTTTAATATAAGATAAATAGATCAATCGATTTAATTCGGTTGTATTATTTGACTCGAGTGAAAGTGATTCTTTATTTAACGTTTTCGTCATATCTGCTACGAATAATGATAAAACAGTAGGGGCAGCAGATTTCTGTTTTAAAGATAAGCTGAGCTCGAGGACCGTCTTTCCAATATATTCAATAAAATGATTAACGAATAACACGGTGTTTGTTTTAACCTGACTGAAATCTTTCTTATCCTTCATATCCATTACCCTCAGAAATGTTAATTAATACTCCTATAGCGAGGGATATAGAATGCTGAGAACACCATAATACCTCTACCAAAGAAGTAGCGAGAGATAAAAAATGCAGGTTAATTGAGAGAAGCATGTGGAAACGATTAGCACATCACTGGGTCAAGATCTCAAAGAAGATTTCTCTGCGCACGTTTTTTCTGACGCATAGAACTCTCACCTGATTATTTACCTCAGTGACGAACCCGTTTATTAATTAATATCTAGGTAGAAAATTACCAGTCCTCCAAATAGTCCAAGTAATCCAATGGAGAAGATAAGTCACAGATAGCATATGTATTTGATTGATACATGCAATAATTGAATCATTTTAAATCAAAAAGAATTTATTTGTCAATTTCATGCTCACTAATTTAACAGTATTTAGAAATATCAACCAGCAAAGAGTCTGATATTGACTATCATGTACGCTATTCAACGATAGGACTTGATGATTCATTTTGATAGATGGCCTCACATATTTCCGCCACTTTGGCCTGTATTTCCTCACTATTGACCGGCTTGGGCTGTAGTATTTTTTGATGTAGTAAATAATGATAATGCTGATAGGCCTTTTTCAATACAGTCCACTGCTCTTTAGTTAAAACATGAGCAAGGAATAGCTGCCTGATCTGGCTTAACGTATGAGTATATCGAACCATTTCTGGTTGATGGAGATTAAGCACCAGAAACTGAACTAAAAACTCCAGGTCCAACAACCCGCCTCGAGCATGTTTTAAAGGATCTGTTTCCTGATGCTGATCAATTTTCGCCCTCATAGCCCGCACCTCTTGTTGTAATGCTGCCCGGTTTCTTACTGAAGACAATACCGATTTTTTTAACAGTAAAAAGGAGTGTTTTATCTTGGGGTTTCCTATAATAACGCGCGACTTTAATAAAGCTTGATGCTCCCACGTCCATGCTTGATTTCTTTGATATTCGACAAAAGCATCAACATGGCTTACTAATAATCCCGCAGCACCAGAAGGTCTAAGGCGTGTATCCACTGAATATAAAACGCCTGCTTGTGAACGAATGGTCAACATATGTAATATTTTTTGAGTCAACCGAGTCACTAATGCTTCCTCAGAGGGCTGAACGCTATGTAAAAAAACCAAATCCAGATCAGAAGCATAATTCATCTCCCGACTGCCGAAAGTTCCATAGGCAATAATTGCAAAGCGCGATTTAATTTGCGCCATTTCTGGATTACGTAAAGATAATTGCTCACAGGCTATAGCTAATACCTGAGAAACAATCACTTGTGCTACATCAGATAAAAATTGTCCAATTCGAACGGCATGACACAAACCATACAGCTCGGCACGAGCAGCCATCAGCCAATGGGTTAATTTAAACTGACGAAGAATTTCTTCTTGTAATTCTACATCAGAACCGTGTGATAGTTTCTCCATCAATATCTGTTCTAATTGAGATCGAGAAAGGGGTCGCCAACCCTCTTCCTGATCTAATAATACTTCTAATAAGAAAGGCTGGCTTACCAACAATCCGGTGATAAATGGGCTATTAGCAAACCAAAATAATAATTCCTTTAAAGCCTGGGGATTTTCGGTTAATAAGGCAAGATAGGCACTGCGACCTACAATATTCTCCAGTAAATGCATTACCTGCAATAACACCTCATCCGTTTTGGCAAAATGAGTTAACTCAGTAAGCAGTAACACCATGAAGCGATCCAGTCGCATGCGCGCTCCTTGAGACAAGCGCCGGCAACGAGGGCCATGTCTGAATGCATGGAGCATTTGGTAACAACGCTGTGAATTTTCAAAGCCCCAACTGGTCAATAAATTAATGGCCATCGAATCTTCAACATGCCCCTGCCAAAGACTGGATAACTGATTTGCTAAAAGTCGTTTTTCATCTTCATATTCCTCTACCCGACCCAACACTGAATGAAAAGAATGACTGATAATACGTTGATACTGATGTAGCTTGGCTAAAAAATCATCCCAGTTAGAGTAGCCCATCGCCAGTATGACCTGAGTTTGCCTTATCTCATCTTCGGGCAGCGAGTGAGTTTGTTGATCATTCAGACTTTGCAGGACATTTTCCAGCTTTCGTAAATAAAGATAAGCTTGTCTTAATGCATCACTGCGCGGTAATAATTGAGCCTGTTTTAAAGCACTCAGAGCACCCATTGCACTTTGTTTGCGTAACTGAGGCAATCGCCCACCGCGAATTAATTGAAAATTTTGAATAATAAACTCTACTTCTCTAATACCGCCCTGCCCCCGTTTAATATCATTAAGACGTGGATTCAATTGTACTTCTCGCTCAATCATTGCCTTCATACTGCGCAAAGATTCAATAACACTAAAATCAACATAGCGCCTGTAGACAAAAGGAGTAATCAATCGTTCAAACCAGGGAGGCGTATCCTCCACAGCTTCAGCAATTACCCGTGCTTTGACCATAGCATAACGTTCCCAATCACGTCCTTGTTCCTGATAATACGTTTCCATAGCAGCTAAACTGGAAACCAGCGGACCACTGTCTCCATTGGGTCGCAGTCTTAAATCAACTCTGAATACAAATCCATCTGCGGTCACTGTTTGTAATACCTGCACTAATTGTTGCACTACCTTGCTATAATATTGCTGATTGCTAATCTCTTCTTCACCATCAGTATTCCCTGCCATACTAAAAGCAAAAATCAAATCGATATCTGAAGAATAATTTAGTTCCCTTCCTCCAAGTTTTCCCATGCCAAGGATAAACAATGGTACCTCTTGCCCCCTCTCGTCTTTGGGCAGACCATAGCGAACAGACACAGACCGACGACAATAGTTCAACGCATGTAAGATAATTGCATCAGCACAATCAGACCAGGAAGTCATGATCTCTTCAGTACTTGCCAGCCCCGCTAGCTCAAGAAGTAATAAGCGTAAAAAATGGGTATGGCGAAAATGACGTAATTCACGTAAATAAAGTGCCTGCGGTAGATCTGTGTTTAAATTGTTTATAGACCTAAAATAATCTTCTCTTTCCAATAAGGAACTGCACGTATCTTTTGCTAATAAGGAAGTTAACAAGGCAATTTGTCTGCACGCATAATCACTAATAAGAATCAGTTTTTCAACGCTGTCTTTCAAGGGATGATTTAAATGAGACAAGTGCTTTTCAATAAACCAGGATTTTGAAGATAAAACCTCTGGTATTACTCTCTTTTGGGGCATAAATAATTCTGTTCGTGAATCTGGAAGCTTAAAGACTACCTCATGCTAGAGATAAATTACAATCAACCGGCTACTCTATTTATAATAACGTCATCTCATTTACTATAACGCAAGACAATATACAAATTTGTTTACTAACCAATGGTATAAACATTACCAATACCCATAACAATATTATAGGCGCAGCAGGTGTCAGCGGTGATACCTCAGATAACGATGAACATTCTGCCATTATTGGCATTCAAGCAATCGGGTTAAAAGCCAAGGTCGACTAGCAAAGATTGTAGAGCACGGCTGTGCCTTACTCCCCTTAGTCATCAGACATGAACATCGCCATAGGACAGTTCGCTGGTATATTTTGGTGAACGCAGGCAAGCGTAGGCGATCCATCCATAGAATAGAGCGACACATGCCAAAACAGCCCAGCCTGAAATCGGACCCAATGCAGCATTTCTCACGATCTGCCCGAAGGAAATTGCCATTTCCTGATGAGCACCGGTGATCTGCAGCTTGGGGGAAGAGATCTTCAGAGTCCACGCCATCAACAATATGAGAAACATCCACACATAGTTTCTGCGCAGCCGTCGAGACATTGCAGCGCCGAAGCTCATCTGGAAGTGTGGTTCGCGCAGGTCTTGGCCCAAAATTCGTGCCCAACTCCCATCCATTACTCTGCTCGCCAAGAACATAGGGGCGAAATAGTTCCGCTCAAGCAGGCGCACTCGTCCTCGGTAGACATCAAAGAATCGATATCGCCTCGACTCGATGAGGAGAAGCAGCAGAACAAGGATCATCGCGAATAGAAGTAACCCGTGATGCGCCAATGGTGTCGATAGGGAAAGTGAGAGCATTGCGGCCACAGCAGTAATTGCCCAGTTACTCGTTCTATCGATCCGATCCCGCCATCCGGCCATCCGACCAATCTCGGCGCGATGATAATGTGCCAGCACGGTGATGAATTCAGATGATGTTGTCGGAAGTGGGGGGAGCTCAAAACCAGCTGTAAGCTTTTCGCCCAATTGTTGATTTTCGTGTTCCACTCGCTAGATCCCAAAGACGAAGGACAGAATTTAAAGCATACCATGGTATGCTTCAGGACAAAAGTAATGGAATTAACTTATAATATAGGCTGCTAGCCTACTGCATTAAATTGAAGATTTAAACTGAAAGAATATAGCTCACTTTTTAATTGATGCAAAGAGATTAAGTATCAGGGAGATTCATATGAAAACAGCACTTATTACAGGAGCCAATAGAGGGATAGGTCTGGAATTTGTCCGTCAACTCAAAGATAAAGGATATCATATTATTGGATGCTACCGTAATATCACCAAAGCAAAGGAACTCAAAAAATTAGCCGATGAGCTTATCCAATTAGATGTGACTCACGATGAAGATATCGCTTCTTTGAAGAAAAAACTAAATGACAGACCTATTGATTTGCTGGTTAATAATGCGGGTATTAGTGGCGAGCAAGGCGTAACAACAGGTAATATTAATAGAGATAACTTCCTTGACGTGTTAAACGTAAATTGCGTTAGCGTTGTTAAACTATGTGATGCATTACTGCCTAATCTTCAGGCAAGCAGGGATAAAAATATTATCGTTATCAGTTCACAAATGGGGAGTATTTCTGATAATGCCCGAGGGAGATCTTATGCATATCGTGCCAGTAAAGCAGCGCTTAATTGTACCATGCGCAGTTTTGCTATAGATGTGAAAGACAAAGGAATTCATGTCATGCTAATGCACCCAGGATGGGTAAAAACAGACATGGGTGGACCTGATGCATTGGTAGATGTTCAAACCAGTGTTGCCGGTATGCTTGAGCAAGCTGAAAAAGAATTATTCAATAGCCATGCGGAGAAATTACATCGTTTTGATGGTGGTGTGATAGCTTGGTAGCGAGCGGATGCATCATGACGGGCTTTTTAATTGGTGACATTTAGGGTATATGGTTCTTCTTTAATAAAGAAGTTGTGGTAATGGCCGCAGGCTACTTTACTTTATTCCATATGGGTACTCTATTGAGTGTTTTTACCTTCTAATTCGTCTTGGATAATCATTTTATGACTCAATTTAAATTTCTAAAAATAAAAAATTTTGAATATCAATTAAAAACATACAACCAGGTAGCGTCGTCAATTCAAAAAGACGTTTCTCATTTAGAGTCCAAGAAAAATATTAATATACTCACTGCAGATGAAGCTCGTGATCTGGAGTTTTACACGCGAAGTTTAGCTATTTTGATTGAATCTACTTTCCTGCAACTTTATGCCGAACTGGAAGAGGCCTTGTATGATGAGTGTGAAAAGCAATCAATTAAGAAAAATGCAAGTATTTCCCGATTTGAAACGGCACTACAGAAACAAGGAAATAATATTGATAATGAGCATTGGAACACTTTACTGCACATTTCTAAAATTCGTAATTGTCTCTTACACGGCAATGGAAGATTAGATGGTGATCGATATGGTATGGATACAACAGATACAATAAATTCTCTTAACTCAGATGCCAGCACCGCCCTGATCGAAATAATCAATTTACAAGGCCATAGAGAGGGTATTTCTAAAATTAAACTCAATGAAAAATTTCTCAACTATTGTTTTATTAAAATAAAAAACTTTATTGGTTCACAAGAATAAAAACTTTCTAGCGTGAGTAAGTCACATAGGATGCCTTGTGGCCTTAGAGGAAGTGAGGACAACAATAGACATGCCTGCGTTTAGAGAGCGCCTGCATACCCCGCTTCAAAATCCGGAAAATGATCTGGACTTACAGGGAATGAAGATTTAGCACTAAGCAGAATCCTGCCGCAAAGCACTGCATGCAGAAAAAGATGCTAAAAACTAACCGTCGTAGCGAGCATAGCGAAGCAATTGTACGATTTTCAAACAAAACTCAGCTTGCTTCGCTATGCTCGCAACGACGGGGTTTGTTCCTTAACCTGATGGCTACAGGCAAGGCCAGAAACCTACGATTACTCTTTAGACACCAGGAAAAATTTCAGCAACTTATAATGATAGACCGTTGCAACGCTTCTCAGTTGCACACGCTGCTGATGCTTCTCATCTGCATACTCAGCTGATGCTTGGCCACTTCCTCCCGACACTCTTCTATGCCCTCTCTATATCCGAAGCCTCTAAGTTCCGCGGCTGTTTGGTGGCGGTTATTGACAATAGTGCTATCCACACGTTCATCTTGTAGTAAACGCTTAACACAGGCCAGATGACCACGTTCCACAGCATCATGCAGAGCGGTGTATCCAATATTATCCTGCTGGTTAGGATCCAGTTTAGGATCAGCAAGGAACAGTTCAAGAGCAGCAACATTCCCAATCGATGTGGCCATGAACAGAATGGGCTCCGATGATGCCATCAGCGCATTGATATCAATACCTGGTGTTTTCAGGAGCATTCGGACAATTTCTAATGTTTCTTCATACTTATCCTTTTCGCACCGCGCCAGATTTTGGATGGCCTCGGTCAAAGGGGCAGTACAATAGAGATTACTGTATTTGACTACTTTAATATCGTGATAGGCAAGTAAACACCCGCGAATAGCACGTACATCGTGATTACGAATAGCTAGAATTAGATAATCTACATCTTCTTCAATGATACCGGGCTTGCTGTTTTTGAATTTATCAAAATATTCCCGATCGGCCTTTCGCTCCGCTCTCTTAAGTTCAATGATCTGCTTTACATCCTCGTCTTTGGTCATACTGACAACAGAGTCCCCTCGATAAGACGGATTGAATAACGTACCTGGATATTGAATCAATAACTTGGCAGTCTCATTGTGTTTATGTTTCAAAGCTAATTGTAATGGAGTAACTCCATTCACATCACTTGCTGCTGGATTAACACCACCATAGTAAACCAGAGCATGAAGATTTTCATTATGGCCGCTGCTTGCTGCAGCATGAGCGGCAGTGCTGTAGTCATGCGTAGGTTTTGTTACGGTTTCCGGATGATACTCCATGAGTTTCTGTAGAATTTTGGAATCCTTACTGGCAGCAGCGTACGCGCTGTATTCGCTGGGTTTAACGCCATGCCTGAGTAAAGCACTTACCAAATCAACCCTATTTGCGTTAATGGCACAGTCTAAGGCGTTACCATCGTCTGTTCTGGCTGTACTCGCCCCACTCTTGACTAATAGATCGATCATTTCAACTGATTTTACCAAACACAGTGGCTCTTTAGAGAACCAATTGGTTTGATTTACGGCTTGCGGAAACATCTGAATAAGAGAAGAAGCGAGTACCAAATTATTACTAATCACCGCAAAGTGCAATAAATGATAACCCTGAAATGTTTGCTTCTCTAAAGACCAGGATTTTAACTCCTCTAAATCCTCAGCGGTCACTTTATCATAGAGAAAGCGTTGGAATATTTGCAGGCGACTATTCAGATCAGGATTGAGAACCACTCCAAGAGACTGCAGTTGCTTGTCGAATTGTTCTATATTCCCCCCCGTGCTTCTCAGTCTCCATTGTTGCAACATGAATTCCACCTGCATAATCTCCTGGCTCGCTTCAGAGGTAAAATGATTTTTTAATAGTTCACCGGCTAACTCCAGCCTTTCCTCAGGCACTAATTTTTGAATAATTAAACGCATTAATAAGTGTGGCAGGGCTGGATTATTGGAATAGAGTGACAGGTATTCTTCTAAATAAAATTGCTCAAAAAATTTTATGGTATCTGCAAATAATGCATCCGCAATAGATTCGGGTAAAAACAACCGATATTTTACTTTCAAAGCGATGAGCTTGCTTTCAAGACTGCAATTGCCAACAGTTTGAAATTTTCCAGGAATAATATTTTCAAATGTCAAACCAAGAAGGTCATGCAAATCACGTTGAATGTAGCTTTTATTGGATTCTTCTGCACTATCCGCGTAGAGCTTGGCAAACACCTCTTCGGTTAAATTCCCAACTTTAGACATGTTGTAATGCTCTGTAGTGGCATCAGTACTGCACCCCCCGCCATTATTACGATACAAGCTCTCTTCCTTGACGATGAGATCTATCCCATGCTCAGGCCAACCAGTGAATACTTCGACGCCTGAAGTTTTGCTGTCGGCTATCATAGAGGACAAAAAATTATTCCCAGATGACTTTATCGATGAATAATAACTACCCCATGGCTGAGACAGAAAATAATAACGCATCGCCTTTATTGTCATGTTTCTTACTTGTCTGACTGCATCTAAATGTTCAGCATGTGCTCCACTTTTCTCACAATGTGAGACATAAGCATTCATTAAATGCGTCAAAAATGGAGCGGTACTGGAGGAAGAGCTCCCTGTTAACGTGAGAAGGCTATTATTAACAGGAATTGATCCGCTTAATGAAAACAAATGACCAAACATTTTGGAATCTTTCTCGATGCCAGTAGTTGTTTTACTGCGAAGATAATGTTCTTCATAAGCGAGTACGGACTCATCGAAACAATCCAGCTGAAGGCCTAATTCACAAGCTTCGCCTATCGCGCGTAACTGCTCATCGCTGCCTTCTTTAGTTAAATTCTTCACATGCCCTATAACAGCATTGAGATCAAACTGGGGTTTAAGTTTTCTAAAGTTGTTGTAGATCTCATCTCTCCAAACAGAAGAACTACAAACAGCAGTATGGGCTATGCAATACTCAACATCTATACCAACGTCTGCCTCAATGATTGCTTGAACTAAGGATTCTATTGCCTCCCTGGATACCAAATTTTGACTAAAATCATTAAAGCAATCTGATATGATACTTTTAAGAAATTTCGTACTGTCTTTTTGATTTTTGCATAATTCAAGAAGAGTTCTGAATTCCAATCTAACGGTGTAATCATCCCTTCTAAGTAATCCACCCAATATTGTCTTGCCACTTGAATCTTTTTCAAAGAGGGAGGCCGGGTGAAGTTTAACAACATTTAGCAGCAGTGTGGTATTTGTATACTCGGATCTGTTCGCTTTATTCTCGGCAATTAAATCAAATACAGACTTACCTTCTTTATTTTTATGCGTCACATCAATACCTTTCTTGATAAGAAGTGCCGCAATGTCTTCTGCTTGATATTTGCAAGAAATAATCGCAAGTTGCAGATAATTATTTTCATCTTTATCTAAGGTATCGATTTCACATTGTTCATGATTGATTAATGAGCGAATCAATTGCATGTCTTGGTAGCGAGTTTCAGATAAGCTCTGAGCCAGGGCTGTTTGTCCATTATTATTTTTGAGGTTGGGATTCGTCTTAGGATGCTCAACCACCTCATAAATATGCTCTCTAAACTGGTATGAAGTTTCCGAGAACATATGTAACAGTATGGAATTATGTTTAGAGGTTTTCTGATTAGGGTCAAACTCTTTATGCCTTATGAAAGCGGTAAATGTATCCCTTAAGTTGTAACCACTCGAATGGTAGATACCTTCGAAAAATGTTTGGCCTGTTGCAGACGTTTGATTAATATTAAAGTCTTTGTTCTCAAGTAACAGATCGAAGGTTTTATCGACTTCATACGAGGCGGCATGTTTTAAATAGTCGCATAGAAAATTATTGCCTTGCTTATTGACAGCATTGGCATTTGCCCCGGCCTCCATCAATATTTTAAGATACATGGAAAAATCACCATTTTTGGCGTGATTTGAATTAGCCAATACATGTAGAACTGAATCACCTTCATCAGTGACATCAGTGACCGCAAAATTTACTTGACTGAGTTTGGTTAAAATTTCATCCGGACGGCTAACATTATTGAGGACTTCTAACAAATGGGAATTTTTCATATCATCTGCTCATCAGTTTTTTGCACGTATTATGCCAGAGGAACATTAATAAAATATTAAGGCCGAAATGGGCTCATAGAGGGGGCGGAGGATTTATGCAACAACACCGAGCAAATCGCGACATTGTGAAAAGAACCGGTAGTCAATACCCCCTCTTCAAATTATCTTATTCATTTTGCTTATATAAGTAACACATTTGATTTATAACTATAATTTTAAACTAAAAAATGATAGATTCTTAATCTATAATCTAAATATATACTCCCAATCATTTAATGAAGAATAAAATGAATTTCATTCGCCGCTTATTGATTACTTTTGTTTTTTTCATCTCCCCTCTTTATGCCCAAGGAGAACCTTTAAATGTTGGAGTAGAAAGTTTTTCCCCCCCGTTTATAATTCAAGGTACCGATCGTGAGGTTTATGGATACGATATCGATATGATGAATTCGCTTTGTAAAATTATGAATCGAACCTGCCGATTTCATATCATGCAATTTGACAAATTATTGACTGCAGTAGCAGAAAAAAAAATAGATGTCGCAGTCAGTTCAATCACTATTACTCTGGATAGATTAAAACAAGTCGACTTCAGCATGCCCTATCTATTAAGCTATTCTCGCTTTCTAACCAACCACCTCGATAATGCCAAAAAACCTTTTTCTTTAAACCTATTAAACGCTCAAAGAATTGGCATAGAAACAGGAACTATTTTTGGCGATCAAATCGGGCAGATGGGAATAATAAACCCCACGATAAAAGAATACGAAACAATGGAGCTCTTGGTAGAAGCATTAGGCAAAAATGAGGTTGATTATATTCTTTTAGATAACCCAACGGCAATTTACTGGGAAGCTAATGCATCAGGAGAGTTCAGCGTCATAGGCCCTACTTTTTTATATGGAAACGGTTTTGGAATCGCTCTAAATAAAGACAACAAGACATTATTACAAGCCATAAACAGTGCCTTGTTACAATATGAAAATTCTGAGGACTATAAAATTAATTATAATAAGTACCTTGAATTATAATTAATTTTCTGAAGGACTCTAATGCAAGGTTTGACCTTGAATAATGCAACGGCTAATCACCTGTCTGGTCACAAAATCTCCCTGACTGGCCCCGTACATTGAAGCAAAATGCTTGGCTAACATGACTACCCAACCGGACAGACAAAAATTCATTCGTTTTTCAATTTGATCCACTTCGATTTCAAAAAGACCCAACGAATCACTGTCACGTTTATTTGCATACTCCTCCATGATTATTCGAGCAGTTTGTAAATCTTTATCTTTGGTAGGCCAATTTTGATTCATAAAACACTCCCTAAAAAGCACGATTAGGTCTCTATAATATCTACCATATTGAGGTAATTTTATAAATTACAAGGGCAAAAAATATTCTTTTATTATGCCTGAATATGACCAAATACTCAATAGTGAGACTATTTTTTGACCTCAACTTGCGCTCTTATCTCAAACATAAAAAAGCCAAGCGACTTATTTTTTATACCCATTTTTATCTTTATTTGGAGTTAAATAGAGGGGCCTCTGCCCCAGAGGTGAGCCAAGAAAGTTTTTCATAAGTGCTAATGGAATGTTTATCCCGGACAGCATATGATATAGCCACCTGATAATTAAAGTAATGACATCATGACTTATCAAATTTTACCCTCTTTGCTTTCCGCTGATATGACTCGTCTTGGGGACGAGGTCGACTCTGTAATGAAAGCTGGCGCTGACTTTATTCATTTTGATGTCATGGATAATCATTATGTGCCCAACCTGACTTTTGGCCCAGCCTTCTGTGAGGCGTTAATCAAACGCTTTCCCCATTTACCAGTGGACGTACATCTGATGGTTACCCCTGTAGATGCACTGATTGAATCATTTGCAAAAGCCGGAGCTCAGCGGATTAGCATCCATCCTGATGCCACCACCCATCTGGACAGAAGTTTGCAATTAATCAAAAGCCTGGGTTGCGAAGCAGGATTGGTTTTGAACCCTGCAACATCGCTTGATACGTTGACCTGGTGTGTACAACATCTTAGTTTTGTTCTGGTCATGACGGTTAATCCCGGTTTTGGTGGACAGAAACTCATTCCAGAGATGATGCGCAAAATATCACAACTTCATCATCTCTATCCTCAACTGGATCTCTGTGTCGATGGCGGAGTTACTATAGATAATATCGCATCCATAGCCCGCGAAGGGGCTAACCAATTTGTCGCAGGATCTGCTATATTCAATAGCACAGATTATAATAAAACCATTGGCAGCATGCGTGAGCAATTAGCACGTATTTAACAAGGCATAAAACGATTTCCCTCAAAGTTTAGCAAGAGGAACTATGAAAAAATTAATGATGTTGTTGTGTGGGCTATGCTGGTCAGTTCTTTCCTTTGCTTTATCTGGACAAGCCTATATGGATAGATTTAATGCCTATTCAGCTTGGTATCAAAATCTGCCCCTGCAACCTTCACAAGACTTTCTGGACTTTATAAAGGAGAACGCTCCGCTATCCAATAAATTACGTGAAAAATGGCTTTATGAATTAGCAAGAACTAAAGATTGGACTAACTTTAATACTTATTACCAACCCTCCAACGATATTAACCTCGTTTGCTACAAGCAGATTGCTGCATTCAATCTGGGCCAGCAAAAAGAAGCATTAAAAAACTCTATCCCTCTTTGGTTAACTGGCAATTCACAACCGCAACCCTGTAATACTCTATTTGATTTATTGCTTAAAAGTGATGAGTTCGATCAAAGCCTCATTACCCAACGCATAGCACTTGCCCTTGAAAAACGGAACATCCAATTAGCTCGTTATTTATTAAAACAATACAAAATACCTCGTTTAAAACAAATCCAGGCGTTAACGGAGATATACCAAAACCCGATTAATATTAATAAACTTAGCCCAGGGGAATTAAACGATCATTTTTATCTTTATGGCCTAAAACGTATGGTATCCATTAATATGGATCAGGCACTGCGGTTATGGAATCTGGGGAAAACTAAAAAAATATTAAATGAAGCACAAAAACAAGAATTTTTAGCCCATATCGCCCTTTATAAAGCCATGCGTAATCATGTGGATGCCCTTGCCTGGTTCGCTAAAGTCAAACCTTTATATTATAACGATGTATTGCTGGATTGGCAGATTCGCTTTGCCTTAAAAAATAAAGATTGGAAACACGTTGCTGAATTAATTAATGACTCCAAAAATAAGGACACTCCTTGTTGGCAATATTGGCTTGCTCGTTCCTTAGAAGAACAAGGAAAAAAAGAACAAGCAATTGCTATTTATGAGCCATTGGCGAAAAACAGACAATATTATGGCTTTTTAGCCAGTATTCGCTTGAATAAAATTCCAAGTTTTGAAAACGAAAAGCCCTCCACAAATCTTCAAGCATTAAAGCCTTACCAGCCTTTTATCGAGCAAGTTAAATCGCTTTATATTTCCAAGCAAAGCGTACAAGCATCGCGCTTACTTAATGATTTTATTAGTGAGCTGCCAAAAGATGAAGCCAGTGCTTTAGTATACTGGGTAGACTCCGATCTGCAATGGCATGGTAAATCCGTCTATTTAAGTAATAACGAAACACTTAATAACCAACTCTCACTTCGCTTTCCCCTCGCATACAAAAATACAGTAAAAATGTACGCTAAAAAATACTCCGTGGCGCCTGAGTTTGTCTATGCCATCATTCGCCAGGAAAGTGGTTTTAGAGAAGATGTCGTTTCTTCGGCTGGAGCCAGAGGTTTAATGCAGGTAATGCCTTATACTGCCAGTGTCGTCTCTAAAGCAGATAAAATACCCTATAGTGATCAGAAACAGCTTTTTCTTTCCCAAAAGAACATTAATATCGGGGTTGCCTATTTAAAACAACTGACCAAACGGTTCAGTAATCATCCTGTACTTGTTGCTGCAGCTTATAATGCAGGCCCCAAACAAGTCGTTTATTGGTTAAGAACCCATCCGCCTAAAGAAATTGATTTGTGGATTGAAACACTACCCTGGCAAGAAACAAGAAATTACTTAAAGAACGTCATGGCTTTTTATGTGGTCTATCAATACCGTTTAAATCAAAAACCTGATCTGGATAATTTTCTAACTCCTTTATAAATTGACTTCTACAACCCTGGACTTAGTAGAAGAGCAACTACTAAGTCCAAGATAATATAAAATACGGATATGATGATGCAAAAAGTATTTTGGGATAATCCATATCAACAAACCTTAAGTATGAAAGTATTCCTCCAAAGCAAAAAACGGTACTAGTTGCCTACACCTCTACCTTTAACGTCGGTTAAAAATGGGTTGAGTACCCTATGATTCTCTCAAGGAAAAACAATGTTTAATAAGAATAACAACATCATATCCAGTGATCCTCTTAAAAAAGCGTACTTCGTTTAACAAAACGACAATTGTGTGATTTGGAATGCCTATTGAATGGAACGTTTGCCCCCCTGACCGGTTTTTTAAATAGAGATGATTACCATTCTGTATGTAAAAATATGCGATTGGCTGATGGCAAACTATGGCCTATGCCTATCACACTAGATGTCTCCGAGCCTTTTGCAAATAAAGTGCAATTGGGTGAGCAAGTCGTGTTAACTAATGATGAAAATACTCCCTTAGCTTTGCTGACAGTGAGCTCCAAATAGCAAGTCGACAAAGATGAAGAGGGGTAACACTTCATTGCATCCCCCTTATTTCTATAGCTTAATATTTCCTTAATTATCATCAGTTCACCTTAATATTTCCTTAATAGTAGTAGCGTACAATCAAATCATAGTGATCAAAATATATCACTCTAACTAAGAAAGATGCTTAAAGGTTTGATGAAGTGATTTAGGGCGTCATTTTAAGTTGTTCTTGAGAAGTAATTAATGTTCGCCTTTTAATAATACGCTATTTAAGCCCGGCCCCATCTAACAATGGTGCGGATGAAATCATATGGCCTATTTTGGGTCTACCAGTTTCAGAAGTGAAATAAAAAATCAATCAACATGATTTGATTATGAAATGATGGTGGAAACAATGACAAATAGTTATGATTTTTTATGTGGAATTGATTTTACCTGGGTTAAAATTGCGCTAGGAAATGATGACTATCATACGATTAAAGTAGCGGCCAAATTAGCAAAGGTTATTGATCTTTCTGGCGGTCTTAAAAACGCAAAAAAAATTGTTATTAATGAATGTCCTAAATTCAATCAAATATTATGGCCAGAAAATGTAAGTAATATTAAGCATCTTGCAATAGGCAACTGTTCCCTCTTATCTGCCCTTGATCTTTCAGCCCTGGTCAATTTAGAAGAACTGTCGATCATTAATTGCAAGCAATTAACCAACATCCAGGGATTAGGAGAGCAAATAAGATCTATTAATATCCAAGGATGTAAATTGGCCAAATTAGATCTATCACCTTGCAAAAAAATTCAAGATTTTATCTTAACCACCAATAATTCGAATCTTAGTATAAATTTCAATGGTTGTGATTCTCTCGAGTCAGTTATTATCCATGTGGATGGAATTATCACTCATCAACCAGACAGCATCTATAGAAACAAAAATGAAAAAGTTACGTGTCTCTTTTCTCATTGCTCACAACTCCATCTAGTCAAAATAAGATCAATCAATGTTCCAACCGATATTGAGATTATTGAGTGCCCTTCTTTGCAAACCGACATATTCCTCTTAGGAGAACAGGCAACAGTCACTAGAGCACCTGTTTCTGCTTCGGATACTGAAGCAGATTGGGAAAATAAAACAGCCAAGATAGATAAGTACCTCATTGAAAGTAAAAAAAATGCGCTAAAAGTAACTGAACATCTTGAGGATATTGAAACGGTAATTCAAGAAAATGGCATTTCTCCTCAAAAGAAAAAGTCCTGCCTGGTCAAAATTGGACTGCTTATGAGGCCAAGCGCCAAGAGTTGTCATGGTACCGATAACAAACGCACTGTCCCCAAGGATAATGGAGGAGTCATTGATAATCATTCCAATTTTCAGATTACTAAGTATGCAGATAAAAATGAAGTATCCATGTCTCGACGAGTAAATAATAAGTTGGCCCATAGAGTAAATTGGATTTCATCAACTCATTATTTAGCTATAAATCTTGAAAATAAATCCAATAAAATTGAATATCCTTTCAAAAGTACCGCAGAGAATAATCAATATCCTGTAAAAGGGACTTATATTAATGCCTTTGCAATTGCTCCTTTTAGGTCTCTTTTTAATGAGATAAAGCTCAATAAGCCCAATCCATCTATCGGCGTACCAATAAAAAAAACAAAACCTTTATTAAAGATTAGCAATTCTGCATTCACAGCGAATAAGAATGAAAAAAGCTATATTCCTTTTTTGGGGATAAAAGAAGAGTTTCTTACCCTTTATGATTTTCATCAGGTTGAAAAATCCAGACTAGATAGTCAATCTGTATTACATATTGGTAACGAGAATGAAAAAAATAACCTGTCTGTCGTAAAAGGAAAGGATAAACCCGAGCCTCAAGATGAGTTGCAAAGTGTTAATAAAACCAAATCCGCGTCAGACTATTTAACTACGGATCCTGACCTTGTTGATTATGTACCGGAACCAAGCGCGCTATCGGCACCACAACTAAACAAAGATCTAGACTCTCGACATGGTTTAAGTGGTACTACTAAAGAAAAAGCAACAGGAGAAGAGTTAACTGCCGATACTGCACTCATTACTTCTGATGCACAGGAACAAAACCTTTCTACTTTTGATTTCGACTCTCGACATGGTTTAACTGGTGCTGCTAAAGAAAAAGCAACAGGAGAAGAGTTAACTGTCAATGCTGCACTGATTACTTCTGATGCACAGGAACAAAACCTTTCTACTTTTGATTTCGACTCTCGACATGGTTTAACTGGTGCTGCTAAAGAAAAAGCAACAGGAGAAGAGTTAACTGCCAATGCTGCACTCATTACTTCTGATGAACTGGAACAAAACCTTTCTACTTTTGATTTCGACTCTCAACATGGTTTAACTGGTACTGCTAAAGAAAAAGCAAAGGAAGAAGAGTTAACTGCCAATGCTGCACTCATTGCTTCTGATGCACTGGAACAAAACCTTTCTACTTTAGATTTCAACTCTCGACGTGGTTTAACTGGTGCTGCTAAAGAAAAAGCAAAGAAAGAAGAGTTAACTGCCAATGCTGCACTCGTTACTTCTGATGCACTGGAACAAAACCTTTCTACTTTAGATTTCAACTCTCAACGTGGTTTAACTGGCACTGATAAAGAAAAAGCAAAGGGAGAAGAGTTGACGGCTAATGCTGTACTCATTACTCCTGATAGCGAAAGTAATGCTTTATCTGCCTTAACGATACAAGAGAGTCAGGCTAAAACTGAAAGCGAAGAGATTAATTTTGACTTTCATGTGGTTAGAGCTTTGGTGGACTTAAAGCCTCTAGATGTAGAAGGTTTTACTGATGAGTTCACCTCCTTGTTTATTAAAGACTTTTATGACCAAGTAATTAATCGCATAAGAGACGAGTTCGACTCTCAAGTTGATTGGTCTTCAGAGAAAAGATTACAAGCTGAAGGGCAATTTGTAACAGCAGATCCTGAATTAATCGTTGAGGAAGAAAACAGTAATTCATTATTCTCCTTGTCAATAAAAGAAAAGTGTCCTGGCAAAGACGAAGTACTCGTAACGGACAACGAAGAATTTAATTATGACTTTCACGTTGTCAGAGCTTTAGTAGATTTAAAACCTTTGGATGCTGAACGATTTAATGATGACTTTAACACTTTTTATCTCGCAGACCTCAATGAACGAATACATAAAAAAATAGAGAAAGAGCTGATTCGTGATGATTTAATTGCAGCTGAAAAAACCAAGGCAGAAAATGAGCACCTCATTGTAGCTCCTACACTTAGTTCCTATGAAGAAGGGGAAGAGACTGCTTTATGTAATTTGACAATAAAGAAAGAGATTTTTGCGCAAGAACCTGCCCCTGATGAAATTGACTTTGAATACCATGTGGTCAGAGCCCTAGTGGACTTAAAACCTGATAACATGGAGCAATTTAACCACGATTTCACTTCTTTTTATCTTTCAGAGCTCAATCAACAAATCGTGGATAGCGTTAAAAAAGAGTTGGCTCAAAGAGAGCTGATTCGTGTTGAAAAAACCCAATCTGCAGGTGAATATTTAACTGCTGCACCAACACTTACAGATTATGAACAAGAGAATAGTTCCCTGCTGGCTTTCTTATATCAAAATACTGATGATGCTTTTGAGGATTATAACACCCTTGATTTAGATAGATTTACTAGCAATCTTACTGCAACTGTCACTGATCTCAATAAGCAAGTAATCAGCAGTTTTAGAGAGTTACCCCAATCTCAAAGTGAAGCAGATGCTACAACGGATCAAGTCAGCAGGGCAGATTCTTTATCGGATACTGATCTTGAGCTTGATAAGGTATATGAAACTGATGATTTTGATGTTGCTGATTTTCTGGACACCCCAGACCTTCAGCTCAGTGATGACATGCAGGATTTGCTCGATTCGCTGACGGAAGAGGAACGAGAGTTACTCTTCCCTCAAGGTAAAGGATTATCATCCAGCACCGTGCTTTTGAATGCCCTATTTCCGATAACCCCCGATCCAAATAGCGAAATTAATTTAAAAAGAGTCAACGATAATCAGGTCAAGCAGTTGCTGGAATTTTTTGATTCTCAAGCCATATTAGGTATTAAATCCTGGGCAAAGGATGTCATTTATACCTTTGCTGATGGAACTGAATTCCATTTTAAACATGATGTGTTTCAACGCGCCAGAAAAGTCACCCATGAAGGCGTTCGTTACGAAGTGATAAGTAATAAAGCACTTCTTGGTGAAGGAGGGTTCGGTAAAATAAGACGAGTAAAGGGGACTGTAGCACTCGATGCCGAACAGGAGTTAATTCAATTTAAACAACAAGGATCCGATGGGAAAAGACGTGTAGTTAAGGTTCAAGAGCACTCTAAATATTCTAATCCTCTCGAGGATTATACAAGAGGTCTTGAATTTGCCAAAAGAGCAGGCCATCTGGCGATTAAAGAACCTACTGTGGTGGACAATGCCACCATAATGACCCAAACCAGCTATACGGTTATGGATCAAATCAACGGACGCGACTTATTCGATGTAATTAATGATGATCTACAGGGACTAGATGTTTTATCGACGCAAGAGCGGATCGAGTTAGCTCGTGCACTGTTATGGGCCCTAAAAGAACAAGTGACTGATCGAGGAATTATTCATCGCGATATTAAACCAGAAAATATAATGGTTGATTTAGGTCCACCCATTAGTGTAACGATTATTGATTATGACCTAAGTATTGATACCCCTGATGGTCAATTTGCTGGTACTGAGGGTTTTTTTGCTCCTGAATGTCTAAATAACCCTATGGAAGTAAGTCCTAAATCAGACAACTTTTCTTTGGGGCGCGTCCTTGAAGAACTGGGAATGTGTGACATCCCTGATTTAGATGAAACCAACAAATTAAGTATCCAAAAAATAGTCGCGGGAATGCTAGAAGAAGATCCCAATCAACGACTTTCGATTGACGAAACTATTGAAGCTTTTGCCTATATCGATATAGAGGGTTCAGGAGTGCCTTATTCTCATTGGCTATGGGATAACAATTGGATTGATGGCGAATTCGTGCCAGATGCCCTTTTGGAATCCATACAAGCTGCTGATACACGATTAGCTGCAGATGAAGTCGGTGAAGCGCAACAAACACATGAAGGTGATAAGGACACTGATGAGTTTGATGTGGCTGCTTTTCTGGCATCTGATACTCAACCCACTGAGGAAATGCAGGATCTTCTCGATTCGCTGACGGAAGAGGAACGAGAACTTCTGTTCCCTAGAGACAAAGAATTATCAGCCAAAACTCTGCTCTTTGATGATGTTCCGCGTGTTACAAATTACGAACACAACTTGTTTGATATCATCCTGGATGATTATGACGGAATTGATGTTTTATCTACAGATGAACGAATTGAGTTATCTCAGGCACTGCTATTGGCCTTAAAAGAACAAGTGAGTGATCAAGGATTTATTCATCAAGACATTAGACCAGAAAATATAATCGTTCGTTTAGGATCCCCCATTAGTGTGACGATTATTAATGAAGACGTGGATACTCCGGAGGGGCAATTTGCCGGTACTGAGGGTTATTATCCCCCTGAATTTTTATCTGACCCAATGGCTGTGAGTCCTAAAGCAAACGTCTATGCTCTGGGACGAGTTCTTGCTTTAATTTGGCGAGTGGACTTCACCACTTATAGGGACAGCTCTCCTTACACACCCGACAGTTACCGACCTCAAGATTTGCTGGTGGGAATTGGCGACGACATTCCTGATTTAGACGAGAACAATAAATCAAGCATCAGAAAAATCTTGTCTTGGATGTTAGAAAATGATCCCAATCAACGACTTTCAATTGATGAAGCGATTGAAGTTTTTGCCTATATAGGTGGCGAAGGAGTGCCTTATTCTCATTGGCTATGGGATAATAATTGGATTGATGGCGAATTCGTGCCAGATGCCCTTTTGGAATCCATACAAGCTGCTGATACACGATTAGCTGCAGATGAAGTCGGTGAAGCGCAACAAACACATGAAGGTGATAAGGACACTGATGAGTTTGATGTGGCTGCTTTTCTGGCATCTGATACTCAACCCACTGAGGAAATGCAGGATCTTCTCGATTCGCTGACGGAAGAGGAACGAGAACTTCTGTTCCCTAGAGACAAAGAATTATCAGCCAAAACTCTGCTCTTTGATGATGTTCCGCGTGTTACAAATTACGAACACAACTTGTTTGATATCATCCTGGATGATTATGACGGAATTGATGTTTTATCTACAGATGAACGAATTGAGTTATCTCAGGCACTGCTATTGGCCTTAAAAGAACAAGTGAGTGATCAAGGATTTATTCATCAAGACATTAGACCAGAAAATATAATCGTTCGTTTAGGATCCCCCATTAGTGTGACGATTATTAATGAAGACGTGGATACTCCGGAGGGGCAATTTGCCGGTACTGAGGGTTATTATCCCCCTGAATTTTTATCTGACCCAATGGCTGTGAGTCCTAAAGCAAACGTCTATGCTCTGGGACGAGTTCTTGCTTTAATTTGGCGAGTGGACTTCACCACTTATAGGGACAGCTCTCCTTACACACCCGACAGTTACCGACCTCAAGATTTGCTGGTGGGAATTGGCGACGACATTCCTGATTTAGACGAGAACAATAAATCAAGCATCAGAAAAATCTTGTCTTGGATGTTAGAAAATGATCCCAATCAACGACTTTCAATTGATGAAGCGATTGAAGTTTTTGCCTATATAGGTGGCGAAGGAGTGCCTTATTCTCATTGGCTATGGGATAATAATTGGATTGATGGCGAATTCGTGCCAGATGCCCTTTTGGAATCCATACAAGCTGCTGATACACGATTAGCTGCAGATGAAGTCGGTGAAGCGCAACAAACACATGAAGGTGATAAGGACACTGATGAGTTTGATGTGGCTGCTTTTCTGGCATCTGATACTCAACCCACTGAGGAAATGCAGGATCTTCTCGATTCGCTGACGGAAGAGGAACGAGAACTTCTGTTCCCTAGAGACAAAGAATTATCAGCCAAAACTCTGCTCTTTGATGATGTTCCGCGTGTTACAAATTACGAACACAACTTGTTTGATATCATCCTGGATGATTATGACGGAATTGATGTTTTATCTACAGATGAACGAATTGAGTTATCTCAGGCACTGCTATTGGCCTTAAAAGAACAAGTGAGTGATCAAGGATTTATTCATCAAGACATTAGACCAGAAAATATAATCGTTCGTTTAGGATCCCCCATTAGTGTGACGATTATTAATGAAGACGTGGATACTCCGGAGGGGCAATTTGCCGGTACTGAGGGTTATTATCCCCCTGAATTTTTATCTGACCCAATGGCTGTGAGTCCTAAAGCAAACGTCTATGCTCTGGGACGAGTTCTTGCTTTAATTTGGCGAGTGGACTTCACCACTTATAGGGACAGCTCTCCTTACACACCCGACAGTTACCGACCTCAAGATTTGCTGGTAGGAATTGGCGACGACATTCCTGATTTAGACGAGAACAATAAATCAAGCATCAGAAAAATCTTGTCTTGGATGTTAGAAAATGATCCCAATCAACGACTTTCAATTGATGAGGCGATTGAAGTTTTCGCCTATATAGGTGGCGAAGGAGTGCCTTATTCTCATTGGCTATGGGATAACAATTGGATTGATGGCGAATTCGTGCCAGATGCCCTTTTGGAAGCCAGGCAAGGTACTGAAGTAGCATTAGCTACTGGTGAAATCATTGAAGAGCGACAAGTGCACCAGGTTGATAACAGCCTCGATTCGATCAGCGAGCCGCTGATCGAGGTTAATCCTCTTGATAAGGTCAATGATGAGCCGCGTGAGTTAGAAAAGCCTTCCGTATCAGATCATGCTAAGGGTATAGAGAAGACTGATTCCAAGATATCTTCCGGTAATTTTCGTTTCTTTCAACCGGAAACTTCGAGCAGTATCGATTTGAGTTTAAGAGAGAAAAGACACAAAAATTTCTAAAGAAAAAGTCATAGAGATTCGACTGGGCCCCTAATAAAAGATCAGTTCCTATTCACTTATATTTTAGTTTGATTGTTCCTTTAGTTTCTTTCCTAATCCTCACTCATCCTTTATCCCCACATAAATCAGCACTGCTAAAACAGTAATGAAAATATGAAAAGCCGTGGCTATTGCCCCATTAAGAATCTGAGACATCCAGATGCCAAACCATTCACCACCTATAGACATAAACAATACTTGCCAGGTGAGAAAACCCAAAGTAAGTCCTGCTATTGCCCAGTTTTTACTTTTATTAAATAGGACTGCACTCTGATTTCGGGCCCGAAATAATTTCCAGGTGCCAACAATGCAAAGAAGCGCGGTTAAAGTCTCCATGGTGATAATGATGAGATAAGCCAAATGATGCAGTACAGGATTAGTGATAGCCCGATAAGTGATTGTTGAATTGGGAAATGCATCTCTCATGGTTAAAGCACGCTCAACCAAAGGAAAATTACCATAATAATCAGAAATATTACCAAAAGCTGTAAGCACGCAAAAAAGAGAAATAGCAGCGACACAAAGTATTTTGGAGAATCGAATTAGCATTATTTTATCCTTAAAATTAATTTACAACCTTTGTTAAACGCCTTTATCTTCATAATCAAAAGGCACTTCCTATAGCCATGAGACTATGACAATTTAAGTCATTGTCCTTCCCGCGTATTTTGGGAAAAACGTAATAAAACATGATTTGAGCGCACTATTGCTTCATGCAAAGCCTCTTCAGAGCTAATTAAACCCGCAAACATGGCCTCTAAAACCTCATCATTAATACCGCGAATCTGATTTTGCGGACCTGAATGTTTAAAGGGTTTCCCATGAACGTTATCTTCTAAATCATTACGAGCTAATAATAACGAAGGATGATTACTGGATTGAACGATGTCAGCATATATTCCTTTCAAGCCCAAGGGCAGATAACCCGTATGCTCATGCCAACGTTTTTGGACTTCTGGTTTGGCAATAAAAATAAAAAATTGAGCAATTCCTTTGTATTGTGCTTCATCTTGACCAGCAACAGCCCATAAAGCAGCTCCTCCGGCAACATTGGCATGCCTTATTGAACTGGCTTGAGTATCCAAAGGCATGGTAGCCACACCCAGCTTAAACGGAACTAATGCCAATAAACTGTTATACGCACCAGAAGACTGACTAAATAAAGGACATACTCCACTGGTAAAAAAAATGGTCGCGTCATCTACTCGCCCACCATAGCGAAAATAATGCAAATCATGCCAACGCTTTAAACGTTGAAAATGTCTGGCAAGCTGTGGCGTATTAAAAACTGCGCGGGCCGGATGATCTTCCGTCAGAGGTAAGCCATGAATCGCCAAATAAGATTCAAAAAGCACCCACCCTGGATAGGCAGTAGTATAGGTACAATCATAGCCTGCTTTTTTAATTTTTTCTGCCAGCACTTCCATCTCATCCCAAGTACGAGGGAAATTAGCTTGGCTGTATCCCACTTTAGCAAGAATATCGCGATTGTAATACAAGGCTGGTGCGGAAAGATTAAAGGGCATGGCCATCAATTGGCCATCCCTACTATAAAACTCGCGCACAGACTGAATAAAATCATCCTTGGGCAGGCTCATATTCTGCTCATGCATTAAAGCATCAACCGGCTTAATTACTCCTTTAGGAGAAAGCATGATGGCAGTACCCACTTCGAAAATTTGTACTATTGCCGGAGCCTGATGGGCTCTAAATGCCGCAGCAAAACTGGTCAGGGTTTCAGTATAATCGCCTTTATATACTGGCTTAATAGTAAATTCACTTTGACTGTGATTAAAATCATCAGCAAGTAAGCGAACCTCATCACCTAAATGACCCGCCATGCCATGCCAAAGAACCAATTCTATTCGCTCAGCAACGGCTAAAGAACTAAAAAATAAAGTACATAACAACAAAATGATGGTGTTCATGTTAATAAATCTGGGTAATCACTAAAAACAGCATCCACGCCCCAAGCATATAATTTATTCGCTAAACGTTTACGATTCACTGTATATGCACAAACTATATAACCCTGATTTTTTACTTCCTTAACCCGATCAGCGGTTAATATTTTTCTATTAAAATGAATGGAGTAACACTCTAATTGTTTTGCTTTTTGTAACCAGTGCTCATCCCACTCGTGAAGTAATAAACCCAAGGGCATTTCAGGAGCAATACTCCGACATAAAACCAAAGCCTCCCATTCAAAGCTGGAAACCAAAGGCAAATTCTTACCTTGCGGCCAATAGCGATGGATATGACTCAATACGGCCACCGTGGTTTGCTCCACCGCGCCCTTATAAGGTTTAATTTCTATATTGGCTTGTACATCAGAAAAAGAAAGCCATTTTAAAGCCTCTTTGAAATGAGGAATATGTTCGCCTTTAAACCGTCTGGAAAACCAGGAGCCCGCATCGAGAGTTTGTAAATAAGCAGCATCAACCAATCCCACCTCACCCCGTCCATTTGTCGTTCTTTTTAAATTATCATCATGAACGATAAAAGGCTCACCATCAGAACTGCACATCACATCAAACTCGATAAAACGACAACCTAATGACAGAGCCTTATCAAACGCAGCTATAGTATTTTCAGGAGCATAAGCTGATGCCCCCCGATGCCCGATTACTTTATCTACAACCAACAAAATTAATTCCCCTGTATTCGATTTGAGGCAGCGCCAATAAGATTCGCAGCGGCTTCAGTAAGATTTGAAACTACCGCAGTAGTTTGTAAAGAGGCCTCAGCTTTGGAAGTTTTTTGAGGCGCATGGGCTGTTTTAGGAGCAGCGGCTTCAGTAGCACTGGCAACAGCCTTGGTAGTATTTGATGTCACTGCCGCAGATTTGGGGGCTGGGGCTGGAACCGTCAGTTTAGAGGAAGCCTCTGTACGATTTGAGGCCGCTTCAACTATTGCTGTCATCACCAATTCATTACTTACAGTAAGCGGAGAAGGCGCTGCAGCCATCACCATAGTATTCATTTCTTTAGCTTGATAGGCTCTTGGCGATTGAGGAACATTCTCCCCACCCTCTACAAATACCAAATTACTGACACTATAATTTTGTGTCGGATAGGCTTTATTCATTCGTGAAATTTCTTCATTGACCTGTTGATATAACTGTTCACGTATTTTAGCACGAACGGTCTGTGTTTCCTCTAAACTGGGTTTAAAATCCACTCCGCTTACTTCATATTTAGTTCCTGGGGTAGTGACTGTTTTAGCGTTTTGATAAATATCAGTTAAAGTAGCCTGATCGACACGAACCTGGGCTTGCACATACAGTTTTTCCAGACCGGAACTATCCTGAGAGCGATCAAATTCAGTCAAATGCCAATCACCCTTAGCAATTTTATTTAAACTCTCCATCATATCAGCACGAGCTTTCACCAAATCAGCGTTAGTTAAAGTGGCATTAATACTCACCGTTAACTGAGCTGTTTGAGTAGTAACCCATTGTTTAGAAGAAATTTGAAATAGAATTTTATCAAGTACCATTTGAGGAACAATCACATCTGCAGCTAAAGCAAAAGGCGTAATAGTCATTAAAGCAAGCATCCCGGCAACCTGTTTCATCATGAGCTCCATTCTGGATTTAAATTTAAATTAGTGTATACCAGCAACCCCTCGGACACCAAATCATTCTAATGGACACTGCTTTTTATTCCCAGGTCTATTTCTCGCCAGGTTTTGCAATAAAAACGTTTAATACATTGATTAACATCATCAATCCCCAACCATAAACAAAAAGTGAATAGAGTAGGAAGTACAGTGTCCACATATAAAGATATTTATTTTCCAAAAAAAATCTCATATATATCAAATAGTTATTTGTATCATTTATTTTTGAACTATAATTTAATTATATAAACATTTGGTTTGAAAAATGTTCAAGTCTGGGTTTAACCATTTATCCCGCACAAGGACGTTCATTATCTTGCATTAGATAAGATATAAGGTGAATGGAATGAGAGCAAAATTGGAAGACGTAGTCCGTCAAGGAATGGATATAAGCAGCCATTATCTAAATCCCCACCAACAACAGTATAAGGTATTTCGCCATAAAGGAACCGTCTATGCTGTCAAGTATAGTCCGGATAATCCACCTAGACCTATGGAACACATTGAAATGTGGAAGAGTCATAATAAAGAATCACACCATTCAAGAACCTATTTAGATAAAGGGCTGCAAGGAGTGGTTTTTACCAAAACCAAGGACAAAGCCGTTAAGCATTTCAAAACGGCCTACCACGATGACAATCCTATGAAAAATCTGCACGAGTCGCAGGAAACGAATCTGAAACTTTTAGATCAAAAATTTGTTCTCCATGATCTTAAAATTGATCAGCATTTTATTATCGGTTTGCATAATAATAAAAGGGCAGGAAATGCCAATTTACCTCCAAATCATGCAGAATTTGAGTATATTATGCCCAAAATAGAGAACATTGGGTTTATAAATGAAGCATCATTAATTACTTTCATTCACGCATTAAAAAAAGCGAACGAGAACGGATTAGCACATCCAGATTATTGCATTATGCCTCATCATGAGAGTCCTCAAAATGAATTTAGTACTGTGGATGGTATAAAACTTATTGATTTGGATATGGGACTTAACGAATTCTCAGCGGCCGAATTTACGAATGATCCTCTTGCTATCTACTCAAGAGATCAATGGTTATTAGTATATAATCATAAAAAACAACCAGGCCTGCATTGGCGTGATGAAATTGAAACCTGGTATAAGAATAATCCAGGGAAAGCATTATCAGAAAATCCTGCAGACCTTCTTGATATTGTTAAGTATGGCGGGATTTTATTACCCCCAGATATTTTAAAAGATTTAGAAAAACAAGTCGCCCTTCTTCCCCCCAGAGCCGATTCTCAACTTATTTCAGCTGTAAAAAAAGGCGACCTCACTGGTGTACAACAATTAATTGCTTTTGAAAAGCGCTCCAGAGTTGAGTCTAAGGAAGAACAGCCTTATCAAAAAACTTACAATCCAGCACTTCTTCTTGCGGTTAAACTTGGTCATATCAATATTGTGAGGGAGTTACTTTCTGCTGGTGCAGACATTAACGCGAAAGAAAATAATCAGTTTAACGCCATGGATTTTGCGATTCAAAAAGAGAATGTCCCTTTAATAAAAGTGTTACTTAAAGCAGGAGCAAATCCAAAGTATCTGCTCTATAAAATTCAGGATTGGGAAAGCCAATCATTCAAAAAGGTATTACATTCGGCAGGCCTTAGGGAAGCCGGTTATACATTATTAGAATCAATAAACGATGGTAATCATAGCATGGTGAGGAAGTTGGTTACTGCCCACTCTAAATGCCCTTTTATAAACAATGTCGATAAATATCAAAAAACCGCGCTCATGCTTGCAGCAGAAAAAGGCGATAAACACATGGTAAAACTTTTACTTAGCGCTGGAGCGGACTACACGCTTAAGGATAGAGAGGGGAAAACCGCAGAGCAACTAGCTAAACCTCCTTTAGATTTTAATAAGATACTTAATAAAGTCATGGACGAGAAAAAGAGAGGGTGTATGCAGAAATTAAGAAGCATAGATGGATGTCGATTTAAAAATGATGACGTAATGACTCATTTTGTTCACGATAAACAACAAGAAATAGTCCAAAGTAAAAGCTTAAAAGAATTATCAAAACTTGATAAAAGCTTGCATAATACCTATAAACAATTAAAACCAGTAACAGATACTCTGAAAAAAACACTTACGGATCTCGCAGCGAAAATGGAATTTGGATCCAGTGCGAAAGCGAATAAAATTGAAGCAGCTCTCGCTACTGTTCCTATAGCAGACCGAAATCTAAACCTCGACAATGAGTCCCCACTACAAACCTATTTCCCTATTTTAGAGGAAATAGCAAGGCCTAGAGGATTTATGGGAGGGGCCGGGGAAGTTGCGTATGATCCAAACACCGGGGTAATTGATGTAGATAAAGCTGCCAAATCATATAAAGAATTTAGGATTGCCATGCAAAACTTAAGAAAAAGCGCGGAAATTGATTTGTCTTCTGATTCTGATTACGCACCATGAGTCAAATTATCAACTCAAGCATCGTATATCATACGGTGCTTCTAACCGCCTCGAATGATTTTGGCTCAGCCGGCGCAAAGAACAAGAGGCCTTTTAATGGATTAGTCAAGCAATCTTCCCCAACTTAACTCTCTCCAATACAGGTCGCGCTTCATTGATTATACGTACATGCAAAATTAAAATGCACCCTGGCATAATGAAATTTAAATAAAAATTGAAAGTTGCCCCAAAATATTCTCCTTTGCCATTTTCATATAAGCATTGCCCATTTTCTCCTTCTTCACTTCAAAACAAGTTGTGGTAATAATGTGATTTATGATCGCGTAATGCGCATTTTATTTAATATTTCCTTAATTTTAAATAAGTATACTTCATACGAAATATTTACTTATGAACAAAAATAATGCCAGCCACCAAGGTAAAAGGATTTCACTTGGGAATTAATGTTTCTAAAAATAATTTTCAACTCCATCCAACGAGAGTACTCCATGAGAGTATAGATGAGTTTATTTATCTATCAGATCGCACCAAATAGTTACAAAAAGTCTATAATTTATTTTAATCAAGAAAATCAAAGTGAGTAATTTATGTACGACCAAAAACTTGTTTGCCGTAGTATCTCAAATATTCTATCCCTTCCGGCACAGGGCTACATTCCCCCAAAAGCGGGCTCTTCTTTCTCCGCCGGAGACACTCATGGAAATGCAATTGCTCTGGTAAGATATCTATACGAGGCAGGTATAATTAACATCAACCAAGATCAATATATTGAATTAACAAAAATTTACGAGATTGACTCTCTTATAAGGGATCGCAGTGCTTTAAACCCAAAGGTTTTGCAACATTTTAGGGATGTTTTACGTGATGGATTTTCACATGCCCAGGTTCCGAACGACGTCACTTTGCGTTGTTTTGGAGATATGCTTGCTGACAGGGGAAGTAACGATCTTCTGTCCCTGCTTGTCTTATTGGAAATGCGTTTGGCTTTTCCTGAGTTACGTGGCGTTATCCTTCTATCAAATCATGATAAATGCTTGTTAAGTAATTTCTTAAGAGGAGCATTAGCCCCTGGAAAAAAATTAACTATGGAGTTATCTCCTTGCAATTCTCTTACTCGATTAAAATGGTTAATTGATAATCACATTATTCCCTATGAAGAAGTGGAGGATATGATTCAAAGGGCTTATTTACCTGCACTTAAACTTGTAGATTATGTCCGTAAAGAAGATGGCAGTATTGATATTATGGGTCATGCTCCTTTAACTTTAAGTGCCATAGATAAAGCAATGCAGGACTTTCTTCCCTCTAATCTCCATAAGGATATCTACGCATCGGTGGATGACTTAACGTATGTTTTAGATCAGTTAAACATTATATTTTCTGAAGGTCTAATGGATAAAAATAGCCCCATGTATAAGGCCCTCACAACCCCTCCTTCTGGGTCAAATCCAATATTTAACTTTATTTGGCCACGCTTGACTGAGATTGGTCAAGAAGTTAAGGTCGCAGCTTATAATTATCGGTTTCGACATGGTCATGATGGCTCGCCTGGAGAAGTAAAGATTCACGGGGTAACTTATATTGGATATAACAGTATTTTTGGTAAGACCACTCCACAGCAATGGAGACAAGCTGAAAATGCGCAATTGACAATGAGCTATATAGGGGGCTTACCAGAGCAAAAAATAGTTAGGGAAGAAATGGATGAAGCTATTGATGAAGTTTTTAATGCCGAAATGAGTCCTACCACAATAATTTTAGAGACTGATACGACAGTATCTCTTCCATCCGAGGAATTAAGTACTTCCAACTTATCTAACCCGTTATCTATGAGTACTCTTGATTTTAACCCCTTATCTAACAGTGATCTTGGTGATTCAGCTGAAGTGCCTGAGCAAGTTCTAATGACATTTAAAACTCTAGCCACCCTTTCTCTTAATAACTATATAAAAAATAGAGGAAGTTACACTCAAACAGAGTTGGGAGAGAAAATTTGGACAGGAGTTGCATCAGCCCGTAATTACGTTCGTGGTTTTTTTAAAGCAAGCTTGGTCGATATACCCCAGGTCCCCAAAGCCCTTGAATTGAAACAACACATTAATGCTTTAACAGTTGATAATTTAAAGGATAATTGGCCAATTATAGCTCAGGAACTTGTTGAGGCGGAACAGCTAACCCAAAGTGGAGAGTATGGAACTGTTGCCAAAGGAATTGCTCAGTATTTTAATACGGATGTATTAGCAGATCCTACTTTGAAATCTTCCATGCAAAATAGTCTCTCTTTATTTTAGCGATTGAGGTGACAAAAAGGAATTATGTTTAATTTTTATATGATATTGCCACAGGGATGTGGTTCATTGTCAAAAAATAAAATTGATCTAAGCAAAACAAAAAAACTAATATTATGTTAAAGGAGCCCGTATCAGATAGTATTCTCTGTATTCAACGAATATGTCGCCAGACTTTAATCAATATGTTATGTTTCCAGGCCCATTTGGAAATTTGAGGATAAGCATGAGATTAGCCATTAGAACTATGCATTATTTTGTCATTACAGGATTGTTATTTAGTTTAACCGCCTGCATGAAAACAAAGCCTTCGGGACATGAAATAACTTCTTATAAAGTTAAGGGGAAAGTATATACACCTCTTAGATCTGCAAAAGGATATAAAGCACGCGGACTAGCTTCGTTTTATAGTAAACGCCTCCATCATCATAAGACATCTAATGGAGAGCGATACAATATGTATTCTATGACGGCTGCACATCCTACGCTTCCATTTAATACCCGACTACGAGTTAAGAATGTAAAAAATGGACGAACAGTGGTGGTTCGCATTAATGATCGCGGCCCCTTTTATGGAACGCGAATTATAGATCTTTCTAATGCGGCGGCAAGTCGCCTGGGAATGACCAGTTCTTCTATGGTAGAAATACAGGCTCTAAGTTAGAAATATAAATTTGAGCATTTTTCCGAGTTCTTTCATAAAATACCTCAATGAAGAACGCGGATATACGCTTAATTTCTATCATTGAATCCAAGCACCATCCCCTAGTTCATTTAAGAATTAAAATGAAATTGATTACTCGTTTGCAAAAAAATAGTCTAAGTTTGTGCGACCTATCTTCTCCTGAAGGATCATCGGAGAACTGGATGCTCCCCAATTTTAATACGATATTTATTAATCTTGATTATCCCGTATTAAAAGATACTGATGCGACATTTGAAAAAGGTGAGCATTATGGATGCGATACTGACTTTTCCCACTGCAGAAAATGCTTCCAGCTAACGTAGGCTGGGCTGTAAAGCCCAGCGCGCAACCTCGAGCATTACCCAGAAATTGATTATTAACTCGAAAACATAATATTAATTCAGGTACCAATCCCTTCATCAAATCATTTGCCAGGCTTTCCAGCCCAGGCTACGCTTACTATATTTTGGCGTTTTTATTTCAATTTTAATATTAATGGTTCAGAGGCAGCATTTGCTGCGGATAGAGTAGCTCAGGCTGTGCCTGGAGCCTTATTAAACCAAGCTGCTTTAGAGGGAAAACCGGCATACTTGCATTCAGGTAAGCCCTATTTACCTAAGCAATATTTTTCAAATAGTATAAGCACGTTCTTCACTGCACCAGGTGAATCAGCACGAGCTAAAGAAGAGTTAGGCTTAGATGAAAGAACTACCCCAGAGCGCTGTGCAAAACTATTTTAATCTTGAATACGCGAACTATGCTTTTTTGCTAGTTCGCGGCTCTCCTCAATAATCTGTCGGAGTGTTTTTCTAATGTTATAGTTGCATCAGCAAGCGTGGACTGGAAATAAGTGGTTTGAAATACCTATGCCCCTAAACCCAGATCTGCGTGCTTTTCTTCGTCTTTATTTTCTTCTTCGCCTATATTTTCAGATTGTATAACTTCTTTGAATTGCAGTTTAATTTCTTTAAAGCGATTTATTGCATTCGTAATTAGCTCAAACTCTTTTTCAACACGATGTCCTTTATGCTGCAAAGGAGGGGCATACTCATGTAAAAATGCAGGAGTGAACAAATTAACCATATTTAAAATAAATCTCTTAAGTTGGCTCCAGGAACTACTAGTGTCTTTCTTAAGTATGTCAAAACCTGTGACTCCAAGTCTCTCATCCTTTTTTTCCAGAGAGCCTTTTATGGTTGCCATTTTACTTCGGTACAATGATAATTCATCAACAGAGTCTTGGGGTGGTAGAACCTGAATTGCTTTATTAAGAGCTGTATTTATCGTATTTGCATGTACAAGGAGCTCGTTTATTTTTGTAGTTGAGTCATAATAGTCTGGCGAAAAAGAACCAACTATCTCCCCATTTAATATTGATTTGCTTACTGTTTTTTTATCCTTATCGGTAATAACTTCTCGGTCGCCCAGGATTGAGCTGGTATCTGCTTTTAACACACGCTTCACTAAAGTATCTCTATGTTCTGTAAGAACCTTAACATGCTGGTTGTAGATGTCCTTTATTTCTGCTCCTACAGCCTTATATAAATCGGGATTGTTCTTTTTTAGCCAAATTTGTAAATTATTTTCATTGCTTGAAAGAATCATTCCAGTAAAATATTTAACTACTTTTTCTTGCTGATACTCATCCAAGCTATTATAGTTTTTCATGTAATTATTTAATTGAAATTGTTCATTAAAGCGATTCTTTAAATCATTTTCTACGATGGAAAATCGTAAAAATAATTGTTGCTTTGCAGATGGTGGATATTTATTTGGGTTATCTGATATTTTTTTAACCATTTCTCGTAAAATTTCCTGATAAGTATACTCTTTCTCTCCTACAGTGATTTTTTTATTACTGAGAATTGCTGCCTCCATATGCACTCTATCTAAAAGGGAATGTCCTATATCGGCATCTAATATCAATTCCGGATCATTAAGAAATGCTTCACAGAAACTATCTAAATTGATTTGTTGATCTTCATTCTTTAACTTATCCGTAATTGCTATTCGTAAAGCCTCAAATCCGGTATCAGCTTGAGAGATGATAGTTTCAAATGTAAATGTATTTACTTTAATGAGTTCTTTTCTCAGCGTTTCGTTTGGTGCAATCATGTTGATTGTCCCAGTAATTACTTCGAATTGGGTGCTCAAAGAACTCTCATAAAGGCTGGATTCATTCAAGGGTTCAATTTGAGATAAATCAACCCCTGCGGCACTAACAATATTTCTAACAATTGAAAGAGTATTTTCCTCATAATTTGCTTGTTTTTGTTGATATTTTGTAAGCCCATAAGTCGGTTCATTATTCGGTAGAAATTTAATAGGTAATAATCCATTTATAAAACCATAATAAATCACATCCCTTATATTTCTTATTGTTCTATCATCACGTATTGTTTGCTCATTAGCTGTTGGTTTTTTTTGTGTAAAAAGAAATTGTATGACTTCAGGAGTCAATAGTTTTGCGATTTCTTTATCGAGAAGAATCATTCTATTTAGGGCATCTTCTCCATATGTTCTCTTTACACAATATTTTTTGTCACATAAATCTCTTATCTTTTCAATTTGCCCTCTGATCTCTTCTGTAAGGGGAATTGGAGGTTTTTGTTTTAATTTATCGAGTATCTCTATAATTTTCATTAGACTGCTCTTTAAGTAACTACAACAATTTGTTTTAAAATTATAGTTAACGTTATTTTTTTAATCAAATGATGGCGGGTTCGATTATCAACATTTCATCGATTAGCGGTAATGTAACCATGCCCAAAGGTATCGGTTATGGGGCCTCGAAAGCTGCCTTGAATAAATGGACAAAACACGCAGCCCTTAATTTGGCACAATATGGTATCCGCGTAAACGTTGTCGCACCGGGAGTTATTGAAGCAGGAATGAACGAAGACAAGGCTATTAGTAATCCTGAGTTGTGGGAGCAAGCGTAGGCTGGGCTGTAAAGCTCAGCATGCAACCTTGAACATTAATATTTATAGATGCTGCTGTTTGCCCCGGTTGTTATTTATATTGGTGCCCCTTAGTAAATAGCAGTAAAATCTCTTATCAGATCGCCAAGAGGTAATAATGGAATTTAAAGACAAAAAAGTAATTGTTACAGGAGCTAACCGTAGTATTGGTCGAAAAATTGCGCAGAACTTTGCTGAACAAGGAGCTGACCTCGTCATTAGCTATCGCAGCGACGCAAAAGGGGCTGAAGAAACGATTAAAGCGATAAAAGACACTGGCCGTGTTGCGGAAGCTTTCTATGCGGATTTTTCCCAAATGGAACAGGTCGCATTTTTTGCAAAGCAGGCAATTGATTATCTAGGGCATGTGGATATTTTAATTAACAATGCCGGGATGCTCTGTCGCGAAACCTTGTTTGAACTAAGCCCTGAAAAAATGCAGCAAGTATTTCAAGTGAATACTATATCTCCTCTTTATTTAACACAAATTTGTTCCCAAAATATGATTGAAAACAAGATAGCGGGTTCGATTATCAACATTTCATCGATTAGCGGTAATGTAACCATGCCCAAAGGTATCGGTTATGGGGCCTCGAAAGCCGCCTTGAATAAATGGACAAAACACGCAGCCCTTAATTTGGCACAATATGGTATCCGCGTAAACGTTGTCGCACCGGGAGTTATTGAAGCAGGAATGAACGAAGACACAGCTATTAGTAATCCTGAGTTGTGGGAGTACTATATAAGCAACATCCCCTTAAACAGACCAGGAAAACCAGAAGACATCGCAAATTTTGTTTCATTTCTTGCATCAAAAAAAGCAGACTGGATTACGGGGAAGGTATTTGAAATAGATGGTGGACATGCTATTTGACAGCTATTCTTCTTCAATAAATCAAAATTTTATATAAAATAATACTACCCGAATACGGCTACATTTGATGGAGATAATTAATCTATATTTGCACACTCCAATTATCAGATAATCTTATTTTCGAATGATTTTTTTTCAAGAAGAATCAAATCAAACCGATCCATTGATTTAATCAAAGAATAGGTCTATAACTTGTTCCAAATTATTGCAAGAGGAGCGCAACCAATGATGTCTGTTGACAATATAACTAATGATAACCACGCCATAGCGGAAGAGGATTTTCTTGACTATGCACTATCTCATGGTTTTGGCGATTTACACTTTAAAGTGGATCCTGAAACAGGGATGAAAGCGATGATTGCTATTCATAGCACTAAATTAGGCCCTGCTTTAGGTGGATGTCGTTTCATTGAATACCCAAGTACCGCCGCTGCTCTTAATGATGCAATGCGTCTCGCTCGAGGAATGAGTTTTAAAGCTGCTTCTGTTAATTTACCTTTAGGTGGCGGAAAATCGGTCATCATCAAACCCAAAGGTGCTTTCAATCGAACTGAATACATGCATCGCTTTGGAAAATTTGTTAATGAATTAAATGGAAGATACATTACTGCCCTGGATAGTGGAACCGTGTTAAGTGATATGGATATTATTGCTGAACATACCGACTATGTTGCCAGTTTATCCAAACATAATGGTGATCCCTCTCCATCTACAGCCAAAGGCGTTTTGCGAGGAATTCAGGCTGCAGTAGCTTTTAAATTAGGTAGAGATAATTTAAACGGTATCCATGTAGCAATTCAAGGACTTGGTCACGTCGGTTATTTGCTGGCGAAACATTTACATGAAATGGGTGCAACCCTGACTGTGGCCGATATTTCTCCTGCAGCAGTTGAACTGGCAGTAAAAGAATTAGGCGCCAAAGCAGTCAGTACTGACGTGATTCACAAAGTTCCCTGTGATGTTTTTGCCCCATGCGCTCTGGGTGCAATAATTAACGATATTACTATTTCTCAATTGCAAACCACAATAATTGCAGGAGCTGCTAACAATCAACTCGCACATAGTTTCCATGGTAAGAAATTACATGAGAAAGGCATTTTATTTGCTGCTGACTATGTCATTAATGCTGGTGGATTAATTTTTGCCGCGTCTAAATACTTACATACCCCTGAAGAAAAAGTAAGCGATCAAATTGATGGCATTTATACTTCTTTAATAGAAATATTTACTCGATCTGCTAAAGATAATTTACCTGCCAGTGAAATCGCTGATACTTTAGCAAAAGAAAAATTGGCTTAAACGGGTAATTACAATGAAACATCTACCACTTACCCCTGAGTTATATGAGTACATGTTAGATAAATCTTTGCGTGAACATCCTGCTTTGACAGCCTTACGCAAAGAAACCTCCACTATGGAACTGGCTAATATGCAGGTGGCTCCGGAACAGGCGCAATTCATGCAATTTCTTTTGCGCTTGATTCGTGCTAAAAATGTTCTGGAGTTGGGAACTTTTACGGGATACAGTGCATTAGCAATGTCTCTGGTTCTTCCGGATGATGGCCAGCTCATTACCTGTGATATCAGTGCGGAATGGACAAAAAGAGCACATCCATTCTGGCGCGAAGCCAAACAGGAAAATAAAATAAAATTACGCTTGGGCCCAGCCCTTGAAACGCTATATGCTTTGCTCAACGAAGGCTGGGAACACCAATTTGATTTCATTTTCATTGATGCTGACAAAACCAATTATCTGAATTACTATGAATTGGCATTAAAGCTGATTAAACCTCAAGGATTAATTGCTATAGATAATGTATTCTGGGATGGTAAAGTAATCGATCCCCGTGAAACCGGCGGCCAAACCAGAGAAATTAAAAAACTGAATGAACTAATCAAAAATGATCAGAGAGTATTTGTAAGCTTGTTACCTATAGCCGATGGGCTTTTTTTAGTACAACCAGTTTAATAATTGCAGCCCGTAAAAAGCAACAGCTGTTGCGGGTTTCAGTTCAAATATAAATACAAGGAGTATCTACTGATGCAAACAAATAATAACCCCTGTGGATTGGATGGTTTTGCTTTTTTAGAGTTTTCCGGACCGGATAAAAAACGCGTGGAAAAACAATTTGTTGAAATGGGTTTTCAACCAGTAGCTACCCATCAGGATCAAGACATCACTTTATATCAGCAGGGCGAAATTCAGTTTATCGTTAATGGAGCAAGCAACTGTCAAGCTGCAGAGCATAGTGCAACACACGGAGCAGGCGCCTGTGCAATGGGCTTTAGAGTCAAAGACGCCAATGCTGCCTTCCAATATGCCATCAAGCACGGTGCTACCGCTTTTGAAGATTGTTCCCATGCTCATCATGGTTTACCTGCAATCAATGCCATTGGTGGCAGTGTTATTTATTTTGTAGATGACACCTATAAGCCTTTTAATAAAAAATGGAAAATAAATACTACAACAGCAATTTCAGGGAATGGGCTGGTAGCCATTGATCACCTGACACATAACGTCTTTCGAGGCAATATGGATAAATGGGCTAAGTTTTATGAGTCTATTTTCAATTTTCAGGAAATTCGCTTTTTTAATATTGTAGGGAAAATGACCGGACTCATCAGTCGAGCGCTGGCCAGTCCTTGTGGAAAAATTAAAATCCCTTTAAACGAATCAAAAGATGACCATTCTCAAATTGAAGAGTTTCTTCATGACTACCATGGTGAAGGCATACAACATGTAGCCTTAACGACTCAAAACATCTATAAAACGGTGAACAGCTTAAGAAAACAAGGGGTTAAATTCCTTGATGTGCCCGATACGTATTATGAAATGCTTGATGCACGCCTTCCCTGGCATCAAGAACCTGTCGCTCAGTTAAATGCAGAAAAAATTTTAATGGACGGAGAACGTGATCCGCAACACGGATTATTGCTACAGATTTTTACCGAAAACATTTTTGGCCCAGTATTTTTTGAAATCATTCAACGTAAGGGTAACCAGGGATTTGGAGAGGGTAACTTTCAGGCTTTATTTGAAGCAATTGAAAGAGACCAGATCAAACGCGGTACTTTAAAAGAAGTGAGTTGAGGTTTGTACATTTTGGTACTTCCCAATAAATCCGTGGAAAAAGAACATCCCGACGTCCCGCGGACAAGCGGCGGGACGTAAACGAAGAGTTACCTTTTTAGGACCCATTTTCAAGAGGCCCCCATGAAACTTGCCAGTTTAAAATCAGCCGTCTCTCGTGACGGAGAATTATGCGTGGTCAATCAAACATTAACCACAGCAGTACGAGTGCCCCAAATTGCAACAACCCTTCAATATGCCCTGGATCATTGGCAGACTGTAGAAAAAAAGCTACAACAAACGTATCAAAAATTAAACGAAGGTACTTTAGACAATACCTTTGCTTTCGATCCCCATCAATGCGCCTCTCCCCTGCCCCGTGCTTATCAATGGGCAGACGGTAGCGCCTATGTTAATCATGTTGAATTAGTAAGAAAAGCCAGAGGTGCAGAAATGCCCTCCGATTTCTGGACTAATCCATTGATGTATCAAGGTGGATCAGATGCGTTTTTAGGGCCAAGAGACCCAATTGTGGCAGTTGATGAAGCGCATGGGATCGATTTTGAATCGGAAGTAGCGATTATTACTGACGATGTTCCCATCGGGATCAATAAAAAAGAGGCCGAACAACACATTAAATTACTGATGTTGGTCAATGATGTATCGCTACGCAATCTCATCCCTGATGAATTAGCCAAGGGGTTTGGATTTTTTCAATCCAAACCAGCCAGCAGTTTTTCTCCAGTTGCCATCACTCCTGACGAATTAGGTTCCAGTTGGGATAAACAACGCGTTCATTTACCCCTGCTCACTCATTTGAACGGGCAATTATTTGGTCAACCTAATGCAGGGATAGATATGACGTTTTCTTTTCCTGAACTCATCCAACATGCTGCAAAGACAAGAGTATTAACTGCAGGAACTATAATAGGCTCTGGAACTGTCTCTAATTTAGATCGCAGCCAAGGCTCTTCTTGTATCGCTGAAAAAAGAATGCTGGAGATTTTGGAAGGAGGTAAGCCTCATACTTCATTTATGCGTTTTGGTGATAGGGTTCGCATTGAAATGTTAGACAAACAGGGTAACAGTCTCTTCGGTGCTATAGATCAGATGGTAACTCATTATAAGGATTTTCTATGATCCTTTACGACTATTTCCGTTCTACAGCCTGTTATCGAGTTCGTATTGCTTTAAATATAAAAAATATCGCTTATGAAAAAAAAGAAATCCATCTGGTAAATCATGGCGGGGAACACCATACCCCGCAATACCACCAGATCAATCCGCAGGGCCTTGTGCCCAGCCTGGACGTTAATGGGCAAATAGTACATCAATCCTTAGCTATTATTGAATATTTGGAGGAAGCCTATCCTGAAATTCCCTTGCTCCCCAAAGAGCCTTTAATTAAAGCGGCCTTAAGATCTCTGGCCTTAATTATAGCTTGTGATATGCATCCATTGAATAATTTACGCGTGTTAAACCGCTTAAAAATGCAATTTCACGCGAATGAAGCCCAGGTAATGGATTGGTACCACCATTGGTTGAAAGAAGGATTTGATGCTTTTGAAAAACGATTGGAGCTTCTTGAACGCAGTAAACCTGTTTGTTTTGGAAATCAAGTCAGTCTGGCTGATATTTGTTTGATACCGCAGGTATATAATGCCAAACGCTTTAATTTTAGTCTGGATGATTACCCACTTATTAACCAAATTAATGATTATTGTTTAAAGCTGGTTGCTTTTCAAAATGCAGCTCCAGACACTCCTTAAATTACATATACAAATAATAGCCGTTTGTCATCAGGATAATACCTACTATGGCCATTATAAGCACCATGATATAATAACCATTCCCACTATATAATCTTTGGCTGAGTGAAATAACTTTTTCAGGGAAGGATAATATAAGTATGGATTTAATTAAAATAAACCATAAGAAAATACTGAGCAAATCGACAACAAAATGCCTATCCCAAAAACTATGAATGGTCACTAAAAACAAGCCTAATAATAACCCCATAGACCCGCTTAACAGCACGCCTATGCCATTAGGATTAAGGTGATTAAGCAAATTTTTGTAATACTTGGAACGACTGGCTAGTATAATCGCCATGATTACCATATATACCCCAAATATCTGTGACAATATGAAGGTCTGAAAATACTCATGAACCATATCTCTTCTCCCTAAAACCATTTCCTACTATTAAGTAAAGATGCTTTAGGTAAAATTATCAAGTTATTTTGGTGTGTTCCAAACGATTTAATGTTCACCCTTTTTTCTTTTAAAACCATGCCTTACTTAAATTGACGGTTACTATTCCCTGGGGAGTCTTTTCTAACATACTCCATGTAGCCTTACATCGTTGCAAATAACCAATGAGTACATTTTGATTAGAACAACGATATCGCACCGGCATAGAATCATAGACCTCATTCGGTTCTATAGCCTGACAGTGTTCACCATTGGCTAATTCTATACCCCAGGGAAAAACACGAGACATATCTAAAGTAAGGTGATTTTCGTTATTTAGAGGGCTAGACACCTCAATTTGGACGCTGTCACCTACCCAGGGAGATTGGGGGCATATTACCTCGGTTTTATTATTGGACACTTTAGCAAAACAAGGATCAAATATTTTGCCCTCTGCCATACATCGCCAGGCATCTTCTCGCAAAATCAATTGCGATTGCGTATCGCATTGGCCGCTTAATTTATTTTTTACTATGGGAGGGGTCTGCTCGGTTACCTCACCAAAGGGTCTATACAGTTTTAATACAGTATCACCTGCTGAAACAAAAAAAGAGCAAAAAAATAGCAATACTAATAAAACTCTTTGCATCATAGTGTTCCCCCACTGATTTTATTTAGTGTATCATCTCTATTTAAAAATAAAGCAGACTCTTTATCGATTTTGGAGTACATAATGACAGATGTCTTTACCATAAAACAATGTTTGGAAGGTGAAATTAGTGTAGATGAAACCGTTACAGTGCGCGGCTGGGTAAAAACCCGACGTGATTCTAAGGTCGGCTTATCATTTATCAGTTTACATGATGGTTCTTGTTTTTCCCCAATTCAAATTGTAGCGACTGATGGGTTAAAAAATTATCACGAAGAAGTAGTGAAACTAACCGCGGGCTGTTCCATAACAGCTACTGGTAAATTAGTCGCCTCTCAAGGTAAAGGTCAGTTTTTTGAAATTCAGGCGGACCATATTGAAGTAGCCGGCTGGGTAGAGAATCCAGATACTTATCCCATTCAGGCAAAACGCCATACCCTCGAGTTTTTGCGTGATGTGGCTCATTTACGCCCACGAACGAATACTATTAGTGCAGTAACTCGCATTCGTCATTGCTTAGCACAAGCCATTCATCGCTTTTTCCATGAACAAGGTTATTTTTGGATTCATACCCCCATCATTACTGCCAGCGATTGTGAAGGGGCTGGTGAAATGTTTCGAGTGTCCACTTTAGATATGTTAAATGCACCTAAAAATGACTTGGGACAAATTGACTTCAGCAAAGATTTCTTTGGTAGAGAAACATTCCTTACTGTTTCAGGTCAATTGAATGTTGAAGCCTATTGCATGGCCATGTCTAAAGTCTATACCTTTGGCCCAACATTCCGCGCCGAGAACTCCAATACCAGCCGTCATTTAGCTGAATTCTGGATGATAGAACCGGAAATCGCGTTTGCCACTCTCGATGATATTTGTCAATTAAGTCAAAAGATGTTGCGCTATTTATGCAAAACTGTTCTTAATGAGCGTGCTGATGATATGGACTTTTTCAATCAGTTTGTCTCTCCAGGCTGTACGGAGCGTATGGAGCAAATGGCAGAAGCTGAATTTGAAATCATGACCTACACGGATGCGATTAAAACTCTAGAGTCTTGTGATCACAAATTTGAATTTCCCGTAAGCTGGGGACTTGATTTACAATCAGAACACGAACGCTATCTTGCAGAAGTACACTGTAAAAAACCAGTGATCCTGACTAACTACCCTCAAGAAATTAAAGGGTTTTATATGCGACTCAATGATGATGAAAAAACTGTAGCCGCTATGGACGTTTTAGCACCTGGAATAGGTGAAATTATTGGTGGAAGCCAGCGTGAAGAACGTTTACACATTCTGGACAAGCGTATGGACGAATGCAATCTGAATAAAGAACATTATCAATGGTACAGAGACCTGCGTCGTTATGGTACTGTACCCCATGCCGGTTTTGGTTTGGGTTTCGAGCGTTTGATTAGTTATGTCACTGGAGTGAGTAATGTGCGTGATGTAATTCCTTTCCCACGCACACCAGGTCATGCTGACTATTAGATGGAATAATCGAGAGAAGCGCGCTTATCCAGGGCAGAGTCATGTTCCCGGTCAGCAAGCGCTTCTTCTGTTTCTCGTTTCCACATAGTGCTTATTAAAAAAGATTTATAAGATATTTCATGTGAATCATTTGGTGCTCGTCCTGTATCTCTTGATTCATATTGAGCTCTATTAAAACCGGCTTTAGGTGAATAAAAGGGTTCCGGTTCATTAGGCTCTTCACCTGAACTGGTGGGCTCTGGGTTATTTTCATCCCGTCCTTGCACTGCAGTTCTAACAGGGTTTCTTGCAGAAGGATGATAACCAGATTTCTTTCTTTTAAAAAATAGTGTTGAGGTATGTGGGGCGGTTAATTGATTTTCCTCATCTGCCTTTTCTTGAGCCGCTCCGTTATCAATGCTCTTTTTAGTTAACATCTCCACTTCTCCTTGTTAAATTATTCTTGATTGAATAAAGCCCCCTCATGCAGAACTAACACTCTATCCATCCTTTTTGCAATTTGCAAATCATGAGTCACTATTACCAAGGCCGTATTCATTTGCCTATTGAGATCCAACATCAGATCGAATACTTTTGCCGCTGTAGTCTGATCCAGGTTTCCTGTAGGTTCATCTGCCAGAACACAGTGAGGTTGATGCACTAGAGCACGCGCTATAGCTACCCTTTGCCGCTCTCCACCAGAAAGCTGCGCCGGTTTATGCTCCAGCCTTGCCTTAAGGCCTACCTTCTCTAACATGTCGCTGGCTTGTTGTTCTGCTTTTTTAACCTCTATCCCTGACAATAATAAGGGTATGGTTACATTTTCCAGCGCAGTAAACTCTGGCAATAAATGATGGAATTGATATACAAATCCTAAATGTTGATTCCGTAATTGACAACGTTGTTTTTCGCTGATTTTTTGCCAACTCACCGCATTGATGCATACGTCACCACTAGTTGGCTTATCCAAACCACCGAGCAAATGCAACAAAGTACTTTTACCCGAACCGGAAGGGCCAATGATAGCCACTCTATCCCCCTTCTCTATGGCTAGATCAACATCCTTCAATACATGAACCTTGGAAGCACCATCATTATAGGATTTAGAGATTTTTTGACCTGTTAAAATAGGATTATTCATAATGCAAAGCCTCCGCAATCACCGTTTTTGAGGCCCGCCAGGCAGGATAAATTGTCGCGGCAAAACTCATTAATAAAGCCATGGCACATACATGCCAAAGATCACTGAATAAAATTTCAGAAGGTAAATAGTCAACAAAATAAATGCTGGAAGATAAGACCTTAACATGAAACAGCGCCTGCAACCCATTGACGATTGCCGTTGCGTTTTTAGCCAAAACCAAGCCGCCAACCAAGCCTATACAAGTACCAACAATTCCTACCATCATGCCTTGCACGATGAACACCCACAAGATGGTCGATGGCTTTGCACCTATAGTCCTTAAAATCGCAATCTCCGCTTGTTTGTCATTAACGACCATAACGAGGGAGGACACTAAATTAAAAGCGGCTACAGCGATAATTAATAATAAAATCATAAACATCATGGTTTTTTCCATTTTAACTGCCTGAAAAAAAGCACCAAATTGTTGAGTCCAGTTCCCTACTTGATATTGCTCCCCTAAAAGATGAGACAAGCGGTTAGATAATTCAGGCGCCTGGTACACGTTATTAATTTTCATTTTGATACCGGTTACCTGATTTCCCATCTGAAGTAATTTTTGTGCGTCTTCCATGTTAATAAAAGCAAGTTTCGTATCAAAATTAAATCCGGTTCCAGCTGAAAAAACACCAACTACCGTGAATCGTTTAAAACGAGGAATCATACCAGCGGGTGTTACCGTTGCCTGAGGAATCATAACGGTTACCTTATCGCCAATCATTACCCCCAAACTATCAGCAAGCCCCTTACCTAAAATCATGCCAAAATGATTTAAATTCTTCATACTTCCTGCAAGCAGTTTATCCTCTAAATGGGTCACTCCTTGCTCTTGTTCAGGTAATACCCCTGTCAATATGATAGGTAAGACCTGGCCATCATGAGTCAACAAACCTTGTCCACCAACATAGGGAGCAACCGCTTTAATCTCCGGAAGTGCTTTTACTTTTTTAACCAGGTCAGGCCAATCACTTAATTTCTCATTAGGCCCGCTCACGGTAATTTCAGGAGCCATTCCAAAAAAACGCTGATGAATTTCCTGATCAAACCCGTTCATCACCGATAAAACAGTGATCAATACCATTACCCCTAAACCAATGCCCAACATGGAGCTAAAGGAAATGAAGGAAACAAAATGATTCTTCTTTCTGGAACGCGTGTAACGCAACCCTATGAAAAGGGCTAATGGTTTATACATAATTGCTTTAATTTTAGTTAAAGTTCTATTGTAGAGAAAAATCGGGTAAGGTGATATAGCCTGTATGAAGATTAGCGACTTATTATTATTTCATCATCAGACAACTCACATAGTTATCCACAGAATTTGTGGATAGAAGGTCGCTGTCGCGTAATGATTTTGTATAAACCACAGCCACCCAGAGCCGCTCACCGTCATCCAGAGCGCAGCGAAGGATCTCACGAATTAAGCACAGGCCTCCCTCATAAGGAGACTCTTGGCTGCGCTCTTGATGGCGTTTTTCGGAGAATATTTGTTCCCCAACTTTCGTACGAATATTATTCAAACCAATCGCATCCTGACCAGGCTTGCACAGTTTGCAGCCGAGGGCAAGGTAGCACAAGTAGCAAAGCTCACAACAATACGTCCCGATTTACGAATACAAGTACTGTTTACCCTGGCAGGTCTTGGTGCACAAGATGAGATAGAAGTCATTTTAAAAGAACATCCGGAAGATTTATTAGTTAAGGCACCTTTACGAGATATTTCAGGAAGGGTATTTGATTGCTCCCTCTTCCAGCATGCACTTTGGACTTTAGACGTACGTTACATGGCCAATATGATGCTCGATTGCCTGCCTGACACAGCTAAAGGTGAAGCAATTAGAGGTGAACTAGTCAATCAATACAAAGAATGGGAAAGCAATGCTTGGTTATCAATTAAAAGGTGAATGGTTTAAGCCCGAACGACAATTTAGTTTACAACCCTTGATTGATGCGCTTAACACCTATGTGATAAATTTTGATAATTGGGCTGATGACGAAAGAAAAGCCCATTGGTGCTCTGTAGTTGGTTTGGCTCAGACGCTGATCCCTGCGCACATACGTCATCATTATTGCACCCCTGAAGAAGCGTTTGGGAATAACCCAAACCTTAAGAAACCTAAGTTAGAGCGATCACTGAGAATCTATAATCCGTTGGAGGGCTGGCAATGGTGGTCGGAAGGTGTGCCTGGGCTTGGCACGGATTTTGGAGTTTACAGCCAAGGGCGCTATGGGGTACTGTGGGTGGGTAGATCGGGGCATGATGCTGTTCGCGGCTTGCACGCGGCGGTGGCGGATTTAGAGGCCTTGACAGCCTTAGAGAAAGCGAGGACTGAAATCGACCTGCCGAAGCTTATAGAGCGGCTGCATACCCCGATCGAAAATCTGGAAGATAATCTCGATGTGCAGAGCTTGAGGTTTTAGTCTTGAACAGCAATCCTGTCGCAAAGCTTGCGACAGGATTTGATTCTGTAGTAAAAATTAGTGTCCAAATCAGCATATCAGGATTAACTTTATCTTAGCTCCTCTTTTTGTTATGGTATTTTTTAATATCTAATTGGAATTCTAAGCAATCTCTGGATGAGCTGTACTCCTGATGAAGGTTTTACGAGCAGTACAATACAAGGATAAGGATTAAGCCTAATGAAGAAGATTATTTTTATATCACCTCTAATCAGTCTTTTAATAACTTCATGCACTACTGCAGATAAAATGGATGTAATAACCGATGATGCTGGCAATTTACACTATACGACTCCCTATCAAGACGATAAGCGAGGGGAAAAAGTATTCCCGATGAAGTGGGACGTTAAAGGAAAAAAATTATTCGTATTTAATCCCAAAGCGGATGCTTGGGCCGCCTATGATGCCCAGGGAGACAGGGTCATGACAGGTAGTGCCTCTGGTGGCATGGATTACTGCGAAGATATAAAGCAACCCTGCAGAACCGTGACAGGAACTTATCATGTATTTAATAAAAAAGGAGCAGATTGCAAATCCAATGAATATCCCATCGCCAAAGATGGTAATGTGATTGGTGGTGCAAAAATGCCTTATTGTATGCATTTCCATGATGGCTATGCCATTCATGCCGCGTATGAGGTTCCCCAGTACAACTCCAGCCACGGTTGTATTCGCGTTTTGCCAGGTGCCGCAAAATGGTTAAATCAGAATTTCATCGACATCGGAACAACGGTATTAGTGCAACCTTATTCCTAAAATTACAGACTTTACATTCATTAGACTAAATTAACAGCGTAGGTTGGCGCTGAGCAGCGCGAAGCCCAACAATAAATTAGAATCTTGGCATGTAGTAAATGATAGCCCTGCTGTTGGGCTTCGCGCTGCTCAGCACCAACCTACGTCTTTTCTGTCCTTCTCGAACTGTAGGTTGAGGCGCGACCCAACCTACAGCGCTAATTGTTCCTTTTTCTATGCAAGATAAGTCACGTTAAACATCAGAGCATTGGTGTATACATGGTCTTGGGCTAAACCGTTGCCCAGTGTTTGCCCTAGAGCGAGACCTAATTGACTTTTGCCCCAATCAGCAAATTCATAACCTGCGCCAACTTGCCAGTTCGGGGTAATGGCTTTTTGTAAACCTATGCCCACAGTGTAACTAAAAGCTGTTTCTGTATTAGAAGCAAAATTAGGATTAGGCAGTGCTTCAAAAATGATGGGGGTATTATTAAAATTATGGGCACGATTAAATCCAACTCCGACACTACCACTAACGTAAGGTATCGCCATATAGCCCATATCTGCTAGCAATTTCCCTTTCACCGCCACATGCGCGTGATTAATTTTGTAAGAATAAACTAAATTATTAAATTGAGGATCCGCATCATCCCAAATCTCGCCATTAATTGTAGTGCTGGTTGTCGCTGCCACTGCCAGACCGATTTGTCCCGAAATAACAGCGTTCAGGGAGTGCTGCACGCCTAAAAAAACCTCACCATCAAACAATGTGCTTGTATTTTGAGCTGCGTTATAAGTTTTTTCAATTTCTGGCGCTAAAAAAAAGGTTGGGGTATCACCACTATCGGTCCAGGCAGGTCCTGCGCTCAAAGTGATTACTCGGGCCCAGCTATTCGGTACCTCGCCCATGGTTCCGGCCATCACACCGCCATAGATGCAAATACCTAACGTTCCAACAACTACCTTGTTTGCTTTCATGAATGATCCTTAAGATTAAATGATGTTTTTTAACAATAAGTCTAAAATTTTTTAACTTGTTGTTATTCTTACTAAAAAATATCATTCATAGTAATATGTTAAAAAAATGAGAGCAACACCTGAGATAACTTATTTCGCAGTAGTTAGACCATAATTCATTTTAAACGGACCGGTGGGAATGACCTAATTAACGAACACGCTCATTTTAATGCCCAGTTTTCCAGGAGTGATAATGATTCCACCTATCATTAAATTGAAGAATGAACAATTGATTCGGACTGCATCATCTATCAATACATCGGGAACATTAACTCGCACATCTAATAACTTAATCTACCTTGATATTGATGATGCCTACATTCACCGTTTATTCCCTTTATTACAGGAAAAAGAAGTTAAAAAACCCAATTACTTTGGAAAAAATTTAGCGGGCGCACATGTGAGCGTCATATACCCAGAAGAAACGTTCCTTCTGGATACCACAGATTTAGGTAAAAAATATCATTTTAAAATTAAAGAGTTAGTGATGGCTAAAATTAATTTGAAAAACTATTATGTGCTCCTGATCGATTGCCCTCTATTAATAAAATTAAGGAATAAATATGGATTATCCGATCAGTTGAATTTTAAAAATTATTGGATTGACTTGCATATAACCATTGGTGTTTCCCAAAGTGTATGAATCATTTGCACTCTCTTATCTATTGGGGAACATTGATCTCATCAAAATTCTTAATATAATGAGTGCCGCTATCAAGTCTGAGCGTCACCTTTTTTAATTAGCTACTCACAACAAGGCCTTAATGAATTACACAAGTTATGGTTATAGAATAAACCAAATTACCACAGGCTCTGGTTACAACTGGCTTTTCTTACCCGGCGGCCCTGGCCTGGGTTCTGAATATTTAATAGAATTTTGTAAAAAATTAGCCTTACCTGGCAGTATTCTGCTTCTTGATTTTCCCAGAGATGGCACAAATACCCAAGGGCAATTGGGAATCAAATACTGGCAAGACGGTCTCATCGCTTTATTAAAAACCTATAATAATCCCATTTTGGTCACCCACAGCTTCTCGGGGATGTTTAGTTTAAATATGCCGGAAATTGAATCTTATCTGTCTGGGCTTGTTTTAATGAATACAACAACAGCCAACAGTTTTTTTCAACACGTGAGTGTAATGCGTGAAAAATACAATTTGCCTGATTTAGTCCCAGCAGCCAGCGAATATCATCTCAATCCAACCAATGAAACTTACAAACAATTTTGGAACACTTATAAGCACTACTGCTTTACTCCAGAAGAAATGCTAAAAGGAGAGCAAATGATCCCACTCTTTGCTTTTAACAATGCGGCATACTATGAGGCAATTGAGCATTTTTATCCAGACTATTCCTGCAAATGGTCTCCCAGGAGAATCCCCGCGATGACCATAGCCAGCGAATATGATTTTATCTGTCCCCCTCAAATTTTTATGGAAAATAAGCATTTTCAGTCTCAAAATATAATGAATAAAGTAGTAGATAAGGCAGGACACTGTCCATGGATCGCTCATTTTGAACAGGTTCAAGACTTTTTTGATGAATTTATAATAACGCTTAATCCGCCTTAAAAAGCAAATACTACTCCAGCAAACAATAATCCCTGTTATCAACGATGTATTTTTTCTGCTGAGGCAAATTCGACAGTGATTAAATTTTTCAATGCTTAATTTTATTTTAATAATTATAGTATATAATCGCACGATCAATGGTCAAATTTAAATCAGGATGTACTTATGCCTAAACAACTCACTGATCGCCTAAAAGAAGCCTTAAATGTATCACCTGCATTTGATAATTGTTTTTTTCATTCTTACGCCGCTCATCTCCTGGCAAATAAATTGCCATTGCCCAAAGATTTATTCACTTTCAAATCAATACTAGGGGCAGAAAGTCCTGCATCAAAATTGCAAGCACGATTTCCCAATCAGGAAGCCTTATTCTTGTTCGAGGAATATGCTCATCGCCACCATCCTGAACAAGCCCCATTATCCCCTCATTTTATAGTCGAAAAAACTTTGGTGCTTGGTTTTTTAATGCGCGAATGGTTTGCGACCCAATTGTCACAAAATGTAGGTATAGCTGATAACCTTCAAGAAGACGCGATAAAGTATTTTAAAATCTACAGAGAATACCGATGGGACGAAGTAGATTCATCTGCTCTACTGGGTGGCGCTAATGGATGTTTGTATGCAGCAAACCAGGAATTCCTCGAATTCTTTGTTTGTTATGATAGTTCATCTGATAGTTCATCGAATCCCCGGTTTGCACAATACTTTAGGGAAGCCCGAGACGATACAGATAAAGCTTTAGCAGCCTATTGGCAAGCAGAAGGTTATCAAAATTATTTTAGGCTCATTGCCAACCCAAGGGCAAAAATTGCATACAATGAGGTGGTGCCAGTAATAAAAATGCTTGGCCAATCGCTTACCATTTATGATTCCAAGGAGGATGGCTCTGACAAGGATAGAGCTACAGTTTATTCTTATAAGGGAAACGAAGAGATCCCTGAAATGGAAGTCAAATTTAACGCAGAGATGGGCCACTACTATTTATTAAAAACAGATGAAACAGAGTCTCTGTTAAAGGAATATGAGCTGAGTTTTAAACAATATACAGATGATAGGGCAGAAGTATTGAACGTTGCAGGAAATAAAGAAAATAAAGACATAGCAGCGAATACCAAACCCTCTTTATTACTAGGAGCTACCTGTCCAGATGGCCATCTTAGCAAACCTGCTTTTACCTTACTGCTTGATAGAGTGGACCATTTCCAAGCATTTATTCAAGAACATCAACGTCGTCAAAAGCAGCTGGAAGAGCAGCAACACGCTCAACAGCTTGAGGAACAACGTAAGCTAAAAGAAGTACAGGAGAAAGCAAACCACGTTATTAATCAATATGTAGAACAAATCCGTGCTTTTCCTTTCCAATTTGATAAATCAACGACTGCGGACCTTATTGAACAACAAAAGCAAGCGCTATTTAAACAATTAGGTGATATAATTCGCAACAAAGAAGATTTAACCTTTGCCCTAAAAACGCTGAATATAGGAGCATCTCCTAAAATTCAGGAAGCCATTTCTACGAAAACACAAGAAATCAATTCTGCAGCGCAACAACAGCTCACAAAAGTGAAGCTTATCGAAGAACAGCAACTTCAGAAACAACTGGAAGAACAACAGCGCATACAAAAGCAACTCGAAGAACAGCAACGCATACAAAAGCAACTCGAGGAACAGCGTAAGCTACAAGAAGCACAACAGAAGGCAGAACAGGTAGTTAATCAATATGCAGAACAAATCCGTGCATTTCCTTTTCAATTTGATAAATTAATGACTGTTGAGCTTATTGAAAAACAAAAAAATGCGTTATTAACACAATTGGGTGATATAATTCGCAACAAAGAAGATTTAACCTTTGCCCTAAAAACGCTGAATATAGGAGCATCTCCTAAAATTCAGGAAGCCATTTCTACGAAAACACAAGAAATCAATTCTGCAGCGCAACAACAGCTCACAAAAGTGAAGCTTATCGAAGAACAGCAACTTCAGAAACAACTGGAAGAACAACAGCGCATACAAAAGCAACTCGAGGAACAGCGTAAGCTACAAGAAGCACAACAGAAGGCAGAACAGGTAGTTAATCAATATGCAGAACAAATCCGTGCTTTTCCTTTCCAATTTGATAAATCAACAACCGCGGACCTTATTGAACAACAAAAGCAAGCGCTAATAAAACAATTAGAGGGTATAATTCGCAACAAAGAAGATTTAACCCAAGCCTTAAAAACGCTGAATATAGGGCAATCTCCTAAAATTCAGGAAGCCATTTCTACAAAAACACAAGCAATCAATTCTGCAGCGCAACAACAGCTCATAAAAGTGAAGCTTATCGAAGAACAGCAACTTCAGAAACAACTGGAAGAACAACAGCGCATACAAAAGCAACTCGAGGAACAGCGTAAGCTACAAGAAGCACAACAGGTAGTTAATCAATATGCAGAACAAATCCGTGCATTTCCTTTTCAATTTGATAAATCAACAACCGCGGACCTTATTGAACAACAAAAGCAAGCGCTAATAAAACAATTAGAGGATATAATTCGCAACAAAGAAGATTTAACCCAAGCCTTAAAAACGCTGAATATAGGGCAATCTCCTAAAATTCAGGAAGCCATTTCTACAAAAACACAAGCAATCAATTTAGCAGCACAACAACAACTCTCAGTAGTGAGGCGTCACGAAGAAGAACAACAACGCATTCAAAAGCAAGTTGAAGAGCAGGAACTTGAAAGACGACGTGAAGAACAACACGTTGAAAGACTTCTTGAAGAGGAGCAACTGCCGCCGAGTGAAGAAATCCGACGCCAGCAATTCATGACAACAGAATTGATTCGTATTGATGCTGCATTAAGCACCCTTCGAGAGCAGATTAGTCGTGTTGACCAACATCATTCTCCTGAAGCCTTTAATAAAGCCGACCGTTTATTACTACAATTACAAAGGGCGCGAAATAATTACAGTACTGCTCTAAATCAGCAGGATGTCATTATTTCCCAGGCTAGCAGCACATTTAAAGAAACATGTGCACGCTTAATAGATGATGCAAAACCTCTATTGGAAAGGGATTTAGGTTGGGGAGATTATTTAACAAACCTGTTAAAAACGATTGCTAATGCAATAATTTGGGTAGGAAGTTTTGGTCAAAGAAGTTCCTTCTTCCCTCTTATACGCTCGGAATCAATACTGGCAATTGAAAATGTAGAGCAAAGGTTAGAACTTAGTCAGAATCCTTTTTGATTGATAGGTTCCCCCTCCCCTCACAACTCCTCTCGAGCGCCAGTGAGAGAGCCTCTAAAGAGAGCACACCGTGCTTATGTTGGAGATCTCTCGCTAGCGCTCGAGATGACGTGACTTTGCTCGCGATGACGTGACTTTTCTCGCGCTGACGTGGTTGTGTTCTAGGCGGTGCGGTTGTGTTCGAAATAAGGTGAGAAGTTGATGGAATAAAGTCCTCGTTAATATTATTTTAATGAAAAAAGCGTATAGTTAATTTGATAAGTACCATTTTAAGAGGACTTTTGCTATGCCAAAATCATTATCCGTACGTATAGGAGAAGCTTTAAATGTATCCGGAGCGTTTGATAATTGTTTTTTTCATACCTATGCGACTTATCTTCTGGCAAATAAATTGCCTTTACCCCAAGATTTATTTACTTTCAAATCAATAATGGGCGCTGAAAGTCCCGCATCAAAATTGCAAAAACGATTTCCCGATCAAGAATCTTTATCATTATTTGCAGAGTACACTCAACTTCATTGCCCTGACGAAGCTCCGCTATCGCCCAATTTTATAGTCGAAAAAACATTGGTTCTTGGTTTTTTAATGCGTGAGTGGTTTGCTACTCAAATGGCTAAAAGTGCTGCTATTGCTAACCGCATTCAAGCTGATTCCTTAAATAAATTCAAAATCTATAGGACATCCCGATGGGAAGGGTTAGATGCCAGTACCCTTGTGAGCAGCGACACCGCCGCTGTTTTATATACTGCTAATAAAGCATTTCTGGACTATTTTACTGTCCATCCTAAAGACGGAATTTTAACCGTAGAAGAGGCTCGGTTTAAAAAGTACTTTACCGATGTCGCAGAAGATGAAGACAAAGCTTTGGAAGCCTATTGGAAAGAGGAAGGTTATCAAAATTATTGCCGGCTCATTGCCAATCCAAGTACCAAACTTGCATACAATGACATAACACCCGTAATCGAAAGGCTCAATCAACCGCTTACCATCTACAATGCCAATCACCGACAGGGAGTAATTCACACTAATGAGGGAAGTGAAGATCTTCCTAGAATGGAAGTAAAACTCAATGCAATGGCAGGTCACTACTATCTATTAAAAACGGATAAAACCACACCTCTGTTACAGGAATATGCCCGCAGCCTCGAGCAATATATGATAGATAGAGCAGTTGTCCTGAGGGTTATAGGTGATAAAGATCTGGCTGCTGAAGAACAATCATCGTTATTAGTAGGAGCAATCTGCCCAAATGGTCACCTAAGTAAACCGTCTTTTGACTTATTGCTTGATAAAGTGGATCATTTAAAAGAAGTGGTTGATGAACATCACCAGGCTCGGCTTTTAATCGAGCAACAACGACAACTCATTGAACAAGAGCGACAGCGTCAACTCCTTGAGCAAGAACAACAGCGCAAACTCCTTGAGCAAGAACAACAGCGCAAACTTCTTGAGCAAGAACAGCAACGCAAACTCCTCGAGCAAGAACAGCAACGCCAACTTGATAAGCAAACTATAAAACAGCCAAAAGTATCTGCAGCAGAAGAAAACTTTAATGAGCATCTTCGTTTGCTGAACGTTAAAATAACGAATCTTCAAACACGCAAAAACATTGCTGAAAGAAATCATGATACTAAAGCAAGCGAACGTTTAGAGCTGGCTCGTAAGGCAGCATTTGCTCTTCATCGCGACTTAAAGAGGGAAGGAGAAATCTATTTTAATCAACCGACTCCAGCCAATTACAGAGCATTTAAAATAAGATGTGAAGGCCTCATTCAAACTGCGCGTGGGGTTCTTGATGAACATAGAGGCTGGTCAGAATTTTTAATTAATCTTGGCCTGGGACTGGCTACCGCTGGAATTGGTTTAGTCATCAAAGGAATAATTAACCTGGCAAACGATAGAGCGTTCTTTTTTGTTCATAAAACAGACTCATCCAAACAGATAGATGAAATAGAAAAAGACATCAATAACGCTTCACCAAGCGCTTAAAGCTCCTCCCTTGGAGGGCAATGCCTTCTTTAAATATCAATTACTCCAACTAATATTTTTGTGTAGGTTGGCGCTGAGCACCGCGAAGCCCAACAATGAAACTAGAATCAAGACATTACCTTAGCTCTGCTGTTGGGCTTCGCGGTGCTCAGCGCCAACCTACGGATTTTTTGCAGCAAAGCCTGAATTTTTACAAAGGGTTCTTAATAAGCTATATATAAAATGACATACATCAAAAGGAACTGATATGGAAAGCAATAATATGATGAATTCTTCCCATCACCCTCACTGGGGTTGGCTTTTGAGTTTAGGAGTTCTGCTCTTGATTTTTGGTGTTATCGGTTTAGGAATGGATCTCCTATTAACCATAGTCAGCATGTATTTTTTCGCTGCGTTACTCCTGATTTCTGGATTATCACATTTTGCTGATGCTTTTAAATATAAAAAATGGAAAGGTGCTGTTTGGCAAATTCTCATTGCCATTTTATACATTATTGGCGCAGGAATCGTGTTATATGATCCTTTATTGGCATCCACCATCATTACTGCCTTACTGGCGTGGACGCTTATCGTTATTGGCATTACCCGCATTACCATGTCCATATCCTTACGAGACACAAAGGGTCGGGGTTGGATTTTATTTGCAGGGATAAGCTCCTTAATACTTGGTATCCTGATTCTATTGCACTGGCCGATGAGCGGCTTATGGGTCATTGGATTGTTTATTGCAATTGATATGATCGTCAGTGGTTGGACTTACATTTTCATGGCAATGTCCTTACGCAGAACCAGAGCGCTCTGATTTTCAATGTATTGCATGAGGGAATGTAAGCCTTGCGGTATGCCAAACAACACCATCATGATAGTTATTTTGATAACATGGCGGTTGGAATTATTGGCTCAATTACTGCACTTGGAATTGCTATTTTTCTAAGTTCTGTGCTTGGCTCGTTTTGAAATAGCAATAATGTGTAATGGTGCCCAGGGCCGGAGTCGAACCGGCACGGACTTTTGGTCCGAGGGATTTTAAGTCCCTTGCGTCTACCTGTTTCGCCACCTGGGCAGGTGGTATATGGAGGCTGAGGCCGGAATCGAACCGGCGTACACGGCTTTGCAGGCCGCTGCATGACCACTCTGCCACACAGCCTCATTTTATGTATCTTCGCTGCTCTAAAAAAAAAGCGACTTTGTCGTCGCTTTAATTTGGAGCGGGAAACGAGACTCGAACTCGCGACCCCAACCTTGGCAAGGTTGTGCTCTACCAACTGAGCTATTCCCGCGTCTCTACGGGGTGTGATTCTACCGAAAATAAAGATCCTGTCAATCAAAAATTCAATTTTTTTTCATTAATTCTGGCCAGGCAATCGCCAGATAAATAACCATAGACCAAATCGTTAAAATTGCAGACACATAAAGCAATATGAAACCAAGACTTCCCCACCAGGAAACACCAGGGCTAAAAGCAAGCAACAAAAATAAAGCGATCATTTGCAGAAATGTTTTCACTTTACCGATATAGCCAACTGTAACGCTTGCACGACGTCCAATTTCAGCCATCCATTCTCGTAAGGCTGAAATGACAATCTCACGCCCTACAATCACTATGGCGGGAATGGTAATATAATTAATATCTTTTGCGCCGACTAACAGCAATAAACTGGTAGAGACCAGTAATTTATCAGCAACTGGATCAAGAAAAGCCCCAAAAGGAGACATCATTTTAAGTTTCCGCGCTAAATAACCATCCAGCCAATCTGTAAAACCGGCTGCAGCAAAAATTCCAGCGGCAATGGCGGGCGACCATTTAAAGGGCAAATAAAACACAATGACAAATACCGGAATAAGTACTATGCGCATCAAAGTTAACAGATTTGGCAAACTAGTTAATGTACTCACTACTTAATACCTCCATTTACACTTTTGGCAATCCTAAATAGTTCGCCAATAGCTGATAATCATCAAATACGGCCAAAGCGCCAGCGGCCTTAAGTGCTGCCTCCTGCTGATGGTAAAAATCTACACCTATAGCAGTAACATTAATACTTTTTGCCATTTCCATATCGGAAGCCGAATCCCCGATCATCAAAGTCGAAGAAGGATCTCTATCAAACTCCTCCATAATTTCTTCTAACATTTGCGGATTAGGTTTGGGAAGTGTCTGTCCAGCGGAGCGTGTTATTTTAAATAAGCCGTCAAGTCCGGCAGCTTGAAGTGCACGAAGGAGCGATTGCTGTCCCTTATTAGTTGCAATAGCTATATCTATTTTCGCATCATGCAATTGCTGTATAAACTCCCGCGCACCAGGAATTAAGCACACCTCTGCGGGCCGAGAAATCATGGCTTGATGTACCGCTTGTAACAACTCGTCATGTTGTTTGGCAGACAACTCAGGAAATGTTTTCCTTAAGGCCTGGACCAAACCTAAATCAACGTATTTTCTTGCTACATAAGGATCTACCTCGCCAAAACCAAGTCTATTTGCTTCAGAGGAAACGGTATGTAAAATCAACCCTAAGGTGTCAGAAACAGTACCTTCCCAATCAAAAACTACCAATTGATACGGATTACTCATTGCTCACTAAGCTCCTTGCGCGCAATTGTTTTAGTGTATTAGCAAATCGGTCATCTACATTAGCCTGAAATAATTGTTTGGTACCATTCAACTCAAATTGAATGGCTCTTGCATGTAAATAAAGACGATTGGGGTGATTATCTATCCCTTCTACCTCGCCTGCAAGTGAACCATATTTTTCATCACCGACAATAACATGACCTAAATGTGCACTATGAACACGGATTTGGTGCGTACGCCCGGTTTTAGGGCATGCTTCAACCCAACATGCCTGCTGATAATTCTCAAGCAGTTTAAAGGCTGTTTCAGAGGCCTTACCTTCATCTTTAACTGAAACCACGCGCTCACCGGATTTCAATATATTTTTTTCAAGGGCGGCATTAACTGTCACTTTCTTTTTACCTTCCCAAGGATGAGTTAATAGCGCCCAATAAGTCTTCTGAACTTCACGTGCCTCTAATAAAGCTTGAATCGCCCTTAACGTGCTTCTTTTTTTAGCCAACAAAAGACAACCTGAGGTCTCTTTATCCAAGCGATGAACCAATTCCAAATAAGATAAGTCTTGCCTGGTTTTTCTTAATGCCTCAATAACCCCAAGACTCAGACCGCTCCCCCCATGTACGGCAATACCGGCTGGTTTGTTAATAACCAAAAGGCAAGGATCTTCAAAAATAATACATTCTTTAAGGCGTTTTGCCAAAGCATCTCCAACAAAAACTTCTTTGGCATCGGAAATACGAATGGGAGGAATACGAACCATATCTCCTGCGTGTAGACGAGAACTCGCTTGAGATCTTTTTTTATTAATTCGAACTTCGCCACCTCTTATAATTCTATAAATATGGCTTTTGGGAACTCCTTTTAGAATACGAATTAAGTAATTATCTAAACGTTGTCCCTCTTCTTCACTACTGATCTCTTTATAGCTTACTTCACTCATTGTCAATAAACCTGTTTGCTGAGCGTGAATTTTTTGATATGATTATATATCGCATGGGAATAGTCCCTAGCGACCGAATTATAACGCATAAACAAAGAAAAAGTTTAATAGTCGATTAATTATCGACAAAGATTTGTTGTTAATTTGTTAAAATACATGATGTCCCCTTAATTTTCTATCAAATTTAGAATAAAAAATTAACAGGGTAGCATAATTTTAGTTAATTTGATAATAAATCAAACCAAAGTAGCAACTATCCAAGTAAGAGAAAACAGCTTGAATTTATAGTGCAACTTGAATCAAAAATTGAAAATCAAGATTGTTACCATATTCAAGATGAGTGGGTAGATGCTTAAAGAAAAAACAGACGCGCTTCCATTTAAGTTGAAGATATAAGGAAGCGACCCAATACCAGAGCTAAATTGATTATTTTTTCAACAGATACCTACGCATGTGAGACATGCTTTATACCGATTACGAATTATTTCAGGGTTTCCGCACGCCTTATCAAAAGGCTTCATTTTTCAACTCACTTAATTCGTAAACAGTACATTTCCCAGTGTGCACCTTTGATTATCCAAGGAACATGCGTACGGTCTGTCCACAAGGTCATGGGTCAGCTTAAAGATCGCTTTTCTTCTAGTTCAAAAAGAGTGTTTTTAAAACACCAAATTGAACCATTAGAAAGAGGATTGCTGCCATTTCGCAAGAATGAATACCAAGCCGTTGATTTCCGCGCCCCCTAATTCAGCATGAAAAGTAACATGCGAGTAAGGGAGTTCAGGAGGTAACGGATTGGTGTCAAGTCAAGTGGAAGTGGTATCGGTCCCTGTATTGAGCCTTACACTATCTTAACTTAAATGTCTGCGCCCTAATTACGGGGTTACAGATGGAAAAAATGTTGATCAATGCAATGCAAACTGAAGAGGTTCGTGTTGCACTAATTAAAGACAAGCATTTATTTGATCTGGATATTGAATGTCCAGGAGAAGTAAAGAAAAAAGGTAATATTTATAAAGCAATAGTCACCAGACGTGAGCCCAGTCTTGATGCCGTTTTCGTTGAATACGGTTCTAAACGCCAAGGCTTTTTACCCCTTAAAGAAATCGCACCTGAATACCTAAGCAAAAATCCGGATGATTTTGGCGATGACAAACCACCTATTACAACATTAATTCGTGAAGGTCAGGAGTTGCTGATTCAAGTAGATAAAGAAGAGCGCGGCAATAAAGGCGCAGCGCTAACTACTTTTATTACTCTTGCTGGGTGTTATTTGGTTCTAATGCCTAATAATCCTCGTTCTGGTGGAATATCCAGACGTATAGAAGGCGAGGAACGTGACGAGTTACGTGAAACCTTGAATGCATTAACGTTGCCCGAAGATATGGGGCTTATTATCCGCACCGCTGGCGTAGGAAAAAGTCAGGAAGAATTGCAGGATGATTTGAATATGCTGTGCAATCAATGGCAGTCAATCAAACAGGCATACAACTCAGAACTTTCCCCCTGCTTGATTCATCAAGAAGGTGACGTAATTATTCGTTCTATTCGTGATAATTTACGCAAATCCATTAGTGAAATTATTATCGATGATCAGATTTCTTATATAAAAGCCAAACAATACATTGAGCGAGTAAAGCCTGAGTTTCTACCTAATCTGAAGTTATATAACAGTAGTGTTCCTTTATTCAATTTCTATCAAATAGAAAGTCAGATAGAGACCGCATTCCAACGTCAGGTCATGTTGCCATCTGGTGGTGCTTTGGTCATAGACAGAACAGAGGCTTTAGTTTCAATCGATATCAACTCGGCAAAAGCAACGGGCGGATCAGATATTGAAGCAACTGCTTTAAACACCAATCTTGAAGCAGCTGATGAGATTGCACGTCAATTACGCTTACGCGATTTAGGTGGTTTGGTGGTTATCGATTTCATTGACATGAGCTCGAGCAAGAACCAACGTGATGTTGAAAATCGTCTGAAAGAAGCATTACAAGCAGACAGAGCCAGAATACAAGTAGGTCGCATTTCACGCTTTGGTTTATTGGAAATGTCTCGTCAGAGATTGAGATTATCTCTTGGTGAAACCGCCCAGGAAATTTGTCCTCGTTGTGAAGGACGTGGCACGGTTCGTAATATTCAGTCACATGGCCTATCGATTACTCGCCTTATTGAAGAAGAAGCGCTAAAAGAAAAAACCGCTGAAATACAAGTACAACTTCCAGCTGAAATGGCTACTTTCATCATGAATGAAAAGCGTGATTTCATTAGAGATATTGAAAAAAGACACAGTGTAAGTGTGGTTATTATTGCCAATCCTTACCTGCAATCACCTCAGTACTCTATCACCCGCTTGAAAGAAGATAATGTAGGTAAATCCAAAAAGCCCAGTTATACTTTAATTCAACAACCTGAATTACATGTAACGAGCGGTGATCAACAGGTTGCGACTCATGACGAACCAGCTGTTAAACCTTTTGCTGGCCAACCCACCCGCAAACACCCGTCCAGTAGTTTTATCAAACGCTTATGGACCAGTTTATTTGGCGGGCATACCGAGTCTAGTACTACAACTCAGGATCAGACTAGAAAGACTCAACCTCGTTCACAGAGCCATTCAAAACCAGGATCTCGTGGTCCAGGCGATAGACGACAACAAAGCAATCCTAATCGTAGACGTCGTCCAGGGGGACCGCAACAACAGCGTTCTAATACAGGTAGCAGTGGCAATACTAATCCTAATGCCAATCCAAATGCTAATCCAAATCAGCAACGCAAAAGGCCCAACCCTAATCAACAAAATCAAGGTGGACAACAGGGTAATCGATCTGCGGCAAAAAATGAGGGTAACAAAAAAAGAGAACCTTCATTAGCTAAAGAGCAGGCTGAGAAATAAGTTACATCAATTTATTTAAGGTTGAGTTGTTCTCAACCTTAAATAACGTCTTCGTCATCTCGAACATTTGGGAAAAATCTCTAGATGTAGTATTTTTTGTTGGGTCAAATGACCCAACCTACTTGTGATTATTTGCTTTAATCTGCTTCTACAGTATTAGATATTAGATGCGCAGTTCCACTGGCATCTCACTTGCCGAAAGATCCGATCCTGATTTTGATGCATAAATACCTTTGAGAGTCAATAATTGTGCAAAATGCTCCTTAGGCTTTACTTGTTTGATACCTAGTTTTTTATCCAGCTCCTCCAATCGCACAACCATAGCTTCTTGTCTTTTTAATAGGTCATTATAACGGTCATTTGCCCATTTAAACTCATCTTTTCCAAGGGAAAGTTCTCTCTCGGCATCATTCAAACGGCCAGCTACTGATTCAAAACCTGTTTCTTTCTCACCAAGAAATTCCTCTAATTTATTCTGAAAAACTTCTCGTTTCTTTTTATCCTCTATAACTGCTCCAGACAAGGAAGTTATTGTGCGTTCCAACGTGGTGGCTAATTTTTTTGCTCTATCAACTTCTTTTCCCATTGATACTCTAACAGAGGTTAATTCCACAATTTTTTCAGATAATTGTTCCTGGCTTCGGTTATATGCTTTAGTAACTCGAGATAACTCTTCTTGATTTTTCTGTAATAAATCGCCTTGATCTGTGACCGATTTTTTGAGTTTATCCGCTGTTTCCTCAAGATCTTCTTTAGTTGCACGCAACAATTTTTCTGTTTCAATATAAAGTTCTACTTGGGAACTTAGGGTCTCAATTTGATCACCTAAATCAGATACGCGTTCCGCGAGTTTTAAATTTTCTACTTTAAATTTTGCAATTTCCTCTGCTAATTTTTTACCAATACTATCCAAAGCTTTAATTGTCAGTTCGAGCACATCGGCCAAACTTATAATTCCTGATTTTAAACGCTCAGCAATATTAACATTGCAATGATGATGATCATCAAGAACAATACCCGTGGCGGTATAAGCCACTACAGTGACTCCCCCAATAACGAGAAGCGCACCAATCTCGGCAAATATTCCCAAAGCCAAAGTGGGCACTGATATCCCCAAACCAATAGCAATTTTTTGCCATAAAGGAAATTCACCGTAATAGGTGGCTACCCGATTAAATATACTTGGATTTTGAGCCATGGTATCAATTATGGTTCCCAGACTTGCCTTAACCTGGGAAATTTGTTGCTTTGCCTCGACAATTTTTTCCAGACTGACCTGTTCTGGTCCTGCGTCTTTGGTAGATTTTTCAATGTCTTGTTCTTGTTGAGCAGATTTTTGTTTCTTTGTTACTGTACCTACTAAAGGCTCTGATTTTTTGGATTTCGCTAATAAGCTTTGAAGTTCGTATTCTACAGTAGACATTTTTCGCTCCTTGCTATTAAAAATCTTCCGTTGTCTATTTATTTTTAATCATAAAACTTGAATAAAACAAGAACTAATTGCTTTTTAATCAAATTAAAATGCCCTAGTAAGTGAAGAATTTGCGTACAATGTTTTAACTTATTGAAAAGGTTAACTATTTTATCAACAATTAAAAAATAACCATCTTATTAAGAAAAAATGATCAAACATCAATCATTAAATACACTTAACCTGTTCATAAGATTCACAAAGAGATGTTGATTTAGTAATGTTGTATCTTTTCAAAAACAGGGGTCGCAAGAATTTCAATTTCGTCAAGAGTACCATTAGCCTTTTCTCCATAGAGATAAATTCCCATCAAGATAAATCAATAAACAATTGACAAATAATTGCTCAACCAGTATAATTAACTTCATTCCTGCTGAATACAATTAAAACTCAGTCAGGAATGCGACCTATCTTCTCCCCAAGGATCTAATGGAGAACTGGTACTTCCTAGTTTTAATCATTAAACGGGTACGTCGCTGAGGTAAAGACCTAATGAAGTAAAGGTGGATTCGTTACATCCTTACTCATTGAGCTTTGATTCAGCGAAGTAAGCTTTTTCTTGGCATCACCTAACTCATTAAGTCTTATTATTTCTCATTGACATTCTGAATACGTATTAGGACTAAGCCACAAATCAAAAGGCTTTATAACTAATCATCAATATCCTTGATGTCGATTGGATTACATTCATAGATGAATTTAGGAGTATATTATGCCCAGCGATACTATTGTAACTTTAATTCAAAAAGCCAGAGACGGGGACGCTAATGCTCAATGTGATTTAGCAAAACGATATGTTACTGGTGATGGCGTTGAGAAGAATGAGACAGTAGCAGTGGCGCTCTATACTCTCGCCGCGGAACAAGGACTTGCAGAGGCTCAATACCACCTGGGAGTAATGCTTGCCTATGGCCGTGGAGTGGACAAAAATGAAAAACAAGCAGTAATACTGTTTCGCCTTGCTGCCGATCAAGGCAATGCAGAGGCTCAGTACCACCTGGGGATATTTCTTGCCAATGGCTGTGGAGTGGACAAAAATGAAGCAGAGGCGGTGAGTCTGTATCGTCTTGCTGCCGTTCAAGGACATGCAAGTGCTCAATACAACCTGGCATTTATGCTTGCCAATGGTCTTGGCGAAGCCAAAAATGAGAAAGCAGCAGTGGAGCTGTATCGTCTTGCTGCCGCTCAAGGACATGTAGAGGCTCAATTCAACCTGGGATGGATGCTTGCCAATGGTCTTGGCGTGGATAAAGATGAGGAAGCAGCAGCAGTACAGTTTCACCTTGCCGCCACTCAAGGACATAAAAAAGCCCAATTGTTCTTTGAAGTTATGCCGGCCCATTGTCGTGCAATTGCTAAAGGTGAAGTAGAAGAACAAGTGGTTGTAGAGGTAATTGAAGAGCAACCAACAGAACAGGTTGAAAAAAACATCCCATCCCCCTCTTTGAAAAATATCAGCATGATGGTTTTAGGTGGCTTTATCGCTGCAGCAGGAATTGCCGCTGTGGCTATAGCATTTACCGTCCTCAATGCAGCAACTTTTGGTATTGCAGGAATAGTAGTAGCCAGCGCTGGTGTTGCTCTAGCCCTCTCAGGAATGGGATTATTTGCAGCAGGGGCTTATAAAAATAGACAACCAATTTGTGAAAAGTCATTGGATTTTCCAGAGAATATGGTGCCTCAATAAATTGTAAACGCGGCTTAGTCTGAAAAATGACTCTAATATTAAAACAATATGCGCCGAGGGGATTTTCAAATCCCCTCAAAAAATGCGCCCTGCCCACATAAAAACTGTACCTTTAAGTTTTCTATTTCATAAAGATGAAAAAATAATGTCTATCCTACTAAAAATTGATACAATCCCTGAATAAAATCCGTAATAAATAAGGTTTCCTGCGGACTAAATAAATAATTAATTCCATTATTTAATCAACTATAAAATAGGACATTTTTCCCTATGACATTTACCATTGGCCAACGCTGGATAAGCAATACTGAGTCACAACTCGGCTTGGGTATTATTACCGCTCTCCAAGGCAGACAAGTAAGTATTATCTTTCCTGCAGCAAGCGAAGAACGTATTTATGCTATCGATAATGCACCTCTGAGCCGAATCATTTACAAAGAAGGTGAAGAAATTATCACCAACGATCAGAGAAAATTACACGTTACTCAGGTAACGGAACACCAAGGTCTTGTGCTTTATACGGGTATTGATGAATCAGGCAATGAAATGCAGGTGAAAGAACTGGCCCTCAATTGTTTCATCAAATTAAGCACCCCCGAACAACGACTTTTTAGCGGTTTATTGGATAAATTAAATGCTTTCAAATTAAGAATTGAAACACTGGAGCATACCAGCAGATTGCAACAGTCAACCGTAAGAGGCTTATTAGGTTCGCGAACCAGCCATCTTCCTCACCAGGTTTATATAGCCAGTGAAATAGCCCAACGACACGCTCCACGTGTTCTGCTTGCTGATGAAGTAGGTCTGGGTAAGACCATAGAGGCGGGAATGATTTTGCATTACCAACTGCACACGGGACGAGCCAGTCGGATACTTATTGTTGTTCCTGATACCTTAATTCATCAGTGGCTTGTGGAAATGATCAGGCGATTTAATTTGTATTTCTCAATTTTTGATCAAAATCGATTCGATCTCATGCAAGACAGTATGCCTGACTATGATGATGAAGAAGATGATGATATTGAACTCCTTGAACCCCGTACTGAAGAAAATCTTTTTGAAACTGAACAGCTTGTTTTATGCAGTCTGGATTTTCTTATGGCCAATGAAAAAGCACGCCAACAAGCCATAGAGAGTAACTGGGATATTCTTGTTGTTGATGAAGCGCATCATTTACATTGGTCAGAAGAAACAAAAAGTCCTGAATACAGTTGTATTGAGCAATTGGCAGCGCAAAGCAAGGGACTGTTACTGCTAACCGCGACTCCGGAGCAAGTAGGTATTCAAAGTCATTTTGCTCGTTTACGCCTTCTTGATCCTTCACGATTTTATGATTTTTCTGCCTTTAAAAAAGAAGAAGAACATTATCAGGAAATCAACAAAATAGTTCAGAATTTAATTGCCTATAGAGATGAAACTCAGACGGATGAATTAAGCAGTGAACTGAAATCTCAACTAAGCACCTATCTTGGAGAACAGACTTCCTCCAATATCAACGATACCATAAGAAATTTACTTGATAGACATGGAACAGGACGAGTGCTCTTTCGCAATACACGTGCAGCCATTCAGGGGTTTCCGGAACGGCATTTGCACTCCTACCCTTTACCACTGCCTGCGCTCTACTCCTCACTAAGTGAACAATCAGGAGTCGTTAGCCTTTACCCTGAAAGCGCCCTCAATAATGCAACCTGGATAGCACAAGATCCACGAGTTGAATGGCTGGCCAATCAATTAAATGATCTTTACCCCCAAAAAGTTTTGGTCATCTGTGCAAAAGCTAAAACTGCCATTGCACTGGAACAACACTTAAAATTAAAAAAAGGGATTCGCAGTACCGCCTTTCATGAAGGCTTATCGATTGTCGATCGCGATCGTGCTGCAGCTTATTTTGCAGAAGAAGAAAATGGGGCGCAAACGTTGGTTTGTTCAGAAATAGGAAGTGAAGGGAGAAACTTTCAATTTTCACATCATCTGGTGTTATTTGATTTACCACTCAATCCGGATTTATTGGAACAACGTATAGGCCGACTGGATCGTATAGGCCAGCGGCATGCTATTGAAATTCATGTTCCATACCTATTAAATACTGCACAAGAATTGTTATTTCGTTGGTACCATGAAGGCATCAACTTATTTGAAAAAAGCTGCTCAGTTGGCTTTTCTATCTATGAGACTTTTGAAGACCGGCTCCTGCCCATTCTTGAAAAAGCCATGGAAGACGAAAGCAATCGAACTGATCTTGATGCCCTTATTGTTGATACTAAAGCCTACACCGAACAAATAAATCAGGAGCTGCAGGCTGGGCACGATAAATTATTAGAAATGAATTCATGTGATCTGCCCAAAGCAAGAGAGTTGATTGCGGCCATAGAAGCAGAAGAAAATTGCCTGGAGCTGGAAAACTACATGACTAAAGTTTTTCATGAATACGCTATAGATCATGAGTATCACTCTGAATACGCAGAAATTTTGCGTCCTACCGAACATATGAAAACAAGTCATTTTCCTGGATTAAAAGAAGATGGCATCACGGTGACTTATTCACGAACTAAAGCCTTAGTTCGCGAAGATATGGAATTCTTAAGCTGGGAACACCCCATGGTTAGTGAGTCCATGGAGATGATTCTGGGCTCGGAAGTAGGTAATGCGACCCTCACCACAATCTCTGTTAAAAGCATCACGCCAGGAACTTTATTTCTGGAAGCCTTCTACACGATCAATTGCGCGGCGCCCAAAGAGCTGCAACTCGATCGATTTTTGCCGTTTATCCCCATCAGGATTTTAATGGATGTATCAGGTAAAAATCTTTCCAAAATCCTGAGTTATACGCAACTAAATGAAATGTGTGATACGGTAAAGCGGCATTTAGGCTACCCGATTGTGAAGCAGGTACATCATGATCTTGAAAAAATACTGGGGCAGAGTAATAAAGCTGCCGAAGCCCAGATGAGAGAAATTATTGATAGTGCCTACTCCGAGATGAAAAGAAGTATAAGTCATGAGGTCAGCCGACTGGAAGCATTGCAAAAAATTAATCCGACTATTCGTGATGAAGAAATCATGTTCTTCAAAAAGCAAATAGTCGATAGTGAACACTATATTAACAGTGCGACCTTAAAACTTCAGGCATTACGTGTGGTTATTAATAAATAAATATAAAGGAATAATCGCAAGCGATTCATATGTAAAAGAATTGTAGGTTGGGCTAAACAGAGTGCGGCCCAACAATAAGGAGATCACTACGCTCCATTGTTGGGTTTCGCAAGCTCAACACCAACCTACATTTGATCTTGATGATTTCCATTAACTTTGTTTGACAGCTTTGGATTACGACCGAATCCAATTTTTGAACCAGATTCTCCTGAAATAAGAAAACTGCAAAAAGATACTCTATACTAGAAAAAAGTTTCTAGAAAAAAGATACCCATTTTCCCGCCTTATCAAACAGATGCATCTTCTCTTGCACAGGGAGTTATAACATGGACAGTAAAGAGGATTACTTAGCTCAAAATCGCAGTCATGCTCAAATCCGAAGTAGTGGCGCCATCGGTAATCTTAATGAGGGGATTGAAATAATGATTAACAACCTCCCCACCCGGCTTATCGCGTGGCCTGGGAATGGTTTTCAAACTGAAAGCGTACACGTCATCACGGTTAAGCCAGGTTTAGAAAGTCCTCTTTATAATTACCAGATTTCTGAGGAAGCCTTGTTATGTGTTCAAGGTAAGGGAGAAGTATATCTCAGAGATCAATGGGTGGAAATTGAACCTGGTGATATCGCCTATTTCCCTGAAAATATCAAGCATGGTATCCGAAATGCGACTCAAAATCGCGACGATTTCATTTTAGTCAGCTCCATTACTCCGCCCCTGGTAAGCTTATATATTGATTCCGGCTTTTATATTGAGGAGCTGGGAAAAATGGATTTCGATGCAGCTGAAGCAGCAAAAAAAGCCAGTACTCCAGGTAAACTGTCCCCGATAAATCATCTTCGTTATCGAGAGACTCATTCCGAGCTTCGTGCCTGGAATTTAAAAGCAAATGATGTAAGAAAAAATGGCGGATTATTTAATATGTTTAAAGGGGCAGAATTTAACGCTAACGGCAGCCCGATGCGATTTATTTTATGGCCAGGGCACGGATCGCGTCAATGTGGTTTTCATCTCACGCGTTGCGCCACAGGTGATTTGTTTGCAGCACATACGCATCCCGTTTCCGATGAGTGCGTCATTGTTTGGGCTGGTTCAGCCCGCGGATTTTTGGATAATCATTGGCTAGAAATGGGAATTCATGAATGTTTGTTAGCTCCCTGCGGTGTGCCTCACGGGGGGCCTCTGAACATAAAAACACAAGTTGTGGGTACTATTGAACAGTCTAAAGACACTCTTTGGGGAGGATTCGCATCGCCTCCTCAAGGGGATCTCTATTTACGAGCAGGATATATTCAAAACCAGAAAGTACAAGATCCAGTTGCCGTTCGATTTAATGACATTGAACCACTGGATTAAGCAATGCCTGTTGACTGGAAATTTATTGTTTCAAATTAAATGATGTAGCCTGGGTGGAGACGCAGCCGTAACCCGAGTTGCGGTGCCATTAAATCCCGGGTTACAGCTTCGCTTTCACCCAGGCTACATCTAGCTATGATGAGAGTTCTTCAACCTGGGCATAACGTTTACCCACCAATAAATATCCCAATTCAGCCAAAGAAGAAACTTGATAGTGAGGTTTTATACCTTCAGGAACAGGCTTATTATGCCTGTTAAGCCAACAAGTATGCAGCCCGGCATTAATTCCCCCCAAAATATCAGAGTCAGGATTATCACCAACCATCAACACCTGCTCGCGCACAGGATGCCCCATTATAGCAAGGGTATGATCGAAAATACCCTGATGTGGTTTGGCAAAACCCACTTCTTCTGAGATGACTATCAGCTCAAAATGCTCTCTAAGCCCCGTACGCTGAAGACGAACCTGCTGTAATTGAGTAAAACCATTAGTAATAATTCCTAATTTAGCTTGCTCTTTTAGAACATTCAACAAGCTAACAGCCCCTTCCAGAGGAGTACAAATTTCCGCCATTGCTGCCATAAAAGCACTGTTTAAGTCTTGGGGAGCGCATTGAAGTTTATTAGCCCAGAGGTTAAAACGTTGACATTGTAATTGCTCAGCAGTAATAGAGCCATTTTGATAATCTACCCATAAAGGCCTGTTTATAATTTCATATTCTTCATAATCTTGCTGGGTAAAAGCAACACCATAATGGGAAAACATTAGTTTTAAACCACTAAATGCATCAAAATGAAACAGAGTCTCGTCGGCATCAAATAAAATCCACGTATACTTTTTCACCAGTTCTCTCTCTAGTTACATCAGTCAAGCATAAGCCATGAAGGCAGATTTTAATCTAAAAAAAGATTTTAATCAGCCATTAATGGACATTTTTATTGCAAATTAAGCTGTTGTTGTTCATAAAACAGCACTAACGTTGATATTTTATTTCAAAATGCAGGTGTTGCTTTGATATCAAAGTTAAGCCAGACTATATTGTAAAACTCATTTCGAACAAAGAGAGATCTCCTGAAACGAGCCTAATGCCGGCGTCTGGAGATCCTTCACTGCGTTCAGGATGACGGGATTTTCTCGATCTCAAAAAACGTCATCTCGAACACAGTGAGAGAGCTCCGGAAACGAGCCTAATGCCGGCATCTGGAGATCCTTCACGGAGTTCAGGATGACGGAATTTTCTCGATCTCAAAAAACGTCATCTCGAACGCAGTGAGAGATCTCCTAACACGAGCCTAATGCCGGTATCTGGAGATCCTTCACTGCGTTCAGGATGACGGGATTTTCTGGATCTCAAAAAACGTCATCTCGAACGCAGTGAGAGATCTCCTAGCATGAGCTTAATGCCGGCGTCTGGAGATCCTTCACGGAGTTAAGGATGACGGTATTCTCTCGACGGCGAGACTTAGGAATTATTTAGTAATGGATCAACTGCCTGGTAGAATAAATATGCCTAGAATTTCATTGTTGTTATTGATGGCTTTAATGCCCTCCCTGATGTTTTCTGCAGACATTCCTGGATGGAAGGGGCTGGCACTGGCCTCAGACTATCCTGTTGAACTTCTTTTTTCATTTAGAGTAATTATTGCCTCTTTATTGGGAATACTTATTGGCATTTCCAACAGACAGAAATACCACGTAGGAGCTCTTATTTATTGCGCCATTTGTTCCGGATCGTGTTTGTTTACGGTGGTCATGCTCCATGGTTTTATCATTTTGAATAATCCCTATGTGATGTCAGGTATTACCGGACTGATTACTGGAGTTGGTTTTATTGGTGCCAGCTTAATTTTTAGGGACAAACAACGGATTTATGGAACAATCAGCGCAGCCACCATGTGGGCTACTGTAGCTATTGGAATGGCTACGGGCTTTGGCATGTATCTCATTGCCCCCATAACAACAGCTATAATTGCCTTGTTAAATTATTTAGCCCGTGATTTTGCGGAAGATGTATAGAAATTTCGGGGAGGTACCTGGATCACTCCACTACATCAAGCCCTAGCATTCGCGACTCATTGCGATACACCTCTGAAGGATTTAGCACTTGAGTCAAATTTTTGCAGCACCATCTTATGGCTGTAATTAAAGGCAATGGATTATTGCCTTTCTGGGCACTCCAATTAGCATGCTCGAGTAGTAGGCTAGCCGCATAAGTTTGAAACATGCTAAACGCTAAACGGCGCGCAGCAACCTGTTGGCTCTCTTCACTCATGGTCGACAGCAAGTTCATATACTCTTTAAGTCTCATCACCGCATCCAGGGTTCTTTCTTTAGATGAGGCAAGCCCTTGCAAGTCAATTCCATTGAGTCGCTCCAGAATATCTTGAAAGAGAGGTTCTGCTGCATTCTCTTTTCGGATGGCTCGTAAAACATCCAGGCTTAAAATATTAGTAGTTCCTTCCCAAATGGATAAAACCTGGGTGTCACGAAGCAGTCGTGGAAGACCGGTATCTTCAACATACCCTGCTCCACCAAAAGCTTCCAGGGTTTCACTAACCACAGCAATAGCTTGCTTTGCTGTATAAAGCTTAGCCAACGGCGTTAAAATCCTTAAGACAGCAGATTCTGATTTGCTTGTCTCACCAAGCTCGTCTTTCCCCAAGAGCTCAATAGCATGAAATACCAGATGAAAAGCAGCTTCAAATTCCATTTGCAGATCGGATAAGGTTTCAAGATGTAGTCCATGTTCAGAAAGCGGACGGCCAAACGCAATTCGCTTGGAGGCATAATCTCGGGCCAGAGCAATGGCCCGACGCATGTACCCCACAGCACAGCAAGCATTGTAGATTCGCGTAATATTAAACAATGAAGAAATTTTCTTTACCCCATCACCCGAGTCACCAACCAGGGTGGCAGCTGCCCCTTCTAAGGTGAGTTCTGCTGTTGGAAGAGCATGGGTACCTAGTTTATCTTTTAATCTATTGATTCGGATGCCATTAAGGTTCCCCTCGTGATCGCGAAGTTTCAGATAAAAAAGACTGAGTCCTTTACTTCCTTGCGGGGCCCCTTCGATACGAGCAAGCGTCATGGCCATTTGCGAAGTCGTTGCTGAGGTGAACCATTTGACACCGTGAAGACGAAATTGCGACCCATCAGGTATGGCAATCGTCGAAGTGTTACTTACATCAGAGCCACCTGTACGTTCTGTCATCCACTGACCAGAGGTCCAGAACAGGCTTGGATCAGAGGAAATCAAATGGCGCAAAGCGCCTTGCTTCAGCGCTTCGTCCCCATAAAGCTCCAGTGCGCGAGCTGCCCCATCAGTCATGGCAAGGGGGCAGGTGTAAATCGCTGAAGAAGGGTGAAAAAGATATAATTTGGCAAATTGATGAATACGGGATAAAGCGCCATGTTTGCGTTCATAGCCTATAGCGACCAGCTTTTCTTCCGCGGAAATTTTATCAAGCTCTTTCCATGCCGAAGACACTTCGATTAAATCTATTCTCCTACCCCAGGGATCATAAGGAATGTGCCGAGGAGGTTCCGCCTCCGCAGCTTGGCCTAAATGATAGATATCGGTAATCGCCCTCAGCCCCATCCGACGCAACTCCGGCTGAATCTCATTGAGAACATGACGAGGAAGCTTCCACTCAAGATAAGATTTGAGTACTCGATCTTCGTCGTATTGATTGCCCAGCTTGGGAGGTATTTGAAAAAATTCGCTCATTCAGGATTACCTTATCTCATTCATCGCGTTTTATTCTGTTCTACGATATCAACTCTAATATGCAAGTCAAGATGGGGGTGAGGAGAACAAAATCCCCCTTGGCCTGTTTTATACCACGCATCATATAGATAGTCGGTTTAAGAATATAAAGTGATTTTTTTCTCTAGAAAAAGTTTTTCGCATGCATCGACTACTGCCGGGTCAAAGAGAATTCCTCGCCATTTTTTTATTTCAGATCTCGCGGCAGTTAGACCTAATGCCGCTCGATAAGGCCGGTGCGAAGACATGGCATCAATTGTGTCTGCAACAGCCAAAACCCTGGCTTCAATATTGATAGAGTCTCCTTTAAGTCCGCGAGGATATCCACTGCCATTTATCCGTTCATGATGTTGCAGGACAGTTTCAGCAACTGGCCAGGGAAAATGAATATCTTTTATGATGTCATAACCAATTTGCACGTGAGTTTTGATGAGTTCAAATTCAATAGAGCTCAACTTGACAGGCTTCATCAGCAATCCTATTGGAATGCCAATTTTTCCTAAATCATGGATTTGAGCAGCAACCTTTAAACCCTCAATGGTATTTTTCGACAGTTTTAATTCGTGAGCGATGGCGCCTGATAAATAGGCAACATTACTTTGATGACCGGCAGTATATGCATCACGGTATTCCCCTGCCCGGGATATTGCCACAATCGTGTCATGCAAACTACGCTCCATATATTCAGCATACTCCAGGCGTTCCTGCATCATTTGCATATGCTCAGTAATGTCTTCTGCCACCCCTGCGCTGCGACATAATAATTGATGTTCATCATAGATAGGGAACGTGCGCGCATGAATCCAACGTGTTGTGCTGTCAGAACGTACAATTCGATAATTAGCCTCCAGTTTACCGGTATGCAAATGCTGGATGTATAATTGCTTTACTTGTTCCTGATCATCAGGATGTATAGAAGCCATCCATGCGGTCGGATCTTTCATAAGATCGTCAATAGATTGTTGCCAAATTTCTTCATAACTGGGGCTGATATACAGGAATTTAGCGGTACTTAAATCAATCAGAAAAAATACATCACGGATGTGGGAAGTCAGCTGTTGAAATCGCTGCTGATTTTCATGTAGTTGCAACATTAACTCTGTTCGCATCTTGATTTCATGAGCAATTCCTTGCATGCATCCATCATCAAGAAGTTTAAGATTTAATTGGGCATAAAACGATGTTCCATGTTTTCGTTTCATAAAGTGTTCAAGACGTATCACTTTTTTTTCATTGAGTTGTACTTTTAAATCCATCCCTGACTCATTATAAATATCGCTAATACCCATCTGCAGCAGTTCCTCTTTGCTGTAGCCCAGCATGTCGCAAAAACGAGGATTAACTAATAAGAAATGCCCATCCGCATCGGCTATAAATATTCCTTCAGGCGATTGTTCAAAGACAGAACGATAGTATTTTTCACTTCCTTTGCAGTCCATTTCAATCCTTTTAGCGCGGTTATGAGAAAAAAAGCACAGGATATATTTATTATGGTTCTTTTTTAAGAAAAATAAAGAAGATCCAGGAGTCGCCTTCATTAAATTGGTGTCAAACGTAGCCTGGATGGAGCGCAGCGTAATCCGGGAAAGACATTATTCCGGAGCACTGAAATCCCAGATTACGCTGCGCTCCATCCAGGCTACAAAGGCAGTAGTTCCAGGAGCCCCTTTCTATTTCGAAGATTGAGGGATAAAAAATTGAAAATTATAGTCATATAAGGCAGTAAAAGTGCCATCTGACTGGAATTGCAGGATAACTTGGTTGATTTGGTTAATCTGATCCTGATTAGCAGGCATAGCAGCAATCCCCAGCCCCTCTCCAACCTGAAAATGTTCATTTAATACTTTAACTCGCTCTGGAAATTGGTGTTGTAAATAAAGTGCCGTGATGTAATTTATAAAAATAGCGTCAACCTTACCATTGTTGACGTCAAGTGCTAAAGTTTGAAATGCATCATAAGGAATGATGTTCATTTGTCCTATAAAATGTTCCTGTAGATAATTAATATAGTCTTTGCCACGCACAGCCCCCACTAATTTTCCTTGCAATTGATTCACCGCATTAATAGGAGAGTCTGCCTTCAAAAGAAAACCGGCCTCACTGGGTAAATAAGGAATGCTAAAAATGAGTTTTTTTTGTTTTTCGGGAGTGATGACAATAGCCCCCATTGCCAAATCAATTTCGTTTTCCTGGAGGGCCGTTAATAATTTTAAATACTTCATGGGAACGAATTTGCAATCCCAATTTAAACGACTGCAAATCTTTTTCATAAAATCAATATCAAATCCAGAAACTCCATTTATTGGATCGTTATTAATGGCATAAGGAGGATCATAAAACGGCGTTCCAATTCTAACGACGGCGTTGGCGGAGAAAGCAATACACCAAACTAATATAATGCAGCAGATATTTTTCATTTTTAACCTGCAACTGTATTATTTATAATCAATTATAGAACAGTTCTAACAGAGTGATTAAAGTACTTAGTTGTAACAGTTAAAATTATAAGAATTGGCGTTTATCCCCTCATATTGAATCATCGCGTTATATAAATATAAGGATGCTTTTTTTTATCAAGCCAACGAAGAAGAGCCATCAAATTTTTTTTCTCCATCGCAACACATCCGGCAGTTGGAACATTTATTGAACGCCATAAGTGCATAAAAATAGCACTTCCAGCTCCCTTGATAGTGGGATCCATGTTGTAGTTTATTATGACGCCTATTTTATAAGGTTCAATCAACATCTGCTCATAACTTTTAGCCTCTGTCTTGCCGTTAACCCAAGTGTTATAACGGTTGCTGGTCACGTCATCAATGAACTTATCATCGGCTGTAATGTACTTATAATCCATTTTAAGTGACAAAGGAACAGTACCAAAAGCCTCACCCAATGGGTATAAACCGGCAGGTGTTTTTAAATCTCCTTCTTTTTTCTCTCCGATAGGAGCAATTCCCCCCTTACCAATAACGGCAGGAAAAGTAGGAATCAATGAGCCCTGCCATGAGCGCCCTTTTCGTTGGCAGGCGGTCACCTGTGCTTTAGATTCCCCCAAAGACTGAACCACAATCACTTGAGAGGAAGAACCAGGAGGGTTGCCATAAGCAGAGTTCACCAATATCTGGCAACTGTCCGTTGAATTTTTAACTGATTTAAATATCATAAAAATTGCAATCAGGCCTAAAAACGCGACCAAGATGTAAAACAGGTTATTTCTTTTATGTAGGGTCATTATTATAAATCCGCAGCAGAAATGATTTTAGTAAATTGTTTTGCAAAAGCCTGGGGAGAAGTCGCATTAGCCCCCAATTCATCAAGGTAAACCAGCTTAAAATAAGCTTTATTGGCAAGAGAACTCACATCTGGATTTTCTGGATAATATTTAAGCAATGGAAAAAAAAGTGATTGCCCAATTACATAACGCTTGTCCCTGCTCTCGGGAGAAAGACCCCAAACGTTTTGATAAGTCATAGGGGCAAATTGCTGATCATCCATTTTTTTATTACCCACGTAGAGCATGACGTGGCCACCAATATAAATAACTGTCATTAATGGATGCCCCTTTTCTTTTAACGTGGTGATGCGTTCATCCATGTTATTTTTTGACAAATCCAAGCCAGAGCTCAATTGCGCTTGCTGAGCCGAATTTCTTGGCAACCAAATACCAAATGGAGTAAAAATACTTTTTATTTCTTGTGAACAATCGTTAAAAAAGAAAGTTCCTCCCCAGCCGTAAGGACGATTCTGCAACTGTCTCATGATCTTGGCCATATTCTTTTTAGACGCTACAAGAGGCATTAGGCCAGCTGATTTTTTACTCACCGCTCCAATGGTAACGATTGCTTGATGATGTTCATTTTTTGCAGGAATGAAGATGAATGTCCTAAGCTCATCCTCTTGTGCATAGGGAAATACAGCACCAATATACCCTTTAAGCTTAAAATGCTGATTTTTATCAACAATACTCACGCCTGTTTGAGTGATGGCAACAAGCCCCTTCTGTGCTGCCGTTTGCCATTGGTTAATAAATCTACTTGAAGCATAAGCAACGTCACTGCTTTTTACCCAACCAAAATAAGCATCCGGTGTTAACACCAAGGTCCAGGACTTATCTTGTGACACACTAAAAACATAGAGGGGTGTTCCCGACCAGATAACTGATTCTTGCAAGTTATCAAAAGGAAACCCTTGTCCCGCCAAACTGAGATGAAAAAAATCAGGGGCTTCGTCAGGTAAAGCACGCACAAAGGTATTTGCTACGGCAATGGCTTTGTTTTCTGCATTAAATTCTAAAGAATCAAGCGTTTGTAATCCCATATTTTGCTTGATTTGATTGAGCCAAACTTCATCATGTTCTTTAAAGTTCTCAGCATAATGTCGATTCGCTCCTGCTTTTTGATTATCAAAATCATCCAATATCTCAAGTTCAATTTTTTTGACAACTGGCAGTAACGATCTGACCATTTGCTCACTCCAGGGAGAGAGACCTTGAGAATCACTCGAAAAATAGTGATTGTAAAATTCTTTTAATTGCGCAGTTTGATATTCTGGTCTTAATAGAGGGGTTAAATAATCCGAACTGTCAGACGAGATGTGATCATCGATGTTTTGCGTGTACGCTTTAATTGAAAAATCATAAATAGGGACTTCAAATGCAGAGGCAACTGGTAAGGATAAGCCTAAAACTAAAAAAATAAAGGATTTGATTAAACCGGTACAATGAAACTGACTACAAGACATAAAACTACCAATTAAATAATAAAACTGGCAGGATTATATCATAAAGACTCTTTTTGTTTTTTATTTAAGCGTTAAACGGTAGGCATGCTGGCTAAGATGGTTGAGCCTGACCCATAGCGGCCAGTAAGGAACTAGCCCGTCTTTATCTACTCGCTTCGCCCGGAGTGAGGAGCACAGCCATTGATTTAAGCTGCTTACGTCATCCCGCGGAGCTTGCGACGAGGGATCTCCTGAAATAGGCATGAGCCACATTATGCAAATCCTTCGCTTCGCTCTGAATGACGTTTCTTAAGTCATTGCCGCATTAGATTGAGGTGATGGCTGGAAAGTCCAAAAAGATATAAATAAGCTATAATTAAACAATAATTAAGCAACTTTTGGAGAGTGGAATTTAAAATGAAAGAATACATATATAGAGGATTTAAAATAAATTACGATATTAAACCTGAAAAGAATTATATCAATTTATATAAAGCATATGGCTATGTTGAATGTCTTAAAAACAAAAAAGCCAATAACCCCCAAATAAACTTCACTACTGAATTTCCTACCCGAGATGGAGCTCAAGAGGAAATAAAAAAAATAATTAAAGATTATATAGATTTTGAATGGGATCAGTTTTACAAGATTAAAAATGAATTTCCAAAGTTAAATTAATCTTTTGTAACTCCCCACCCCTTGTATAGGAGATGGGGAGCAATATCATTGACTTAAGCTGCTTTCCCGTCATCCCGAAGAGCTGCAACCAGGAAGCTTCTGAAATAGGCATGAGGTACGTTTTGCAGATCCTTCGCTTTGCTCTGGATAATGTTTATTTCGCTCTGGATAACTTTTCTTAAGTCAATGGCAGTGGAGATAGGAAGTTACCTAATCCTGGCAGTTACTTACAAGCCAGTAGCAATGGGGTTGACTCCTATATTGGGATTTACCCCACAATCATCAAGCAGCTTAAGTAAATTATTGCCTTTCCGAGTCAGTCGTTTAATACAATACTCATCCAGATAACTCTTTAAAACATAATAATAATCAGGCAAGGTCATAATACTCAGTATTTTCTCTGCGCGCTCCAAATGCAGTACCATCCCATGATCACACGCTTGAAACAAAACCGCGCCCAGCATGGCGACAATGCTTGCTTTTCGCTCAGGACTGGCTATGTAAAATCGTTGAATACATTCATCAAGAGCTCTGTCTTTATCCCATTCGACCCACTGATCATGCACATACATCGCCACATCAGGAGTAAAATTATCAACTGTACTTAATTCTTGCATTGCGTAAGCAACAGGAACTACGGCTTGAACATTAGCCCAGGAGCAATTACCGCTAATCTGTGGCTTAATCGGTAACTGTGCTATAGGCAATAAACCTAATTGCTGGTTAATTACGTGATGGAAATAACGCCGGTTTTGTTTTTTATAAAGAAAATTCTGGATGAATTGGGGAGTCAGTACTTCCGGCCTGGTTATTCTATAAATATTAGCGCTGCCTTCTTTTAAACTATTTTCACCTCGGTCAATTTTTGCCCACCACTGATGAAAACGAACAAAGCAAAGTGCATGCCCTCGACTGGCCGCAGGAAGAATTAACATGGGTGAGTTCAACAGCTCACCAATCCGTTTAAGATGATTCTCATTAAGCCTGGGTTGATGTTGATATTGCAGAAGTTCAGCAGCATCGGTGAATGCATCCATGATGGTATGGATAAGGGGAAAATAGTCTCTTAAATGACGGGTAGAATAACTGCTGATGAAGCGACGTAAGGAATCCTTCACGACAGCAACTGTGAACTCTAAAATAAAGCCTTCATAATCTAACTCAATAAATTCTCCCGCGGCATTAACGATGTCCACATCGCCCTGGAGCTCAAATCGATGTCCTAACAGTTTGGCATTAATAAAATCCTGGGCAAAATCAAGTTTCGCCCCAAATTGATAGAGTAAATGTTTTAAGGAGTCTTGCCCGCGCAATACAGGATAAACTAATACAGCAAGCCCATTTCGCGTATACGCATTGGCATCGGCGCCATGCGTTAATAATAAGCGGGTCATATCCAAATCGTTATTATCTACAGCCCAATGTAAAGGAGTTCGTCCCGTGACGTCCGGTTTGTTTACATCTACTTTATAATTAATTAATTGTTCGGCAATTTTAACCTGGCGGGTGATCGCACATTCAATTAATGGAGTAAAGCCGTATTCATCAATGTCATCCAGAGAATCCCCTTCGCGCAGGTAGGCCTCGAACTCAGGCATTCGATGACTGATAATATCATTCGCAATCGTCATTTAGGGCCCCCGAGGGGTAGGTGTTGAAGTGAATTTAGGCATATTACCCAGGCGCAATTGTTTTTCTTTATCTTGTTCTCTTTTCTCATTATCAAATTCCCGTCGCGCTTCAGTATTCAGTGGCGGTTCGGGATTTAAATTAGGATCTATTCCATCAAAACGCTGACTATCCAATTCAGGATGCTGCAAAATACTGTTTTGCAACTCTCCTTCCGGACTCATCTTTATCTCTTCCTCTGAGTGTTCCCGCGCTTTAACTGGTCCTAATTGTCGCTCCCCTTGTTGTTCAGCAAGGCGCCTTTTTCTTTCCATGGACTTTGTTTCAGCCACTAAAAAAGAGCTTTCGCGGTTTTTAGGGGGCAAGCGTGTAGGCAAATCAGCATGAGATGCTTTTTTCAGTAATACATACAGCGCTCCAGATCCGCCATCTTTTGCTTGGGCACTGTGAAAAGCCAACACTTCATCAAATTGGGGTAACCATTGATTGAGAAGATTTTTTACTAAAGGCGGTGCACCATGAGTGCTTTCCTTTCCATGAATAATTAGTACACATCGTTCATGATTTTTCGCTTGCTTCTGAATAAATTGAGATAAGGTCTCTCGAGCCGCTTCCGTTTTAAAGCCTTTTAAATCAAGCATTCCATCCCAAGAAATGTCACCACTTTTAAGCGAGTGGAATCGTTTCGTCGGAACTCCCGGATTGGAGTAAGACAAAATAGTATCAGAAAAAACAGGTTCGCTAATAAAATCAGATAAAGAATAATTTCTAGCCATTTTTTTCTATAGTTCAACAGTTATAACTTAAAGTATAACTTAGGTTAAAGAAAGTAGAACATTATTTATAAAAAGAGAACAGAATAATACGAAACAATGAAGCACTCTTTCTTTTATTATGCTCATAAATTGAGTATATACCTAAAAAATAAGAATTAACAATGCACATCTTTCCTTTATTAACAACAAGCTGATGGACTTTGTGTCATTTCTTTAGCTCCACAAATGCGTAGCACGGTTACTTGCAACCGGGAGTGCCAATTTACGGTTTTCAACCAGATCCCGGCTGCAAGCAGCTGGGCTACATCTCTAATAATAACGGGGTAGGATAGCCAAATTAATATTGTAGGTTGGTGCTGAGCGTAGCGAAGCCCAACAATAAATTAGAATCATGGCATTATCTTGGCAGATAGGCCCTGCTGTTGGGCTTCGCTACGCTCAGCACCAACCTACCCTCTTATGAGTTTCCTGAGTTAGCAAGGTAGCCCTTAATCGCTTTCACCCAGACTACATCTAAAATAGGTCTTACAAAAACTCTCTTTGCAGAATTTCAGCAATTTGTACCGCATTCGTTGCAGCACCTTTACGAATATTATCTGCAACCACCCATAAGTTTAAACCACAGGGATGAGAAATATCTTGCCGAATACGTCCTACAAATACTTCATCCTTTCCTATAGCATTTTTGATTACAGTGGGGTAGCTTGATTTACCAATATTATCAACCACTTTGACCCCTGGAGCTTTTGCAAGTAGAGTACGTGCCTGCTCAGCAGTCATTGGTTTTTTTAATTCAACATGAATCGCTTCGGAATGACCATAAATCACCGGAATCCGGACTGCCGTTGGATTAACCAGGATGTTTTCATCCTCCATAATCTTACGCGTTTCCCAAACCATTTTCATTTCTTCGCGGGTATAACCATTGTCCTCAAACTGATCGATGTGAGGAAGAGCATTAAAAGCGATTTGCTGAGGATACACTTCAGTCGTTGCAGGTCTTCCATTCAACAGATCCGCCACTTGAGCAATGAGCTCGCTAATTGCTTTCTTGCCTGTTCCAGAAACGGACTGGTAAGTAGCCACGTTAATCCGGGAAATTCCTGCAGCATCATATAAAGGCTTTAAAGCCACTACCATCTGAATCGTGGAGCAATTAGGATTAGCGATGATGCCTCTTTTGGTATAATCGGCAATTCGATGGGGATTCACCTCAGGTACAACCAAAGGAATGTCGTCGTCATAACGAAAACAGGAGGTATTATCAACAACCACGCAACCCGCAGCAACTGCCTTAGGAGCATATTCTTTAGATACGGAACCACCAGCAGAAAATAAGGCTATGTCCGCTTTGCTAAAATCAAATTCAGCCAAATCCAGCACTTCTAATTGTTGATTTTTAAAAGTTACTGTTTTATCTACAGAGCGAGAACTGGCCAAGGGATAAAGGGTCTTTATAGGAAAATTTCTTTCTGCTAATACGGTTAGAAAAGCTTCCCCAACAGCACCAGTGGCACCTACTATGGCTACATTTAATTGTCTGCTCATTATTACCTCTTTATTTCATCATAATTATCTACATTGAGCTTTATGTCTCAAGTAATGATCCATTAATACCAAAGCCATCATCGCCTCAGCTATTGGCACGGCTCTGATTCCCACACAAGGATCGTGACGTCCTTTAGTCACTATTGTCACCTCTTCTCCCTGAGTATTAATTGTCTGTCCAGGAGTCGTAATACTCGAGGTAGGCTTCAATGCCATGCTTACTTCTATATTTTGTCCAGTAGAAATCCCTCCCAGGATGCCGCCGGCATGGTTACTCAAAAATCCATGTTGAGACATTTGATCCCGATGTTCGCTGCCCTGTTGGGTTACTGCACTGAAACCGGCCCCGATTTCTACTCCTTTGACGGCATTGATAGACATCATCGCAAAGGCTAGGGTCGCATCCAATTTATCAAAAACCGGATCTCCTAGTCCAACGGGTACCCCTTTAGCTATTACCTTAACCCGAGCCCCAACCGAATCACCTTGCCGCCGCAAACGCTCTATATAATCAGCAAGCTCTTGAGTTTGTTTGTTGTTTGGGCAGAAAAAAGGATTATTATTGATTTCTGCTTCATCTTCAAATTGCAATACCAAATCACCCATTTGTTGCAAATGGCCAATTATTTCCAAATTTAAATTTCGCTGCAAATACAAGCGTGCAATTGCTCCTGCAGCAACCCGTACCGCAGTCTCTCGGGCAGAAGATCGCCCACCGCCTCGATAATCTCGATGGGCGTATTTGTGATGATAAGTATAATCGGCATGTCCAGGACGAAATAAATTTTTAATTTCTTCATAATCACGAGAACGTTGATCAGTATTATGAATCAATAAAGCAATGGGAGCACCCGTTGTTTTACCTTCAAAAACGCCGGATAGAATTTGTACCTTATCTTCTTCGCGTCTTTGAGTGGTATATTTAGATTGGCCGGGTTTACGTTTATCCAGAAAAGGTTGGATATCCTCCTCTTGCAAAAACATACCCGGTGGGCAACCATCCACGATGCAGCCAATAGCGGGGCCATGGCTTTCACCAAAAGTAGTTACGGAAAATAATGTTCCAATCGTGTTTCCTGACATGCAGTACTCACTTACTTAAAAAATTCTTCTAACTGTGCTTTAGTTAATAAAAATACACCCTGTCCACCATGACTCATTTCAAGCCAAGTGAAAGGCACCAAAGGATAAGCCTCACATAAAGCTTCTTCGCTATTACCTACTTCAACCACCAAAATACCTTGATCACTTAAATAAGCATGGGCGTTATTAAGAATTTTTTCAACAATTGCCAAACCATTATTATTCGTTTCCAAAGCTAAAACAGGTTCATGCCGAAATTCGTCCGGCAAAGTCTGCATCTCTTCTTTGCCCACGTATGGGGGATTACTAACGATTAAATCATATTTCTGCCGTGGGACGTTATTAAAACAATCTGACTCGATTAAAGTGAGCTGTTCTTCAACCTCCAACGCATCACAATTAATGGCAGCTACAGCAAGGGCTTCTGATGAAATATCAACAGCATCCACCTGAGCATCCGGGAAAGCATAACAGCAAGCAATAGCAATACAGCCGCTTCCTGTGCATAAATCTAAAATGTGATTCACATTTTCGGCATCTATCCAGGGAGAGAATTGATTATTAATTAACTCAGCTATGGGTGAACGAGGTATCAACACACGTTCATCAACATAAAATGGCAAATCACAAAAATAAGCTTCTTTAATCAAGTAAGGAACAGGTACTCGCTGATTAATGCGCTTATCCAATTGCTGGCATAAATGTTTTTTTTCACTCGTGGTGAGTCTTGCATTGAGTAAATGGGGATCTATATCATAAGGCAAGGACAGACTTCTTAAAATCAGCGAACGCATATCATCCCACGCATTATCAGTACCATGACCATAATACAAATGTGCTTTAGTAGCACTCGTTAAACTGAAACGTAAAAAATCAAGGATAGTAACCAGTTCGTCCGTTTCTTTCATTATATAACTACTCATTAATGCTCCGCTTGCATTTCAATCTTTGGATAGCCGGACTTTGGTCTTTTTTACAAAGCTGATTAGTAACCGTCGCGAGCGTTAGCGAAGCAATCCAGACCGAGTTTAAATGGAAATTCCAAGCTGGATTGCTTCACTTCATTCGCAAAGACGACAGTTTTTTGCCAATTTTCAAAAAAGGCCAAAGTCGAGGATAGAAAAAGTACACAATTATACGGGACTTCTTATAAAACTACCATTTCAAAAAGAAGTCTACTCTATGTTAGAAAAGATGTCCTCCTTTCCCTAACCTAAGTTATACTTTGATTATAATTATTAAATTGATATAGATAATGGCTGATGATTTTCTGTCCGATGAGGACAAGGCTTTGTTTCGCGATCAAATGCGAGCGGTAAAGCCCTTAAACGAAACAACCAAACGGGTTAGCCGCCCCACCTCACCATCAGCCGAAAAAATCCCCAAAACAATGACTCCCTCTGCGTTGAGTAAAAAAACAGTAGCTAAAAAGGACTATTATTTGTCCGATTTTATTAGCGAAACAGTCCTTTCCAACACTCTTTTATCCCACTGTGATCCAGGGGTTCCAAGCAAGCGTTTTCGTGCGCTAAAGAATGGACTGATTCCTTGGGAAGCCAGGCTGGATTTACACGGTTTAAAAACTGAGGCCGCTCGCGAGGCCTTAAGTCATTTTATTCAAAATGAAGCCAATAAGAACAAACGCTGCCTGCTTATTATCCATGGTAAAGGAGGACACCAGGGTGCCCCCCCCGTTATTAAAAATCTGGTCAATCGGTGGTTACCGCAATTTGACGAAGTCTTAGCCTTTCACAGTGCGCAGGCCAAAGACGGAGGGCATGGGGCAGTATATGTTCTACTAAAAAGAAACAGAGAAGATTAGTGACAAAAGTATACATTACTTGCGTTCACTCACCATTCTAAGGATAATTCGCCAAATCATCCCAATTTCTCGAGTACACTATGGAACACTTAAGTCAATTTATTATGAATCACTGGCTGCTTTGGCTGGCTTTTATTGTCGTTTTGGCTTTAACCTTTATTAATGAATTAATAACGCAAAAAAAGAAAGCAAAAGAATTAACTCCCCAGTCAGCGGTAGCCATGATCAACAATGAAAATGCAACAGTTATTGATTTACGCGATAAAGAAGCATTTAAAAGTGGACACATAATTGATTCAATTAATGCGACAGTTGAAGATTTTGAACAACCTAAAATGACGAAATATAAAAATAAAAATATCATTTTAGTCTGTGCTCGTGGCTTGCAATCTCCGGCTGCGGCTGCCAAAATTCGCATTCAAGGCTACCAACCTGTAGTGCTGGCTGGTGGTATTGCGGCATGGCAAAATGCCGATCTTCCCTTGGTTAAAGGAAAATAATACTATGGTGCAAGTCATCATGTACAGTACTGGTTATTGCCCGTACTGCACTAGAGCTAAAGAGTTATTACATAAAAAAAATGTTGCGTTTACTGACATTCGTGTCGATTTACAACCTGAATTACGCGACGAAATGATTGCTAAAAGCGGCAGACATACGGTGCCTCAAATTTTCATTAATGGCCAAGCTATTGGTGGCTGCGATGATTTATATGCCCTGGAAAATCAGGGGAAACTGAACCAACTTTTAAAAGGATAGAAATATCATGACTGAACAAACCAATCCAGAACAACAAAATGACGAAGCTCAATTCATGATTCAACGAATCTATGTGAAAGATTTATCCTATGAAACACCTAATACCCCAGCTGTATTCCAGCAACAATGGGAACCAGAGCTGAACCTGGATCTGAATACCACCAGTACTCAACTTGAAAATGGAGTGTTTGAAGTAGTATTGACTGTTACTGCGACCGTTGCCAATAAAAAAACAACAGCCTTCTTGGTTGAAGTGAAACAAGCAGGAATTTTCACCATTCAAGGTGCTGCAGCTAACCAGCTTGATCATCTGCTCAACAGTTTCTGCCCAAGTATTCTTTTCCCTTACGCCCGTGAAGCGATTACCTCTCAAGTGATTCGAGGCAGCTTCCCGCAACTCGTTTTAGCACCAATAAATTTTGATGCGTTATACATGCAACAATTGCAAGAAAAACAAAAAGCGGCTGGAGTTAAAGCAGAAGAAACGTCACATTAAAACGATGAATAAACATACTGTTGCCGTATTAGGTGCCGGTTCATGGGGCACTGCAGTTGCAATACATTTAACTCAAATTGGGCATCGCGTTTTGCTGTGGGGACATAACCCACAGCATGTCGCCCTTATGACCAAAGACCGTGCTAATTTGAGCTATCTGCCTGAGATTCATTTTCCTGATAATCTGATTCCCGTGGAAGATTTAAATCAATGCATTCGAGAAGCAGATTATGTGATCATTGCTGTACCCTCCCATGCATTTGCTGAGCTCATCACAAAAATGGAACAGCCCCCACAAGGTTTAGCCTGGCTTACCAAAGGGGTGGATCCTCAAAGTCATCACTTATTAAGTGAATTGGTGTTTCAGCGTTTTGGAGCTGAATTTCCTGTGGCAGTTATATCAGGCCCTTCTTTTGCCAAAGAAGTCGCACGTTTTTTACCTACTGCGCTGACTTTAGCAGGCAATAATCTAGCCTTTCAAAAAAACATCCATCAACTCCTTCATCATCATAATGTTCGTGTTTATTTAAGTGACGATCTTATTGGAGTTCAGTTATGTGGTGCCGTTAAAAATATTTTAGCTATAGCCTGTGGTATCAGCGATGGTCTTGGTTATGGTGCCAATGCAAAAGCGGCGTTAATTACCCGCGGTTTAGCTGAAATGAGTCGTTTAGGACTTAGTCTGGGAGCACGCCAGGATACCTTTTTAGGTTTAGCTGGTGTAGGGGACCTGGTACTCACCTGTACGGATGATCAATCTCGCAATCGCCGGTTTGGCTTACTTTTAGGACGTAATATTTCTATAGAAGAAGCAGAAAAACAAATTGGGCAGGTTGTAGAGGGGAAACATAATGCCGCCCAAGTCTGTGCTATAGCACAAGCAAAGCTTGTAGAAATGCCTATTTGTGAGCAAATCAACGCCCTTTTAGCCAATAAAATTAATGCCAAGCAAGCAGTGGGTATTTTAATGAGTCGTCCGCCCAAGGAAGAATAAGTGTTCCCGGTTGCAAGCAACCGGGCTACGAATTACCCCTTGGCATCGACCAATTCTATATCCCGAATCGCAAGCTCTTCACCTAGAAATATCTTGCCCACGGTCTGGAATCGCTTCACGGAATCCGTCACCAAATAATTTACTTTGGTGGGTACACCAAAATCAATGTTGAGTAAATCCTGTTCTTCTAATAAGGCATGAAGAGATAAAGCAGTAGCTTGTGCGGAGTCAACAATAGCAACGCCTGCAGGCAATAGACTCTCGAGCAAAGGTTTAAATACCGGAAAATGGGTGCAACCCAATAAAACAGCATCTTCATTACTGAAGTCTTCCAAATAATGCTTTAAAGCCTCACGAGCAACGGAATTATTCACCATTCCTTCTTCCGCTAAAGCCACCAAGACACTGCAGGCACGACTGGTTATTACCGCTTGCGGGAGTTGCTGCGTTATCAGCTCCTGATAGGCTTTGGAAGCAATAGTTGTTTCCGTCGCTAAAACAGCAATACGTTGATTGCGGGTTGCGGCAACTGCTGCCGATGCTCCAGGTGTCACCACCCCAAGCACGGGAATTTCCGGGAGCATGCTTTGTAAATGGGGTAAGGCGGCGGTGGTAGCGGTATTACAAGCGATCACTAACGCTTTAATGCGACGCTCAACCAAAAGCCTTGCCATTTGCATGGCGTATTGTTTTACGGTATCAGGGCTTTTAGTTCCATAAGGAAGACGGGCAGTATCACCCAAATAGACAAATGACTCTTGTGGTAAACGGGCTCGCAATGCTTTTAATACAGTTAATCCCCCCATTCCTGAATCAAATACACCAATCGCCAATTGCTTGGAATTCAATTGCATTCTCCTTATTATTCAGTCGCCTCACCGAATTTAGGTTAATTGTAGCCTGGATGTAGACGCAGTCATACTCTGAGATGAGGTGCCCCCCCAATCCCGGGTTACAGCTTCGCTTTCACCCAGGCTACACATCAGTTTTTAGTTCACTCATTAACGTCTTAAGCTCATTTTAGCATGAAGCAAGTAGGTTGGGTCATTTTGACCCAACAAAATCATTATTTCTCAGAATTGAGTATTCTTTAAAAATAAAAAAGCCTCTTGGCAGCATTTATATCCTGCTGCCAAGAGACCTTAATCTCATTCTTCCTTAAATACTTTAAGGCTTAAATACCACTGAAGGAGTCTCAGGCGCAGGCCCTTGCTCTGCCCTGGTTTTTTCTGCCTCATCAACAGTCGCCTTAATCTCGTTTATTCCTTTTTTGAACTTGTCTATGCCTTTTTCAGCGCCTTTCACAGAGTCTATATGATCGGTCTGTTTTTTTACCATCCCTTGAGCATCTGTTACTTTTGCATTTATTGCAGCGCTATGATCGTTTTTATATTTAGTGTAAAGCGAGTCTTTTGTAAATCCGAGAAGACCTCTTTCTTTCGCCGGATTAAAAGGACCAGACTCTACTATTATTGCATCCCGGCCAAAGCGCATATTTTTCGCATTTTTCTCGCCAACTATAACCAGCGCTGTCCATAAATGACGCATATCCTCTTCACTGGTACCATTCAGACGGATAGGGTTGTCTTTAGAAGGTGGATTTTTAGGATCAAAACGAGACAATATAGCTACCGCCATCCCCATGTAAAAATTCACTTTCGCGTCAGTCAGTCTTGGATCGAGTTGACCACGTGGACCGACAGGCGGCTGGGTTTGGTGAGGAGGATCCTCGACAACAAAGGTACATTGTTGTTGTTTCGTAATTTGACCGTCTTTCAATTTAGATGGAGCGGGAGGAGCTGTATCATGTCTTTCAACAAATTTGCCTTTGGCGTTAAAAGTAGTTGGTGGCTGCCCGCTGGTTACCGGACGATCCATTTCGTACTCGCACTTATCACCAGGACCTAAGCGATCGCCTGTTAAAAAGTTGTTGACCTTACTTGATGTACCTATTGTTGCAGCGGCTCGATGCGCAGGGGCTCCGACAGGAGGAGAAGTGGTAATAGTATTACCCGCTTTTACTATCGTAGCCTTAAATGAAGCAGGCTCATAATAATCATTTTTCTTATTAGCAATATTATCATCAATAGTTTTTAAAATTCCTGATGGGCCGGACAGTTTTTGCTGATAATCGCGAAAAATCGCCAGGCTTTTTTTGGTTTCCTCCAGTTCTTGTTTTATTTTATCAACTAAATCATTGGCCTGTTCCCATCGCTCATCTTCATCAGGGCCTCGGGGAATGACCTTGGGAATACTGGCCAACTGTGCCTCAAGCAAGGCTTGGTTGCGCAATAGTCTATCCACGATTGAATCACATTTATCTGCCATATCCCCAAATTTGGCCCGCATGCCATTGGGATCATCCTTACACTCCCTTATAAATTGAGGTGCGGCTAAATGAACTGGATTAACATCGGAGACAAATTGCAATTTAGCCGCAGTATCGCCAAAAGATTCACGCTTTTTATTAAAAGTCTCTACTAAATCGTCCATTTGGCTTATGGCGGTATTAAAGGCGGTCATATTAGTTCCACGCAATGGAGCTGCCACACTTTGAATTTTGAGCTGGTTAAACGCAATAGCCGTTAATTCATGCTCCATTCCCGCTTTTAATCCTTTTAGAGTGGAATCATTGCCAATCTTACCAATAAATGTTGTAAGATCCTTGGAGCTCTTAAAGTAATCATTTATCTTGGCAATATTAGCATCGGTAACAAGAGCTGTTTTTTCTATGCGCAGTAGGATGTTTATTAACTCTTTATTCCGATCACGAGGATTAAGAGCTGCGCTATGTAATTCCTCATTGAACTCACGCTGCTGTTTTATAGAGGCTGTTATATCGTTGTCTACTAGATAAGCCGTACCTGTAGGATTTAACCCAAATGCGTCATAAACAATAGCGTTACCCGGAGGAATGCCACATTTTTCACTAATATCATCGACCAGATCTTTATATTTCTTTACTGAAGTAAAATCATTAGGACCTATAGTTTCAATAAGATCATTAAGAGCTGTAATTTTTGACTTATCTAAAATAAACCCGGTCTTTTCTAAGGCTTTCGCTATGGGCACATTATGAAGTTGTTGAAAACCTGCCAGCCTTACATTTTCGTTTACAACTTCGTCAATGCCCTCAGCATCTCTTCCTAAATAGAACTTCACTGCATTAGCATCTTTAGCATTGGCTAAATGACGTATTTGTTCCGGTTTTTCTAATAAAGCTGCTTGCCTTTCTGGAGGTAATTTATCTAAAGCAGCAAGTAATTCGGGACGAAACTCCGCGCCAAATTGAGCCTGTGCTAAATGTATTTTAAAAGCATGGGGACGGATTACTGCTTGAATATCGTCTTTATCGGCACGGGTTATCCAATCAACCGGATCAATACCTGCTTTTTTTAATCCGGCCCTAAACTCCTCTATGTTTTTTGCTGTATTAATTTCTTTTAAAATACCCTGATTAACGGGATTATTCGGTAGATGAAGGATTTGATTTTGGACCATATCCAAAGCCTGGTCATGGCTCCATTCCTGCATCGCCCGCCATTCCTCTTCCTCTATCCAATCAACATTGGTGATACCTAGTTTTCCTAATCCTGTTTTAAATTCTTCTAAATTTTGTGCTGAGTTAATTTCGCTAAGAATCTTTAAATTCGCCGGATTAGTATCCAGATTCTGAATTAAATTTTGCAATATTCCTTGTCTAATTAAAGCGGGATTGGAGGCTACAGCTTCCTCTATATAAGGATATCCTCCGTCTTGATCTTCCTCTGTCCCCCAAAGATTATCTATCTCATCTTCTAACTCGTCGTCAGATGCATTCAATGCATCCAGTACATCTCCCCCAGTAATAGAGAGTGCAACTTGTAAATAACGAGCACCTAAAATGCCTCTGAGTTCTGCTATCTCCTCTTCAGACAAGTCACGACACTCAGATTTAAACGGTTCGTCTAAACCTTCGGCGAAGTATTGCTTCTTGCTCTCTAAAGTATCTTTTTTTGCTAAAAGATCTTCTTCTGAAAGGTTAAGTACATAGGTTGCGAAATTTTCCTTTACCCAGGCTTGCCTTACTTCTGTTTCCCGTTCTAGGGCTTGATTATGTATCCCTGGTACTGAGGTTGTTAATGGATGAGTGATGTGAATAGACGCACTTTGCGGATAGCCCAAGGCCTGCATGGCTCGATTTAGCTGATCCTGACTGGTCGCATCCAATAACTGTTTTAAGGCTACTTTATCAGTGGAAGTTGCTATTAATCTGGATAATAAAATTTGACTGGCATGCTCTTGAATTTGCTTTACTGTTGTATCAGGTAAAACGGCGACGGATTTATTGTGTGGAACAGGACCTGTAGGGCCGGGAACCATGACATTTGGCTGCCAGCCTTTGGCCTCCTTTAACAAACCAAATTCTACTTTTTCGGCCAGATAAGCGCGACACTCATCGGGATTATTAGCAAGAATTCCGATTAACACATTATTATCTACTTTATATAAGTTACTTCGAACTCGTTGCTCAGCAGCCATTTGATGTAATTTTTGGAATGATACCTGCGGATTAAGATCGTTGGGATCTAGAAACTGTGTATTATCTAAAGCATTCTGATCCATCAACTTGGCATTAGCCATACTATGAAAAAGATACCAAAAATCTTTGTGAGCAATAATTGCGTTCCTAAACTCACTAGCATTTCCAGGATCGCTTCTTAATATAGCATCTAAAGCGTCATCACGCATTTTTTCTCGTATCGCACGTAGTGACAAATCAGGGTCTTGTGCTACCTGATAAATGCTTTGTAGCGCCTGGGAAAGCTCTAAATTCATAGCCATAAATATGCTCCGCGAATCGTTATATAATCATTTTATGCTTTATTTCTTAACTTATCCTTAAATTTTGTCGTTATTTAGTCTCAGTCCCTTGCATAGATAAAAACATGAACTAACTTTATTAATAGAAGTATAGCAACTTTAAGGCGAAAAAATGAGAATAAAAATAATCCTTATTGGGCTAATTATGGCAAATGGAGTTCAGGCTCAGGGTTGCATCGTCGGAGGTCGCCCTTCTCAGCCTCATTATGTCTGTTTTGATGGAAGAACATTGGCTCTGTCAGAAGTGGGGTATGTGTGGAACGCCAAAAGAGGTTGTTTTATCAGCTCGGTGCCTTGCTGCGCCTATAACGCGACTCACTATGCCTTTTATGCCAATCCATCACAAATAGGCGCATCCTACGCCCGTTGCCGACATGATTATCCTTTTCATTTGGGGGAAATGCAGACTCATTAAGTGCATTCCAGCCCTTCTCCATTATGTTTCTATCTGCGTAGCGTAGGTAGAGACGCTGTCGTACACCGGGAGGACATGCCACTCAATCCCGGGTTACGGCTGGCGCCTTCATCCAGGCTACATTACAAAAAAACACGTAGCCCGGTTGCTTTGGATATTCAAATCAACAAAAAACGGAAGTTCTTCTGGATTTCGTTTAGGTCAAACTGATTGAGGTACAGGGAAAAACTCATCCAGGCACTTAATGCCGCCAAATCCTGAAATGGTGGAGGTAAATAAACGGGATTGGTTAATATGCCACGTTCTTTCAACTCCCCTAATAAAGGCAAATCATCCAAAACCAATTTTCCAGTAAATAACAACGGAATGGAGTCAACCCGCTTTTGGCTAATAGCAAAGCGAATATAATTGTAGATTAAAACAAAACCCTTGGCATAAGATAAATCTTTCGTAAAAGGCCCGCCAGTGGGAGTACTGCCTCTAAAAACACGTACGGTTTGATTGTAACTGTCGTCTTCACTCAAACCACACTCTATAAAATAACGATAGATATCAAGAAAATCAGCACCCTGGGTGACCTTATCCAAAGCGATGACTCGATTAGTAATTTTCAGCATTCGCCCCGGATAAGAAGAAAAGGTAACCACTTCAGTAATAACAGCTAATCCCTCTTGAATCACGCTGCTGGAAGGTGAACCTTTGGAAAGAAAAAAACAGTTAGGCTGCATGGCGCCATTTAAAGTGGTTCCCACATGCACCCACCCTTCATGAACTTCCAAATAGCGCAAATCCCGGTCGCTAAACATCGCCTGCTGACTTAATTTAATACTATCCGCACCGGCTGATGCATCCGCCACCATCCCATCACTAATCATAACGGTTACTTTGCCAGGATGTTTATCAAAGAAATGTCCTAATCGAGCTTGCAGAATTTCTTGAGCTTGTTCCGGGGTATGACGTTTTAAATCAGCTTCTGATTGTAACTGCACATTCAAATCAGTTAATACATCAAACAACAGGGTTCCCATTTGACTCATGCGTGGGCCACCTGCATAAAATACATCACTGGGGCTGCCATACAGTTCCATTGCCAACTCACTAAAAGCTGGCGTACCTCGCGCGGCCAACATCTGGGCCGCGCGACTGTATTCTTCGCATTGACGTCTAAGCAAACGGGTTAAGGTAGAGTATTGTCCCAATTGATTCTGGGCATCCCGTAGAATAATCCGGAACTCTTCTTGTTTCTCATGAACCTCAAAGGGCAAAGGTTTTTTGTCATAATATGACTTATCGACATTGGGAAGTTTATTTCCTTTATTTTTGAAAAATTCCTGTTTGATGGAACTATCCCATTTGATACTATCAAGAATCCTGATTTTGCGTTGCGCCTCCACAATACGCTTCGATAACTCCTGTATAATAAGCAACTCACCTGATTCTGATGGCGTCATAATGAACCCTTATGTAGTGATTACTTCCACAGGTGGTGCAATACTCACCTGTGCACTCTGAGTTTGCGGGGGTAAATCATAAAAAGTACTTATATTGGAACTCGTTAACGGTGGGGGAACTTCAAGTTTCACCCCATTACGACTTTTTAAATAAATGTTCTCACCATTACTGGAATAACGAGAAGAACAGGCCGATAAAGCCAGTATAGCAAGAACAATAAAACCCAATTTTTTCACAACATTCCCCAAATTAAATCAACTCTAAACTCTTAAGTACTTTTTCTAAAGCCTGGTGGTGCATTTCAGACAACTGGGTCAAAGGCAATCTTATTTCCTCGCCAATTAAACCCATTTTATTCATTGCCCACTTTACCGGAATAGGATTGGCTTCTACAAACAACAACTCATGTAAAGGCATCAATTCGTCTTGTAAACGCAAACAAGCAGCATGATCTTCGTCCACAGCCAAATCACACATTTTTGCCATTAATTTGGGCGCAACATTGGCTGTTACAGAAATGACTCCCTTGGCTCCAGCAAGCATCCATTGTGCTCCGGTGAGGTCATCGCCGCTAAACACATCAATACTGCCTTCACAAAGACGCAAAATTTGCTGCAAACGAGTCATCTGCCCTGTAGCTTCTTTGATGCCTACAATATTGGAAATCTTAGCCAGCCTCGCTACCGTTTCAGGTAACAGGTCACAGACCGTTCTTCCAGGCACATTATATAAAATAATGGGTATGGGGACTGACTGGGCAATTTGGCTGTAATGCAAATACAGCCCCTCTTGAGTAGGGCGAATATACGCAGGGGTCATAATCAGCACCGCATGAGCGCCATATTCCATAGCCTGCTGAGTTAATGCAACACAATCTCTGGTCGCATTCATCGCGGTACCCGCAATCACAGGAACTCTCTCTTTGGCCTGTTCTATCACCGTTTTTATCACCAGGAGTTTTTCCTCGTGTGACAAAGTACCAGCCTCACCAGTAGTTCCAGCAGCCACCAGTCCATGAGTACCCATCTCTATGTGAAACTCAACTAATTCACGCAAACGATGAACATCTACTTGATCGTCCTGCATAGGCGTTACTAAAGCGACTATACTTCCTTTAAACATGTTGTCCTCTATTTTTTTATTCTTACCCTTATACTACTGGAAAAATGGGGTCCGAGTAAATTTTTAAAACTGGGATCAGGATAATATTTTAATTCGCAAAAAAGACTTCCTCAATAAATTATGTTTATTTTATTTACACCTTTCACTTATTTTGTACTATTCTTCATATGAACCATGACAAATAACAAGAGGAAGTCAACCATGAAAAAAATAATAGCAACTGTGTTTTGCCTGGGGGTATCAACCACAGCACTGGTTGGTTGTACCAATACTGAAGTTGGAACAACAACTGGAGCTGCTGCTGGAGCCGGGATAGGTTATGCAGTTTCTGGAGGTTCAGCTTTAGGAACGGTTATCGGTGCAGGCGCAGGTGGTTTGATAGGTAATTCTATTGGTCGAGATCAAGACAGACGCGCCTATTATGGTAACCGCTACTATCGAGCAGGTTATTATAATAATGGCTATTACCGTGGGTATTATCGTAATGGATACTACTATCACTAATACGATGTAGCTCACTTTATCATGTAATAATTTTGCCTTGATTGATTTAACCCTTTCTTTATTTGAAAGGGTTAAATCAAAGTAATAATAAAACCCCCATAAGAAAATCCCCTTCTCCAGTCCTTCAAAAAAATTGTTAACGAATCATAAGCAATATGAAAATTCCATTGCTATACTGTTGAAAACACAAAAAATAATACAAGGATTGTAGCCATGCGACTAAAAAATAAAGTAGCCATAGTTACTGGCGCTGCCAGTGGAATAGGTAAAGAAATTGCCTTGGTCTATGCCAAGGAAGGAGCAAAAGTAGCCATTGCCGATCTCAATCTTGCTCAAGCCAACCTCGTTGTAGAAGAAATAAAATCTATGGGTGGACAAGCCATGGCAGTAACCATGAATGTCACCGACGAACAACAAGTTAATGACGGTGTGGATGCCGTAGCAAAACAGTTTGGTGGTGTGGATGTCCTCGTCAGCAATGCAGGAATTCAAATTATAGAATCAGTAGACAAGCTCGCATTTTCTGATTGGAAAAAAATGTTGGCTATTCATTTAGATGGGGCATTCTTGACTACTCGGGCCGCACTGAAACATATGTATGCCTCAGGTAAAGGAGGCAGCGTTATTTATATGGGCTCGGTTCACTCTAAAGAAGCCTCTGTATTGAAAGCGCCTTATGTGACTGCAAAACACGGCTTAATTGGTTTATGCGAGGTAGTCGCTAAAGAAGGGGCGGCTCACAATGTAAGAGCCAATGTGATTTGCCCGGGTTTTGTGCGAACCCCTCTGGTAGACAAACAAATTCCAGAACAAGCTAAAGAACTGGGAATCAGCGAAGAAGATGTAGTTAAAAAAGTAATGCTTAAAGATACGGTAGATGGTCAATTTACCACCACGGATGATGTAGCGCAGACCGCTTTGTTTTTTGCATCGTTTGCATCAAATGCATTAACGGGGCAATCGCTAATCGTCAGTCATGGATGGTTCATGGAGTAAACCATGCCCCGACAGGACAAGAAGAAAAAACTGAGGAACACGGTCATTGCTTGTTCTTTCCAGGGTGGGGGTGCTCTTGGTGCATATCAGGTTGGCATTGTTCACGCACTGGACGAGGCGGGCTACGCTCCAGACTGGTTTGTCGGTACTTCTATAGGGGCAATGAATGCCGCCATTGCGGCAGGAAATCCTCCCCAGATTCGTGTAGAAAAAATGCATCAATTCTGGGACACCATATCCACTCCAGAAATATTTCATCCATTCATGGCTTTTAAAGATCCGGAAAATCGTAAAATTCAACATTTATTGTCATCTCAATATTCTCTGTTCATGGGGCAGCCTGGTTTTTTTCGACCTCGCTTTCCCCCTCCAGAATTAGGCTGGCATGATAGTGCGGATTTGTTAAGTTACTACGATACCTCCCCGCTACGCAGTACACTGGAACAATTTATTGATTTTGATCGCATCAATGATAAAAATACAACTCGCTTAAGCCTTGGCGCCGTGGAAATAAGCTCCGGTCAAATGGAGTATTTCGACTCTGATGAACGAAAAATTGGTCCAGAACATATTATGGCCAGTGGAGCCCTTCCTCCAGGATTCCCCGCTGTTGAAGTAGATGGGAAACTGTACTGGGATGGGGGAATTTCCAGTAACTCCCCTGCAACTTACGTTTTATCTCACCGATGCCCAAAAGATTTACTTTGTTTTGCAATACACTTATTCGACTCCTATGGCTTAAACCCCACCAATCTTGATGAAATATTACAACGCAAAAAAGATATTGAATTTTCCAGTCGAATGGCCAAGGTGATTCAACTTTATCAGGAAATTCATGCGCTAAAAAACAGCATTCATCTATTGGCGCAACACCTTCCTAAAGATCAAAAATTAAGTCCTGAAATGAAACTATGCATCTCCAGAGGCAAAGATTCCAATATCAATTTGGTACGTTTCCTATATGAAGCAGATAGGACTGAGCTGTCCTCGAAAGATTATGAATTTTCCAAAACAACAATAGCTGAACGGATAGCTCATGGTTACCGTGATGGTCGAAATGCAATTAAGAAATCCCCTTGGCTTGAACCAGTACCTCAAACTTTAGGGGTTGCCGTCTATGATATGTGCGCCAAAAACCATTTAAATATAAATATGCAGGAGGAAGAAGATGAATGAAGCAGAAGTGAAACAAAAAGCGTTTGCCATGCCACTTTCCAATCCATCTTATCCAAGAGGACCTTATCGTTTTATCAATAGAGAATATTTGATTATTACTTATGAAACCGATATGGACTTACTGCGCGACATTGTTCCCGCCCCTTTGGAAGTAGCAGAGCCTTTGGTTAAATTTGAATTTATCCGGATGCCAGACTCCACCGGCTTTGGAGATTACACTGAATCAGGGCAAGTGATTCCAGTGCGTTTTAAAGGCAAAACGGGTAGCTATACTCATGCCATGTACCTCGATGACCATCCACCAATAGCCGGCGGCAGAGAAATTTGGGGCTTTCCCAAAAAAATGGCTAACCCCAAGTTGGAAGTGGTAAACGAAACCATTATTGGTACTTTAGAATATGGGCCTTGTCGCATTGCTACTGCAACCATGGGTTATAAATATGAAACGCTTGATGTAAAAAAAATTGCGGAATCAATGACTTATCCAAATTATTTACTTAAAATAATTCCTCATGTTGATGGGAGTACGCGAATTTGTGAACTGGTAGAGTACCATTTAGCTGAAATTACCATAAAGGGAGCCTGGCAAGGACCAGCACAACTTGAATTAGCTCATCATGCTTTGGCACCGGTAGCAAGTCTACCTGTACGTCGAATCGTGAATGCTGTTCACTTGCAGTCAGATCTCACCTTGCCTTATGGGCGGGTGGTGCATGATTATCTGGCCAAATAATTCTTGAGAAGTGATTTAGGGATAAAATAAAAATGCTCATTATAATAGGCTACATTGTCATCTTATTCTGTGTTTTTGGGGGATTTGCCATTGGCGGCGGTCATCTGGCCGCTGTGTTTCAACCTATTGAATTACTGATTATTGGTGGAGCAGCTGTAGGCTCTTTTATCGTGGGAAACAACGCTACTGTATTGAAATCAGTATTAAAAGCATTGCCTGGTGCCTTTCGTGGACAGCAATCGGTAAAAACGCTTTCTGTCGATTTGCTAAGCCTGCTCTATAGCTTGTTGAATAAAGCCAGACAACAAGGTCTGATGTCTCTTGAAAATGATATTGATGAGCCAGAAAAAAGCCCTATTTTCACTAATTATCCCTCTTTGATGGCCCAGCATCATGTCATTGAATTTATTTGCGATTATTTACGACTCATCATTACCTCGAACATGCAGCCCTTTCAACTTGAAGCCTTAATGGATATGGAGATTGAGTCCCATCATGAAGAAGAAATGATCCCCGTTCACGCGATTACCAAGCTCGCCGATGCAATGCCTGCTTTTGGTATTGTCGCCGCGGTCCTTGGCGTGGTCCATACTATGGAGTCCATTGATTTACCCCCCTCAGAATTAGGGGTCTTAATTGCCCATGCCCTGGTTGGAACTTTCCTAGGTATTTTACTAGGCTATGGATTCATTGGTCCAATAGCCACTGCTATGGAACAACGAGCTAATCAGTCTCAATTATTACTTCAGTGTATCAAGGTAACTATATTATCCAGTTTACATAATAATCCACCCATTATTGCGATTGAATTTGGACGTAAAGTGTTATTCTCTGCTCAAAGACCTTCTTTTAACGAGCTTAACGATGAAATAAAAAATCCAAAACCGGCTGCTTCAGCTGAAGCAGCTGCTTCTGAACCAACACCAAGTTAGAGCATATCCATGAGCGAAATAAATGACATTAGTGATGCGCGAGGGGATGACTTAGGCGATAAGAAAGAAAAAAAAGATAAAAAAGAAAAAGCCAACGCCGCCCCAATTATTAGAAAAGTAAAAAAAGGAGGAAATGGACATCATGGTGGCTCCTGGAAAATTGCCTATGCCGATTTTGTCACCGCAATGATGGCCTTCTTCTTACTTATGTGGTTAATTGCTTCATTAAATAAATCTCAAAAAGCCGGCATTGCTAATTATTTTAAACAACCCATAAAAGTTGCTCTCGTTGGTGGTGAGGGTATCGGCGATCGAAAGTTAAATGTTAAAGGTGGCGGCCCTAATGTAGAAGCGATAGAGGGGCAGGTTTCGGCTACTGATAAGCCTTTAACTAAAAAAGAAGTAGCTGAGGATTCCGACTCCAATAAAGACGAAATAAAAAAACTTGAAGAATTAAAAGCAGAAATCAATCTGAGTTTGGAAAAAGATCCTTCGCTTGCCGGCTTAAAAAAACAGCTATTGATGGATGTAGTATCTGATGGCTTACGTATTCAATTAATAGACAACCAGAAAAAACCAATGTTTGATGTGGGCTCAGATAAAATTAATCCCGAAATTCAACCGATTTTGGCTAATATCGCTAAACTACTTAACTCCGTAAACAATAAAATAACGATTCAGGGACATACTGATGCCAATCCCTATCATAACCCAGAAGAATTAGAGTACACCAATTGGGAATTATCATCGCAAAGGGCAAACGCTGCGCGTCGCGCATTAATCAAAGCAGGTATGGACGAAAATAAAGTCATGACGGTTTCAGGATTTTCTTCTACTGTTCTTTTAGATAAGGCCAATCCCTATAATCCAGAAAACCGACGTATCAGCATTATTGTCATGAAAAAAGGGGCAGAAGATAAAATTATTTCTAACAAGTAAACACCATTCGTCATCTCATCCCCTGCACGTCATCTCGAGCGTCAGCGAGAGATCTCATCAATCATGCACTGGGCTTGACTTGGAGATCTCTCGCTGACGCTCGAGATGACGTGGAGATGCTCCGGATGATGTGGAAACGCTCCAGATGACGTATAGACATTCGAAATGGAGATACTCGAGATTAAGGGGTCCAATCACAGGGGGATTACAAAAAAATCTTGGTCCTTGCCTCTTCTACCATTACATTAAACTCCACAATTGATTTAGCTCGCTGTAAAGCTAAAGCAAAAAATTGATGCTGTGTCACCACTGGAAAAGCCTTTTTTTCAATATCCTTCAAGACCACGTTCACTCCTGGAGCGACAAAAACCACCGCAAAAAACGGTGATTTTCTAAATTCAAGCTGTTCTCCCTCGGTACAGTGAGTTTGGTAATCTTGAGGAAGAACGTTAATTTCTGGCAACAAAGTACCCAAGTAAGTCAAACATGCTTTTCCCGAGGCTGCTCGCTGTTTTAAACCCGTAACCAAAGCACTAAAATCAACGTCATAAGTAATGTCTAACTTTCCTGGCTGCCTAAATGGAATATTTCTATACAGAGGGGACGAGGAACCGTAACAACGGTAATCCACATTTTTTAATTTAAATGAAAGCTCACCATAATCAATAACAATACTGACCAAAGCTTTATCTGCCATTAACTGGGCATAAGTATCCAGGTAGGGACAAATTATTTTACTATCGCCTGGTCTCATGGAAGCCAGAATCTCATCATGTTTGGCTAGGTACTGCTCCAAATCAGGAAATAAATTTAATGGCAAAACCGGATAGGAAAAGAGAAAACAATTGGATGGGCCAGCAAATTGTTTATTGGCAGTAATTGCCAGTAATTTTTTGAATCGTGCTGCGGTAATAACCAATCCTTGATGATCGATATTCATCTTTTGCTGCGTCAAGAACAACTTAAACCGTGCTGATTCTTCCTTTAATCCGGCAACGCTTTCAGGATAATGCTTTTGTAAATAACTATAGGCTTCCGGAAGTAATACCGGAATAGCCATCTTTACCTGGCATCGTCCTTCTTCATCAATAACTACCTGTTCCGAGGGCAGCATATCCATTAATTCATTACTAAGATGTAATGCTGCTTTTTTATTATAATGAGTCATTTTTAATGCATCATCCTGGATCACTTCTACAGTTCCCTGTTTAATAAAATGATCCAGCTTTTGTTTCTGTCGCTCAACAAGGGCTGAGGCAATTTCTATGACCGTGTAATGGATGGCTTTTGCAAACTCCGCCCAATCCTTATCCTCAACAGCCATAGCCTTTATAAAGCTCAGCATTTTAAAGCAGAGATCCCCTTCTCCAGCGCCACACTCCAGGATTTCAAAACATTTTTGATCCTCTATGGGCAACTGCAACCAAATTTGAAATGCCCTATGGCTTAAAGCGATGGCAAGCACATGTCCCTCACTGGCTTCGGTATGAAAATGCCCTTCTTTATTAGTGTCACTAGTAAATTCAATATTGCCACTGGAGTAATAGCCAGCATTGTCCAGATATTGCATGCAATTAATGGCTTGTCCCAAAGTTAAAAAACGCTCGTCAAGAACCTGCTCACTAAAAGGGATGAACGGTTTAGGTAACCGTTCAGGGAAAAAACCATAAGCGATGGACTTTCTTGTTGGTACAGAGGTGTGTCTTGTTTGTTCTACTATGCTTTTGGTCGCATCCAATGGAAACGTATTAGCCAATCCTACCAAATCTCTAAATCTGGGGAGCTTCTGAATGATGATAAGTAATTCGGGAATAGTTAAATCAAATCGTAGTAAATCTGCTCTGGTTTGAATCAATCGAGCACAAGGTCTTTCTGCTAATATTCGTTTAGACGATGATTCTGTTCTCCTCTCCCCGGCAATCAGTAGATGTAACGAGGGATAAGCATTAACCACAGCGACCAAGTCATCTAATTGAGTAATATAAGATTCAATTAATCTACAAAATCTGGGCCGAGGTAAAGCCATTAACTTATCAAGGATTTGCACATAATGCACCGCATCAGGAATAAAGGGCTTAACCCGAGGAGCATGCAATAAACGCTCAAAAGTATTAGGCAATAACTGACAAAAAATACTTAACTCTTCGAAGCTACTCACTGCATGGACCAAGAACCCTGGAAATCGCGCATCAAGATCTTGAAAGGCCTGCAGATCATTAAAAGCCAATTGTAATACAGCATCATGAGAATCAAATGCCTTAAGGGCCCCTAGAGACAGGTACCATTCTTTAGCGGGCAGGTCTCCCAACCTCAACATGTAATTTAATACTATGGAAAGTAAATCAGCTTTTAATATTTTTTTATTGGCCGCTAAAAATAAAGTCTCTTTTTCTATGAGTTTCTGTTTAAGCCAGCTTGAACCCCCAATCTGATTTATTAAGAACGCCCCTGTTTTTATATTCGCTTTAAGCCATCGCTCTAACTTAGCCCCCGGAATTGGATGCTGATTTTTTTCCAGGCTCTTTTTTAACTCTTCCGCAAGAAGAATATCCAGATTATTCCGCGCTTCACTTAATTCACCAGTTAAAGACAGGTCGAACAATAGATTATCGATCTGTTGCAATTCTGTTAAAATAGATTCTATTTCATCGACTTCTACAAGAGCCTCCTCACTATTTATTTGAGATAATAAAGCACCTAAAGCTAATGAATTAGAGGTAGTCCCTTTTATTTTTAAATAAACTTGTCGAAAAAATGCTAAATAGCTGGAATGAAAAGACATAAAATGCACTAAAGAATCAAAAATGAATCAATTATACCTGATATCTCGATCATATTCCAAATTTTGGGCAATTTTGCCGGTTCATGACTTGCTTTGTTAAATCCAGTTGGATATGATTTAAGACTGGTCTGTTGAAATGTTAACTCAATAGTGTTAATATTAACCAACCATAGAGGGATACCTCTAACCTGGATTAGTAATGAAATGAGGATGTTCTTTCATGTCTTTAAATGAATCTGCAACAATGTCACCAGCTCAATCAAACGAACACATTTCGGAATGGAAAAAACAAGATACGGTCTGGATGTTAAGTCTTTATGGAACAGCAATAGGAGCAGGAACTCTTTTCCTTCCCATTGATGCAGGACTAAACGGTATCTGGCCTTTAGTGATTATGGCTTTGCTGGCCTTTCCTATGACTTACTACTCTCATCGTGCATTATGCCGATTTGTCTTGTCTGGATCTGCAGCCCATAATGACATTACCGATGTAGTGGAAGAGCACTTCGGCTCTTTTGCAGGCAAGATGCTTACCGCTTTATATTTTTTCGCCATTTATCCTATTTTACTCATGTATAGCGTGGCTATAACCAATACTACTGAAAGCTTTCTTGTTAACCAAATGGGAATTACCGCCCCACCAAGAGCCCTTTTAGCCATTGTATTAATTCTGGCGCTAATGGCTGTGGTGCGTTTTGGCCAAGACATTATTGTCAAATCGATGTCAGTACTGGTGTATCCCTTTGCAAGCATTTTATTACTGTTGTCTTTATACTTAATTCCAAATTGGAATAATGCTATTTTTCAACAAAATAACTCCTTACAAGCCAATGGAGGACATGGATTATTGATGACCTTGTGGTTAATTATTCCGGTCATGGTATTTTCTTTTAATCATTCTCCCATTATTTCTTCTTTTGCCGTAAGTCAAAAACAAAAACACGGGAATCACGCGGATAAAAGAAGCTCCGCTATTATGAAATACAGTCATTTACTGATGGTTTTCTCCGTAATGTTCTTTGTATTCAGTTGCGTGTTTAGTCTTTCCCCCCAGGATTTAATGCAGGCTAAACGACAAAATATTTCTATTTTGTCCTATCTTGCCAATCATTTTAATACGCCAGTTATTGCCTATATTGCGCCAGTGATTGCTTTTATTGCCATTTCTAAATCCTTTTTAGGCCATTATCTTGGCGCTAAAGAAGGCCTCAGTGGCATTATTGTCAAATCGCTGAAGTCATCAGGAAAGACCATCAGTACCAGTACGCTGCAACGAATAATTGAAGTGTTTATGGTTCTGACTTGCTGGATTATTGCAACAATCAATCCCAACATCTTGAAAATGATAGAGACCTTAGGTGGCCCGGTAATCGCCATTCTTCTATTCATTATGCCTATGTATGCCATTGCCAGAGTTCCAGCAATGAAAAAATACAGCAATCAACTAAGCAATGTATTTATTACCGTAATGGGCATCATCTCTATTTCCGCAATTGTATATGGTTTGATTTAAGAACCAGGATTTTTGCCTCTTGCTTGACAACTCACATGGCAGCCCGACTGCTTATGTCCTCTCTCAAAATCCAGTTCAGC
>NZ_JAJKBJ010000008.1 GCF_023618015.1 Legionella maioricensis
CAAATGAAAATAGCGGCTAATTTTTTGGTTGCTGATTTTGAACGATAATTTATGGATCTTTTGACTTTAACTCCCTTACTTCTTCTACCAGAGAAGCAATTTGATTTATAAAAAGAGGATGTGCCAGTATAATCCAATCACTAATGATGAGTGGATTATTCATAGAGGCTTTCCAAAGGTTTTATCCTCAATCTTTGGTTATTCTTTTTCTTCCTCATCTAATAACATTTCATTCAAATCAAATTCAACACCATTCAGAAATGATTCAATTCGATTGAATAATGTTTTATTTATTGAAGTTAAATGCTGGGGGTTATTTCTTATATCTTCAGCTATAGAATCCAGAAAATTATCTATAGTAGGCATCTTGATTTTCTTCCATTTTCGAAAGGAATACATGCCCATCAGGCTGAACAGTATCAGGAATAATAATTTGATATCTATCTGTTAAAGTAGATTCAATGTGTAATAGGTTGGCCACAATTTCTCTCCTAAATACCTCATATAATATATCGCAATGCAAATGCATTACCAAGTCAAGATCGGGTTTATAATAGATCAATAGGTGGCGGCTTCTTATGCCCTATCCTCTGTCGCAACTTGTTTTATGTAACGCGTTAATAACAGCGGTAGGGTTGCTTGCAATAACAGTTAAATAAGCTCTTGCAGATGATTCCGGCGTTCGTTCACCCCGCTCCCATTTTTCTAATGTTCGAACACTGAACCCGAATTCTTCACAAAATTTTTGTCGGCTCATATGCATTTTCTTTCTAATAGCCATAACATCTACTTGAGTAGGAACCAGCACTTCATGTGTAACTGCGCCTTCCTGATTACCTTTGGCATACTCAAGAGCTTCTTGGGCGCCGCGAATTAAACTTTCACCTAAATCACTCATGTTCAACCTCCCCATAAACCTTAACAATAGATTTAATAATGGTTTTTAATATGCTCTTCTCGCTTTCGGAAATATTTTCCTTCTTGCTCTTTCCGTAGGCAGTAAATAAAAAAATGGGTATTTTTTGGTTATGATAATAGTATATAACTCGAGCACCACCACTCTTACCCTGATTACTATCAGTTGTCCAACGAATCTTCCTTGCCCCACCAGTGCCGGGGATGAGATCTCCTTCCGTAGGATTTTGAGCAATATGACTTACAAAGTCCTCTCTGCTTTTCTTATCCATACAAGATTCTGCTTGCTTTAAATATTCAGCCGTTTCAACCACAACTTGTAATTTTTTTATTATTTTCATAATGACATTATGACCCCAAAGGGGTTATTTGTCAACCCTAATGGGGTTGTTCCTGAAAGTATATGCTTATTAATTAGAGACTAACCATGACATGTTTATATAAGTATATTGAATGTTAATTGAATAATTAAAACTAGCCATATCTCCTGCTATAATCAACTGAATTAATTGTGAAAGGATATACAATGGAAAGCCAAATAAACATTGAATATATTTATGATAAAAATATAAATATACTCCTTGGTGCGGGAGCCTCTTATGGCTTATTCCCAACCTTGGAATTAATGTTAGAAGGCGAGAATGGTAACCGATTCACTATCGAAACTTTAGCGGAAAAATTTGAAAGCCAAAATCAACCTAAACTAAAAACTTTACTATTTATGTATTATTTTAAATCATGTATAAAACCTGTTTTAGAATTTTGTATACATAATTTAGAGACTTCCAAACAAAATGTAATACTGCAATATAGTAATTTTATCCATACGATTTTAAGTATTTTATATAAACGCACATCGCCTAAACGAAGATGTAATATTTTTACAACAAACTATGATGGATGTATAGCTCTTTCATCGGAAGAAATATTAAAACAAGGGCAACGCGATTTTATCTTAAATGATGGAACAAGAGGGTTTAGAAAAAAATATTTACAAGCCAAAAACTTTAATACATTTTTATGCCAGACAGGAATTTTTGAGAAAAATTATATCGATGTACCTCAAATAAATCTAATTCATCTACATGGTTCGGCTTATTGGCAGAAAGAAGATGATCGCATAATTGTCGATTATCAATCATCAGGTAAATTTTCAGAAATAGGCCAAATTGTTACTCAAATGAGTCCTCTATTAGATCAATTCACAGACATAATTTCTTCTGATAAATCAGAATTTTCATCTTTAAACTCTATGCGCTTAGATGATTTAAGTTATGATTTGGAACAACAGTTCTGGCAGGAATACAAAAAAATACCTATTGTTAATCCTGAAAAGTGGAAGTTTCATGAAACGGTATTTGAGGAACATTATTATCAAATGCTCAGGGCTTTAAGTTATGAACTTGAAAAGGATCATACCATACTTATCTCATTTGGTTTTTCTTTTGCTGATGAACATATACTTAATTTGATTAAACGTTCTTTATCAAATCATCTACTGCAGTTATTCGTTTGCTGTTTTAATGATCAAGAAAAAAAGAATCTGGAAAAAAAGTTTCTTGGATATAAGAACATACAATTTATTTCCTGCAAGGAAAATTTAAATTTTGAAATATTTAATACCAATGTTTTCACTTTGGAACCCAATAACCCAGAGAGACAATAATGACCATTTTAGTAGGTGAGGTTATAGCGGTGCACGGTATAAAAATAATTTTAAAAATTTTCGATGAATCAAGTAAAGATACTATATTTTATAAAGGGAATAAGTTTAAAGGTGTATCTATTCGAGAACATTTAATTATTCAAAGGGGGTTTATAAATATTGCCTGTATTGTTGAAGGGGAATTTCTTGACGAATCTAGATTTGAGGCAGAGAGCAACAAAATCACATATATAAGAAAGGTAGAAGTTAAACCTATTGGTTACTTTAAAAAAGATATTTTTACCGAAGGAATTAAATTTTTACCCATGATTAAAGATCCGGTGTTTCTTATTTCTGAAGAAGAAATATCTAAAATCTATCATAATGACATGGCAAATCATGATCTTGTTATTGGCAAAATGTTAAAAGAAAATATACCTGTCTATCTTCAATGGGAAAAACTGTTCAACACACATATTGGTATATTTGGAAATACCGGAAGTGGTAAGTCGAATACTTTAGCAAAGTTATATACAACTTTATTTAATTCAAAATTAAATGAAATTAAAAATAAAAGCCAATTCATATTAATCGATTTCAATGGTGAATATACGAATGATCAGCTGGTCCAAGAAAAAGACAAAACCGTTTACCATTTAAATACTCGAGGAACTGGAAGGGAAAAAAATAAATTTCCCATTAGTCCAGAGAATTTATTGGATTCAGAAGTATTAGGCTTATTATTTAAAGCAACCTCAAATACGCAAAAGCCTTTCCTAGATAGATTAGTTAATTCTTGGAAAAAATATTATGACGAAGACACTAATAGTAATCTTCTCGCCTATATAAAATACACCTTTAAAAAATCATTTTCCGCATCATCCCAAAAAAAGGAAGTTAAAGATTTACTTCTCACTGCAATGGTAAATATTAATAATAAGGATATGGAAGAGTTTCTAAATAAAATATCGTGGCACTCTACTCAGGAACATTTTATTACTGATAGTAACCAACACTTCAATGGTAGTGAAGAGTCTTATAAACTAATAATGAAGGCCAATGTTGATAAAATAACGATTGAAAATATTGATTTTTTTAAAGAGCTAATTATTCGTGTTCATTTACAGTTAACTAATGATTTAACTTCAAGTCATTTTCAATTTGAGCACATACAACCATTATTAAAAAGAATAGAATCTACAGTAAAAGACTTGGAAAAAACTTTATCTGTTTCTTCGAAAAAGCATAATACTCACTTTTTGAAAATCATATCATTAAGAAAATGCAATCAAGATATTAAAAAAATTATTCCTCTACTTTTAGCTAAATACTATTATGAATCTCATAAAAAAACTGTTAACAGCCCACCGGAAAAGACTTTACATTTAATCATTGATGAAGCCCATAATGTCTTATCTCTGCAGTCAACACGTGAACAAGAAAGCTGGAAAGATTATCGTTTGGAATTATTTGAAGAAATAATTAAAGAAGGACGTAAATTTGGTGTTTTTTTGACATTATCAAGCCAACGACCCGCCGATATTTCCGCAACAATAATGTCTCAGATTCATAATTTTTTTATACATCGCCTCGTAAATGATAAAGATTTATTTTTACTAGATAATACTATAAGCACGTTAGATACATTATCAAAAGGTATGATCCCAAACTTAGCAAAAGGCTGCTGTATAATAACAGGTACATCTTTTAATCTGCCACTCGTAGTCCAAGTAGACAAATTGGAAAGACAGCATCAACCAGATAGTGAAGATGTTAACTTAGCTGAAATATGGCGATAAAATTCGTCATATTTCATAATTATGTAAAGTGAATTTTTAGTAGGGCATTCACTTTATGCAAAAAGATCTTCAATTGTTGACTGCATTTCTTCTTGGCTGGGCTTGGCGTATCGAAAAATTTCTTTAATAGAAACGTTCCCACTCAACTCTTGCGCAAAATGCACTCCATGCTTGTCGGTCACTTTCTTTAAAAAAGTATGTCGAAGTTTATGGGGTGTAAATTCAAATCGCTCATTTTCGGGTAAAAGTGCAAGCACTTGTTTTAAAACACGCTGACATATTCGAAAAATATTCCGTGTATTAATACGATTCCCTGCCCTATTTATAAATAAGGGTTCGTTAGGCTCTGAAACTCGGCTCTTTAAATAATTATCCAAATGTTCTCTGGCTTCTTGCGGTAACGCAATTTTAGTAGTCACCCGTTTACTTTTATGTCGAACAACAGAATGAAACCCTTTTGAATGATACTGGTGTATATTTAATGAGACCAATTCAGATTCCCGCAAGCCAGTTCCTAACAATACATAAAAGACTGCCGTCTCCAGTAATGCATTTTGATTTTTTCGAGTACACATTTTGGCACGCTGCTCACAGGCTGCTTTTAAACGCATAAGCTGTTTCGAACTTAAACCATTCCATTCTGGCGCATCGGTTTGTAAATCCTTAACCCCAGATAACGGATCACCAGCTATTAAGGGTCTTTGTTGGTAAAGCCATCGGCCTGCATGACGAATGGTTGCCATGGTTCGATTTATGGAAGTCGCCTTGTATCCTTTACCGGTTTTCTCAGAAATGGTATTACACAAGGAGCGTTGAAATTGTTTGCTGACTGCTGGTGTCCAATTGTCCACCTGGTCATGCCCTACTTCGACCTGGAAAAAATTTAAAAATTTAGATAAGTCTTTTTGTTTCGCCTGAACTGTTTTTTCAGGTGCGCCTTTGACATGAACCTGAAAATAAAATGACAACCAGGCCGACAAAGAATTGGTATCAAAATGAACATCCAAGGGATGAAAAACCTTATCTACCCCAAACTTTCGATTTTTGTCATTTTGGTCATCCAGGAAATTCAAGGCCTTCTCCATGAGTGTTTTTTCAATAATACCCTATTTGGGGTAGATAAGGTACGTTATCTACCCCAAATATTAACACATCCTACACCAACTTAAATCTCCCCTGTTTTTATAAATTTTTCTGGGATAAAAACTCAGCGCGCCTTATAATGGTGTATCAAGCTTTAACCCCGGATTTAATAATGAATATCAGCCAATTAGACGTAGAAGATAAAATAATCGAAATCAGAAACAAACATGTCATTATAGATAGTGATGTCGCTCAGTTATATGGTGTAGAAACTAAAAGAATTAACGAAGCTGTAAGCAGAAATCCAGAAAAATTTCCTGAAGGTTATTTGGTTGAACTTACCGAACAAGAAAAACAGGAGGTAGTCGCAAATTGCGACCACCTAACTTCTCTAAAATTTTCACCTAATTTGCCTAAGGCTTTCACAGAGAAAGGCCTTTATATGCTAGCGACTATATTAAAAAGCCCAAAAGCCACAGAAACTACCCTAGCTATCATCGATACCTTCACAAAGGTAAGAGAAATATCACGCACTATTAAAGCAATACCACAAACCCCACAAAACTCACCAAAGTATCAAGAGCTCATGCAAAAAACAGGTGATTTAATTTCAGATCTAGTAGTTCCTGATGACCTCGACACATCTGAAACTGAAGCTAGCATAGAAGTTAATCTTGCTATTGTAAAATTCAAATATTCAGTCAAGAAAAAAAACAAGTAATATTTTGTTGAAAATAAAGCATTTTAATGGGATTACAATATTTTAAATATTGATATGAGGTTTTAATGCTTAGATACCATTTAAATAATGGATTAAAGCTACATTCCAGACTATGGGGGACTATTTTTTATTAATCAAAGTTGCACTCTGAGCAGTAATCACCGGAATGTGGAAGAAAATTTATGTATGGAATATAATTGAACATCTTTTAAACCAAGGTGCTTTATGACAGAAGAGTTGTTTGTTTCTGCCTGGAAGAAAGGGATTAAAAAAGTAGGAGCTGAATTTTTTAATATAAAAGCCTCATCTCTTGATATGGCTCAGAAAAAATGGCAGTTAGAGCCAAACTACCAGTTTATCAAAAATGCAATTGGCAGCTACAGTCATGGCAAACAAGTTTTACTTGGTTTAATGTATTCGTTTTATGATCCTGACTGTGGTCAGGAACTTTTAGTCCAGGCTCAGTGCCCTAATTTCGTGCAGGCAATTTTCATTCTTGACGAAGAAGCACGGAACATTATCTCACAATTATGGTTACATCATACAGGTTGGTAATTTATCTTAAACTGATGTGTAATTTATCCTGAAACAACATATAATTTTATCAAAAGCCACTCACCATGGTTCATCATGCCAATAGCAGGAAGCATCATCCATGACAGGTTTTCAATATGTTGACGGGTAAATACAATTCTATTTATACCTCAAATCATCTCATTAATCACTTTTTCTGGGTTGAATACAACTTGTTCACTATGCTCCATGGCCTCTATTTAGGAGATTATCACCTGTATGAATAATTCAAATAAAGTAGTGGTATCCATGAAGAAATATGTTTGGATATTATATTTTCTTAAACGAGATCCTAGAGTTAATAGGAAAGCTAAATTAGTTGTACTAATGACTCTCGCTTATGCTTTGAGCCCAATTGATTTAATTCCTGATTTCATTCCTATTCTAGGATTACTAGATGATTTAATCATTATCCCCTTAGGAATTTACTTAGCGATTAAACTAATACCTCAAGAGGTTTGGAATGACTGCAATCGGCTTGCAGATATTTCTATTGATAAAGGTGAGTTATTACCAAAAAACTGGGTGGTTGCGTCAATTATTGTGCTCTTGTGGGTAATAGTTATTACCCTAGTTGCTAAATGGCTATGGCATTTTTTTCTTACTTAGTTGCCAATCCTTATTTGACCTAACTAGTTAATTCCAATTATAAGTTTAGGCGAGCAATCGACCTTTTACCTTCCCTTTATTTACCTCACTCATTCTGTATATAAAATTCACGCTCTTGTCTATTTTCACCTTGACTAAGAATGATGAGATTGTGAGTCCAGGGCAATTGTCTCGCCACTGGTGAGACAATTTTGTCATCCTAATAGATTTCGTACAATTGCCTCATGCTAAACAATTTGGTCTTGTAAATCCTCGAAGTCCCGAATGAGTTTTTTCTATATAATCAGCAAGTTGTGGTACACTCCAGGCCGTGAAATAGTAAAATAAATAATAATTAACACAAGATAAATATGGATTCATCTTCTTTACATGTATTGCCCACCATTAATATCTAGATTAGCGCCAGTAATAAAGCCTCTTTCGGGAGCTGCAAGGAATGTGACTGCATCAGCTACCTCTTCAGGTTTACCTAATCGACCAACGGGTATGTAAGTAACAATTGCATTGAGAATCTCTTCTTTGATAGAAGCTAACATGGGCGTTTCAATATATCCTGGAGAAATGGTATTGACTGTAATTCCTTTATTAGCTACTTCCAACGCTAAACTTTTGGTAAAACCAAAAAGAGCTGCTTTGGTTGCAGCATAATTGCATTGCCCAAATTGGCCTTTGCGACCATTAATCGATGAAATACTAATAATTCGACCATAGCCTTGAGCAAGCATAGCGGGTAACACATTACGCGTCATATTAAATACACTGGTCAAATTGGCATCAATAACCTGTTGCCATTGTTGGGAGGTCATTTTCTTTAAAGTCGTATCGCATGTGATCCCCGCATTATTGACCAAAACATCGATACGTCCATAGCGCTCCATCAATAAATCAGTGAGTTTTTCACAATCAGCAAATTGAGTCGTATCACCATAGAGAATATCCACATCATAGCCGGCCTCTCTCTGACTTTCTTGCCATCGTTTTGCTTCGTCATGTTTGCCATTTTTAAAATAACATGCAATGACTTGGTAATCAGCTGCAAGACGTTGGCATATTGCAGAACCTATCCCACCGGTACCTCCTGTTACCACTGCTGTCATTCGTTCCATAAACGACTCCTTCATTTAAATATTTCTTCAATAGATAAAAAAATAATAAATTATCATGCAATCTCAACTTCTTCTGCCTGCAAGCCTTTTTGGCCTTTACCCACTTTAAATAGAACACTAGAATTTTCATGAAGATTTTTAAAACCGCTACCCTGAATGGCACTGAAGTGCACAAAATAATCCTTGCCACTACTCTCAATAAAGCCAAATCCTTTATCTTTATTAAACCATTTTACCTTTCCACGTATTTTATCTGTCATAGCGATCGTCCTAATGATAATAAAATAGAGCTTACACCAAATGAAGAAAAATTACTCTAAATGGACTGCTGAATTTTATAGAAACGCTCCGTTGTTTTCTATTATGGGGTATTTTAAGAATACCCCAGAAACTGCCTCCTATCTGAATATAAATTATCAACAGCATCTCGAATATTTTGAATGCAAGGACAAATCCTGCGCTGATTGACTCCAATAAGACAAAGTTATAAAAATACTTCAACGGTTTATCTAGCTGAGTGAACTATGACAACTACTATAAGAACAATGCTGTCTTCTGATTGGAACGAGGTTAAAAATATCTATTTAGAAGGTATAGCCACTCAAAATGCAACTTTTCAAACAGCTGCTCCAAAGTGGCATGAATGGGATAAAACCCATTTAACCATATGTAGATTTGTAGCAACATCCACACAAATGATGGGTAGGGCAATGTTAAGCCCTATATCAAATCGTTGTGTATATTCTGGGGTAGCTGAAGTTAGTGTCTATGTATCTAAATATAATCAAAATCAGGGGATTGGCAGTTTACTTCTTTCGAAAGTTATTTCCGAATCAGAGAAAAATAAAATATGGACATTGGAGGCTGGGATCTTTCCTGAAAATTCAGCAAGTCTCATACTTCATAAAAAACTTGGTTTTCGTGAAATTGGTTTTAGAGAAAAGTTAGGTCAGTTAAATGGTGTTTGGAGAGACGTTATATTATTAGAACGTAGAAGCAAATTATTTTAATGTACTCTATGTAGATCATTTTTGGATTGCCGCACCTAATACATTTGACTAAATTTAATTATTCGACTATTCTGGAATTATGGACACAAAAGAATCTATAAAAATATTTGATACTCTTTCGCAAGAAACCCGTTTGCAAGTTTTTCGATTACTTGTTCAGGCGGGACCTGAAGGGTTATCAGCAAGTGCAATTGGCGATGAATTAGGTATCTTACACAATACCTTGTCATTTCATCTAAGCCACTTGTCTCATGCTGGAATTGTAACCTCTTGCCGTAAAGGACGTTATGTTTTTTATTCAGCAAATTTTGAATTAATGCGGGATTTTATCGCCTTTCTTGTTCAGGATTGTTGCAGCAAACAACAAGTCAGAATTCAACAACCCGATACAAAAAATTGTCTCGTTATTGAGTTAAATAGTTGTTGTCCTTCTACTAAGGAGTAAATCATGAAGCGTTTTCATATTCATATTGGTGTGAGCAACCTTGATGAGAGCATCCGTTTCTATAATGCTTTGTTTGGAGCTGAGCCTGTCAAAGTGAAATCTGATTATGCCAAATGGATGCTGGAAGATCCGCGCATCAATTTTGCAATTTCAACGCGTGCTGACAAACATGGGGTAGAGCACTTAGGTATTCAAGTAGATAATGCCGTTGAGTTAGCGGAATTAAGAAAACAATTTTCAGAAGCCAATATTTCTATGCATAGTGAGGGTGAAACAACCTGTTGTTATGCCAAATCAGAGAAGTCATGGGTCAATGACCCAAATGGAATCGTCTGGGAAGCCTATCATACCATGCAAGATGTACAATTTTTTTCGGGTGGAGATTCAACTGAAAGCTCTTGTTGTATACCAGAAAAAAACACAACAACTTCTTGCTGTGATACCAAGTCAAAAGCAACTGGATGCTGTGGCTGATGAATACTAAGCCAATTAGATTATTATTTCTTTGTACAGGTAATTCTTGTCGGTCTATTATGGCCGAAGCTATAACCAATCATTACTCCAATGGCCGCCATCTAGCCTTTAGCGCGGGTAGTTTCCCGACTGGAAACATACATCCCAAAGCAATTGAAACGCTTACCAATCATGGCATAAAGCCAAATGCGCCTCGTAGTAAATCCTGGAATGAGTTTAAATCAGAGTCTATTGATTTAGTGATTACCGTCTGTGATCAGGCCGCTCGCGAAAGTTGTCCCATTTTCCCTGGTCACCCGAAAAAACTCCATTGGAGTATTCCTGATCCTGCTAAAGCAGAAGGCTCTGAAATGGAAATTAATGCCGCATTTGAGGAGGTATTTAATCAACTGAAACAACGGATAGAAAAGGAGTTGCTATCATGAACACTTGTAGCACCCATCGCCTTTCTTTTTTAGATAGGTATTTAACCTTCTGGATTTTCCTGACCATGGCCGCAGGTGTTGGTATCGGTTCACTCTTTACGGAAACACCACAATTTATCAACTCATTATCTATTGGCTCCACCAATATTCCTATCGCATTTGGATTGATTTTAATGATGTACCCTCCTCTGGCCCGAGTGAAATATGAAGAATTACCGCTGGTATTTAGAGATTGGCGCATTTTATTATTGTCCTTAATTCAAAATTGGCTTATTGGTCCATTCCTCATGTTTGGGCTTGCTGTTTTATTTTTGCATAGCTACCCTGAATATATGACTGGACTCATTCTCATTGGGTTAGCGCGGTGTATTGCCATGGTCATTGTCTGGAATCAGCTGGCTGAGGGTGATAATCAATATGTTGCAGCCTTAGTCGCGTTTAATAGCATTTTTCAATTGTTGTTTTTTAGTATCTATGCCTGGTTTTTCCTCACGGTCTTGCCTCCTCTGATAGGCATGACTGGCCAAATAATTCACATCGATTTTATGACCATTGCTGAAAGTGTCTTTATCTATCTTGGAGTTCCCTTTTTTGCTGGATTTCTAACTCGCTTTGTATTGATAAAGAAAAAAGGGCTGTCTTGGTATGAAACCCATTTTTTACCAAAAATTTCTCCTATTACCCTAGTTGCTCTGCTTTTTACGATATTGTCAATGTTTGCTTTGAAAGGGGCTATGGTTTTACAACTTCCCTTGGATGTGATTCGTATTGCAACTCCATTAACACTTTATTTTATTGTGATGTTCTTTATCAGTTTTGCGATGGGCAAACTCGTTGGTGCTAACTATGAAAAAACAACAGCAGCGTCTTTTACAGCAGCCAGTAATAATTTTGAACTGGCTATTGCTGTAGCAATTGCTACCTTCGGACTAAATTCTAGCATTGCTTTTACAACAGTCATTGGCCCACTGGTTGAAGTACCTGTTCTTATTTTGTTAGTGGATGTTGCCTTTTGGCTACAACGTTCATGGTTTTCAGAAAGAAACCTGGAACCAGAAAAATAGATATAATCTAATATTGAAATTACTCAATATTAGACCAGATCATTTTTGGAGGTTCTTAACCAGAACCAGATGTGGGATTTATTTCATTAGCTTTTATAGCCACAATAGGGTTATTCACTTATGCATTTGCATTGCAAGAGACGAAGGAGATGAGTACTGATGATTGATCATTGCCAGTTTGGGCTTGATATGCAGGAAAACCCAATTATCTATAAAACAACTGAGGGCACTCTTTATATTGTACCGTGTCACTACTATTATTAGACAGTTAATTTTTAAGGTCAGTACATGAAAACAAAAGGTGTCTTTCGATTCTTTGCAGCAATGTTATACCTTTTTTGGGGAATAGCACCCTTTGCTTTTGCACAAAACCGACCACTGACTCTAACCGAAGCAGAACATCTAGCAATTAACCAATCTCCAGAGCTACAACGTTTAAACGCAAACAGCCAAGCCCTAAGACAGCAATCAATCGCAGACGGACAACTACCCGATCCCCAATTAGCCGCAGGGACTATTAATGTTCCAACCGATACCTTTAGTTTTACTCAAGACGAAATGACGATGGTACAAGTTGGACTCCAGCAACAATTTGCACGCGGTAGATCGCTCAAAATGAAATCCCAACAAACGCGCGCATTAGCCAAAACCGAACTGATTAAGATAACAGAACAAAAACTGACGTTAATTCGTACTGTGCGTGAAGTTTGGTTGGAGTTGTATTACTGGTCCCAAGCGCTACACACCCTAAAGACCAATGAATCACTTTATAAAGAGTTACTGCAAGTAACAGAGTCTCAATACAGCACAGGAAAAATCAACCAAACCGATGTAGTGCAAGTTCAGTTAGAACTATCAAAACTGAAGAATCAAATAATTCAAAACAAGCAGCAAATTGCAATTTTGAAAGCACAACTGGGTCGTTGGATTGGCATGAATAACGTCAATCGTCCTTTAGCACTGTCCATGCCCCGTTGGCCTGCCCTGCCTTCCATGGCAAAATTACAAGACAGCCTTATGAAACATCCTCTATTACAAGCAGATGCAGCAAATATCAAAGCCTCCTCTTTCGAAGTCGCTTATGCTAAAGAGCAGTATAAACCGGGATGGCAATTGGGTGTAGGTTATGGACTAAGACAAGGTAGAATGCCTGATGGAACACCACGCTCTGATATGCTGACGGCTCAAGTGACTATGGATTTGCCTTTTTTCACGGCAAACCGCCAAGACCGACAACTCAATGCAAGCCTCAATAAATTAAATGCAACTCAAATGGACAGACACATTCATTATCGTGATTTGCTGCAATCTCTTAATGTACAATATACCACCTGGAAACATCTTTTAGAGCGAGAACATTTATACAACCAGCAATTAATTCCAGATTCCAAGCAAAATGCTAAGGCGGCATTACTCGCTTATCAAAATGCTACGACCGAATTAACCACCGTATTACGCGCCTACAGCAGTGAATTGACCATTCAATTAGAGCACATTCAACTGCAAGTAGAGCGCTTAAAAGCTCATGCAACCTTGCTCTATCTCGAAGGAACCCCAACATGAACAAAAAATTAGTCACTTTTGCACTCGTTGTTCTGATTTTAGGCATTGTTCTTGGGCGATGGTCAACAGATGCCACTAATAAAAAAGCATCCATGGCCAAAGAAGAAAAAAAACCGCTTTATTGGATTGATTCCATGGAGCCCACCATTCACTACCCAGGACCTGGAAAATCACGCATGGGAATGGAATTAACTCCGGTCTATGCTGATGAACATCCAAATGATGGGACAGTGCAAATCTCTCCTGTCGTGAGCAATAATCTAGGCATTCGTCTTGCACCTGTGATGCAAAGTGATTTGGCAAAGCAAATTGATACGGTGGGTTATGTGGAGCCTAATGAAAACAAAATTGGTCATATTCATACCTATGCTGATGGTTGGGTAAAAAATCTCGTGGTTAAAACAGTAGGTGAGACGGTAAAAAAAGGCCAACTTCTATTACAGTATTACTCGCCGCAATTAGTAACTGCTCAAGAAGAATACTTAATTGCTTTAGAGAACAAAAAGCCGGTCTTAATCAATGCTTCTTATAAAAAATTACAGTCGTTACATATTTCCGAACAACAAATTCAAGAAATCAAAACAACTCATAAAGCCAATCAATTAGTCGCTATCTATGCACCTCAAGATGGCATTGTCGCCCAACTTAATATTCGTGAAGGCATGCGAGTCACTCCAGATTTAGAGATGATGAGCCTTGTAGATCTTGCTAGTGTGTGGATGATTGCTCAAATTTTTGAAGAACAAGCCAGTTGGGTGCATGTTGGGGATTGTGCCATCGCAAAAATATCTGCTTTTCCTAATAAACAATGGAAAGGTGCTGTAGAGTACATTTATCCGCAATTAGACACCACGACCCGCACTGTTAAAGTCAGATTTCGCTTTGAAAATTCGGATAATCAGTTAAAGCCTAATATGTATGTGAGTATTACCATTCTTACCCAACCTAAAGCCAATGTGCTTCATATTCCCATCGAAGCATTAATAAGAAGCAGCCAAGGTGATCGCGTAATCGTGGCGCAAGCCCAAGGACGATTTGAAGTTCGTCCTGTAACCGTGGGTATGGAGTCAGAAAGCCAAGTTGAAATTATCTCCGGATTGAAACGAGGCGAACAGGTGGTTGTTTCTGGACAATTTCTTCTTGATTCCGAGTCCAATTTAAAAGCAGGACTTGAACGGTTACAAACACCGAACCAAGACAAAAAGAATCAAAAATCCAGTGCTACCTCTAATACATCCGTTGAAGGAGTCGGGATTATAAAAAAGATAAATTTTGCCAATCATTCGCTCACCATTCAACACGAGGCAATTCCCTCTTTAAATTGGCCTGCCATGGAAATGAATTTTTCAGTAGCACAAGACATTGTATTTGATGAGCTTAAAATCGGTGACTCGATTCAATTTGATTTAGAAAAAAAGAACACTGATTTTATGATTACTAAGATAAAAAAATTACCCAAGGACGATAACTCTAAATGATAGCTGCCATTATTCGCTGGTCGATTAAAAATCGCTTTTTAATTGTATTAATGACCGGCATGCTCATACTGGGGGGAATCTATACAGTAAAACATACTGTAGTCGATGCCATTCCTGATTTGTCTGATGTGCAAGTCATCATCAAAACAGAGTTCCCAGGTCAAGCGCCACAAATCGTTGAAGACCAAGTAACCTACCCTCTAACCACTGCGATGTTGGCAGTACCGGGTGCGGTGACGGTACGTGGTGAATCGGGTTTTGGAGTATCTTATGTGTATGTTATTTTCCAAGATGGGGTTGACTTATATTGGGCCCGTTCACGGGTTTTGGAATATTTAAGCCAAATTACCAATCGCCTACCCCTAGGTGCCCAGCCCACTTTAGGTCCTGATGCAACTGGTGTGGGTTGGGTCTATGAATATGCATTAGTGGATCGCACAGGAACACACGACCTCGCCCAATTAACCAGTCTGCAAAATTGGTTTTTGAAATATGAATTACAAAAAGTGCCTGGTGTAGCTGAGGTAGCGACCGCAGGAGGCATGGTCAAACAATATCAAATAACCTTAGATCCTGACCGTTTACGCGCTTACGGATTAACCCTTCAACAAGTAAAACAAGCCGTGGTACGCAGCAATCGCGAAGCAGGCGGCTCTGCCATTGAAATGGGTGAAGCCGAATACATGATACGCGCCAAGGGCTATCTAAAATCCATAAAAGATATGGAGCAAATTCCCGTAGGACTTGGTAAAAATGGCATTCCTATTTTGTTACAAGAAGTCGCTCAAGTGCAATTAGGCCCACAAATGCGCCGCGGAATTACCGAGCTCAACGGTCAAGGTGAAGCTGTAGGTGGCATTATCGTGATGCGCTTTGGGCAAAACGCCATGCAAACCATCGCGAATGTGAAAGAAAAACTAAAACAATTGCAAGCAAGTCTACCCAAAGGGGTAGAAATTAGTACGACTTATGATCGCTCAAGCTTAATTCAGCGTGCCATTAATACCCTGCAAGATAAATTGATTGAAGAGTTTATTGTGGTGTCGCTTATTTGTATCGTCTTTTTATTTCATTTTCGCTCCTCCTTAATCATTGTCATAAGCTTACCTATTGGAATTTTATTGGCGTTGATGGTCATGCACCTTCAAGGTATTAATGCCAACATCATGTCCTTAGGAGGAATTGCCATTGCCATTGGCGCCATGGTTGATGCCGCCATCGTGATGATTGAAAACGCACATAAACACCTCGAGCATGAACCCCTTACAGAAAAGAATCGTTGGCACATCATGCAACAAGCCTCACTTGAGGTAGGGCCTCCTTTATTTTTTTCCTTACTCATTATTACCATTAGCTTTCTACCGGTCTTCAGTTTACAAGCACAGGAAGGACGATTGTTTGCCCCTCTTGCCTATACCAAAACCTATGCGATGGCCGCAGCCGCTCTTCTTTCGATTACTTTAGTTCCCGTACTCATGGGCTATTTTATCCGGGGTAAAATCAAACAAGAACATGAAAATCCTATTAACCGAATGTTACTTGCATTGTATCAACCGGTGTTATATGCCAGTTTAAAAGCCCCAAAAATGATTTTAGCCCTAGCCGCTCTAATTGTCTTTCTTGGTTTTTTACCCCTTCATTATTTGGGTAATGAGTTCATGCCGGAACTTGATGAAGGAGATTTACTTTACATGCCCACAACATTTCCTGGAATCTCCATCGGAAAAGCACAACAACTACTCCAACAAACCGATAAACTTATTGCGACTGTCCCAGAAGTCAAAACGGTGTTTGGTAAAATAGGCAGAGCAGAAACTGCCACCGACCCAGCACCTTTATCTATGGTTGAAACAACCATTCAATTTAAACCCCATAACGAATGGCGCCCAGGAATGACCATGGATAAATTGCGCGAAGAGTTGTCTTTACGGCTTAAATTGCCGGGACTTTCCAACGCCTGGGTCATGCCCATCAAAACCCGTATTGATATGTTGGCCACAGGGATAAAAACTCCAGTGGGTATTAAAATTGCGGGGCCTGACTTAAATACCATTCAATCCATTGGGGAACAACTGGAAATCATTTTGAAAAAAATTCCCGGCACCACGTCTGTTTTTGCAGAGCGCGTTGCAAGCAGCCATTACATCACCATTGATATAGACCGTCTTAAAGCGGCTCGTTATGGATTAAATGTTGAGGACATTCAAGAAATTATTGAAACAACCGTCGGTGGCATGAATGTAACCCAAACCATTGAGGGACGCGAACGTTATCCTGTAAATCTTCGTTATCCTCGCGACCTTCGCGATTCCTTAGAAAAGCTTCGTTTATTGCCTATTGTCACGCCAATGGGTGCCACGATTCCGTTAAGTGAAATTGCCTCTTTATCAATTACCGAAGGCCCCGACATGATTCGCAGTGAAAATGCCAGGCTTAATGGGTGGGTTTACATTGATATTGCCGGACGCGATCTAGGTTCTTATGTTAAAGAAGCTCAGGATGCTGTTCAGAGTCAAGTGAAATTACCCGCGGGTTACTCATTAACTTGGTCTGGTCAATACGAATATTTGGAACGCGCCAAACAACGCCTTTCTTTGGTAGCCCCATTAACCTTAGCAATTATTGCCTTTTTGCTGTATCTTAATTTTGGTCGATTAGCTGAGGTTCTGATTATTTTAGGGACATTACCCTTAGCGTTAGTCGGGGGCATTTGGCTCTTGTATTTATTAGGCTATCATCTCTCTGTCGCGGTCGGCATTGGTTTTATTGCCCTAGCTGGAGTCGCTGCAGAAACTGGGGTCATTATGCTTGTATTTCTTAACCAGGCCTTGGAAAAAGCAAGGGAAGAGGCGTTACAGCAGCAGCGTGCCCTGACTCGAGCGGATGTTTTTGATGCGGTAGTGGCCGGTGCTCTTTTACGGCTTCGCCCTAAAATCATGACGGTAACTGCCATTATCGGCGGTCTATTACCTATTATGCTCTTAGGAGGCACAGGCTCTGAGGTCATGCGACGCATTGCGGCCCCAATGGTTGGGGGTATGCTCAGTGCGACAGTACTTACCTTGATTGTCATTCCAGTAATCTATCTTCTTTGGCAACAAAGAAAATATAATGTGTAACCAAAAGTTATTTATATGTTTTTTGAATATAAGGGCCGGCGATCTCAGGGAGCGTTAAGACAAACAATCGTCGATTTCTGTCATAAGATTTATAAGGGATTGCCATGAATAAATCGATTTTTTTAATGATTATTTTCTTTATCATGAGTACCACTATTGGCTGTGTACCAAGATCCTTAAAACCCGGTGCTCAAAATATCACGATTCTCTATGATCACACTATTTCGGATTTAAAATCCTGCACATTTTTGGGCAAAATCTCTGGCAAGGATGTGCATGGTACGAAGATTCAATTTACCTGGGGATTAGAAAAAAACCTAGAAAAGGATGACATTAATTTTCTTAAAAATGAAGGAAAAAAATTAAATGCAAATGTTGTTGTGTTTGAAAAACATCAAAACTTGGTTAAGCGATATCAATTATGGAGTCCGAGCCGACATACAGACATCAGCAATCATACCATTGAAGGAAGCGCCTATCGATGTCCTTCGCAAATAATGTCCTCAATAAAACAGTTTGATATCCTAAAGGATTCTGTTTATGAAAAACCTATCGTAATCAAAGGTAATTGATAATACATGCATGACAGAAAATATCCTTTCAGGAATAGAAGCCAATTTTGAGTCAGAAAATATTAAATAGTATTATTTACAATCCCTTTTTGCTCTTTCCTATTTATTATTACATTTGGAAGCAACCTGGCAGAGTTCATAATGAAAATTAGTTCTGAAGAAACATGAATAAAAGCAGCCAATGGCGGATTAAGAAAGCCAAAAGCCGCTAATAAAATACCCACCGTATCTACCAAAAGTGTGCCTGCAAAATTCGCCATAATAATTTTGTAACATCTTCTTGCAATTCCAACTGTTTCAACAAATTTTGTTTCAACAAATTTGAATAAATCATTGCCTAATAATACAATGTCAGCGCTCTCTCGCGCCACATCCGTCCCAGTACCCATAGCAATACCCACATTTGCTTCAATTAATGCAGGCGCATCATTGATACCGTCACCAACCATCGCTATTTTTGCCTTTGCTAACATAAACTCTCGAATACGGATTGCTTTTTGCTCTGGAAGCAGTTCGGCTTCTACCTTGGCTACTCCAAGCTGCTTACCAATTTCCTGCGCAATCGTTAAGGTATCCCCGGTTAAAAGAATTGTGTTTAAACCCATTCTTTTTATTTCACTTATTGCTTCTCTGGCCTCTTTACGTATGATATCTGCAATTCGTATTACACCGAGTAATTGATTATTACGCGCGACAAACACCTCAGATAAATAGTTCGGGCCTGGCTTAACGTCACTGATATTGATCTGTTCCTCTTGAAACAGAGCCAAATTACCAACAATAATTTTTTCTTGATTTGCCCAACAAATAATCCCTTTTCCAGGTTTATAATCGAAGTGTTCCGGTTCAATAATATCCAGATCTTGCTCGCTTGCTTTTTGCAAAATAGCTCTGGCGATTGAGTGTTCTGATAATCGTTCAGCAATAGCCGCAGCCTCAAGTACAGCCTGCTCAGTAATGCCGGGCATAGGACAAACAGCAACAACAGAGGGTGCGCCATAAGTAAGGGTTCCTGTTTTATCAAAAACTACCGTATCCACTTTACTTAGCACTTCGATATATAAGCCACCTTTTATAATAACCCCCTTGCCCGCAGCTCTACCAATTGCTCCTAAAATAGCTAATGGAGTTCCCGCGGCTACGCCACATGCACCTGCTACAATAATCACAGATATAGTTGAGCGGATATCATGAGTAAGAAAATAGGTGAGAAGTGCGGCACCAATAGCAAAATAAACAAGATAGCCTGCAAGACGATCAGCTGTTTTCTGAATGGGAGCACGAGATTTTTCCGCCGCTTCAACTGCCTGAATAATTTTTCCAAAAGCCGTATCTTTACCAACTCGTTTTGTTTCCACATCAATGGCACCAGATTGATTGATAGATCCTGCGTAGACCTCAGATCCAGCAATTTTTTCTACTGGCATTGACTCACCTGTTATTGCAGATTGATCAACAAAAGTTAGTCCTCTAATAACAGTTCCATCTATTGGTATACGGGAACCCGGTTTAACAATAATAGTATCACCCGCTTTTATTTCCTCGATATTTTTTTTGCTCTCACCATTTTGGTGCCGAATGAATGCTTCTTTAGGCATGAAATCAAGAAGACTTTTTATAGCACGTCTGCCGCGCTCGATAGTAAGACCCTCTAGTACTTCAGCAATTAATACAAAAAGTATAATCACTAATGCTGTAAATACTTCCCCAATAGCTAAAGCGGCTAGCAATGCAATTGTCATGGATAATTCCATAGTCATTTTGCGTTCGCTTAAAGATGAAAATGCTTCCTTAAAAATAGGATACCCACCTATGAGTGCGGCAATAAAACCAATATATTTAAATGGTACAAATTGAGTCCCTAAAGGTGTCCAGCTCAATAGAAGAGAAATAAATACGAATCCTATGCGCAATCCCTCTACCAAAGTAAAAATATGGCTGTGATCATTATGTTCTTGATTCATTGACAGTTCCTCAATTTATTTAAACTTACTTTAAATAGGTCTTAACAACATCCAATAATTGCTGAGCTGCTTGTGCTTGGCTTGATGATGGACTTTTATCAGGATCAACCAGATGATTACGTATGTGACCTTCGATAACTTCGGCCATCAAACCATTCATTGCACCACGACATGCAGCGATTAACTGCAAAACACCGCCACAATCATTTTCTTCAGAATGCTCTAGCTTTTCTTTCAATGCATTCAGTTGGCCTTGAATACGGTTAATGCGATGAAGTAGCTTCTTTTTATCCCTTAATAAATGTGCCATAAATTAAATCTCTAAAAATGTATACTATACGTAGGTATAGTATACATCAAAATTCTCAAAAAGATCTTAATAATTGCACCAGGGCTAAATAAGCCAATGGATGTGATGAAATGAAAAGGGAATCAAAACCTGAAGCCCTACCCAACTCGATCTGTTTTATTGATACTTGAATAACAAGTGGACGGAGGTCTGATTGCTCTACTTAACCAGAACCCCCTGGTGCATGATCTATTACAATACAGCTTTATTATCAGCACTTCTAAAGCAGGCTCAACAAGGTGGTGAAGGGTCCTTATACAACGAAATGGAATTACCCCCTTATAAGGCAGTGGGTACTGCTTTAAGATTCAATAATATAGAAGTTGTTGCGGCACTTGTTTACTGTAGGCCAAACGTTAATAATACAGGTTCTAAAATTCCGCCAAATCCAATCATCTTTTACCAATCCTGAATGATGCCAACCGTGGTCTTTAATTAAGCAGGTTACAATCAATCCTATACCACTACCAACATATAATAATCCAACAAGTTCTTTGGCAAAAGGTATGCAACCACCAAAAACACAGCGGCACCCAGAGCCGCAAACGTTGGAGATATGATTCGTAAGTACATCAGCTAACCCTCGACCCTCTAACTCTAAATGACACCACTTTAATCTTTTGCTCAACACCTGGAATAGTACAAGACAAGGCTCATAATCAGAGTTGATTTAAAATAAAAAGCTCAAATTTCAATATTAATTGTCCACTTCTCTTACAATAACAGGGTAAGGCCAAATGTTACCGTATCTTGACTGGCTGCTTCCCCATTAATTATTTGTATGTTTTTAAAAGCGCCATAATCTTGCTCATGTTCGTATTCAACATTAATATTTAATCCAGGAGCCAGCCGATAATAAGGCCTGACAATATAGCGCATTTGATTGAGTCCATTACCGATATTGGCTTGAATGACTGTTTTCGAAGCCAGAATACTGCGTACCCCTGCCCTAATAAAAAAGTTATTGGTGATCTGGGTATCTCGCGATAACTCCAAATCCAGTTTAGCACTTCCATTGTAGTAATAGCCTCGAAGATTGGTATCGATAAAATAAGGCATTAACCCTTCAATACCAATACCTGGCTGCCAATAGGGTGTATTTGCTGGTTTATTGGTATAATTAGCACCTGCTTTAATCGCCCAAAACTGGCTGATTAAATGCCAATAAAAAATATCAATGTCAGCACTTTCAACCTTTCCCTTCAACAATTCCGCATCATTGACGAATAATTCAAGCTTATGATAATCAGGACCATATAAACCCTTGTAATTTAGGCGTTGTGCATTATGAAACGGATCAGCACCAGCATCGATAAATGAGGCGCGCCATAAACCTGCAGGATGGACCATCGGATACTTCACCAAGGAAGAATCGATAGGCATGGTTTCATCCACTCGTACAATGGGACGATTGTAATAAGGCGTTTGTTTTATAATATTTTGCGGCTTTCTTTTACCCTGTGTAATTTCTATTAATGTAGAATATTGAAACACACGCGACATCCCAGTCATCATATGATAAAGAAAATGACAGTGAAAAAACCATTGGCCACTGGCATCGGTGTCAACATCCGCGGTTATCGTAGCACCTGGTGGCACATCAATCGTATGCAATAAAGGATCGTAGGCATCATTCCCCTTGCGCAAAATAAACCAATGACCATGAATGTGCATGGGATGATGCATCATGGATGTGTTGGTAAATACAAACCGATAGCGTTTCCCAGGATCTAAACGTATGGGTTTCGCTTTATAAGCAGGAACTCCATTGATAAACCAAATAAATCGATCCATATACCCAAACAACTCCATATTGATTACATGCGCTACTGGAGTATTCGGATCATTTGTTTTCACTGCGGCAATCATGGGCTGATATTTTGTGCCCATTGAAGTTTTGTAAGAGGAGTTGGGTGGCTCCATCTTGTCTCCAATAATAGTTGGCTCCGTGGGCATCTTCATGCTGGAATCCATCTTCATGTTGGAATCCATCTTCATGTTGGAGTCCATCTTCATGTTGGAGTCCATTTTCATGTTGGAGTCCATTTTCATGTTGGAGTCCATTTTCATGTTGGAGTCCATTTTCATGTTGGAGTCCATTTTCATGTTGGAGTCCATTTTCATGTTGGAGTCCATTTTCATGTTGGGCATAGACGATGAATTATTTGCTCCCTTAACGTGTGATTTTTTCTTGTCCATTTCATGAGACATTGAACTCATGTTCATTTTAAGAGCATGTCTTCTCTCTTTTGTCTTAGTGGCTGATTTTGCTGTCTGAGGTAAAGTACCTTGATTCATATTCCCCATCATCATGGCCATCATATCTCGAGTAACTGGCAATGGCTCAGGAAATGGAGGTACTTTTGAATAATCTACAGAATGTTGCGAAGAGGTCACTAAGGCACCGTATGCAGCCCCTACTGTATCTAAGGATTCTGCATAAATGATGTAGGGTGTGTTTTTTTGAATTTTAACAAGCACATCATAGGTTTCACCTGATGCAATGGCAAAATCTTTAATCATATAGGGTCTCACATCATTCCCTTCGGCGTGCACCATCTGCATTTCAGACTCAGGAATTTTTACACGAAAAATGGTGCTTCCTCCAGCACCTATAAAGCGTAACCGTACCACATCCCCTTGCTTCACCAAAGCAGTCCAAGGTTTGAATTTGGGTTGACCATTGAGTAAAAATGCATCATAAGCAACATCACTAAAATCATAAATACTCATGCGCATTTGTTGCATCATTTTGTAGTCATTAAACAATCGCTTACGTTCCTCTGCGGAGCCTTTTTTATAATCATGCATAAATTTTAATAAAGAGGGCTGCAGCGGAAATCGCGGAGAATAATAATCCCCTTCTTTCTTTAGATTTTTTAAAATCTGCTCTGGTTTGGTATTACTCCAATCGGATAACACCACAACAAAATCTTTCGTGTATTTATATTTGGGTGCCTTAATCGGGTCGATGACGAAGGCACCATATAAGCCCTGTTGTTCTTGTAATTCAGAGTGTGCATGGTACCAATACGTTCCTGATTGCTTGAGTACAAACTGATAATGAAATACACCTCCTGATGGAATCGCTTTTTGACTCACATGCTCCACACCATCCATTTGCCAAGGAACTAAAACACCATGCCAATGAATTGTTGTGGGTTTATCCAAATGATTGTATACATTAATAGTGACCTTATCGCCTTCCTTAAAGTGTAGTGTTGGTGCTGGAATCTGATTATTTACCGCAATCGCAACTCGAGATTTTCCAGCAAAATGAACGGTCTTGTAGCCCACAACTAAATCAACAACACGCTGGGCAGAAAACACATTGGTCATCACCAAAAGACTGGTGAGAAATACACTTATTTTTTTCAGCACAATCCATTCTCCCTTCTTATTCTTCAATGATTGCGTTTTAAGATGTTTATTAAGAAAAAATCGACGCACTTTTCATGGGCTTTATTCATGATGATGTTCGGTTTCACCTTCGGTACTTGGTAGCGACAAGACACCCAATCCATGGCGATACACAAGCTCCCCACCACGCCAGGCTGTAGAGAGCAACAAACCCTGAACAAGAAACATTGCGACAAGGAACGTAAGAGTCATTGCTTTTTGCTTGTAATAGCGCCATAAAGACCAAATTGCAACAAGCCACATGGCAAAAGCAGTAGACAATGCCCAATTGCGATGGTTCATCATGGCCATGTGTGCTGGCTCATCATGCTTCACTGTATAATAAGCATAAAAACCGGCAATAACCGTCAAAATCGTCACTAAAGCCGCACACCATAAACACCAACGGCCAACAACTTCAAATTCTAACGTCATTTTATCCGAGACAAGAGGCGTGGATTTAGATAAATACGTAAGTAGGTAAAAACCAAATGATGTAGTAAATAATGCGACGGTAAAATGCACCAAAATCGGATGCCAATTGGGGAGTATTTCAAACATTATAAAATCCTTTTTATCATGGTCTAACTTATCATACTGAGAACAATTTCATTTTGCATTCATTATGGATAACCTAAGTGGTACCTTTGAGAATAAAAATTAGCATTTTAACTCCTACATAATTCATGCAGCACCGATAGGATTTCTTTGTCATTTACTTACACCGATAAGCCTTACCCTCTAAAGTATGTTTATCGACTAAATGTGTTTTAGGATTACCACTAAAAGTTGATTTATCTTTTGTAATAACTAACGTATCGCCTCCTAACTCGGCGGTATTATTTTTCAAAGTATTTAATTCGTCCTGATAAAGATGCTCATGGGATTGATAAGATTGACTAACGCCATTCACATCATAGGCAACCACTTTGCCCAAATCGGAGCAATGCTTCATATTGTTGCTCGGTGGAGCAACCCTGATATGCTGTGCTTCAGGCAATAAAGGTACATTTTTACTGCAACCAACGAATCCAAGAACTAGAAAAGGTACGACATAGCGGCTTATGGTGTTCATTTACTCTTTTCCCCTCTACATTTAAAATTGTTCTAATTGACTCTGGCCATTAGGGCACAATTTTCTTGGAAAAAATAGCTTTTTCCAAGAAAACCACTGCCTTTAACAGTAATAGTAAAACCAATCTTACTGAATGCATAATAGACTTAACCATACTGATTTAATTATTATTGGCAGCTTGAACGGGATCGGTGGAAAAAACCTACTTGCGTGTATTGACACATCAGATAATTTTTTACTCCATTTATTCTGTTGCTGCGGGATTCTTAGTCGTCCATTATAATTTTTTATTGAAAATTGATAAATGAGCTGTGCCTAAAAAATACAACCCGTTCTTAAATAATAAGGTCACCTAAAAACATGCGCTGCCTTCAAACTTTATATAAATTGATGTCTTCCTTTAAATGTTTGGCAATATCATCCAAATTATGAATAAATGCCATCATCTCTTTAATGCCGCTTGAAAAGGTTGAAGTGGTACGATTAATTTCATTCATACTTTCAACAATTTGTTCAATACCTACAGCTTCCTGCCGTATAGCCACCTCGATGTGTTGACTGGAAATAGATGCTTCATGAATCATTTGGCTGAGCGCTTGAATGACTTGGCCTGCTTTTTCGATAAGTTGTGTTCCTGAATCAAGAGTTTTTGTTCCTTCTTCCGTAACGGTAACGGCTTTTTCTGTAGTTCGTCGGATGTCCTCAAGAATTTTTTGTACTTGTACTGTCGATTGTTCTGATTGTTCGGCAAGATGTCTTACTTCATTAGCTACTGCAGCAAAACCTTTTCCTGCCTCACCTGCTTTTGATGCTTCAATTGAAGCATTCAATGCCAGCATTTTTGATTGTTGGGCCAAAGTATTGACCACCGATGTGATGTCGCCAATTTGTTGGGTGTGATTACTTAGATCAAGAATGGTTTGCGCAATAAGCTTCATTTTTTCTTCTGAATCTTTGAATCCTTGAATACTTTTCTGGACCGACTCTCTACCTCGTTTTCCTTGTTCATAGGTATTTTTAGCCACTTCTTTCAGCGCTTGTGCTTTGGTCATCGTTTCTTTTGAGCTTTTATCAATTTCTTCCAGCGAAGCACTGATTTCATTAATTGCAGTTGCTTGGGAGGTAATACTTTCTGCTTGTTGATTAGCAGACGTAATGACCGTCCCAACCATAGTTACGATATTATTACTTACTTTGGTGATTTTTTGGGTAATAGATGCCAAACCATTGGTCATCGAATTTAAATCGTTACCCAGCTCGTGTAAAATACCTTCTTTATCAACTTCAAGACGCTCTCGAAGATCTCCTGCAGCAACTTTACTGCTGTATTCTCTAAATTTTTTCGATGCATTAACGAGTTTTTCAAATAATTCTCGAGATTCTTCTTCTTTAGTACGAAGAATTTCTTCATTTTTTCTAATGGCTTCTTGCATGGCTTTGAGCGATAGAAGCAATTTACCTAATTTGCCTGCCGATTGAATTTGGATCACGACATCACGCTCTCCTGCAGCAATTCGTTCGGCTATATCAATCGCTTTATCTACTGGAATTGCTATAGCTCGTTGGGTTGTGTAAGGCACAACAAGGGTTAAAACAATGGCTAAAATGAGTAGCCAAAAGGCTGATTTTTTTAAGGAAATTAGGCTGTTATCTATTGTATTTACATTCTTTTCTATTTCACGTGCTAAGTCGCTGAATAATCCACCAGTTCTTTTGCCGGTCTCTTCATAATAAGGACCATCAATGATATTGATCATTGATTTTTCAAAAGCTCTTGTCTTATTTCTGCTGTTTTCTACATTATCTGGATTATTCGGGTCTCGAGAAGCATTGAGTACTGACGCTTGAGCTTGATAAAAAGGCAAATATAATTCTTGTAGCTTGCTCCACTCATGCCGTAGTTTTGGATCATCTAATTTGCGTATGACTCGATCCCACTGATCTCTAACATGAGTGATTTCATTCCAGATATGAGCAAAATAAACTTTATCCTTTGGATCTCCAGTCATTGCCCAATGTTCAAGAATGTCCTGAGCTTGATAAATTTGACTATCAAGGATTGGTGGTAAATTTTCACTATGAATTTTATGTGTGAGATCAATCACATCATTTACTTTAGGTAATAACAGCATAATTAATATCAATAAAGGCAAACTAAGAGCCATAAATCCAATCAGCAATCGGGCCCCTATACTGATTACAAAACCTTGTTTCTTGGTCGCAGTTTCCATGAACGACTCCTATTCCATCTTAATTCTTAAAGATTAGCAGTAATGATGGTTTAATCCGAAGCTCATCAAAGAGCAGTTCTTATTAGAAACCTAATGGCTTGAAAAACTACAAAGACCCTCTTTATCCAGAGTTTTCTTATGTTCCGTTTGTAAGGTCGTATGCCCAATATCAAATTGAGAGAATAAAATGCTCTGAACGCTCACTCTTATAGCTCCCTCTTCTACAAAGGGAGTAATGACAAGATGCGCTGTGAGGCTAATTTTGTCACTGGTAATCGCCCAAATATGCAGGTCATGTACATCCAAAACACCCTCAACAGCCATCATGTGGTTTTTAATTATCTCCAGATCCACTCCAGCTGGCACACCTTCAAGAAGAATATTCACTGTTTCTTTTAATAAAACCCAGGTGCGTGGCAATACCCACAAACCGATTAATACTGCCACAGCAGAATCGACCCAACTCCACTCTAAAAAGCGAATTATAAGTGCGGCAACAATAACCCCTAAAGAGCCCAACATATCACTCCACACCTCAAGATAAGCGCTTTTAAGGTTTAAGCTTTTATCTTTTTCTTGGGAAAGAAGGTACATAGACGCTATATTAACAACCAAACCAAGACTGGCAATGAGGAGCATTCCTAAGGAATAAATTTCAGGAGGTTGTTTGAGTCGCTGATAGGCCTCAAACAAAATATAAAGGGCCACTAAAAAAAGAAGGACCGCATTAAATGCAGCCGCTAAAATTTCAAATCGATTATAACCAAACGTGCGACGCGCATCGGCAGGACGTTTACTAATACGAATCGCAATTAGAGCAATAATAAGAGCGGTAACGTCCGTTAGCATATGTGCGGCATCAGAAATTAATGCAAGGCTTCCTGTGATAATGCCACCAGCGACCTCGGCAATTAAAAAGCTTCCCGTGAGCAAAAGAGCGAACCACAGTAACTGCTCTTTTGAGTATTTTTTTAAATCATGAGGTACATCCTTACTCATTATTGCTCCTCATCAGCACCAGCTAATTTAATTTAAATGAAACACCATGTAAGAAAATCGCGGCAAGGATAAGAAAAGTAATAAAAGCGGTGTAAAAATGGATGGTTTTCTTAGTTTTTCTGAACCACCAGATAAGACCAATCAATACAATAATTGCAATACCTAAAGAACTTAAAAACCATCCATTAGTAAACATTTATGTTTTCCTATTTAGTCGTTCTTAGGTTGGTGGTCATGACCACCATCGCCACCAAATCCTCCCTCATAGCTAACCTCAGGATGAGCTGGAGCAGGTGTTGTTTTAGGAGTGCAGGCAGTCAAGCCCAAACCCAATAAACCGATTAATACAATTATTTTAAATCCATTAGTATTCATTATTTCTCCTTAACAGCCAATCAAAATAACTTGAAACTACTTACATCGTAACATACTGAATAACAGAAGATAAATGCATCTTATCTTCTCCATTTTATGTTTGCACGCCACCTTTAAAAAAATTCATTTTTTAATATTTTTTAGAAAATAAAGCAACTGTACTGCATCCTTCTTGGATATGGGTTTTTTAAAATAAGTAGCGCTCTCATGAGACGGGTTTTCCTGATTATGGCTAGAAGTTAAAATGATTATGGGCGTATGGTTGTTTAATACCGAATTTTTTTGTATCTGGTCAATCAGCTCATAGCAATTTAAATTTTTATCCACTAAGATAAAATCATAAACTCTCATGAAAGCCAACTCTCTTGCCGATTCATCATCCCCTGCCATATCCACCAAATGCTTCAACTCTAATAAATGCATACGAATGAGAATACGAATTCCTAATGAGGATTCCACCACTAAAAAACGCAATGGATGAGCGCTATATTGTTCATTTTCAACCCAATCATTCATCATGCAACCTCTTTCGTGACAAACCCACCAAGACTCTCATTATCCCTTCATTTCCTGATACTCCGAATGCCCTTTATGGGAATTAAGTAAGCGCAGCCCATTCGCAACAACAATTAGACTCGCACCCATATCAGCAAATACCGCCATCCATAACGTTGCTAATCCTCCCAGGGCCAGAATGAAAAACACCCCTTTAATTGCAAGGGACAAAGTAATATTTTGGCGAAGAATACGCGCCGTTCTTCGGCTTAAATCAATGTATAAAGGAAGCATGGCTAAATTATCATTCATTAACGCAACATCTGCGGTTTCTAAAGCCGTATCGGTACCTTTGCCCATCGCAAAACTAATCGTAGCTTTTGCAAGTGCTGGTGCATCATTGATTCCATCACCCACCATTCCCACCGTTTTATACTGTTCCAAAAGCCGATTAATTGCTTGTAATTTTTCAGTAGGCAAAACATTCGCCTGCACTTCATCAATCCCCAGCACTTTGGCAATGGCTTTAGCCGTCAGGGCATTATCACCGGTTAACATCGCTGTTTTAAGTCCTTGTTGATGCAAGGTGTCAATTGCCCATTTACTCGTAGCACGAAGCGTATCGGCCACTGCAAAAACGGCTAAAACCACCGCTGAATTACTCAAAATGACTGTTGTTTTTCCTTCCTCTTCCAAACGCTTAAGTTCCTGCTCTACAGCAAGAGAGCACACCTTATTATCTTCTGCCAGTTGATGATTTCCAACGTAATACAATCCTTGACTAATAATTCCTTGCACCCCGCGGCCAGGAAGTGCTGAAAATTGCTCTACCTCAAGCAAAGACTCATTAGGTTGATTTTGCCGCCAGTATTCAACCAAAGCATGAGCCACTGGATGTTCCGAATGACTATCAAGACTTGCAGCAAGGACTAATAAGGACTCTTTCGATTGTTGTTTATCATAAACGATAAAATCAGTCACTACAGGTTTTCCCTCTGTTAAGGTGCCTGTTTTATCCAGAGCAATTAATTTAAGCTGGTGCCCCATTTCTAAATAGCTGCCTCCTTTGATAAGAAGACCATGTTGTGCCGATGAAGCCAATCCGCTGACTACCGTTACCGGTGTAGAGATGACCAAAGCACAAGGGCAAGCAATAACCAATAACGTTAAGGCTTTATATATCCAGTCATAAAAAGGATAACCAAACACCAACGGGGGAATAAGTGCAATAACCAGTGCAATCAAGACCATAATTGGGGTGTAGTATTTGGCAAACTCATCGACAAAACGTTGCGTTGGCGCCCGCTCACTTTGTGCCTGCTCAATGGCTTTACCAATTTTAGCAAGCAATGTATCACCCGAAGCCTTAGTGACTTTAACCTCAAAGGCACCGTGCTCATTTAAAGTCCCTGCAAACACGTCATCACCTACTTGCTTGCTCACTGGCATGGATTCCCCTGTAATCGGGGCTTGATTGACCGTACTTTGTCCCGATATCAACACCCCATCCAGTGGGATGCGCTCACCGGGTTTTACTTTAAATACCGCACCAACGGCTACCTCTTCTACAGGCAAAGTCTGCCATTGACCATTATCCATTTTAATCCGAGCCACCACTGGTGCAATTTGCATGAGACTGCGAATGGCAAGGCGGGCTTTATCTAAAGAATAACGTTCGATTCGCTCAGCAAGAGCAAATAAAACAGTGACCATCGCGGCTTCCGGCCAGGCCCCTATAATCATGGCCCCGGTGATTGCAATTAACATCAGGCTATTAATGTTCATGGCCTTAGTACGCAGCGCGATTAAACCCTTCTTAAAAGTAGAGGGACCACTTAAGGTAATGGCAAGCAGAGCGGGAAGAATGACCCAAATAAATTGCTCTTTAGTAATGAAATAAGCAGTTAACTCAGAGCAAAGCGCTAAAAAGCCTGCCAAAGCTAGCAATGGCCATGACGAATCAACTTGCTTCTTCTCTTCTTTTGCAGAGGAGGTGCTGCCTTGAACCCGAACACTCATGCCTAACGCTTCAATTTGTTTTTGCAACACATCAATAGCTGGAAGACGATGGTGCACGGTCACTTCCTCAGCAATGAAATTAAAATCCATCTGCGCCACTTCAGGAATCACTTTTAATTGGCGCCTGATTAATTGCTCTTCAGCCGGACAATCAAGGCCTGCAACAAAAAAAGTAGTTAAAGTTAGAGGCTTTGTCATAATGAGCTCCCACATTGGCCGCAAAAATTTGCCCCTGCAGTAATAGTGGCACCACAACTGCATTGAGTATTCTCAAGACCGCTGCCACATTGACTACAAAATCGTGCCCCAGGAGCTAGAGAGCTCTTGCAGCGCGGGCAACTCAATCCTCTTGATTCAGGATTGGTTGAGTAATTATTCTGTTGGCTTATTTGACCATGATGAGAGCGGCGATATCCGCCATGATGGCCGCCAAGACTTCCAAGCATTCGTTTTAGAAAACTCATGTTAATTCTCCATTTCTTCAGTAAAGTGCTTGAGCATGTCCTCTAAAATACAACGCACATGCGCATCATAAATAGTGTAATAAATATGTTTTCCCTCTCTATTTGCTAAAAGAAGACGTGCAGAACGTAATAGACTTAAATGATGGCTCGCCAATGGCACCGAAAGTTGCAGTTGTTCCGCCAGCTCTGAAACTGATTTTGGACCATCCAAACACGCGATAAGAAGCTTTAAACGATTGGGCTCACCCATCAAATGCAAGATATCGCTTAAAGTGATGATTTGGTCTTGAGTTAGCATAGTTAATTAAACAGTTAAATAAGTATTTAACTATTAGTGTAGCTCATTCACAGAAGTTGTCAAAACACTATCCGTGTCCTTTGCTCAAAAGAGCTATAATTAAATGAATTTATTTTTATACAAGGAAGAAGAATGACGCCCCTTCTTTCAAATCACAGTCTTCTTATCATCTTAGGATTTGTTTTTTTATGGGGCTAATTTTGATTATCCTGGCAAAAGGAAGCTCCGGCCATAAAATGAAATTTATAACACACTTGGGATTTTATCTTTCTCTTGCTGCCGCACTTATCTTTGCTATAGTGTTCTTTATGGATGTCTTTCCACTTACTTTAAAATGACAATTACTCATATTGTTACAGTTCCATCAAAGAAATCACTCATCTTTGCCTGATTTTTTAATTAGTGATTTCTTGTGCCGCTCATGAAACAGGTAATACAAACCGGGTAAGACTAAGAGTGTTAGAAAAGTGGATGAGATAATGCCACCTATGACCACGGTCGCCAAGGGACGTTGTACTTCAGAGCCCGTGCCCGTAGCCAAAGCCATCGGTACAAACCCCAAAGAGGCCACTAAAGCAGTCATGAGTACCGGACGAAGCCTCGCCAGAGAGCCTTGTAGCACCGCATCTTTTAAGTACATTTTTTTCTGTTCATGCAGTTTATTAATAAAGGTAATCATGACCAGGCCATTAAGAACTGCCACCCCTGACAACGCAATAAACCCAACACCTGCTGAAATGGACAAGGGAATCCCTCGAAGCCACAGTGCAAATACCCCACCAGTTAACGCCAAAGGAATGCCACTAAACACTAAGAGCGCATCTCGTACTCGACCAAAACTCATAAACAACAATAAGAAAATGCCCAATAGTGTGATAGGAACAACGATTTGTAGCCGTTGAGAGGCTGATTGCAACTGCTCAAACTGACCACCCCAGGTTACCCAGTAGCCACTGGGAATTTTGACACTCTGGTCAATCCGTTGCTTGGCTTCATTCACAAATGAGCTTAAATCCCGATTGCGAACGTTAGCACTGACCACCACACGCCGTTTACCACTTTCCCGACTGATTTGATTGGGGCTTTCACTGCGCACCATTTTGGCTACTTCACTCAACGGAATAAAATGTCGTTCGCCATCTTTAGCCTGTGGCAACGGAATAAATACTTGGCGTAGTACATTAGGGTTTGTACGTAACTCTTCAGGCAAGCGCACCACTAAATCAAAACGCTTGTCTCCCTCAAAGAGCTCGCCACCTTTTTTGCCGCCTGTGGCAATGACAATGGCATCTTGAACCGTGCCAATTTGTAAGCCGTAGCGTGCCAAAGCATCGCGATTGATTTCAACGGTTAGTAGCGGTAAACCACTGACTTGCTCTACTTTTACATCAGCAGCACCAGGCACTTTTTTTAATTGAGCACTGATGGCTTCAGCTACTTCGAGCAATGTATTCATGTCATCACCAAATACTTTCACCGCGACATCACTACGCACCCCTGAAATTAATTCATTAAAGCGCATCTGAATGGGCTGAGTAAATTCATAGTTATTCCCTGGAATTTGCTTTACTGCCGCCTCGATTTCTTGTACTAGTTGCTGTTTGCTTTTTTTAGGATTCGGCCAATCCTTCCGAGGCTTTAACATAATAAACGTGTCAGCGACATTGGGCGGCATAGGATCAGTGGCCACCTCCGCAGTCCCCAGTTTTGCAAAAACTCGTTTGACTTCGGGAAACTGGCTTACTCGCTCTTCCACTAAGTGCTGCATGGTAATGGCTTGTGTTAAACTGGTGCCAGGAATTCGCATCGCGTGCATGGCAATGTCGCCTTCATCAAGACTTGGAATAAATTCCCCGCCCAAACGAAATGCGAGCAAGAGACTAATCCCTACCAAAGCAACTGCACCTCCTATCACCAACCTTCTGGCATGAAAACAGCGGCGCAAGGCTTTTGCATAAACAAGTGAGAGGTAGTGTACCAACCAATTTTCTTTTTCTTGTACACGTCCACCTAAAAAAATGGCAACGGCAGCTGGAACAAAAGTCAGAGCAAAGAGCATGGAAGCAAGCAGCGCGGTAATAACCGTTTGCGCCATCGGCAAAAACATTTTCCCCTCAACCCCTGTGAGCGTTAAAATCGGTAAATAAACCACCGTGATAATAAAGACACCAAAGATACTAGGCCGAATCACCTCCGTTGTGGCATAAGCTATGACTTTCAAGCGCTCTTCTAAATTTAAAACACGATGCAAAGCATGCTGTTGTTCACCCAAATGCTTAATGCAGTTTTCAACAATAATGACCGCACCATCGACAATCAAACCAAAATCAAGAGCGCCTAAGCTCATCAAATTGGCACTGATTTTATTAGATACCATCCCTGTAATGGTAAGCAACATGGATAAAGGAATCACCATCGCGGTAATCAGTGCTGCGCGAATGTTACCTAAAAACAAGAACAAAATAACACAAACAAGCAATGCCCCTTCAATCAGGTTTTTCTTCACCGTATTAATGGTAGCGTTCACAAGCAAGGTTCGGTTATAGACCGTGACTGCTTCAATACCATCTGGCAATGATTTATTAATAACTTTCATTTGGGCCGCGACTCGTTCAGACACCGTGCGGCTGTTCTCGCCCATAAGCATAAATACTGTGCCTAAAACGACTTCTTTACTGTTCTCTGTTGCTGCTCCTGTTCGTAGCTCCTTGCCTAAAGCCACTTCTGCAATATCACGAATTCGGATAGGTGTTCCTTCAAAGCTTGCAATAACAATGTTCTCAATATCGGTGATGTTTTGCACCTGCCCTGGTACGCGAATTAAGTTCTGCTCGCCATTGGTTTCAATATATCCCGCACCCACATTGGCATTATTGCGTTCTAATGCCTCAACCACGTTGTTTAAGCTTAACCCATACCGAACCAGTTTCATGGGATCTGGAGTGATGTGAAATTGTTTTTCATAACCCCCAATGGTGTTTACTTCAGCCACTCCCTCCACATTACGCAGTTGTGGCTTGATAATCCAATCTTGAACGGTACGCAGTTCCGTTGGATTGTAACGCTGACTTACTGGTACATTTGCCTTGTTAGTGACCGTGTACATAAAAATCTCACCAAGCCCTGTAGAGATTGGGCCTAAGGTGGTTTCTACTCCTGGAGGAAGCTTGTCTTTTACTTCCTGCAAGCGCTCATTAATTAATTGACGCGCAAAATAAATGTTCGTTCCATCTTTAAAGACCACCGTGACTTGCGACAGTCCATAACGTGATAAAGAACGAGTGTAATCCAGATTAGGCAACCCGCTCATAGCCAGTTCAATAGGAAAAGTAATTCGTTGCTCCACCTCAAAGGGTGAATAGCCAGAGGCTTGAGTATTGATTTGCACTTGCACGTTGGTGATGTCAGGTACCGCATCAATAGGCAAACGTTGAAAATTATACACACCATAAAGAGCAATGATTGTCGTAAATAATAAGACAAACCATCGATGCTTTAGGGAAAAACGAATTATTTTTTCAAGCATTACCAATCCTTAGTGCTCGTGGCTCGCGCCATCCTTACCTAATTCTGCTTTCATAAAAAAGCTGTTATTACTGACATAGCGCTGGCCTGCATCAAGCCCCGAAACTACTTCGACCCACTCATCATCCCTTTGGCCTAAAATAACAGGCGTTGCCTCAAAATAATCTCCTTGCTGGATAAAAATTACCTCTTTCTCATCCATGCGCTGAATAGCCGACAAAAGTATGGCAACTGGAACCGTTTTTTCTTTAATGGTAATTGCGGCATTAATGTACATCCCAGGCAACCAAACACGAGGCTCATTAGAAAGAACTGCTCGTGCGAGCGTTGTTTGACTGTCTTCAATGCCTAAGGGCGCAATGTAAAAAATGGTGCTGATGGATTTTGGTGTTCCTTCATCTCCAGTTACCACCACACTCATGCCTTGTTTTACTAAAGGCACCTCTTTACGATACAAGGTAAAATCGGCCCACACAGTAGCCAAATTAGCCACTTCATAAATAGGTTTGGTGTTTTGCGCAAGCTCCCCATTGGTTGCGTATTTTTGCACGATGGTTCCGCTCATGGGGGCATTAATTGTATAATTTTGTAAACTTTCGTTACTCTCAATCGTAACTAATACGTCCCCTTTGGTGACTTCATCGCCTAAATTTTTAGTCATTGATTTAATAATGCCTGAATAGCGTGCATAGATGGGGGCTAAGGTATCTCGATTGGGAGCAATTTTGCCTACGACTTTAAGTTGTGTTTTAATTGTTTGGCTTTGTGCCTTAGCCGTTTGAATGTCTGCCGCTTTCAGAATGGCTGGCGCCATTTTAATGCGGCCTTCATAAGTCGCATAATGCCAGGCATAACGTTTATCCTGGAATTCTAATTGAATGCTCACATCAAAAGAATGAGGCTCTTCAATCGCCTCAACGCTTTGTAAAAAATTCTCGACAGGAGTGAACGCAATTGCTTCTTTTTTATCACCAAATCGCTTTAACTGAACGGTCAATTGCGCTTTCCCAGGCGCGATAGGCTCACCATTCTTATACAAATAAGCGCGAAAATGCGGTGGCATACCTCGTTCAAAAATTAAAAACTCAAGGGCTATATCTCCATCCTTAAACAAACGCCCACCTTGCGGACCCTTTTCCATGGTTTCTTGATGATTTTTTTCTTCATCGCCATGGGATTCTTCATTTGCTGCCCATAACGAAAAGGAACTTAACCCCAATAACAGAATTATAAAGGGCATGCAGGATAGGAATGGCTTTAAAACTCTCATTTACTCTCCTTAGAAGGCGCTAATCCTAAAAGCCCGGTCAGTTGAATTAAGGCTTTATGATAATCAGCATGAGCTTGTTGGTAATGACGCTCTTCTTCATACAACGAATTAAGGGCTGTAGATAATTCAATGTACGTATAACGTCCCATTTGGTAGCCGTCTTGTGCCAATTTGATTGATTTACGGGCCAAAGGTAATAATGAATTCGTCACCAAGCTTGCCTCATAATGACTTTGTTCGGCTTGTAGAAAAGCCCCATAGACATTTTGACGCACATCAAGGCGTGTACCTTGAAGCTCATGAGCCGTTTGGGTGTATTGTGCCTCAGCGGTTATGATTTTGCCTTGATTTCTATTGTAAACAGGCACTTCTGCAAAAGCAGAAGCCACTGCGGCATTACTGCCATCATCAGAGAAATGACGACCGCCTAATTGAATGTTTAAATCCGGCCACACAGATTTTTTAACTGCAGTAATAGTTGCACGCTTGGCGTGTAATTGCTGTTGAAGCTGCACTAACTGAGGGCTTTGCGGTAATTTTCTAAGTAACACAGCCCAGTTCAATGTCACTCCAGGAAGACCTTTATCCACCAATTGTCTATCAACTCGTAACCCATCACCTAATAGACGCGCCAATTTCGCACGCTGAAATAAAGCATCCCGTGCGGCTTTATTTTCTTGAATACGCGCTTCGCCTAAGCGCACCTGGGCCAAACGTAAGTCTAATTCCGCTCCTGCGCCTGCCTTAACTCGACGCTCGATTGCGCTTACGATGTCTTGATTGAGGCGAATAAGTTTTTGGGTTACTTGATGCCATTGACCTGCATAAAGTGCATCCACATAGGCCACACCAACTGCCACATAAAGTATCGCTTTTTGCACTTGAATTTGGGCAAGAGAAGCTAAGTAGTCTGCATAGGTTGCTTTTTTCAGATACTGTAACCGATTCCCCAAAGGGATGGGCTGGGTCACTGATGCCGTAGTTTCTGCCGCTTCATAACTCGAATAACTTCCCGAGCCGCCAAAGTTTTCTGCGGTTAAAGTCACTTGAGGATTGGGATAAAGCCCACTTTGGATAAAAAAACCGCGCATGGCTTGTGCTTTATCTATTTCGGCTTGTAATTCGGGATTATTGCGATAAGCAATGCCCAGGGCTTGTTTGAATGTCAAAGGGGTGGCCGCGAGCGCCTCACTCGCTACAAGGCTCATTGCACTCCATATAACATAATAAAATAAATTACGCATTCCCTACCCTATCAAATCCTTTTCAAACCTTATCGTTCAGTGTACCTTGATTTTGGGCCTCGATACACCCTATTGCTAAAAAAACCAGAAAATCATAGCATTAAGTCACTGAAATGATTACCAAACTGGTATACACTGATCTTTATAATCCATTAACTTGTTTATCCTATGTACCTACGATTATTATTTGTTTTTTTAATAATCTTGACTGCCGAACTGAAGGCTCAGTCATTAACTATTGGAATAGTGGCGTATGACCCGCCGTTTTCAATGAATGCCGACAAAAATCATTTCTTTGGGTTTGACATTGAGCTCATAACGGAGCTCTGCAAGCAAATTAAAGCTCAGTGTCAATTGAAATCCATGCTGTTTGACGAGCTGTTTACAGAATTAAAAGCGAGTAAAATTGACTTGGGCATAGCGGCAATTACCATCACCAACGAACGGCAGAAAACCTTTCTCTTTAGTCTTCCCTATCTGGCCAGTGCAGCACGTTTTATGACCATAAAAAACGACTCAATTACATCTCTTGAACAACTCAACAATAGATCAATAGGCATTATCAGAGGCTCTCTCTTCAAACAACTCATTACTCAGAAATTTAAAACCAATAGGGTTAGAGAATATCCTTCAACCAATCAACTCATCACTGCCTTAAATCAACAGGAAGTGGATGCCCTGCTGATGGATGATTTTTCGGCTGATTATTGGATAGCTAATAATAACACCTTGTTTAAAGGATTAGGCAAACCCTTCCCCGTCGGCATCGGTTATGGAATCATGGCCAAAATGGATTCTAAGATGCTAATGAACCAAATCAATCAAGCCTTAAAACATATTGAAAAAAATGGATTCTATTTGTCTTTATATCAAAAATATTTTCACACCATACCCATGCATTAATATATATCACTAACGGTTATCTTAATGTCACTGTTTTAATTTAATTTGGCTTAATAGTGTCCGTGACCATGACCATGCGGGTGATACCCACTAAATACTCGCTTAGGCTGTTGATTGTTTTTTGAATCTTCTTTATTAATAGAAGAAGCGCAGGAAGCCAACAAAAACATTAAAGAAATGAGCATCAATACATATGAGGTTACTAAACTAGATTTTTTCATCATTCGCATCCTTAGAATAACTCACTTGCTGTTATTTTTTAATATCATTATTATGGATGAAATAAAAGTAAATTGTACTCCTTTCGTTTTATATTCATTCAATATAAAACACGGAGTTAAATTGATGAAATTTTATTCCCGTCAACACCGCACAGGAGGCCAATATGAAAAAAGAGGTTTTTATTTCAATCTGTGGCGGCCTTATTTTTTCTTTAGCCACACAAACAATTCTGGCCGATGAAATTCCCAGACACACCTTACCTATGTCTGAAATTTTGAAAATTCTGCAGACTCGGGGTTATAGCGCGATAAGAGAGGTTGAATTTGATGATGGTTTATATGAGGTGGAAGCCTTGATGAGAAAGGGATTCAGCTTATTCTTCGAATGAACCCCAATACAGGGGACTTTATCAACACCAATTTAAAAACCACGAAATACCCCATCTCAATGCTTGAAGCGGCCCAGAGAATTGAAGACGCGGACTATCATACTATTTTCAAAATTGAAGCGCACGGCAGTCAGTATGAGGCAAAGGCCCTTGGTAAAGAGGATAAAAAAATTAAATTACGCATCGATGCTAATTCTGGCAAAATATATACCCGTGATCTTTGAAGATGCTTGCTTTTTTGATCGAGAGAGATCAAGCTATGCAGATGAAAAGAATCAAACTGACTGCCTTAGAAAAAGAGCGTCTTGAAATGCGACACGAAGAGACCAATGACGGTAAAGAGCGTGATCGTATCAAAGCAGTATTGCTTCGCTGTGAGGGTTGGACAGTCCCAATGATATCTCAGGCGCTGCGGAAACATGAGAGCACAATCATCCGGCATCTGAATGATTACCGGGAGTCTAAATTAAAACCTGCAAATGGTGGTTCGGAAAGCCGATTGGATGAGGAAATGACAGCGGAGCTGATTGCCCACCTAGAGCAACACACCTACCATCAAGTACAAGACATTGCTGATTACATTTACGCTCGCTGGTCAATAAAATATAGTGTACCTGGTCTTAATAAATGGCTGCATCGTAATGGTTTCAGTTATAAGAAACCGAAAGGTGTGCCACACAAAGCTGATAGCATGTTGCAGAAGAATTTCATTAAGAAATATCGGCGGCTCAAAACAGTCTCTGGGGGTAACGAGCCCATATTATTCATGGATTCTGTTCATCCCAGCCAAGCAACTAAGCTGAGTTATGGTTGGATTAGGACAGGTGAAACAAAACAAGTAGCAACCACTGCTTCTCGAACAAGAATGAACTTGATTGGGGCTATCAAATTAAACGATTTAGCCTCTAGCATTGTTCGGCAGTATGACACGATTAATGCCGAATCAATCATCGAGTATCTGCGCATCATACGAAAAGAATATCAATCTGATAAACGTATCCACTTGATATTAGATAGAGCAGGTTATCACTGTGCCAAGGACGTAAAAAAAGAAGCGAAAAAACTCAAAATCAAACTCCATTATTTACCGGCTTATAGTCCAAATTTGAACCCCATAGAGCGCTTGTGGAAATTAATGAATGAAAAAGTTAGAAATAACCGATTCTTTAAAAGTGCTAAGGATTTTAAACAGGCTATTTGGGATTTCTTTGACAATATCCTGCCGAATATTGCCAACTCTCTTAGTGATAGAATCAATGACAACTTTGAGATCTTAAAACTCGCATCTTGAGGTTTCTTGGGTATATATCCTTGAATAAGAGAATTAGGGTTATTTATTCTGCAACCTTTAAAATTTTTCAATAAATACAGCAAACAACCTATTTAAGTTAAGCTTAAAGAAATTTAAGGCTTGACATCCCCTGTCCTTATCACAAGAGCCATCACGAATCAGCTGATGCCTGCCCCTTGTCCTTATTTAATTGCTGCCTGTTTTTTAAATTCAAGGAGGGTTTTTAGCATGCACTAAGATGGACTTTCGAGCTATTATGAAATTACAAAATAGTTCAAGCGCCATTTTTTATTCATCATGTATACTCTGCCCCTAAAATTACCTAAGTCCTTCATTGCTTTTTCTATCATGTCAGTTTATGACGCAAACGCAACGCATTGACAATCACTGACACTGAACTGAGTGCCATGGCCGTACCGGCTATCATCGGGTTAAGCAACAAGCCCGTGAGTGGATAAAGAACGCCTGCTGCAACCGGCACACCCAGTGCATTATAAAAAAAGGCAAAAAAGAGGTTTTGTTGAATGTTTTGTACCGTATGGACCGATAATTCGTAGGCTTCTAAAAGCTTGCTTAAATCACCTGATAATAAGGTCATGCCAGCACTTTCAATCGCCACATCACTACCGGTTCCCATCGCAATGCCAATGTCGGCTTTTGCCAACGCAATGGCATCATTAACTCCATCTCCCACCATGGCAACCACATGTCCTTTTTGTTGCAGTTCGGAAATCACTTTGCTTTTTTCATCGGGCAATACTTCTGCAATCACCTCTGTAACACCTACGCGTTGGGCCACCGCGTTTGCAGTCATAGCATTATCACCCGTGAGCATGATGACGTGAATACCCTTTTTCATAAGAGAAGCAACTGCAAGTTGGCTGGACTCTTTAATACGGTCGGTCACAATAAAAACACCCGCCAATTGTTTATCAACCGTTAAATAAATCAAAGTAGCCCCTTCTTCTTGTGCTTTTAACGCAGCAATTGGAATTTCATTGTCAGGAACAGACAACCAGTGCGCATTGCCAATGGCAACCATCGCACTATCGATTTGCGCTTGAGCCCCCTTTCCTCGGACTGCAATAAAATCGGTGGCCTCTTTCAGTGTCATCTGACGTCTTTGCGCTTCATCACGTAGCGCTCTAGCCAATGGGTGTTCGCTATGCCGCTCAAGGGAGGCGGCAAGAACCAAAAGTTCCGCTTCTTGCCAGTGACCACTGGGGATAATTTGGGTCAATGCCGGATGGCCTTGAGTCAGTGTTCCTGTTTTATCCACCACCAACGTGTTGATTTTGCGTAATTGCTCTAGTGATGCTGCATTTTTAATTAAGATACCACGTCGTGCGCCCTCACCTATCCCAACCATGATTGACATAGGCGTTGCAAGTCCTAAAGCACAAGGACAGGCAATAATCAGTACGGAGATGGCAGCGATTAAGCCATAGCTTAAGGAAGGCGCAGGGCCTATTAAAAACCAGACGAGAAACGAAAGTATCGCAATCCCTAAAACGATTGGCACAAACCAAGCCGATACAGCATCGGCCAAACGCTGAATAGGCGCTTGGCTACGCTGTGCTTCACTGACTTGTGTGATAATGCGGGCAAGTATGGTGTCTTTACCCACATGAGCGGCTTTTATAATGAGACTGCCATGTTGATTGAGCGTCCCGCCAATGACTTGATTGCCAACTTCTTTGGCGACAGGCATAGGCTCACCGGTTAACATGGACTCATCGACATCACTTTGCCCGCGAATTACCTCCCCATCAACCGGAATTTTTTCACCGGGGCGCACAAGCAACCTATCCTCTACCGCTACTTCATCAAGTGTGATGTCCTCTTCTTGCTCTTCATTATTCAATCGGTGAGCAAGGGTTGGATTTAAATGAAGCAATGCGCGAATGGCATCCCCTGTGCGCTCGCGTGCTTTTAATTCCAATACTTGCCCTAAAAGCACCAAGGTCGTAATGACTGCTGCTGCTTCAAAATACACCGGCATCATGCTGCTTTTCTGCATATGTAGGGGTGGCAATTGGGGGAAAATAACTACCGCTAAACTATAGCCCCAGGCAACGCCTGTTCCCAAAGCAATCAGGGTAAACATGTTCAAGTGACGGGACAAAAGCGATTGCCAACCACGAACAAAGAAAGGCCTGCCACAACCTAAAACCACCAAAGTGGTCAGTGCTGCTTGAAGCCACAAGGATAAGGACATTCGAGTAGGTGCGACCATCCAATACTCATCCATCGCTAAGAGAACAACCGGGATGCTGAGGATAGAGGACAGTATAAAACGCCTAAACATATCCTCATATTCAGGATTTTTTTGCTCAGCTAAACTCACCTGCTCAGGCTCAAGCGCCATGCCGCAAATGGGACAGGTTCCTGGTTTATCTTGACGGATTTGGGGATGCATGGGGCAAGTATACAGGGCGTTTTTTGATGTCGTCACAGTAGGCGCAGATGTTTGTGAATGCTGATGATTGCAGCAACTGTGTGCTTCTTTATGGTGCTGAGAACCGTGTTTATTTGTACTCATCATGCACCTCAATCGTATTTTTTAAGCAAGGCCATAATCTCATCCATTTTTTCCTGGCGAGATTCCTGATTGCCATGGCAGGCCGCTTCATTAAGGCAATTCAACACGTGGCGCTCAAGCACGCCAAGCTCAATGGTTTTTACCGCATTACGAACAGCGCGTAGTTGCGACAGAATATCCACGCAATAGCGTTTCTCCTCAATCATCCGCTTAATGCCTTCAAGCTGACCTGTAACTCGATTAAGTCGGGATAATTCGTGGTGATGCTCTGGGTGTTTTGACATGTATTTTCTCCTGTATACCCCTATAGGTATATACCCATAAGGGGTATTTTGTCAACGCTAAGATAGAAAATAAAAAACGACGAGCCGAGCCTATGACACAACAAAAAGCAACAAGGAGAACAAATTAATAGAAATAACGGATTCGGTTTATGAGCGTAAATTAATTGGATGCTCCACTTGCTTATGAACCATTGTAAATGCAAACCGAATCGTATGTGATGTTTTGTTTTGCAGCATAACAGGCTATATCAGCCTGTTTGATGATCTCAATGACTGATACAGAATCACGATTTAGTATGGAGATACCTACCGAGCATCCAACGTTAAACTCATTGGCATCATAAGACTTTGATGCAAGTTGCACGATATCTCGTGCTATATGAGAAGCCTCCTCCAAAGAAATATGGTTCATCACTGCAATAAATTCATCACCACCATAACGCGCAATCAAGTCGTTTTTTCGAAGCCGTTGTTTTAATAATGTGATAAAATTTTGCAACACCTTATCACCGACATCATGACCAAAGTTATCATTCACCAATTTAAAGTTATCCATATCAATGAACATGATGACACACATTCCACCACCTGTTTGTATATTCTGGAAGTAAGTATTGAGCACATCAAGAAGATGCTCCCTTGTGTTACAACCAGTGAGTCCATCATGTTTGCTTCGATGTTCCAATGTTGCAAAACGCAACGTTAAGTCATCAATCATTAATCATTTCTGTTTTTTTAATCGTTTTTTCCATTAACTGACACGATAAATAAACATAAAGTCCGCCCAATAAAAATACAGAGGCATAAAAATAATTAAGACAGTGGGGATCAATAAAAACACCGTAAAGAATGCAGCTTAAATAGCTCAATATGAACAGACCAATAAGAGTCAATTAGGCAATCCAGTGGTAACGATATCCATTTGTTTCACGAAGAAGGCCATGAATTAGATACCCTCCTTTTGAAAGAAGTAGAATACCTAAAGTAATCATACCGATGGGAATAAAAGTTGCACTCATTTTATCAAGTCAGTCATTACCCTTATCCATGAGTATAAAACCAGTTTTGATTTTTTTCATGAATAGCAGCCACACGAATGAGACACTATTGATTGAATTAGGATGTTTATGCTAGAAAGATCATTTTAGAGATAAAGGCCCATGGAACAAATAAAAAAACCCATTTTTTCTCAGTTAATTCATGTTTCTGATGCAAGATTATCCTAGAATTGAATAAGATGGGCATCCATTTTTGTTACAAAAGCTATTTTCTTTCATGAGAGTGTTTTGAAAAGATTTCTATTTGTGGAGTTCAAAAAACGTGACTATTTTATTGAATACACTCGAACGTGAGTGCTTAATTTTTTTATCCACGAGAATAGTGACTCAAGAAAATCTTCAGGGGTTAATTTATGAGTTCCTTTACACACAACCTGAACATTTATTACTAATACTGGCCAAAGAGGTACAGCACGACGATGCAATTAGCACGATTCTGGCTCAATCAAAACCCCATCAATCTAATATTTTGATTGAGAGAGTTATAGGTCATTTAAACGATATTCTTTTTCAAATCATCAAAACTTATTATTTTCAAACAAAATATTAATCGCAGCCAAATGAGTCATCTCTGTCGTTACCCTACCTAAATTGTGGCGCATCAATACCCAGCTTAAAGTCTTACGACCCATAAGTCCTAAAGGAATATATTGCCTTTTTATATCACAACGGTCATCTGTGCCCCATGGGTAGAAACAGCTAAAAAAGGAGCCTCTTTTTTTATTGCATAAAACCCTTTGATGCTTGGCTTAACACCATCAAACGATTCCTGTGTCTCTTCAGATTGATACACATCAATTTGTTCCAGGCGAATAATCTGTTGTTCCTGTCGGTCTAAAAGTTTGCGATACCGCTGATTACTTTCTTCTAATTGTTTGGTAACTATTGACAGTTTGCGTTCGGCATCACAAATTCGGTCTGCCACCTCAACAAAGCTTTTCTCTTTATTGGTTAGAAATTCCTCTAATCTTTTTTGAAAAGCAGCTCGTTGTTCTTTGTCTTGAATAACCATATTAGAAAATGTTTCAACTGTTCCACTTAATACCAGTCCAACAGCCCGCGCCTGTTCAACTTCTATTCCCATTTTTTCTTTCACGTTATCCAGTTCTTTTATTTTATCAGATAACTGATTTTGATTTTCTTTATACGCCTGAGCAACCTGTTCTAATTGTCTTTGAGTATTTTCTAAAGCTTGAGACTGCGCATCGTTTGAGTCTTTGAGCCTTTTGCTAGTAAGTTCAAGTTCAATCTGAGTGGCACGCAGTGCTTTTTCGGTATCCGTAAGCTCATTAATTTGTGACTTTAATGTTTTAATTTGCTCACAAAATTGATCAATATTAGCGGTTAGGCGCGTATTTTCTTTCTGGAATGCATCAATTTCAATTGCCAGCTGTTCGCGTAAGAGATCTAGAGTTGAAATAACCGAGTCCAGCAGATCAGCAAGACTTGAGATTCCTGCCTTTAAACCTTCGATATTGTCTGCATTTTGACTCTGATGATTTTCAAGAAGGATATGGCTTACCGTATAAACAATTCCAGTAACAATACTGAGCGTAATAAGGGCTGCAAGATTTGCCATGAGTCCAATCATCAACACTGGTACGGTGAGCACGACACCTGCAGTAATTTTTTGCCATAAGGGGATTTCATTCCAGAAACTGGCAGCACGCGATAATAAGCTTGGATTGTGATTCATCGCCTGAATCAATTGATTCAATTCTTCTTTGATTTTTTGTATTTTATTTTGAGTAATTACAATCTTCTCAAAACGTTCTTTATCTTTTTTTGTTTTTTGATTGGGGTTGTCCTGCTCCATGTTTTCTGACGGATGAAGGTCTAAAGCTAACTCAAGTTCCAATTTTTGATACGTCATGGTTCTTCCTTACAACGAGTGGGCATCCACTTTTTAATGCTAAACGGTGTCACATGAGTTTCGGACTTACCTTAAGAGAAACAAAGTGACGGAAAATCCCGTAATTATTGAATTAATTACCCGTACTTTTTTTATGTATTGGATTGAGGTGTAACAATCCTGTACATAAGGCATTAAGGTTGTGTATTGAGAGGTGAAATTGATTTTTAATGTTTAGAATGTTACTCATTACCATTTTCCTTAATTTGGTTTGAAACAACAGTCAACCGAACACTTTTTCCTGGAGCGGTTAAATTATGATCATTCTATCGAATAAATTGTGTTCAGTCATTCTTTTTTTAGTGACTCACCATTAAGATGTGACATCAACCATTCTGCTTCCTCTAAAGAAGCAAAAATTGTAACCACACTACCTTTGCCGCCATAATTAAAATGTATGTTAACCTTGGATGAAAGTTTTTTCGATTGTTGTGCCATCCAATCCTTCGCTTTTTCCTCAAATAGGCCTAGTGTAATGAAATGGACTCCTCTCCTTACAGACGGGATAATATCCCAGTTTACGGATTGGAATAAATAAGGAGTTCATTTCATTACACTAGGCCTATTTGAAGCCTAAGAAATTCTTATAAAAAAGATGGTTTCGCGAGCCCAAAGAGAGTGAAATAAAAATTGACATCAGCAACTATTTTGCATTAAAATATCAAGTGATATAAAAAACCATCAAAAGTAGGTTTATAACGCCATGAAAATTACATCTTAAGTACGCCCTTCTACAGGGCAGAGAGAGTAAATCATTTTTGATTTTCTATTTTTATTGTCCTAAAAGATATGCTTAAGAGTAAATCATGCATCATAAACCGATTCAATTTAAAGACCTAGGTCTTATCTACCCGCATAAAATCTGTTTTCAAGACTTCAGTGGTGAAATTCACTTTGGTGAGCGTATTGCACTGATTGGCCGAAATGGCTCAGGAAAATCAACCTTACTTAAGAGATTTGCTGGTCTTTGTTCAGCCTCTGCTGGCGAAATTAAAATGCCACAGGATGTTCGTATTGGTTATTTACCCCAAGTGATTGAAGAATGTCCTGATTTAAGTGGTGGTCAACGATTAAACCAAGCATTAACCAAGATATTGTCTGAAGATCCGAATGTGTTGTTGTTGGATGAACCCACAAATCATCTGGACAGACGCAATCGCCGTTCTTTAATGCGTATGCTCCTGCATTATCCGGGGACGTTGGTCATTGCTTCTCATGATACGGAGCTCATCAATACAGTCGCAGATACTCTATGGCATATTGATTTAGGTAAGCTCGCTGTATTTAGAGGGGCTTATTGTGATTATCAGCAAATGCTTGAAGACAAGAAAGCATCGATTGAACAGGAATTATCACGGATTTCACGGGAGAAGAAAGAATCACATCTTGCTCTAATGAGAGAACAAGAACGGAATAAACGTTCTCGTGTTCAGGGTGAAAAAAAGATAGCGCAGCGTAAATGGCCAACGATTCGGTCTCATACAAAGCTTGCCAATGCAATGACAACAGGAAATAAACGATTAAGTCAGATTAATCATAAAAAACAACAGGTGCTTGAAGAGCTTTCATCTTTAAACCTTCCGGAAACGATTAAGCCCAAATTTAAATTAAACGGTCTTGACCACCATAAGCCCCTAATCAGTATTCAAGACGCTTCTATTGCCTACGAGGCTTTCGATGTGATTCTTGAAGAGATTCATTTTCACTTGAATGGCTGCGAACGGGTGGCATTGTATGGGGACAACGCATCAGGGAAGTCCACCTTTGTCAAAGCGATCTTGGAGGATAGTCACATTAAGAGAACAGGTGAGTGGACTCTTCCAGAGCGCAATACAGTTGGGTATCTCGATCAGCATTATCAACATCTGAATTGTGACGAAACAGTTCTGGATTTGATGAAAAGTCAGATGCCCCATGCTTCTCATGCTGAACTTCGTGTCCATTTGAATGACTTTTTATTTCGCAAAAACATCGAGGTAGAAATAAAGGTCAAAGATCTTTCTGGTGGTGAAAAGGCAAGGCTTTCTTTAGCCTTAATTGCTGCCAATCCGCCTAAGCTAATTATTTTAGATGAGGTAACCAACAATGTAGATCTGGAAACACGCGATCATATCATTCAAGTATTACGTGAATTTTCAGGTGCAATACTGGTTATTTCTCACGATTATGATTTTTTAGATTCCATTCACATTGAAACTAAGTATCACGTTCATCAAGGGAAGATACATCATTTCAATGAGGAACAATCAGAGGGTGTTCATCATGACTAATCGTTTGCCTAACCACATAGGCTCTTTTATGTGGCATTTTTTAAAACCGTATCGACGCATGGTTTTTTTATTTATCCTGCTTGCTTTAATGGCTGGATTTTGGGGACCGTTTAATAGTTTATTGATTAAATCCTTTATTAATACCTTGGCAGCAAAAACAAGTACGGACTTCTCCTCTTTGTATTGGATCGCTGGATTACTGGTAGTGAACTTTATTGTTTTTGACAATATCACCTGGCGAACAATCGGGTACTTGAACTATAAATACGAAGCAGTGCTTAAAAACCAAATCATTAGCCAAATGTTTGAGTATGTGTTGGGAAGTAGTACGCAATTTTTTCAGGATAATCTATCGGGGAGAATTGCCACACAAATTACTACTCTTGCTGATAATCTTGAGATTATTTTGCATCGCGTGTCTATCGACTTTCTTCGTGGTGCTTCATTATTAGTGGTTTCATTTATTACAGCCTATTTTGTTAATGTCCTGTTTTTTTATATTTTATTTCTTTGGTTCATTGCCTTTGCCTCATTTAGTATTTGGATGTCGGCACGATTGGTTCAATTGTCCGATGACCATGCAAATTCCGAATCGCAGCTTTCTGGGCAATTAGTCGATAGCCTGGCGAATCAATCCAATATTCGTATTTTTTCACGCAAAATCTACGAAGTGGAACGTATGAACACGTTTTTTAGCTTGGTACAACGGGCTTTTCAAAGAAAAGAGCTGTTTATTGTTTTGTTATGCTGCGCACAGGGTGGAATGATTGCGGTAATGATAGGTTTGGCCTCGATTACCTTAATTCACTTGTATGGCAAGGGACTGATGAGCATTGGTGATTTTGCTTTGATTCTTGGGCTTTCCATGGAATTGGGACACATGATGTGGTACACCATGTACCAAGTGGACCAATTTAACCAAGCTTTAGGCAAGGCAAGACAAAGTTTAAATGCATTGGTCATCCCTCATGAGATACAGGATAAAAATAATGCATCCCAATTAGTGGTCACGCAAGGACGAATTGAATTTTCCAAGGTGAAATTTCATTACCAAGGTGGTTACTCCCTGTTCCAAAATAAGTCCGTCACAATTGAAGCCGGTCAAAAAGTGGGTTTGGTGGGCTATTCAGGAAGCGGCAAGTCCACTTTTGTTAATTTGATTTTACGACTATATGAGGTGGTGGATGGGCAAATTCTAATCGACGGTCAAAACCTATCCGAAGTGACTCAAGAGAGTTTAAGACAAGCCATTGCCATGATTCCACAAGACCCAATGCTTTTTCATCGAAGCCTGATGGATAATATTCGTTATGGCAGGACAACAGCTTCGGATGAGGAAGTCATTTCAGCCTCCAAGAAGGCCCATGCACATGAATTCATCAGTCTTTTGCCAGAAGGTTATGAGACCTTGGTCGGGGAACGTGGGGTGAAGCTTTCAGGTGGTCAACGCCAGCGCATTGCCATTGCACGTGCGATTTTAAAAAATGCGCCCATTTTAATGTTGGACGAAGCCACCTCTCAACTCGATTCTATTACAGAATCTAACATTCAAGACAGTCTTTGGGAGTTGATGCAGGGAAAAACAACCTTAGTCGTTGCACATCGTTTATCGACTCTGCTGCATATGGACCGAATTTTAGTATTTGATAAAGGCCATATCGTTGAAGACGGGACACATGCTGAACTATTAGATCGCGGTGGTTTGTACAAAACACTATGGGATGCGCAGGTAGGTGGGTTTTTACCAGATGAACGAAAAGAAGAGTCTCTTAGTGGATAGTGGGGTAGCAAATGAATAAACCACATACAGAGTTTAGGGTAGTGCATCATTTACTTAATGACTTACTATCCGGTTTGCAATCAATTTTAAAGGAACATTTGCTGGGCGTTTATGTGTATGGTTCATTTGTTTGGGGTGATTTTGATGAAACAACCAGCGACATTGATGTTCTTGTGGCATTAAACAAAGAAATGACACCAGAAGAATTCGCGGCTTTAGATGATTTGCATGCCAATCTGGTTCAGCATTTTCCAGCTTGGAATGACCGAATTGAAGTAGCTTATGCATCTTATAAAATGTTACAACATTTTAAGACAGAGCCAGGTCAAATTGCTGTCATTAGCCCAGGGGAACCGTTTCACCTCAAACAGGCGGGGACTGACTGGCTTATTAATTATTATTTGTTGCAAAGAGATAGCCTCATTCTATATGGTCCATCAGCAAAGTCGATTATTGCTCCTGTATCAAATAGTGAGTTTATAGAGCATGTCAAAAAACAGGCCATTGAGTGGCAAGATTGGGTTACTCATACCAAAAATTCTTTAGGGTACCAATATTATGTTGTATTAACTCTATGCCGGGCTTTGTATGTGCTCCAACATCAGGAACAAGGCTCTAAGTTAAAAGCTGGAACTTGGGCTAAAAATCAATTCCCAAAATGGCGAGTTTTAATTCAACGAGCATTAACTAAAGCTGAACTAAATCATGCAAGCGATATCTTGACCGAAGAAACCTATCAAGAAGTCACTGCATTTGTGGGTGAAATAGTTCAGCATATTCAAGAGAGAGAATAAATGATGGAAGTCAACCAAGAACAAAGACTCATCGAAGTAGTTCCTTATAATGCTAATTGGCCTATGCAATTTGAACAGGAAGCAAAGCGAATTAAAAAAGCATTAGGCAGTAATTGCATTGAAATTCATCATATCGGTTCCACATCAGTACCAGGTTTGGCTGCAAAACCAGTAATCGATATGATTCCAGTTGTTTTAGATATTAGCAAAGTGGACAGTGCCAATGCTGCTATGCAGGCACTTGGCTATGAAGCCAAAGGAGAATACGGTATTCCTTTTCGCCGCTATTTCCAAAAGGGAGAAAGTCTACGAACACATCATGCTCATATTTTTGAGTTTGGAAATTCCGAAATCGAGCGGCATTTAAAATTTAGGGACTGGATGAGAGCACATCCAGAAGATAGAGAAGCTTATGCTCGTTTAAAACAAGAGTTGGCCCATCAATATCCCTATGACATTACTGCCTATTGTTTGGGCAAAGAAGATTTTATTGCAACAATTGATAAAAAAGCAGGGTTTAATGGATTAAGAGTGGTGAAGGCATTAACGCCGCGAGAATGGGATAAAGTACGTCATTTCAGACAATTCTATTTTTTTGATAAAGCTGGGCTTTCTGACCCTTACACTTGGACTTTTGAGCATGATGCTCATGTTCATTTTGTTTTATCTCAAGGAAGCGACATCATTGGTTATGCCCATCTGCAATTATGGCCTCATCAGAGAGCCGCTTTGCGTATCATTGTGATTGATGAGGAAAAAAGAACCCATCAATACGGTAGCCAATTCTTGGCGTTATGTGAAAAGTGGCTCAAAAACCAAGGATATCAAAGCTTGCACGTGGAGTCCTCACCGGATGCTCTAAGATTTTATAGAAATAATGGTTATATCGACATGCCATTTGATGATCCAGATGGCTATGAAGGTGATGCGAGAGATACTGCGGTAGGGAAAATACTATGATTCAAATCGAAAAAATAACGGGAGATTGGGCTCAAACCTTATGTCGAACCATTACAAAGGATTTGCCAGAATACTTTGGTTTACCAGAAGCGAACGAGCACTACGCAATAGGTGTAAACACACGCACTAATTTTGCGGCGAAAGATGGAGATGACACTATGGGCCTCGTTTCTATTGATTTTCCTTATCCTAATAATGCCAATATTTACTGGATGGCTGTAAAACGTGATTATCATCGTCAAGGTGTAGGAAAGCAATTAATCGAAGCGGCTTGCCATTTTGCTGCAACACAAGGAGCTAAAACCATAACCGTTGAAACACTTAGCCCCTCTGAATTGGAAGAGAATTACCTTAAAACCTACCGATTTTATCAGTCAGTTGGTTTTAACGCTCTTTTTGATTTAAAACCTGCAGGGTATGAGTGGAATATGGTGTACATGATAAAACAGCTTGAACCTTTAGCAGAAAACCAACGGTCAATTGCCATTAAGCTAATGGAATTATCTGATATCCCCGTTTTGGTCGATGCGTTTCAAAAAGCAAATTGGCAAAAACCTTACGTCTTGTTTGAAGGGTATCATCAAGAACAACAACAATCTGAGCGAGTAGTTTGGGTAGCCTATGTTCAAGACCAAATTGCGGGCTATGTTACTCTAAAATGGGCCTCACACTATGAACCCTTTGCTCATAAAGAAATCCCAGAAATTATGGACTTAAATGTATTGCCTGCTTTTCGCAAGCTCGGAATAGGCAGTGCTTTACTCACTGTTGCTGAAGACAAGGCAGCAAGTCAGTGTGATGTTGTAGGTATTGGTGTTGGGTTATATGGTGGTTCCGATGGAGGATATGGACAAGCTCAACGACTTTATGTTACCCGTGGTTATATTCCTGATGGTTTAGGGGTAACTTATAGTTATAAACCAACCATTCCTGGGGAAACATATCCTTTGGATGATGATTTAATTTTGTGGTTTACTAAAAAATTAACCAATTTGCATGCAGAAAGTGATGCCGTAATTAAAAAAACAACTGATAGCCACGATGTGTATGTACCAAATACAAACTATAAATTGGAGTTCAATGCAAAAGATTCATTTAAAATTGTAGATCAAAAGTTGTTTGAGTTTAATACATCGTGCGTCCCTTCCACACAAAAACCTGAAGTAATTGATATAAATGTTACGATCAAGAATGGTGATGAAATAATAGCGGGTATTTGTTCGGAGGTTTATACATGGAAGATCCTGTACATCAGTGTCTTTTTTGTTGAGGAAAAATATCGCCACCAAGGTTTGGGTACCATTTTACTCAATAAAGTTGAGGAAAAAGCTAAAGAATTAGGAGTTACTTTAATTCACCTCGATACCTTTGATTTTCAAGCAAAAGATTTTTATCTCAAATATGGTTACGAAGAGTTTGGAGTTCTGGATGACTGCCCTAAAGGTCATAAGCGTTATTATATGAAGAAGGTACTATGAGTTTTATAAAAAAAGGAATATACCGTCATTATAAAGGTAATTTGTATGAAGTAATTGATATCGCCAGGCATTCGGAAAGCTTGGAAGATATGGTGGTGTACAGAGCGCTTTACGGTGATTTTAAACTATGGGTTCGACCTCTTAAGATGTTCCTTGAAAACATTGAGATAAACGGTGAGATCCAAAAAAGATTTGAATTAAATGAATAGATTAGAACAAGCAAATCGTTTTATCTTCACTGGCACCCCAGGCAGTGGAAAAACTTCTGTTATTTTGGCATTGAAAAGATTAGGGCATGTAGTGATTCCTGAATCTGCAACGGATGTCATTGCAGAAGAGCAGGCAAAGGGAACTATGCGCCCATGGGAGCAGGCTGATTTTGTAGATAAGATTGCCTTAACACAAAAATTAAGGCAATTGAATGCTAAAGGTGAGTTACAATTTTATGATCGATCACCATTTTGTGCTTATGCATTGGGACGTTATTCCGCTCATTGGCATCATCGTGATTTTACACCCTCACCTGTTTTATTAGCTGAAGTTGACCGCTGCCTAAAAGCGGGTATCTATCAACGCAAAGTATTCTTTTTTGAGAACTTGGGGTTTATTGAACCAACCTCCGCTCGCAAAATCAGTTATGAAGATGCCCTTATTTTTGAGCAAATTCACATAGAGGTATACAAAGAGTTTGGTTTTGAAATTGTGCTTGTGCCTAATAATGCGATTGAAGAGCGTTGCCGATTTGTCCTTGAAACGTTAGGTATAAAAAAATAAACATCCATTTTATGAAAAAACCGCTTGACCCTATTGTTACTATATATCTTACCTTTGTTCCTAAGGAGGTAATACTATGACTCAATGGTTCGTAAAAGACTTAAGCAAATTGACCGGTGTTTCGGTGCAAACATTGCATCATTATGACCGCATTGGTTTACTTAAACCTTCATTGCGACAGTCCAATGGGTATCGTATTTACTCCGAGAAGGATTTATTGAAATTACAACAGATTATTGCTTTAAAGTTTTTTGGTTTTGAGTTGTCACAAATCAAAACCTTGCTCTCTGAAGAACGTCATGCGCTAAACCATTTTGAGGCCCAAGCTCAAGTGTTAGAACAAAAAGCAGCGGCATGTACTTCCGGAGCTAAAACCTTAAGAAGCATTATTAACTCTGTTGATATCAATCAATCCATTCCATGGGAAACCATTATTCAGCTGATTGAGGTATATAAAATGGCAGAACATCTTGAACATGATTGGGTTAAGGAAATATTCACTCCTGATGAATTAAAACAATATGTAGCATTTGAAAAGGAAATGAAAACAAATAATAAGGCTGAGTTTGAAAAACAATGGCATCAACTCTTAGATGAACTGAAACAAAACGTGAAACACGATCCTGATTCCACTATAGGTATCCAAACAGGAAAAAACTACATGGAATGGGTTAACAGCGTATACGGTAAAAAATATGCTCATCTAAGAACCAAAAAATGGGAAAAAGGATTTGGAGAAGGAAAAGGTCTTGACGACATTGGATTAACATCAGAGATCATGGCATGGTTAGAAAAAGCTTTAGATGCTTATTGGAAGGATAGACTTTATGGCATTCTTGAACAAGTAGGAAAAACTTCAGCTTCCACTGTACTAATGCTTTGGAATAAGGCCTTAGATGATATGTATGGTGAAGAAATTTCACGAAAATATGATGTTTGTGACATTGCTTTGAATGATGACAAGGTCAGTCTAGAGGCAAAGACTTGGCTTAAAAGTATCTTAGATGCCTACAAAATGTAAACAATAGATGTAAATTTGGATCGGTGCTATTTTTACCGATCCAATCTTAATTAAATATCAACTTAATCCATCTAGGGGGATTCTGTTCGGTAAAAAGCCGCCAACCTGAGCATCCGCCAATGTTAAAAAATTCGTAAAAAAATGCTGATTGAGAATAAATTTTACGGCATCAGGTATAATTAAATCACTAGTTTGTATTTTGAGCAATTTTATGTCTTATGCAAAAATGGCAGAATTACTTTTGCTGGACGTCATGTCTAAAGCACAGATTCCAGGAGTTTCTATTGCCTTCATAAGCAGTGATGGAATCATATCTACTCAAGAACAAGGCCTTACAGAGGGTTGCGGTCTTTTTGCAATACCAGTTGATCCACTCAAGTGTCCCTTTAATAAGCTGGGATTAGGAACTAAAGATGCTGTAGTTTTATTTGACGACAAACTTTATTATGTAAATCAAACGACACAAAGCGTTCATCAAATACAGTTAAATGAAAGTAATCAATCCTCATATCAAAAGTTACGAAAAAGTTGTACTGATACCTATAAATTGGCCGATCCTCAAGAGTCTGAATTAATAACTACTCTAACAGGTCTTACACCACCTACGAGAGTGAAACCAGAAACCGTTTTTGGAGCAGCCTCGCTAAGCAAACCCGTATTTGCTTATTTAGTGCAAAAGTTGATTCAGTCAAATGCGACGAATCAAGCAGAGAAAGGGACAGGTAAATTTAATTTAGATAAATTCAACCTGAGTCAATTTGATTTAGATACCCCTCTTTTTCATATCTTGCCGTTAGAAGAATTTGAGATAGATGGAATGAAATTTGATATGTCTAACACATCTGCTGTTGTCTGTGCCCAAGCACTTACTGCAAGGATGGTGTTATCACATACAACAGGCCTTGCTCATGGTGAAATGAAGTTTCAGTTCATTCCTAATCCTAAAGAAAAAGATTCTAAAGAAAAAATGCATGGATATTCAAATGTTGGTATTGTGTACTTACATCAAGTGATTGAAAAATTGACTGAAGCAAATCTAGAAACATTGGCCAAAAACCATGTGTTTGATCATTGTGACATGACTCATAGCACTTATGAGCCACCAAAGGCCTATCACTTGCTTTTGCATGCTGAAAAAGAACCCTTGTTTGATGAAATGAAGCCTGGTCAGATTGTCATACTAAAAGAAGATGAGCAACTAACAGCCTATTGGTTAGAGAATGGAAAAATAGTCAATCGCTCTTTTCCGGAAAGAGTAGTTCCAGGAATTCTTAGACAGTTACCTGATAAAGGTAAACTTTCAAACAATTTGGAGTTGATAGAAGCTGTAATCTCGCAATATGGATGTAAAGAACCCAAACCATGTGCCGCCAATACACTACGAACTACAGCAACAGATTATGCAAAGTTTGTCAAACATCTAAGCCATGACAACTCCATTGAAAATCCTTTTGTTCCGCATGCCTTCATGACGCACGATAGAGGTTTAGCTGGAGCGATCGGAATTGCTAGAGACAAGATACCCGAGCTCATTTTAAGTCATGTCGCATGGGGCTTAGGTTGGGGGCTACAAACCAATGAAAAGGAGGATGTTGTTACGGCTTACCACTCAGGCGACATGAATGATTGTAGAGCATGGGTTGCAGTCAATTTAAAAGATAAGAGTGCCGTGGTATTCTTTGCTAATTCGCATAATGGACATATTCTTGCGGAACACATTATCCCTTCGACAATTCAAATAGAACTGGCTTCACACTATTTTTTCCCCAAATGGGGTTTTGCTAGAACTCTTGATGAGCTATGTGGTAAAACGAATAATTGGGGCATAAATCCATTTCCAAGACCCAATCCATCTAAAGAGCTAACAAGCTCCTTAGGTGAGTTGCAAAAAAGAACTAATATCCCAAGTATTGCTACAGCAATTATTTCTGACCGCGGAGTTGTTACTACGCAAGAGGTGGGTGTGACTAATGTCAACAAACCAGAAGAAGTTACTAGTTCAACTGTTTTTGAAGCCGCTTCATTGAGTAAGCCTGTATTTGCTTATATTGTATTGAAACTAGCGCAAAAAGGTCTCATTGATTTAGATAAACCACTTCATGAGTACGGTGATTTTGGTCCTCTGGAGATGCGAGCTGATAAAAATTATAAAAAATTAACCGCTCGTATGATCCTATCTCATCAAGCAGGGTTACCTAATGAATTTTCATCCCCAGAATCTCTAAAGTATGTTTCTGAAGTAGGAAAACAATTTGATTATTCAGGTGTGGCTTATCAATTTTTAGGTGAAATTGTGGAACACATTACTTCAAAATCACTGGAAGCTTTAGCCCAAGAAGAATTCGCTAATATAGGTATGACCGATAGTAGCTTCATGCCACCAACGGGTTGCAGTCTTATTAAACTGTCAGATGAAGAGGAAGAGCCAACGCCTGAACGCATTAAAAAATTATTAAAAGATACTTTAGATGTACATGGTCAATTAAGTATTATCCTTCATAAGGATAAATTATTTGTTGCTGAAAGAGCAGTAGACGGCAGCGTACAAATTACTGAAAAAAACTCCAGCCAAGTTGAAGAAAAAAGTCTAAAAGAAATCAAAGCCCGCTTTGCTCAAATACCACCATTTTTTTGGTCAAAACCCATACCGGTTGAAGCAAGGGAATTACCCCTTGTGACTACTATTTTTGGTCATCCCCCAGCACATGCTGCAACAATAGCAATAGGTCATGATAAAGATGGTTCAGTAAATCTTAAGCAAAAATTTTATATGGTTCACCCGGCAGGCTCTTTGTATACAACAACTTCTGATTATGCAAAATTTTTAAAAGCCTGTGTTAACGATCCCTATGTTAGGTGGGAAATGTTCAAACCTATTGTTTCATCATTAAGAGATAAAGATACTAAAGCAATGAGCCAGGGAGTTTCTACTGATATTTTAGATCAAATCTCTTGGGGTCTAGGCATTGGTATTCAGAAAAATACCGATGGAACCCGTATCGCATTTCATTGGGGTGACAATGGAACTGGACGCAATTTAGCAGCGATTAATCTTACTACCGATGAAGCGGTTGTTTGTCTCACCAATAGTGAAAATGGACCCGCTGTTTTTCGAGAAATTGCAGAGCCTATCGTTGGCGATTTAAGTGCTATTAGGCAATGGTTATCAATACGAGAAGAATTACCTCTTGATAAGCGCGTAAAAGAAAATCCAACTCAAGAAATGAACCAACGTGTACAGGAGCAGACGACAGTCGCTACTATAGGACAGCAAGAAGGAGAGCAAAAGCCTTCTGACTTAGGACTGTTCTAAGTATTAATTGAGTTGATCCGAAGGGTTTTTATCTGGTAAAAAGCCGCCAACCTGAGCATCCCACAGGATTTTGTACAAACCACCAAGCATCAATAGCTCTGTATGTGTACCGTCTTCGATAATATGTCCTTTATCAAATACTAAAATTCGGTCCATATGCAACAAAGTAGATAGGCGATGAGCAACGACCAAGGTTGTTTTTCCCTGCATCAACTCCCAAAGACTGTCTTGAATGTTGGATTCTGTAATGGAATCCAGCTGAGACGTGGCCTCATCCAGGATTAAAATAGGCGCATTTTTTAAAATGGCACGAGCAATGGCAATACGCTGGCGCTGACCGCCTGAAAGCTTAACTCCGCGCTCTCCAACCAAAGCATCATAACCATGAGGTAACTTGCTAATGAATTCATGGGCATGAGCTTTCTGAGAGGCTAAAATGATTTCCTCATCCGAAGCTCCTGTCCTGCCATAACGAATGTTATCCATCAGGCTTCGATGAAAAAGCATTGGGTCTTGGGGAATCATAGCAATCGCTTGACGTAAGCTATCTTGGGTAATAGATTGAATGTCTTGGTCATCGATTAGAATTTGACCATCAACTACATCATAAAGTCGTAAGATTAGATTCACAAAGGTCGATTTACCTCCACCAGAATAACCCACCAAACCCACTCTCTGCCCTGCTTCAATGACAACCGATTTATTCTGAAAAAGTGAATATCCCCCATGATAATTGAACTTAACCTTATCAAAGACAATTTGGCCCTGATTAACGACAAGGTTTTTTGCATTTTTCTTGTCTAGTTTCTGGGGCATTTCCTCAAGCATTGCTAATGCTTGAGTGACGGCACCCCAATCAACAACAAAGTCTCTTAATTTATGTGATAGTTCAAAGACTGTATTAATAATATTGAAGTTAAGCATTACAACCAGCGCAAAATCTCCTGGGCTTAAGCTGTCTTTTTGGTAACCGAGAATCAAAAATACAATAAATCCAAAGGCATAAATTGAAGTAAAAAGACCTAAAATGGCATAAAGCCAGGTATGATAAAAGCCGCCACGTTCAGCAATAGCAATAAAAGGCTTCTTTAAACGTTCAAAACGACCGAGCTCATATTGCTTGGTCGTAAAAGTTTTAACGCTTAGCATATTACTTAGATAATCTGCGCAAAGACCAATAATATTTGCTTTTTCTTCAGAATATTCCTTATTCAAAATGATGCTTTGTCGCAATGAAAAAAAGGTGATTAAAAAAAATAAAAGCACCCAGAGAGTTAATATCACCGCAAAAACTGGGGCAACAAAAAAGAGCAACACAAGAGAAATAGAAATGAGTATCAGAAAATAGCAAAACGGATTAATGAGAGTAAAAATAAGATGGGGCAAATGCTGAAATACATCATTTAGTTTGGAAGTTAAGCTTCCTGACAATTGATTCTGGAAAAAACTATAAGGATAATCATAGAGACGTTTCATAAAATGTTCAGCGACATCCAGCCTAAATTTGGCAACGTAACGGGTCAAACAATAATCACTAAGAGTCCAGCTGCTGACCAGCATTATTTGCAAAAATCCATAGAATCCAGCAATAAGCCATAGATTTGTGTTTTGTCTTCCAGAAACCGTATCGATAAGTTGTTTGACCAAAAAAGGCTTTAATGTGTTATCAATAGTGATAAGACACATAGCAGCAAAAATGCCGAACAAATACCAACGGTACGGGATTGCTCTTTGAATAATAAATTTTAATACACTCATAGTATCTTCTTATCTATAGCCCCAATATACTCATCTTGTTATTAGAATAGTTATAAAAATTGAAAATGGGGTGGGTTTGAATTTCTGCGACTCTTACATTTTATCGTCATTTTTTATTTGCTCAATGCCTGATAAGGTTTATTTGAGCTTGTTTCTTGCTCTTAACATGAATCGCTTTTAGTGTTGCTTCTGAGTTTGGCTACATCAATTGAAACAGCATTAAAATTAGCAAAAATGGTCAAAGTATATCTACATAAATAAGATAACATGGTTTGTGTAAATAGTTTGATGGTTTTAAATTGAGGAAAGCATGAATTACAAGCAACAATTAGAAAAAGTAATTGAGTTTATCGGCAAACATCTTGATGAAAAGCTTGATTTGACTCAATTGAGTTATATTGCCTGCTTTTCAAAATATCATTTTCATCGTTTATTTACTGCTTATACGGGTTTATCACTACAACAATATATTCGGTGGCTTCGTTTAAAACGAGCAGCCCATCAATTAATCGTAGATAGGAATAAAACCATTATTGAAATTGCAATAAGTGCGGGATTTGAATCTCATGAAGCATTTACTCGTGTATTTAAACAAAGCTGTGGACTGAGTCCTAGTGAGTTTAGGCTGCATTCAAATTGGAGTTTTTGGGAGCGTCCACCGTATTTATTGCCAAACCAGGGTAATATTATGAATGTATTGATTAAAGAAATACCTGCTAGACGTTTAGCGATTATTGAACATCGAGGTACGCCTGAAAAATTAGGTGAAAGTGTTAACCAGCTAATTGATTGGGCAAAATCTCAATCAATTAACTTAAAGCCAAAAGCAGGAGAAGCGTTTGGTTTTGCTTACGACGATCCTAAGACAACAGAGCCTTCCGATTTTCGTTTTGACTTAGCGATTACTGTACCAGAACAAATAAAACTTGAGGGTAATATCGTTGAAAGACGTTTACCTGCAGGACGTTATGCTGTAGCAACGCATAAAGGAACACGAGATACTATTAGTGATACCGTTTATAGTTTATATCGTGATTGGTTGCCAAGCTCCGATGAACAGCTGGGTGATTTGCCCTGTATTTTTTGCTATTACAACTTTGATCATGAAGTTTCTGAGACAGAACTGCTTACAGAATGTTGGCTGTTATTAGCATAATGCTGGTTTATACGGCAACTACTAAAAATTAATTAGTAGTTGCCCCAATAATTTAGCAATAAGAATTTACTTCTTGTATTTGATCTTCTATTTTCTTAGCTACAGAGCTTTTCAGTCCTCTCATTTTGCATGATATTGAAGCTAGGGTAAAATAAAAGTCTATTACAAAATACAATCCTTAAAATAATGACTATCGAACAAAATGAATTAGAGATCAGAAATAAGTCACATCAAAGCTTCGTATGGGGACAACCTATCCCGCTTTCTCCAATCTTAGCCCCTGACTGTCCTTATCCAGTTGAGGCACTTCCCTTAATTGTTAGAAAAGCCGTAGTGGACTATCAACAATATGGACAGCAACCGCTACCTTTAATTGCATGCAGCGCCTTGGCTAATATGTCTCTATCATGCCAATCTCTTGCCAATGTAGCACGAGACAACTATTTAATTAGTCCTGTATCGCTTTATTTTTTAATTGCCAGCGGCTCTGGTACTCGAAAAACTGCTGCAGACAATGTTTTTTCGAAAGCAGCGCGTCACTGGGAGACACTTATTCGTAAAAGGCGTGAACCTGAAGTGTTATCAGCGCTAACGCAACACCAAGTATGGCAAATGGAAAAAGACAGTTTATTCTCCCAAATCAAACGTGCAACTTATACGGGAGAAGATTCTGATTATGCCAAAGAAATGCTCGATGAATTAATTCATCAAGAACCGGAAATTCCTTTGCAACCTACTCTTTATTTTGAAGATGCTACCCAAGAAGCACTGGCTATTCATTTGGCCCAAGGCTGGCCTTCTGCATCCTTATGGTCTGATGAGGCAGGCATCATCTTAGGTAGCCATAGCATGCAAGGCAATCCGACTCGTTTTGTAGCTTTGCTTAATCGTTTGTGGGACGGCAAGACGTTTACGGCTCATCGTAAAACAACGCAAGGATTTACCATTGAAAATCGACGTTTAACACTTAACTTGATGATGCAACCACTTATATTACAACAACTTACCAAGAAAGCATCAGGTATTAGTCGACAAAGCGGGTTTTTAGCTCGTTGCCTGATGGCTTATCCTGCCAACAGCATGGGAAATCGATTTTACCAAGAGCCGCCTGCCTCTTTACATTCTCTAACCCATTATGAGCAACGTGTCACTGCCTGCTTAAACCAGTCAGAACAATTAAGCCATCAAGGTTGTATTCAACTTCCATTGTTGAAAATGAGTGTTGCAGCAAAACAACAATGGATTTTATTTTTTAATGCTGTAGAAGCTGGGTTAAAACCTCAAGGCCAGTGGGTCGATGTCGTTGACTTCGCGTCAAAAGCGGCTGAAAATACAGCGCGGCTTGCAGCACTTTTTCATCTCTTTGAAGGACGCCATGGGGATATTAGTGTAGAGCATACTGAAAATGCCATTGAAATAATTAGTTGGCATTTGCAAGAAGCACGACGAATTATGCCTACTGAAACCGTTTCTTTGCAGTTTTCCGATGCCCTAAAACTTATGGACTGGTTTATTGAAAAAAATATTAGTTCAACAACCTTACGAACTATTCAACAATTAAGTCCATTGCGAGATAAAATAAAACGCGACCAAGCGGTTGAATTATTAGTGGAGCACAATCAAATACGTATTGTAAAATCAGGTTCAAAAACGATGGTGGAAGTGAATCCACGCGCATGCAAAGTGCCAACATGAGTTGTTTAATACTTTTAACTTTATCACACCAATTTACAGGAGAAACTCATGCCCTTTAACATGCTAAAAGAATGGTTGAACAAGGAAAAAGAAAGAGGAATTGAGGACCCTGCCTGTGCTGTTTTAAGTACTTGTAGCAGCTCTGGTGAACCTCATAGTCGAGTGGTTGCCATTCGGGAAATTGAAACAGAGAGTCTTTTATTTTTTACGCAGCAAAAAACACGCAAGGTTGCTGAATTATTAAATAACCCTAAATCCTGTTTAAATTTTTTATTTGCGATGCAGAACCGACAAGTTATTTTAGAAGGTACAGCAATACCAATTTCTCAAGAAGAAAATGAAGCTTTTTGGAGTACTCTTCCTCGTGAACGCCAATTGAGATTCTCTGCTTATGCTCCTACTTCAGGACTTGTCATTAAAGATTTAAACCAATTGGAAACCAGGAAAAAAGAATTGAGTGATCAATTTGCAGGACTTCCTATCCCTATGAGCGAGTATTATTTCGGTTTTCGCTTTATCCCAAAAACATGGATTTTCTACACGGTCGGCTCTATTTCTTTTTCTGAAGTAATTCGCTATACGAAGATAGAAGATTCTTGGAAATCAGAATTAATTTCCCCATAGGTGATATCATGTACATGCTTTGTTTTTGTGTTCCAGAAACACATTTAGAAATTGTTAAAAATGCTATTTTTGCTACAGGCGCAGGAAGTGTTGATCATTATCAACATTGTGCTTGGCAAACATTGGGTGAGGGGCAATTTATGCCATTACCTGGCAGCCATGCTTTTATTGGAGAAATCAATCAGCTTGAAAGAGTACCTGAATATAAAGTAGAAATTATCTGTACTGAAGAGCAAATCAAAGCTGCTGTTGCAGCCTTAAAGAAGGCTCATCCATATGAATCACCTTCTTATCAGGCTTTCCGTTTTGAGATGTTATAAACAACATTGAGAAGTGCGGCGATAATCACCTGCCTATAATTGAAGTTTCTTATTAATTCTTCTTCTATCCAGTAATTAATTTATGCTGTTATAAGTATCATGAGTAATATAGCGAGAACCGCAATCTTTTCCTGTCGCATCATCTGATTGATGATTGATTAATCCAATCACATCGATGTGATTTTTTTCTTGATCAAAATTACCAACCACACTATAAATTGAGCCACATTGCTCATAAACAACACTAAATGTCAGTGTATTCCCTGTCCATAGTCCAGTAATGAGTTGCCTTTGGCCAATAATTTGCTGACATTCTTTGGAAGCTACTGCTGTTGTAAAATAGCCCTCAAGCTGATTATTAGGCAAAAGCGTCAATTCAAGAATTGAGTCACGTTGATTTTTAAATTTTTTTGATAGCATTGTTATAGTCCTTTTAATTAATTCAGCGGTAGTATAATCACTAGGATTTTGAATTTTTATCCGGAAAATGACGGATAGACGCGGGAAAAAGTCGCTATTAATTCTGCTCTGGTGCTGACCCCTAGTTTGTATTTCGCATTACCAAGATGAGTTTCTACTGTTCGAGGTGAAATAATTAATTGTTTCGCAATTTTTTTATCAGTAAATCCTTTAGACAAATAATAAAGGCATTCTCTTTCGCGAGCACTTAAAGCAGCAATACCATGCAATTGTGGTAATGCAATACTGAATCCGATTAATCCTATTAATTCGCTAGAACTGTCAACAAGAGGAGATTTTTTAGTAAGGATATTAACGTAAGTTCCATCGTGTCGAATAATTTGCTCGTAATGGCTTTGGCTCTGCCTGGCTTCTATCACCGACCTATCATTGTTACGTAGTTGTGTAGCATACTCATGCCAAGAAAAATCAGTATCAGTTTTATTAGTGATTTCTCCAAGTGAACTATAGCCCGCTGAACGGCTGATAAAAAAAGCATTTGCCCAAAGATAACGGCCCAATTTATCTTTGATAAAAATAGGAGCTTCAATTAAGTCATAAGTAGTTAAAGTTAATGAATTTGAATAAAGCACTTGATCTAAAGTAGGCTCATATTTTTCTTTTTCTATATGATGATGGGTCATAGAAATTATTTAAAGAAAGCTGAATTTTGGTGATTTTAGCATCGTTCAAACCCCGATTACAGTCAGAATTTACATAACAAATTACATCGCTACATTTGCTACACTTTCTTGGTTAGTAATCTGTATTGCCTTGATAAAGGTGAGTATAAAAGGATTGTGGCGCTATCTCTGTATCAAAATACCCTGCAAAAATGTAGCAATGATAACGCTACATAACCGCTACTCTTTGCTACATCACACAATCCCAAATAAAATGCTCGCGCAATTTCGTTTTTTACTATTTTCCTTTTTTATAAAAAATTATTATAAATAAGGAACTCTTTGCAAAAAATGGTGGTGCGTAAAAATGAACAACTTAAGATAATCCAGTCCAGAACTGAAGACGTCCTCTTTTGTCTATTTCAGGATGTGTTTTACAGCATTTGAAATGTAGCGTGTCGTAGCAATACAGTAGCAACTTTTTTGCTACAAATAATTAATCGTATTTTTAACAAAAAAATGCGTTACTCTATGAATTCATAGATAATTTCATCTAGATGGTTTGAATGATTTGATGAACGTGTAGCAATGTAGCAGAATACCTGGAAATGACTGAATAAACCTTAATGAAAATCATACTAATGGCAGAAATCTTAGTCTCCTGCCCTCTATCTAGGCTAACTTTATTAAGGTGCAAGGATCTTTTAGATTTATTGATAACTTTTGATCCGTAATTCTAGTTAATATAAAATCAGCACAGGGTTTTATAAGCACATTAATATCATCCCAATATTCGTCTTCCAAACCAATGCATATTTGTTTCGCTCTGTTCATGACGGGCTGGTACATTTTAGGTAGACGCTCAATTACCCAATCGGCTGCATCAGGTTTCGATCGAATCTCATTAGTTTCTAATGTACTCCAAATCCGTGCATAGGTTAGTAATACATTTCGAGTGTCCTGTTCAAGCTCAGCTGAAAGTCTCCCAAGATCATGAAGCATCGCTTTTATAAAGTCGCTATATGGGACAGGGGCTAATAGATGTTCAGGTCTTTCACCCAGCAATGTATGGCTCTTTAATAAGACTTGAGTGATAATCAGCGCAAGATCGGGCATTTCACGACCAGGCCATGGTTCAAAACTACCCATTTCAAATGATGGACGAAGCCATTCACCGTATTGAAAATCAAACAGAGGAGGATAATGCCAAGGATTGATAGCCTCCCTTTCCACAAGGGTCATTTCTATAGGTGGCTTTGTACTTTTCATGTAAATGCCTGATATTTGGAGAAGATGGGTAGTCAACTTCATCTTTTCTTTTGAGGTTGTAGTACGATTTGTTACAACAAATAAATCAATGTCACTGTATTTTTGCAAACCACCTACAAGATAAGAACCATAAAGATAAACACCCAAAAGATCTGCGCCTAAAATCTTTGTTAGTACCTCAAGACATTCATTGAGTTGTTGCTTTACATCACTGTTGTTTTCCATCTTTAACACTCAGCCATTTTTTAAAATCTTTTAACAATGCTTCTGCTTGAGCAATACAAGTTATTACTGCACTCTCAGGAATAATATCGCCAGAATAATCTGCAATATTGCGTTGTTTACGCATAGCATCCAATATAATCACTGTTTTTTTATCAATACCTAAAGTCTGAGGCAATAACTGAATCATCGTTTGATGATGTCCTGGTTTAGAAGTCAAGGTTCGATATCCATGAGATTGAAGTGCTGCATTTGCTATTTGCATAATTGCTTTATAGGCAGCATCAAAGCGATTCTCCGCGCTAACCAAGTCAATTTTTGAATCCACAATATTACGTTCAGCAGCATTCAAAAGCCGATTTATGGTATCTGGGTGAGGTGGTATTTTTTCCAGGGTGATGCCAATTAAATTATCCAAGGTCATGTTCAGCTCCCATAATAAATAGCTTGGGATTATTTAAAACCTCCTGAATGAAAAGATCTTGTTTTTGTAAAGATGCCTTCCATTGTTCCCTGGAATATATTTTGGGATTAATTTCTCTCCCTAAACTAGCTTGAGCAGCATAAAGAGCCTCAACTGCTTCTGTAAAATCAACCTCACCAATAATAAGCACATCAATATCACTTCCAAGGTTTTCAGTTCCTTTGGCCACCGAACCAAAAACAAAAGCTACTTCAATTTTTTCAGCTAATGGAGTTAAAAAATCAAACAACACATCCACCAAACCAGACGTTTTCTTTAAAATGCTTGTAAGCTCCGTATAAATAGGAAAATTTCGATTTGCTTGGTAATAAACTTGATTACCACTCTGCTCGCGCAGAAGTACTTTGGATTTAGCAAGTTTGGATAGTTCTCGATGAAGTGTACCCGCTGTGGTATTCGTTAACCGCGCAATCTCTCGGACATGATAACGCTCATCAGGATGAAGCAATAAAAGTGCCAGCACACGCCGCCGATATTCAGAAAACAATATTGAAGTATCAAACATGATTTTTATATTGAAGCCAACTAAGCTTCAATCATAGCCTAAAAAGCTACACCATTCAATCAGATAAATAAGAAAACCAGAAAATAAATATCAGTTATAAATCGACGCCCCACTGAAGAGCATCAACACTACAACCAATGACCTCAACGCTCTTGGGTCAAGACTTAAGGGCTCCGTCTTGGAGAAAGCATAAAATGATATTTCCCAATTACGTAATCGTATTATTGGATACGAAAGGGGATCTTGAATAGTTCTTTTCAATAATCAATAAACCTCTGCTCTTTATTACCACGGCTTCATATTAAAAGGAGAGGGGTTAAAAATTTCTTGTTCCCCATCTTCAGATTTATTATGTATCTCATTAGCTTCTTGTGTGGAGGATTGATCTTTATTATACGGCCTGGGTTCTCTCGAAAGTGGACTTGGAGCAAAGCTTTGCTCTTTTGTTACTTCATCTCTTTCTTGTGCTTTCGGACTGGGTACGGGTACTAAATTATTTGCTAGCTGTTGGATAAATGCATCGTATAAAGCTAATGTGGGCATGGTAATGCGAAGAGAACGTATGTTTCCCTCCTCATCTTGAAGGATTTGTATGCAATCATCAGAAAGATGATTTTCTTCTTTAAATTCACTGAATTCGTTTATAATCGCTTCCATGAATTTTTTTAATTCATGTCGTTGCTTTGGAGTTAATTCATTAGGATCACATTGTAATTCAAGCTTAAGAGTCATTGATTCACGATCACTATCAACCAACAATTTCCCATCAGCAATTAATTTTTCAATTATTTCTGGGTCAAAACCAGACTCTAAATCAAGTTCTTCTGAACCAAACACTCCTACCAATTCATCTTCAGACCCAACTACTTTGCCTGATTTAGTTAGGAATTTATCTTCACCAGGACTCGCTTTTTCCTCAGATGTCTTCTTATCAGAGGTGGCACTATCACCTCCGTTACCACCTGCGCCATGTCCTGAACAAAGGCGCTTAGGTGCGATTTCTTTAAAACAAGTCGGACAGCGTACTTTTGCACCTTCCTCAGCAGCCTCTTTTTTTTCTGCTTCCTTTCTAAATTGTTGTAAAGCTAATGCTATAGAAGAGGTTTGGGGTTCATCTGCCGTTATGGATTCAAGGACAGGCCGATGCTTTTCTTTGTCTTTTTTCATGAGAATACTCCAGTGCAAGTTCATAATGGTTTCATCCGAATAAAGATTTACTTATCTGTTATTATACCGAGTTAAAAAAACCCAATTGTATATAAAATGTACATTTATTGGGTTACTCGTTTTTTTGACTTAAAACATCGAGTACATAGTCCCAAATTTTACCTGCTACATTAATTCCTTTCCCATCAGACGGATTGAGATGTAATTCAATGTAAGGGAAACTATTATTTTCAATAATTCCAAATTGTTGCTTATGCCATGGAAGAGAAATATCCTGACAAATAAAATCAAGACCCGTAAGCGGTATATTGAGGATTTTATGTGCTTTTTCCAATAATAGTTTGTTCTCAGGATGTATCAGATCGGTAACATCACTGATTTTTGCACCACTACTCATAGTAACTTTTTTTGCAATAAAGATTTGTTGTCCCTTGTTTATTACCGTATTAAGAGCAACTCCCTGGGCTGACAAAATGTTTATCAAGTTGCTATTTGGAGTAATTTTATATGGATATTTACCATGACCTTCTTTCCACGTAACTTTATTTTTTTTATCAATTAACTCTTGAAGTGTAGTTACACCATCGCCAACAATGCTCTCAGGTTGTCTCCTCACACAAGCGATTAATGAATCATTAATAATTAATGACCGATAAACATCCCCAGGTATGTGTTTTTCAACCAGCACGCGAAAATCAACTTGCTTTACTATGTTTATCGCTTTTTTTAATTCATTTGGAGTTTGAATAGTACATGAAGTGTGAATACTTAGAGATTCAGATAATGGCTTAACCACAAGAGGAAATCCCAATGAAATGCCATAGTTGTAGGCTTTTTTGCTGGAAATAAAAACCCTCCCTAAGGGACAGGGAATTTGGCTATCTAATAATTTTTTCTTGAGGATCCATTTATTATCATATTTAGTATCCTCATCAAAGCGTGTATTTTTTTGAGAAATAAGAGAGATTGGAGTCTGTATGAAATAATATTTTTTCCTATTGTAGACCAACTTAAAATACAGAGTATGCAAGTTAGATTCCTTAAAATTATACAGCTCTAGCCCTCTTTTTTGTGCTTCATCCCAAAATGCAAGGACACTGTTATTGAATTGTTTCCTATCAATGGTCTGAGTCTTGGTATATAGTTTTAGTTTTTGAAAAATATTAATGACCAACTGATTTAATAGGTTATTGAATCGTAAAAAATCATGCTCTGATAGGAGAAAGAGTTTAGATAAAAGATAGATAAATGGATTGAATATAAAATAATGGAATAAATTAAAAAATTTTCTTCGAAAATGAGAACGTTTTTCGGGATAGCAATGCTCACAATGTTTATTGTCCATATATGCTGTGGGAACCGGTTTTAATGATTTGCAAATGTCACGTGAAGATTTGATTTCTTTATGTTCATCAAAATTTTTAACATAAGCGCTCATAATTTATCTCCACAGATTCGCCCATTAGCTATCATTATATCGAGTTAAAACAGATCAATTGTATATAAAATGTACGGATGCACCGTGTGTTTGCTTACCTACTGATATCTATGTAACACTGAACTTAAAAATCAATTCAGACTAAATTTGTTTAGAGAGTTTTCTTATTTAAAGAGGCTTAGACAGAACGAATGAAAGATAAATCAATATTGCTTGTAGAAGATAACGTTAAGTTAGCCAATTACCTCAAAGAAAGCTTACAAGAAGCAGGTTATGATGTTTCTATTGAAAAACGTGGTGATAGAGCGGTCTATCGCATCATTCGTGAGCAACCGTGCCTAGTAATATTAGATATAATGCTTCCTGGCATGAATGGTGATCAAATATGCCATACCATTAGAGATGAGTATTTGGGGAAAATACTCATGCTAACAGCAATTAATGATATTGAAAGTGAAGTATCCTCTTTAAATTTAGGAGCAGATGACTACTTAACTAAACCTGTTGCAGACGAGGTTTTGAAAGCAAGAATAGAGGCATTGTTACGTCGACCCAATTTAGTTAATAATCAAAATCAATTTCAATTTGGCAATTTTTCTATCAATTTTAGTACTAAGAGTGTTCATCTCTTTGATGAAGAAATTTCAATAAGTACCAGTGACTTTGAAATGCTTGCTTTGTTGGTTAAGAACCATGATAGGTTGCTAAGTCGAGATAGCATTATGTATGCTCTTTCTGGGCATGAATATGATGGGGTTGATAGAGGTATCGATTTAAAAATATCACGTTTAAGAAAAGCATTGAATGATAATAATAAAAAGCCCTATCGTATAAAAACAATTCATAAAAAAGGATATGTATTTGTATCAGCGGCTTGGGAATAAATACTGATCACAGCCACCGATCTTATGTAAGACTTATGAAAAATAGTAAAAAATTCTTTTGCCTCGACCTTGAGATTTTTCGTCCAGTGATGAAAGCTTCACCAAATATATCGCAAATCTATAATCATTTACCCTCGACAAAAGTATCATTTTAGAACGTTTGTACAATATATATACATTTGAGCTGAGTGTTTTTGATAAAATCAACCTATTATTTTAAGTAATAGTCGAGATGAGCCATGAAAGACGCTGCAATAGAAATCTTAATATATAAACCAGATCCAGATCATCCACTGCCTGAAAATCAGAGAGGTGTGGTGATAAATCCTCACTTAAAACAACGGTTCAAGCAATTTGTTCCAATTGGCGTCTATTTAGAAGGCTCTGATTTGAAGTATTATTTTTTCGATCAGTGTGATAAATCCCCAAAAATCTATAGTAGTTTGGATGAACTCAAACGAGACTTACCGGAAGAACTAGACAATATATTTGAGAAGAACCCAAAATTATTTATTATGGGCCATGCTGGTGGTGGCGAATATGGTATGGGTAATTGCCATGGCCCAAGTGAGCAGTTATATGATGATAATTTTGATAATTTATTACATGGTTTTAAACGAGCATTGCCCGCACATCATGGTGAAGTTTTTGTGACTTTAGAAGGTTGTAATACAGACAATCAACTTAATGCTGCAGCAAACTCACAGGAAAAAACATTTTTAGAAAGAGTATCAGTGAAACATCCAGAAATCACGTTTGGTGGAACTGGACCATGGAATGCGCAAGATGTACAGACCGGCTTCCGATCCCTTTCGCCGGCATCCCCTATCACATCGATGGCAGGAAATATTTGGAAGGCTGGAAACAGTGTTATTTTTCATCATGGTGAATATCAAGTTGCCGTTCGAAAATCTTTATTTGCCTCAACACAAACAGCTAAAGAATTAAAAGTGAACACCATAGAATATGCACGTGCAATGCTAGGTAAAGACGGTAGCGATGAACTGATAGCAAAAATCGCTTTAAATCGAGATATTCTAAACATTCAAGATTTAAAGAAAATTGAGGGTTTTCCAGAATTGCGATTTGAAGGAGAAGATGTTTCAAAGTTTGTTGAACAGGAAAATCAAATATTAGGTAAAGAACAAGAAAATTATTTAACACGTGTCCGTCATATCTTAGGTCGGGCGGACCCTATAGAACAACTGACAGATAGAGAGGTACTAGAACTTCTCTTAGGTTTAAAAGAACCTTCTGTATTTAAAGGTCATGAAGACTTGCTAGAGTCAATTCTAGCTAATAAGGCTTTGTTAAACCTGGCAATGGTAAGTTGTGGAAAAGTCCTTATTGGTGGCCCAAGTAATGATAGCGTCATTGCTTTATTATTAAAACATGGCGCTGATATTAATAGTGCTGATAAAAAAGGCATGACGGCTTTGCACTATGCGGTACAGAATTTTTATAATTATAGAAAAGAGCCGTTACATCTCATTAAAAAGTTATTAGAGTGTGGTGCTAGTCTTGAAGTGCGAAATGAAAAAGGACAGACTCCTATCGAGACAGCGCAAGATCATAGCAAAGATGGAAGAGTAACTGCTAGTGATAAGCTTCTCGCATCTTTGAAATCTAGCAATTCGCCACCAACTCCCATAGAACTAAAACAATCTGTTAGACAAATATTTCAGATGAGTCAACACAAGGCTGATGAACTACTTTCATTACCTATTGCGAAACGTGAATATAGCAAATGCAGTGAAGGCACTCTTTATATTCCTGAAGATGTAGTGGAAAAATTGCATGGAATCTTGCAATCTGCAACGGGGAGTAATGAACTATTATCGGCGTTTGAATCAGAGCTTAGTGTGGTTATCAGCGCTCTTGAAAAAGGCATTGGAACTGGAGAAGCGATTGATGGTGAGGAAGATGAATTTATCCCCAAACGTTTTGAAAATGCAAAACTCCAGTTAACAGCGGTTATCGACTCACTGGTTGGGATGAAACAAGAGATGGATACTTCAAAAGATGCTACAGTTGAGGACCAACTTCCAAAACTAAAATCTTAATCATTAGGAATATATTGGAAGTACTATGGTGAATCGAGCACCTTTTAATATCGGTGATTGTGTAGACATGACCTTTCCTCCGTGGAGATTAACAACTTTTTTAACAATAGCTAATCCTAACCCAATATGTTTATCTCCAATTCCTGCGTCTTCAGCAATTGTATATTCAGAAAAAATGTCATCCGCACCCTCCTCCGGCAAGCCTGGGCCATCATCGTCTACGTGAAGTAAAATATGACTATTATCCAGCGAAATGGTTAAAGAAATAGTGTGCTCTGCAAATTTCATGGCATTTGTAATCAAATTGGTAACAGCGTGTTTTAAAATATTTTCATCTATGTATGCTTTCAAAGAATTTAACTCATTAGAATGAAATGTAATTTCAAATGTTGAGGAAGAATAAGACTCTAATAACTTTCTTAACCATACTATTATATCGGTCTCAGACTGTTTTAATTTCAATTCGTTTGCATGCATTTTTGAGTAAATCAAAAAAGTGCTGACGAGCCGATTCATATCTGCAATATCTTCTTGTATGCTGTTTATCTGTTTATTGAGCAATGCATCTTCAGCGTTTTTCCTTTTGATACTATCCGTCGCCATTTGTATGGTTGACAAAGGGGTCCTAATTTCATGCGCGACAAACCGGCACAATTGTTTATGTGATTCAATCAGTTCTTTTAATTGCTCACCCATTTGGATGATATTCCTATACAGCCCATACAAAACAGAGGTAGCACCTATTTTCCGATGAAAATCAAAGTTCCCTTGACTGAAATTTTTAGTTATCTGATACACCTTTTTCATATTTCTAACAAAAAGCAATGAAAATAAGGCAATAAGACAAAGGGATATAAAAAAGAAAGTTCCTATAAAATAATACATAACATCGCTGATTCTTGCCATAACTGGTAGATAGCTTAGTGGGCCAATTTTGAGTATTCCACCACTAAAACTATAATAGAGAATAACAATTTGTGACGAGTTTTTATTGGTTTCAAATACTAGACGCTTTGTTGATAAAGAATTAATTATATTACCTGGTAAGTATTTACTTTTAGTTTTATAAACATGAAGAGGGAAACCATATATTTTTTCTAAATGTAATAGTTCATTACTCCAGGTATTTTTTGATTTTGATAATAAATGTTGAACGATTTGTTTTAAAACAGGATTCATATAATTAAAAATAATTTCGCCAGGATCTGAAAAATTGTAAGCTAATGCATATGGGGTATTACCAATTTTTTTATACGCAGTATGTTCTACAATGACCTCGTTTAGAAATTGATAGGTTGTACCTGATAAAAAAATGATTTCACCATTATTTAATTGATTATTCTGCACCAGGGTGAGTTTTAGACTGTCGATTGCTATAAGATGAATAACATTATCTGTTTTCTTCTTTATTATCGCATCCCAGTTTGATTTCGGGTTATTAATTAACTCTTTTTCTAAACTAATTAAAAGCCCTTGCGAGGTCGTTTTTCCAGCATTAACAACTATCTTTGTCTCAACTGACTTTAAATATTTAAAAAATGCCAAAACAAGAATTAAAAAAATCACAAAGAACGCAGTCAAAATTTTAATATAAATATTAAATTTCATTACTAGGCACTCTAAATAAAAATAATAGATGCCTTTTCACAAGAAAGTACTCTGGATTATCTTTGATAATTTCAATATCTAATTCTGGCATAATTATCCTACGTTTTGTCTATCTTTATAACTCTTGTAATTAGCCTATTTAAGGCATCCAAATTATCGATATTCGTTATGGCCTCATCAAATAATGATAAAGTCTCTGGATCGTGTGTTTCTAAATACTTGAATGCTTTTTTTGGACCTTGATAACGCAATTCTTTGAATACAAAATAATCCTCTAGAATTGTGAAGATTGACCAAATATGGCGATATTTTCCTTCTAAATCTCTAGTATACGCCCTTGCCAGCATTTTTTGATACCACACTCTACGTGCTGTAATTTCATCAGGAGGGAGGGACTCAGGCAATATTAAAAAAGCAGAGAGTTTTTTTAATAACTCTGTGCCAAAATGAGCTTTTTCAAGAACAACGATGCCATCTGACATACATAAATGTTCATCAGAAATTGAATCAAAAGCATTCTCAGGATAAACAAAAATATCATGATAAACTTGATGTGCTTCATCAAAGTGTGCTATTCGTTGCTTATCTCCTTTTTCCCTAATCCCTGCAACATCATAATCACTGGTTACTGCGAAGTCTCCTCGTGCGCGCGAGCCATATAAAATAATTGTATGGCAATGATGTAAAGATATTAATTCATCAACAATGAATTGCAGAACAGCATCATTTTCTAATGATATTTTCTTTTGTGTCATTCCCTTACCTTCTTATTTTGTAACCATAATACCAACGGCTTCCTGTGGTGGAACTGGTTTGAACCGTATGATCTACTCCTGCTGGAATCAATACTTCTTCTCCAATAGCAGGTTTTAACGTTTTATTGCCCACGGTTAAAATAACTTCACCTTCAAGCAACATGAATAACTCATCCGTTTCATGCCTAAAATCCTTCCAAATTTGACCTGGGGGATCTTCCCAAAGCTCAAAACTAAAGCCACGAGAGCGCCAATTGTTCTCAATTATTGTTGTATCCAGCATTTTAGGCTTATTATTTAAAATCATTCTTTAATTTTACACCACTGAAGAGCATCAACACCACAACCAATGACTTCAATGATCTTGTGTCGAGACTTAAGGCCTCTCTTTATTTTAATTTGACTTTTAGGGACTTTGAATAAGACAGACAGGTATCGCACTAATTCCATGTTGGCTTTATCTTCAATAGAAGGTGCCGCGATTTTTATCTTTAGTTCCTCTCCAACAGCACCTACTACTTGATTGCATTTGGCACCGGGTTGAATAAGCAAACTAAGAATTAATCCATTATCCTTTTGTTTATACCACGGATATAGGTAAATCATCTTACTGTTCCATTATTTTATCCTGCTTTTACTATTCTATTGAGACTCGCTTTTTTATGTATAATATTCTCTTGGTAACTATTTAAAGGGAAGTTTTTTATGTTAAGTAAGACTTATATTTTTCTCGTCATTTTTTATGCATTTTAACTTCCAAAAATGAATAATCTACTACCACTTTTCAAATGGGGAACCGATTACCTGGTTTCTAATGGCTACTCAATAGAGCACTCACCAGAAATTGTATTGTCAACACCGTGGTCTCATGTGATCCGATTTGCAACATCAACAGAGAATTTTTATTTAAAACAAACACCACCCTCTCTTTTTCTATCTAATGAGCCCAAAATCATTCGAGTATTGTCATCCCAATTCCATGCCAATGTGCCCGATATAATTGAAATTAATGAGGATTTACATTGTTTTCTAATGAGGGATGCGGGTATTTCTTTGCGTCAAACGCTTAAAACCAACTTCAAGCCAAAGCTATTATGCGAAGCAATAAAGCAATATGCCACAATCCAACTCAGCGCAGAAGAATGTATCGCGACATTTCTCAAACTAGGCGTACCTGATTGGCGATTAAATCAATTACCCTTTCTTTATGATCACATGTTAAAGCAAACTGCTTTTTTAAAAGCAGAGGGTCTAACGGATAAAGAATTGCAAACATTACACAGTCTAAGTCCGAAATTTTCAGCGCAGTGCAAATTATTAGCAAGCTTTAGGATTCCTGAAACCATAGGTTATCACGATTTTCATGATAAGAATGTTCTTCTTGATCCAATTACTAAAAGAATGACGTTTGTTGATTGGGGAGAGACCGCGATCATTCATCCATTTTTTTCGTTACATACCTGTCTAGAACAATCGATTACTCACTATGGAGTAACAGAAGGTGATTCAACATACCAGAAACTTCAAGATGCTTGCCTCGAAAAATGGTTAGGATTAGCGACAAAGGAACAGCTATCAAGTGCGTTCCTTTTAGCCAAACAAATCCGGCTGTTTTGGAATATACTCGCATCTAATCAGTTTATGCTAAGTGTTGATCGACAGGCCTACCAAGCCTATTATCCCAATCAGAATAGCCCGATCGCAGGTGGCTTTAAAGCGTTTCTTGAGGGCATGCATTAAACCCAAGGTTTGTTGCTATTAGAATAATCATAATAAGCAAATTATTAGTTCTATAAGTATTCATGATACACTACTGACATGATTTGGCAGCAGTATTTATTACAATAATGTCTCGAACTGAACGTTTATTTGATTTAATTCAATTACTACGACGTCATCGATTACCCGTGAGCGGCAAAAATCTTTCAGAAGAATTAGGCGTGAGCCTACGGACTCTTTACCGAGATATAATAACCTTACAATCCTTAGGCGCGCCAATTGAAGGCGAGCCCGGTGTTGGTTATGTGCTTAAATCTGGTTTTATGTTGCCTCCTTTGATGTTTTCAGATGATGAAATTGAGGCAATGGTGCTAGGGTCACGTTGGGTTGCACAACGAGCGGATACTCAACTTAAAATCGCAGCTCAAAATGTGCTTGCAAAAATTTCAGCACTCCTTCCTACTGAATTAAAACACCAACTAGAAACTTCAGGACTCTTAGTTCCCCCAGGAAAATGTGCCGAAAGTAAGGATAGTGATCTTATTCTCATTCGCAAAGCGATACGTTTAGAACGAAAAATCGAATTAGAATATCAAGATCTCCAAAACAATCATTCGACACGAATACTCTGGCCTATTGCGCTCGGCTTTTTTGAGGAAGTTCATCTCATGGTGGGTTGGTGTGAGCTAAGGCAGGACTTCCGTCACTTCAGAACCGATAGAATTCTTCAAGTATCCATTAAAGAACAAAAATATTCCGAACGCCGACAATCCCTTTTAAAGAAGTGGCGCACCCTACATAATATTCCCCAATCCTATTGAATGATACTGACAAAAACTGTCATGAGTCTGTTTTATATTCTCCAATGAATTTAACGAAAAATAAAAAACAGGAGAAATCATGACATTCGACCCCAATTTAGTTCTATTTTATGTGAGCAATATAGATAACAGTACTCATTTTTACTCAGAATTGCTCAATGCCCAGCCTATCCACACTGAGCCTGATTACGCCATGTTTCTATTAAAATCCGGTTTGCGATTGGGATTATGGTCTCAAAATTCTGCGTTACCCGCACCAACTGCATTGGGTGGCGGTAGCGAACTCGCCATTTTGGTTCCCGATGAACAAGCCGTTGATGAACTTTTTAGAAATTATCAAACTAAGAACTTTAAAATGATACAAGAACCAACACCAATGGATTTTGGTTACACGTTTGTAACCTGCGACCCAGATGGTCATCGAATTCGCTTTTTTTCAAAGAACTGATCATGAACCAAAACTGGCTGGCTGTCGCCTGCGCGTCCCACGTACGGATTGGAGTGGAAGGAGGCTTTATGCAAGTTTGCCACGGTAAACTTGCGCCTCTAAAAAAAATACAAGCAGGTGATTGCATCATCTATTACTCACCAACTCTGCACTTTAAAGGGATTGAGAAATTGCAAGCATTTACAGCACTTGGAATCATTCTACCTGGTGACCCCTACCAGGTAGATATGGGCAATGGTTTTTTTCCATTTCGACGCAATGTACTTTGGGCCAATAAAGGATTTGATGTTCCCATACACGCGCTCATTGAATCACTTGAATTGACAAAAAATAACAAGAATTGGGGATACCCCTTTCGTTTTGGATTATTAAAAATCACTGAAGAGGACAAACGCATCATTGCGAATGCCATGCAGGCTTATATTAATTAAAACTTCTATTTGGAGAACGGTATGACTGTTATTATCCCCCAATTGACTCAGATTCAAGAATTTACAGTAACTGGAATGAGTGTAAGAACAAAAAATGAAGAAGAGTTTAATCCTCAAACGGCAAGACTGCCTCAACTATGGGAACAATTCTTTGATTCAAACATCAGAGCACAACAAGAAAAGCCGGTTTATGGCGTATACCACCATTATGAGTCCGACTCATCAGGGTACTATACAGTCACCGCGGGAATAGAAATTGTGAATGAATCTAAAGCTACGAACTTAGATAGAGTCGCTATAAAAGCGGGCAACTATCTGGTTTTTGAAGCAATCGGTCCTAATCCCTCAGCAATCATTAATGCCTGGCAAACTATTTGGAGCTATTTTAATAAAAAATCAATATACGAAAGAACCTACCTCACTGATTTTGAGCTCTATAAAAAGCCTCATGAAAGTGCAGTATACATAGGCATAAAATAACCAACATAAGACATTAACTATGACAACAACTCTAAATAAAATCGAAATGATGGAGTCACTCAAAACACTTAGAAGCGAGCTCGAGTTACTCAAAAAACCTGATTCGGAGCAAAAAGCAATCTATTATAAAACGGGACCAGGAGATTATGCAGAGCATGACCAATTTATGGGTGTAAGCGTCCCTGATTTAAGAAAAGTCGCCAAATGCTATCAATCATTACTACCCTTTTCTTTGTTACAAGAATTGTTGTATTCACCCATCAATGAAGAGCGATTATTAGCCTTGTTGATTTTAGTAACCCGTTATCAAAAAGGAGATACAGACCTTAAGCAAACGATTTTTCAATTTTATTTAACTCACATCAATCAGATTAATAATCTGGAATTTAGTTGCCTAAGAAGTAAATCCAGGAGAGTGAAATATAATTTTCTTGGCTAAGGTTACATGCTCTAATACTACACGCAGTATGACCATCCCCAATGAGTTAAAAAAGTATTTTTGTCCTCTTCTGACTGCTGAGCAGTTCTATTTTTTCCAGTCAAAACCTGTTCAAGATAATAGCGTCCATCCCCAAAAAATCGTTGAAGTTGGTAAAACCGGCACAATTCATGGTTAATGCTACAGTTGGGATTCAGTTTTAAATAGAACTCAGTCAATGGAGCCTGTTCATAATGCCAAAGGTCTCTCTCAATTGGTGCAATTTTAACTCCATCCCAATCAACCAACCAAACATCAAAAGGAGTTTGTAGTACATTATAGTGGTGAGGGTCACCATGAGTTAGAGCAAAAGGGACTGGCTGCTGAGTGAACTTCTTTTTCCATTCTTGTAATTGAGATAGTCCTTGTAACAATTGCTTTTTATAACACTCCAGTTGGGACAACATCGATTCTGCATGCGTTTCCTCAATCACCTCAACTGAATTGTTAATCCAATCCTTTATTCCTAACGCATAATTGATATCAAAATGTTCTGTCTCAAAAAATGAGAACTCATGAACTGGAATTTGATGTAATTGAAATAGAAGAGTAGCCATTTTATCGGCCAAAAGCTGATTGGGCGAATAGGCTGGATGAATTCCTTCAATGTAGTCAAACAATGTCAAAATCAATTCATTGGTCCTAAAACAATAATGGCCCTGAACATCTGAAATCATATAGGACAAGTTCTTCATACCAAATTCGTTTCTGAATCGATTTAAAGCGATACCGGTCTGGTTGAGTGATTCAATCGTAGGATGGATTGGAACCAGCGATTGGCCTTCAGGATAAACTTTTAGAAAATATTTTTTAGTCGTATTCGTCGAAATAACAAATCCATAAAAAGACCCCACCTCAACAAAATGGAGCTCTGAGGCCATAATCTGGTAGCCTTGATATAAAAAATCCATCAGCTGTTCATCAGAATAATTTAATTCTCCACGGCGCATCTCTAGCCCTCTAAGATTGTTTGTCTAAATAGCAGGTGTAACGTTTACCGTGCTTATTTATAAATGCCTCACATCGAAATCCACATTGCTGATAAAAACCGTAAGCCTCATCGTCTGTTTCAGCGCGAAGCGTTTGTATTGGAAAATGATTGAGTACATATATCAGCATGTTCTTACCTATTCCTTGGTTTCTATATGCTTCAATTACCGAAATATGTCTGATTATGGCAAAACTCTCCTCTAAATGAAGACCAATCACACCAACCAAGTCATTTTTTAAAAACGCCCCTATAAGATACTGGCCAAGTTGAGTATAAGATAGAAGTACCTGTTTCATTTTTTCAGGTGTTGGGCATCCAACGCTTGGTTTAAGGAGATTGGACAATCCTGGATAAGAAAGTGAAATCTCTTTACACTCAATCTTGAACTGCCGTTTTTTCCTAACCAACTCCATAAGTTCCATGGCAAGCGTATTGATGTTATCCTGCGAAGAATCGAGAATAATGCCACCCATCTCAACAGTTTTCTTTTTAAGAAATAGAGCCCAATTGTTCATAGGGACATCTGCTAACTCAGGCTGATTGCGAAGTACACTCAACCGATGCTCTCGTATGGCTTGCTCCGTATGCAAACAAATCAGTAAATAATTTTCTATACCCTGCTCTCTAAGTGGTACTAAAGCAAATTCTGGATTAAATTGCCCCTCTAGGAAAATCAGCTTTTTATCATGAATCTGACTTAAACGCTCAATCCAGCATCTTGTAGTGACCTCTTGCCATTTTTCGGTTGAGCCGTATTGTTGGATCATGTCATCAAAACTGGGAACACCAATGCTATCAAAAAAATGAGAAGAAATGATCTCCTGAGGATATTGCTGTTCGATTTCTTTAAGCAATGTTGTTTTTCCAACCCCAGATGCACCCGTAATGAGTACAATCAATGGCTGTAAAGATTCGCAGTCGCGCATCATTTCGACCCATTAGCGTTAAATTTTGTTTATTATAACTGATTTGTTTTGTTGTGATGGGATTGCCACTTTCCTGTGTTCAAAAATGGTTTTTATATGAACAGGCAAATTGGCACACCAACAACCATAATTATGACCGCCAATAAATTCAGACTTATGGATAAGCATTCCTTTCTTTTCCATTAAATCAGCAATTCTTCGATTAGCTTCAAATGTTGCGATAGATTGAGTAGAGCCATCTTCGAATTCTAAGTCTACCGGAATCGTTTCATAAGTACCAATATCAAAAATAAATTGCATATTAGGATTTTCTTTATGGTGTTGTTCAATCTTTTGTTCTAAATCAGTCAATTTTTGCATTTCCAAGGAAGGTGATAAAGCAATAGCATTGCCAAACACAGTTGGTTTGGTTAAAGCGGCATAAAAAGCAGCTAAGCCACTGGCACTTTGCCCAACAATCGTTATTAATCTTGCGTCTTGAGTGATATTTAATTGGTTTTTATCATGTAACATCGGAATAAAATCATGCCCTAAAAATGAGGTGAATGCGTCATTACAGTTGTATTCATGCATACGATGAATGCTTGAGTATTCCAGAAATACTGCAACACAAGGAGGAATACTTCCCTCTTGAATGAGCTTATCTAAAATAAGCGGTGCCGGCATGGGATTTAAATAATCACTACCATCTAAAAATAAAATCATAGGGTAAGGTGTTGCCTGTTTATCGTAATCAGGAGGCAAATAGACCCAATATTTTCGTATCGATTGCTCAGGATTTTCGTAATAGCCTGGAACATTTTTTAAACGAGTTTCCAAGAAGTTCAGCTCGAAAGAAAAAAATCGATGTTCTTTTTTACATCGCTCAGGATGTTCCTTTGCTTTATCTAAAGAACAATCAGTTACAAAAGTTGGTGCATTAGGTAGCTCAATAATGGATTCCTTGCCAAAAAATTCGCCGGGATTGTCATAATCCATATAATAGGTTATTTCCCGTTTATTTCTTGGATCAGTTTGAACGCAGCCTTGATTAAATAAGTGCATTAATAACATTTGTGATTCTTTGAATTTTCCTGTTGGAACGGGGTAGAGGCTTTTAGTATTTTCTTGTTCTGGGAATTCCTCTTTTGGGGTATCTTCATCAACAATGAGTACGTTATACGAAGAGCGAAAAGTGCGCGGCAATATCAAAGTTAAGTATCTAATATCAGTGTTTGGAATAGCTTTAAATTGACTCTGCAAAGAACAAGGTAATCCAGTAAATGTAGACCACAAATAAATTGTTTTTTTATCGCTTTCCTCTCTATATAAAAAAGTGACCAAACACTGCTCTGGCTGATTTGGAACATCTTCAATAATGGGTGTTTCAACCCTTTGCCAAATTTGATCGTTTTCTTCTGTAGAAGTCGCTACAGCTAATTCCTCAATAAGATGTTGTAAATAAGGTGAATCATATTTTGGCATAGATACTCCAGGAGAGTTAGCATTACATCATCCTATCCATTTTAGAGCCTTTTTAAAGAGATAGGTTTAGCTTTATGGTTGTTCATGATATAAAGCAATTAATTCTTTACTCGAAGAACATCCTAACGAATCCATTAATTTAGCAATAACTCCTTCGACTGTCCTATAAGAAACATGGGCTTCACGCGCAATTTCCTTAGCCGTTTTTCCTTGAGCCAACAACTTAAGGTATATGGCTTGTTGCTCAGATAAATCAACTTTCGTATGACATACTTTATGGTATAATGTGAAATCTTTTTTCTCCAAAATTGTTTTTTTGGGCAGCATTTTTTCATTTCCCAAAATAGCCTTCGCAATACAACGCGTATGCTCTTCTAATTTGCCATCATCACCATGAATAGTCAGTGTAGCCACTTCTTTATATAAACTATCGCGCTCGTCATGTAATTGATCAAAAAAATCACTCAAACTTGGTATAGGCAATAAATTTGCTGGATTGCGTGCAGTACGCTCGATTTGAACCGGAGTACTCACATCCAAAAATACAGTCATTTCATTTCGCAATAATTGACAATTTTTTAAAGCTAGAACAACACTGGAATCGGTAGTTACGACAATGTGCTCTTGCGTGCAAAGGGACTTTAATATGTCAAACTGACACTCATAAAAAACATCACTTCCGGGGCTTCCAAGTATTTCAGACAAATGTCGTCCAACATGAGATTCTAACCCTAAATCTGCATCGACAAATTGCCACCCTAAAGATTGCGCCACAGACTTAGCTAATAATCCTTTACCAGCACCATGATGACCAATAATAAAAATTCGTTGAGGTTGATTCATTCTTACTAATCTCCTAAATCCAAATGATATAATAATTATACAAATAGGCCATAAGATGCATCAATACGTAGAACTACGTGAGTATCGAATACGTGATTATTATTTTAATCTAACAGAAGAATTAGTTTTGGGAAAAATAGCAATGTTTTTCTCTTACAAGCATTCACTTGAGAAGATACTCATTGCTAAAATAACAAACAAATCATTGATAACAATTTCTACGAGTAAGTATTCTATGCCTAACTATCTGTATCTCACCTTACAATCCGAACGACTTCAGTTAATTCCTGTTTCACTAAAATATGCAGAAGATTTATGTAAAGAATTTACTGCTGAAATTACAGAGCACATGTGGCCAAGTGCTCCGAAAACACAAGAGGAAATTAATCAGCACATTTCTGAACAGCAAATTAAAATGCAAGCAGGCTCAGAAATCGCATTGGTCATCATCAATAAAGAGAACCAGAATTTTTTAGGATATGCTTGCCTACACCAAGCAAATACAAAGACACCTGAATTAGGCATTTGGTTAAAGAAAAGTGCTCATGGATTTCATTATGGTTTTGAAGCGATGAATTTATTAAAAACCTGGGCTGAAACTAATATGGTTTATGATTATCTAAAATATCCTGTTGTAAGACAAAATATCTCTAGCCGGAAAATTGCTGAAAAAATGGGTGGCATTATTGAAGATGAATACATTAAAGCAAGTGAGTCAGGCAAGTTGCTTGATGAAGTAGAATATCGATTTTATGGTGCAACAATGACGAATACACAATCCAAAATAAATATTACTGCAGCCTTAGTACGTGAGCTCATTACGCAACAATTTCCACAGTGGGGTCAGCTACCTATTCAAACTGTAAACAATAGCGGTTGGGACAATAGAACCTTTCATTTAGGTACAGAAATGCTCATTCGCATGCCCAGTAGCGCCGAATACGCAGGGCAAGTGGAAAAAGAACAAACATGGTTACCCAAATTAGCCCCACTTCTTCCTCTTCCCATACCCGCCCCACTTGCGATGGGAAAACCCAATGAACTGTATCCTTGGAAGTGGTCCATTAATCGTTGGCTTCCTGGGGAAACGGCAGCAGCTACTCCCATTAATGATTTATCTGAGTTTGCACATGATTTAGCTCTATTTCTTAAGGCGCTCCAAAGCATCAACTCAATGGGTGGACCTCTTGCGGGTCCTCAGAGTTTTTATCGCGGTGGTGATTTAGCAGTTTATGATTCAGAAACACGAAAAGCCATCGAAGATTTGAAGGACACTATAGATTTCCGTGCTGCAACAGAAATTTGGGAAAAAGCATTATCAACTTCTTGGCAGAATCCACCCCTTTGGGTGCATGGTGATGTCAGTGTTGGCAATTTGTTACTTTCTCAAGGAAAATTAAGTGCAGTTATCGATTTTGGCCAACTTGCCATCGGCGATCCTGCTTGCGATCTTGCTATTGCCTGGACATTATTTGAAGGAAAAAGTCGGAGCATTTTCTTAGAAACCCTGGCACTTGACCCAAACGCTTGGGCACGAGGACGTGCTTGGGCTTTATGGAAAGCAATGATGTATCTTGTTAACCAACAAACCGAGATGAATTTTGAAGCAAAAAAAGCATTGCGCACGATTCATGAGTTGATCGAAGATCATAGGAAATGATTATGAAGACTTCTCACATAGAATGGGCTCTTAGTACCTTAAACGATTCAGGGTATCTACTTGAAACCACGAAACCAGAAATAGTTCTCGATACAGCCTGGTCAGAAGTGTGTCGTTTTCAAACAAATCTTGGGTTGGTCTATTTGAAGAAAGTGCCTTCTGCATTGTCATTAGAAGCCAATGTCATTCAGCTATTGCAGAAACAATTCAATGCCCCTGTTCCGCAAATCATAGCTCATAATCAAGAACTTCACTGTTTTTTAATGCAAGATGCTGGCATTTCTTTGCATGAGGTCTTTAAACAGGAAGTTAAGCCCAATCTTTTAATTGATATGATGCATCATTACACAATGCTGCAAATAAACTCCGCAGATAAAATAAGCTTGTTTCTTGATTTAGGTGTCCCAGATTGGCGCCTGCAGCAATTGCCAAAACTTTATCAGCAATTACTATGTGAAGAAGAGCTATTGATTGGTGATGGATTAACCCGAGAAGAATTAAAACAATTAAAAAGTTTAGATGGTAAATTAAGAACTTTTTGTGAGCAATTAGCCAGTTTTAAAGTACCTGATACTTTTGGCCATGCAGATTTTCACGGTAAAAATATTTTAGTGAATCCCCATACTCATCAAACCACGATGATTGATTTAGGGGAAGTTGTTATTACTCATCCTTTTTTCTCATTCGTTAATTGTTTGTATCGAGTAACAGAATTTTTAAAATTATCAACCAGTCAATATAGGCAATTGCAGGAAGCTTGTTTTAAAAATTGGCTATCGATAGAGTCATCTGTGCATTTGTTTGAAATTATTGCAATTATTCAGCAGTGTTGGTCTATTCATGCGGTGTTGGGCGAGTATCGCCTAATTAAAAGCATCGACCCAATCGCATTAATAACATTGCGCCGACAAGGCCGATTTTCTGGAAAATTAAGAGCTTGGATAGATCATTAAGTCATTATTTATTGTCGAATGAGTCGGATATTTTTTCTATCAAAAGTATTATTTTTGCTGGAGCGATAGGGATTAATATCCAATCCTCCACGTCTGGTATAACGTCCATAAACTGTTAATACTTCAGGTTTACAATAATTCATAATATCCACAAAAATTCGCTCTATGCATTGCTCATGAAATTCATTATGGTTTCTATAGGAAACAAGGTATTTTAATAAGCCTTCCCTATCTATCTTTTTTCCTTTGTAAGCGATGTACACACTTCCCCAATCCGGTTGATTGGTGACTAAGCAATTTGATTTTAAAAGGTCAGAATACAACTGTTCTTCCACCACCACATCTTGAACACTAAGAAACGATGGCTCAACCAAATAGACAAAGCACTCGACATCGAGGTGATCAATGCACTCGCCCGTCAACATTTGTGATGCAGCGTATTGACTCGCTTGTTCCAAGGAATAAATTTTAACTAAAACTGGTGATTCAACACGTGCCTCCAAATCTTTTTTAATCGTATTCTCTAACTCATCAATACTTTTTATTTTGGTGTTATTGAATGAATTAAAATATAATTTTAATGACTTGGATTCGATGAGCTTTGGCGAGTTACAATCATAAAAAATTTCACCAATCCCGACCACCGGTTTTCCTTTCTCGTTGAGCCAGGAAACTTCATAATGATTCCAGCAATCAAAACCCACAAAAGGCGGATGAGCAGGATCAATGCCAATTTCTTGCCGCTTACCCGCTCTGGGGATAGGATAGAGCCGATTAGGATTGTAGGTGGAATCGTAGTCCGATTTTTTACCTAACTCTGATTCACTAGCTGCTTGATATTTTTTTAATACAGGATCGCTCATAGTATTTAACTCCAATATTTCAATAATTTTTGCACTACTTTGCCAATTGATTGGCTGGTTTATTTCCAATTGACTGGCAATGTAAGTTAACAAAGAGGCTGCTTCATTTATTTTATTAGCCTTTTCGCTCAATTCGCGTGCTTGAAGGCTCATTGATGCAGCCAGATTAAAGTTTGGATTCCCAATGATTTCTTTGATGGTAGATAAAGAAAATCCAAGGAATTTTAAAGTGATAATTTGTTGTAAAATGAGTAAATCAGCTTCAGAATACAAACGATAGCCAGAATCAGAGCGCTTTGTTGGTTTTAACAAACCTACTTCATCGTAGTATTGCAATGATCGAATTGAGAGAGAGGTCATTTGGCTGATTTCTTTAATTTGATAATAGTTCATAAGCATCATCTCCTTAATTGATGATTCTAAGCTATCACGCAACGTGAGGGTCAATACTTAATTAGTAATAAAGAATAAAGGAATTTTTTGTTTCATGTTAAAATGTGCGACTCTATAGTTGTATTTACCACATAGTGGCTATTATGAGCTCAGATTCTATTCAATTAAATCAAAATCATGGGGGACCGCTCCATTATCTGGGAAATAGGAACCTTACTCTTCCAGATTTGACAGGGCATATGTCCCCTGATACTAGCTGGTTGAATGAGCATTTCTCTGTATTATTGGCAAATAGTAAGGGCCAAAAATACAAGAAAGCCATTGAGCCTTTTGCAGGTTCTGCTTCTTGGAGTCTGGCTGCAATGGAGATTGGCGTTGCAGAAGAATATATTATCAATGACAGCAATAAAATTTTGATTAATACACTTCTTTTAATTAAAGATAACCCTGCTCTTGTCAAAACTTCTTATACTGCCTTAATAGAAAAATATGATGCCTCCCTATCGAAGAAAGATTTTTTCCTTGAAGTGATTGGGAATTACAACCAAACAACTGATGAAGAAAAAGCGTTACTGCTCCCTTTCATCATTAATCATTCATGGGGCGGAATCCTTTTTTATGATAAGGAATTGAATATTATCTATCGCGAAGGTGAACTCTTTGAAGGAAAAAATGCTAATCGATTTCTTGAGCATGCGAATTTGTCCCTAGAAATGTTCTTGAGTGAGATTGACCGAGTATCTAACCTTCTTAATGCGAATCAAGTTTCATTCAGAAGTGGTGATTTTATGGACGTGATTTCGATTGCGACACCTGGTGATTTTGTGGCACTGAATCCTCCTTATCCAGAGAATGAACATTCGACGCTTGAAAAAGCTGGGATGTATATTGAACTTTATTCGCCTGAAAAACTGCACCAGAATTTGGTGCAAATCATTCAACATCTTGAAAGCCAAGGTATTCATTACTACATGACTTATGGATTTTATAATCCAAAATTCAGAAACTATGTCTTAGCTAATGAAAACCAGCGGCCAATTAATTACTTTCGTGTCCTAGGCTATGAGCATTGTGCTTTTGGAATAGGTCTTGATCAGATGTATTTTACGTCCCAATTTTCAATTCCCAAAGGTATAAACATATTCAAAGCGGAGGGAGTTTTGGGTGCCCAGGATATAACGCCTGAAGAAGCACTCAAACAATTTAAGTTGCTTTCAAAAAAATGTTTTGCTGTTATTTACCGAGCTTTTATTAAGCCTGAGCTTGAGATGGAGTATCAAAAGGCCTGGCATCAGGTCGCTTCCTATTTTGTGCAATATCGCGGTGCATTAGGTTCTTGCCTGCATAAAACTAACGATGGTATGTGGCTTGCCTATTCTCGTTGGCCTGATAAAGCTACTCGAGATGCTTCTTGGCCAGGCGAAAATGCCCCATCTGAGATGTTACCCAATGAAATTAGAAAAGCGGTTATAACCATTCAAGAGTGTATTGATCAAACGCAAAAACTACCCGAAATTACTATGGAAGTTGTCAATGATTTATTGTATTCAAACTAATAGAAGATGTAACTCATGAATCAAGCGCAAATGAATTACCAACTAGAGCTTGTTATAGACGCTAAGCTACTAGAACAGCAAGATAAAATTATTCGTGATGGGATAGTAAATTTTAATGCTCCTTTTACAGGAACCAAACCAGAGCGTTACTCAATCTATGTGAAAGATAACGAGGGTATTATTATTGGCGGAGCTATTGTGTACGCTCATAAAAGCTCAATATATGTTGATGTCCTCTGGGTTAAGGAGGAATACCGTGGTCTTGGTATCGGTGCTGAACTATTGCACAGCGTTGAAGCCGAAGCAATTACACGAGGAATTCCAGCATCGACATTAGATACTTTTTCTTTTCAGGCAGAAAGATTTTATTTAAAACAAGGCTATCAGCATTTAGGCACAATTAAAAATTATTTAGAAGGGCATGATCGGATCTATTTTAGGAAGCAATTGTAGAGAGGAGAGCATATCCCCCATAAGAAAATATGCCTTGAAAAAAGAACAGAACAAACGAAGCATCTATTCTCCAAAGTTAAACTTTTATTGGAAATGCTCGTAAAAGTTCATAAACAAATTAGAAAGGAAAAGGAGGTAACTTATTCCTATCTTTAAGCCAAAATGGATGATGCCATTCTTCATAGATGGAAACAGGCATATTGCTTTGTTTAAATTCATCAAAAGATAAGTCGCAAAGAAACCATTTAAGGAATTCCGCGCAAGTTTCCGGGCTTATTAATTGACCGGACTGATAAGCCTCATCAAACATTTTATGTAAATGAAATGAAGTTGTTTCTCTTAAAATTTTTTGAATTCTTGTATCCACCTCCCCTGGAATAACACAAGACACACCAATATTTTTCTCTGCTAGCTCTTTTCTCACAATAGCAGTTACTTCATCCAAACCCGCTTTGCTGGCACAGTATGTTGAGCTTTCTTTAAGTTTCAGAGTCGCTGCTCTTGATGTAACAAATAAAATCCGAGACTTCTCAGGCATCTGCGCGGCAAGTAGTGCTGTAAGTTTCATTGGAGCTAATAAATTAACCTGAAAAACTTCGTCAATACTGTCACAATCGTATTCGGTCAACGGACGTGGAGGACTTTTCATTCCTGCATTTTGAACTAAAAGATGAAGCGGTATTCCAGAATCATTAATAATTTTAGCAACCTGTTCGATATCACTATTGCGAGTAAAATCCGATTGAATGGGAACAAAACGAGAATATAGCGCTTTAGTATCCTCTAAGCTGCTTACATCCCGCCCTGTTCCATAGACAACCCAGCCGTCACCTAAAAGAATTTTAGCAAGTTCAAGACCAATTCCATGGCTGGCTCCGGTCACTAATGCAGCTTTATTATTGTTGATGTTCGTCATGAAGCATTCCTTGAAACTTAAGTTACGTTCGTGCGGTATGGTAATCAAAGTTGGCGAAAGTTAAAAGGTTATTCCTAATTCATGTGTTACTAATTGAATTAATTCTGGAATACTTGCCTTGACTTGAATAATAGTAGATAAAACCTGAAGCACCTGCTCAATACCAATGCCCTGCTGCTCTTTATCAGAACTAAAAGAACGGTTTATATTATATACTAGCCAATTGATCCAATTGCCAAGAACACCATAAAAAGCAGCTTCCAAATGATCCTGATTTATTGTTATTCCAGAAGACGCATATGTATTTAGCATTTTTATAAATAAAGTTTTATTAAACAGCGGAGTAGTAATTCCACTCCAATCAAGAGCACAATTGACTATTTCATAAGTGGGATTAAGTTTTCGCGCAGACTCCCAATCAATGAGAAATGGAGTATCATTTTTATCCCATAAAACATTTTTTTGATCCAAATCACCATGGCTTACTACACTACTACTTTGTAGAATAGGTATTGTTTTTTGATAGATATCGTTAAGCTCAATTATAACTCGTTGATTACTTTTTAATTGCTCCTTAAACACCAAATTTTTGCTTGCTGACTGGTCTATTAACACACTAATTTTTTCATTGGGATGAATATCAAATTCTTGAGCACTTAGCTGGGGAACATTAAGATTAATAGGATGAATTTCAGCCAAAAGAGTGGCTATTTTAAGCGCATGCATCTCAGATATAGCGTCTTTATCCAATGCTTTTGCTGTTATCCAAGGATAAACAAGAAAGGCCTCATCTTCTGAAAGGATTAAGTAATTATTTTCTAATTTTAGAGCATGAACTGCGGGAATAGTACGCTGGGAAAATTGGAAAGCTATCTGTTCTGTCAATTCATATTGGGATTTAACTTCTTCAGTCAATTGGATGCTGCTATTGAGTTGTTTTACAGCAAACTGCGAGCCATTGCACTTCAGATACCACATTTTATGTAAAAGACCGCCATAGACTCTTTGAGGCAAGTCAAAAGGTTGGTTCATCTTTAATTTTTTACAGATTGTTTCTAGTTGACTTCTATTCACTATGAGCCGCCTTAAGAATGCCTTGTGTCTCTGACTCTTCATTAAAAAATTTAACAAAAAATGTTTTGCTTAACTTGGGATTTTTTTTATTGATTCTCGTAAATTCCGGCATAAAACCGCACTTTTTATAAAACTCTGGAGCTTGAAAAGCACTGGTCACCAAATTGATATTATTAAAGCCCTGACCTTTGAAGTGATGTTCAAGAGCAAGTAATAACTGTTTGCCATATCCTTTACCACGATAAGCACTGTCTACCCAAATATCATCCACATAAATTTCTGCAAACGCAGTAAAGGCATTAAGCGCACCAAAAATTTCTCCATGGGCAGAAGAAATGGTCACTGAAAAACGTCGATAATTGACGTCAATACCATGCTGAGCCTCATAGGCAATAAATCCATTTGTCATTCGTTTTTCCGTAGCTTCATCAAGTTCATCAACAAATTGGATTTGATATTCTTTCTTGCTTTCTAAAGGCTTGCTGCATTCATGTGCTGTACTATCAAAACGAAAAATAACTCGTTGTGGTTGATGCGGATCATAATTGATTGTTTTAATTTCTTCCTGGAAATTGCCCATTGTAATTTTTGAAATAGTTTTGCGCCAAAAACTAAGCCCTCGCTTATTTTCTGGAATCACAGAAACCTCCCATAAGCCTGGATGCATTTTCCATAATTCAGAGGAAACTAAATAACCTAAACCTTTGCCTTGAAACTTAGCAGTAATAAAAAACTCGCCCATATTCCATGCAGTATAAGGGTAAACTCCTTCGTGATTTAATAGAGCAAAACCAGCTAATTCATTACCAACTTTAATCAGAAAGGCTTTTCTTGTCGGCTCTTCAAAGTATTTTTTAAAATCGAAGCTTTCATACAGGCCATCGGAAGGCAAAGCCCAATCATCTGAAATAAAACCACAGTCACGCGAGAGTTCATATACATAAAATCGTGCCATGTTTTGGATGGTAGGATAATCATCTAATGTTGCTGTCTCAACTTTTAAAGCAGAGTGTAATTCTTTGATGTTCACAGCATTTTCCTTAAATACAGTTTCGCCATATGACCTTCATTCTGATATCCAAGCGATTTGTAAAAATCATGGGAGCCCTCTTTCGCTCGCCTAAGTCCAGATGTCAAATCAATGATACAGGGACTAAACTTTCTGGCAAATTCCTCAACAGTAATCATAAGCTTTTTACCTATTCCTTGATTACGATATCCTTGGTCGACCACAAGGCCTTCAATATGAAATCTTGTTATTTCGGAAACAAAAAGATAACTCTTAGACCAAGCAATCCAACCAACAACTTTTCCAGCAATTTCCGCAAGAAGGACACCGTAATGCAGTTCACTAGTAAATAGCTCTAGTCGTCTTTGCAACTCCTTAGACGATTGCGGATAACCCAATTGCTCCATTAAAGGGTGAAGATGTTGAGCATCATCAATTAATGCTTTGCGGATAATCAGTTCAGAAGGCACTTTATGCCTCCAGATTAACTCTATCCCCGGATAGATTAGGAGATGAAATCACCAAAAAAGAAACCAAATTTCCAGAACTATTTTTCACTTTATGGGTTATCCCTGCTTTAATACTTATTCCTTCCTGTTCCTGTAACATCTGTTCATAGTCTTCAAACTCAATAACCAATTGTCCTTGCAAACAATAAAAAAATTGTTCTGTTTCCTGATGATAATGTTTTACCTCAAAACTGCCTGAGGGCATCGTTTCATAAAGAACGTTAAACTGACCATCATTTTTTAACCACCATGCATCACAATTTTGTCCCCACTTAAAATGAGGCGCATTGTTTATTGAGACAACCTCTTCTCTCACCGAAGATTCTGATACAGGCAGTTTTGGTTTTTGACTTAAGCTCGAGACTGAATCACCATTTAAGAGTCCGATTTCTCTTGTTGCCTGAAATTCTTTCCGCAAAAAATAGAATATAGAGTTTTTCTGAAACCCATGCCGTTCAAACTCAAGTTCAAATCCTAATTTTTTATAAAATTCTATTGCTTCCCAATCCATAGTATTAACTGTTGCAAAAGCACAATCTTTTTCATTGCCATACCTCAATGCCGCTTGCATGAGCTTTGTTCCCCATCCTTGATGTCTGATGGACTCACTCACCCAAAGATTATCGATATGAAGACCTCCATAGAGGGTTCCACCACTACAACCACCAATAATGCTATTATCTGCATCACGAATAAAGCATGCAAAGAAATCTAAGGATTCGAATCCTCTTTGTTGTTTGGCGTACTCCTTAATTCCATTTGTTAATATTTGAACATCATCAGGGTTTGGATTTTCTAAAAACGATAATTTTAAAGTCATCTCATTTATTCCACTGTAGGAGGCCAGGCACCATGCTCCACATAACTTGCCTCATCACTGCCTGACCAAGGTGGCATAGTAACGCAAATAAACACCAAATCTGCTGCATCACTTCGATATTGAAAATGTGTTCCCAAGGGAATATCGATGCTGACTCCAGCAGTTAAAGGGGTAATGCTCTCTTCATCGTTCAACTTACGCCAAATAGTTCCTTCCCCAGAAAGGACATGCCAAAATTCAGATACAGTTTTATGACGAACTGCTTTGGAAATTGTGCCTGCCTTCAAAGTACAGTGAGCCATTCCACCTAAATGATTATTCATCAGCAATCGAACCTCAGCTCCTGCTGGTGAAGTGTGTTGATATTCTTTGGGTATTTCTTGTGTATTCATTTATGCCTCTATTAAACCAATGCTCTCATCAGTTTTATCAAGTGGTTATTTCTTCATTTTTAATTTTGAATCGTAACGCAAGTAGTATCTGCATCTAAAGTAACTACTTTGCCAATTGGAAGAATGCAATTTTGCTTACCATGTCCATAGGAAAACTCTTTAATACAAGGGACTTTTAATTTAGAAGCCCATTCATTGATTACATCTTCTACCGTACCATCGCTCTGATTCGACTTCTTACTTTTACATTGTTCAAATGTACCAAAAATAACGCCGGAAACTTCATCAAAAACTCCTGCTAAATCTAATTGTGAGAACATGCCATCAATATTATAGGGCTCGACGCCAACATCTTCTACCAACAAAATACTTCCTTTAAAAGTAGGCATGTAAGGCGTGCCCATTAAATTAGTCATAAGGGTTAAATTGCCACCAAGAAGAGTACCTCGGCTAACGCCTCCATGAACCTTTATTCCTTTGCGAATTGTGTACTCTTGGCCTAACAAAGAAGAAAATAATGTTTTTTTAACTTGGGTACTTAAATGAATGGTCAAAGTAAACCCTGTATAACTTACTAAGCCAGTGTTTTTAAATAGGCCTAATTGCAACGCTGTAGTATCACTAAACCCGAATAATGGTTTTGGGTTTTTCTTAATCAATTCATAATCTAAGAAAGGTAAAAGTCGTTGCGAACCTTGTCCTCCTCGGGTTGCAATAATTGCTTTCACTTCTGAGTCTATAAAGAAATCCATCACATCTTGTGCACGGTCACGGTCTTTACCAGCTAAAAATCGTTCTGATCCAAACATATGCTTTGCATACTTTACATTAAATCCATTCGACTTTAATAAATGAACTCCTACTTCTATTGCTTTTTCCGTAATAGGACTCGAGGGAGAAATAAGCCCCACGATATCTCCTCTTTGCAGTGGTTCTGGACATAGAATATTCATTTATTACCTCAATTATTTTCTGCACTCAAAAACAATACTTTCGTCTGTTTCATTAGGCGATGCGCTTCGGTCAAATGCTTTAACCGTTCGTACATTGCTAAAACCAACCTCATTGAGCAAATTGAGCAAGAAAGAAGTGTCTTGATAAATTCGAATTTTGTATTCCTCAACCTCTGTTTGAATTATACGGTTGTTATCAATCAGTTCATATTTACCTATAGAGTAACAAATCTCCTCATCGAGCATAACTAATTGGCTGAGTAGGATGATTGTGCCATCTTCTTTTGGCCATCTTGTGCCTCTCCATATACCTAATTCATTAGGAACCGCATGAAGTGTTTCTACTTCAAATACAAAAAGTCCTTTATCTTCCATATGTTCATAAATGGTTTTTAAGGCTTTTTGAATATCAATCTTTTCTGTGATGAGACCAAATGAACCGCTGGGTATAAAAATTAAAGAATATTTATCGGTTTGCTTTAAATCTTCAATAAAACCATGCCAGGCTTTTGGCTTAAGATTTTTGCTCTTTGCTTTTGCATGCAGTCGTTCTAGCATTGGCTGACTTGCGTCAAAGCCATGAACATCAAATCCTTCTTCAGCCAAAGGCAGTAAAAATCGACCTGTGCCGCACATAGGCTCTAAAATCAAGCCTTTAGCCTCTGCGGCATAGCTTCGATAGAATGAGTATTCATCTTGTGGTGCATTAGGTTTACTTAAATCATATACTTCAGTACAAAGGCTCTGATAAGTTTCCAGTTTTTTCATGGGTTCCTCATTGAAATCCAATACCATTAAATATTCGTCATAGAAGGTACCATTAATTTTAAGTGCTTTAGGTTCGGTACCATAAATTCGAAATCCTTGCTTTTGATAAAAAGCGCAGGCCACAAAATTACTTACTACACAGGTTAGGTGCAATTGAGTGACGCAGGTCCTTGCATGCTGTATCAGGGTTTGAATTAATGCTGTTGCAATACCTTTTCCTCTGTATTCAAGACGAGTATACATACCCCAAAGTACACCTCGGTGTTTGGTTTTAAGTGAAATAAGCGTATAGAATCCAACACAAGACACCAATAAATCGTCAACAAAGACACCCAATACATATCCTTTACTTAATCCATGTTGAAAATCAGCATCGGACATAAGCACTTCCTCTTCATAAGAAGAGCCAAAGCTTTCAGGTGAATTCTTTAGCGCTTCTAATCGAAATGATTTCCATAGTTCCCAGTCTTCTTGCATTACCCTTTTTATCTTCATAAACTGATCTCCATCACCGTTACAGGATGAGATTTAAATTCATCCATACCGATTTTTTTCCACCCAAGGCGCCTATAATACTCAGGTATGGTAGGATCAAGAGCAAACAAGTACAGTTTTTCAAAGCCAAGTTCTTTTGCTTTCTCGACTGCGGCATCAACTAATATTTTTCCGATCCCCTGTTTTTGATATTTTGGATCAACCACCAAATCACCAATCCACGGCCCTAAATCTGGTCGAATATCTTCGTTTAATTGCAAAGTACAAGAACCTACAGGAATTTCATCGTATAGCGCAATGTAAGTAAAAGGCATCTCTTGGTTCAGCTCTTCGTAATACAAAGATTCAATTTCTTCAATTCCGATCTCTGGCATCCAGATTTTACCTAAAACTTCATGCCAAATCTTAGCAAGCTTTGGAATACAGTCTGAATATTGTTTTAGGTAGGCTATTGTTATCATCATAATACCTGTAAAAATGGATTATTCCTCGCACTCGTGGCAAGGCGTTCCTTGATGAAACACCATTTGCCAACGATTGTGTTTGTATTGCCAGAGCGAAGAACGTAAAGAACTTTTTGAGGCAACAGTAACCTTATAAGTTGCCAACATGACTTCAGGCGACACCTCTAAAACTGAAAAATCATTAACCATATAGCTTCGTTGCTCTTCTTCTGGAAGAGAATCAAGTAGGTCGTTCTTATTGTAAATTGAGCCAGAGGCCCCATACTCGATAAATTCATCAGCAATCAATAGTTTCAGTTGCGCAATAGATTTTCTCGTTTCCGACCTTAATAGAGAAATTTCTAGCTCATAAATCAATTGGTGTTCTTGTTTCATAGCGATTTTCTCATCAAATAAACGTTGAAATCCAAAAAACAATTATGCTCTGTCATGGATATGACAAAATACCCAAGCTGTTCATAAAAAGATCTTGCCTGAAATTCGGCCGTCTCAATGGTAATCACTTGGCAATTCTTTTGTTTTGCAAAAATTTCCAGTTTTTCCATGAGATTTCGTCCTAATCCTTTTTGTCTAAAATCCGGATGAACCCAAATGCAATCGACATAGCAATTGGCTCGAGTGACATCCCCATAACAACCTGCTAAAACGGTCCTTTTGTCGATAGATTTTATGTAGATGGTAAAGGGAGTATGATTGTAAGCACCAATCATTTCTTCATTGTAGATCTTTAAGCCGTCAGATAAAATGGCAGTGATTTCTTGGTTGGTTCGTTCTTCGAAACAAATCTCATAGTCATTGTTCTTGGCTAAAATTATAAGCTCTGGTATTTTTGCATCTTCTGGTGCATCGGAATGATAACCGCTCCAAAGAATACCTCCATAAGGTTGTAGTATTTTTTCAACCAACTTTTTTAAATGAGTTGAATCACCTTCCTTATAAACTCGATTAAAACTTTCAGAAAACTCCCTGGCTAAATTGGGATTTTCTTGATGCAAATAGCGAATGATTGATTTACCATTGGCGCACCATTTATTTTGAGCTCTAAAATAAAATTGAGACAATGCTTCAAAAAGCCATGAGGCTGAGGCAATTTGTTCTTCATAAGACTTAGGAGATAAAATATCTTCTAAGACATCCGTAATTAAAAAACGCTCTTTATCAATTTGATTTTTATCCCAAGAAAGAGGTCCGCGCTTTAAGTAAAGATGGGCCTCCTCTCTAATCCCGTTTGAAAAATCGCTAGCTGGCATCATATCTTTTCCCGACAAAATCATTTGAATGGTTCCTGAAATACCGGAATTTATTCTCGATTCTTCAAAAAAATAACGAATGGATTCTCTGTCGTGTACAAAAGCATCAATAGGCCAACCTTCATAAACAAAGGCTTCACGATAAACTCTGATTAATTTTTCATAGACGATTACGAGATCTAAATCTGAGACTTGGGTTTCTTCCCCTTGAGAAACCGAACCGGCCCAAAAAACAGCACGTGCTTCTGAGTAACGTTCATGAATTAACTTTTGAATTGTTTCTTGAGGTGAGCAACGCATGTAATCTGTTTCCTTTTTTTTCGCTAAAATCACCTGATTTCCAGGTTGATCTATTTTATTTGATCAGTCATTTCGACATTACCATCAATCGGTAAATCTTTTTCGCATTTTTTACTTTGTACTTTTTCTTCTTTTGCAACAACGACGTGACGGTGATTTGGCAGAAGTTGGGCATTCAATTCTTGCAATGCAGAACCAATAATTCCTTTTTGTGGCTTTTTATAACGATAATACAACCATCCTTTCTGTTCTAACCATAAACAGAACCGATTAAAAACATATGCGGTAAACAGAATCCCAATCAGATAAATAAATAATCTCATAATTCTCACTATTTCATTAATTTTCGCCAAACTCAAAAAAGTCTGGCGAGTTAAAAACCATCATTGATGTGTTTCTAGTGCTTTACTTATCCAAGCTGATGCTTCTGCATTGAACAGTAATTTAATATGCCATGGCTTTATCATCTCCTGAGGAGGCGGCATTGTTTTTAAGGCTTTTACTTCATGCTCTTGTCGCGAAATTTCTTGCCATAATAAAATACCGATTAAGTAATCTCTATTTCCTGCAGCTAAATAATTATCGATTAAGTCTTTCCATTCTTGAGCAAGCCTTTTCCCATGCTCTCCTTCAGGTGGAGAGTTCATGTTATCGATGATTTGGTTGTACAGATTATTCCAACGCTTCAATGAATAGGCCATCATCGCACGCGACAACCAATAAGCACCTTCCGGGGTGATTTCCAATTGGGTTAGTCTCCCAGATTGTATGCTTTCCAAAAGACTGGCTCCCAATTTGACTTGCTCAGTAAAAAATTTCTTCATTTTTTTTGATAAATCTTCCATAACAGCAGCAATTCGCTCACCATCTGGTCCTTCAGGATCACCTACCTTTTGTTGGTTCATTTCCTCAATAATAGAATCTCTAAGTGCAAATTCTTCAGGAAATTGCTCGTAAAGAAACAAGTAGTCTTCAAATTGAGAAACAGTTAATTGTTTTCCAGCCCACGTTTTTTTCAATTTATCTCGTAGATTTTCTGTCATTTTATACCCCTCTATGAGTAACAACAAATCTTGCCAATTAGGAAACATTGATGCAGAACGGCTTTTTAGAATTTCTTCAAGCACTTGATTCACTTTCAGTAAATCTTCACTTTGCTTTCTGATTACTTGGTGTTGTGCTTGCAGGTGAGCATAAACGTTGGAATGTTTTTGCAGAATATCCTTTATTTTGCTTAATGAAAAACCAAAATACTTCAAAGCAATAATCTGCTGTAACTTTGCCAAATCCGGCTCGGTGTAACAGCGGTAACCATTGGGCTCAAGATAAGAGGGTTGTAACAAACCTATTTTGTCATAATGCCGCAACATGCGAACCGATGTCTGAGTTAACTCACTGATTTCTTTTATATGCCATTTTGTCATCATGTCTCCTCCCAAGATTGAGAATAGGGCATGACACTATGTTAGGGTCAATAGTCAAATTCAAAACCTGTTATCCAATGAGTTTTTTACCAAATAATGGTGTAAGCACCATTTGCATCATTCCATGATGCCACTCATCGAGTGGCTTTACTCCTGATGCTGTTTCCGGAATCTGTCAATAAAAATGAATTATTCCGTCTTGTCTAGGCGTGCCTTCTTAAGCACTCATTTATCGAATAATTAAATATTCTTTTATTATTCTTGTTCAAATGCAGTATAAAATTTGAGAAAAGATGTTTCAGGCCAACAACGTTTTAATTCAGCTAACATGGCTTGAGCCATCGCTCGTAAGTAGGGTAAATGTTGATAAGCATTGCTACTATCTATAAATGCTTGCAACCTCGATAAAACCCTAGGTCTAACCCAGTTATCTTCTTCATTCCATAAAGAATCCTTCGGTACAGGACCTGAAGGTCCAATCCTATCTTTTTCCCAAGTTGAATTAATAAAAGGTATCGTTTGTTGTAAAAGCCAAAAACCGCAGGCATAGGTATAAGCTTGATTGTATTGTTTATCATCAGTTGCTTCTGAAATCGTTTGTTTGAGTTCCTCCCTATAGATTTGTTCCATATGCTCAATAACATCCGTAGGAATGGCTTTAGCACACCAGCACGTTGGCATACTCATTCGCAAATAAGTCCCATCTAACAAAGCATTACGCACAACACACCATTCAAAATCAATAAGCTGCAAATCTTTAGTTTCTGCATGATCAAATACATTATCAGGACAAATGTCCCCATGAGTCAGAACAGTAAAAGATCCGGGCTTTATTACATATTCAATTAAAGATTTCGCTTCTTCAATGCATTCATGAGTTAAAGTTAAGCCTAAATTTTTATTTGCCAATCCCAGTTTCGGTAATAAATCATTCAATGCGAAATTAAGCTCATCATCAACCGTTTCCGCCTCAGGATGAATCATTTGCAAAATTTGTTCATAAAGCCCGGTATTTCCAAAACTTGCTGCATGAAAACTTCCCAAGGCTTTCATAAAACGGGTCAATGCAGCAATAGCTTTTTTGCGATCAGCTACAGTAAGTGAATCGACTAAACTAACATGCTGAACTCCTAAATCTTCAATCAGAATAAATCGATACTCTTTACTTCCACCAAAAAACTTTGGGACATTATGCTTGTTTTGCTTAATCTCAGAGGCAAATTCAAGACCTGCCCAATCCCTTGCAAATCGTGCATAAGCTTCCTCATCATTAGCATCGGTGTCTTCTCGTAAAGATTGTTTTAAAATAATACTTTCAGGGATTTCTTTCGTTTGGCTTGATAAAAAGAGTCTTACTATGCAATTTCTCCGTTCAGGCTCACTTAAAAACTGAGTGGAAATTATCTTAACCTCTGCATCAAATCTCTTATTTAATATATAGGTGATTTTATCAAGAAGATTAGAATCAAGAATTCTGTGTTCATTTATGGAGCTTGCTTTCATCTTTTAAACCTAAGTTGGGATCAAGGAGCTTTATTTCTATGCGTTCTTTTCCGCTGCCAATATTAACCCTTTTTAGGGCAATGAATCCAACTTCCGCGGTTGATTGTACATGTGTTCCACCACAAGAAACCTTACAAAATCCTTCAATCTCCCAATAACGTCTTTGACTCTTCTCATCAGAAAACCCAGTGCGAATAAGCATATCTTTTGCAATAATTTGATTGTATTCAAACAAAAGAGAGTCAAAAATATCCGAGATATTGTGCTGATAGCTAAAGTCGATTCTAGCCTTATGTTCAGCAATATGCGCACCTATTTTTTCAATGGGAAGCATTCTTTGAACAAGCTCTAAGATTAATTCAGCAGCAAAATGAAGACGCATCAATTTGTAACGACGAACAAAATCGATTTCCATAAGGACAACATCTCCTTCAGAAAGTCCATGCCCCGAAGGTAACGTATAATAAATCAAGTGATTTTCTATTTCAGAATGAGTGACCATCAGGCCATTCACGAGAACTGTATCACTTTCTTGACCACCGGAAAACGAAAAACCAATAGCCTCTGCAAAAAGTAGTCGATTCTCATTTACCGACACCACCTTAGTCATTAATTGGCATTGATAGGGATTATCCCAAAATAGTTTTTGCATAACTTACTCTCTAATCTTTACCACTATCCCATTGGTTAGCTGCTTAAGTGTTTCAGGAGACAATGAAAATACGGCATTGGGCGTTCCGGCTGCGGCCCAAAGGACTTCATGGCATAACAAATCTTCATCGATAAGAACCGTATTAATAACATTTTTGTGGCCAACTGGAGGGACCCCACCAATCGCAAAACCAGTTATTTCTCGTGTAAAATCTGCATCAGCCTTCCCAATAGATTCATTGATGAGATTCCCAATCAGGCTCTCATTCACACGATTAACACCACTTGCTAATACCAATATCGGCTTGTTGGTTTTTTCAGTGCAAAATAATAGTGACTTCACAATTTGAGCAACACCACAACCCAAAGTATCAGCAGCATCTTTTGCAGTGCGTGTGCTCGAATCAAGTTCCTTGATCTCACACGATAGACCCTTTTGAGATAAAAAATCCTGTATGATTTGCGCGCTTTTACTTAAATTTTTACCTTTATTCATCATGATCACTTACTTATCATCGCCACAAAGAACACTTTCTAGTAAGCTCTGTTACCACATCCCAATCCCCAAATAAAACAATGCCATAGTAAATCAGATCGTTCTCTTTAACCTCTGCCGTTCTTTCAATTTGCTCTTGATAGGTACCCACAGTCATCGTATCGGTAAAATCATTAAAAAAAACATTTTTTGCTAAAGCATTCTGGCGTAATGTTCTAATTTTGTTGGAGTTCTCACAAAGAATGATAAAAGGTATTTCTGAAATATAAGGGTGAGATCCTCCATCTGCATCTCGATAATCGGTTAAACGCAGTTCTTCTTCACCAATTACGGAACCTAAACCAATACACATATGAGCAAGCGCATTCATCACTTTTCCTGGCTCAATACGCTTATTAAGTACCGCAACCAGTTTGTTTTTAAAAGGGTGTTCAACCATACAGTCCTCCACAATTTACTTCACAATTCGTGCGTTATAACGCATAATAAACCAGTATATACTCGTGCGCTAAAACGCACAAGCTTTTTATTAAGAGACATCATGCAAGAAATTTCAAAACGTATTGCAAAAACATTAAAATCATTAAGACAAGAACGAGGTTGGAGTTTAGAAAAAACAGCGCTTGAAACCGGCGTTTCTAAAGCGATGCTCGGGCAAATTGAACGAGAAGAATCAAGTCCAACGATTTCTACCTTATGGAAAATTGCGAGCGGCTTTCAAGCCTCCTTTTCTTCGTTTATTGAAGACAGTCTGGATAATTCAACCAATCCTGCTTATAGGGCGGGACATGCTGAAACCTTGCATCCAGATGATGAAAAAATACGAGTACTGCCTCTATTTCCTTTTGATGAGCAGTTACATTTTGAATTGTTTGTTATTGAGTTATTGCCCGAATGTGAACATCTTTCACCTCCACATAAACATGGAGTCATTGAGCATGTCATTGTTGTGGATGGAACCATTGAGCTTTTGTTAGGCGGGAGCTGGAAAACACTTTCTAAAGGAGAAGGGCTTCGTTTTAATGCCAATCAACCGCATGGCTACCGGAATCCAACCAATGAACTATCGCGCATCCATGATATTATTCATTACCCACCCCAATATAAATCGCCTTAATCGATTATGGTACATAAAACAAAGGCGTTAATGCCATAGTTTTTAAGTCATGAAGCCACTCATTGCGTGGCTTTCCTCCTGGCGCTGTTTCTTCAAACCAGTTGTATTTACACCAAAGGTAGATATCCAAGCTTTTCATTTGCGAAAAATGATTCATTTCTTTTAATTCGTCTGAACTCAATGGCCGGATTTGCCTATACCCTTCTATAAACCATTCAAACAAGGGTTTCCAGAGAGGCCATGGCTTATTGCATAAGTCCAAAAAAGGTTTAGCGATATCGGCAAGATACCAATGATAAACTGGCTCATCAAAATCAATCAGATGAACGCTCTCACCATCATAAAGCACATTCCCAGGACGATGGTCCCCATGGGTTAGGCCAAAATGTGCTGAGTTTTTTGAAAAAGTTTTGAAGCGTGTCGTGATGGTTTGGTATAAATCCTGGATCAGAGCCTCTTCTTGACGCGCATAATCCCAAGTTTCACGCCACAAATCTTCCCAAGTTAAAAAATGATGTTCCGATGCAACATAACTTTGCGAGGCTTGATGCAATAGACCTAGGGCGCGGCCCCATGTTAGATAAGCTTTTTTATCTGGATAATCAAAATTCATGATTTGCCCTGGCACCTCACGGCAAACATGAACAAAAAATTCCAAATCATCTTGGTGTACCGTTTCGACATCATTTCCTTCTTGGGATACAACCGGTTCACAAATAGGAACTTGATGCAAATATAAATGCTTCTGAAAATCAATGGCACTCAAAAGTTCATGAGCTTTTCGTATTTTTTCATGCGTCATGCGAAGGTAAAAGCCTTGGTTCTTAGATTCAAATCGATAAACACAGTTAATTTGATTATTGATAAGCTTAAGATGGGTAGGGTTTTTTACCCACTTATTAGCAGCACGATTCGCAGTTTCATCCGTAATTTTTTTTAATGTGGTCTCCCAAATCATTCTTGAATACTCTTGTTTTTCAAATAATCAGCCCTAGATAATCGATAAAGCACATGCCGTTTCAAGGGACTGTTTTGCTCCAATTTGGGATGGTCAAAATCATCCTTTGGGTTATGTTGTAAACCAATTTTTTCCATAACACGTTTCGAAGCTAGATTATTTACTGCTGTAAATGAAACTACTTCGGGAAGATTTAAAGAGGTAAATGCATAATGCAAAACCGCTTTTGCTCCCTCCGTAGCATAACCCTGATTCCAATGCGTTGAGGAAAGTCTCCAGCCAATTTCAACAGCGGGGGTAAAGTGTGCTTCAAAAGAAGGTGTCATTAATCCTAAAAATCCTATCATTTCCCCAGTATTTTTTAGTTCAACAGCATACAAAGAAAATCCCTTCTCTTTATAATGTGCAATAATCCGCTCAATGCCTGCTTTTGTAGCACTCCTGTTCCCTATTCCTGGTAAAAATTGGCATACCTTTTTATCTTGATCAATAAGTGACATAGGATCAAGATCAGCTTCTCTCCAAGTACGTAAAATCAGACGGGAAGTTTCAAGAATATTCATAGGAGCCTCTATAAGAAAGCATGTTTATCATGAGTAGGTAATTAGCGTCTTCACTGTATTGCGTGGGAAGAAAACCAGCCTTTTGATAGCACGCAATGGCTTGCTCGTTTCCAATTTGTGGATCAACCACAACGGCTTTAAATTTGTAGAGTTGTTCGGCAATAAAACGCCTTATAATTTGTCTGCCCAACCCTACTCCACGAAACGATGGCTCTGCAATAAAAAGGTCGATACCAGCCAATTGTTCAGGTGTTGCCTCGTCAAACAAGGAAGCATTATTTCCTGAAATTCCTTCGGGTAAATGGTCGGAAAGACAGTAATATTGAATAAAACCAATTGGTTTTTGATTCAAATAAATAATAAAACTTGGAACTGGATCAATGCCTTCAATTCTGGGCAAGTACTTAGTAACAATATCTTCTAAAGAAAACTGCTGATTTCGTGCATAACCTTGTTTCACCGTAGGCTCTGCAAACCATTGGGTCATTAAGTTCAAATCTCTTTGGCTCAATGGTTTAAATTCCAGATTCTGATTTTTACTGCCATAAATTAAGGAAGTCCAATCCAAAATACGACGCGCTGACTCCTCTGCTGAAAGGAGGCTCACATCTAGAGTCATTTCATACGGCTCTTTGCTAAAATAAACGTCTTCTTCAAACAGTCTTTTTGTAATGAGTGCCTCATCCTGTGTTTTAAAATAGCCTTTTCGATCTGAATATTTTAAACGTTTAACAAGCTCTGCATCATTACAAATCAATCGGATAGGAACAAACATAGCTTCCCGTTTTTGAGCAACGGTTTGTACTTGATTAAAAAACTCCTGATGCCAAGAATTATTTGCTAAGAGCTCATAGGTAATAACAAAGCTCATTTCTTTAGAACAAACCTCAATCATAGTGTCAAAAATAACATCACGGGCCTTGTTAAGCGCTGCCCATCCTTTATCATCAAGAGACCAAAATACTTGAGCATCGTTACCTAGAAGTTTTAGAACCGGATCGATCCAAGCATGGTGATGCGCTAATCGAAACTGAGAAGCCAGTGTTGTAATTGCCTCGCCTATGGTTTTTTTACCGGTACCTGCAATACCCATCAAGAGTATCATCATATTCGTCGGCATCATTTATTAAAATCCTGTCACAATACTGTACTCTTCTTTATGTGTAAGCACACGCATCAAGTGCGCCACATCATATGGACTACGCAGCTCAATGAATTTCACTTTTGGATATTGGTTCTTTAAAGCATTTAATAAGGGGTTAATCCGTTGTTCATAGTTCCACATATAACTTAATAGCGACCATCGTACCGTTTCATTGCAACCAGCGGCTCTATCATCGATTTCTGAAGCCTTATAAAACAAGCGCTTAAACACCCGCCAATAACATAGCCATTTGGGTAAATTAAAGTACAAGCACATGTCGGCTTCGCGATAACGCATCTCAAATGATCGACTGGAATTACCATCAATAATCCAGCAAGGCTTGGCAACTAATTCTTTTTGGAGTGACAAAAAATCCTCATATTCTCGTGGCACCCAGTCGGCAATAAAAAAATATTTATCTAAATGGAACAATGGAATATTTAGACTCTTTTGCAACATAACAGAAAAAGTGGACTTGCCACTTCCTGGTCTACCAATAATCATGATGCGTTGTAAGTTTATCATTTCATTCAGAGTGTAATTTACAGTTTTCTTTTCTTATAGATGCAAATGATTGTTGTATTCATCCGCTACACTATCTAAAATTTTAAGTAGTCTGTTCTTCACTTAACTGTTTAAGTACGGTTTTTATCGTAGCATGGGAAAAACATCGGCCACTTAAGAAACGAGCCAATTTTGTATTTATCGCCTCATCTGTATCATTTTTAAATCCACGCATTTTTTTCCGAGCTTCATCCAGGGCGCGAACTTCTTCCAGTTCAATATGTTCTAAGATTTGCTCAATCACCTCTTCTTTAACGCCCTTTTGTTTTAATATTTGTTGAATAAAACGGTTTCCTTTATGGATATAACGGGCACTTAATGATTCAGCCAAACGATTATCATTAATTAAATGTAATTCCCGAAGGCGAACTATGGTTGCATGAATCTGAGCATCTAACTCGGGCACATGCGAAAAATCCCTCTCTAATTGCCTTATGAGCTCTTTTTCACTGCAATAATGATTAAAAAGATATTTTATTGCTGAATCGATGAGTGTATTCATACTAAAGCTCTACCATAAACCACAATTTTATTTTTGCTTTTGCCAAGACAGCCTGATTTATTTAGAATACCATTATAACAGGAAAATATTGAGTCTTTTATGCCAAAAGAAGGAAAGGCCAGAGTCTTAAGTGAAGCAGAGTTTAAGCGACTGCTTATTGTTGCCAAAGATGGGCAATTCGCTATAAGAAATAGTGCCCTTGTGTATTGTTCTTTTGGACTTGGATTGCGAGTGAAAGAAATCGCCTCTCTCACTATTGCAGATGTAGCCGATTACAACTATCAATTACTTGAAGAGATTTGTTTGAAGCGCTCAATGACCAAAGGTGAAAAACAACGTTACGCTTATCTTGCCAATGAAAAAATCCGCAAAGCACTCCAAGCTCATCTCGATACCCTAAAACCTGTTGCACGAGACAAACCCTTATTTCAGACCCAACGTAAAAGTCGCTTTACACCCAATAGTTTGCAAAAATGGTTCAAGTCACTCTATGATAAGGCAGGAATTATTGGAGCAAGTTCTCATTCTGGTAGACGTACTTTCATTACCCGCTTAATTGAGCAAGGCGCTGATATTAAAGCAGTCTCTCGCCTTGCAGGTCATGCCAACATTGTCACCACCGCAATTTATGTTGAAGACAACCCTGATCGCCTGAAACGTATTGCTAACTTGGCTACATTCTAAATGACACCATGGTTTATTACTTTACCTTGGTTACACTATTTGGATTTTACCTACAATGAAGTCTACCATGAGGCACGCTTTGAAAAAGACAAACGCTATTATGTACTTCGTTTAGAGAAAGATTTACTAGATGATTGGACAATCACCGCTATTAACGGACGAATAAAATCCAAGTTGGGACAAAGAAGAATATTGGCTTTTTCAACGTACACAAATGCTTTTGCTCAATTCTTAATCATGATAAAAATCCGTTATCAGCATAATTATCGACTTAAAATTTTGTATAGTGAAAATATTTTTTCCCTTCACAATCTGCTGTTTCTTTTAGTATCACAAAAATATGCTAATAAAACCCATGCCAAAAGCAAGAGAAAACCAAGATCCGAGTTGAGTCAAAATAATTGTTCCACGACTGTTCAAAACAACTTATCTCATACAAAAGCATTCCAACTTGACTTATTTTTTTAATTTCTAAAAAGAAAAGTGATCATTAAATAATCAGACAGATTTAAGAGCGCTTTAATAGTGATTAGAAAGAAGCTGAGCTCTTGCCACACTTTACCATTCGCCGTAGTCCAATCGTCTCTTGAAGGTAAAATTTGGAGGTCATTTTTTTCCAGTATACCAGTAAAATTATAACTACAGACTCGAGGGCAAACATCTTCTAATTTTTCCACATAGTTATCCACTAATTTTGTGAATAAAAAAATAGCCCTACCCTTCCACCTTAAGATGGGCCATTAACCAATCTGCTTCCTCTAAAGAGTCAAAACTTATCACCACCCTACCTTTTCCTCCATCATTAAAATGCATGTTAACTTTGGATGAAAGTTTTTTCGATAATTGTGCCATCCAATCTTTCGTTTTTTGTTCAAATTGGGGATCTAGAAAAAACTCTTGTTTATCTTCTGGCATATTTAAGCGCCGAACCAATTTTTCAGTTTCCCTAACGGATAAAGACTTATTGATAATTATTTTTGCTGTTTCTGCTTGTTGTATGCTCGACAAACTTAATAAAGCTCTGGCATGCCCCATTTCTAGTAATCCCATTTTTAACATTTCTTTTACTTCATCCGTGAGAGTAAGCAATCTAAGAAGATTAGTAACTGTTGTTCGCGATCTACCTAAAGTTTCAGCAACTTCACCATGCGTCATGTAACACTCTTCTATTAACCGCTGTATAGCTTGTGCTTCTTCCAATGGGTTTAAATCTTCTCTTTGAATGTTTTCAATTAAAGAAACTGCCATCCCGTTTGCTTTATTATATTTTCTGATGATTGCAGGGATTTTTTCTAATCCTACTATTTTAGCTGCACGCCAACGCCGTTCACCCGCAATAATTTGATATTCATTCCTATTATGATCTCTTTCTTTGACAAGAATAGGCTGTATAATCCCATGCTGTCGAATTGACGAGGCCAGTTCTTCTAGTGAAGCATCGCTAAAAAACTTTCTAGCCTGATTTTGATCTGGATAAATTTTTGATAAACACAGATCAATTGCTTCCAAGGATTGTATGTCATTTTTTAGATTAATTGGTTCAAAGGCAGGAAATTTCATATTAAACCGCCTCCATTTTAATTGGCTTCTCTAAATAATGTTGCTTTAATTTTTCTCGGGTTTCCAGAACAAATTTCTGCATGTTTTTAACATGCTCTTGATTATCTCCAGCTTTAGTATAACCTGATAGTTTTTCCCAATGATTAAGCTCTGCCTGTAAAGCGAATAATTTCTTTTCCCACTCAATTTGTTCATTAGATTCTTTTTCTTGAGAACCGTCTGGCTTAGATTCTTCCTTGAATTTATAATCATATTTTAAAGCACTAATAAAATATGGAATTGGATAAAAACCTGTGCGCTCTTTTTTTGCATATTTCTTGGTATAGTTAATCTTCTCTTGAATATATTCTTCTGAGTAGTTATTTATAATATTTTCTAATATAGACTCATTTAATATACCAAAAGTTACTTTTATTTCTTTATGCATCTTCTCATTTTCATAATCAATACAGCTGACTTCTGATTTTATTGTATTTTTTTTATTCTGGACTAACACCTCAAATCCAGTAATTTTTCTACCAACTCTTATTGGATCCAAACTAACAGCAAAATTAGCTCGATCATTAACCTCTTCTAATGAAGGCGAAATGACATTTCTTGTAAGTTCCCGCATACTTGGATATTTATCTTCAGGAACTCCTAAAATTTTTCTAAATGTATCTAACGAAATAATTTTATTTTTTTGTAAGTTAATAAACCGTGTACTATTTTCATAAAGAGCATGACCATATTTCGATTCAAATTCAGATTGCAGATCAATGTCAATAGTACCGTATATAGATGGATTAACTAGTAAATCAAGCATGATTTTATGAAAAGAAAAATTGATGGTATTATCCTGATAGAACGTAGGTGCTCCATGTAAAACTCGTAAATTTAAAAAAGAGATATCTGTAGGTACCTTATCTTTCAATAAATTCCATTCTATTTTTAATGATGCCAACCCATCAATGGACTCTTTTAGATATTGGGTATTATTACTATTGAACTTAACTGCTTTTAACAGCATAGAAAAAGGCATATTGCATTCGACAGCGACCGAATTTTGATGGTTATTTATGCGGCCATCTCCTTTTATTGCTTCATACAAAAGCACATTGACAATTTTCCGTTGCAATACACTCATTAAAGAGTATGCATGAATAATTGTTACATGTTTACGTATTGTTTTTTCAGCGAACATTACCCATTCCGTTTGGCCTTTTTTCTTATTTTTTCCTCATCATTCTACTCAAAATAGCAGCGCGTATTATGGCAGTTTGAGGGCCTCTTATATCAGGATATTCCTTTACAACTTCATTTCTCATATCAGAAAAAAAACATCGTTGCTTAAATGTCATATAAATTTTATCAAATACAAAATTTTCACTATTCCCTTCTGCATTGAGTACCATTTCTTTGTAATCAGGATTTTCCTTTAACATTATGATGGCTTCGTTTACCCAATCAGTTTTCTTTTTTAAATTATATTTTTCAGAATTTAACAGAATTTCTCTGAGTGACTCTTTAATTTCTTTATTAATAGTAAATGTAATAATTTTCTTATCGTCTTCATTATTATTGAGTTTCAGTTTATTCATTTTAATCACACTTCCTGAGCAATTAGAGGAATTATTTTTTTAAAGCACTCCTCAACTGATTTACCATTATTCCATTGGACATTATTGCTTAACATATTCATTTGCTCGACGATGCTCTCGTGTAGAATGTTGCTTGAAACTAAGGCATCAAAGATAATTTTGGCAATATTGGGTTTTACCTTACCTAAACTAACATTTAATTGTTTACGTCCTCTTATTTCTTTTTTTGTAACTAACGAAAATTCAAGTTCTTTTTTTAGCTTAACAATTGCATCAAAGGATAGATTTTCTATGGCTGCCTTTAAGAGAACTTGTTGATGTTCTGCGTTTTCAACTGAAATAATTAATTCAATTAATTTTACATTCTCTATTTTTCCTTCAGCAATCGCCTGCTTTATCTCTGGACTAGCTTGCAAAATCAGGATATATCTTCGAGATTGTGTTATAGACATTCCCGTTAAATCACTTAATACTTTTGATGTTATTTTCTCGCTATCACTTTTTTCTTTATTTTCGTTTAAATACTCTTTAACAATAGCCTCAATACTCGCAACTCTTTCAGCCAGAGATAAGTCAACACGCTCATTATTCTCAATCCACTGTAGAACTCTTAACTTTGTACCAACAGGTCGTTGACTTGCAATTCTTGCTATAATTTCCTTTTTACCAGCAATCGCTGAGGCCAAGGTTCTACGTTCACCAGCGATTAAACGACATTTGTTCCCAAACCTGTATACAAATATGGGGTTAATTAACTGATCATCTAGTATAGTTTTTGCTAATGATTCAAGTGACTTCCAATCATTTTTCTTTTTTGCATAGTCAGGATCAGAAGGATCTATTCCATTCATAGCATCATGAAGAGTGAGTGCTAGTTCACGATTGTTTTCTGGATCAAGTTCTATTTTATCTAAGGATAATACTTCTATTGACAGTTCCCCGGCATAATCATTGGCAATCGCCAGTGTTCTTGATATGGCTTCCTTTGTCTCTCCGGTTTTGACTGGATTTAGTTTGAATTTACTAACCATAAGAAGCCTCCTTTTCTTCTATTTTGTTGTATACATTATGAAATACCCTGTCATATACATAAGAACACCATTTTTCACTCTCAATTCTAGCTAGATGTGTTTGCGGTAGGTTAAATACACAATTAGGTTTTGCATCTTCTACTACTAATTCTGAATAAATAGTTCTTTGGGCGATCGGAGGTAACAACCATTCTTCTGATTTCTCTATCGAACGCAAGTCATTAAGGAACTTAGTATGTACTGCTGTTTTACGAACTTGGTTAGGTAAAATTCCCGCTATTTTGATTGTGTCATCTTTTACTCTTCTAAGTTGCTCTTGTGAAATTGCTTGGATCATACCTATGGTTCCATTAATACCATATTGTTCTAGTTCAGTTGGCAATAGTCCATGAGTTGCTGCTCGCAACCCTGCCATTGTTAGTGGGCCAAACTGTGGATTCGTATCAATAATAACAAATTGGTAATCACTGTGGGTTGACAGCATTTCGGTAAATTCTTTAAGACGATTTATAACTTTTTCTTTTACATCAACTTTTAGAACACGTTGTGCATCTTCCAGTAATGAAGCAAAAGAAGGAAAACAATGTAAATTGTCAACCCATGTTGGATATGGATAAATAGATTTACCTATGAATATATCTGCAATACTACTAACACCATCCCAATGCGGATCATCTTCTGGTAAGTTATTCGGATCCCACTCTGGATGTGCTTTTGGCATGTAGCCAGTTGGGTGAGCTGGATCTCTTGTAGTTGGAATTAAGCTAGATGAAGAGTTGCCTTGCGGGTCTAAATCAATAAATGCCCCTTTCATGTTTTTACATTTAGCTAGATATTGTGCAAGAGTGAGAGCAATAGTTGATTTGCCAATCCCTCCTTTGTTCCCGGCTGTTGTAATTACTTTCATCCATCCCCCTTTTACAATAAGGTGCTCTGTACTATTTGTTTTAGACTAACTTTATTGAAATGAATTTGCAAGCGGTAATTTGTACTATTATTTAAATTTTTAAAAAAGAAAATATATATCTTTTTTCTTCTATTCATAGGTTCATTAAATGAAATCACAATAACTTATTGATTTTAAAGTATTTAAGAAATGATTATTGTGTATTTATTTGGGAATGATTGTGTAGGTTTATGAGTTTTTCTGTGTAGTAATATGGGGATTAATTGGTCTTAAAATTTTATGTGTAGTTTTATGGGGTGTTATGGTGTAGTTATATGGTTATGGTGTAGCTTTATGGGATGCGCTTTTAACTTTTATCCATACTTCCTAATACCAATACCGGAAACTGCTGGGGGATACTGGATTTTTGGCGGCTAGATTTTTACCCTAGGAGCTTTAAAATTTTGATTGGCAACTCGTATTGCGAATTTTGTCAAAAAATATTCTGAAGTTTCTTTGGGTTTATTTGTTATTTGTATTCACTGCCCTACTCTGAAATAGGATGTGATTATCTTGATAGCTGAGCAATATTGTCAAAGTTACATGAAACTATACTTTTTGAATTTTGACGAATAATTTATTGATGGATTTTGATAATATGCTAAATTCAGGAATGGATATAAGATAATGTTATTTTTTTATGCTTTAGATATCATTTTTAATTTTAAAATGAATAACTTTATTTACAATTAAAGAATTATACTGTTTGCGCACTTACGTCAGTGTATATGATTAATTCATGTTAAGAGTATTGGTTATTAAGCAATATTTGTTAGTAATATTGGCCTACGTATAGAGGTAATCTGTTGTATCTGTCTTTACCCATAGTGAAGAATATATTGTTTGGCGGGTATTGATCGGTAGTGGCGGGGCTGAGATTGGTTCTTCTACTTAGTGCACAAATCCCTTTTTTTATAACTATGCGTTTTATTATCAAGATAAATGGCTGTATCGTTTAATATTTTTCAGTAACCTATTTAACAATAGCCCTATTTCTTTTACGGTATTTTATTAACTCATTATTTTGATGGAATAGATTCATGTCTCTAATAAATTTATTCCTAATTTAAACAAGCTTTTTAAATGTTAAAACAATAACTGTACTAGGTGGATAGAGAATCAATTATTTGAAAAGTTAATTAATAGGGTTCCATCCTGATTTTATGATGGGGTTAATTATCTTTAGGGTGATGTTTTTTTGTTTTAGGTCGTTTAAATTTTATTAAATTTAATCCAGATCTGTTTTTAAATGGCACTTTAAATTTCACGGGACCACTGCCATGGATTATCGATTTAATAAATTGTCCCCGGGGGATAATTTAGCTAACTCATTGATTATTAATAATAAAAATATAATATATTCTGTAAATCACGGTTATGGATGGTGTAGATTTATGAGGAAGAAAATTAACAAGGAAGGATTCTAACTTAATCGCAAAAAGATAAACCACTATAACTTAAGTGATTAAATACGAAATTGGGGAGGAAAAAATTTGAAGAATCATTTATTATACAAAGCGACATCCATGTTAAGTATTTTTTCGTAACAGCCAATACATTATAATTAAAGGTCTGGAATATTGGCGACTTATCATGGGTGATGCAATTGTGGCTGTAATGTAGAGGAATTATTATATGACTATTATTGATGCAAGACCTACCTGTTTTTATCATCCGATAAAAGTCATTTTTTTAGATGATAACCGAGCATTTTTGGATGCGTTAGATTTAGAATTTGGCGAAAAGCTTAATATACTAACACTTACAAGCTCAGATATGGCTTTTCATCTTATTGATAACGATAGTCAAGATGTCACCCAATCAATTTTCAAATTAATGAATGATGTTAATTTAGATACTACTAATGATCGATTTATTGGCTTTGATGTTAGTAAAATGTTAAATCTGATTTATAGTAAAGCAAGGTTTGAGCATGCACCATTGTTAGTTGTGGACTATCAAATGCCCGCTATTAACGGAATTGAATTTTGCAAAAAAATTAAAGAGAAAAAAATATTTAAAATTATGCTAACGGCTGAAGCAGATAAAGATACTGCGATAAAAGCTTTCAATAACGGTTTAATTGATAAATTTATACTCAAGACAAGTGAAAATCTATATCCAGAAATTACATTAGCTGTGGATGACCTAACTAAGCGCTATTTCAGAGAGTTAACAAAAAATATAGTTAATGCGTATGAAAACTCCATTAATGATTTATTTGATAATGAATTATATCAACAATTATTTGCTAGTGTTCTAATACAAGCACAGGCTGTTGAGTATTATCTAGTTGATAACTCAGGTAGTTTTTTATTTCTTGATAAAGACGCCAAACCTACATGGCTTATCATTAGACATGCAAAAGAGCTATCTGAGCAATTAGATTTAATGCAGGGATATGAGCTACCTGAACAAACTGTGGCTGCTGTTGTAAAAAAAGAGAAAATATTGTTCTTGTTATCAGAAAAAGAATATAAAAAACCAATAGCTGAGTGGATTAACTATTTATTTGATGCGCAAAAGCTAGATAACAATTACTACTATAGTATTACCAAAGATCATTTAACTGATTCTATAGATTGGGGAAGGGTGGTTTCATATTCCTCATATCTAGCAGAGAGATAATTTGTCACAATTATTCATTAAAAAGAGATAGAAAATAATTTTCAATCTTTGAAGTCTGCTCACGTATAGCGCTCATGGAATATAAAAATTTTTCCATCTGCTTTTGGTTAATATCAACGGTATCCATTGACTGTGAAATTGTATTCATGAAACTCGAAGCAGATTTTGTCATGTTGTTGATGATAACAATTGAGTTTAAAAAATCGTGTTTTAATTTATCTTTATCCGTAGAGTTCATGTTAAATTCCCGTGTGCAAATTGAAAAGGTGGTTCTTTACCAACAATTGTTTTAATCCATGGCACTTGGCGAAATCGATCTCGCGAATGGCCAGTGGCAAGATGAACGTCAATAAACCCCTTATCAAAAAGGAGTTTTGCGCAATCCTCGCCTCTAACATTGTTTCCTAGATCTGAATCAATATAAATAAGAGTATTCTTACAATAATTATTTATTTCATTTACGAACTCATCAAATGACGAATAGGTTGAAATACTTTGTCCAGCCTCTTCAGCCGCAAAGATCCAAGTCATTCGCATCATTTCATCATCATCAATAAAAACCACCGTATTTATAAGTTCTTTCTCTGGAGTCTCAATAATTTTAATATAAGGTACATAAGATTTTGGTATGATTTTAACGCCAATATTTTCACATCGATTTCGTATAGCAATATCTTCAAAGCAACTTGTAACTAAAATAGCTTTACCATTTAAATTAAGCTCTTCAATCACATCTAAACCATTTTTAACATCAGCGAGCAACTCATAATCCACTAAATATAATATTGGAGTTTCTGGATCAACTTTATACTGACCTAAGTCGATCGCGTTATAAAAATGAAACATTTTAACGTGTGAAATATTTGAAAACCGTTCATTCCATGCGTCATGGATGGATATATCGTCATCTAATACGACAATATTAGTACCATACCTAATATTCATTGAGTCACAGAACCAACTAGGGGGGTTAGACCGAATTAGAGTGATATGAATTTTTGTCCCAACTTTTTCTTCAGAGTGAATATACATTGAACCATTGATCTGCTCTAAATATTGTTTAGCATAAGATAAACCAAAACCAGCACCAGTTTTCTTATTAAAGCTAAATCCTTGCTCTGTAACCTTTGGCAAGATATCGGGAGGAATGCCGCAGCCATTATCTTCAATAATAATTTCGACATGCGTAGTATTGCATGTTAGAGAGATAATAATAGAGCCATTAGAATTAACTGCCTCAATACCATTATTAATGAGATTGGATAGAACGCGCTTAAAAGAATCAGGGTGTATCTTAGAAAAACAATTATATGAGTGGTCAGACCCAAGTAAGTTGATTTGGATTTTGGTTGCGTAATATTCATATCTTTTTTCTGCAACGATATTATCTAAAACTACAAATATTAATTCTGGAGAATTATTCATATATATTTCGCTACTTTTACAGTCAAGCAAATTATTTTTTGATTGTAAGAGTAGGTTATTAGCAATATCATTGATTCTTTTAGCTGCATTTCTGATCATAATGCGTTTATTTTCAGGAATCGATGTTACATCAGATACTGCGGTGTTTATTGCCGCTAATGGTGATCGGATATCGTGAGCAACAAGCTCAGCAATATTTTTTCTTACCTCGTAATAGGCTTTTTCTTTCTGTAAATTGATTATTTCTCGATGTTCATCAATAAATTTATTAGCAATTTGTCTATATTCATTAATTTCAACTTTTGCAAAATCAACAGCATTATTAGTTTGATGTGATGAAATAAAATCAAGCAAGTATTCGGTATTGTTTGCTATTTTTTTTCTCATAGAAAGGAATAGAAATAAGAAATTAAAAAGAAATATTCCAAGTACGATCAATAAAATTAACAAAAGACCATAGGACACTGGCAAAGTATAGATAGAATTATATTGCTTACTTGCAACCACCGAGCCCAATATCTTTTCATCATTTTTAATTAATGTTATACCAGAAATTTGCCCATTATCTTTTTTGCATAGAAGGTAATTGCTTTTGCTGTTTTCTTCGCAAGTACCTACATCTTCTATTTTATTTTTTAAAGGAACAAATGTTATTGAGTCTAGTTTGCGTTCATTACCTAAATTGTATAGTACTAAATCGAGAGCATCCTTATTATTAAGCAGCAGATACCTACCAATTTCATCAGTGGTAAATGAGTCATTAATAATTAAATTTCTGGAAAAAACACTCATCTGATTATGAAAATAATCTTTTGCAAGCATGAGTATAAATCCAAAAATAATAAATTGGATTAGAGCAGAATAGGCCATTTTCTTGATAAAAATTGCTTTGATTGAAGAGCTTTTATTTTTCATAAGCATATCCATTGCTATTAACTGATAAAATAACGTAATTGGTCGATCGATGAAATTGACCATTATGTAAATAAGCCCCGGTAATGCCAATATAATCAGTACTTAATATGCTGTTTGTATTGACGATACCGGTTCTATTCAATGCTTTCAAAATAATCTTCATCGAATCATAAGTGTATGCTGCCAATACAGTGGGTTTTTCATGGAATTTTTGAATATAAATATTTTCAAATTTAGTTAAAGCATCATAGGGCTGTATAAAATCCAAATTGCGGATAAAATGAGAGTGAATTACTTTATCATTTAGTCGCATAAAAAATGTTTGACTAACTGAAGAACCAAAGTTTTCTGTGCCAATAAAAACAGTGCTATGGTTATTCATAATATTGGCAATTTTTGCTGATGCTATTGCACCTGACAATAAAAAAACATATTGATATTTTCGTTCATTCAAAAAAAATCTCAATTTTCCCTCTATATCGCTGTCATTTTCTAGAAAATCGAATGTAGAATATTGTACGTGTTCATTTTTTAGAATGCTGGAATACACTTCCTTATACTTTAGCATCTCATCACGGTTAATTTCCGTTATAAGCAACACGTTGTTTATATTTTTATAGCGCTCATGTAAGTAGCTCATCATTTTGTCAGCTTGGTAATTATAGCTTGGCATAAAGATGAAAATATTCTTAGGTAGTTGATCAGAGTTGGTGGTGCTAGCGTAGGAAGTAAAAATAGGTATGGTGTCATTTTTCTGTTCTTTTACAGCTAATAACAAGTCTGATAGATATTCAAACCCAATAATTGCAGAGCAAGAGTCATTTACCATTTGATTATAAATATGCATTGGCTCTAATGGTCTGTTATTATAAAAATAGCTCTTAATCACAACTTTGTTAGAGGGATCATTTTCTTCTTTGGCAAGATATGCTGCATTTAAAAAAGACTGACCATATGATTTTAAATTTTCAACAATCCTACCGGTTAAACATATTTTAATTTTAGATTGTGCGTGAACAACAGTGGATATTAATATAGAAAACAATAAGATGATTGCCTTAGAGCTATTTAATAAATTCATTTAAAAGCTCACTAAAACGATCATTCTCTTCTAGATGTGGGTAGTGAGAAGATTTATTGAAAGTTATAATTTCATGATTGTTCGCCAATGCTATTTGGTGTCCGTTCATGACAAAATCGTGAAAACCATTTATCCATAATTTACGGATTTTAAGCTCATTAATATTAACAGAAAAATTCGCTTCTTTTGAATAAAGATCTTTTCTTACACTGATAAATGTGTTCATATCTAATGGTAAGTTGATGTTTTTTTGGACATTTTGGACCAAATCATAATATTCTAAATTGGCCCAATATAAATAAGGTCTCTCTATATTTTCTTGGAAAACTGGAGTTAATTGTTCTGATAGTTCCCAGATTTTATTAAGGTCAAGATTATTAATTTCATTTAATATTTTGTTATATAGCTCTAAATTACTTTTTTTCAGATAGGATAGGTCTAGCATTAAATTATTCAAACGAGGTGTTAGTATTGATTGAGCGGTAGAAACAAAAACACCAGGGATGGTAGACTCATAACTTTTGTAGTAATCAAAAAGAAGTTTTGCACCATAGCTATGTCCAATCAAAGCATTGATGTTAAGATTAAAATGGTCATCAAGGTATAGAATTATTTTTTGCAAATCATTTATATTATCTTGCTGTAATACTAGCTTTTTAATTTTATTAGATTTACCGCAATTTCGTTGATCATATAGAATAATATTGCACTGCAGAGAATTAAATAAATTATGATGATCAATAAGATACTCTATGGTTCCACAATTGAGACCTGGGCCACCATGAATGAAAAGAGCATAAGGTAGATTGGAGCTTTTAGTAAATCTGACTATATAAAATTCTTGATGTGGCAAAATATCTTTTTTGTAAGCTTTCATTAGTAATTATTTTCTCGAAATATTCTGCGGATCCATACAATTGGGGCAGCAAATTTAATGGCGGTATTTTTTATTTCTTTTTTCACTAATGTAGTTTTTTCATTTAAACAAACTAAGTCATAGCGAGCTGGTTCTTGTCCATGTCTTAAGATCCTGACAAATACTTCATCATTGTCCGCAATAATAATACAATCTTTGCCAATGGCACTCTCAATATTGTTGACTATTATACCGCCAACATAATTCCCAGGGTATAAGAAAGGGATCATGCCATCATCTTTTATAACGGTGTCAATAGAGTGTTGTAGTTCTCTGAATAGGAGTAATTCTTTAGCTATGTGGCTTTCGTCAGCCTCTTGGATATCTAGATCTTTTGTGATTATTGTGGCATTTTTACCAATGCCATGCATTAACCATGATTCTGTGCAATAAATATTTAACTCTTTAGCTCGTTTAACGATTTTTACAGCTCCCTGCTGGGATAAACCTCCTCCCCAGGCCAATTCCCATCCCTTTAATGATTGAGCAGTAAAATTAGAATCGCGACAAAAATCTTCTCGTGTAAAAGACAGGAGATGCTCGCGTATGAATCTTATTCTCTTGCCCCGAGACTCGGGGGATGAAACATTGTCTATTACAGGATTGCTCATATTTAAATAATTCAGTCAGGTGCATGTTTATTCTATGATATACCAAAATGGTTAATAAATCTTCGTAAGAATTTACCAAAAAAATAGTATAAAAAACATCAAAATACAATGCGTCATAGCATATAAGGTGTAACAAATCATTATAAATTTACCTTATTGGTAAAAAAATTATTGTAATTTTTACCATTGAGTGATAGTCTTATCTAAATAAATTAGATAAATAAAAGGATTTGTTGATGAAGTTTGATGTTGAGTTATACATTAATGCTAGGAAACAAATAGAAAAAAAGTTTCAATTATTGCCCTATGGTCCTAGATTAATTATTTATGAGCTATTAAATCTTGCAAATCCTTTTACAGGAATTGTATCTGACATTAGTTATCGTGATCTATCAAGATCCTTAGAGATTAAAACCGCTCCAGGTCGAATCAACAGTGGTGTTCCATCTAAGCAAACCATCAGAAATTTCATAAAGTCTATAGAACATGAGTGTGGTGAATACTTTCAAGTTATAACTGAAGGGCAAAATTTAAAATTTATATTCCCAGAGGTTCCTAAGATCTATGATCAATTGATTAGAAGGAAAGAATTTAACACAGATCTTAATTCACCTAAATCCCTTATAGATTCTGATAGAGAAGGAGATTTAGAGGCAAAATCTAACGTAGAAGTTAACAGAGAAGCTAACACACTAAAGAACTCTGCAAAGAATATTAATATATTTAATATAACTAACTCAAACAAACAAACTGACATTGCGAATAATGATTTTTGTCGCAGAAAAAAACAAATTGATGACAACTTTTACCCAAACGCAAAAACCATCGAAATAGCATTTTCCATGGGGCTAACTAAAGTCACCGATTTTCACGAAATTCAGGCTTTCATCAAACACAACAAGAAGCAAAACACTCAATGGGCGGATTTTAATCCAGTATTCATTAACTGGCTGGAAAGGGATGCCCAATATACTCAAAACAAACAACAAAAGGCACAAGGACAATTAAGGAGTCATTACAATGAGCGTGGTACCAATCAAAGCACTCTTCACCAAACACCACTCCAGAGAGTCAGCGAGCAGCATGGCATTTCAATCGAATCACTCTGGGGCAACTCCGGCGATGAACTCAACTCCGGTGCATTTATCGAAGGAACACTTGTCCAGGCTCTGGATGAGACTGACTGCAATCTACGGACAGCTTTTTATTAGTAAGCATGGGGAAAAGGATACGGGTGTTTGGTTCGCTGCACTTAAAGATTTAACTCCAAAAGCATTAGACAGTGGTGTGGAGCGATTAATGACCATGAGTAAAAGTGATAAGTTTTGTGAATTTCCACCCAACTGCCTTCAGTTTCGTGCTTTGTGCCTTGGTTTCTACAGTGATTTGCGCCTGCCTTCTGCTGCTCAGGCGCATAGAGAGGTTTTAAACAGCGCCTATTCAGCGAACCCAAACTGGAGTCACGCAATTGTTAAATTTACTGCTAAACGATTAGGGGTTAAATTTTTGGAAATTGATAATGAAGGTCATTCTTTTTCGGTATTTAAGGAGGCATATGAACAGGTATGTCATTTAATGAGACAAGGTCACCAGATCCCGGAAATTAAAGAGCAGGTGTTGCTCGCAAAGCCCCAATCAAAAGACATTGCAACAACACATCTTGCAAAAATACGCCAGTTATTGGGGGTTGCATGATGAAACAAATTCCATGTTTAAAACTGTTTACAAAGGAAGAGCTGTACTGTCTTTTAAACGCCTGCTCTGAGTCTTTGGCTCTGGCCTACCAGGAAATTCATGAATGCGATTTATGGCACATTGCGATGGAGGCACGATTGGCATGTGAAGCGCTTCGATTCGAGATTGATTCACAAAAAAAAGAGCATTCAATTCATTAACTAATAAAAGGAACACAGCATGCTAATACTTATACACAGAATCGAAAAAGCATCGAATTAAAGTTGTTGGTTTGGTTTATAACCAGGATATAAAAGGGATCACTAATGAATATAATAAAAACACTCATGCTATCCACAGTGCTAATAGTCATGAATGGGGCTGCTTTTGCTGAGACTGAATCAACGCTGGAAAACAATCGGAAGACTCATCTCTTCTCCTTAACTTATAATAAAATGACTGCTCAGAGAGGAGTCGACACTTTTAACAAGATTCTTAAAGGTGGCGGTCTTTATGCTCTTTTGCTTTCAATGAACACAGAGCTTCCTGATATAGCAAAAACAGCGGAGTTTGTAATGCTATTCAATGAGATTAATTCTACAAACCAAATTCTGTCACGCCTTCTAATGGAAATGCAAAAAAACAATCAATTATTACGCAAGAATACGCCCAATAAAGGAGTTGCTATGGATGGATAAGCAATCCTTTTAAAGCTACAAAAAAATATTATTCATTAAGTAGGAAAGAATAAAAAATGAGCATTAATTTAGTCTCAGGGGATTTCTTTACCCAAAAAAAGGAGATTTATTAAAAATGAAACAAATGAAGCTTAAAAAATCATCAGTATTCCTAAGCACCTTGCTTTTATCGGGAGCCGTGTTTTCGGCCTCTCTGGATAAAGAGGAGTTGGCTTCAGAGTGCCAATTTTTGGGAGCTAGTTTGAGCCAATTGGCAAAAGCCAACCTCAAAGAGTATTGCACAATCGATGTAGGTTATTCAGGAAGCATGGTGGAGCAGTCTGCCTCCTTAATTCGAGGCGAACGCATGGAACTTGCACGGGATAATCTCGATTTTGCGAATAGAACATTAGCACGCGTTGCATCTAATTATAACGATTGTCCTTATTTCTCATCAATGACACGACCTTTTACACAAAAAATCAATCATTTAATTCACGAATTAGATTCACTCAATCAGCGTTCATCAAACTAAAGGAGAGCATTATGAATGTAAGTGCAGTAATCAGAAAGAGCAGTATCAAGCTCTATGAATTTATGAGGTGGTCTCTGCCCTTGCTGGTATTAAGTTGGCTTATTGTTTTATGCCTTACCAATATAGGTCATGCAGAAGGTCAAAATTATTTGAGTGGGGTCAAAAGCGACGTCAGTGCAACCTTCGGTAAGAATTCGGATTTGCCTGGGTATTTGTATGCAGGAGAAACGCTGGTGGCGGGCGTTACCTGGATGAAAACCAAAAGTCCTTGGGTGTTTGTGGGATTGCCTTTACTCATGATCTTCACGCATTGGGGTTTAAGTTATGTCGCATAACTATTCCACATTTATGTTGTCAGAGGAACCACGCATAGCAGGGATTCCTTTGACCACTGGATTACCCGTGTATTTGCTCACGGGTATTGGATTACTAATTGGTTATGCACCGCAGCTTTTTGTGATTGGGGCCGTTTTAAGTTTAATCATGCATGTTCAGTTTGGTGGGCTGCCTTTACGGGTTTTATTAGGCATTATTTATTGGTCCTTACCGCATGCCATGACGACGCTTATTTTTAGGTCATTCCCTAATTCCGCGCATCGAATCTACGTGGGGTGAGTTTATGAATCGTGTATTTCGTGACAATGTGCTTTCAAAAAATAAAGTATTGCTTCATCTGACATTGGCTTGGGCAGTCACATCCACCATTGCGGTGTTCATTTTGGGTGGGCTTTGTGTTCATGTTGTTAATAACAAAGAAACTCATTGGTTGCCCATCTGTACTGAGGATGGTTACTTCTTGAGTAACTCCTCCTTTTCACCTTCTTATATTAAAGACATGACTAAAAAGGTCCTTCAATTACGATTAACCTACAATCCAGACACGGTAGCAGCTCGATTTGCTTCATTAGTCCATTTAATTCCTGCGTCTCATCAAGAGGCATTCAAAACCATTCTGGACTCAGAGTCTTTAGTGGTGAAAGAAAAAAATATTAGTTCCGTGTTTTATGAAAAGAACATTCACATTGATGAATCCACTCTGCAAGCCAAGGTAGATGGAACGTTAAATCGAACCAGTCATGGTCTTGAAGTGAAACCACAAAAGAAAGTGTATTTAGTCCAGTTTGCGCACTTTAACGGGATGATGTGGCCTAAGACTATTAAGGAGATCCGTCAATGAACGCACTTCAAATCCTCGTGTTAAGTAGCGTGTTTGCTACCTCACTGCATGCAGGCAATACGGCAGCCACGCTTAAATTTGAAGAAGGAGAGCGATTTACGCTGTCTTTGTCTTCGCTTAACTTTAATCGCATTGATGTAGAAGGTGAACGAATAGTTAAAGTCAGCTTCCCTGAGCACTCCTTTATTGTAGAGCAAAGCAAAGAATCTGAGAATGATTTAGATGGTGCTGTGGTTTTAAAGCCCTTAGCGCATATTCCGTTAACCGTCTATTTCACAACAAATCTGAATCATCATTTCTCAGCCACTGTATCTCCCACTGAGGATTTAGGTAAGACCATTAAATTGGTATCTAAAAAATTAAAAGGGTTTGATTATGCTAAGGTGCAAGAGCAGAGCCAATACCAACAAAGTGATTTAATGACAGCGCTTATGGAGGGAACCACACCTTCTGGTTTTCAAGAAGTGGGGATTAAACCCGCAACTTTCCGTCTAAATAAACAGTTAAAAGTAACCCTGGTGAAACAATACCGAGGCAAAGAGTCTTCGGGCTATGTATATCGCATCGAAAATCAATCCAGTAAACCCATGGAATTAACGCCAACATTATTCGAACACTCCAAACTGATAACGATGGAGTTGTCCGAAAAAATGTTGCAACCCAGTCAAACCGCCTATTTTTATGGCATTTACCGTGAACAATCCAACATCGGGTAATAAGGAAGCGTGTCATGATGAAACCGTTTAAAAAGTTAATGAATAAAAGTAAAAAAGCCAATCTTAATCAAAGTGCCAAAATGGAGCAGCTTCGTAATGGCTTGGTTTTTCTACTGCTTGGTGGACTGTGTTATGGATTCTATTTTTATTCGTCAAAGCCACAATCTAGGCTTCCTGCAAATAAAAAGCCTGTGTTTGATGGGGTATTAGACAGCGCCTTTAGTAAATTAAGTGATGAGGCCGTACTTGAAAAACAACAACGCCAAATTGATGCACTCAAAGCCTTGGTAGAAAAAAATAAAAAGAGCACACCTAATAAATCAGACGATCTGGTTTCCGAAAACCAAGCTTTATTAAGCGCCATGCAAAAACAATTAGAGCAGCTTGCGCTTGAAAATAAAGAAATCAACGGAAAACTACAGGTGGCGCTTCTTAAAAATTCACAAACCAGTTTAGCGGCGGTGGTCGCAAGACCGCCTACGCGTGAAGAAATAGAGGCCCGTCATAAACAACGGATTTTGGATGAAAAAGCTTATTATGGCAAAGCAGGCCTTGAAACGGTTCATTTTAATTACCGCCGTCAGCAAAAAGAAGAGCGTACACCAGATAATTACGTATGGGCAGGAACCCATGCTGAAGGATTTTTACTCAGCGGGGCAAAAGGGGATGCTGGGATTAATGGTGCTAAAAATATGGGAACGGCACTGATTCGCTTGGATTCTAATGGAATTATGCCCAACAACCGTCATTCACGCCTTAATGGCTGTCTGGCTATTGTCTCTACGTATGGTGATTTGTCTGATGATGCGGTAGTGATGCACCTTGAAACCCTCTCGTGTGCGAAACCTAATTTAAGTTTTGAGCAAAAGGTGTATGGGGCAGTGTATGACTTGGATGCGATGCAAGACTTACGCGGTACGTCCATTTTAAAAACCAAACCTCTTTTAGAATACAGTGCGGCTGCAGGGATTTTAGCAGGCTTTGGGGATGGGCTTAAAAACCTCAATACGGCTCAGACCATTAATCCAGGTGCGGGCACCATTACGACTTATGGTCAGGCCTCCACCCTCATGCAATCAGCAGCAGGAGGAGCGGTAAGTAATCCGGCCAATAAAATCTCCGATTACATTATGAAAATCGCCGATATTTATCACCCTCTGGTGGTGGCGCGTGCAGGAAGACGTGTGTCCATCATGTTTACTAAAGGTTTTTGGATTGATAGGGCGCACCAATCCTTTGAATCGGGTAAATCCATTGATAATCAATCGGCTCAAAATGAAGCTGCGATTACAACAACCATTAGCCGAGCAGGTGGTGAAGCAGGGGAGAGTAGGAGTGGAGAGCCTTCAACGCCGCAATCCCCGTTTCAATCCGATACGCAAACGGCACAGCAATTTTTAAATCAGAATGGGATGCCCAATCAACCCCTCTTTTCAACCGTTAATCCTACAGGAGACGTACATGGTTAAAGCATGGCTTGTTTTGCTCTGTTGTTGTTCGGCAGTGACGCTTACGGGGTGTTCACGATCCATTTTTGATCATCAAGATGTTCGCTGTCCTTTTGTCGAGCGTGGTGGGTGCCAAAGCATGGAGCAGGTGAATCGTATGGTGGATGCACGGCGATTTACACCGGATGGGCAATACGTGCAACAAGAGCAATGTGTAGGCTGCAGCACCTACTCAAAATAAATGAAACGGAACTTTTTTAGGATTACCTATGTTCGCAACACTAAAAAAATACGTCCAGGGTTTTAGGGATTCAATCGATGACTATTTGGTTGAAGGGGAGGAGGAGTCGTCTTCCCAAAATGCCTTAAATGTTGGCGATCACCAATACCCTCTTTTTTGTAAGGAACTTCCTTATCATTATTATGATGAGGAATCGCACTTATTTATTAATCGCTGGAACTCAGGCTTATTGTATCGCATCACACCGTTAACCGGCGCGAATGAAAAAATTGCAGAGCAGTTGGATTCGATTTTAAGAACGAAGGTTTCTGATGAATTTAGCTTACAGCTCATCTTAGTCAAACACAATCAAGTGGGACCTGAGCTGGATGCTTTTTCAAATCAGTTCATGACTCACGATTTTGAGCAGTTAAGTGTGATGGGTAAAAGCCTTCGTTCGTTTTATGGTGAGGCCGCAGTTCATGGATTTAAAACCAATACCAATGTCAATCCTAGGATTACACAAACCGAATGTTATGTCGTAGTTGATAAAATCAATGGAAAAAACGAGGAAGACGTTAAAGCCCACTTTGCTCAATTTCGTATTGCTTTTGAAGCCTCGCTCATATCAGCCAAAATTGGTTTTAGAACCTGTAATGCTGAAGAGTTATTACGCTTACTTCATTTTTATCTGGCTCATGAACCCGATAATATTTACCCAAAATCCTCTTCTTATGATCCGACACAATTAATTAAACATCAGGTGGTTGGCCGTGATTTTGATATAGAGGTAGCCAAAGAAGGCCTGCTTTTTAGTGGGGTTAATAATCAAGGAGTGGCTTTTGAAACCGTGGCTTCCGTGATGACCATTGATGGCTTGCCAGGTGAATACCATCTTTGGGACAATATTAATAACAGCGCCAATATTTTTCACCCAGAGCAAAGCATTCCCTGTAATCACATTATTTCTGTTACCTACCTGGTTGACGAGCAAAACAAAGCGCAGGGGCGTGCGAATCGCAAGACCAGTGATTTGGATAAAAAAGCGAAGGGCGATTATGCGCTGCATGTTGCAGGTACCGAAAAAAAAGCGCGTGAATGGCGTCATTTTCGTGATGATTTGGCTTCCGGAAAGACCCGCTCTTGTAAGATGCTGTATAACGTCGTGCTATTTTCCAGACGCTCCGAATATGCCCGCGATATAGAAGCGGCGCGTACATGCTTTGCCTACAATGGTATTAAGCTTGCTTTAAGCCGTAGGATGCAATCCCCCTATTTTTTGGCAACCCTCCCTTTTTTATTTACGAATCATCTCCAAAAGGGATTTCAGCTACCCACGATGATGTGGCCTATTTCCTCATGGAATGCGACTCAATACATGCCCATTCTTTCGGATTGGGCGGGGACTGGGCGGGGCATTTTATTGCCGACACTACGCAACCAATTTTCCTGTATCGATCCGTTCTCGGGTAAGTTGGGCACGAATTACAACATTTCTGTGACCGGCACGTCCGGTGGAGGTAAAAGTTTTTTCATTCAAATGCTAATGCTCAACGTGCTGTTTAACGGAGGGGATCTCTTTATTGTCGATGTAGGGGGAAGTTATAAGAAGTTATGCCATGCCTTAGGTGGTGTTTATCTGGAATACTCCAATTTGGCAATGAACCCCTTTACCCATGTCACCAACATTGGCAAAGAAATACAGCATATTCTTTCTTTATTTCAATTATTAGCGTGCTCTAAGGATGGGGCCAGTGATGATTCCCGAGGAACGTTACGAGAGGCAATACTGCAGGCGTTTTTTGAGCATCAACAAACCACTTTAATTGATCATGTGCAGTCTAAGCTTCTGGAATTGCATCAGAACGACCGAGAAAAATACCCTACAGGAAAAATTCTGGCGAAAAATCTTGATCCTTATTGTACTCATTCAGAGCATGGGACGGTCTTTAATGCGCCATCTAAATTAGCGCCTGATGCACGCATTATTGTCGTGGATTTAAAAGAAATTGAGGACGATGAACACATTCGTGCGCCTGTATTACTGTCTATTTTGTCTCAGTTTCAAGGCCGTATGTTTAATTCTGATCGCAGCCGTCAAAAAATGTGCATCATTGATGAAGCCTGGTCCTTATTCTCTGGTGATCAAATTGCAGTTAATTTCATTAACCGAGGTTTTCGTACAGGACGGCGGCATAATGCTTCTTTTGTGACGATTACGCAAGGTATCGATGATTATTACGCCTTTCCTGAAGCACGTGCTGCTTGGGAAAATTCTGCAATCAAACTCATTTTTCTTCAAGATGCAGATTCGCTGGCCAAACACCAACAAGAACATAACACGTTTTCTGATTTTGAATTTAAATTACTTTCTTCATTTCCTAAAGCGAAGGAGGCTGGATTTTCACAAGTTCTGATTCGTGCAGACGGTATTTCTTCGTTTAATCGACTTTTTGTTGATCCGTTTACACGGGTCCTATTGTCTTCCGATGGTCGCGATTATCAGGCAGTAATGGATTATATCGCACAAGGGCGCTCGTATATTCATGCAGCCATGTTGGTAGCCAACAAACATTATGGTTTATCCAAAAGTGTGTTGGTAGAGGGAGGTCTTGCCGATGCTGCGTAATTATAAAGCCCAACTCTTAATTCTAGCGGGTTTGGTTTTGTCTGGCATGGTGTTATGGAGCATGCACAAGACCACACCGATTGCTGTAGTGGATATGCAGCGCTTACTGAATCAGCCGGCAGTTTTATTGAGCCAAAGTAACTTATCAGAACAAGAACAAAAGAGGGTGTTAAAGCAGTATTCGTCGTTGTTGCCTCAGACCTTGTCTCAGTATGGGGCTTCTCATCATGTGACCTTAATCACCGCAACAGTGATCTCCAGTGGACCCTTCGATGTGACGGATGAGGTGATTGCAGCAACCTTGGAACAGTTGGGTGCATTATGAAGAAAGTAGCGGGTTTGATTGCAGCACTCTTAATGAACGGAGCTCCGGCATATGCCAAAAACTTAGGCAATTACGGCCAGCTTTTTCCTGTTATTGAGCAGGACATCCGCCAGGTCATCATGGCGAAGCTGCATCGCTTAGAGCAAACAGGCGCCCTGAAACAGCATCAGCAACACATGGTGGCGCGAGTAGAGGAGCACGTGAGAAGACCAAAACCTCTTCATTTACCTACGACGAACACTCCTAAAACGCATGAATTAGATCCAAGTATCGTCGTGAATCATACGCTTTATACCCATGATGGGGCGATGATTGCGAAGAAAGGGGCACACCTTAATCCTTTTGAACGCGTGTCCTTTTCTAAAACGCTGTTTTTCTTCGATGCTGATGATCCGAAGCAACTTGCCTGGGCCAAAGCGCATTATAAGCATTTTGATCAGGTGAAATTTATTTTAACCGGAGGGGATGTTAAGGAAGCCTCTGAAGCTTTGGGTTCGATTTATTTTGATTTGGAAGGGCGCTTGAGTCGTTATTTTCACTTAAAGCATGTGCCTTCAATAGTCAGCCAGAAGGGATTGGTTTGGCGTATTCAAGAAATTGGGCAACACGAGCTACACAAATAGGAGTAGGTACTATGAATAAAAAAACAGTGATTAAAATAACCAAAGGCATTGGTTCGCTTAGCGTGTATGGGATTTATCATCTGTTTATTGGATTAATTCTCACCTTCATTTTTTCTCAACATCCTCATGAGTTACTTCATGAATTAAACGTAAACTCATGGCCTGCTTACTTAGCTGTAGCGGGTGTTGTGATTGGAATTTATTTATCCCTGTCTTCCTGCCTTTCATTTTGTGAGGGAACAGCAAACCATCAATACCGAATCTTTGATTGGAATAAGGTTACTTTTTATATAGAAATTTTAGTCCATATGACCTGGATTTTGCTCCCAGCACTCTTAATCCAGCATGCCGAATCGCTAAGAGCATTGAATCATTCATTAATTATTTTGGGTGTTGTTTTTTTCTTAAGCTTTGCAATGAGAAGACGCAATCGTCTGCAAATTATTGGTGGATTACTATGATGCGTCGATTCATTTCCCTAATAGCACTGCTTTTTTTACTGAGCCCGCTTAGCGGCATCTATGCCTCGCAGTGTAAAGGGCACTTCGTCAATCCAATTACCGATGTCTGCTGGAATTGTTTGTTTCCACTCACCATTGGCAGTAGTGAGGTGGTTAAAAGCAGTTATCCTGATACAAAAAATCCAGGTAATCCTTTGTGTTTATGCCCTACACCCATTGGAGAACGCTTAGGCGTCACTATTGGTTATTGGGAACCAGCGGCCTTGGTTGATGTAACTCCTAAACCATGGTGCATGGTCAATTTAGGAGTGCAACTGAATGTCACTAAAAAAGGGTTCGGGGGCTCACAAATGCCGGAGACGGATGGACGCGGTGCGTTTTATTACGTTCATTGGTACAAATACCCTCTGGTCTATTGGTTGCAAGTGTTAACGTCCTTAGGGTGTATGGAAACTGAAGATTTTGACATCTTATATCCGTCGGAGTTAGACCCCACTTGGAATGATTCAGAACTGGCCTTTGTTCTAAATCCTGAAGCCGTTTTATTTACCTCCCCGCCTGCAAGAGCTTCTTGTGCCTTTGATGCGACCAAAGCACTTGCAGGCACTGCCGTGAACAGTCTTTTTTGGTGTCAAGGTGCCCAAGGCTCTACGTATCCATTAACGGGGTTTGTTGCGCATCAAGCAAGTCCTATAAGTACCGCAGCCTTACTTGCAGAACGCGTTGACTTTAAATTGCATCGACCACCGACACCTGCGATTCGCGATTCAATAGGCCAAGATTGGCCTGCTGTATGTCATACCTATGCATCGAGCATTATGCCCAAAGACCGTTATCGTTATCAGTTGGTGAATACTTTGCCTGAAGCGCGTCAATGCCATCCGTTTGGGCAATCGGTGATTGGGTGGGAAGCAGGGCACACCTATCCAGGTGATGGAGACAATTTTGGGTTTTTGATTTGGAAGAAAAGAAACTGTTGTTTTCTTTAAATGATGGGGATGAATCATGAATGCATTTGGAATTTTTTTAAGTAGCCTGTTTTTAGTCACGGCAAGCCATGCCAATGTGAATGATTTTATTAATGCGGCATCGACAATGGGGAAGGCTGCGCAGGATTCAGTAAGCCAGGTCACGTTGGCTCATTGGAATGCGACATCCAATCAATCAAGTGCCCAAAATAAGACCTTGATTGATCAGATTATTGAACGTTCACGTCAAGAAGTGCCCGTTGCTCAAAAAGGCCAAACGGTTGATGGAGCCGTATTATTTGTTTCTTTTTCCATGCCAGAGCCCTTGTTGTTTTCACTGAGCAATGAGGCGGCTTCTTATAAAATTCCAGTTGTGATTAATGGTCTGATTGAGGGGGATTTTAAAAAAACCATAACAGCGTTTTCCAAGCTTCATGCTAAGGCCAAGGAGTCCAAATGGGCGTTTAATGGGGTATCGATTGATCCTCTATGGTTTGAACAGTTTCATATCACTGCGGTGCCTGCACTTGTTGTGAGCAAAAGGCCGAGCTCCTGTGGACAGCAATTACTTTGTCCCGAACAGACTTATGATGTGGTGTATGGCAATGCATCTATAAAAAACAGTTTACAACTCATTGCACAGAAAGGTGACAGTGCAAACGAGGTGGCGCAGGCGCTTTTGGAGAACGCTCATGTCTAAGTGGGTTGTGTTTATGACATTACTCTCTATGGGATGTTTTGCGAATCAAACAGGAACGGATTTTAAAACCTTTAATAATTACGCCAAATCGTTAAACGCCCAACCTAAAGATGCCATGCACGGGTTTGATCCCCATGCTCTTTTTGAACAGTACACAGAGCACCCTGAACAAGAAGGGTATTATCAAGGGGTTCAAAAGGAACAAACGGATTTATCCAGTCAAGCTCAAGCGGCGATTAAAAATGATCCTGGTGCCCAAACAGTCATTGATCATTTTGGAACAAACCAATTTGAACTCAATCTTGCCAATTCCGTATTGGCTCAATCCCAATTGATTCAGGATGAAAGTTATGCGATTACGCACGGTCTTTCCAATGATCGCGTTCAATGCTCAAATCAAAAGCCTGTCTGCACGATGAAGACGCATGAAGAACAATGCTTTAGCTCTCGTTTATTACCCGATCAAACGTGCACCAAGCACCTTAAGGTGCTGGTGGATTCTGAAAAAGTGGTGCAACGCGCTGATTTTTCGTTTTCGGTCGCTAAAAAATGGACCGGAGTGATTAGTGTGAATTTGGTGACTGGAGCAATCACTAATGCCGTGGCGGGCTCGGTTCCTTATCCCATTCGGATGAAGCATCCTTGTGATGGAATGAGTGCCACTATTCATTCGATACGAAATAATGGTGCGAATGCTTATTGGGTTCAGGTGATTGGCACCCCAACGTGCGCTAATAATGGGTTGTTGACCTTTTATATTAATAAAGGATGGGGCCGAATCTATCCCATTCAAGTTGCTTTGACGGTCACAGCACACTCCAAACCCTATATTAGCCAAGAGTATTGGGACAGTAATTGCACGAGCTTTGAAAATAAGGGCTCGCTGTGTCGAGTAAAAAAAGAACAATGCACGGATACTCAATCACCTAAAGTAATTGATGGCCTTCCTGTATCACGCGCTTGTTGGGCAAACGAACTGACGTACTCCTGTTCCAGTAGCGCCGCTGATGAATGCATCGTACAGAAAAACAAAGGGTGTTTTCAAACAGGCTCTGAGTGTGCTCGTTTTGATAAGCAGGCTTGTGCCCTGTATAAGCAAACGTACAGCTGTCAGGAAAATGTGTGTGAAGCACCTATCGAATGCATTAAAGACTTATTTTGTGCCGATGGTGACTGTACAGAGCATTCCCAAACCCAAAACAGTGATTTTGGGCAAAGCGTTTCTTCTTTAGCGGTTGTGGGGGAAGCGGGGCATGAATTAAGTCAACAGTCCAATGCATCTCTTTTTGGCGGACAGGCAGTGCAATGCAAAATATGGCCCTTAGATATTATTGATTGCTGTCATGATAAAGGATGGGGAAAAGACATTGACTTAGTTCATTGTCGTGAGGAAGACAAAGCGCTAGGAAAAGCTAAGTTAAATTATGTTGCGCATTATCTAGGTGAGTTTTGTAGTGAAAAAGTGGCTGGGGTTTGTTTAGAACACAAACGCTCTTACTGCGTCTTTCCAAGCAAAATGGCGCGAATTATCCAGGAGGCTCGCCTTATACAAATTAATGGTCATGGTTTGGGTGATGCAGAGCATCCAACCTGTTCAGGAATGAGTGTTGCGGAACTGCAGAAGATGGATTTGGGTCGGGTTGATTTTGTTGAGCCCATCTATCCTTTTGGTCATGGGACACCCAATAAAGCGGCAGGGATTGCAGGCGATCTAAAGATCAAATCTCAAGATCCTAAAAAATCCATTGATGAAGTAGCTCTGCGAATGCAAAAAAAGGCAGGTGAATTATGAGCCGCCTGTTGATGCTGATAGTATGGGGACTGTTCGTGGCATCGCTTCATGCAGACATTGTGCAGGAGCATGCAAAAGGATTTCATTGGTATAGCGTTGAAGAGGCGCCCAAACCGATTAAAAAAATAGTGCAGCCACGACCTGCAACCGTTGCGAAATCCCCTTATGAGCGCTTAATGGATAAACGTCAGGCCACACTGAATAAGTTGGCCGAGGCGTTGCTCTCTCCTTCATTTGATTCAACACATGAATACATGAAGGCGCAGATGGATTATTCAAAAAATAACCAGCAATTTGTACGCTATTGGCAACAAGTCTTATTAGTCCATCCTGAATTGGATAGCACGCTTAATTTTCCAACCGATAACTCAGCGATTGCAGTACGCAATGATGCACAAAAAGTATTAATCAACAAAGTCATTCATGAAAGCAGTGCGCGTTTCGGCTTTATCTTATTTTATCGTGGCACGAGCTCCATTTCACAAAAAATGGTCATGCATTTGCTTCCCTTTATTAAAGAATATGGTTTTTCCATGATTTCAGTCAGTACGGATGGCCAACTCATTGATGGACTTCCTAATCCTAAATCAATTCCTCTGGAAATGGTTCAAAAACAAGTAGCACTTGAGGCGAAGTACATGCCCGCTCTTTATTTTGTGGATTTAAAGAGTAACAAGATGTCGCCAGTGTCTTATGGGTTTTTATCTTTAGAAGAGTTGAGAGAGCGCATTTTTGATGTGATGACGCAGTTTAAACGGTTTAGTTATGAAGGAGTGAATGAATGAAAAAAAGGTTCTTTTTAATCGTGCTATTCCTTCTCAGCACAGAGGCGTTTGCGAATGTAGCACTGAATGAATTAACCCAGCTCTTAAATAAAAAACAAGAGCAACAGGAAATGGCGCGTACCAAGAACAAAAGAATCAATGCGCTTTCGGAACAACATTACTTTATTTTTATATACCGCTCCACATGCCCTCATTGTCATCAATTTGCGCCCATACTTCGTGATTTTGCATCCAGTTTTCATATCCCTGTAGAGGCTTACAGTTTGGATGGAGAGTCTTTGGATGGATTTGATTCAGCCAATTTAACACCCGAACTGTTTCAAACCCTATATGTGTCTGGTGAATACAAGCCCGTAGTGCCAGCCCTGTATCTCGTGAATCGTCCTACCAATCAAGCGTATGCCGTGTTGTTTGGTGAGGCAGAGCCTGCACAACTTGCAAACCGCGTGGATGAACTGATGACGCATTTGGAGGAAAAATTTCATGATGAGTAGATTCACAACTTCGCGAGATGACTATGTTTAAAAAAACCGTTGCCGCTTTTTTGTTGTTAGGGACCAGTCAGCTCTTTGCGAATGCAGAATCTGATTTATCCCATTTTTTTAATAATTTGGGGTTTGATGCCAATGTGACGGGATCGCATGCCTATCAAACACAAGCGGCGGGTTTCGCGGCTCTTGGTTCTGTATATGCCCGTAATCAAGTACGTACCATCCGCCTTGCGCATGTGGATGTGCCTGGGATGCGTTCTGGTTGTGGCGGTATCGATCTCTTCGCAGGCGGTTTTTCCTTCATCAAGTCGGATCAGATTGTGAAGTTCATGCAAAATATTTTATCAGGAGGAGCAGGCTACGCATTAAACCTGGCCTTAGAAACAGAATTGCCTGAAATTGCACATGCGATGCAGTTTATGCAAAAACTGGCGAATGAAATTAATGGCACCAATTTTAATTCCTGTGAAATGGGTGAAAATTTAAGTGCTGCGGTGTGGCCGCGAAATAGGGCGGCACAACAGCGTCTTTGCGAAGATTTAGGTCGCCACAAAGGAACCTTTACGGATTGGGCCATGGCACGTCAGAAATGTTCCACAGGTGGTGAAGCCGATTCCATATTAGCTGAGGCTAAAAATAATCCTGAATACAAAGACCGTGTGTTAATTAACACCAATATTGTTTGGGACTCCTTACAAATTAATCAGTTTATTGCACAAGATCCTAAATTAGCCGAAGTGTACATGTCCATTTCAGGAACCATTGTCTTTAACGCGAAAGGGGCGTTAATGACTTACCCCTCACTTGCAACCAATCAAGATTTTATTAAGGCCTTGTTGTATGGAGGAAAGTTACCTAGTTACCACTGTACTGATACAGGGCCACAGTCGCATTGCTTATCCATTGATGCCACAAGCACACAAGAAATCAGTGCCAAAAAAGCTTTGGTGGCTCAAGTCCAGGAATTACTGCAGGGAATTTATGACAACATTAAAATGGGCAAAGAGTTATCCGATAAGCAAAAGGGACTGATTGAATTAACACAACCTGCCGTTTTTAATCTTATTTCTGCCAATGCGCAACAAAACACGGGTATTCAAGGCAGTTATGAGTTGGCTCAAAGTGTGGCAACGGACCTTTTAGCACAATACCTTTCCAATTCCCTCGATATTATTCGTGCCTCTCTCTCAGGAAAAGAACTGGGTGCTCACAATGAAGAGCGGTTATACAAAAACCTGCAACTAGCACAACAGTTTGTAGCACGTTTTAGTACGGAGAGCCGTGAGCGGTTTAATGCAGCGTTACAGACGAATGAATTAATTCGCAACAACGTCAAACAAGCATTAAGTGCATTAACACCCACTTTAAGAACAGCCTATTATGGAGACGCGCAATGAGTCTTTTAACCATTTATACGCCTCAAAATGGAGAGTATCTAAAAACAGTACTGGATGCCATGGTCACGCTGCTTGGCACGTCAACCTACAAATCGGCTCAGGACATAGTGAGTATTCTTGCGGTAGGCATTGTCGGGTTTCAATACGTGAGTGGTAAAAGGATTCAAGCCATTAGTCGTTATGTTTTGTGCACGTTTGTCTTTTTGTTCTGTATTTTAGGAATCAAAACGCCGGTAGCTATCATTGACATGCAAACAGCGGATTCAGCGGGACCTGCACTAACCGTAGATCATGTTCCTTTAGGCGTTGGTCTTCCTGCGGCACTTATTAGTGGCATTGGGTATGGGATTACTCAAGTATTTAGTGACGTGTTTCATATGCCGCAGGATTTAGATTACACCCGAACTGGCATGTTGTTTGGTTCACGTACCTTCTTAGCGTCCACCAGTTCTAATTTGTCTTTGTCGCCTGAGCTCTCTCGTGATTTATCCACCTACATTAGGCAATGCATTTTTTCAGCCAAACTTTTGGGGAGTCAGCAAATTGCACCCAATGAGATGAAGAACAGTTCTGATTTAATTCGGCTATATTTTGAGCATCCATCTCCCATTTATCGTGTCTTATTTCATGATGGGTCTAATTTGAGCTGTATTGAGGCTGCAGCACGTTTAAAACCAGAACTTAATGAGGGAATAGAAAAACAACTCGTTCATTTATCCAATATTATGACCAAGGGCGACAAGGAGAAGTTTAGTGATGGTTTGGCGGCAGCTCATTCCTATTTTATGAACGTGTCCAAAGATGCAGCCCAAGTACTCACACAAAATATTTTAATCAATGCCACCCGAGAATCAGCCCTTGATGCCTTTGCTTTTGCTGGTGCGGATGCGGAGCTGATGAATTACACCAACAGTTCCAGTTTGCAAAAAATGCATGTGGCTGAAGCGAACAGTTTTTGGCTTGCAGGGTATCGGCTTCCTTATTATATGACCGTCTTTTGGATGTTGACTCTGTGTATTTTTCCTTTAGTGATGTTGTTAGCGCTGGTTCCCGCCATGCATGGGGTATACATGATCTACATGCAAACCCAAGTGTTTTTATGGTCTTGGCCTCCGATGTTTATCATTATTCATTTTTTTGTGTCCTTAGCTTCCTCTACCACACTGACTTTATTTGGTTCTAAAAATGGTGGGGTTACTTTTTCAACCATTGATTCCATCGCCAGTATTCAAAGTAGCTTTGCGTATACGGCAGGGGGCTTGGCTATTAGTGTTCCAGTGATTTCCCTTTTTATTGCCAAAGGCTTACCTAATTTATTAAGTGCTGCGTCTCAACATCTAGGAGGAATGGCGCAATCGTTATCTACAGGAGAGGCTCAATCGGCCACGCAAGGAAATATCTCCATGGCGTCTTACAGTGGTTGGAACATGAACTACAACAACACGCATGCGAATAAATGGGATACCAATTATCAGCATATGGAAGGGCGGGCTACTGTTCAAACGGATAATGGTGCCTTGCTTTCGCAAGGATTGGATGGGTCGCGCGTGATTAATGCACAGTCTGCAATGAGTCAGATGGCAACGCGATTACACGCATCCGACCGAATCAGTGCCTCATTGCAAGACAGTGCAAGCCAATCGTTCCAGAATGCCCAATCGCATCGAACCAGTGCAGACTCTCATTATCAACAAGCCTTGAGTGGACTCTCTCAATTTAATGAAAGCGATGCCAGTGAGGTACGGGAAGGAACGGGTATTAATAGAACGCTCAGTAATGCGTTGAATCAAGATGTTCGTCAAATGCAAGACGCGGTTAACCAATACAATCAGCATCATGACAAATCAGGACAAGTGTCGTGGGATGCGGCGGTTTCGGCCAGGATTGATACACGCAAAGGGGTATTTGGATCGTTCGCCCACGCAGTAACGGGTATTTCTGGGGAGGCGAGCACGAGTTTGAAAACAGGTTTGTCTGCTTCTAACTCGGTTCAAGCCTTTTTTAACTCCAGTGAAGGTCAATCATTCTCTAGCGCATTGAACCACATGGAGTCTACAGCTAAGACGCACCACATGGATGCCAATGATTCGTTTAACTTGTCGAAATCGGAACAAATCGCAGCCAACCTATCTCAAGGACATGCTTTATCCGATATGGCCTCAGCAGAATACAGTAAGGGAGAACATTATCAGCACATGGCTAATCGTGTGAAAGAGCACTCCGACGGGATGGATAGAGTATTGGATCAAGCGTTTCACGATTGGGCGGTGCAGCATCATGGGGTGCAAGCTGAAAAAGCATTGATGGGGACAGACGCTTCGAGCTTAGACACGCAACAACAGTTGGCTGATCAGTTTATGAGATCTTCCCAAGGGCAATCGGCAGTAACAGCGCAAGTAAGCCGTATGATCCACTCATCATCTGATCAAGTGAGAAGTCAATTTGAAGCGCAACGTGCTTCGATGACTGCTCATCAAAAAGCACTCATCAACCAAGCTCATCAGGATGGTGCTGGAGGCGTTTTAAATAAATCGCAAGAGAGACATTTAAGCCAGGTGCAAGACAACACCATCCAGCAAGCGCACGATCTGCGTATGGATAATCGAGAGGATTTATCGAAGGCCTATCAACACCAAGAGAGCAGTACCCAACAGGAGATTAAGGCATCTGAAGCGGATTTAGCGAATCGCCAAGCAAAACAAAAAAAAGATTATGTAGACAATGATCGCGGGTTTAAGGAAGGGCGTTATGAATAAGCAAAAACTCGCGCTTACGTGTGCGCCCAGTGCATTGGCTTCTTCAAGAAGAGTGGTCAAACCGATGGATTTAAAATCATGAAACAAAGCTCCTTGCAAAATATGTGGCAATTTATGAGTGGCGGTCAGATTTTTGACTATAAAACAAAAATGATGATTCAGGTAAGTCAACGTATTTTTCACTGGGCTGTCTTAGGTTTTGTCGTGCTTTTTTCGCTGATTATGGCGTTTTATGCATCGTCTGAATTGAAGCTGGTGGTGCTTAACCACATTTCAAGGTTCTTGGTTAAATTCCATTATGGGGAGTATGTGTTATGGACCAATCTGAATGGGAGTAAAATTACAGCGCTTTTTTATCAAAAAAGTCCCCTTATTCAAGCATCCGTGCAGCAGGCACAGGACGCTCTTTGGAGAAAAGCGCAAGTTTCTTTATTTTTTGGTGGAGCGGTGTATTTGTTGATTACGCAGTTGTTTTCCCGTTTCTTTATTAAGTTAGGTGAAAAATACACCAAAGATCAATTTGTTTCTGGTACGCGCTTAGCGTCTTCGCCTAAAGAAACCATCAAATCGGTCAATGAATCACAACGTGGTGCTTCAGAAATTAAACTTTTGAATCGCCTACCTATGCCTAAGTATTCTGAAAAACAAGGGATGTTGTTTCATGGCACAACGGGGGCTGGAAAAACGCAAGCCATGATGATGCTGTTGGAGCAAATTAGGGCGCTGGGCGAGCCGGCAATCATTTATGATAAAGAATGTACCATCAAACCTTATTTCTTTGATGAGCGCATTGATGTTGAACTCAATCCCATTTCAGAATTATGTGCCAATTGGAAAATGTGGCGAGAATGCGCCAATCCGTTGGAGTTTGGTTCCTTTGCCACGTATTTAATTCCTAAATCAGTTCAAGGTAGCGATCCGTTTTGGGTTGACTCAGCAAGAACCATTTTTACCTCGATGGCGTGGAAAATCAGGGATTATGTAGAAAAAGATCCGGTGTTTCTTCTGCAGTTATTACTCACCACCTCATTGGAGGAAATCAGGAACATTCTCAAAGGGACTGAATCTGAAAATCTGGTGAGTAAGGAAATTGAAAAAACGGCCATTTCCATTAAATCCGTGTTGGCAACCTATACCAAGGCGCTTCGCTTTCTTGAGGGACTTGAGAAGTCGGGTAAAGAAGACTTTTCGATTAAAGAATGGATTGAAAATACAACCGATTCTAAAAAATACAATAAAGGGTGGTTATTTATTACCTCACGCTCCAAATACCATAAAGAGATAAAGCCTTTAATTTCTCTGTGGTTAGGACTAGCTATGCAAGGGGTGCAATCCTTGGTGGCTAATAATAAAGGGCGTATATGGCTTGTCATGGATGAATTAGCAAGCCTGCATCGTTTAGAAACCATTTCAGACACTCTGGCAGACATTCGTAAATTTGGAGGGTGTGTTGCCATTGGCATTCAATCCATTGCGCAATTAGATTTTATCTATGGAACCCATGAGGCCGGAGCCATTGCGGATCTACTCAATACATCCATTTATTTTAGGAGTCCAAAATCGAAAGTGGCTAAGTGGGTTTCCGAGGACTTAGGTCCACAAGTGATTAATGAAATGAAAGAAAGTCAGTCTTATGGTCCTGATTCTGTTCGTGATGGTAATACGGTGGGTTCGCAACGCACCAAGCGAAATACGGTCGAAGAGGGCGATATTATGACTCTTGATGACATGGAATGCTATGTTCGTTTGGTAGGAAACCATCCCATTACCCGCTTGAAAAACAAATACATTGAGCGTAAAGAAATTTGCGTACCGCTTATTGAGCGAACCATCAATTTTGATGCATTGGAAAAAGTAAATCACCGCGCGTTAATGGTGCAGAATAACCCTCAAAGAAATGACGACGTTAAAAAAATCCATCAATTTGAAACATTGGCGCATGAGGTATCGGATAAGGATTTAGTACCTCCTGAATCACTTTATGCGGAACCCAAAGACCAAGCTGCAGCTAACAAAAACGACACCGATGCTATTGAGTTGCGTGAGGCGTCCATTGTTATAAAAGAAATTTTTTAAGTCATCCAGGGAGGTATTATGTTGACCTTAAATAAAATAAGTGCAGCTAAAGACGCGGTGCATTATTACACCAATCAAGATAATTATTATTTAAGCGATCGAGATTCGCTTAATAGTCTGTCACGATGGATAGGGAATGGTGCACAAAAGTTACAGCTGTCCGGTCAAATTGAGCCTTCGCAATTTTTGCAGTTACTAGACGGACAATTACCCAGTGGGCAATTGCTGGGTATTATTGATAAAGGAGAACGTCTGCATCGTCCTGGAACCGATGTGACTTTATCAGCGCCTAAGTCTGTATCCATTTTAGCCCTGGTGGGGCAGGACGCGCGCTTGCTTCAAGCCCATCAAGAAGCCGTGAACATTACCTTTGGTCGGATTGAGCAGCTGGCAGCAGAAGCACGCATTACATTTAATGGCGAAACCACCTTTGAAAAAACCCGTAATTTAGTAGCAGCCATGTTTGTCCATACAACCTCTCGTGAATTAGATCCCGATTTGCACACGCATGTACCCATACTCAACATGACCGAACGTTCGGATGGATTATGGCGTTCTTTATCGTCACGAGCAAAAAATGATAAAGAACATCTGGATCATGGTTTTCGTGAATTAATTTATTCTAATCAACATTATTTGGGATTGGTATACATGTCCTCTTTAGCGAAAAAAGTTAAGGAGCTGGGCTACGATATTCGCATTAAAGACAGGTACGGTAATTTTGAGGTTGTAGGTATTAGTGATGAGGCTATTACTGCTACGTCCAAAAGGCGCGTACAGATTCTTGATGATATGAAGGAACGTGGCACAAGTAGTGCGAAGGCTGCTGAAAAATCTAATTTATCAACGCGCAACCCCAAAACTGAAATAAACAGTCAAACGCTGCATCAGCAGTGGGTAGACGAAATTAAAGAGCTTGGTATTGATTTGAGGGCGATAATCCAGGATTCCAAATTAAATAACGGACGAGGAGCGGTTAAAAGCACTCACACTACACCTTTAAGCCCTGATGCGCAAAAAGCCGTGAATGATGCGCTAGCTCATTTGTCCGAATATTCTACGCAAATCCAGCATGGGGCTTTGGTACGCCAGGCCATGACTTTTTCAGCAGGTCTTGTGGGGCATGAGGACATTGAGCGGGAAATTGAATCGCTTTTGGCGGCAAGGACACTCCAGGGGAAACCCTTGGAATATTATACAACGGCGCCTCTTCTTGCCCGCGAGAAGGAGTTTATTGCAAAAACTACCAACGAGTTAAAAGTAAGTTTTTCGTTGTCCGTACCAAATCACGGGCTCACATCTTCAGTATTTAAAAATAACGAACGCATTCAAATCATTGATGTAGCCGGTTTTCGGTGCGAGAAAGAGCTGATTCAAGACATGGTGCATCTTGCAGAAGCGCATTTTCTCAATTCTTATGTACTTCACCCTGGTAGCCTAAAAACGCAGCAACTTCGAGCAGATATCAAGCATTTGGATACAGGATTTATTTCCAGGATTAAAAATTTGTTTAAAGACGATATTGTACATACGGTGTCTGGGTTTCAATATCATTATGGGAAACACATCAAATCGTCACCGTTTTTGAGAAAAAAGCAAGATTTGGTGATTGTCCATGATGCACAAAAACTTTCTTTTGATGATTTATCTGCGTTAAGCGATATTACTCAAGCACACAGAAGCAAACTCATTTTATTGAATAACTCGGCAGGAACCTTAGGCTTTAGTGCAGGAAATCCTATTAAGATTTTAAAAGAGCAGGGCATTCATTCGTATAAATCGTTAACAGCGCCTATCAAAGGGGAGCTCAAGCTCTCGATTGGAAAACAAGTTAATGAATCCATGAGTACCGCTTGGCTTCAATTGACTCCAGAACAACAGCAAAAAAGTGCGCTGGTTGCCTTGAATAACAAACAAAAAGAGGCCATAACGTGCCAGATACGAGAAGGGCTGGTGCAACAGGGTCAGTTATCAAGATTTATGAAAAAGGTCTCTGTTTTGACGACAGTTTCCTTGACACAAACGGAAAAAGGATACGCTCACTCTTATAAAGTGGGTGATAAAATTACGTTTTATAATGAAGGGCGAATACCGAAGCACTATAAGGTGTGTGAAGTTGATACCAATGGGCTGCATTTAGAAAATGCCCAAGGCAAGACAAGTCTGTTTTCTTATAACACCAAAGAAGACTTTCGTGTATCACGAGAAAAAATACTGGAAGTCGCTGTTGGTGAGCGGTTAATTAATGAACAATCCCTAGTTCATCAGCGCGTTAAATATGCGCCTAAGAGTTCGTTTGTTGTGTCAAAAATTACTGAAGAGGGAATTTATGTTCGCCATGAGTCCAACACCTTATTTTTGACTAATAAAGCGTTGTCCGAACATCATTTTGATTATGATTATTGTAAAAAACCGCATGAGATAAAACCAGACACCACACAAGTGTTTATAGCGGCAAGACCGTACCAGCTCAATCGTAATCTCATCGGAGAAATTGGTGAAAACGCACAACAGGTGCTTTTATTTACGGATGATGAACAAAAAGCACAGCGCTTTTTAGAGAGTGTGCAATTGAAATGGACTGCTTATGATGTGCAACAAAAAAAGCCCGATTTAGTCTACCGTGATATAGCCTATGCCAATAAGGCTTTGGCGCGAGAAATCAACTCGTTAATTCATCATCTTGAGCTTAAATCGGAAGACAAAGAGGGCATTGCGGCTACAGCGCTCACGTATGCGCTTGCGAAATGCACAGAACGCAATGCAGCCTTTAAACACAGTGATTTAATGACTCATGCGTTGATGCATGCATTAGGAGAGGCCGATTTTGAAGACATTGCCCCATTACTTAAATCGCGAATGGCCGAGTCGCTGGTGTATATGGATACCTATTGGACGACCAAAGAGGCGTTACATATTGAAGAGGCGATTCTTCGCGCTAATTACCAAGAGCAGAATACGGTACAGCCCATTGAGTTGTCATCGCAAAGGCTTTTGTCTTTACCTGAAACCTTAACACAAGGGCAAAAAGATGCCATCACGTTGGTGGTGAGCACTTCCGACCGGTTTGTATCCATTCAAGGGCTTGCAGGTGTTGGTAAGACCACAATGATGCGGCATGTGAAGGACATTGCTGAAAACAATCAATTTCAAGTCCTTGGACTTGCACCGACGCATAAAGCCGTAGAAGAGCTCAATGCAAATGGTATCCAGGCACAAACCGTGGATAGTTTTTTACGCAATGACGGTGGGTTGGGTGCCAGTCACTTAGTCATTGTGGATGAGAGTTCCATGATTGATAATGAGAAGTACCATGCCTTACAGCAAAAGTGCATTGACGCTCAATCTCGAATGGTGTTTACAGGGGATATTACGCAGTTGCAATCTCTAGCTTCAGGAATTCCTCACGAGCTCACTATCAAAAGCCAATCGCAAAAAACAGCGTTTATGACGGAGATTGTGCGTCAAAATCCGAACCCTGAATTAAAAAAAGCAGCGGAGTTTGCATCACGTAGAGAAATTAGCAAGGCTTTTGAACTCATAAAAAACATCGATCCTGAAGAGTATGTGCAGCGAAAAACATCGATACAGGGATTGAATCATTCATCACTGGTTGAAATTAATTGTACTGATGAGGAAGGAAAGAAGGACTATAAATCCATTTATCGTGCTATCGCTGATGATTTTCTCAGCCGAACCCATGAGTGTCAAAAAAATACGCTAATAGTTGCTCATGCGCATGAGGATAGAACACCCATTGAAGTGTTACTACGCGATGGTTTGCGCAAGCAACATCAACTACACAGTCAAGATATATTGTGTAAGCGCTTATTTCCAATCAGCCTGGATCAGGCCGACCAGATACAAGCACATTCTTTTGAACCAGGCGATGTCATTCGGTTTGGTAAAAACTATTCAGTGGCTAAAAAGGACGAGTATTTCACCGTCAAAGCCATTGATAGTGAAGCAAATAAATTGTTCTGTGTTGATGAGTCGCAGGTTGCGTTTACAATCAGTGCTTCTATTTTACCCAAAACAATGCCTTCCTTTTATAAATTGCACGAACGGCCTTTAGCCTCAGGGGATCGGATTCGGTTAAAACGAAATGATGACGTTCGCGGCATTATTGCCAATGAAGAATATACGGTCACACAGGTTTTTGGTGAAACAGTAGGCTTAAGCAACAGTAAAAATCAGGTCACGCTTAATTTAAAAAAACAATCAGATCTTCATTGGGATTATTCCTATACGAATACGGCTTATTCAAGTCAGGGTGCTACATCCAAGTTCATGATTGCCTTGGAATTGGAGGACCGTCTTGTTGTAACCACCCATCGATCTCATGAAATTGATGCAACTCGTGCCAGCCATCAAGCAACTTTTTATACCGATAATTTTGATGGATTGGTTAAAAGACTTGAAGATCCCCTGAAACAACGCGATGCGGATAAAACCTCTGCTGTATTGACCGAAGAGGATTATCGATTGAAGCAACAGAAACAGCAAAGAATCAGTACTCAGTTAATGGATCGTGCTCAAGAACACATTCTGGACGAAGCTAAGGAGCAGAGAAACGATTCTCGACCCGCAAAAAAATATGAGTCTGCTCAAAAGCCGTCTATTAATGCGGATGAACTGTATAAAGGATTATTGAACGTATCTGATTCTTTAGTTAAAAGCCTTTTTGGCGAGCCTAATCATCGATTATCAACGCAGTCTGAATATCGATATGGAGCCAAAGGCAGTTTGAAAATTGATCTTGATTCAGGTCTTTGGCACCATTTTGAGACAGGGGAGTCCGGTAACTTATTTCATCTCATTGAACGTGAAAAGGGTTTATCCGGCTTTAAAGAAACTTTGGAGCATGCGGCGCAATACATCCATTACATCCCTGAATATGAGCGTAAAGCACCACAAAAATTGAATGAGAAAAAAGAGATGTCAGTAAAAGAAGGGAAACGTCAATTAGCCCAAAAGCTATTTCAACAATCACAACCTATTAAAGGCACAATCGCTGAAAAATATTTAATCATCCATCGCGGATTGGCTCATTATGAGCATGCTGATCTAAGGTTTTGTAATTCGGTATACACCAAGACCCATGATGGGCAAAAGCATGTTCCCGCGTTATTGGCTTTTAGTAAAGATGAACAGGGTAATATACATCATGCTCAGATAACAAAATTAGATCTTCATTCTGCACATAAAGATAAGTCGTGTGAGCCTGTGAAACAAACGTTTGGTTCAATCAGTAATTATTTTGTCAACTTAAATCACCATGGTAAAGGCGATATGGCCTATTTTACTGAAGGGGTTGAGACAGGATTAAGTATACTTCAAGCCAATGAACATGCGCGTGTATATGCTGTATTGGGTAAAGCAAATTTTTCAAATATTGATCCAAAAAATACACCCAAACAGGTGGTTATTTGCTTGGATAATGATGGAAAAGACACTTATAAATACGCAAAAAATGAACAAACCAATACGATTATAAAAGCAGCTCAGAGATTACATGATTCTGGTATCCATGTATCCATTATGATTCCTAAGAAAGAAAATACCGATTTAAATGATGTTCTTGTTAAGGAAGGAAAGGATGAGCTAAAAAAACAATTAAACCGATGTCTGAGTTTCGAGGAATTTAAAAAACAATGCGCTTTAGAAAACAAGGAATCGGAGCTAAAAAAAATAAATCGGGATACACAAATTCAGTCTTTGATAAAGCAAGAACGCAAACTTAATGCACAAAGTGATAATGAGTTTATAACACTCAATCAAGGATTAATTAATGGAATTAAAGACCGTGTGTACAACAAAGAGTTTGTAGAAAATACTCGTACTTTTAATAAATCACAGTCTAATCGAGAAATGGAGCGAGAGATTTAAGAAATACCTTTTAACAAATTTGGAATCATCCGTTCAATCATGGCTAATGCAGTTTCTGCATCATAAGCACCGATTTTAGACAAATCTTTGTTATATACACTGTATAAAATTTCAGTAATAATTTGTATGGAGCGAACACTATTTTCGAGTAATAATTGGGTTGATTCATCTGTCTTTTTTTCTAAAGATTGTAGATAAATACGTGCGCCAAATGACAGCATTTCTGCTGCAGTCACATTTAATTCGTTGTTATTCATTTTTGCTATTTTATTCAACGAATGAAGGGTATCTGCGCCAATATCAATAGTTATTTCCATAACGATTCACCTTCTTCTATAGGGACTGTTTTAAGTCCAATTCCGTTCATTTTAAACCGAACTTCTTTATAAGTATTATTCTGAAATCCTGAGAAATTATCGTTTAAATATTCGATGGTTTTTTGTTTTATTTCTTTCAAAGAGTCGTCATTAATATTGGATGAAATAACTAAACTTTGATAATGATTGTGATACATCAAATGGGGTATGGATGCATGAATTTGTTCAATCATTTTTCTTATATCTTGTAATGGATTTTCATTTTTTCTCTGCGGTGAAATCTCATTATGTAAACAAAATTCTAAAAGAAATTTTAATGCTTTTGCAGGTGATGCGTCTGATGAGCCTCGTTTTTGTAACTCAAATTGATGTGCAATTTTATTTAAGTACTCGCGCTCATATTCTGAAATACGTAAGGTAATGACATCATTTTCTTTCATAGAGAGGCTCATTTATTGAATCAAAACAAGTATACAATAGTATCATTTATGTATACAACTGTATTTTTAAGTTGATATCCATTGATTTACAAGGGTTTCATGTATACAATTGTATACATGAGTGTTTTACTTTAAATTACTCGTTTTTTAATGGTATTGAATTATTTCAATATAAATCATATGGTTATGTGCACGTTTTTTAAGCAATCACATTGCGTGGTGTGTGTAGAATCAGAAAATACAACTAGGCACAATCCTTGTGAAGTACTACTATTAGTATAGTTAGAATGATGGATTATGGAATAAATAAAGAGCGCGAGCCTTTGCGCGTTTGTGAAGGAATAAATTAGTTATCTAAATAGGATAAAAAAATGAAACTATTTTTTCAAAAGGATGCGATAATTGATCGTATAAAAAAATTAATACAATTACTCATCCGAATTAAAGATTTTGTATTAGAACCACCACCAGGTTATCTTGAATATCAAAAAGCCATTGCATCAAAAAATGAACATTTTAATTACATGGAAAATGAATATTTTAAACGGCATATTTTACCTTACATGATTAAAGGTCATAGTGTAAATCAGGGCGACCATTCTTCCATTAATCAGCAGCAATTATTTAATAACCATTCACAAGATACTTTTAGAGTAAATCCTGTCACTGGCCTGCCTATGATTGGTTCCTATGATGCGGGAGGGAATCCATTTGGTTTTAATTACAATCACTCCATGCATCATCATATTAATCATCATACCAGCTTTAGCAATATACATACGAGTAACCAATTTAATTCATTTGATTATTGGAATAGATAGTTAACATGAAAAGCCAGCTTGGAGCTATTAGATCAGAAAAGGCATGCTCTTGAATCCAATCAAGCTGGTGAGAGTGTCAATCAATGTGTACGGACTTTAAATATCACGTAATGTAAGTACAAACAGCCCAAGCTTAGTTTTTGTGGTGAAGCTTAACGCGAATACTGCAAATTATGCTGAACAATTACCGATTAGGGTTTTTAGCATAAACATACAAAAATAGCATCAATTTCTATTTGATTGGTGCTGTTTAAATAGGTTTCAATTAAGTATTCAGATTGTTTGTTCGGATCTTCGTCATCTTCAAAAATGGCCTGAGTAATTTTTTCTATAATATTCATAGAACCGCCCCTTATGTAAAGGCCGTAATTTAAGTTTACGGCCTGTTTTATCTGCTTAATCAATCGCGGCATAAATGTCAGTAGCTTCTTTGTGGTATTCGATGTAATCCCGCAACAAATAATATTGATGGATTGTTTTATCCGATTTAGTTTTCCAACACAGTTGATTAAGAACACATAGGGTTGTAATAATTCCAGCAGCATCTGCACTCACTTCACCATCATAGCCGTTGCCTTCCACATATATGGGAAGTGGCTCGTCCATGTCGGGAGCTAAATAAAAACCACGATTGCTCAATTCGTAAAAATGCCAATAGCCGCCTTCGTAAGAAGAGCATATCACTTTTAATGTGTTGTAGATTGCTTGTTCTGCCCTTATCATCATGGTGCCAAAATGTTTAGGCAAAAAAGAAAGGCGTTGCTGATCGCTAACTAGTTTTGAAGTAATGATTGTTGTCATTTTTGATCCTTAATGTTTTCTATTATGTTCCTAAGTGAACAAATACATTATGGCAAAAACCAGTAATTTTGTCAACAAAATACATCTTTTAAATTGACGCTTTTTGTTATTATATGACGATGCTATTTCATTCCACGATGTAATTTATTAGCTTCATCGGAATTGATTTGTTGCGTTCTTGTTATAAATTCAGACGCGCTAAGCCTTTGACCTTGATCTAGCTCAAACCTGCTTATAGATGCAACAGGGTGAGGGGGCTTTCTTGTTCCCAAGTGACTCGCACAAGGTATTCATCCTGTATTTTTATATAGATAATATGCGCATAGAAAATTATTGCCTTTAAAAAATCGCTCATGCTCAATCCAATCTTGAGAGTTTTTGTCAATTGGCCAGCAAGGTGTGTGTATTTGATCGTTTTTATAATGATTTTTTCCTTTGAATAGGTCATTTAAAAAATTTTTAAGCCCCTGGCTTCTAAAATAAGTATGCCTCTCGTCACCATAATGTTTAAAAAATAGTTCGGAAAATCGCTCTAAGGGGCTTTTTTCGATAACAAAAAAATATGGTCAAAGGAGGGGTTTAAGAATCAAATAGCGTTTAATATCAGGCCTTTTTAGCAGCAAATTATTATTGTAATATAATTTTAAGCGTTGAAAATTGAGAAAGCTGTGGATAGAATAACTTAGGGTAATTAATCCACCTACTATATATAGCGTTATCAAAAACTCTTTTACACTCACATCCATTGCTTACTCCATAATTCCTAAATCAAAAATCTTTAAATGAGGACTTTTAACGATCGGTTAATTATAACATTCTTATGGGTAATTGGCGTGTACGGTGATTCAGTTACGTTGCACATTCTGTTAAAATTACATTAATGACAATCAATCTTATTTGATTTTGAGTGCAATCGGGTTATAATATAATTAACCATACCCGCCACGCCTCTTAACAATGCGGACCAGGGCGGGTTATTTATTTTATGCATTCAAAAATGGTTTTTAATAAACCACCTCTTTCCATACCAGAACAAATACATCACTTACGGCAAAAAGGGCTGTTGCTGGATAATGAACAAGAAGCTAGTCAGTATTTGACGACCATTGGTTACTATCGTTTGATGATTTATTTTAAACCTTTTCTCATTAGCTCTGCGACAAGCTCTCACCAATTTAAACCCAACACGCGATTTTCGGATCTTTTAAATTTGTATGCATTTGATAGGGAGCTGCGCTTATTAGTTATCGATGCCCTAGAGCGAATAGAGGTTTCTTTTCGTACCGCTATATCAAATGCCATGAGTTTGAAATATGGCGCACATTGGTATCTAAGCATGGATTTATTTTCTTCGGCTGAGCAACATCAAATGTTTTTGGAGGAGGTTAAATCACATCTGAAACGTTCACACGAAGACTTTATTAAAACGTATTATGCTAAATATAATCATCCAGAACACCCACCAAACTGGATGGTCATGGAATGCATTTCTTTTGGTACAGTGTCCAAGCTCTATGCCAATATTAAAGATCGTACTGTAAGAAAAGAAATTGGTGATACTCTTGGACAATATAGTGAGATCATCAAATCATGGATGCGCTCACTGACTTATACCAGAAATTTATGTGCTCACCATTCTCGCTTATGGAATCGGTTTTTCGTCAATAAACCCAAGGTTTCAGAAATAACAATATCTTTTGAACATAACGAAAGCCCTTTCTATCTTCAAGCTTATATTATTCATGCATTATTAAAAAACAGCTCGCCAGGCAATCATTGGCGCAAACAATTGTTTCATCTTATGCAAAATCATCCTTCTATACCCTTTTCAAAAATGGGATTTTCTGAGTATTGGGAACAAGATGGTTTATGGTTGTTGGAATAGATAATCTCAATAAACCAATTCGATAACACTTGATGGGAACACCTAATACCTTTTGTTATTGGGGTTATAGAGCACAACCCCAATAACTCCGTTATTAATTTTTTATGTCTGCGCTAGCTACATTGCCAGTTATAATACTTTGCTGCAATTGCGATGCGATATCATTCGGTAACTGCGGCAATAAGATCGTACTGGATTTGTTATGTGACCCTATTTCTTTTAATGTATCAAAATATTGAGTAATCAATACCAAGTTCATTATCTCTGCAGACGATACCCCCGGTACGGACTTTTGGAAATCTTCTACAGAATGGCTTAGCCCATTGATAATTGCTTTTCGTTGATTGGCTGTTCCTTCACCTTGTAATCGCTTGCTTTCTGCTTCTGCCTCTGCCTTTTTGACCATCAATATTTTTTCTGCTTCTCCCTTGGCTTGAGCGGCAACTTGCAATCGTTGTTGTTCGTTAATTTCATTCATTGCATTTTTTACTTTGGCTTCTAACTCTATGTTCGTTACTAATGCTTTGATAATTTCAAATCCAAAGTCTTGCATTGTGTCGGTTAAGTGGCTTTTAACGGCATTAGCAATGCTGTCTTTTTTTTCAAAAATATCATCCAAGATCATTGTTGGCGTTTCAGAACGAACTAGATCAAGGACATAGGCTGTAATTTGTTGCGTAGGATCTTCCAATTTATAGTAAGCATCATAAACTCCGCCATCTTTGATGCGATATTGCACGGAAACTTGAATTTGGACAATCACGTTATCTTTTGTCTTGGTTTCGACTTTGACATCTAATTGTTGAATTCGTAACGATAACTTACCGGCAATCCAGTCAATAAAGGGTATTTTAAAATTAAGCCCCGCATGTGCAATAGAGTGATATTTCCCTAAGCGTTCAATAAGTGCAACTTCTTGCTGTTTGACAATAAACAGACCTGTCAAAATAAAAATTAACAAGATAACAGCGATACCAATTAATAGTTCGATCATCATTTATATAACTCCTTATAGTTATAATTTATTATTTAGTTTTAAAAAAAAAATTCAGCAGTAACGGCAGGAATAGAAACGGCCATACATATAAGAAATAACTGACAAATTTTTCTCGCATGGATTCAAAAATGTCTTTTCTTGCTGCATTTGGAACGTAGTAGGCGTGGGATAATTCTAATACGAGCTTTTTATCCTTTTTATCTCTCAAATTTACTTTAATGGCGTTATCTCCCCACGTTTCTGAATAGGTAAATTGATAGGGATGTGTGTTATTGGGTTTCATTTCATTAATATTCACCACATCAAAATCACTTATTGGTTTTGGGCTTTCATCTGAAAACCTGAGCTCATAAAGGAGCTGTTTGCGTTTTACTTGAATATCCGGTTTTTCGTTAGGGTTATACGATTTTTCAATTTTTGATTCAATTACCTTTTCTTTGAGTGGAACCAATTGAAGAGTGAATGCGCTCATGTATCTTTTTTCAGCTAACGCAATTAATCTGTTTTTTATCTGTTGATTTCTGCGCTCTAGTGTTAATCGCTTATCCTGAGGCAAGCCACCTTGAGTCAATAATTGATTATTGCGCTCGTATTCACTATACAGCTCGCCATCAGGTGACTCAAAATCCGGCTTATTGTAAGAGAACGGATGTCCCTTCTGCGAAAATAAAATAGAGCCTGCAGCTAACCCAGTTAAAAATTTAGAATGTTTTACCGTGGGCGATATTCGCTGCGGTTTCGTCTTCCCATGGGTATGAGCTACTCTAAATGATTTAGAAGGCCCTGAATGAGCAGGAAAGGATAAAGAAGCCCCCATGAATAGGGTGAGGGCAAAAAGCCTATTTATAGCAATTAAATAGTTATAACTTCTTAAATAACTCATGTGCGATTCCTTTAGGTAATTTTTTATCAAACCATTTCCAGAGTTCGAATTTATTCGTTCCTTTTTCAAAATGAAGGAAATCTTCTTAAATTTCATCATCATCGTTTATTGGTACATCCACTAATTGGTGCCATAAATTTAAATAATCCATTGTGTTCCCTCCTAATAGCGAGTAGGCTAGAAAAAATCTAGCCTACTTAATTGAATTCCTCTTCTTCGGTATAGTGCAACCCATCAATAAAGGCTTGAGCTACAGAAACGGCCTCTGATTCAGTTTTTAAACCACAAAATCCTTGGACGGTATGGCCATCACAATCATCGATGCGAATATCCGCTATATAGCGTTCATCGGATTCTTGATAACTAATTTCTATTTCGTGTTCTTTATAACGAAGTGTTTTAATCACTCTAATCGGCTTTAAGAATAAATCGTCTGAAACGATTTCTATGACATCCCAATTAATGCCTATTGTGGCATCATGATTTTTTTTAAGGTGTTGTAATACGATACTTGCTTGCTCTTTGCTGAGTAGTGGCCTCACATCCAACACATCATCTATAGACCAAACGATGCTGATTTCTTGTATTAAACTATTTGTTCCGGCTGTTGATATATTGCTCATCAAAATCTCCAATTTTTTATTAAACAGTTAATTAGTGGTAACTCCCTGCTTATGCAGGGAGCATTTTCGAAGTCTAATGATAAGAAGAATAATAAAGAGGGGCGCCATCCCAAAGACTTGCATGCGAGAAGGAGTTCATGCGTACTATGCCTTGCGCGTTTGCTCTTTTTCGAAATGGTTCATCAATAAAACAATTAGGTTTGGCTTTTGTTTTTCCGCAAAAAGCATCGTTGCTGTCAGTGACTTTTTCTTGAGCAATTTCTCTGAGTACCACAGTGGAAGTTCCAATTAGCTCAATGACCTGATAAAAGTCAATGTTAGTTTGCTCGTAACCCCAAGAAGCATAGAGAATGGAACCGATTTGAAGAGGGTGTTTAATCATGATTTATTCCTTATTTTATCTATTATGTTCCTAAGTGAACATCTATAGTATGGCAGACCATAACAAAACAGTCAATATAATAGATGTTTTTAATTTATCTATTTTATGGATTTTATTTGTTGACAAATTTGGTTCTTGTAAATAAACTAAGTAGTGTCATTAGGACAATAAAAGAAAACGAGGTAATTATGATTCATCTAAATCAAACCAATGCACCACTTGAGCTGGCCTTTTCTTTAAACGATTTATTGAGAGCGTTAATGCTTACATCTTCATCTACCAGAAATCAGGATATTTCTTATTCTTACTGGAATAGGTTGTCCATTAAAGAAGCCATCGGCACTTATTTGGAATTAAATACTCTTGTTCATTACCCCCAGCTGTGCAATGCACTAAGGCGGTTGGAGCGTTTAGATTATCAGGTAGAACTTTCTCTGGGGGATATTCCTGAGATGAATCAGCAGGGTATTGAGTCGATGATCTATTCTTTAGAGACAATAAAAAATAAATTATTGGGTGCACGAACTCAAAAAGCCACTCTTGATGCTCAATTCAATAAGCTCGTTTACCTGTACGGACAAAATACAACAGTGCCTGTATTGCGTGCTTTTAAACCTTATTATTATTTGCGAAGAACAAATTACTATAACCAGTACACTACACGTGCCAGAAAAATAAATATTTCCGGTGTTCCTTATTTCATGCATTATCATGGCCACCGATTACAAAAACTAAAAAACCTTCATGAATTAAATGAACACCATTTATTAAGTCACTATTTTGATGCGACAAAACAGGATACAACAGCAATAACCCCAACAATGAGAACTTATTTGTTGGGAGGATTCATCAATACATCCGTGTTTGCGTTTCGTTCTAAATACGATTACAAACAAGCTGGTAAAAAATATTACATCGATTTGGCAACAAACAAAACGTACACGCGACTAAATGATGCAAAAGATTGTGCATTTCAATACTGCAACAGTTCATCACTTATTTTATTAGAGGCTTATTAATGAAAAAATTATTGCGATTCGAAGTGAAACAAAATTTGCGTAGACCCTCAAGGGTTTACGTCAAATCAACGGATGGGAAGAACATTTATGGTTCTTTTCATATGAATGAGCCGGATTTATTTGATGGTTGGGATAATCTTTCAATTAATCAAACGATTGAGTTAAAACAGTTCATGCAGAATCTTAAGGCCATTCATCAGCACTTGCATCCTTCACCAACAAGCACGTTGCTCGATTTGCGCTTTCGATTGCCTTATGAATTTATCGATGTTTTGGAGCAGATTGAAATTATTTGTGACGAACAAAAAGTGGAGTTAAACATCTTTGAACCCATGGTTAGTAGTATGATACAGCAAATTAAAGTTGTAGTAGGGAAGCTTTCAGGTTCCAGCAAAGAACAAGCGTTAACGTTACTGAATCGGGTAAATCTTGCCGAATATAAAAAGCAGGATTTTAGCAATCAAATAAAATCTATTTTTTCAGAATTACAAGCCGTTGTTAATCGTTCTGAAAAATTGCACCACAAAGCGAAGACTTTATTTGATAAGGATAAAAGCTATTCTCCTATGGCTATTAAAGGCATGGCTGGTGGAGAAACAACGCCATCAAAATGGCTAGTAGCTTGTGCTGTTGAAGTATTGCTCGATGAAAAAAACGATATGCTTTTTAAGATTCTCACCGAGGATGATGTGTTTATGCTATGGGCTAAACAATTGCTCGATCAAGAGCATAGTCCTGAGAGCATCATGCATAAAATAGATACGCTCAATAAAAATGAGTTAATTAATAAGATTAAATGCTATAAAAAATCAATATGATAAAATAGTAACCATTTGCATAGATAATTTTTACAAGAGAGGTATTGATAGTGTTCTTAACATTTACAAACGTCTTTATCATTTTGCTAGGCCTTGTGCTTACGTGGTGCATTCTATTTTCTATTTTCAATGAAAAATCATCGCAGCGTTTGGGTATAAAGCTAGGGATCTTGGTATTGTTCCTATCTCCATTCATCGCTAAATTAAGTTATGATTTTTATGCGACTGCTTCGCGTCAATTGTTTCTTATGGGTGCCAATGGTGAAATTCAATTAGCGTATTCACCATTAAAAGTGCCAAAGAACCAAAATAACCATTATTGCGATCGCTTTACAGACAGCAAAGGTAATTTATTAAACCGCTCTACAGTAGGTGATAAGCATCTATTTTGTGGTGTTTTTTGGAATATGGGGGAACATGATGTGGTGTTTTTGCCTTACAAACTTTTGGACAATAATAAAGCCATCTATTGGGCTTCACCAGAACTAAAAATTATCGGCCCAATGCCTCCTGAACTCCTTTTAATAAAAAACAAAGAAAAAAATACCCATTCTATTTCATCAGTAAAACCCAATAGAATTTATGTTGAAGCAGGTAAAACGGCGCATATTATAGTAACAAAACAATTTAAGCTTCCATCTGATACGGCTCATAAGGAAAAAACAGTTTTATCTGGGACAGTGTTATCAGGAGTTACTCTAAAACCGTTTTACGCTTCAGAAAAACAAAGCCAAAGACGTTTTAAATTATTTATTGGAAACACAACATGTATCGCATCGTCAGATACACATATTAGACCTGATTACGATACAGCAACTGCTATGGCTAAAATTATCAGCTTAAATTGTTCTAATGATGAGGAACATGCGATTCCTATAGAAGCAATAGCGACCATTTCTGGAAGAACACTATACCCTAAAGAATAAACGATGAGCTAAAGCACTCACACCATGATCAAAAAAGGGAACTGTTATAATGCGCATAAATCTAAAAACACCAATATACTACTTATCGTTTTTACTGTTGGTTTTGTCTTATTTGTCGCTTTCTTTTGAAACCGCTTTAAAATCAGGGGTATTTTCCTCTTATAGCGATTTATTTACCCCAATAACCCATATTTTTTACTGGCCAAGGTTTGCTTTGCTTCTAGCGCCTGCTCTTGTTTTGATTATTTTTACTTCTGTTAAAATGAAGAATTATGAGTTTATTTTAAAAGGGTTTTTCCTTTTTACAGCACCAGTTATTATAAGTAACAATATCAGTTTATTTTCAGCCCCTAATGTAATTCCCCATCTAAATCAGCCTCAACAATTCATACAGCTTTATTATTATGCCTCATGGATCAAATCAATAACTTGGATGGGGATTATTCTACTAGGCTTGATTTGGACTTTTCAAAAGGAACCACAGCCGACAGGAGCACAAGCCCATTAAGATATAGCGGATTCATTATCATTGCTATGGATCGGGCAGATTATTTATTACTCAACAAGTAATACAGTCTGGTTTTTCTCTGTTCCCAGCCTGTCTATAATGGCTGTTTTTATTGAAACACCTAATTTATCCGCTTCAATTCGCAGTTCTTTGTAGCCTTCATAACTATGTAACGCATCAAACATAAGCCAATGCTCATCCATTAATACACAGTTTCGCTGTTCTTCATTCATTTTTACCCCTTAACTGACACCATATTAATTATACGGTAATTACGTCTAACATTAGCAAGAACTCACATAATTGTTTTGATTGGTAAATGATTATTATCAACGATCCATGTGACATCATAAGAATTCAGTTTAATTTTTTGTACTTTCATATATATGTTCCAACGTTATCTAAAAATAAGACATAATTTCGACGTTGTACACGTTGGACGGAAATATCCTTAGGTCTGATTATCAGGATAATCAGATTATTTATATATTAATCAAGTGGTTACGTTATTGATTTTTTTAAAACTTCAGTGCCACTTAAGCATCAA
>NZ_JAJKBJ010000009.1 GCF_023618015.1 Legionella maioricensis
ATCCCCACGCATTTAAAATTGGGTTAGAAAAAGCAAGAGCTTTTATCAAAGAGATGGATTGGCGTGATGAAATTTGTTTTCATACAGATAAACGGCGTGCTATAGAACAAATTGGGTACTCCTCTTTTGGCGGTGAATATGTTGTCTATATTGTTAGGCATATTCCTTCCCAGATGCTTAAAACTAAAATTCATAACATTTTGATTCACTGTGGAATTCCAACACTTCTCACAATAAGGATGCCCCTGGAAAAATTATCTGATAAAGATCTTCGATCTTACCTAAATCACTTTATCTGTATATGGATAGAAATATATTTGCTTAAGCGCTTTAAATTTGAGGATTGCTCGCACAATCCAATTACTCATAATTCAAAATCGATTGTTATTCCGTCTTATATTTATAGACATGAACACCCTCGTTCTTGGCTAGAAGCTAGAAAACCTTTTTATTGCGATAAATGTAGCCGAGTAATTCCAAAAAAAAATAATAAAACCTCTTAGATTACACTCTATTGATATGTTCCAATGGTTCATAAAACGATCCATTTTAATGAGCTACTCATTGTTCTCACCAAGCCTTATGCAGGTCATTCTGTTTGTTTAATAAAGATTAATCATTTTTTTTAATGAGTGTGAAGTTATCTGCGCCATCAATAGAGCTAATAGCTATGGGCTGATGTGCTCCCTCTTTAAAAGTTAGAAAGTATTTTGAATTTTCGCTGGAACTAAATGCTAAAATTAATTTTTCCATTGCGTCAATGGTTGCAATTATCTCTTCTTTTGAAAAAATTCCCCATTGATTGTAATGCACTGCTGGATTTATCTGCCAAGAATCAACTTGAGATAACTTTATACACATCACCAGGTTTTCAGAAATAAGTTTAATTTTTTCCATCGCATTCTGATTTCCCCAAGAGTTTGTAGCGTCTTTTGCTTTGTTCAAAAGTTCTTTAAATGTTGATATTGCCGCATCTTTTAGCTCACCCAGCTCCCAAGAATGTGAAGCTTTAAATGTTACCTTTGCATGCAAGTTGCTGCAAATCTCTTGAAATTCTTGTTCTAAATTTCTTCTTAATCCTGCTGCTGCTTCATGAACATAACCAAAACGTGCTTTTTCCCGTAGTATTTCCCATAGTTCTTTTGCTTCAAACACTGGCCCAGTTTCTAAACTCCAATTAAGAAAATGGAAAGTATTCTTTTTTCTTACGATTTCAAATTCTTTTAATTGACGAGCCCAAATAGGATCATGGGTTGTAATAACGAATTGAGTTGTAGAAAAATCATTTTTTAATAACTCGCATAACCTTCTTCTATGCCCAGTGTCAATTGACATCATCACATCATCTAGTAAGGCAAGCGTAAACTGATTTCCTTTTAGTTTTTTCATTAAGGCTAAAAATAAACAAATTCCCATGCTGTCTTGATGTCCTTCGCTATGCATTGCATGAGGTGAATGGAGGCCGCGATCATAAAAATCGACTTGTAAATCTATAGACTTTTCATTATCAATAATTTTTGCAGTGAATTTATCTTCGTCTTGGTTAAGAAATTTATAATATGCGATAAAATCACTCTCAATATCAGAAAACATGCTATCAAAAAATTGTTCCCTAGCGTTCAAAAAATGAGTTTTAATTGCGTTCGCCAAGTTATACTGAAGCCTTCCTATTTTTAGCTTTTCTTTCGTAGTTGAAATATTTTTTAATAAACCAGCTACTTGATGAAGAGTGTTGAGAGCTTGCTCTTCTTCTGTCTGGACTGGAAGTGTATTTTTTAACGTATTTAATTCCGAAATAACAGTTGCAATATCGGGTATATCTATAAGATATTCTTCGGTATAAATTTTATTCTTAATTAAAACTGAATCGGTAATCTCACCTAATGTGGAAATTCTGGACTGAACTGTTTCAATAATACTATCGACCATTTGAATTAATTTAATATCCTTTTCGGTTGATAGGGAGGAAATAATCGTTTTACAATTTGAAGTAAGATATTGTAGAGACGATATATATTGCTGAGCTAAAAGGTCATACTCTTTTTTTAAACATACTGCTTTCTCAGTAAGTGATTTTTTTTCTTTCAAATGACGTTCAAGGTCTCTGCCGTTCCAATCTGTGTCACAAAGTGGGCAGGTGTTATTTTCAATTAGCTCTAGCCCCTTCGAAAGCAAATCGTGCCCAGTTATTACCCTGTGAAAGTCATTTATTGTTTCTATTTCATTCAGCACAGAAACAATTTCCTGTTTTATATTGGATTTAGCATTGTATTTGGGAATGGGATTGTTTTCCGGTAAAATTAACTCTATCTTTTTTTCAAAACTAGATTTACTTTGTTTGGTTATACCGGTCTCATTTAGGATCGCGATTGATAGATCACCAATGATATTGGTTTTATCATGCCAATTATCAATCGGAGGTTTTTGCAGTTTATTTCTGAGTGCATTAATCTTATTGTGTTGTTCATTTGTATTGTTGCCGGTCTCTAAATGTACATTTATCTCGCTCTGATTTAAAGTAATGGTTGATTCTAGTGCTTGAACATTTTTTTCGAAAGCACTGACTACGGAAGTTAAATTCTTTCTGATTTTCTCTATTCCGTTTGTATCGAGTAAAGCTTGGATTTCCTCTGAACGCTTTTGACCAGTGCAGGCAATAAATTTAAGAAGCTCTCTTCTAGAAAGAAGGAACTGACCTGATTCAAATTTATTCTTCAGATTAGTAAAAGAATCTTTGGATCCATTAAGAAGTTTTAATTTTTTATCTTTTAATTCTCGTCGTATTCGATATGTCTGTTTATTGTCTTCAATTTCTGCTTCAATAAATACATCTTCGATATTTTTGTCTATATGTTTGCCATGATTATCTACTGACAAACCTTTGGTTCCTTCCCCTCGTAGCCTTTGAAGATCGCCAGTAAGAAGAAAATCAATTGCATCAATAATTCCACTCTTACCTGTACCATTTGGCCCGTCAATAACCATACTTTTTGAATCAATTACTGCTTCAAAATTTATTATTCCGCGAAAAGAACAAATTTTAAGTTGATTTATCTTCATTAGGAAAAGTCTCGTAAGGTTGAAATTCTTCAAGTAATTTTTTTAGAGCATCACCTGTTGCCAGTTTATCGGTTAAATGAAGTTTTTTTATATCTGCAACTAATGAGTTGGGTAACTGTCCATCATTTTCAAGCTTATGGATAAACTCATCGAACATTTGTTTTTCTAGGAGATTTAAGCTCATAATAATACCTTAATGTATTAATCAATTTGCGTGCTAACCATCGTCACGTTCTGCTCGGGTAGAGTTAAATTAAAAGTTGTATTAACTACTGGGTACCCGCAGCGGTAATATATTTGTATAGTGTGGGCTTTGATACACCAATCAATTCACAAATTTTAGTAATGCTATAAGTTTTGCTTTCATATAGTTGAATTGCCAATTGTGTTTTATCTGCAGAAAGTTTTTTAGGTCGACCACCTTTTTTTCCTCTAGCTCGAGCTGCAGCTAAACCTGCGTGGGTTCTTTCTCGAATTAAATTTCTTTCAAACTCTGCAAGTGCACCAAAAATATGAAAAATTAATTTCCCAGAACTAGAGGAAGTATCAATAGATTCATGAAGGCTTCTTAATCCAATTTTTTTTGAGTCGAGTAGAGCGACCATTTCGATTAAATCTTTGAGTGATCGACTTAATCGATCTAAACGCCAAACAACAAATGCATCACCCTCGCGAGCAAATTCTAACGCTGCTTCTAATCCAGGCCGTTGAATTTTGCTTCCTGTAACTTGATCATCAAAAATTCGCTCACAACCAGCATTTTTTAAAGCATCATGTTGTAAGTTTAAATTTTGATCATCAGTAGAAACTCGAGCATATCCAATTAGCATTCTTTTCTTCTTAAGTTAACTATCTCGTTAAAGCCAATTATAAATTAACTTAGATAAGTAAACCATATTTATTAACTTATCAGAAGCATGTTTTATAAAGATTATAAATTTCATTTTTTGGAAAGGTAGGGGAGGCAAGAAAACCCCCGTTTCCTTAACGAGTGATAGAGATGATTAATCCCTAAAATCTATTAATTCTTTTTAAATAAAGGCTAAAATTACTATAAATGAAAAAATAAAATATTAGGAAAATCAATATGCCAACAATAGATGAACGACAAAATTACCGTACTGAAATACAAAGCAAGAGTCCTGATGAAATACGAAATCTTTTAAATAAAAAAGAATTATATGCGGAGTGGAAAAGGCAGATATTAATAGAAAGGCAAGAGGAAATTGATAACGAAAAAATGCTGGAGTGTGCAATAAAATCAAATGATTTAGCAGAAAAAGCTCAGAAGAAGGCAAAATGGGCGAACATTTATGCTTTTATCTCAGTATTGATATCTATAATTGCACTTATAATTAGCCTTTTACATTAGATAGATGTATTTATCCATATATTATAAATAAATCCTCGTTTTATCGCCTAATTGATTAGCAGATTCTTCATAAGTAAGAAAAATAATTTTTCTTCTTTCATACTCAGAGTAACCGCAGCTATTAAATAATTTATCCATAAATATGGAAAAATGTAATACTATGTATTATAATACCATGTATCATAATCGGACTGTTTTCATGAGACATTTAAAAATAAAAAAATTCAACAATGAAGCAAACAAAGTTGATTTACAAGATGAAATTTTAGTTGAGACTTTAAACAATTTTTTTAAGCTACATAGGGATGATCAGCTAAAATTTTCTTTAGGAGCGGGACTTTATAAATTAAGAATTGCAACAAAAGAGGGACGCGGAAAAAGTGGAGGTTCAAGAAGTATCCTCGCTTTTAAAAATGATAATGGAGTCTATTGGTTACATTTATTTTCTAAAAATGATAAAGGAAATGTGACAACTTCTGAACTTAAAAAGCTAAAACATTTGGCTGATATTATGTTTGCTCTAACTGATGAGCAGATTAGTAAATTAATCAATCTAGGTGAACTTTGTGAGGTGAACACAAATGGCTAATATTCAAGATACTATTAATGACCTTGCGCAAGGTCTTTATAATGCTGAAATTATTGATAAAAAAACATTAAGAAACTTAACTGAAGATGATCTTCCGGTAATACATGAATTTACTGGAGATGAAATTCAGCAGTTACGAAAGAAACAGAGTTTAAGCCAGTCTGTATTTGCAAAGTATCTAAATGTCAGTCCAGCAATGATTCGTGGCTTAGAGCAAGGAAAACGCCATGCTCATGGAGCTATTTTAAAGTTGCTCAATATAGTTGAAAGACATGGAATTAATGGGTTACTTTAGGGTGTAGTTTTTTCAAATCTGTTGGATTCTTACTGCATATTTTTTTGTCCCTCAATAGGCGTGAACCAACGTTGGGAAGATCTGCTCTTTTTATGGCACTGAGTTTAGTCATGCGAAGGGTATTTTATGCTGTTTGCCAATTATTATACTAATAATGATATCCAAAAGAGCGATTTTGATACTATAATTGTACAATATATATATTATATGAAATAAATGGAGTCATCATGAGTGGTAATGATGCTGAAAAGATAAAAAAAACAGAGTTTATTGATGATTTAATCAAAAAACTAGCTGCAGAAAAAATTCAAAAAATACGTGATGAAACTAATAAGAGAGTATTAGAACGAATAAAATTTGACGACACTTTATCAAAATTTGAGTAGTCAATCATGTTGCCTGACTATTTATACGGGAGTGTTAGTAGTCCTACTGTTCTTAGACAAGGCGACATTATTTTATTAGACGGTAATCTCAAAAATAATTTTGATTCTTATTTCCCTGGAATTATAAAACCAGACCAGAAAAGATTTGGAATGATTTTAAGCCAATGTTGTGATTTGTTCAAAGGTGAAGGTCGAAGTTGTAAAGTTGATCATATAAATATTTGTGTTCTTAGCTCTTTTGAAAGATATTTAAGTAGAGTAATTGATTCTTTTGCAAAGAAAAAAAATGGATTTACCTTAATAACAGAAAATCAATATGAAGGTTTGTCACAAAAATTAATAAAATTAATAAAAAACTCTGATCCTAAAAATTATTTTTTTTTACCAAATACTCAATTTTTTGAGTCACACATGATTGCTGTCCTCTCTGTTAATTATCCATTAAGGAATGATCACTATGAAGATTTACTTGAGAATAGAGTCGGCACATTAAGCGATCAGTTTCGTAATAAGCTCGGGTTTACAATGGGGAAATTATATTCGAGAATTGCGACTGATGATTTATCTGGATATGAGTATACATTAACTGAGTTTATTGAACTTGAGTTAAAAAAGATAAAAACTACCAGAATTCAGTGTGATAAGTTAGTTGATGAAATTTTATCTATAGACGACGACACCGCCACTATTGACGATTTACTTCAACGCGCCGTTGAAAAGCAATTAAAGGATGAAAGGAGAAAAAACAAAAAGAAAATAACTTCCTTTTTAAATTCATACATATTCGTGCATTATCCTGAAATAGCAAAACTATTTTCTGAAAAACTAGATGATTGTAATGGAAGTGAATTCCGGAAAAAAATTAATAATTATCTTAAAGATAATATTACTGAAAAGGATATTCAAAAATTATTTCCAGATAAATAATAAGTTTTTTATCAGAACATTTTATTTTATCGTAAAACAAAAGACGGGGAAGAAGAAGGCATTAATCCGCGGAGCAGACAAATTTCTTAAGTCTGATAAACGAGATAATCAGACCTAATATATTGATTTTAAGCGTGAATTCAACTCGCTAATGCAACACATTTATTAGAATTACTTCCTATATTCATCCACAGGGCTAGAATCACTTTCATCAGGATTGCTAAGTCTATCAAAAGCTTTAATCGTTTTAATTTCTCTGAAAACTACTTCTTTAAGCATATCAGTCAAATCTAAAGGATCATCATAAAATCGAACATTAAATATCTCAATTTCAGTTTGTATGATCTATCCTTTATCTACCAGCTCATATCTATCTACAGAGTAACAAACATTGTCTTCGTATTCTATTAGCCGATTAACCAGCTTTCCATAAAGCTTGAATTTTGGGTTAAATTACAGAAACGGGGCAAAGGCGAACTGAGCCCCGTTTCTGTAATTTAACCCCATAATCAGTAAATTTTATAAATTTATTTTTGTTTTTATGTCGCTGATTAGCGTTGTTTTGAGCATAGTCAGGTTTATATTGCCATGATCCAAGCCTTGTACGTACAAAGGTACGTTTTAACTCACGGCTGATGGTTGATTCATGTACTCCGATTTCTTTAGGGGTCGTGCTGAAGAACCTCCAAAAAGTGGGATTTCAAGTTTAGACAAACAATGTACGCGATATCATATTAACATGATAAAAAATTTTCCATCATGGCCTAGCGCTCCGGAACTTGCGCCCTGATGCAAAATCTACCCTCAAGTAATTTTAAATTCACATTTAATAGATTAAATTTAAGTCGATTCCAGAGTCGTCACGAATTTAAAAAATTTATCAGTTTCTATAATCTCTTCACGTTCTTTAAAAGATAAAAGAGTATTAGCAATACTTGAGCTATTACCATGTATTTGGAGGGCTTTTAATGTTTGCTGCATTGCTTTCATCGCAGCGCGTTGTAAATCAGAAGGGATAATGGCGATATTATAACCCATTTGTCTTAATTCTTCTGAGGATACGAGAGGGGTTTTGCCACCATAAAACATGTTAATAACTTTTGGTTGTGCAATAGCAGTTGCAATTTTTTCAATCTGTTCTATTGTTTCAGGGGCTTCTACGAAAATCATATCTGCTCCTGCATCTAGATAATACCTCGATCTTTCAATTGCTTTAGAAAAGCCCTCTACAGCTATTGCATCTGTTCTAGCAATAATAAGAAAATCAGTTTGTGAGCGGGCTTTAATTGCCGTACGGATTTTAATACCCATCTCTTCTTTAGAGATTAAGGTTTTCCCCGATAGGTGTCCGCATCGTTTAGGAAAGGTTTGATCTTCAATGTGTATTGCGGCTACTCCAGCTTGTTCAAACTCTTGAACTGTTCGTACAGTATTTAATTCATTGCCAAAACCCGTATCAGCATCAGCAATCACGGGTAGATGAGTGGCGTTAGCTATTTCGTGCATTCGTTGTGCTACTTCAGTTAGTGAAAGTAACCCTATATCAGGTCTACCTGTACTTCTTGCTATTGCACCTCCACTAGCATAGATTGCTTTAAAACCTTCTTGGGTGGCTAGCTTTGCTGAAAGTCCATCAAAAACACCAGGGGCGGTAATCAGTTCATCAACAAATAATGATCTTAGTAGTTTCCCTTTCACTCGATACTCCTTCACAAAAATATAGTTCCGACTTTTATATTGTGGTTGATATTATCAAAGGAACCAATCTAATTGATATGTTTAAAGAAGTCGATTTGGAAAATCGGTTTACCCATGATTTTATTTCTTATGGCCAGAAAACCTATTTAAAACCAAATGAAATTTCAGAAAGGATCTTACTTTCTATCTATGGGATGGGCACAAATGTTGGATTAAAACATATGTGCGCTGGAAATCCGCATGTCAGTGACCACCAGCTTCGACATATTAAAAACTATTTTTTATCCCCTGATAATTTAAAAAATGCACAGAGTAAAGTAGCAAATGCATTATTTAAAATAAGGCTAGAAGAGATATGGGGCGGCATGCCAATAGCTGTTGCCAGTGATTCCACGCAGTTTTCAGCCTACTTTCAAAATCTGATTTCAGAATACCATAATCGCTATGGAGGAAGAGGCGTGATGATTTACTGGCATGTTGAAAAAAATGCCTGTTGTATTCACTCACAACTAAAAGTGTATCAAGCTCTGAAGTTTCAGCCATGATTGAAGGTGTTTTAAGACACTGCACAGAAATGTCCGTTCAAAAAAATTATGTAGATAGGGGTTCTAGCCCGGAACCGTCGAAATTTCCGGACTACTTTTGATCACGGTTTTCTTTTTTACGCCATTCAAGAATATTTTATTTATTATTTCATCAAGATCAATGATCTTATCCCCCGAAAAAATAAAATGCCCATGAAAATGAATATGTTGCCAAGCCACGGGCGAAATTTTCTTCAACATGGCTAATGCCTTCTGATCACCTTCCGCCTCATATTCTACTTTTTTTAAATGTGTTTTGTTTGTGGGCAGGGGCGAACCCCCCGATTTTATTCCAATTTAATGTTGCCAAGGCTATGAGTGCCATAAAATTTATTGTTATAAAATTTGCAACGCGATTAAGATTCTAGAATACACATAAGGGAAAAACTGTTCAGAACAATTGGCTGGAGCCAACCCGCAAACTACTAACTTGGTTTTAGTGTGTTTCAACTAGAGGAGAAACGTTGTTCAGGTCACAAACCAAATAGGAATAATACCTTGGTAAAAACCAACCTAGTTTTTGGAGTAGTGCTTGTATTTTGCTGGGTGCTAATTGATTCTTGTCAATCGAAAAGACTAACTCATGCTGTTCGGTTTCTGGAAGATAGATGAGCTTGACTTTGGGATCGTTGAGACCGTAATGCTGCATGATTGCTTCAAGTAATTCTATTGAGTTAGTGGGGAGGATCTGCTTCGGCACGTCACTGATGAGGATATCTATCCCTTCTCGAATAATAGAAACATGCGGTTTATTTGTATTGAATAGGTGCTCTTCTGGTTCAGCAAATGTCCGATAGAGATGATAACCTAGGATGTCGCCATAGCTGAGATCGATAGCTTGTTTTGGATTACGTGCCTCAATGACTATGCCAACCCCTTCGTTGATTAAGAAGGCATCGATGAGCTCAGGAATAGTATAGCTTTTTATGATACTGTGATCTTCAACTATACCAGTAAGCTCAAGATTATAATACGTGAGGCCTGCGGGATTGAAGATGATCTCAGGTTCACCACTAGTGAAGATAGCATAGGGTAGGCAATTTGTTAGACAATTATACCAAGACGCTCGCCTGTTAGCATTATCGATCTCAAGCAGTGCTCTTAGTTCTTGGGTGGCTGAAACGGAAGTGGGTGTATTCATAGAGTATATATTTATTTAAAAAAAGCATTGTATCAAAATAGCACAATAAATAACATTAACTGTCTCCAAAACACATTAATAGGAGAATAATAATGAAAAAGAGGACTAATACATGTCTTATCGATTTGAACTTGTAACAGATATCAAAACGCTTGAAGAACAAAACAAATTTATTCGGCAGGGGATTTTGAGCTTCAATGATTCATTTATGGGTGGTATACCGGAGCAGTACTCTGTTTATCTAAAAGATGAAAGTGGTAAAATTATTGGTGGTGCTATTGTCTATGCTTACATAAGTTCTATTTATGTCGACGTGATATGGATTGAGGAAAACTATAGAGAGAAAGGTCTCGGCACAAAATTACTTAATCATGTTGAGGCAGAGGCATTAAAGCGAAATATCGTTGTGTCCACATTAGATACATTTAGTTTTCAGGCCGAGCAATTTTACCTCAAAAAAGGATATAAACACCTTGGAACCATAAAAAATTACTTAAACGGTCATGATAGAATTTATTTAAGAAAAGAACTAGCTTGAGGAATTGTGATTTACTTTAACTAAGATACTAGAATAAGATTCAGGGCATCCCAATACCCCATCATTGTGAAGTGCAAACTGATAGAACATCAAATCTTTTAAGTGCAGACAACCTTGTCCATTTAACCAGGAAAAGTGATTTTATAGTACATTAATCACTGAGTTTTAGTTAGTTCGCTAATTTATTAATGAATAGACAACCTTCAAACTATTAAAAATATCTATACTCATAATCATGGATTCGAACATTTTGGACGTGTCAAATGAGCAATTAAGCAGATTTGATTAAAGAAGCAGCTGATAAAATGGGTTTTAATCTCGAATATAAAGCAAACGTAGGCTGGGCTGTAAAGCCCAGCAAATGATTTGATGAATGGATTGATACTTGAATTAATATTCTGTTTTCGAGCTAGTAATCAATTTCTAGGTTATGCTCAAGATCGGTCACTGGGCTTTACAGCCCAGCCTACGCTTGCTTGCTCAATGCAAAAGTATCGAAGAACGTGAGTTTTATTTGCGTAAAAGTATCAACGAGAGTTGGACAAAACGGGAGTTAGAACGACAGCTTAAGTTGGCTCTTTACGAGCGCCTTATTCTCAATCCTGGTCGAGTATCCAGCACATTAGAGAGGAGCCAAAAATGCTTTTAGAGATTCTTATATGGTTGAGTTTTTAGGAATACAAACCGTGAACAGGCTAGACATAGTATATTTCAATACTTGGAAGTGTATTACAGTAAAAATAGAATGCATTCTGCTATTGACTACCGCACACCATTTGAGTCGAATGGGTCGCTTGATTCTCAGAGACGAGTGTCCAATAAATCGCGGTAAGATTAAGTTATTCCTGTTTATGATGAGCATGAGAAATCACTAAGAGCAAATTTCCCCAAACATTTTCCATCTGGACCACAAACGGGAGACGACATAGCAAAGATTGTGCTCGCTGCTGGGTTAAGCGAGGCGCCACAATTCCATTATGTCACCTTTGCTGGTGCATTAAAAGTTGCATCAAATAAGTATGTCAATATCAACGATAACAGTTGTCTCCGACAGGGTCAGAAACTTTTTTCAGATGCTGAAGAAGCACTAGCCTAAATGACGACAACTGGTCTGAGTGGTCATTATTCAGAAAATGAAGCCAGTGAAAAATTCTTTAGATTAAAGGCAGGGCTGTTAAGCCCTGCCTCAGTTTATTTTTCCGAACGCATATCACTCAAATCTTAGAGGACAAGAGAGGTTTGTGTTTCTATTGTCGGAACAACTTCTTGCGGTAGGTTTTCTTTACACCAAAACTGCAATTGTTTCATTCTTAACGCCAATTGTTCCGCCATAATCGCGTTTTCCGGAGTAACACCCGTTTGGCTTATTTTATTCACACACGCCATTATGAGATGATGAAAGCTTATTTCTTCATCCAACAACTGTATTTTATCAATTTTTTTTCCTCCGGTTAATGCAACACCAAAATGTGTGGGATCAAAAAGAAGATGGGCTATATGAGGGTGCAATATTAATGTGGAGGATAGAAGTGTTTCAACCAGTTGCTCTAAAGTAGGTAATTGCCGGGATTTTGATGTTACTTTAGAAATACCTAAGGACTTCATCAATAAAGCTAAACCATGATTGACCTCATCTACTATATTTAAATTCCCACAAAAACTTTGATCAATAAAGCCTAATACTTGGGTGAGTTGATCCTCATATTCTTCCCAACGATCAATACAATAGGATGCATAACATCCATCAGCGTTTGCAATACAATCATCCACATTTTCTTGCGGAATACCATAAGTATTACATAGGGCCAACATCCCCTTTTCTAACTCATTATAGAAATGATTAAAAATAACTTTATGCTTCGCATAATTTCTCAGATTGTCTATCTCAAGATAGGTTATATTGGGATCATGAGAGTTGAGGGGGCAGGACTCCATAAAAAAAGGCGGCTGGTTGAATGCCCGGAATAAAATACTGCCCAAGGTAATGGTAACTGATTTCATGGATTGTTGGCTGGTTGTCCCAGTTACCAAGGTGTTGACACAGAAAGGTTCGCTTTTAATTTCTGCCTCAATTTCAAGGGCGATAATTGCCGCAATAACCGCGTTATGCTTACCCGTTAGTAAACTCATAATCTGTGGATTGGTAAACAGTTCATTCATTTTGGAGTTGCCGCCAACATGCCTGATATTAGCATATAATTTTTTGACCTCAAGGAGCAAATTATTTACATCTTCTTGATGACTTTTGATGAGAGATTGGCGCAATTCGTGATTTTTTGACAGATGTGTTTTCAATAATTGCATTAATTTGAGTAAACTGTGATCCGTAGTAATACTTTGATTCCTCGCAATTTCATTAACATATTGTCTCATTTCATGAGTATTCTTATGAAATAATTCCATCATATTTTTTGTGCATACCAAGTAAGCATCTGGGAATTTCTCTTCCAGGACAGACGCAACTTGATGATAATAATACGCGGGAACAGATTTTAATATTGCATGAATAACAATTGGCTTTCCTAATATATAAGGATATTCATCCAACATTCTTTTGAATTGGTTGATATTTCCATTTTGAACAAGATCCAATACCAGCTGGAAATTTAGTTCTCCACCATTTCGGATGAAGACAGTTTCAATATAATCCAATGAAAAGGGCAGTCCACGTTGAAAATCAATTTCCATGTATTTAAATAAATACTTAAATATCCCATCCAGGTGGTCATTCAATTTATCCTCTTGATGTAATTGCTCAAAATATTCGAGTATTTTGCTTTTAAGTATTTTACTGTCTCCAGTGTCTGGAAGCGCATTAACCACCGATAAAAAATGGCAAAGCGCTTCTTTAAATCCTTTAAAGCCATGGAAAATCTCATTTTCTCCGGGTATGGTTAAGATATAAGTTTGTGGTTCAACTGCAGGAGCATAATAATCGAACTGATAAGAGGACTCAGTGCGGTTTTCATTTGCTTGGCGCAAAAGAGTCATAAAAATAGAAGGCGCAATTTCAATTTTTTTAAACGAAGCATGATCGCGCGCGACATAATCCAACATTTTAATAATGCAATGTTGCAGGTAGGGCATCGGTAATTTAGATAAATTGATGCGCATTTTTGCATAATGTAGCCCCTTATCGTTATATAGCTCAAAAGGGGCAGTGCAAACTAATTGATTATCCTGTATCTTTCTATCATAATCCTGAATTAGCGTCGAAAAAGTTGGCATATCCATATCTGAACGTGCTTTTTCGGATAAAAGATAGGAGCAGTTTAATATGTTATCTAAATTTCTAGCTTCTTTAATATGTTGAAAACTATAGGGTGATAGAAAACACAATACAGGACCATTTACCATTTCTACTGCATGATGTCGGGTATAGAATGCCATATATTTCCATATGTTTTTTTCTAGCTTATCCCCATCCATTCTTTCTTTGGATTTATCAGAAAGCCAAAACAAATACGAATTTTCCGGGCTGTTAAACATGGTTGAATAAAGAGTTGCGATCCGATTATGGGTACGAATTGCCCCTTGAAAAAATTTAACCGCATCAAGTTGTTTTGAGGGAACAGGCACTCTATCACCATGAAATTCATTGGAAAGGAAAACATAAACGTCTTTGTTGTTTAATTTTTGCGCTAATGCAAGATGCCTATCATTTAAGGGAAAATAATTTTGAGATAGTACTTGTTTTAGCATAGCAACCAAATTGTCGTTACCAATTTGACTATTAGGATATGAGGCTGCGATTAAAAGGACGCTAATAAAATCTAATCGTTTGTTAATCGCAATGGTTTCTATCTTGTTTTGATTAAATCCTACTGCCATAAGTAAAGAGAGGGCAGCAATAGAATTACCTTTTAGGATCAATTCTGACACTTCCTCACTTAAAATGGTCGATCTTATTTTTTGATTCTCTGGAAGTTTTAAATAGAGCGATTGAATAAAATCATTTTTAACTAATTGATCAGGGGAAAGTTTAAGCAGCACCTCTATTAGTTCCAGGGATAACTCATAGTCTTGAGCAATAAAACTTAAATGCTCCGAGGTCAGACTATTCAAATGCAGTTCAATAAATTGCAGAATAAATTGTTCAGGACAATGTTTTTGTCTAATTAATTGCAGTGCCTGTTCTTTACTAAAGAGTGAATAATGGTGGATTAAAAAATCATGAATTTGTTCGTCAGAGAGGGTATTCAAGCTTGTTAAATAAAGAAAATCAGTTACTGGTATTATATTGACATCAAAATTCTCGCCCAATCTATCAATAAGTACTTCTAATACCGCTTTGTTTGCACTTGAACTAGCGGCAATGCTCATAAACTCAGTCAAGGTAGCCTTACAGACCTCCATTCTGCTAAGAAAAAAACTCAACTGGTCAGCATTTTTCCGCCGTATTAATTCTTCAAGCATGTTTTTTTCACAATCATCCACTAATTTTTTTAAAATAACCAGCCCTTTGCTCAGGTTCTCTTTTTCTAAATTTCCCGCGATGGACTCGATTGTTTCTCGACATATAAATTTTTTCTCTGCGGGCATAATTCCATTGAGCCATACCATCATTTCTTCCGATTCGCTTTTTATGGCACTGATATATAATTCCTCGCCATAAAAATCGTCTTCATCATAAAAAAACTGTTGATTCGTAAACTTAGAATACAATTGACGTGCAACAGGAATTATTCCTGTTTTTACTGCCATAGCAAAATAGGAGTGTTTTTTTTGATCAACTTCAATGCCATCCTCAAATGTTGTGCAATTAATTTCGTCAGTCAAAACACAGGTAACATATTCAGTACAAAGTTCTTTCACCTCTTGTGAAATCCCTGATTTTTTATGATGAAGAGTAAGCAATAATTGAAAATTAAATTGACCTATATCTAATAACACTTCACTATTAGTTGCTATTTTTAATTTTTTTATCAATTGGTTACGTAAGGCAGTTGTTGTTAATAACAACATAAGATTTCGCATCTCAATCTTACAAATTGATATCTTTGGCTTTATAAATGCCGTAAATTCTGTATTATTTTTAATAGCCAGGTATAAGGATTGCAGATCAGCTATTTTATCTTGCTTATTTTCACTGTCTTCCCTGATAGTTAAAACCTCTGTGCCATCTGCCCCAGGAGCGCAGTATAAGGAATTGAGAAAAAATTGCACTATTTCACTGGGTGTGTTCTGCTCATCAAAATCAGAGCTCTTGGCAGAAAGATAAAGTCCAAATGCTTTAGGGGTAGAATCGGTTGTTGTTTGTTCGTGACAAAATGAGATAATCTTTCCTTTATATGCTGGATATTTTTTAAGAAGACGATTTCTCTCATTTAAGAATACAACGTTCTTCACATAAGGCGAATCTATATTTTGGAATTTTATGGTGCAGGTCGTATTGAGTCGCATTGCGGTAACGATTTTTTCAGCATACTCTTCAGTAAGATAATTAAAATTAATAACCAGATCCTTGGGACACTGTGGGGATCGAATTACTTCAACAAGTTGTATTTGGCCATCGACATTATCATCCCACCCAGGCTCATCTTCGCCATCCCAATGTTGTTGACCAAGCTCAAGAGTTAAAGGTGAGAGTCTACACTGTCCGGAAGCCAAAGCATTAGCAATCGCGGTAAAACCCTTTACTCCAATACCACAATTAAACAAATCAATAGTCAAATTAGCGCAGTTCCTTGCAGAGGTGATGATTTCTGCAATTTGTTCTGCACCACTATCTCCAATAGGACAATGAGCTAATGAAAGAGTGAGCGAAACGGGGAGAGACGGAAGGGAGCTAAATACCAAAGCAATAAGGGCTTTAAAAGCATCACTGCTAATCTCAACCAAATAATCATTTTTAGGCCAGCCAAAATCCTCTATGGTTAAATCAAATTTAGAAGGAAGATTATTTGATAACATTAGATCGTCGAGAAGTTTTTGTATTTGTTTTAATACTTTTTGTTCAGGATTAGATAACTTCATCAAAATTGCGTCTAAGTCTACTCCGTGATGACTGGATTGTGCCGTAGCATTGTGGGCAGGGGATTCCGTTTTATTAAACATTATTCTTCTCACTAAAAGGATTAAGAAACAACGGCAAAGAAGAATCGAACTGTTCACGGGTATTGTGATTTCTCATTATTTGCTCAATTAGGTTTGATTGAGATCAGTTTAGTGTTTTTCTATGAGCGCTTTATTAAACTGCATACGCATTTACTGCATATAATGCTTTCCTGCCGGGAGCTTGGTAAAAAAGCGAAGCGTTTGATTATTAACCACTATAAGTACTAGAAGTTCAGATTCTGATGAAAAGGACCATTTATTGTTTAGATTTAATCAAGTTAAACTCAGCTCCGCTACAGGCTTAGTACTAACTGTATGCCCTTATAATCGAATTAACATCAATTCCTGTGGTATTGGTATTCTCTTTTCCAATTTTCTCATGAAGTTTAAAAAAGGGGCTATGCAAGTGTAGAGCAACCAACCAGTAACAATGCAGGCAAGAGTGATAGTTAGTATCATGACAGGACTAGATCCATCAATACCAAATTTTTAGAATGCACGGTATATAAGTGCACTGTGACTTTGCAGCAAAAAAACATTGATTCATTATTAATCTAAGTTCGTATTTGCCCCTTTTCTGTAATTTAACCCTTTAGTAAGTATCAATCCAGACAGTGGCCTGCATCAGAGGGGTTAAATCTTTCTGATGCAGGGTAAAATAAGCTTAAAAAAACCTCAATTAAGTTTAGATGCCGATGAAAATTGCGGTGAGATAAGCATATAATCGGGACCCAGTTCATGGGTAGGGTTAATATTTTCTAAAGGCATTACTGCGCTTGAATTTAGCAAAGATCTTGGTGACACAGCAGCTCCTGAGAAAAAACCTGACGCACTGGGGCGAATGTAAATAGGCGAAGCTCTGAAATCCTTCATTCGCTTGTCACAAGAGCTTATAAATTTACCAATATCAACGGCTTCAACTTGTTTTACCTTCCCGGCATCAACTGTAGGAGCACCCGCTTTTGATATAGTTGCATGAGCTTTAGGCGAATACGCTTCAATGTGTGCCCCATAACAACAAACAATTTCACAAATCATATAAGCAGTTGCATCGGGTAATTTATTATCCATCAGCAGTTGATGAGCATGCTCTGAATCCATAAACGGATCCGAATGCTCCAGAGCATTTCTTAAACCCACATAATCTACTAGCAAGAGATTAAGTTCAGGATGTATTTCTTTAAGTTCGCCTAAACTGTACAGTTTATTAAAGAGACTAACAATTTGTCCTACCAGATAACTTGTGGCAAAATACAAACTAACATCGCTTGCCAAATGTTTCTGTATGGCTATTATGCCCTGAGTCTCGGCAGTGATAACCGTGCCGTTATCTTTAAACAGAGTTTGCAACAGTTTAATACGATTTTTAAGAGTATCAACTAACGAGGATACTGAAGGTTGGTTACCGTTTAATTCGCTTTCCAATTCAGCAGCACAATCTGTGATGTAAGGATAATTGGTTTGCATTTTCTTTTTTACCGCGTCTTTTCTTGCTTCATCCCGTTTAGCAAGCTCTTCTTCAAATTTTGCATGGCGTATTTCAAATGCCTCCCTTTTTTCCTTTCTGAGTTCATTCGAGTAAAGCTCTGCAGCTTCAATAAGTCCTTTTACAATAGGCAGATTTGAATCTTGCATCGATAAAACGTTGAATACTTTGTCGAATAGCTTCTCTTTGTTTAATGCTTTCTTACCTTGGAAGACAAGCTCTAACTCAGTTAATAGTTCCTGGTGATCTGCAAAAACTTTTCTTAAATATTGGATATAAACCGCAAAATTAATATCAGAATCATCGCTCATTCCAAGCAGCTTTCTAATCCGCCCTTCATGACGATAATTAATAATTGAGACATTTGATTTTAATATTTCTTGTCCAGGGATAAAGTTTTCTTTGTATAGAGGAGAGGGATCATCTTCGAATTTAAACTGGGTGAATTGTTTTCCATAATAGGTTTTGGCTGATTCCCAATATTCAGTAACATCTTTTAGCCAGAATATAATCGAATTCATCTTTTCCCGCGGAGGGAAAGGTTTAAAATTAGTATCTCTTGCCTTAAGTACAACTTCCAGCAAATAAGACTTTAAATGAGACAGTTCTATATGTAATTGATGAAGACGATTGGTATCCGCTTCAAGCCGGAAAATTACTTCACTTCGCGTAATTTGTTCTATGTGTACCAATGCATTTCTGATATTAATTACGGCCAATGGATCAAAATAGTCCATGGTATTTAAGAAAAAACCCCAATTCTTGCGCGTGAACAGCTCCCCTATGAGCTGTAACCTTCTTATAAAAGCCAACTGGGACTTTAAATCACAAGGTATTGAACCCATCAAATCCATTTTTAATAACAGGGCCATAGGATTACGTTGAGAATCAACGAGTTCTATATCACTTTTATGCATCAGAGTTCCCTCTGTAACGGCATTAGGCAAGAACCCTTTTAAGCGATATAAATTATACAGATGCTTAAAATACCATACTAATTTTTTTAATGTGGGTAATTCATCCAGTTTGGGTAATTGATCTGGCTTTAAAGCATCACTATTAGCCCTGAGATTTTCTTGGATAGCCTCAAAAAATGTTCCTAATTTACGCAGATCTTCGCAAAAATCTTGATCTAATAATGCCACTTTTAACGTACAGTTACTGAAACAAAGGCTCAAAAAATAACTTACTGCATTACTGGTTTCCTCGGTACTATTGTTTACTTTCATACCTAACGATAAAATGGTGTTGAAAAATTTTGAATTACCAATGTTCATTAAACTGCCAATGAAGTATAGGAAATACCAGGAGTTAGAACCCCACGGCAATAAATGAACTAATTCTTTGCATTTATCACGAGGTAAAGCATGAATCGTTTTGAACATCATTCTTAAAACAAGCTGAGCATCATCAAGATAGATGTCTTTACAATGCCCTTCAATTTCTAATTGCGCCAATAATTCGAGTTTATCGGGGCCAGGAAACAAAAATTCGTTCTGTGTCAATCCTGATAACAGCATCATATTTGCAATCTTAAGTCTCGTAGACTTAACTACTGGGCTATCATCAAGGTATTCGGCTTTTATATATTTCTTTTTATCTGCATAAGTTTGCAAAAAGAAATTCATGAGCTGAATAATGTGTTCCACTTGAGCAGAAAATGTTGCCCTTATGCATTGATGATTATTTTTTAACCGCTCTAATGCCTTGACATAGTTCGATTCTCTCATGGCTGTCCGCGCTTTTTCCGCACTGGAGAGCGACTCCAAATCCAAGATTGATAAACCACTTTTTACGTTCATTACCAGCCTTGTCCATGCCTTCTTAAGAATCGCATCACACACTGCAATTTGTTCCAGTTTGCCTTGGTCTCTGACTATTTTTTTTGCATCTTCTATCGCAGATGCACCTTGAGCAAACTCGTTCAGCTCAAAGTGGCTTTGGGCTAGATAAAGGCACACGTCATAATTGTAATCACTCTGGTGTAGTTGAAGAAATGTCGCGCAATGATCTATTACTCTTTCATAGGCCTTCTGCTTAAATAATCTTTTAATTCTTTTAAATTTTTCTGTCACAGTTTTGCCCATTTGATCACCTATCAATAATTCGAACATTTGGATGTTAAAATGCTACATTGTGATTCAAATAAAACCAATGGGTGTTTTTACCCATTGTAACTCTAATGTAAAGTTCGACTACTCATATCTAGCTAGCCCAGATTAACACTCAAAGTTCCTCTCTTCACATTTTAATTCGCCCACAACCCAAGCGGCTTGATTAAGCAACTGCAGAAGTAGTATTATTAAGCCGCATGATTACACTAAGAACAATTATGTATATTAATGTAACCAATGATAAATAGTATTTGGATTGGTATAGGTAAGCGGGGGCTAGACTAAAATCCCAATGTGTAACAAAAAAAGGTATAGTTGATGGACAGAACTTCTAATGATCCACTGCACGGCATTACCCTAGAGACTATCTTAAATAGTTTGTTGACTTCTTATGGTTGGGAAGGCTTGGCGGAGAGAGTCAAGATTAACTGTTTTTCTTCCAACCCCAGCATCAAATCAAGCCTTAAATTCTTGCGTAAAACACCATGGGCAAGGACTGAAATTGAAACCCTTTATCTTGCTTCCTTAAAAAGTAAAGATTGAGAAAACTCATCATTACTGGAGTAATAAATAATATGAAAGATGTTTTCATTAATAAAGATCATGTTGAACTCTTTAAAATTCTTAAATTTGAAGGTATCGCCTCGAGTGGAGCAGAAGCTAAGGATATGATAGCCGCTGGCACTGTATTGGTAAACGGCATAATAGAAAAACAGAAAAGAAAAAAGATGGTTGCAGGAGATACGATTGAATTGAATGGTGAGATCTTTCGGCTAAAATTGGATGCTAATTAGCATTTCTTTACACACAGGTTCTAGTAAAAGTGGGTGAACATCAAGAAAGAGTACAGCGTACCAAAATCCCAACTTATTCTTGCTCGCTCCCTTTTATTCTAACTTGTGCTCATCTAGCCGGCGCTAATCACTATCAATTTGCAGTATCGCTATCTGCCTTTCTTTTTTTATTAAGATTAATGATCTTTTCCATTTTAAGATTCACCTGCGAAATATTCTGATTTGATATTTTATTATACAAAGTTTAGGGAAAATTGCTAAATTTGCTAAAATCCCCTTTTTTCTATAAATGCGGTCATTCATTGTGATTTTTTTAAGAGAAGGGCTAAGCGGTTAAGAACCCCAGGTTTAGATACTAATGGTAATTTCTCATTAATACATAAATATATAATTCATTGTATTACATGGAATTAATTTGGGTACCAATATAGGTACGGTCTATCTTTCAACTCTAGCAGGTAGCCTGTTTGCTAGCAAACAGGAACTTATTGAATTGCTGGATTGAGACGGATCCCGTTGCCAGCAAACGGGCTACACTTGCTTTTCTTGGAGGTGAAGTTTCTATTGCTGGTGAATGCCGGGCTTTTCAGCCCAGCCTACGCTTGCTCCAATTCAATAGTTTCATTAGCAATGATACTTTCCCCTAGGCTATTCTCATTGGTATTATAAATATCATTGGGTGGTAGATGACTCAAATTATTTTTAATTTCCATTAGGTTATTCTCAATGGTATTACAAATATCATTGAGAGGTAGATGACTCAAATTGTCAATTGAGAATGGATTTTGTAGCTCGACCCCGATTTGATCTAATGAAAATAGAGCATAGGCCACCAGTGTTACAATCATTGGACTGATGTATACAGAATAATTAACTAGAGCGACAGGAAGTATCATTAAAAATAAAAGAATAAATCGTCGTGATTTAATTGCCATCACAAAAGGCATGGGAGTTTTTAGTATTCTCTCGCACGCGCCTTGACAATCGAGAATTGTTTCACGAAGCTCTTCTGCTTTCAAAAAAGAAAACTGATTTAATTTGCCATTTATTTGCATTTGCGCCAATACTTCTGCGAGCTTTGACGAGATGAAATTCGGTTTATGTTGCCACTGCTGTAATTGAGCATATGTATTATTACCTAACAGATGTTTCACCTCATCTGTCGAAGTAAATCCCCTAAGCGTATTTTTCATAAGATAGGGCATTGCCGCGATAAGACTCAAGCTTTTATCTATCTCCTCACTATCTGAGGATTCAATGTAACTGGTGAGAATGATTGCTAAGTTTCTACTGCAATTAACCACTGTACCCCAAAGTTTTCTTGCTTCCCACCAACGATCATAGCCCGCATTAACACGAAAAACTAAAATTAACCCCATAATTACCCCAGCATATTCAAAGGGGCTTATAGGAAGAGACAAAGAGGGAATAAAAATACTAAGTAAAGAAATGAAACACGCATAACCAGATGCAGCCAAAACCTTTTTCCATACCCTAGGCGTGACTGAACCATGAATGGCAAGCGCACTTTCTATGAAATTGGGGTATTCATATTGATTAATCGTTTTTTTATTTTCTGTCATAACTTTTCTCATTTAATCTGGGTCTGGAGTTTTTAATGGAGGAACAGTCAATAATTCTATTTTGTTCAATATATTATCATGTTCTTTTTTAGAGCTAATCAAAATGGTAATTCAATGCCTGATAAATAATAGGTTAGTTCAGTTTGATGATATGGCTGAATCCTCTTTATTTCAAAAATAAAAAATATCATTAACTCCTTCTAAAAAATTTTAATATTAAGGCCTCATAAAGAGGCCTTAATAGATTATTCTTCAACGGTAATTTCGATTTTTTTCTCAGCGGCAACTTCTTTTTTAGGAATTCTGATTTCAAGAACTCCATGAGCATAATGAGCTGTGATTTTTGCATCATCCGCAGTTTGAGGAAGGCTAAAACGACGATAAAATCGCCCTTGAGTGCGTTCTCTTCGAGTATAACCTTGATGTTGTTCTGTTTTTTCAAACTGGCGCTCACCTTTTAAGGTTAAGACGTGCTGCTCTAAAGAAATACTAATGTCCTCTTTTTTTACTCCAGGAATATCTGCAATAACTAAAAAGCAGTTCTTCTCTTCTTTAATGTCCACCAAAGGTGACCAAGAGCTTGTTTCAATGTAGGATGAGTCATCTTGTTTTTGAAGGTAAAAAAAATCATCAATTAACTGGCCCATATCACGGTACATGGGCATAGTTCTTCTTAATGTATTCATGCTGTCTCCTTAGAATATGTTTTTGGCTGACTATCTAGATAAGGGCTCTTCTATAAAATTCAAGACTAATACCTAAAATTTTATACGGAAACATTACTGGTGCATCGCTCTGAAGTCAGAGAATTAAGGGAGTTCGCCATTTGAATTAGTCCTGCTGCAATCGGTGCAAGAATAATCATAATGATGCCAATAATTGGTTGGGCACTCTTGAAAATTAACTTTTTGACCTTAACTGAAAAATACCGTTATTTTTATGGAGGAATTAATAGGGAAATAATACTTGTAATGAACTTTGGTAACTAGAAATAAAATAACTTAATTTTTGTTTATATTTTTTGCTTTTAATAAAAATTAGAATTAAGAGGATTTAAACTATGTCAACAGTTCAAAAAACAATCAGAAGTATTTCATCTACTCCGGCAATCAATTTCCATATCGATAGGCATTTTAATAAGCTGAAAAAAGCCTACAGTAAAATCAATAAATGCAGGGTGGTCGTTGATTTGGCTAAAAATAATACGCATAAAGACAAACTGTATAGCGTCTGTATTGACATAACCCTTCCTGGAAAAGAGTTAGTCAGTAAAAAGCAGGATCCCAATTTATTTATTGCTATTCGAAATAGCTTTTTAGCACTCGAACAATTATTAGAGAAACACTATAAAAAGAGAATGCTTTTCAACAAAAACTGTTCTAATTATCTGCGAAATTATAATGACAACCAAATAGCTGAGGCCATGTAAGTATTTTTTAACTCGTTGATACACGGAGACAGGGCCTGTACCTCATATCTCTGTCTCTGATTTTTTTTAATTAGATAGTATGTTGATAAAAAAGGAGAATACTATGAGAAAAGAACTCATTCTATTTTTATCTTGTTCGCTCGTGCTTACCGCCCTGATCTCAGTGGTTAATGCCAAAGACACTAATAAGGTACAAAGTAATGCGAATCCGGTGGCATTTTCATTTAATGACAATCCATTTTTTCAATCTAATGATGATGTATTTAACCAAATCGAGACTATGCAGCAGGCTATGAGTAGATTAATGAGGAGTCAGTTTGCACAAATCAATGGCGGACAATTTGACCTTATGAATTCAAAAAGACCGCTAAATTCTTCGCAAGAAATTCAAATGGAAGAACGCAACAACGAGCTTATATACAAGATAAAACAGCCTCAAGGCAACGATAGTAAAGTCGATGTTTCTGTTAAAGATGGGGTATTGATTATTAACACTCAACTCATGCAGAAAACATCACATAGCGAGAATGGCAGCAAAAGCTATAGTTATTCACAAAGCAATTACAATCAGTCGTTTAAATTGCCCAAAGGTTATGATCCTAACTCAATAGATATAAAGTCAAAAGATGCCAATCTGATTGTTACGTTCAAAAAACAGAGTGTATCGAATTCTTTAAAGATCTGAAGCTTTAGTTATATAAAATGACATCGATGCGCTTAAATAAGATTTATCGGTGTCATTTTAGAATATTCACTAACTTTATATTAGGAGCGTCACATAATTTTTGGCCAGAATAGTCTCGAGAATTCAACGGATTATTGTAATGAATTAATAGGTTAGTCTTAAAATTTTACTTGATGGTTATACCGTTAATGGGATACTTTTCTACCCACCGATGACTCATGTATTTTCTATTTGTTTTCTTCTTTTTCCAGCTTATGACCATCTAGATGTCGTTTATTACGCTCGATATCTTGTTTCTCTAACAGCTTTTCTTTTTTTGTTCTTCCGAATTTAATGCGATTTTCAGTGGCCTTTTTTTCTTTTTCCAAACGAATTTTAGCCTTTCTTTTTTTATTAAGATTGATGATGTCTACCATGGTACTCTCTATATTATATATGTTGCTTATACTATAGCGCATAAAAACACGCGCAAATGGTCTAAACACCCAATAATTGTTCAACAAATTATGTCAAGATTCCTGAAGGAGTTAAACTAGTAGATGCTGTATTAATAGAAATAGGCTCTTCCTTACCAAAGAAAGTCCCTTGAAAATTAATGCTCTGATTTTTTTTAACTACATAACTATTTGTTTTGAACCAATTTATATAATCGTCAATATTGGGCGTAGTCAAGGCGCGCCAGGGCCAGCCAACAGGATCTTGATGGAAATCATTTAATTCCAAACCATGGTGTGCTTCTCAGTACCGAGCATGGTTGCTAATCGCTGGCGTTCCTGCGCGACATATTGCATTAAATCAGGAAAATAAATGTACTTTATTTTGGCTTTTTTGCTAATATGCTGAACAATTAATTTGGATTCTTCCGCCCATTTGGTTTGATCCAGATTTTTATATAGTTCAACATAAGCTTCACTGGCAGCTTTCATGGGGTGCTTCTTTATAAACATATGAGTGGAAAAGGCGAGCGCAGGGGAACAGCACAAAAAATTGAGTATCAATAACCCAAAACATAATAAAATCTGATCATTTAATCTATACGAACTACTGAAGCAGCAATCGATGTCAGTTATTACCGCTGAAAAAAGGGCGTAGCTAAGCACAGTACCAATTGATAACATCCAACTTTGGCGGTATTGTTTCTGTTACATCCCATCACTTACATGCGTTTTGCTTGAGTATAAAAAAATATACGTGGCCTATAACTATTAAACCAATAAATTTTGCTGCTAATCCAAATAAAATGCTATATAATACACGACAATTTTTAATCCATTAAAATTATAAGAGCGCTATGACTGATTTAAACCTTTATAGAAACATTGGTATCTTCGCCCACGTAGATGCCGGAAAAACCACTACTACCGAACGTATTCTCAAGCTTACCGGTAGAATTCACAGAATGGGTGAGGTTCACGAAGGTGAATCAACAACCGATTTCATGGAACAGGAAGCGGAACGCGGTATTACCATTCAGTCAGCAGCAGTAAGTTGCTTCTGGAAAGGTACTCGTTTCAACGTTATCGACACCCCAGGACACGTAGACTTCACTGTAGAAGTATACCGTTCACTGAAGGTACTCGATGGCGGCATCGGGGTATTCTGTGGTTCTGGCGGTGTTGAGCCTCAGTCAGAAACTAACTGGCGCTATGCGAACAATTCAAAAGTATCTCGTTTGATTTTCGTAAACAAACTGGATCGTATTGGCGCGAACTTCTTGAGAGTAACTGAGCAAATCAAGAAAGTATTGGGTGCAAATCCTTTAATTATGACTTTGCCGATCGGCTTTGAAGACAGCTTCGTAGGTGTTGTCGATCTATTAACCCGTAAAGCGTATGTTTGGGACGAAAGTGGTCAACCAGAAAATTACAATGTTACTGATGTACCAGCTGATATGGTTGACGACGTTGAAACGTATCGTGCGCAATTAATTGAAACGGCACTTGAAATGGATGATGATTTGCTGATGGCTTATTTGGATGGCGAAGAGCCTTCAATAGAAGACATTAAGCGTTGTATCCGTAAAGGTACGCTTGAATTAGCATTCTTCCCAACTTATTGCGGTTCGGCCTTTAAAAACAAAGGGATGCAACTATTACTGGATGCAGTGGTTGACTATTTACCTGCTCCTCATGAAGTTAACCCACAACCTTTGACCAATGCTGAAGGTGAGCCAAACGGCCAATTCGCTATCGTTTCTCCTGATGAACCGTTCCGCGCCTTGGCATTTAAAATCATGGATGACCGTTTTGGAGCTTTAACATTCGTACGTATCTATTCAGGAAGACTAAATAAAGGGGATACTATTCTTAACTCCTTTACTGGTAAAACTGAACGGGTCGGTCGTATGGTTGAGATGCAGGCAAATGAGCGTAATGAATTACAAAGTGCTGAAGCTGGCGATATTATAGCCATCGTAGGTATGAAAAACGTTCGAACCGGTCACACTCTTTGCGATCCTAATCACGAGTGTACTCTTGAAGCGATGGTTTTCCCTGAGCCAGTTATCTCTATTGCTGTCTCGCCAAAAGATAAAGGCTCAACCGAAAAAATGAGTATTGCTATCGGTAAAATGGTTGCAGAAGATCCAACCTTTAGAGTGGAAACTGATGAAGATTCAGGTGAAACCATTCTCCGTGGTATGGGTGAATTACATCTTGATATTAAAGTGGATATTCTGAAACGTACGTACGATGTTGAGTTAATAGTAGGCCAACCACAGGTAGCTTACCGCGAAACCATAACCAAATCGATTCAAGACAGCTATACCCACAAGAAACAATCAGGTGGTGCTGGTCAATACGGTAAAATTGACTACACTATATCACCAGGAGAGCCAAACACTGGATTCACTTTCATCACTTCTGTTGTGGGTGGAAACGTTCCTAAAGAATTCTTCCCTGCAATTGAAAAAGGTTTTCGCTCAATGATGAATACCGGTACGTTGGCAGGTTTCCCAGTATTGGATGTGGTAATTGACCTCACCGATGGTGCTTATCATGCCGTTGACTCTTCAGCAATTGCGTTTGAAATTGCGGCAAAAGGTGCATTTCGTCAATCGATGCCAAAAGCTGGTCCACAATTGCTTGAACCAATCATGAAGGTAGACGTTTATAGTACGGAAGAAGATGTAGGTAATGTGATCGGTGACTTGAACCGTCGTCGTGGCATGATCTCTGGCCAAGAACCCAGTGCAGCTGGCGTCCGCATTAAAGCCGATGTTCCTCTTTCAGAAATGTTTGGTTACATCAGTACATTGCGTACCCTTACTTCTGGTCGTGGTCAATTCTCAATGGAATTCTCTCACTATGCTCCTTGCCCAACCAGTGTAGCTGAAGCAGTGATTGCCAAAGAGAAAGAAAAGAAAGCTGCAGCTGCTAAGTAAAATAGCTAGCAATTTTTAAAGAGCTCTGTCAGTTTGTTTTCTGGTAGGGCTTTTAAAAGTCCAAATGAATCAGGTATGGAATTTAAAAAATTTCTTACCTGATTACTTTCAAGAAAAAGCATCGTTATTTTGCCTGCGTTCGTCAGATTTAGTACTATGTAAGTCTCATTCAATTTTTAGAGTAATCTATGGCTTTATATATAGGTTTAATGTCTGGAACCAGCATGGACGGTATTGATGCTGCCCTTGTAGAAATGCCAACAAACACTTTGAAATACGGTATTACTGTGAAATACAGTGATGAAGTCAAAAAAAACATCGATCATGTAATTAGTAGCAATAATTTAAGTCTTGCTTCAGTTTGTCAATTAAATACACTTATTGGAAGAGAGTTTGCTGGGGCAGTGAATAATTTACTGCAGGAAGCGAATATATCTCCTAATGATATAATGGCTATAGGTAGTCATGGACAGACCTTATGTCATGATACAAGTGTCAGTATTCCTTATACATTACAATTAGGTTGTGGCCATACTATTTCTTCGCTAACAGGTATTACTGTAGTCGCAGATTTTAGAACAAGAGATTTAGTGAATGGGGGGCAAGGAGCGCCCTTTGCGCCCTTATATCATCAGGAATTATTTAATAAACCAGACATTAATCTGGCTGTACTTAATATTGGCGGTATCTCTAATGTTAGTTTTATTGCTTCAGGACAGAGAACAGAAGGATGGGATATAGGTCCTGGTAATTGTCTAATGGATGCGTGGATCACTGAGCATCAGGGAAAATCCTTTGATGCCGATGGTTTATGGGCCATGCAGGGCGAAATAATCCGTCCTTTACTCGATCAATTATTGTCAGATCCTTTTTTTGGTTTAGTTCCCCCAAAAAGTATTGGTAAAGAATATTTTTCATTATTGTGGTTAAAGTCCTATTTAAAAAAAGAATATAAAGCTGTGGATGTGCAAGCTACTTTATTGGCTTTAACAGCGCATTCAATTGCTACAACAATTTTAAGAAAAGAGACGATAAAACAATTATATTTATGTGGGGGAGGAACCCATAATCTCTATTTACGCAAAATGTTGGCGGATTTATTACCGGGTATTGCCGTAAATAGTATCGCGGACATCGGTGTAAGCCCCGACTATTTAGAAGCGATGATGTTTGCCTGGTTAGCTTCTCAAACCATGAATCAAATCCCGGTTAACTTAACTGCAATTACCGGCGCCAAACGTCCCGCTATTCTAGGAGCGATTTATCCTATAAAATCATATTGACAAACTAAATGGCCATAGGCTTTAATGAGCCATTCCTAATTAGAGTGATTCTGAATTGAGCGCACATTACACAAAAAAAACAAAGGACTTGGGTGAGACTAATCTGACTGCTGCTTATGTCATATTTTTCTTAGCGGCCTCTTTTTATCTATATGAGTTTATATTACAAGTCGCGCCGAGTGTTATGGCCGAGTCAATGATGAAAACATTTCACGTCACCGGTGAAGGCTTTGGTTTTATTTCGGCTTTTTATTTTTATGCTTACGCACCTGCTCAGTTACCTGCGGGAGTTTTGTATGACCGTTATGGCCCCCGTAAGTTAATGACTTTTGCTATTATTTTGTGCGCGTTAGGCTCTGCCTTTTTTGCCTCAACAGACAGCGTATTTACTGCGTCTATGGGCAGATTTCTGATCGGAATAGGATCGGCTTTTTCTTTTATAGGGGTTTTGGTACTGATTTCGCGTTGGTTTCCTCCTTATTATTTCGCCATTCTTGCCGGAGTAGCACAATTAATGAGTTCAGTAGGGGCCATGTTTGGAGAGGTTCCTTTGGCATCCCTCATTGCTCACGTAGGATGGCGTAACGCCAGTTTTATTTTATCTGCCGTCGGCTTTATTTTAGCTGGTTTTTTTTGGGTATATATTCGTGATTATCCACATCAGCAAAATCAAACTATCCCTGATCATTATTTGAGAGAAGAGTGGAAAAGGCTTGTTGCCGTATGTAAACATGCTCATACCTGGATTATAGGTGGTTATGCCTTCGCTATTTGGACACCTATAGCGGTATTCGCTGCTCTTTGGGGCGTTCCTTATCTTCAGGAAAAATTTCAAATCAGCGTGGTGGCTGCATCCGGGTTATGCAGTATGATTTGGCTTGGTATAGGGATAGGTAGCCCTTTATTAGGCTGGTTTAGTGACAAAATAGAAAGCCGTCGCATTGCTTTAATTATAAGCGCGGTTTTAGGTTTGGTTGCTACCTTGATTTTACTTTATTCATCCCAACTGTCTTATGGCTGGGCACATTTCATTTTATTTGTATTAGGTTTGGGAGCAGGAGGACAGACAGTAAGTTTTGCCGTAGTTAAGGAAAATAACTCTGCTGAATTAGTTGGAACCGCCTCTGGTTTCAATAATTTGTCTGTTTTAATTGGCGGAGCAATTTTTCAGCCTTTAGTGGGCTATATATTGAATCATACAGACGATTCATCACGCTTGGTTAATGGCATCCACGTCTATAGTATATCAAGTTATCAGACGGCTCTATTAGTCATGCCTTTGTGTTTCTTGGGAAGTTTGTTGATTGCTACTTTTTTACTTAAAGAGTCTCATCCAAGTCACCGTCATTAATAAACTGGATTGGGAAACGAGAAACAGGCTCTATAAAGACGGTTCATTTTTTCCAAATTTAGCCTGTTTTCTCAATTCAGCTCTATAATTAAAACATATTCTAAACATATTCAAGCGCGGATATGTACTTAATATGAGTAAAAATAGAGAAGAAAGTAACAGGAAATTATTTTTTCAAAACATGAGATTGAGCAGATCAATGCTTAATTTAATATTTGTTATAGGACTTATTTGTCTTTTAACTTTAAGTATTGTTTCCTATCACCAGGTAAATAAATTAATTGCTGCTAATAAATGGGTGGCGCATACCTATCAAGTGATTCAAAAAACCAATTCCTCCTTATATAAGTTCTTAGAGATTGAGTCTCAGCAACGTGGATACATAGCTACAGGTGATGAGCACTATTTAAGTGACATCAATCAGATTAAGTCTAATTTAAAACTGGATTTAAAGAAACTTGTAAATCTGACTAAGGATAATGCAGGACAAAATAAGCGCGTATTTCAGTTGATTGAATTAATCAGTCGAAGACTGGATTTATTGGATCAACTAATCCAGTTGAAGCAGGCTAATAAGTCAGGAGTAGATCAAAGTAATAATTTATTCAATAAAAGTCAAAGTGCATCAACTCGGGTCAAAGATTTAGGACATGAAATTAAATCAATTGAATATGTATTATTAAATGAAAGAAATGAATTTGCTTTAAAGAACGCTAAAAATACTAATGGTATTTTAATTATAGGTAGCTTAATTAGCGTCATTTTTTTAATTTTAGCTTTTGTTCTGGCCAATACTGAGTTGTCAATGCGAAAGAGGATTGAACATAATAATAAGAATTTTCAAAATCGGTTGCGAAAAATTATTGAAAGCACGAGTGATATGATTGCGGCATTTGATGTAGATGAAAAGTTCATTATTTTTAATGACGCATATCAGCGTGAATTTAAACGTCTTTCTGGGAAAACTATTGCTATTGGTGTGAGACTTGACGATGTTTTTTCAGAGGGTACACCCGCTCAAAAAAAACTGATCCAAACTTGGAAAAATTCCCTCAATGGCACTGAAGAAATAAAAAATGTAGAGTTTGATATTGATAATGAGACTAATACTTATGAAATGAGTTCCTGTTTCATTCAAAATGATGAAAATGAAATGATAGGAACAGTACAGACAGTTCGGAATATAACAAAACGAATACAAGATTATATGGTTCTTCAAAAATCCTATGAAAGCCTTGCCAAGGGAATGACGGAATTACAGAATAAAAACAATCAAATAACACTGCTTGTAGATATGAGTGATATTATGCTTGCTTGTGTCTCACAAGATGAATTAACTAGTGTGGTATCAAACTATTTGCAGCGACTTCTCGATTTCGCGAGTGGGTATTTGTATGTGATGCATCCATCAAAAAATTATTTGGAAGTTGCAACGAGTTGGGGAAATCCAAATCCGCAAGAAACTATTTTTACTCCTGACCAATGTTGGGCTATTAAACTGGGTCGAAGACATCATGTTGGATTATTACATAATGAGCTAATATGTCCTCACATTAAAAGTTTTGATGAACAAAGCTCCTCTTTTCTTTGTCTACCCCTAATGGCTCAGAATGATATTTACGGGCTATTGTATATGGAGACAAAAGAGAGGAGTAATCAGGAATTTTTATTCGATGAAAATCAAAGACTTTTAATCAATGCCTTTGCAGAACTAACGGCTTTGGCTTTGGCTAATGTTCGCTTAAGAGAAAACCTTCGTTATCAATCGATTCGTGATCCTTTGACTGGTCTGTATAATCGCCGTTATTTGGACGATTTCCTCTTTAAGCAAATTCACCAGGCAGAACGTTCAAAATCGTCGATCGCAATTTTGATGATGGATTTGGATCATTTTAAGAAAATTAATGATACCTATGGTCATGATGCCGGAGATGCCGTCTTAAAAGAGCTCGGAAAAATATTCCAAAATGACATCCGATTAGGGGATATTGCTGCCAGATATGGTGGGGAGGAGTTCATTATTATGTTTTATAATGCGGACGTAGAAGTAGCCTTACGTCGCGCTGAAAGTATTAGGCAAGCCGTTACCATGTTACACATAAAGTATGGGGCGCAAGAGGTTGGTCCAATTACTATTTCTATAGGGGTTAGTACTTATCCATCTGATGGTAAAAGTCCTGAAGAATTAATTGAGGCCGCAGATAAAGCATTATATTACGTTAAGAAAAATGGAAAAAATAAGGTAGCCTTATATTCTGAAATACCCTCTCCGCATAACTAATATCCGAAGCCGGATGATGGCTATCAATTGCGGTGCTTATAGGTTTTCAATATGCGTCTGTTTCTCCTTTTCAGACATAAAAGTCAAACTGATAAATATTAAAAATAGGGCGCCGACGGCATTGCAGAAAATACCAAAGTACAAATTATTATGCTGCTGATAGAAGACGCTTGCTATTTCTATGCCTATGGCGCCAATAATCATCACACTCAAACTCACTAGCGCAGACGCGGTTCCCTTGCTAACCGAGGTGATGAACAGACAAAACCTGTTCAATGGCGCATTAATTATGCTGAGTGAAAAAAAATAAATAATAATTCCCGGTAGTAAATAGTGATAATCATTACCATACAAATAGGGTAGAAGGGCTATTAATATGATTCCTATCGCCATAATAATGCAACCAAGAAATATAATCTGTTTAATTTTATATTTGTAAGTTAATCGATGCAGAAACCAATTTCCGATAATCGTTGCCCCAAATATGGGTAGCTGCCAAAGACCATATTGAATAACAGTTAATTTAGCTTCAGTAATCAGTATTATAGGGGCCAGCGCAATCCAAGCGATACAAGGAATGCCGATAATGCCTGCAGCTATGGTACTAAAGCAAAAAGTTGTATTAGTACATAGTTCTTTATAGTTCTTAAATATTGATTTTGCAGAGAATGGGACTTTAGGAGTTATTTCGCCATTTCTTTTAACATGACCTATAGGCTCAGGCATATAACGCCATAACCCCCAAAGAGCAATAAGTGCAAAGAAGGCTATCATGACAAATATAAAACGCCAGGAAGTGTAATGGATAATAATGGCACCTAAAAGTGGTCCAAGCAAAGGTGCTAAAATAGCAGCATTAGCCATAATCGCTATAAGCCGAATGGCATTCATTTCATCAAATATTTCTTGAATGGTTGCGTACCCGATAACCCCAATAAAACATAATCCCATTCCCTGGAAAAATCGGGCAATGAGAAACTGATCCATTGAATGAGAGCAAGCAATTAATAAGGTAAAAATAAAGAAGAGACAGGCTCCCAACAACATCGATGGTCGTCTACCGTACGTGTCGGAGATGGGACCGAGTATTAGCTGCAGACTGGCGCCACCAAGAATATAAACGGTAAGGGAAGTCGCAACAGTAGACTCAGGTGCATTAAAAGATTTTACTACATTAATCATGCCGGGCATGATCATGTCATTGGCAATATAGGTTAGAAACTCATATAAAACCAGGAAGCAAGCAAAAGTCAGGGCCTGTCTGCGCGATATAGGAATAAGTGGATCAGACATAACTTTAGCCTTGATATCATAATCAGAAAATAACGTTATATAGTATATAACGTTTCCTATCTATTTTACGATAGAGAAAAACAAGCAGATTGAGTGATTTGCATGCATTAATCATTATTTAATGGTTGTTAGTATAGAGTTCATTTTTATATACTATAAAAATCGTATCCCGCCAGGACACTTAAGGATCTTATGAAGTCGAAATTGGATTTTTTTGGTAAAAACAGTATTAATCCTGAGTCCCACGATTATTTAATCACGTACATTCTAAGTTTATTAGATACCCAGTCCTTAGGTCGTGCGGCACGTGTTAGTAAAGATTGGAACACATTGGTTACTCTCACCAGGCGCTATCTGGACTTGCTCCCTACAATTCGACGTATACCTTGTTTTAATACAGTGGGTCTTGATGTACTAAGATTAAAATTATTGGCTGGAGGAATGACGAATACTACGTATAAAGTCGGAATTAGATCAATGCATGAAGAGTGGGTATTACGCATTCCAGGTGAAGGCTCTTCTGCTTTTATAGCCAGAGAAGACGAGGCACATAACGCGCTTCAGGCGGAGAAATTAGAGATTAATGTTCCTGTCCCCTATTTTGATCCAGTAGATGGCTTACAGTTAACTCGCTTTGTTGACGGGGTGAAATTAGATGAAGAGGCATTGGCAAGAAAGGATATTCTGCATTCTATAGCCGCTATAATGCGTCGTCTTCATTGTTCTAAACCTTTTCCAAATAAAGTCACTATTTTTGAACGTAATGAAGAGTTATTGCAGGTATTAAAAGATAAAAAATTTCCTTTTTCTGGGGATATAGGCTTTATCGAAGCGCAAATGGGGGAATTAAAGAAACTTTTTAGCGCCTATCACATCGAAATGCGACCCTGTCATAATGATGCAACCCCCCTTAATTTTATATTGTCTTTTGAGGGTGAGGAGCACAATATTAAAATAAAACTGCACATGATTGATTGGGAGTATTCAAGTAGTAATGATTTGATCTGGGATCTGGTCTATTTTGCACTTGAAGGAAACTTGTCTCAAGAGCAGACTCTTATTTTACTAAGCAGTTACTTTGATATGGAGCACGTTCCTGAGGCAGTTTTGGCTTGGGTTGAGATATATAAACCAATTATAGAATGGTGGATAACTATATGGTCTTGGACACAGATGGCCAATAAGGCCAATGCGGTAGGTATAGACGCTTATAAGGAACTAGGGGAAACCTGTTATAAAAAAACCTTAATTTATCTTAACAGTGAGGAATACAAAAGCGCGTTTAGCAGCATAGAAGACGAAAAAGCCAAGGTAACGTTTTCAGGTCATAGAGCCTTTTAATGATTAGGCCATACGATTTAAAAACTCGTTCAGGTGTTCTTTTTCTTTTTCAGCGCTTAAATAACATTTCAGGCGTTCTATTGCATTATTGTATTCATCTGTATTAATGACCCCACGGGTTAACTCAAAGCGTAAATACACACAATAAGTATTAAGAACGTCGGTTTCACAGTAATCACGTATGTTTTTGATTTGGCCGGCACTGTATTGATCCCAAACTTTCGAACCACTCATTCCCATTTTTCCGGGAAAACCAAACATGCTGGAAATATCATCCAGAGGAGCAAAAGCTTTGTTTTGATAACCCGCAATTACATCCATTAGATCAATATGACGATAATGAAATCGGCTTAGGTAATTGTTCCAACGAAAGGCTTGCTGATTCTCGCCAGCTTCCCAGTAAGTTGGGGCAGGAACTGAATGTAATAGTGAGCGGTAATGCAAAACAGGTAAATCAAAACCACTACCATTCCAACTGACCAGAGTAGGGGTGTGTTTCTCAATTCCTGCAAAAAAACGGGTGATTAATTCTTTTTCATTAGAATCTTCATCCCCGAGAGACCATACTTTTACTTGTGAACCATGACTCATTACTACAGAAATGGCGCAAATTTTTTGTAAATAATGTGGGAGGAAATCGTTACCCACTTTGGCTCTTCTTAAAGCAAACATAGCCAAAGCTGTCTCTTCATCTGACAAACCATCCAAATCAAATAACTTACGGCCCGACTCTACGTCGGGGATGGTTTCTATATCAAATACAAGTATGGTCATGAGGATTATTTGCCTTAATTAAACTCGAATGAATTCTAGCACGGAGACTGAAGTAAGCAAAAGCAAATGGCATGGATTGTAAAGAGTAAATTTGTTACTATGCGTTTTTCGGGCTTATCGTGTTGCTTAAGCACACCACAATTTAATATAATAAAATCATGAACTTTAAATTATTAGCCTTACTTTTATCCGCTGTTTTCCTTACGGCTTGTGTGAGCAGACCGCCCTCGGATGTTAATAATATATGTACTATCTTTAAGCAATACCCCAGTTGGTATCGAGATGCTAAAGATGTAGAAAAACGCTGGAAAATACCTGTCCCGGTCCAAATGTCTATTATTCATCAAGAATCAAAGTTTGATGCCAGAGCTAAACCGCCACGCACCAAATTATTAAAAATTATTCCATGGAAAAGACCATCGAGTGCTTATGGATATACCCAGGCATTACATTCCACATGGAACCAGTATAAACGAACTAATGGTTGGTTCTGGTCATCTCGTGATGATTTTGGTGATGGAGTTGATTTTATTGGTTGGTATGCTAATGAGGCGAATAAAAAAGCCAGAATTTCCAGAGCAGATGCATACTCTCTTTACCTGGCATATCATGAAGGAATAGGTGGGTACCAACGTAAAACTTACTTAAAGAAACCCTGGTTGATTTCCGTAGCCCATAAAGTTAAAGCAAAATCACAATTATATGCCATGCAATTAAATTCGTGTAAAAATACGATGAAGTCGCATTCATGGTAGTAACAAGTAATTAATATATGTGGTCATTATGTTAAATATTGACTAAAAAATTTATAAATTGAAGAAGTAGTAGTATACTTGGAAGACTAAATTTAGGATTATCAAAGAGGAGTTTTTTGATGCGATTAATGCTTTTAGGCGGACCGGGCGCGGGGAAAGGAACCCAGGCTTTGCGTTTGATTGAACGTTATAAAATTCCGCAAATTTCCACTGGAGATATGTTGCGGGCCGCTATCGCACAAGGTTCACCATTAGGCTTAAGTGCTAAAAAAATTATGGAGTCAGGTGGCTTGGTTTCTGATGACATCATCATTGGTTTAGTTAAAGAACGCTTAAAAAAAGACGATTGCGAAAATGGTTTTCTGTTTGATGGGTTTCCAAGAACCTTAATTCAGGCCGAGGCGCTTAAGCAAGCAGGAATTTATTTAGATCATGTAATTGAGATAAAAGTCGATGATGATGAAATCATTCAACGAATCAGTGGTCGTCGAATTCATCAGCCTTCAGGACGGGTTTATCATATTATGAATCATCCACCAAAAACTGCTGGATGTGATGATGTTACAGGAGAGCCTCTGATTCAGCGCGAAGATGATAAAGAAGAAACCGTGCGAAAAAGACTGGAGGTATATCATAATCAAACGGCACCTTTGATAAAATATTATAAACAATGGGCTAAAGAAAGTTCCAAAGGAGCTCCACAATTTCATAGTGTGGTGGGGACGGGTAATGTGGATGAAATTTTTGACAATATCGTAACAGTACTTGATGCAAGGGAAGAAACATGCCGAGCCAAACTTTAAGTAGTGATGCATTTGAATCGTTTATTAACGAAAATGAAATAGTGTTTATTGATTATTGGGCTGAGTGGTGTGCCCCTTGTAAACAATTTGCAAAAGTTTACGAAAAAGTCTCTGATCAATTTCCTATGATAAGATTTGTTAAAGTAAATATTGAAGAACAGCAAGAATTGGCTGATTTTTTTGAGATTCGTTCCATACCGCATCTTATGGTCTTTAAAGAAGGCATAGTAATTTATTCGGATGCTGGCAGCATGCCAGAATCCACCTTAAAAGAATTGGCACAGCAAGCTTTAGATGCTGATGTTAGTGATATACGGGCTCAGATTGAACAGGATAAGGATTAATACTCGCCAGGTACTCTTCCAGCTCTTTTTTGCTGGCATTATCCATGGTGAATCCCAGTTTTGTTCGTCTCTGCAATACATCATCAGGGTATTTGGCCCATTCCTCAGAGATTAGATAATCTAATTCTACTTGATAGAGGGATGAGCCATATCGTTTACCCATAGATTCAATATTCGTACATTTTGAAAGAAAGAGTTCGGTATTGCTGCCATAACTGTAGAGATAACGATTAAGCAGTTCGTTATCCAGCCAATCGTATTTTTTTCGTGCATAAATTACATATTGATCAAAACTCATTGTTCCAAAAGTAGCACCGGGAAGAGGGATATATTTTGTTTGTGACGGATGTATTTGTGGAAAAAGAGGGACCAGCTGATTTACTGTTTCTTCTGCTAATTGACGATAGGTGGTAATTTTTCCACCAAAAATTGTCACAATGGGAGCCGGATTCGTACTAAATTCATAACTATAATCGCGACTTAAAGCCTTTAATTCTTTGCCGTTAGTTGCTAATAAAGGTCTAACGCCACTCCATGAAAACAGGACATCATTGGCACTTAATTTGATTTTAAAATATGAATTAACTAACGCGATCAGGTACTCCGTTTCTTCCTTACTAATATGTATTTGATCTTTCAGATCCCCTTTAAAAAGGGTATCCGTTGTTCCTATCATACTAAATCCATGATAAGGAATAACAAAAACTACACGCTTATCATTGTTTTGTAAAAAATAAGCATGTTTGCCTTCGTAAATTTTAGGCACAATAATATGACTTCCCTTAACCAATGTTATTTGATGGTTAACGGGTATGTGAGTCAATTTTGCTATGGACTCTACCCAGGGACCTGCAGCATTAATTATTGACTTGGCAAACACTCTATAAATATGCCCTTCTTTAGATTGAATGGTCAATTGCCATAAATGGTTTACCACCTCGGCTTTAATTACGGTTGAATTAGGTCGAATGCTTGCCCCATGTTTTTTTGCCTGTATGGCATTAATAATCGTTAGGCGGGCATCATCTGTTGCTGCATCATAAAATAAAAAACCGCGTTTGAGTTTGTCTACTAGAGGGGTGAAATAACTATTTTTGCTGTTTTTTTTGATGGATTTACACTTGGGTAAATGATTTTTGCGACTTAAATGATCATAAAAGAATAACCCCAATCGTAACAGCCACGCGGGGCGCATGTGTTTTTGATAAGGTAAAATAAATGATTGAGGATGGACTAAGTGAGGTGCCAGATTTAATAATGTTTGTCTTTCTTCCAGTGCTTTTTTTACCAGACCAAATTCATAGTTTTCCAGATATCTTAATCCGCCATGAATTAATTTAGTGCTGCTTGACGAAGTTTTAGATGCCAGGTCATCTTGCTCGAAGAGTACTACAGATAATCCCCTTAAAGCTGCATCTGCAGCACATCCACAACCATTGATGCCGCCGCCAATAACTGCAACATCAAAAACTTGATCCATGTTTTGGTCTCCGAAAAAAAAGTGTAGAATTAAATACATAATAATTAAAATATAATAATAAAGTATACACTCAACAGAATCACGCAATTTAATTCAGTGTAGACTAAAGGCTGGGTTGTTGATGATGCGGGCTTATCCCCTTTGGCATTGGCTGAAGTCATTTTTCGTCATCCCGAGGAGTTTGCGACGAGGGATCTTCTGAAATAGGCATGAGCCATATTCTGGAGATCCTTCGCTTCGCTCTGGATGACGTTCTTAAGTTAATGGCATGAGAGCTCTTAACGATGGTCGCCTGTTTTTTCACATTAGAAGAGGTTTTGTGACTAACGCTCGAGGTGACGACAGGGCTTACTATTTTAGGTTTATCAAAAAGGAATTGTGACTAATGAATTATTTACTTGCTATTGATCAGGGAACGAGCAGCACTCGCGCCATGCTATATACCGTTCAAGGCCACTTAGTCGCTAGTAGTCAATACCCACTGACTCAATATTATCCTCAATTGGGGTGGGTTGAGCATGATCCTGAAGAAATATGGGAAAAAACATTAAATGCGGTAAGGGATGTTGTATCCCAAGTTGAAAGAAAGCAAATTTTATCTTGTGGTATTACCAATCAAAGAGAAACCACCGTAATCTGGAATAAAAAAACCGGGGAATGTCTGGCGCCTGCTATTGTGTGGCAAGATAGGCGCACTGAAGCATATTGTCGGTCTTTATATGAACATACTCCCCTGATTCAGGAAAAAACTGGTTTGATTCCTGATCCCTACTTTTCAGCAAGTAAATTAAATTGGCTGTTAAATAACAATCTTCACGCACAGGAACTGGCATCAAGAGGTGAACTCGCTTTCGGGACTATTGATAGTTTTTTAGTGTGGCGAATGACAAAAGGTCTGAAACATGCAACTGATATAACCAATGCATCGAGAACCATGCTATTTAATATTAGAAAAGAGCAATGGGATAAAGATTTACTTCAGCTGTTTAAAATTCCTGAATCAGTATTGCCACAAGTATATGCCAGTGACGGTAATTTTGGGTCTATTAACAAGGAGTGGTTAGGATTTGAACTTCCTATAACCGGAGTTGCAGGTGATCAACAAGCGGCCTTGGTTGGCCAAGGATGTTTTGATGATGGCATGGTTAAAGCAACTTTCGGAACAGGCGGATTTTTATTACTCAATACCGGCAATACGCCTGTAATCTCAAAACATAAGCTTCTAACGACTGTTGCCTATAAAATAAAAGGGACTACTGCTTATGGTTTAGAAGGCAGTATCTATCATGCAGGCACTACAGTTAAATGGCTGCGTGATGAGATGAAATTGATCTCTAGTTCCAGTGAAACTGAAACCTTGGCAAAAAGTCTTAAGACTAATGAAGGAGTCTATTTGGTTTCAGCATTTACAGGATTGGGGGCACCTCATTGGTCATCAACATCCGGGGCTGCAGTTTTTGGATTATCCCGCGCCACCAATAGAGCTCATTTTGCCAGAGCCGCTTTAGAGGGGGTCTGTTATCAAACAAGAGAAGTCCTAACTTGTATGAGAGAAGACAGCAATCTGGATTTGGCCTTGTTAAGGGTAGACGGGGGGATGGCTGCTAATCAATGGTTCCTTCAATTTTTAGCGGATCAGTGTCAACTTCTTGTGCAAAAACCCAAGGATATAGAAACCACTGCAAGAGGTGCCGCAATTTTGGCGGCTTTAGGATATGGCGTTTTTGATTCATTTGCTGCTTTAAAAAATGTATGGGATATGGAGCAAGCATTCCAACCCCAAAGAGCAATAGAGCAAATTAACGAAGAGTATAAGGGTTGGAAGAGGGCTTTAAGCAGTGTAATAAGTAAATAGAGAGCGTAACCTGGATGCTCTGTTATTTGATAAGCGTTCAAAAGTGAAGCAATCCAGTTTCAAGTTATCAACAAAGTATTGTTCTGGATTGCTTCTCTAAAGCTCGCAACGACGAAATAAGCAGTGTATATCGTCTTTTCTGCGAAGGAGACAGGAAACGGCTATAAACCCATACCCATAAGACTAGGTGACGTCTCTATTTTTTTCACCTGTATACAGCTGACGTGGTCTGCCGATTCTTGATTTACTGGCTACCATTTCCATCCAGTGACTCATCCAACCAACTGTTCGAGCCAAAGCAAATACGACAGTAAACATGTTCGTCGGGATTCCTATAGCGCTTAAGGTGAGGCCTGAATAAAAATCGACATTGGGATAAAGCTTTTTCTGAATGAAATAATCATCTTCAAGTGCAATGCGCTCTAACTCCATTGCAAGCTTGAATAAAGGTTCATCCTTAGCGCCTACCGCTTCCAAAACATCATAACACGTTTGACGCATGACCTTGGCTCTGGGATCATAACTTTTGTAAACGCGGTGTCCAAAGCCCATTAAGCGGAATGGATCATCTTTATCTTTAGCACGTTTAATATAGTGTTCTATGCGACTTACATCACCTATTTCTTTTAGCATGTTTAAACATGCTTCATTTGCACCACCATGAGCTGGTCCCCATAATGCGCCAATTCCCGCTGAAATACAGGCAAAGGGATTTGCTCCTGTTGAACCTGCCAGGCGAACTGTCGATGTAGACGCATTTTGCTCATGATCCGCGTGAAGAATAAATATAGTATCCATTGCTCTAACTAATACGGGATCCGGTGTTGTATCTTCAGAAGGAACACCAAACATCATATGGAGGAAGTTTTCAGCATAAGACATTTTATTTTTTGGGTACATGTACGGTAAGCCAGTGGAGTATTTATAACTCATAGCGGCTAGAGTAGGCATTTTAGCAACCAAACGAATCGCGGAAATAAAGCGATCTTGTTCATTATTTAAATCCATGGAATCATGGTAAAAAGCAGATAAAGCACCAACGATACCTACCATAATAGCCATTGGATGTGCATCACGACGAAATCCGTTGAGGAATTGATACATTTGTTGATGCACCATAGTATGGTTATTGATTAATCCAACGAATTGTTTCTTTTCTTCTGCATTGGGTAATTCACCATTAAGCAACAGATAGCTCACATCAAGAAAATCTTTTTTCTCAGCCAATTGTTCTATAGGATACCCTCTATATAACAATACGCCTTTATCTCCATCGATATAAGTAATTTTAGATTCACAGGAAGCTGTTGATAAAAAACCTTGATCAAAAGTAAAGACACCACGCGCACCAAGTTGGGTAATATCAATCACGTCATTACCTAAAGTAGGGGTATAGATTGGTAAATCGAGCGATTCTTGCCCTTCAATGCTAAGTTTAGCTGTCTTTTTGCTCATTGTGTCTCCTGATTATTTTCGTACTATAAGTATTCATAGTAGTGGGATTGCGCAGAACTATATAAAAATGGTTACTTATAGTCAATTTAAACGTTAACTTACTCTTTAAGGGCCGTATCAATTATTGGCACTTAAAACGAACTTAGAAAAATCTAAACTTCGGATAATTACATATTATGGTTTAGAATTTTAAGGATTAACAGGAAAATATCAAAACTCCTGAAGAATTATTATAAATTATTTTTTTCAACCCCATGTCGGGCCAGGGGCCCGACGTTCATTTATATCTCTGGCAGCATCATTAAATTAAAGACAAGCATTCCTATACCAAGCCAAGGCTTGCGGAGGCTGGATTGGATTGATGGCTTAAGCGCTGTTGTTCTTCTAACCAATTTATTAATCTGGAACGGAGTGTTTTAAAGAATAATTGGAATCTATTAGCGGAGCGGTATTGAGCAGTATCACTGCTTGCATAGAGGTCATCTATCTCAATCTGCGATGCTAATTTTAAATTTAAGGCAATTTTATCCATATGAAAGCATAGATCAGTGAGCGCGGCATTCTTCAATTTGAATGCATCTTCTATAATTTCAGGGCCCTCGATTTTAAAGTCATTGAGCTTAAATCGATGGTTGTAAAAATAGTCACAGTTCTCACCACTTTTCGTTTTTAGCTTATCATTTGCACCTGCTCTCATGAGATCACTGACTAAATCATCAAAATGATAGAATTTAGCCCAGTGAAGGGCTGTCATTCCATGATGATCTGCTTGATTAACATCACATTCAAACTCCTGCATCTTTGCTAAAATACGCTTGGCTGCTGATTTATTCGCTATTTTACAAGCTAATACCAGGGCCGTATTTTCATAGGATGTATGCGCGAGGAGTTTTCTATTGGCAAAACTCAAGGTAAGTTCCAGATTTCTTGCATTACCTTCAAGAACAGCCTGATGTAAAGGGGTATTTGCTTCTACGTGATCATCATAACTTTTTTTTGCAGGTAGAAGCATCTGACAATAAGGGCGTAATCGTTGCAGTATACTGCTTCGAGACGGAGGGCTTTTTAATTCATCTTCATAAAAAGTGAAAAACGTATCGAGTGCAGAAAGATGTTTCAATAAAGGTAGGGCATGCTCAAAAACTTCAGAGTTGAGTAAATTATTGCGTTGGAGCTTTAGTAAAAATAAGTTGATCTTTTCTATGCTGGCCTGGTTTTTTAGATAAGGGGTTATCGTTTCTATAATTTCATAATGTAACACTTCCATCTCATCCATAATTTTCAGAAGCTTGAGAAAAGCATGGATATCTTGAGTCGAGGGAGTATTAGCGGTTAGCCAACGAGCTATTAACGGAATAGCTTTGTGCGGGGCTATTTTGCATAGACTAAACAATTCAAAAAGTAAGTACCATTCTTTATATTCATCATAGCGACATTCATTAGAGCGCCCATTGTCTTGATAAAATCTAATGGGGGGAAGGTGGCTTATTCGAGTGTATCGTTCCAGTGCGTTTTCCTGAGCCAAATAGCAAATGAGTTCACAAATCTTATCGTCCTGACCGGGCATCATCATTATTGCCGTGATTAAGGACTTTTGGGATTCAGCAGACGTTCGTTCTGCTGTATAAACTTGAAGAGCAAAGACATAGTTAGAACATTGTTTTGTTTTCAGGATGCTGACTAAATGTATTAAATCGGTCACTTGATCCAGGCGTACTCCCGTCGAAGCATGCCGAAGTTTCACGTCGAGCCATGCTTCTATTTCTTGGAGATATACTGGGGGATTACTGATTATCTTCATAATCTCATCATAAAAGGTGGATTTTTTAAGAACAGCTTCCGATGCAGACATGATAACTCCTTGAAAACAGAGATTGAGACTGATTTTATATTTTATAAACTCCCTCAATTCATTCTGGTAAGTTAAATATTTAAGAAACCGGGAATTGTGTATTTGTCAGATAATTAAGCCATTAAAATAACAGTTTAATTTTATAGCGTTCCATTAATAACAATTTTATTCAATGAAAACAATGGGCGCGGATAAACTGAATAATTCCATTAGAAAAGTCCGGGCTTTCCCATAAGTTATTGTGACCTTTTTGTTCAAAAGACAGCATTTTTTTAGGTTCTTTTGCCGTGTTATAAATGGTTAAACCTTCCGTATAAGGTACAATTTGGTCTTGCTTTCCATGAAGAACAAGTAGAGGGGCATTAATTGCTGTAATGCGATTTAAGGAATTAAACTGATCCCATGGTTGAATGAATAACCATGGATAATGATAACGAGATAAATTCGCCAAAGAAGTAAAGGGGGATTGTAAGATTACAGCGCAAACCTGGTGATGCTTCGCCAGTTCTGTTGCTACTCCTGTACCTAATGATTCACCATATAATACCGTTTGTTCTGGCTTAACGCCTTGCTGTTCTAAAAAACGCAGAGCAGTACGGCCATCTTCATATAAACCTGTTTCACTTGGGCGTCCTTTATTACCGCCATATCCTCGATATTCCAATAAAAATACCCCAAGCCCCGCATTAATAAATTGACGGGCCAAAGGCATGCGATATCCAATGTGTCCTGCATTTCCGTGCAGATAAAGTACAGTAGGTTGATTGTTAATCGCGGGTTTATACCAAGAGTTTAACGCTATATTGTCTTGCGTCTGCAAGGACACTATGGTCATATCATCGGCCTGGTATTTTTTTAAACGAGGATGATGTACATCAGGGAAGTAAATTAAATGGCGCTGAAACACATACATTATGAGGAGAACCATGCTAAAAATAACGCAGGCGATTGTTATTAGTTGTTTCAGCATAATTATTTTTTTGTCCCTTTTAGTGATTATTTTAATGAAATCAAACTCATGAAATCCTTATTGATGATCATTAATATCTGAGTATCAATATAAAAATAGCATAGTCAGATTAAGTAATCACTTTTACTAATTTATTCAATAAAAAAGACGGTTTTCACAGAAAAACCCATCATCCTGAGCATAGCGAAGGATCTCGTGCCGTTAGAGTACAATGCCATACTCAGGAGATTCCTCACTGCGTTTGGGATGACGTATGCATGGCAAAGTCCATCCTGTTTCAAAAAAACGCAATTAAATCGCGCTCAATTAAGTATGGATTTATTAAATAAATGTCTGAGTAGCTTGCTATAGGCCTGATAAATAACATTCAGGAGGTTTCAGGTACTTAAGATGATGCATTTACACCGGTCTGTATGGTATCCTCTTACCCATAATTTATCTTAATCATTGAATAAGGATACGTCCAAATCATGGTTTACTTAGCCAAAGAAGTCTTGCCAGTTAATATTGAAGACGAGTTAAAGCAATCCTATTTAGACTACGCTATGAGTGTTATCGTAGGTAGAGCATTACCTGATGTTCGCGATGGATTAAAGCCCGTACACAGGCGAGTTCTTTTTGCGATGAGTGAATTAGGTAATGATTGGAATAAACCTTATAAAAAATCTGCACGTGTGGTGGGGGACGTCATCGGTAAATACCATCCTCATGGTGATACGGCAGTGTACGATACCATAGTTCGTATGGCACAGCCTTTTTCATTACGCTATCTTTTGGTTGATGGTCAAGGAAACTTTGGTTCTGTCGATGGAGATGCTCCGGCAGCCATGCGATACACTGAAGTAAGAATGTCCAAAGTGGCCCATGCTTTATTAGCGGATTTAGATAAAGAAACCGTTGATTTTAGTCCTAACTATGATGAAACAGAATTTGCTCCTGTTGTTTTACCCTCCCGAGTCCCTAATTTATTAGTTAATGGTTCTTCGGGTATTGCCGTAGGTATGGCAACCAACATTCCGCCACATAATCTCACCGAAGTTATTAATGCATGTATTGCTCTGGTGGATGAGCCTGAGACCAGTCTTGACGATCTAATGGAAATTATTCCAGGGCCAGATTTTCCTACAGCCGCTATTATCAATGGCAGAGCTGGAATTATTCAAGGTTACCGCACTGGAAAAGGGCGGGTGGTCATTCGTGCCCGAACTGAAATCGAGACGGATGAACAGTCTGGCCGACAAGCTATTATTATTCATGAATTACCTTATCAGGTTAATAAAGCGCGTTTGGTTGAGCGTATTGCAGAATTGGTTCGAGATAAGAAAATTGAAGGTATTTCCGGGCTGAGAGATGAATCTGATAAACAAGGTATGCGGGTAGTCATCGAATTAAAGCGTAATGAAGTGGCCGATGTTATTTTAAATAATTTGTATGCCCACACCCAAATGCAAAATGTATTTGGGATTAATATGGTTGCGCTGGTGGATGGTCAGCCCCGTACTCTGAATTTGAAGCAAATTCTGGAGTACTTCATTAAACATCGACGTGAAGTAGTGACCAGACGAACTATATTTGAATTGAAAAAAGCCCGGGGCCGTGCTCATTTGTTAGAGGGGTTGGGAATTGCTCTGGCTAATATTGATGAGATGATTGAACTGATTAAACAATCTCCAACACCTCAGGATGCAAAAGAGGCCTTGTTAGCTAGGTTATGGCAACCTGGCTTGGTTAAAGGGATGTTAGACCAAGCGGGAAGCAATGCTTCCAGACCGGATGATTTAACTCCTGAGTTTGGTCTTGGGGATGCCGGATATCGATTGTCTGCAGCTCAGGCCCAGGCCATTCTGGAATTGAGACTTCATCGCTTAACGGCTCTGGAACAAGATAAAATTCTTAATGAGTTTGAAGAGTTGCTGCGTCTTATAAAAGAGTTATTGGATATACTTGCTTCTCCTGAGCGACTCATGCAAGTGATTCGTGATGAATTATTAGAGATAAAAACACAGTTTGGCGATGAGCGACGCACTGAAATTACTGCCTCACAAGAAGATTTAACCATTGAAGATTTGATTACTGAAGAAGATGTGGTGGTTACTTTATCTCATCAGGGTTATGTGAAATATCAACCAATTACTGCTTATCAGGCTCAGCGCCGCGGCGGTAAAGGTAAATCAGCAACCCATGTTAAAGATGAGGATTTTGTAGAGCGTTTAGTTATTGCCAGTACTCATGATACCTTACTTTGTTTCTCGAATCATGGAAAATTGTATTGGTTGAAAGCCTATCAACTTCCTTTAGCCAGCCGTATTTCTCGGGGACGGCCGATCATCAACATACTTCCTCTCGCAGAAGGTGAGGAAATTAATGCCATGCTTCCTGTACGTGAATATAAAGAAGAATATTATGTATTCATGGCTACCAAGAAAGGAACAGTTAAGAAAGTCTCTTTAAATGCCTTTAGCAGACCTCGTTCCAATGGAATTATTGCAGTAGATTTGGATGAGGATGATAGTTTAGTCGGTGTTGATATTACTGATGGTACCAGAGACATCATGTTATTTACTGATGCTGGAAAAGTGATTCGTTTTGATGAAAACAAGGTACGACCTATGGGACGGACGGCTCGTGGGGTGCGTGGAATCAGAATAGAAGACGGTCAGGCCGTGAAATCTCTGGTTGTGGTTCATCCCAATGGAACTATTCTTACTGCTACCGAAAATGGGTATGGTAAACGAACCGAGATAGATGAGTATCGTGTTTCAGGACGGGGTGGCCAAGGGGTAATCTCCATTCAGGTGACAGAGCGTAATGGTAAAGTGGTTCGATCATTACAAGTCACTGATAGTGATGAAGCCATGTTAATCACTGATAAAGGCACTTTAGTTCGATTTAAGGTTAATGAGTTGTCTATTATTGGTAGAAACACTCAAGGGGTTCGTCTGATTAACGTCAGTCCTGGTGAACATGTCGTTGGAATGCAGAAAATTGAAGATCTGGGTGAAGAATCTGAGGAGTTAGATGATTCTGAAAATTCAGAAGAAGTAAACTCAACAGAAAGTGAAGATCATAATGATGAAAACCAGGATTTATAATTTTGGTGCAGGTCCTGCAATGCTTCCTGAGCCTATCCTTAAAGAGGCTCAGGAGGAACTGCTCAATTGGCAAGATATGGGCGTGTCCATTCTCGAGTTGGGCCACCGAACACCTGAATTTACCGGGCTTTTAAAGCATGCAGAGCAATCGCTTAGAGCATTATTAACCATACCAGAAAACTATCATGTTTTATTTTTGGGTGGCGCAGCACGAATGCAGTTCGCTATGATTCCCATGAATTTTTTATCTCCTCAGGAAGAGGCGGGTTACCTCATTACCGGCATTTGGTCCCAGATGGCATTTCAGGAGGCAGAACGCCTGAAAAAAGCCTATAGTCTGGTAAATGAAGATAAAGATGGTTTTAAATCAATCCCTGAGCAGGGGAATTGGGTAGTAAGAGACAATACTAAATACATTTATTATACCCCCAATGAAACAGTCAACGGCGTTAGATTTCCTTATGTGCCTAAAACCTCCGATCTGCCTCTGATTGCTGATATGACTTCCTGCTTATTGAGTGAGCCAATAGACGTTAAGCAATATGGATTAATATTTGCCGGCGCTCAAAAAAACATTGCTAATGCTGGGCTAACTATTGTGATTGTTCGTGAGGATTTATTGGCCAAATTGCCAGAACCGCCTGTGCCTACTATGTTAGATTATAAACTACAGGCAGAACATCATTCTCTTTATGCTACTTCCCCGGTATTTAATTGTTATTTAGCTGATAAAATGTTTGATTGGATTAAAGCTCAGGGTGGTGTCGATGCTTTATTTCGTCAAAATTGTTTAAAAGCAGCCAAGTTATATCAATATCTTGATTCAACCGATTTTTATCTGACCCATGTCGCAAAAGATGCTCGTTCTCTTATGAATGTTTGTTTTTCACTAAAAAATTCTACTTTAGAAAATAAGTTCATCACATTAGCTGAAAAACAGGGGCTTTATGCGTTAAAAGGACATCGATATGTTGGGGGGCTGCGTGCTAGTCTTTATAATGCGATGCCAATGGCTGGGGTTGATGCCTTAATTAATTTTATGACTCAATTCGCGAAGGAAAACAGTTAGTGAGAATACTTAATTTAGTGAGTCATCCGGTTCACTCTATAGCCGGTGATATTACAGTTCCCGGTGATAAATCCATTTCTCATCGCTCAATAATATTTGGTGCTTTGGCAAAAGGGACTACAGTTATCACGGGTTTTCTTGATGGTGATGATTGTATGGCTACTCTTGCGGCATTTAAAACGATGGGTGTAGAAATAGAAGGGCCGATCAATCACCAGGTGGTGATCCATGGAGTCGGTAAATATGGCTTAAAAAAACCTAACCAAATTATTGATTGTGGGAACTCTGGAACCAGTATGCGTTTGCTTGCCGGTTTGCTCTCTGCTCAACCATTCGACAGTGAACTTACTGGGGATGAAAGCCTATTAAAGAGGCCCATGTTGAGAGTAAGTAAACCATTAACCCAAATGGGAGCAGATATTTCTACTCATGAGGGAAAGCCGCCTATTATCATCAAAGGTGGCAAAGAACTAAGTGCCATAAATTACGTAATGCCTGAAGCCAGCGCACAGGTTAAGTCATGTATTTTATTAGCTGGGCTTTATGCAAAGGGGCAAACCAGAATAACAGAGACAGGCATAAGTCGCGATCACACTGAGCTGATGTTAAAAACATTTTCTTATCCCGTACATCAATCGGGACAATCAATAGAAATCAATGCTGATGGTGAATGCCAGGGAACCAATATAAATGTACCAGGAGATATATCCTCAGCCGCATTTTTTATTGTTGCTGCTACCATTATCCCAGGCTCCAGTGTTTTAATACGCAATGTTGGCATTAATCCAACACGCACAGGGATTATTCATATATTAAAAGAAATGGGCGCTGATATTACGATTTTAAATCAGCGCTACTATGGTGAGGAACAGGTTGCTGATTTACAAGTTAATTATTCATCCTTAAAAGGAGTGGACATACCTTCTTCAATGGTGCCCCTGGCAATTGATGAGTTTCCCATTGTTTTTATCGCCGCTGCGTGTGCCAAAGGTCAAACAACCCTTAAAGGTGCTAAAGAGCTTCGTTTAAAAGAAAGTGATCGCATAGGTGCTATGGTCGACGGTTTACTGCAATTAGGAATAGAAGCAGAAGGCTTTGAAGATGGAATTTCGATTAAGGGCGGTGTAATGCACGGAGGAGTAGTTGACAGTAGGGGGGATCATCGCATCGCTATGTCTTTTGCTATTGCCGGTGCCGTATCCAGTGAACCTATAACCATCAAGAATTGTGCTAACGTTACCACATCCTTTCCTGCTTTTGTAACTACTGCAAATGAACTTCATTTTCAAATAGAGGAATTAATTGATAATGCATGAAAAAAATGTACCCGTCATTACTTTGGATGGGCCCAGTGGGACCGGTAAAGGAACTATATGTAACTTACTAGCCAAACATCTTCATTGGAATATGCTTGATAGCGGCGCAATTTATCGCGTCTTAGCTTATGCAGCACGAAAAAATGGAGTGGAAGCTAATGAAATCGATAAACTAACTCATTTAGCTTTTTCTTTAAATTTACGTTTTGAATCGACCGAAGATAATGGTTCCAGGGTTGTGCTTGATAATACAGACATTACTCAACAAATTCGTAGTGAGCAATGCGGGCAAGATGCATCAAAAATTGCGGTAATTCCTGAGGTAAGACAGGCCTTATTAGAACGTCAACGGGGCTTTGCCAAATTGCCCGGCTTGGTTACTGATGGCCGTGATATGGGAACAGTGGTGTTTCCAAATGCATTTTTAAAGATTTTTTTATATGCAAATGAAGAAGAAAGAGCAAATAGACGTTTTTTACAGTTGAAAGAAAAAGAAATTAATGTTAGCCTCGCGCAGGTTGTAGAAGAACTGGCTAAACGTGATACAAGGGATACTGCACGAACACATGCACCACTAAAACCAGCTCAAGATGCAGTACAGATTGATACAACCGGACTATCAATTGTACAAGTGTTCAATATTGTATTAAAATTATTGGATGAACGCTTGAAAGATTTATAGTTATTTTGTTGGGGGAAAGGTGAGTGGGACTCATTCTTTCATTTTTTTACTAAAGAGTTTACTAACATGTCTGAAAGTTTCAAAGAACTATTTGAGCAAAGTATTATCGGCGCTCAATTTTATCCTGGTGCCATTATTTCTGCTAAAGTTATCGGTATTGATGATGATTTCGTCACTTTAAATGCCGGCTTAAAATCAGAAGGTATTGTTCCCGTAGAAGAATTCTATGATAAAGATGGCAGCCTGGAAATTAGCCTAGGTGATACTGTCGAAGTGGCATTAGATTCAGTTGAAGATGGCCACGGCGAAACGCTGCTTTCAAGAGAAAAAGCCAAGCGTCAGGAAGCATGGCGCAAATTATCCAAGTCACATGAAAATAATGAAACAGTTACTGGTCTTATTTCTGGTAAAGTTAAAGGTGGCTTTACAGTTGAAATTGGTACCATACGCGCATTTTTACCTGGCTCATTAGTTGATGTAAGACCTGTAAGAGATCCATCTTACCTTGAAGGTAAAGAACTTGAGTTTAAAGTAATCAAAATGGATCTGAAGCGCAACAATATTGTTGTATCACGTCGTGCAGTTGTTGAAGAAGAAAGCAGTGCTGATAGACAAGCACTACTTGAGTCCTTGCATGATGGCCAAGAGCTTCACGGTATTGTTAAAAACCTTACCGATTACGGTGCGTTTATTGATTTAGGTGGTATTGACGGCCTATTACACATCACTGATATCTCCTGGAAGCGTGTGAAGCATCCTAGTGAACTATTATCAGTTGGCCAAGATGTAAAAGTAAAAGTATTAAGTTTCGATAGCGAAAGAAACCGTGTTTCTTTAGGTATGAAACAATTAGGAAACGATCCTTGGGTTGATTTGGTTGAAAGATACCCTATAGGTAAGAGATTACAAGGCAAAGTAACTAATATTACAGATTATGGTTGCTTTGTAGAAATTGAAGAAGGTGTGGAAGGTCTGGTTCACATGTCTGAAATGGATTGGACTAATAAAAACGTTCATCCAAGTAAAGTAGTATCTATGGGTGACTTAGTCGACGTTATGGTTCTTGAAATTGATGAAGACAGACGCCGTATCTCTTTAGGTATGAAACAATGTGTTGGCAATCCATGGCAACAATTTGCATCAGTACACAATAAAGGCCAAAAAGTCAGCGGTAAAATACGTTCTATTACTGATTTTGGAATCTTCATTGGTCTTGATGGTGAAATTGACGGACTTGTTCACTTGTCTGATATTTCCTGGACTGTTGCTGGCGAAGAAGCTGTGAAACAATTTAAGAAAGGTCAAGAGTTAGAAGCTGTTATTTTAGCAATAGACCCAGAGCGTGAGCGTATTTCTTTAGGGTTAAAACAACTTGAAGGGGATAACTTTACAAGTTTTGTTGATGAGTACACTAAAGGCGCAATAGTTAAAGGTAAAGTAACTGCTGTAGACGCAAAAACAGTTACTGTTGCATTAGCAGATGATATTACTGGTACTATTCGTGCTAGTGAGTTATCCGATGAGCGCGTTGATGATGCTACCACCTTAGTTAAAGAAGGTGATGAGATTGAAGCCAAAATCATGAATGTTGATCGAAAAAATCGTTCAATAACTCTTTCAGTTAAAGCGAAAGATGCTCAAGATGAAGCGGATGCAATCAAGAAATACTCAAGAGCAGAAGGTACATCAACAACTCTAGGTGATTTGTTGAAAGAAAAAATGGCTAGTAAAGAAGGCGAATAACCTATTTACAGCTAGGAATTTAAAAAGCGTAGAGTGATCTACGCTTTTTTTATTCGTATGAATAGAATTTGTAGAATGACCATCGTTTAAGAATTCGTAGCGTCTCAATAAATTCGAGAAATTACGTCATCCCGAACAACGTGAGGGATCTCCAGACTCAAGGCACAGCGCCACTTTTCAGGAGGTCCCTCACGTTGTTCGGGATGACGTTTTCTGGACTTATTGAGACGTTACAAAAATTCATTGCAACTCTTTCTAAATTGGATGATTTATGAAGAGCAATGGAAACATCACTCTTAGGGGGGGATATTAACAGGCCAGTTAAGAAAAATTATTATTAGACTTTATTTAAGGGTTGATGTATCTGACTTATTTAGAATGATCATGTTATGATGATTCATTAGTTTAAAGATGGAAGGAATACTAAATGCGCATATTGATGTTGGTCTTATATATAGTGCTTATTATCATTGGCGTTAGTTTTGCTGCTTTAAATGCTTCATCAGTACAAGTTAATTTTTATTTTAAAACATTATCCATGCCTATATCTGTTCTCATGACCATTATGCTTGGAATTGGCATTTTTATAGGGTTTATACTTTTCATAGGCCGATATTGGCGTTTGAAAATTGAATATCGTAAAATGAAAGGTCAGTTAAAACTTACGGAAAGAGAAATCAAAAATTTACGCTCAATTCCTTTGCAGGATCAGCATTAATTCTTTTATTATGTAGGAACCCAATATGCAGAGAGGGAAATTAATAAATGATTGATTTATGGCCACTATTGTTGCCTGCCGCCGCTTGGTCAGGATGGTGGATGGCAAATCGAAGCAATTCAGATAAAGATCCTAATGTTTATAACCGTTTATCACGTGAATATGTTGTCGGACTTAATTATTTATTAAATGAACAATCTGATAAGGCAGTTGATATCTTTATTAAATTGCTTGAGGTGGATAGCGATACTGTTGAAACACATCTTGCATTGGGTAGTTTGTTTAGACGTCGCGGAGAAGTAGATAGGGCCATTCGCATTCATCAGAATTTAATTGCCAGGCCCCAATTGAGTATTCTGCAGAGAAAAGAAGCATTGATGGCCTTGGGGCAAGATTATATGGGCGCCGGGGTTTTTGATCGGGCGGAGCGAATTTTTTTAGAAGTTGTAGAGCTTGGTGGAAGTAAAGAAACTAGTAGTTTACATGGTTTATTAGCAATCTATCAGCAAGAAAAAGCCTGGGAAAAAGCATTAGATGTTATAAAAAAACTGGAAATTTCTACTGGCACCAGTCTTCATAATCAGGCTGCTCACTATTATTGTGAAATGGCCAGTCAGGCACTTAAAGTTAATGCTATTGATAGAGCCATTTATTGTATTAAACAAGCAATGAATGTGGATACTGGATCCGTCAGAGCCAGTTTAATGAATGCAAGCATAGAAATGAAAGAAGGGCGATATAAACAAGCAATTCGTTCTTTAAAGCGAGTTCCTGAGCAAGATGCCGAGTTTTTATCAGAAATAATTGAGCCTTTGGTTTTTTGCCATAAAGAACTGGATTTGATGTCTGATTGTATTCATTATCTTGAGCAAACTCTAGCGGAACATCCTAGAGCCTCTGTAATTTTCGTTATTGCTGAGTATTTACGTCAAAGTAAAAGTATGGATGCGGCTATAGATTTTGTAGCCGATAACTTAAGCAAACATCCTTCAATTCGAGGTTTAAATCGACTAATTTATTGGCATCTTGAATCAGCTCACGGAAAAGTTCGGGAAAAACTTCAAATGCTTTATGATATTACCAGTAAATTTTTAGACAATAAGCCTATTTATAGATGTGGCCATTGTGGCTTTGGTGGTAAACATTTACATTGGCACTGTCCTAGTTGTAAGCAGTGGGGCAGAATGAAACCCATTCATGGTTTGGAAGGGGACTAGATTAAAAATGGAACATTTATATACTATTTTATGAGATTATGATGCAATTTATTGACTTAAAAACACAATATTCTTTAATAGAAAAAAACATTCTCAATAGCATTAAGAAAGTACTGGATCACGGACAATATATTATGGGCCCAGAAATTGCTGAGCTTGAAAGGCAATTGGCGTCTTTCGTGGGAGTCAAACATGCTATTGTCAACTCTAGTGGAACGGATGCCTTATTAATGGCTTTAATGGCATTAGGTATTCAGCCTGGGGATGAGGTTATTACTAGTCCTTTTAGTTTCTTTGCAACCGCTGAGGTGATTAGTCTTTGTCATGCAATACCTGTTTTTGTTGATATTGATCCCCTGACCTATAATATAGACCCCGAACAACTGGAAGCAGCTATTACTAAGAAAACAAAAGCAATTATACCAGTGGGCTTATATGGTCAATGCGCTGAGCATGATGTTATTAATGCCATTGCCGAGAAACATGGTATTCCTGTTATTGAAGATGCAGCCCAAAGTTTTGGTGCTACTTATAAAGGTAAATATTCCTGCGCTTTATCGACTATTGGTTGTACCAGTTTTTTCCCCTCCAAGCCTCTGGGAGGTTATGGTGATTCAGGAGCTTGTTTTACTAATGATGATGCCCTAGCCCAAAAATTGGTTGAAATTAGAATTCATGGGCAAAATGCCCGCTATTGCCATAGTCGCGTGGGTATTAATGGCCGAATGGATACAATTCAAGCCGCTGTCTTAATTGAGAAAATGAAGATTTTCCCGGATGAAATAAAAATGAGACAACAGGTAGCGAAGCGCTATGATCAAATGCTTTCTTCATTGGTAAAAACTCCTTATATCATGCCTCATAATACCAGTGTCTATGCTCAATATACTATTGAAGTAAATGACAGAGAATCTTTTCAAAAGGAAATGCAGGCTGCCGGAATTCCAACAGCAGTACACTATCCTGTGGCAATGCATCAGCAAAAAGCAATGAGTTATCTGAATTATAAAACCGGTGATTTTCCTCATTCAGAAAAAGCCAGTCGTCATGTCATCAGTTTACCCATGCATCCCTATCTGGCTGAGCAAGAACAAGAGAAGGTTGTTTCTGCTGTGAAAAAGGCATTATTAATGGCAGAAGCTGAGGCAGCAATATAATGGTTTCGAAGCTCATTGTTGCTTTGGACTTTGACAATCAGGATGATGCCTTAAATCTGGTAGATAAACTGGATCCCACTAGTTGTGCTTTAAAAGTGGGCAGTGAAATGTTTACTCTATTTGGTGCGAATTTTATAAAACTGCTGGTTAGCAGACAATTTAAAATTTTTTTGGATTTAAAATTTCACGATATTCCCAATACTGTAGCACAAGCGTGTAAAGCCTGTGCAGATCTGGGTGTGTGGATGATCAATGTTCATGCACTTGGCGGTTTTAAGATGATGCAAACCGCAAGAGAAGCTATAGAAGTTTATGGAAAAGATAGGCCTTTACTTATAGCAGTTACCGTTTTAACCAGCTTTTCTGAAAAAGAATTATCCAAAATAGGAATTAATTATGCTATAATAGACCAAGTTAAGCTTTTGGCGTCGCTTTCGAGAGATGCTGGACTGGACGGGGTGGTTAGTTCCGCCCATGAAGTACAAACAATTAAACAAAAATGTGGAAATAAATTTTTAACAGTAACGCCAGGAATAAGATTATCTAATAACTCAAGGGACGACCAAACACGCGTTATGACCCCATTGCAAGCGATAAATGAGGGGAGTGATTACCTGGTTGTTGGACGTCCAATCACCCAAGCCTCAAATCCTGCCATGGTTGTTTCCGAAATATTGAAAGATATTGGTTTAGATTAAAGCAAGTAATCTAGAATATTATTATTTAATATGTATTACATTTAACCTATTTTATTCCGGGTATTTTTATGTTACTTCTATTTGATGCAGTAAGTAATTATCCGAGTAAAGGCATGCCTTACTTGGATCTCCACCTAATGGAATCTATATACTTAAGGATGAAGCGATGACCCCACAACATGTGATAAGTCAGCTGCTAGAATCTGACACAAGATATCCTAAAAATTTAGATCTTTTAAAAAAAATAATTCTGACTACTTATCTTGGTCGTCTTAGAATCAATAATTTGTCTCCGGATAATAGAGTTACGCTAGGTAGTTATTTATTTGATGAAGAGCGAGTAATGTTTGATTATACTCGATTAAGTGACCATAAAAGAGCTCTTTTTCGTAAGTGGTTGCTTGACGATCATCAGGAAGAAAAAAAGACTGTTTATTTGAGTAACGTCCATGTCAATGAATATCGCGGATTTACTGCTGAAGTTGCTTTGAGTTGGTGGGGTAGATTAATCAGTTGGTTTGAAGATAGATTTTCGGAACAATGGAAAATAACTGATTTGAATTTGTCCCTCAACTACCAATTAACAGGGATTGAAATCTGCCATGGCCAGCACGGCAGTTTAATCGGGTTTAATCAATTTTTAGCTCCTCGAACCGGAACTAAATATAAAGCGGCAGATGATCCTCAGCAAGAACCATTAGGTAATACCAAAAGAGTTTTTATAACTGACGCCTTGGTCGATCAGTTAATGAAAACTGATTTAAACAGTATCAATTATGGACCATTATGTAAGAGTCCTCATCCTCAATCAATAGAGGTGATAAACCAAGAGGCTCGTCATCAAGAAATGCATGATTATAGAGCCATTCAAAAATTTAGAGATCATAAGCCGTGGTATATTAAATTATGGCGTTGGTGTTCTTCATTATTGATTGAGCAAGAGGAGCAACCAATAGTTAAAAGCCCTATAGTTAGAGTGGGCGATCCCTCGATACTTTATGAAAATGAAACCATTAAAATATACCAACGTGAACCAACGAAAGAAATATTAGTAAAAGAAAAACGACCTGAAATAAGCAATCTGGTACTATGCGGCGGCGGCGGGAAAATATTTGCTCATATCGGCGTATGGAAAGCGCTTTGTGAAGCCAATATACGTCCTGTAAATTTTGCTGGAAGTTCTGCTGGCGCGATCATGTCTTTGCTGTGTTATTTGGGGTACACTGCTGAAGAAATAACTGATTTATTTAAGCATTTCAGACAGGAACATTTGGTTTTTTATGATATAGACAGAAATGGTCTTTCAGATCCGCACTCTTTAAAAACTGCTCTTGATTATGCAATTGCTCTTAAAATAAAGCAAATTGTTGCTAAATATAAAGTTCCTTATCCAGAAGGTAAAATTAGCTTCACTACGCTAGATGCTTTAAAAAAACAATGTCCTGGTTGTGGTATAGGAGACAAACTTATAGTCACTGCAACCAATAAAAGATTAAGACAAACAAGATATTTCTCTTTAGAAAAATCGCCTTTATTTGAGGTCAGTGAAGCCGTTAAAACCTCTGCCAGTTTCCCTGTTGTTTATAGAGGAACTGTCATTGATGGAGAGGAACATAACGATGGCGGTATCTTAAGCAACTTTCCTACTGAGGCTTTTCCTGAGGATCATTCAACGTTACTGGAATCTGAGTTTGGTAATAATCTTAAGGTTTTGGCAGTACAATTTGATAATGGTACGGAAAGAACAGCAATAGATCGAATTGAACGTGTTTATAGAGAGAATTTTTTCGTTAATTGGCTATACGGTTTATTAACTGGAGTTAAGGATCCTGCCAGCGCATGGGAACAGGACCGGATGAAATTGAGGAAATATGCATCTCAATCGATAGTCGTTAATGTGGATAACATTTCATCTTCCTCGTTTAATGTTGATGATGAAAGCCGTGTTCGAATTATTCAAAACGGAGAGGACGCGACAAAAAGTTACTTGGATGTGCGTTACGAAAAAAAAGGAGAGCAGAGATGCGAAAACCAAGAGGAAATGTATTCTACATTTAATTCTTTAGGTGATCTGCTCGCTTATTGTTGTTATAGAAGAGATAAACATTGGTTTGAAATCGTCAATAATCTAATTGTTCAATCCAAGCTTCCAAACAGAACAGCTCTTATGAATCAAGCTTTAGAATTAAGACAACTTTACTTTAACTCTCAAACGGTTGTTGAAAGTCCAGCTGAGGCTGAGCCTACTAATCCGGTAACATTTTTTGGTAATGCAATACCCCAGGAGCAGCCAGTTATCAGTGAAGAAAATCACTCTCTTCTAGTGGCCATATATCCAGTTTTTTTAAAAATACCTCTAGAGTTTGCGCAAAATAAAACCGATAAAAGGAGGCTGGAGGCAGCGAGGCATTCGTTAACTCTGCATTCACCGCTTCGTTGTTTGGACCATTTAACTCATATGAGTGGTCAAATTAATATTGTTCTGCATATCTTTACTAATTTATTAAAAGAGCTTAAAGAAAATTCAAATCCAGACGTATACAGTTCGCTTCAGGATTTACAGAGTTTACTTTATAGTAATATTGATTTATTTAAAGCCGAATATTATGGAAATTGGGATTTATCGTTACAACAGAGTTTAAGAGTCTTGAAATTATTTAATAGCAGTGAACCTGTTTCAATTTCTAGATTACTAACTTGTTTGCGCGCCCAGAACGAACCCATGCAAACCGTTATTGATGGTGTATATTATGATGATTTTAGTGACGGAAGCCAGGAAGAGTGCAGTATGGGATTCAGTGTTCCATGAGTACTTTATAAGTTATAAGTCTTCGCGCAATGGTCAATTTAAGCTTTATATAGCCCGTATTAGCGCAGCGTAATACGGGAATATAGCCTTAATCCCGGAATTACGACTTCATCTAATCATGACTACACATCCTTAAATCGACGCCACTGTGTGGACGCTTACGATTTAAATAATTGTCTGTTTGCCATTATTTGAAACAGGCCTTCATCTTTCATTAATTCACTATAAGTTCCGGTTTGAATTATTTTCCCTTGATTCATCACCAGGATTAAATCGGCCTTTTCTATCGTAGATAACCGATGTGCTATAACTACCCGGGTTGTTTTTAGTTGTTCCAGGCTTTCAATAACGATGGATTGGGCATTATTGTCTAGAGAGCTGGTTGCCTCGTCGAAAAATATAATTTTAGGTTTTTTGGCTAAGGCTCTGGCTATGAGTACTCGTTGTCGTTGTCCTCCTGATAACGACCCGCCGCGCTCTGAAATGATCGTATGCATGCCCATGGGCATTTTTCTGATGTCTTCAGCCAGTCCGGCCATTTCTGCCGCATGCCAGGCATCCTCCTGGCTTAACGGTGCGGAGCCGACAATGTTTTCAAAAAGCGTGCCAGGCATTAAAAAACTGCTTTGCAATACTACCCCGCATTGCTCACGAACACGACGTATATTCAATTGTTTCATATCGTGATCATCAAAAAAGATATTACCGTGATCCAATTTCTCGAATCCTAATAAAAGACGAAGTAACGTAGATTTACCTGAGCCAGAAGGGCCTGTAATGGCCACATATTGTCCTGGTTCAACAACAAAAGAAACGTCTTGAATTACCGCGTGTTCTTTTGAAGAATAGGAAAACCTTAATTGATCCGCTTCCAACTTACCAAGTAATACCCCGGGGTTACGTTTACCTGTATGAATTTCCGGCAAGCTTTCAATAATAGGGAGGGTTCGCTTCATTAAGGGAATGCTGTTAATAACGGTACTGATTGAATCGATTAAACCGAGTACCCCCGCGGTAAATTGTCCCAATGCTGCATTAAAGGCTAAGAAAACCCCTAAATTTAACGAGGGCTCTTGATTGATAAATTGAGCAAAGATAATTACGGTGAGCAAGGGCAAACATAAAGCATTTAAGCTGGATAATAATGAGCTATACCAATTTGCTCTATAATCTGCCTTTTTTATTTGACTGTTTTTAATGGCCCATAGTGAAAATGCGGTTTTTTCTCTGCCAGATGTCTGAATTTTACTAATACCCGCCAAAAGTTGAACCATTAAACCAGAGAGCTCCCCAGTAAGGGAGACCATATATTGGTACAGTGACAGTTGTTTGATGCTGATCAATAACGTATAAATGGATATAATTGTTATGATGCCCATCGCCGTTAAAGCTAACTTCATGTCATAATAAAATAATAAAGCAAAACTAAATAATGAGAAAACCCCGCTTAAAAGCGAATTAATTACAACACCTGCCATAATATGACGTACTCGGCTTGCGGCCATAGCTCGCTGCACCAGGTCTCCAGAGCTAAATTTTCGGAAAAAACTCACCGGTAATCGAATAAGCCTGTCCCAAATTGCAATTTCCATATTCAGGTTTAGTCGACTGCCAATGCGAAGTACAGTAATAGCACGGACAAGTTCAAATAAACTGGCTGCAAAGGCGGCAGTTAATAAAGCCCAGGTGATTTGTTTTAATTGACTAATGCTTCCGGACGGAACAACCTGCTCAAATAATATTCCAGTAAACCATGGTGAGACCAAACTCAATAGGGCAGCCAACGAGCCCACTAATAACAATCGTCCTATATCAGCCTTACATCCTTTAAAAGCAAAAGCAATTACTTCTCGTATTTTCAGTTTTTTTTGTGGTAGCGGGCAATAAAGCTGCCATGCAGTAGGTGAAAATAAATCGACATCATTTTTGGTTACTGTTTTCTTTATTTCATTGTGGGGATCAAATAGTGTTAAACCTTGTTCTAATTTGGGAAGACCCAGACAAAAACCGTCGTCTTCTTTTTTTCTTAAGAGTAAAGGATTAGTAACTCCAAGCCACCAGTAATTCTTTAGTTCTACTTCACGAATCTGCATTCCGGTTAGTTGGGAAATATCCTGTATGGTTTTAAATTGAATATTATGGGGTAGCTGCAGATTAAAAAATTGTGCTGCATTTTGAACACAAAAAGTCAGGGAGTCTTTCTTATCAATTAATTCAACTGGATTATGCCGTTGTAATGTAGAAAGCATTTGCAGGTAAGCCCGTCTGAGAAAATTATTCTCATCTTTTTTTCTCTGCTCCAAGTGTTGCATTTCATGTTTTTGAGCTAGTTTTATAGCTTGAATCAGCAATGGTTTGATATGCTCATAAAACTTGAAAATTTCCTCACGTATTTTTTCTGGTGTAGGATTTTTATCTATAAAAAGTTCTTTGGAGTATTGAATCGGATACGAGATTAGGGTTCTAATTAAAAGATCCTTCCATTTATTTATCGCCTCTAGTTGCTGAGGTAAAGCAAGATCATCCCAGTTTAGGGGAAGAAGTTTTGCAGTGGTGGAGCATGAAGCAATCAACTGAATATTATTAATATTCGCAGCACCTTTTAAGCCAATTAATAAATTTCCTGAATTCCATTGCCCCAAAAAATGCCGTCGACCTCGATCTTTCCCTCGTTTATGAACAAGAAACACATCCACAACTCCGCTGCTGATTTGGAAATGATGATTTAATTCGTGCAAATCAAACTCTCGGGAAACAGGGGGCTCGAATGCTGAGTAATCATCCATCACTATGCCTCACTTGACAATAATTCATAATAAGCTCCACGACAGTCCACCAGTTGTTGGTGGGTCCCCCGTTCAACCACACGACCTCCTTCAAGAACAATAATTTCATCTGCATCACGAATTGTACTTAAACGATGAGAAATAACTAACACAGAACAGCCCAATTGCCTTAAATGAGTATCAATGATTAATTCCATTTGAGAATCCAAAGCCGAAGTTGCTTCATCTAAAATCAGAATAGTGGGTTTTTTAAGTATGGCACGAGCAATCTCTAATCGTTGACGTTGTCCACCACTAAAGTTGGATCCTCCTTCACTAATAATGCTTTCATAGCCATTTTCCCGCTCTCCAGCAATTGTTTGATGCATTAATACGGCTTTTGCGGCATTAAGTATTTCTTCATCGCTTATCGTGTTATCCCATAAAGTTAAATTATCTTTAAGAGTCGCATTAAATAAATTAATATCCTGATCCACGCTGGCAATTGAATTCACTTTGACTGCATTAGGAATATTTTTTAGTTCTGTACCATCAATTATTATTTTGCCTGACCAAGGTTCATAATAACTTTGCAACAGCTTACCAATCGTTGATTTACCACTTCCCGAGCTTCCAACTAAGGCCACTTTTTTCCCAGGTTTAATTTCGAGCGAAAAATCGGTTAATAGGGGGGCTGCCAGTGGGCTGTATCCAAAAGTTACTTTTTCAAAAGTTATATGGCCAATCAATTTATGATTTTTATCGTTATTATTCTCAGTTACTTGATAACGCTCCGCTAATCGATGAGAAGTAATATCTTCTAAATTAAATAAATCGGCAGATATTTCCTGAATTGTTCCTGACAGAGTGACGAGCATGTTAATGGGATAGCTAAAATTCTGATAAAGCAGCTGAAAAGCAATCACTGTTCCGATGGTCATTTGTCCTTTTATGGCTAGCCAGGCGCCCAAACTTAAAATAGCAGCATTGGTCACTAATTTTAATGCAGTAGGTAATACGGCTATAGAATCTCTTGTCCATCCTAATTGTTGTTCCGTTTCCAGATAATTAGCATGCATACCGCTAAACTTACGAAAGAAGTCATCCTCCGATCCAGAGGCCTTATAGGTTTCAATCATTTGTAAACCACTAATGGCTGCACTCATTAAATTATTCTTGGCTTTAGTTTCTCGCTGGCTTTCACTGGAGCGGCGTTGGGAAATAAGAAGCAAAACCAGTACATTAATGGTAGTGGCTATGAGTACCAGGACAGTTAATGGAATACTTAATAAACAGAGGATAAAGAAATAAATTATGGCCAATATTAAATTAACCGCATTCGTACCAAATTGTTGTGATAATAGGTGAGCAACAGAGTCACTGGATTGTAGACGGTTGAGGATATCGCCAAGATAACGCTGATTAAAAAATGACATGGGCAAGCGCAGTAAATGCCAGAAAAAATGAGCTCCGCTTACTAAGGCCATTTTGGTCTCTAAACGACTTAAGATAATTCGCTGATACCAGGTCAATAGCCCCTGAAAACAAGCAGCGATAATTAAGCCTAATAGAACGGGTTTTTGCCAATTGCTTATTTGCTGGATGAGTACATCATCAATAAAAACCTTAGTTAAGCCAGGAATAGCAATACCCGGAATTGCTAAAAAAAGAGTGGCAAGGATAATAAATCCTACAGCCTCTTTAGATTGGCGTAACCGATTAAGTAAGTTAGGTAATATTCTCGGTTTATGGCCGGTTTTGGAGAACTGAGGGCCTGGCTTTAATTCCAGGATAATTCCGGTAAATCCTTCATCAAATTCGTTCCAACTTAAAATACGTTTACCGTATGCGGGATCATTAATATAAACATGATGTTTGCTAACGCCCTCTAAAACAACAAAATGATTAAATTCCCAATGAATAATTGCTGGAAATTGATATTCGGTTATTTCTTCCGGCTCAGTAGTGTACGCGCTAACTACCATTCCATGTTTTTCTGCTGCCCTGAATATATTATCAGCTCTGCTTCCATCCCGTGAAACGCCACAATCGTTCCGTAACACATCTTGAGAAATCCAGCGTCCATAAAATGCTAGAACAATAGCCAGCGCCACTGCACCACATTCGACGGCCTCCATTTGCAATATTGTCGGAGTTCTTTTTATTTGATTAAACATAATTATTAATCAATCCCTAAAAATTGCTTTATCTCTGGAATAACCAAGGTAATTGGTGCTTGGGTTTTAGTAATGATATTTGCAGTACACAAGGTGCCATTAGTTACAACCATATTAGGGCCTTGTGAAGTGGTCCATTTATAGTGACTTGGAGTGTCTGCTTCTATCAAATCAATACGAATATAAAGTTGTGGTCCATCTTTAGTAAAATTATCTACTAATTTCTCGTTGGCCAAAACGGCCATCATGCTTTGCTGGCTACTGGGAAAACGTGAAACAGCTGCTACTTTACCTATAATACTACCGTACACTTGTTTCTTAACCGAATTGGGTACTACGTGAGCCATCATTCCAGGCTCAATAATTTTTCCCATTCCGGCAGGAACATAAATCGCTGCATCTACGAACTCTGAATAAGGTTCAATATCCATAATTTTAGTTCCGGCCTGAACTATTTCGCCGGCCTTTCCGATTACATTAATTATTTCTCCATCAACAGGGCTTATGATGATGCTGTTTATCTTCAGCTTTTTTTGGATTAACGATAACTCCAGCTGTGCCTGTAATATTCTGTTATTAATTTCAACCATACGTTGCTGATTTGTTTCAGAGCGACGTTTCGATTCTATAAGATTTTCCATCATCTTTTTTCTGATTTCATCGCGGTTTTGCAATTCTTTAAAGTAACTGCTTTTAAGCTCTGCCAATTCTTGACGTGATATCACTTTGTCTACTAATTTTTCCCGTTCATCCAGAGCTTTTTTTAAATAATCCAGGTGAGTATTGGCATTGCTTAAATCTTTTGCCCAATTTTGCTGCAAAACTTCATTATTCTGTTGCTCCATTTTGAAGTCTTTGAGAATAAATTGGCGTAAATTAGCTCTCTGCTTTTGCAAGGTACTTAATGTCTGTTGTTTGTTTTCAAGCTCCACTTCCAATAATGGGAGTTTAAGCGTAGCCAATTGTTGTCCTTTTCTGACCCGGTCTCCTACGTTTACGTCAAGAGTTACTATTCTGCCTTGATATTCAGCAATGGCATCATAAATATTTTGTCCGCTATTAATTAAAATACCATTACCGGCTACGACTGTATTAATACTGCCCCAAATAGACCAGCAGGTGAGCATAATAAGCAGCAAAATCACGGCAAATAAAATAATCCAATTGCGAGGAGAAATAATTCGAAAAAGATTGTTAAGCTTTTCTGGATTATTTAAACGTAATATACTGCTTTTACGAAATAATTTGTCCATACACCTCCCAACATTTACTGCTTCTTCTTTTTAGTATATCTGTGATTTAAGTTTTTAATAAATTAATTGATGTTTTATTTGAATTTACTGAATATTTAGGGGAGAAAAACGTCATTTCATTCGAAATGACGTTTCTTAGTGAAAAGTGCTACAGCTAAAAGCCCCCCGGCAGATTTATAATTCCAGCTTCAGTTGGTGTTGCCGGTTTTGAATTGATATTACAGCCTTTTGACTTATCTGAAACCGGGGTGACCGCCCCTGATGATGAAATAGCTAAAGTACACACATTGCTATTACTTCCGGTAATGAGCATTGTCGAGTTTCCTGTAATCCCTTTAACCAGACAACTGGGATTTTTGGTGATCGGGTCTGGACAAGTCACCGTGTTGTTTATCTGTACTGGTTTAAAGGGATATCCTACATAGATCATATAAGAAAACTGAGTTGATGGCGGTGGTGGTGTACTACCGCAGTAACTGCCTTTAATTTCCCCCGGAAGGATATTTTCTAATGTACAGATTAAATTGCCATCTTTGTAAAAATTAACCTGACGTGTTTGCTGCTCATTATTATAGGCGGCTACATAAATTTTATTATTAGAACCAAAAACGGCATAAGCGGGAGAGTCTGCTTTAATTTCTTTATTCAAATTGCCCAAATTTTGTAAATTTTGAATCCAATAATAAATACTCGGGAGCGATTCGCCAGGATCCGGTATATTCCCTTGTAAATCAAAATAATTAGTATAATAATTTAAAGCTTTATCTGGAGCACCTAAAGCTAAATATTTCAATAAAGTACCACAGTAGGCAGTGTTAGCAGGATCTCCCGAACAAGGATTTTTAGCATCAAGATTATAAACATTTAATACAAAATTGGGATCATATCCCAAATATAACGAACCGGCACTAATGGGCAATGTATTAGAGGCTAGATCTTGATAATAACAAGGTTGGCCTGCGCAGAAGTAAGTGGAGCGATCCATTTTTCCTCCCCATACATTACCTATAGATAAGTAAGTTTGTCCTGTACTTGCATTAGACCATCCCGCGGGGAAAATTCCAGCGCCAGGGTTTTGATTAAAATGATAATGATTTAAACCCTCACTCTCAGTTGTATAAAGGTATAGACCAGTTTCTAATAGGGATTGCGGAGATGTGTCGTCTCCCTGAAAAATTACACCTTCTGTATTCAAACCCCATAAAATAATTGCTTGAGCCAAATTCATGAATTCAGCACTGTCTTCCTCATTAGTATTGTCAAAGCTGTAAGGCATGCCTAAAGCGGAGGATAGACCGGAATAGGGGTCAAAGCTGCGAAAATGAGGGAATTTCAGAGGATCATTGGCCGCTTCGTTACCGTATTTATAATTCCAGATATCTCTAATGACTAAATTAACCAGAGCGCCATACTGTTGGGCCCATGTTTTATCAAATTGAGCAACAGTAGCCGCACCATCAATTAAGTAGCCCCAATGAAAAGCGTGGTCCGTCAGGGTTGTTGCAGTAAAAAAGCCGCTTGGAAAGCCCATTAAACTATGCCATTTACTATTATAGGCATAAAACCATGCTCCCTCCGGTCTTTGGCAGTCTGCGGCTCCTCCCGGACAGGGGTCAGTATAATTCAATCCTGTTAAAAAGCTGGTTATCTGTGCTTTAAGTTTCACAAATAAACTGTCACGAATAGCCTGATATTTAGGATCTGGATTTGCTGGAGACCCCATTAACGCATGGGCAATTTTAATCAGCTGCGCTTCACGACTAAGTAGTTTGCCCGTAGCATAGGTATCTGTCCATGGGTTTTTTGCATCTAAATGCGGATCAGGGGGGATACTAAATGAATAGTTTCCAATTTTACTGAGCTGGGCTGGAGTGAGTAGATTGGGCAGAACAGGCAGTACCCCATTAAAAGGAATTTGGATGGAGAAAGAAGCGGTATTGGCTTGTGAAGTTACCGGAACAGTAAATAAATGCATGGTGCCTTTTAAAGTTTGTATTATCCCGGCATTACCCGCACATTCATCCTGAAAGAAACAATTTGCTTTATCTGTACTACTCATATTTTTTATTTGCCAAGGATAGAGCATGACTAGGGATTGCGTTTTTAACGAAGGATTTGCATATACTGTTTGGGTATTAAAATTAAAATTGCTTATTACCTGTGAATTTGTTTTATCATATTGATAGCTGATATTGGTAGTTTTTATAAAATTATAAGCATAGGCTTGCATTTGATTGGCAAGCGCAACGGCTGCTGAATCAGTAGTTGCAGGGATAATGGCAACTGAGAAATAGGGGTTTGAGTCACTCATATTAATTTGAGTGCTGGGAACAATAGTTCCGCTACCCCCCTGATTTACAGGAGTAATCACTGCTCCCGTACTTGTTTTCCAGGAACTGACAGTGGTTATCGGGTTGGAAAATAAAGCATAATAACGATAATCTGCTGAAGAAGCATTTTTGGTTTTAAAGAGACTTAATCCAGATGTTTGACTAATTAATTTTACATCTTGTGAATTATTAAACCGAAGATACGAAAAAGTCTGCTTATTTTTCTTTTCTATAAAAATGAAAGGGGAGCCTTCAACAAGAGTTGCGGCAAGTAATGGCGAGTTATTTTGCGCCCACTGTACTTTAACCATCCAGTCAGAGTAATCTGCAACTAACGGTGCTGTACCGCTTAAATCACCTGTAGAAACGGTTACATCCAGAGTATTGTCATAACCTCGATCGATGTGAACATTGTCAATATTCGCTTTTTGCAGAGGTATTCCCAAACTGATCCCACTATCACTTACTCCTATAGTCAAGGGATTAGGAGTTATCATTAGAGGAGATAAGTAATCGCGATCCTGTATTTGGCTTACATTTTTATCCACTGCTAGAAGTGGTGTCCACCATAGACCACTGGTAATAGGCTTATTTATTAACCCGAATTGACTGCCGCGAAATGCTGATTTTAGTGTAGAGTAATTATCAATTAGGGGATAGCCTGCATCTTTAGAAACACGGCCTGGATATTGCTGAGCAAGTTTGGCAATCTGACCTTCATCGTAGTAGATGCCTTGCCCCAGTTGGGTAGCTGCTTGAAGGGAACAACTGTATATAAAAATTGATAGTGTAGTGGCTGAAAGAGTAATTGTTTTTGTTATTTTATTTAATTTCCCTATCATTTATCCTCTCCTTGGGTGCATTCTTAATGACAGCTATATAGCCATTCTTGGTTAAGTAAGTTCGAGAATAACAGTATCGATTCATTGTTAATTTTCGACTTAGTTACAAAGGTTAACGTTATTTTAATGAATGAACAACCCTTGTAGGGGGCTTAAAATCAAGGGGTTTCAATTTAACCAATTGATTTTTAATGTGAAATTCATTAAAAAACAAAAGAGGATTTATCGTGACTCATGGAAACAATAAGCCACTGTCTCCGAATAGCGTATAATCCGGCGGCGTATGCCGCTGGGTTAAAATCCAAACAACATTTAAATCTTTCAAGTGGTTCTTTGTACTGCCAAATTTTAATACGTTCATTTTTTATAGAGTTATTGAATGGCTGACTGGATTGTCATTTCGGGTTATACTTCTTTTTTTCGTTAGAATATCAATATGTTTAGTAATTTAACTCTTTATTATCTTAACCAGTTAGGAATTGTCCCATGGATAAATAAAGAGAGTTCTTTAAAGCTGCCGGATAAATCAAGCACAGTTGAAAGTAATCTGCTCAAATTAGTAGTTCTTGTTTCTTCAGATTTAAGTAATAAAGCTCAAGCTCTTTTTAATCGTATGATGGCTTCTATTAATGTAGAAAAAGATGAATTATTAATAATTAAAATTTTGACGCAGGATTTAGCCGATAACAAAAAGTGGCTAACTCAGATTGAAAAGAATACACCACGCGCTGTATTCGCTTTAGGTCTAAATGTTAACGATGATTTATTTGCGGACTTGAATTCAAGCTATCCTATAGTACAGAGTTTTGCCCCTGAATATTTACTTGATAATCCCTCCTATAAAAAGAAGGTTTTTCACGATCTCAATACACTTAAAGGATTGCTGTCGTAGATAATGTATTAAGTGTCTCATGATGAAAATAAAAGGATTTACGTTAATTGAAGTGTTGATTACCTTGATTTTTCTTGCGGGCCTCTCTTTATTAAGCATTTCTTCTGCATCTTTTTTAACCTATAAAAATGAACGACAAACTCTAATTGATGAAATTAGGACAGCGATACAGTATGCTAAAATTCAAGCCATTACTCTTGGCCATCCGGTATATCTTGCCCCTGTTGATACCTCATTGAACTGGTCAAAGGGAATGATTCTTGCTCAATACAATAATAAAAAAAATACCTCAGCTCCTCTTTATCAATGGCGTTGGCATCATCCACGCTGGAATATAACCTGGACTGGGGCAGGAGCTCTTAACAAAATAATGTTATCTAATAATCCTGTGAGTGCTATAAGCAATGGTCAGTTCGTTTTATTTAATTCCTATACCAAAGAACGGGTGGTCATCGTTCTAAATAAGCTTGGGCGAATCAAGATTAAATCAAAAGATTGATAGGGCTGTCGACAAAGTGACGCGAGGTAGGAGACGGTATGTAGAACGAAAATAAAAGTTCTATATGATGCTTCGTGAATACTGGCTGCTTGTTTGAGCAGAATAATAGTAAATCTCTTGTTCCTACATGGCTTATTTTGTAATATTCCTACGAATCGTATTTATAATAAAATATAACCTATGTATATAAATAATCAGCCGGTCTTTACTGCTGAAACGGAACATCCTGAAGCGTTAAAAGATTGGCGGGTACATCAATATTCCCTAACTGATAAATTACGGGCGCTAAAAGGCAGTACTCAATTAGAACTTATTTCGCAGCAATGGACAAAACCGACCTGGTGGGATACTTATCTTCTCCAAATTAAAGATGAACTGATCTTTCAACGGGAAATCATGATGAAACATCAGGAGATAGATTGTTGGTATGCCAGAACGGTAATTCCTCAAAAATGTTATCATGTGGATCCCAAGTTTTTTAAACGCCTGGAAAAAGAATCAATACGAAACCTAATCTTTGACAGTAATCGAGTGCATCGAGTGACTATGGTGAGCTATCCTGTGGACGAGCAATGCATTGAGTTTCACTGGGTCAAAAAAAATATGAAAACCATTAATGGGATTATCTGGGTTAGATTAGCAGAGTTTTCTTTGGATCATTTGGAGTCTTTTTACCTGGCTGAGCTTTTATTACCCGAATTAGAGAGTATATCGTGATAAAATGGAGTGCGTATTGGCGACTGTTACGATTTAATAGACCTGCGGGTACTCTTTTACTTTGGTATCCAACAGCATGGGCTTTATGGATTGCTAATGAGGGTTTTCCCCCTTTCAAATTACTCTTTTTATTCTTTATTGGTACGGTATTAATGCGTGCCGCAGGCTGTGTTTTTAATGATATAGCGGATCGACACATCGATAAGCATGTTGCTCGAACAAAATTACGCCCCTTAACTTCAGGTGAGGTCAGTCTGCCCGAGGCTTTTGTTTTACTCATTATGCTGTTGCTTGGCGCTTTAGAAGTTGCAATTAACTTGCCATCAACTTGTTTTTATTTGGCAGTTATTGCTTTACTTATTACTTTGCTTTATCCCTTTTGTAAACGTTTTTTAAAAGCGCCACAAATGGTGCTGGGCTTGGCTTTTTCTATGGGAATACCCATGGCTTATAGTGCCTCCGGGGCATCGTTGAATAATGGATTTTTTATTTTATTTCTCATTAATTTTGCCTGGATACTAGCCTATGACACGATGTATGCAATGACTGATAGAGAAGACGATTTAAAAATAGGGGTGAAGTCTACGGCAATTTATTTTGCTAGTTACGATCGATTAATTATTGGCTTGTTGCTTGTCTTCCTTCATGGCTTATGGTTGTATTGGGCTTTAGCGAGTCATGCGCGTGTAGGATTTTATGGTTGTTGGTTTGCAGCAGCATTGATATTGATTTATCAGCAAAAATTAATTAATAAAAGAGTTCCTCAAGACTGTTTCAAAGCGTTTTTGGTCAGTGTTTATTACGGTTTGCTCATGTGGCTCGCCGTGGGAGTGGCTTTGTTGGATAGTGCTTGAAGATGATACTTTAGCTATCTAATGAATACTACGCTGTAACCGTTCACGATCCACGTCATCCAGAGCGAAGCGAAGGATCTCCTGAATGTGGCATTAGCATTTTACTTAAATATTGTGCCACATTCAGGAGATCCTTCGTCGTAAACTCCTCTGGATGACGTGGATCGTGAACGGTTTTTAATAAAAATCAATACACATCACTACCATTATCGGCTACAACTCGTGTATGTCGGCCATAGATCACTAAAATTTTCTGTTTGTTTTTAAGCTTTAAATCCTCAGATTGGACGACGGAAATAATGCCTCCTGAGGCGAGTTTAATGACATATTCAACGCCATGAGTTTGATTATAGCCCCCCTCCATAAAGCTGTTGTCAGCGCCCTTTGAACGAGGATTAGTCCCATCAGCGTTTTGCCTATGTAAATTCACTGGACGTTTGGAGATTATAGTACCGGGAATTACTTTTTTAATTTTACCAATTTCGTTAGCATCGTATTCACCAGGAGGTAGGTCTTTATTGCAACCCGCTAAAAAAAGCCCCAATAGCAGCACTAAAATGGATTTAAATACAGTTTTGTTTCTCATAGTAATTTAACCCCAGGAATTATTAATAAAATGTTCAGCGCTATTCTAGCTGAGATTCCGTGAATATTTAATCATTATTTGCGAACTTGACCAGGCATTAAATTATTTTGGTACTTCGTTAATCGAGTAATCAAAGTTAAATTTCTGCCGCGTAGCGTTAAATTAGAGCCATGTGTGTTATAATTGTTCTGTATGTCTTTTTTGGAGCTTTACATGAGCGATGAAGATGATTGGGACATCGTTGAAGAGACGGTTACCTTAGACGAGAATTTTTTAGATCCAGATCAAGGTCATGGTATGCATATTGCCGATCGAATAAAAATCAGCGTGAGGGAAATGACCGAGTTAAAGAGAATAATTGATGAGGCTATAAATGTAAAGATAGATGAAAATATAGATGAAAATATAGATGAAAATATAGATGAAAATATAGATGAAAACATAGATGAAAACATAGATGAAAATATAGATGAAAACATAGATGAAAATATAGATGAAAACATAGATGAAAACATAGATGAAAACATAGATGAAAACATAGATGAAAACATAGATGAAAACATAGTTCTTTGTAAGTCGGAAAAATACAATGTGACTATTTATCCCGAAGATCTACAAGTACCGAAAGACAGTGAAAAACTTAAAAACATACCAGTTTCTGTAGAGATGGAAAATGGTGTGGTGTTAGTGAAAGTTGGACCGGTTGATTTAAGTGGTGTGGGTGGACATAAAATTAGAGAGGAACTAATCAAAGATATTGTTAACCAGGCACTTAAAAAAAATAATATTAAAAAAAATAATATTGAGCAAAAGTTTGAAGATGTAAATGTCTCAGCTGCAATAGGAGTTAGAGGCAGGGCTCAAATGATTGAAGGTCTATTTATAAATAATAGAGAGAAAGAGGGCGCTCATATGAATGCCTATGTTAAAACAGCGGGTGAGCCTCATTTAACTCATTGGGAACCCCGTAACGGCCCTCAATCATTTTTTAACGATACCATCTGTGCCATGGTTACCTGTGTCATTACATCACTTTTTGAACAAGGTATAAGGACCAAAAGAATTCAGTCATCAGAAGAGGCTACTCAATCTATTCTTAAGAACCCCAAATTAAAAGATACTTTTGATGAATTACTGGATAGGACTTGCGAGCGAATTACCTATCTTATTAAGGATGTTGTAAGCATACTTAGCTTTTTGCAACAAAAAGATAAACTCACAAAAATAACCCAAAAAGATCAGGGGGATAGTCCTGAACCTGAGGCTGGGGGCTACTCCCCTTAAATTGCCTTTATTTTTAAGTAATCTTATCTACGCCTTTGCGAGTGAAGCAAGAGTAGGTCTGATTGCGGTTAACACTCGAAAAGACAAATTAATTGTTAAGAGTTGTTTCAATTACCAGTTAATAGCTCGTCTAAAAGACTGCTGGCACCGAGACGAAACCAATCTTTGCTAATCTTTTTATTTATGATTAATTCGGCTAAAGAGGCATAGCTTAGAGCTTGTTGCGGTGTTTTAATTCCCCCAGAAATTTTGATGCCACACTTTTTTCCAGAATCTTTAATGGCGCTTAAAATGGCAAATGCAGCTGATAATGAAGCTCCGTGGGCGATTTTTCCAGTAGAGGTTTTTAGAAAATCACATCCAATTTTTATTAGTTCGTTACTCAGTTGGTAAATACTTTGAATATCAGGGAAAGCACCTGTTTCAATAATTATTTTTAAGGTAAGTCCGTATTTTTTGCAGGATTTAGCTATAGCATCGCATTGATTTAATGCTTCATGTTTATTACCTGCTAGATACATTTGATAGGGGAGCACGTAATCAATTTCTTTGACTCTCAGTTTAAAAGCCTGGTCTATCTCGTTGATGCAAGCATCCAGTTTATTATTTCCCTGCGGGAAATTAACTACTGTAGCAAAATTAAATCCTGCTGGTAGATAAAACTGGTTGAGATGATGAGCATAAACACACAAAGCTGCAATCGGATAGCCTTGAGCTAATTGCTTGATGTGATTCAGCTCTTCATCTGAAGGATTTTCTTTAAGCAGAGTCAGATCCATAGATTCAATTAATTGATCTATGGAAATGGCTGAGTTGACATCATCTGATATTAGATGTTCAAAAGCCCTATTTAAATGGGTTTCCAGAGTCACGCTAATTCCAGGATATACTGCTTAATCAAAAGATTAAGTTTTTCAGCTGCGCTGGAGGCCATATTGACTACCGCCTCATGACTATGGCTCGTTTTGGAAAGACCAGTTGCATAATTCGTTATCATGGCAATGACCGCAACTTTCATACCGCAATGATTAGCTACTAAAACTTCTGGAACAGTAGACATTCCTACAGCATCAGCACCCAAGATCTTAAACGCTTTTATTTCCGCGGCGGTTTCATAATGTGGACCTAATACAGAAATATAAACACCTTCATTTAATTTAATTGAATTTTTTTGAGCAGTGGCTAATAAATCGGTACGCATGGTTTTATCGTATGCGTTGTCTAAGGGGTAAAATCTAGGTCCAAACTCATCATCATTTGGGCCGATAAGCGGATTACTGGGTTGTAAATTAATGTGATCGGTAATAAGCATTAATTCCCCTGGTCCAACATCTTCTCTCAATGATCCAGAAGCATTCGTTGCTATAAAATAGCCACATCCTAGTACCTTTAATGTTCTTACATAGGTTTTAACCGTGTCATAGTTTTCAAGTCCTTCATAGGTATGGGCTCGACCTTGCAGGCAAACTACAGCCACTCCTTTCCAATAACCCAGGATTAATTTTCCGCCATGACCGTGCACTGTAATTTTAGGAAATCCTGGAAGATCTTCATAACTGATTGATACAGCGTCTTCTAATTCTTCAGCAAATTTACCTAATCCGGAGCCTAAAACGATTCCCACAGTCGGTTTAAATGATGGAAGTAACTTTTTAATATAATCTGCCGCTAAATGGGGATAGGAATTTTTTGTTGCAGGATTAGTCATATAATCATCCAATTAAGGGTTAAAATCAAAAGCCAGGGGCAAGAGTTTATCAATAGTTAAACTTTGAAAGATAGTGTTTTCATTGCATAAATGGACTACGGTATCGGCTGTTGAAAATTCGTGAATTCTTTGTCTGCATGCTCCGCAAGGAGAACACGGTAAATGATTATCAGCCAAAATAACAATACTTTTAATGCGTTGTTCTCCAGCCAGAACCATATTGCAAATAGCTGATGATTCAGCGCAGTTAGTCAGGCCATAAGAGCCGTTTTCAACATTGACCCCGGTATATAGATTGTTTTTATCAGTACAGATACACGATGCAACTTTAAATTGGGAATAGGGTGCGTAAGCATTGGGTAATGCTTTATATGCCTCACTGATCATTTGCTCAGTTATTTTATTCATGATACACCTCTTGAGTAGCCACAGAATATACTAAATTATTAAGGCATTGAGCAAGTCTGGATGCAAAGAGATGTGTCTTCATTTTCCAATTGGAGCGATTGACTGTCTTCCGATGACTTTAACAAGTCATCGCCGTGATAAGGAGCCGGTGAACAAGTTTCTTCATTGGAGACTCTAGGTCCTAATGAGTGATTCATTTGGCTATGACTGGTTTTTATTAATGGGGTGGGTTTGTGATCGCCGAATGTATAATTCAGCCAATTTTCAATGGCGAAAGCGCTTAAACCAACAGCAATAATGGTTGATAATATAAGCACCGGTATAGTCGCCGGAGGAAATATAAAGATAACCGTGGTACTTAACGCAGCTATGATACTCATACTCGTCATAGTAGCAGCATAGGACGTGTAAGCCTCTTGATACGTATGAGAGTATTTTTCATCATAGGTAGGGGGATGCTTAAGTTTATGATATTCACCCGAGGCCCACATGAAATTACTGGCAACAAACATCCAGGCTGCGGGAATAAGAAGTACCGGTACAAAAAAACCGGCTATACTTAAGGCTGTTGCAAGGAGACCGAGTGTGGCTGCAAATAGGTATTGTTCTTTAAATTGGGCAAAACCGTACCACTCTTCTTCTTTTTTAGTATATTCAGGATAAAAATGACTGGCGATAAACCATACACCATATCCCACCATATAAAACACAAGAGAAATGATGTTAAACGCAGCGGAGACAACAGGAATTGGAAGATTCTGAATTTTTCCGAAAACAAATCCAGAAAAAAAGAAGAAACTACTTACTTTACCCAACTTCGATGTTGTACTCACTAAAGAATAATCCCATGTTGATATTTTTTTTGTACATATTACATAAAATTACGACTAAAATCCAGTGAAATATTAGGTTACGGCGACATGTTCGCTAAATCCAGAAAATTTTCCCAGAAAAAGACTTCTAGTTCTTACGGACAGGTCGTGGAATAGCTGTATCTACATTTGACATTCTTAGCGGCCTTGTTGCATCGATCTTTTGTACGTCTATGTCCTGGGGCTTGTCCGCAGGATCCAGTCTGGTACTGTATTCATGGATGAGCGAACACGTCGCGGGAAGTAGGAGGTCTGTGCAGAAAATAGTTTTTTTTCTGTAGGCTTATAAATTATGTTCAGGAGCAAGATTTATCGGAAGAATAATGCGAACTAATAACCCCCCCTCATCATTATTTTTAGCGATAATTTCACCATGATGTAAGGCAACTGCTCGAGAGGCAATCGCGAGTCCTAGACCATAGCCACCTGTTTTCTTTGTTCGTGACGTATCCACCCGATAAAAAGGATTAAATATTTTTTCCAGTTGCTCCTCTGGAACACCGGGACCATGATCTTTAACGTCAATGTAGATATGCTCTTTATTGTCACTGTAGCGCAAGGAAATCGTTACCTGTTGATCACCAGAAGAATAATGAAGCGCATTGCGGACAATATTTTCTACCGCCCTATGAATCAGGCGTTTATCAATAAATAGTTGGCAAGGTTCTATTGTTCCGGCTACGATGCGAATGGACTCATTCTCAAATTCATAATTGGCATCCTGGATAATCTCTGATAAAAGCTCAGGGAGGTCTGTCTGAGTTAATTGCAGATCTGTGGTTGACTTATCTAAACGGGCAAAATCTAAAATTTCACCAATTAAAGCATTCAACCTTGAGCTCTCGAGCTCCATGCGACTGAATTCGCTATCAGCCAGATGTTTTGTTTTATTTTTACCCAGCTCAATAGCAATGTTAAGGCGAGCTATTGGGGAACGTAACTCATGAGAAATATCTTGTAACAAACGCTCTTTGGAACTGACTAAAGTTTCTAATTGTTCCGCCATGCGATCAAAATCATTGCTCAGTTCTGCTATTTCATCTTTTTTATGCCCTCTAAAATGACCAACTCGAGTATAGAGTTTTCCAGTGGCAATAGATTTTGCCGCCATGCCTAAAGAGCGAAGAGGCTGGGTTAGGTAAAGCGATAATAAATAGCAAATAAGACCACTGATAAAGATGGCAAGGGTCAATCGTATCGTAAGTCCTGCCCACGGAATCTCAATAAAATAGGAAATGGGTTTTTCACTTACTGCAGCAAGTCTATAAAATTTACCTGAAGTAGACAAAATTTCATGGCTGACTATTAACTTTCCCGATTTAAAAATACCTTCACTTAGTTGATCTTTAATGAGATTTTCAGCTACGGCTTTTACATTGTCAGGTGGCGCTTGCGCCCCAACAATTTCTCCAGTACTTGATAGTAAGTAAATGGACATGTGGCGGGAGAGACCAATCTGATTAAGCCATTTCAATAAAGCCAAGCGTCGGCCTGATTCAAATGTCGCAACAGCAGCATTAGCATAACTGTCCATAAACACTTGCTCTCGGGCCGGTTGAGATGACTTTTGAGCGATTTGACTGGTTACCCAGGCCGTAGTAAAAATAATTAAGATTGTGGCTAACCAAAATGAGACGAATATTTTCCAATACAAACTACGCATTAAACATATATCCAAACCCCCGGACGGTTTTTACTATGGGTTCGCCCTGCGGATTGTCACCTAATTTATTTCTTAAATTACTAATATGAACGTCAATACTTCTATCATAGGCGGTGTATTTTCTGCCTAGAGCATATTCTGTAAGTTCTTCTTTTGAAAATGCTTGCCCAGGCGATTTAATTAACATTTCCAATATATTAAATTCAGCATTAGTCAATTCGAGAAACTTGCCTGCCATGGTGACGTGGCGCTTAGAGCAATCTACAACGATGTTATGTTGTTCTATGATGGGTCTTGATATTGGGATTTTTAAGGTTCGTCTTAAAATGGCTCGTAAGCGTGCGACCAATTCACGAGGATTGCAGGGCTTGGGTAAATAATCATCCGCACCAATTTCCAGCCCTACGATGCGATCTATATCATCTCCCCGAGCAGTCAGCATCAGCACAGGGGTTTCTAGGTGTTCTCGTATCGCTTTTAATACTTCAAATCCATTTAATTTAGGGAGCATTACGTCAAGTACAATTGCATCAAATACTTGATTTAAAGCCTTTTTAACACCATTCTCACCATCATGAACACAAACCACATTGAACCCTTCGGGTTCTAGGTATTGAGTTAATAGATCAGTCAGTTCAGTATCATCATCGATGATGAGAATATTACTATTCATTAATTAGTTATCCTTCAGCATTCATATTTGAGGTACCAGCAGGGCGCTTATCGATACACTCTAATAATTTAATTCTTCTTGCGTCTGCATTAATTATTTTAAATTCCAAATGGTTGATAGTAATTGTATCTCCCCGCTTGGGTAAATAACCAAAACTATTCATTACTATACCGCCAATCGTATCATAAGTTTCATCGCTGAAATCAGTATGCATCTGCTCATTAAATTCTTCAATAGGGGTATGGGCTTTAATGATGTAATGATGATCATGGTGGGTTTTAATGTAAGCATCCTCATCGATATCAAACTCATCTTCAATATCACCAATAATTTGCTCAATGATGTCTTCTATAGTGACAAAGCCGGATACTTCACCATATTCATCAACCACTATAGCCATATGATTGCGATTACAACGAAACTCACTGAGTAAACTATCAAGACGTCTACTTTCTGGAACAAATGTTACCTGTCGACAAATATCCAGCAAATCAAAAGAGTCAGCATTTCCTGGCTGATAGCGTAATAAGTCTTTAGCATGTAGGACGCCAATTACTTCATCGGAACTTTCACCAATTACGGGAAATCGTGAATGTCCGGTGCGAGTAACCACTTTTATAATTTCGTTATACTCATCATCGACGTTAATGGAAACCATTTGATTTTTGGGAAGCATGATGTCACGCACCCGCATTTTGGAGAATAAGATAGCCCCTTCTATCATGGCCAGGGTTTCTGAATTAATCAGAGATCTGATCTGAGCGTCTCTTAATAAACTCACTAGTTCTTCCTGATTTTGTGGCTCTCCTTGCAAAAACTGCTTCAATCGGACGAACCACGAACCACCTTCTTCCTCTTTATTCAAGTTCATGTACCTCTAAGTCATAAGGATTAGAATAACCTATTTCAGTTAATAGTTTCACTTCAAGTGACTGCATCTCAATGGCCTCATCATCCTTAATGTGATCATAGCCCAGTAAATGCAGTACTCCATGAATTACAATTAAAGACCAATGTTCTTTAAGTGATTTATTAAGTTGCTGGCTTTCAGCAAGTAACACGTCGGGGCAAATAATAATATCCCCTAAAAGCGGACACTCAAGTTCTATGTTATCAGGCAAAGAGCTGGGAAAAGCCAGAACATTAGTTGTTTTGTTTTGTTTTCTATAAGTATGATTTAAGTGGATCATTTCTTCAGAGTTAACAATACGTATTGTTAACTCTGCATCATTTTGATGATCTTTTAGTGCGAGTTCAGCCAGACTGGATAATTCACTCTCTGTTAAAGGCAATGGCTTTTCAGTGGCATTTTGGATGTCGATGTAATAAGTCATTTCTTTTTTCCTGTATACTCGTTGTCATAGCAGTCCACAATTTTCGATACCAGAGGATGTCTGACGACTTCACGACTAGTGAATGTATGAATGCTTATCTCCGGAATTTTTTTAAATAAATTAATGGCATGGGCGAGGCCTGAATCAACGCCTTTAGGTAAGTCAACCTGCGTGATATCGCCGGTTATGACTGTTTTAGAGCCAAACCCCATTCGAGTTAAAAACATTTTCATTTGCATAACGGTGGTGTTCTGGGCCTCATCGAGAATGATAAATGATTCATTTAGAGTACGGCCACGCATGAATGCCAGTGGTAATACTTCGATGATGTCACTTTGAATCATTTTTTGTGTTTCTTTAAAGCCTATCATTTCATATAAAGCATCATATATGGGTCTTAAATAAGGAAGCACTTTTTCGACCAGGTCGCCTGGTAGAAAGCCTAATTTTTCACCTGCCTCCACGGCTGGCCTTACAAAAATGAGTCTTTGTACCTCTCCTTTTTCAAAACTTTCTATAGCCTTAGAAACAGCAAGATAGGTTTTTCCGGTTCCTGCAGGGCCAACCGCAAAGGTGATCCCGAATTTGTCAATGGCATCCAAAAATGCAGCTTGTTTATTATTTCGGGCTGAAATGGATTTGCGAGATAATTTAATATGATGAGTCATCGCGGTTTGGTAATCCTCATGGAGTAAAACACGGATAGTTTGAGTATCTATAGGTTTTTTGGACAACGGATATAATAAATTAAGTATTTGTTTTACTGCTTTGAATGACTGTTCAGAGGAACCAGACAGAATCACTGTGTTCTGTTTGATTTTGATAGTCAAATTGAAATGTTCTTCTAATAATTTAAAGTTACTGTGCAAAACACCACACAGATTAGCTATTTCCTGCGTACTAAGATGTGGTAGTTTTATGATGCTACTATTTAGTGTACTGCTCAAGAGTATTTATATAATTAAAATGACCATACTTAAAGAATAGTTCAAAAGCTGCCTCTTCTGCAAGTTTAATACTATTAAATAAAGCAATATTTCACTAATTTACCCGAGATACATGCTATAATCTTTTGATTTAAGTAATTCATTATTTATGATTGATCTTCATTGTCATAGTAATTTTTCCGATGGGGCGTTAAGCCCTGAGGAATTAATACAAAAAGCTCAAAATCAACAGTTACTATGCCTGTCTCTAACTGACCACGATACTGTTGCTGGTTACAGCGCATTAAATCAAGCTGCTTCAACGACTCAAATTAAAATAATTAATGGGATAGAGCTGAGTGCTCGTTGGAAGAAATATGATATTCATGTATTGGGATATCAAATCAATCATTCTTCTGAATTAAATGATTTAATTCAACAGCAAAATCAAAGTAGAATAGAGCGAGCCGTAGCAATTGGTCAATCGCTATCTTTGGTTGGTATAATGGATGCTTATGATAAAGCCTGTGAGTTGGCGGGGCATAATAGAGTTGGACGCCCTCATTTTGCCCGTGTCTTAATTAACGAAGGCAAAACACGGGATATGAAATCTGCTTTTAAACAATTTCTGGGCAGAGGCAAAAATGCCTATATTCCTACGCCATGGATTACTATTCAAGAAGCAGTCAAGGGAATAGTTGACGCAGGGGGTAAGGCAGTTATTGCTCATCCGCTCAAATACGGATTGACGCGTTCTAAATTGCATGAGTTAATCAAAGAATTTAAAGAGGCTGGTGGGGAAGGTATTGAAGTGGTTTCAGGCGAAATGACAGTGACACAAATTCAAGAAATGGCCGCAACAAGTATACGGTTTAATTTGTTAGCCTCTTCAGGCTCAGATTTTCATAGTGACGCATTATCTCGCATAAACCTTGGACGACAGCAACAACTACCAGTAAACTGTAAGCCTATTTGGCATGATTGGAACATTTAACAGGGGACTTTATGAGTCAGTTTTTCGCATTACATCCTGATAATCCTCAAGCTCGATTGCTGAGAAAAGCGGTTTCCATTATTGAAGAGGGCGGATTAATTGTTTATCCAACCGATTCTGGTTATGCATTAGGCTGTAGTCTTGGGAATAAATCAGCTCTTGAGCGCATCAGGCGTTTAAGGCAATTGGATAAAAATCACAATATGACTTTGGTTTGCCGTGATTTATCTCAGCTCGGAACGTACGCCAAGGTATCGAATTCTATATTTAGGCTTTTGAAGGCTTTTACGCCAGGCTCCTATACTTTTATTCTCAATGCAACGCATGAAGTGCCTCGTTTAATGCTTCATCCGAAGAGAAGAACCTTGGGACTTAGAGTACCAGACAATACGATAACCCTATCTTTGTTGGAGTGTTTGGAAGCTCCCTTGATGAGTACCACTTTGATTCTTCCAGGTGCAAAAGCACCTTTAAGTGAACCTGAGGCCATTAAGGACCTTTTAGGGGCTCAAACTGATCTTATTATTGATGGCGGCAATTGTGGGCATGAACCTACTACAGTCGTTGATTTAACAGGCGACTATCCCGTGATTTTAAGAGAGGGGAAGGGCGATCCCGAACCTTTTAGATAATGTCAGCTCGATTAAATGTATATCAAGGGATGTAAAATTTTTTACGGATTTTTAGAGAAATTATTGTTTTAATTATTAACTAGCAGAGGATATTGATGTCAGCATTATTTACTTCCAATAAACGAGTTGTTTCTGGAATGCGTGTCAGTGGACGGTTACATCTTGGACATTATCATGGTGTATTAAAAAACTGGATTAAATTACAACATCAATATGATTGTTTCTTTTTTGCGGCCGATTGGCATGGTTTAACGACGCAATATGAAGATCCCAGCTTTATAAAAAACCATGTTTGGGATATGGTCATTGACTGGCTGGCCTGTGGTGTTAATCCTGGATTATCAACAATCTTTATTCAATCCTGGGTCCCTGAACATGCGGAATTACATTTACTTTTATCAATGATTACGCCTTTAGGATGGCTAGAGCGAGTACCTAGCTATAAAGATCAACAGGAAAAGTTAAAAGAGAAAGACTTATCAACCTATGGCTTTTTAGGTTATCCCTTGCTGCAAAGTGCTGATGTTTTATTGTATCACGCGGACTATGTTCCAGTAGGCGAAGATCAGGTAGCTCACATCGAGTTAATACGTGAAGTAGCCCGTCGCTTTAATCATATTTATGGTAAGGAAGCTAATTTTGAAGAATTAGCTATAGAAGCGATAAGTAAAATGGGCAAAAAAAATGGAAAAATTTATAAAGAATTGCGACGACAGTTTCAAGAAAATGGTGTTCATGAGTCTATAAAAACAGCACAGGCCCTTTTAGAAGATCAATCCAATTTATCGATAGGGGATAAAGAAAGATTATTAGGCTATTTGGAAGGAAGCGGCAAAATTATATTGCCTGAACCTCATCCCATGCTAACAGAAAACGCAAAAATGCCAGGAACTGATGGACAGAAAATGTCCAAGTCTTATAATAATACCATTATGTTAAGAGAGAAGCCTGAACAGGTAGAAAAGAAAGTGTTGACCATGCCAACTGATCCGGCACGAGTTAAACGAACTGATCCTGGTGATCCAGAAAAATGTCCTGTATGGCAGTTCCATAAGATCTATTCTAATAATGAGGTTAAGGATTGGGTACAAAAAGGGTGTCGTTCTGCAGGGATTGGTTGTATTGATTGTAAAAGACCAGTCATTGACGCCATTAATCAAGAACTTGCGCCCATTCAGGAATCCATTGTTGGTTATGAATCCGATTTAGGTTCAGTGAAGCGTATCGTTAGTGAAGGAAGCGAAGCTGCCAGAGAGGAAGCTAATAAAACGTTAAATACAGTAAGAGAAGTAATGGGTTTGGATTACTGATATGAGTACCGAGTTATCAATTAAGCCTGAGATACGCGCTATAGTAGACGGTAAAGAGCTTACTCAGGTCCCTGATGACTTATTTATTCCTCCAGATGCTTTAGAGGTGCTACTGGACTCTTTCAGTGGGCCTCTGGATTTACTTTTATATCTGATCCGAAAACAAAATATAGACATACTTAATATCCCTATCGTGAGTATTACCAAACAATACCTTCAATACATCCAGCTTATGGAGTGTCGTCGTTTAGAACTTGCAGCTGATTACTTGCTGATGGCGGCTATGTTAGCAGAAATTAAATCCAGATTATTATTGCCTGTCTCTGCAACTAGTGAAGATGAGGAAGATGAAGATCCACGAATGACATTAGTGAGGAGATTGCAGGCTTATGAACAAATAAAACACGCTGCTGAGCTGCTTGATGGCCTCCCAAGGAAAGAGCGAGACACGTTTTTAATTCAAGTAATGCCTGATGAGCTGGAAACGATAAAAATCCATCCTGAGGTTGAGTTAGCTGAGTTAATTGAGGCGATGAAATCATTATTGCAGCGAGAGGAGCATCTGACTCATCATCAGGTGGCCAAGGAAATCATGTCAGTTCGTGAGCGAATGAGTCAAGTTTTGCTTCAATTACAACAGCATAAAGTTTTAGAATTTAATCAATTATTTACCCTTGAAGAGGGGCGCATGGGGTTAGTCGTTTCATTATTGGCTATTCTTGAATTAGCAAGGCAATCTTTATTGATTATAACGCAAGCTCAGGCATTTTCTCCTATCCACTTGCAGGCGGCATGATATGGATGAAAATGAATTTAAAAATATAGTTGAAGCCATACTTTTAAGCTCTAATGAACCTGTTTCTCTAGAAAAGATGCAGGAAGTTTTTGAAGAAAATCAAAGGCCAACAATAGCGGATTTAAAAAAAGTAATGGCTCACTTGCAGGCTGATTATTCATCACGAGCATTTGAGTTAATTCAAGTTGCAAGCGGTTACCACGTGCAGACCAAAACTGAATATAGTTCTTGGGTATCTCGTATGCAAATTGAAAAACCTGCCAAATACTCACGCGCATTACTTGAAACTTTGGCAATAATTGCTTATAAGCAACCTGTTACCCGTGCTGATATCGAAGAAATACGCGGGGTAGCAGTCAACAGCCAGATAATGAAGACTCTAATGGAAAGAGAGTGGATTCGAATTGCCGGTTATAAAAACGTTCCCGGAAAACCAGCTGTTTATACTACAACTAAAGAATTTTTGAATTATTTTAATCTAAACTATTTAAACGAACTTCCATCCTTACCCGAAGTTTTGGAAACATTGACCGTGCATAATGCAAACCAAACTAATGAAGAGTGTATTACTGAATGAGCAGCGAAAGGTTACAAAAAATATTAAGTCAGGCAGGCCTGGGTTCTCGTCGTGAAATGGAGCGATGGATAGAGAATGGTTGGGTTCAAGTTAATGGTAAGCCCGTAAAACTGGGCGATTCAGCAGGACCACTTGATAAAATTACGGTGAAAGGGAAATTAATTTCCAATCCGCTAAAGATAAAGCAAAATACAAGAATTTTGCTTTATCATAAGCCTGTTGGAGAAATTTCAAGCCGCCATGATCCAAAATTCGATAAGACTGTATTTGATAATTTACCCCATTTAAAACAGGGACGATGGGTGCAGGTGGGGCGATTGGACGTTAATACCTCAGGACTGCTTATTTTTACTACTAATGGTGAGTTGGCTAACCAATTAATGCATCCTAAGTATGGCCTGGAAAGAGAATATGCCGTGAGAGTGCATGGACAAGTAAGTCCGGATGCTTTACGTAATTTGGAGAAGGGAGTAGCTTTGGATGATGGAATGGCTAAATTCACTCGTATAGAGTTTCGCGGCGGTGAAGGATCTAATTCATGGTATCATGTTACTTTGAATGAAGGTCGAAATCGCGAAGTAAGACGCCTTTGGGAGTCTCAAGGCGTTGAGGTAAGTCGTTTAATTAGAATTCGCTATGGAATGCTTTCCATGCCAAGGTTTTTAACCAGAGGCCAGACTTATGAGCTTAATCCCAAACAAGTGACTGAGTTTATAGGTTCACTACCTAAAGAATAAGAATCCCCTGTGCTATTTTCTGAGTCTTATACAGAGCTCTGAAGACCAATTCTTGTTCTACTCCGGCGCCCCGTGGCATGTCCACTAGGGCGTAGGCAAGTGTGCAAAACTGATAAGTACAGGCTCTTATGTTTTAAGCAGCACCACAACGTTTGAGTAAAACCTCCAAAAGCTTAATACCCAAATCGATTTCATCTCGTGTAATCATCAATGAAGGGGCTAGGGTAAATACATTTTTGTAATATCCCCCTATATCCAGAACTAATCCATATTTTTTATTATCAACTTCTAAATCCCCTTTTAAACCTTCATTAAAAATGGCATCTGCCAATTTTCTGTTCGGAGTGTGGCCATCTTCTTCACAAAGCTCAATACGCAATGCCATACCAAGCCCGTCTACATCTCCAATCATCTTCCAGCGTGTCTTCAGTTCTTTAATTTGTTCTAGAAAATAGGCTCCTTGTTCATTGACGTTCTTTTCAATTTTACCATCTGCTAATAACTTCATAACTTCTAATCCTACTGCAGTCCCTAGTGGATTAGATGAATAGGTAGAATGAGTAGAACCAGGAGGAAATTTCTGTGGTGAAATTAAATCTTCTTTAGCCCAGATACCAGAGATGGGATTTAGCCCATTAGTTAATGCTTTACCAAAAACAATAATGTCTGGAGTTACTCCAAAATGTTCGAATGACCAAAATTTTCCAGTGCGATAAAATCCCATTTGTATTTCATCAGCAACAAGTAAAATGTTGTGCTCTTTTAATGTCTTTGCCAATTCTTGAAAATAGCCTGGAGGAGGGATGACATATCCTCCGGTTCCCTGAATAAACTCAATGAAAAAAGCACCGTATTCTGCTTCACCAGCTTTATCATCCCATACCGAGTTGTATTCAGTATCAAACAGTTTTTTAAACTGATTGACACAATACAAACCGCATTTCTCTCTTTTCATCTCATAAGGACAGCGAAAACAATAAGGAAAAGGCTGGAAAAAAGCTCGATCAGAGAAATGCCCATAGCGTCTGCGATATCGATAACTGGAGGTAATACTGGATGCCCCTAAAGTTCTGCCATGATATCCGCCCATAAAGGCAAACATTAAATTCTTTTTCGTTTCATTACGTACCAATTTTAGCGCATCCTCAATTGCTTGAGAGCCACCAACATTAAAGTGAATTCGCCCCTTTTGACCAGTCCGTTCCTCAATGTTTTTACATAAAGCCTCGGCGAGTTCAATTTTCTCCGGATGAAGGTATTGACATGCCAATTGCGGTAAACGATCAATTTGCCTTTTTAATACATCACTCAGTTGTTGGTTTTTATAGCCAAAATTAACTGCTGAATACCACATCTGCAAATCAAGATAGGGAGTTCCATCACTATCATAAAGATAACTTCCATTGCAATCAGCAAAAAACTTGGGAGGATTCGCGTAATGTACCGTGTCTCCATAAGAACAATATTGACTGTCTTTTTTTAAAAGAGAAGGAATATCCATGTCGTTTACCCCATACTAGTTAATTAATATTTATTCTGTTCCACGTCTGAACTGTTTAATGCCCATGAATGCTCGGGTTTCTTCCATTTTTTCATTAATACAACAATGTCCATAAAACTGTTAAATCCATTGAATGGAATGCCCTTACTAATGCAAAAATCTTTTAAGGAATCTTTGGCAAATACAACATCAGCACGCTCGGCAAGGCACATGTCTGATTGCCCATTGCCAATCAATACAATTTTTTTCTTTTGCGTTATACACAAATTTCGACTGACAGAACATTTGCAACAACCTGATTGCTTAATGCAGTTCGACGCATAAGGAAAAGAAATGGAGGCACCTCCCTCTATTATTTTTATTTTATTAGCAAAAACAGGAATATTGTTAATTTGGTGCTTTTCTAGAATCTTACGAATTGGATAATCAATACCATCACTCGCTATGGCAATTGCTCCCAATTTCAGTGCATAGTGGCAAAAATCAATAAAAGACAAATCAATATCAATACTATCCATATAGTTAATTAGTGCTGCTTCTTCCGCTCTAATTAACTCAAATTGACGTTTCATACACTCCATTGAGCTGATTTCATTATTTTTCCATCGCATCTCAATCGCTAAATACTCTTTTGATGCAAATAACTCGAGCATTACATCAATCGTGTCATTAATTGAAATGGTCCCATCAAAATCCACTAAAAATATCATTACTGTTTTACCTTATTCACTGAATGGTGGTTAGTTATTGCTTTTAAGAAAAAGCAGAACTCTCTCGGCGACTTCTTTTTTCTTCTTGTCTAAAGTAATCACGTGATAACAATCTTCTAAGAAGCATAGTTCAATTTCTCGAGAACCAATTTTGCGTTGCACAAAATCTGCATTTCGGGTACTGGCCATATCATCCTCCAAGGAGTGAATAATCAGGGCGGGACAATGGACTTTAGGTAATAACCGAGTAGTATCACGTATTAGTCTATTAACCTCTTTTAAGCTGACTCCAGATATTTTCATAATTCCTACTTGTTCTGAAAAATCCCCAGATTGACTCTGCATTACCACTTCGATTGCCTGCCTGGCTTGCTCATCCTTAATTCCATAAGGTGATTTTTCTTTAAATGAAGCCAAAAATCTTAAGGGTGTATGAATAACCATGGGCATTAAAAGATTGGCTTTGAGTTTTGACATATTCCATCCATCATAAAAAAATAGCGGGCTTAACAAGATAACGCCCGCTAATTTTTTCTGTTGTTCCGCTGCCAGCCGCAAGCCCAATAAACCGCCCACAGATAAGCCGGAAACATAGATTTGATCACAATGCTCCAGAAGCAAATTGTAAGCGTTTAGTACTGAAAGATACCAATCATGGCGATTAGAGCATTTAAAGTCTTTCTCTGAAGCACAGTGGCCAGAAAGTTGAGGTATGGCAACAGTAATATTTGCTTTCCATAAATAATTCCCAAAATCCAGCATTTCACCGGGTGTGCCGCTAAATCCATGTATTAATAAAATTCCTGTTTTGCCTGCTTTTTTAAATATTCCCTTGTTCCCTACGCCATGAGCATAAGGATTAATCGCTTTAGCGGTTACCAATGCACCCGGCTCTTTTGAAAAATACTCAGTTATCATATTGATCGTTGGATAATCCCAGAATAAACCTATTTCAATTTTTTTGCCCAGTAACTGTTCCATTTCGTCAACCAATGCAACAATACCAATAGAGTCAATCCCATACTCGGTTAATGGCCTATCCCCATCAATTGCTTCGGGTTTTAATTGAGTCTGAGCTGCTACCTTATTAATAAGAAAATCTTTTAGATTAATTGGCAGCGGGGCAGCCCCATTTACTGAAATATCAGTCTTTGGTGTTAATAACTGGGTTACATCCCATAGCTTAACCAGCGACAGTTCTCGTTTCAGTAGCAACTCCCGACTTAAGCTTCGCTGGATTTTCCCACTGGTTGTTTTCGGTAATGACTTGGCTTTGATCAAAGCGATCGTATGCACTGGTATTTGATGCTCCTTGGCAATTGCTAAATTAATAGCATGAATAACGGCATCATAATCTGTACCCTCATTTACTTCGCAAACGATAGCTAATTTTTCCTCTTCATCAACCTCAATATTAAATGCAGCAACACACCCATACCTTATTGAAGGATGGGCACCTGATACGGTTACTTCAATATCCTGCGGATAAAAATTTACGCCATGAATAATAATCACATCCTTGATTCGACCACATATAAATAATTGATTATTATAGATAAATCCTAAATCTCCCGTACGTAAGTAATAGGCGTCAGCATCATCATCTACAAGCTTTGCCTGAAATACATCATGGGTTAACTCGGGCTGATGCCAATAGCCTTGCGCTGTACTTTCATTCCATCCTACCCAGATTTCCCCTATCTTGTCCGCTGCCAAAACCTGACGGGCATCGGGGTCTACTATTTTTACATTAAAAACTGGTAGGCCTACGCTAACTAATGATTTACTGTCTTGCTCAGTAGCGGAAACTTCTTTAACCTTCCCTTGCTTTAATAAAGTATTGGAAAAAGAACCAATCGAATAATCATGATTAATTCCTGCACCACAAACAAATACAGAGGACTCAGCCAAACCATAACAGGGACCAAAGCTTTCCCGTTTAAAACCACACCCTACAAAGTAGTTATAAAAACGATCAAACGTTGCTGTATGTATTGGTTCTGCTCCACAAAATGCCATCTGTAATGAACTTAAGTTCAATGAATTTTTCTGATCTTCAGTAATTTTATTAACACAATAATCATAAGAAAAATTAGGTCCACCGGTAATGGTTACCCGATATTTAGTAATAATTTCTAGCCAGGTTAACGGTCTTTTCAGAAAATCAATCGGAGAGAGCAGAATACTAGGCATACCTCCAAAAATAGGGGTAAAGATTCCGCAAATTAGCCCCATATCGTGGTAAGGTGGCAACCAAAAACAACAGATATGGTCCGAACGATTACCACACATTTCTTTATAAATTGTTTCTATGTTATGCACTAAATTTTGATGGGTTAATACAATTCCTTTGGGCTTGCTTGTTGAACCAGAACTGTATTGAAATAACACGTTCTGTTTTGATTCGATTTTTTCAGGCTTATAAGTGTTTTTGGAACGTAATTGATCCGTTGTTATCCATTTTAAATGTTCCACATCCCAATGCGATAATGTGTAAGCTCGCTTCAGTATTCGTTTACCAAGATGTTTCATTAAGGGAATTTTAAATGCTGATTTGGCTCGTTTTAATTGCCTGAATTGATTTGCAAAATTACGAGTACATAATGCCCAATCTGGCTTGGCATCAGTAATAATATGCTGTATCTTTTGTACCATCTTATCAGTTGCTGGTGGATAGGTTAATATGCATATTCCCCCTGCAAACATACACCCAAACATCGCAATAATTAAATCTAATCCTGGAGGATATACAAGTAAAACTCGATCCCCCGGGGTGATCTTCTGTTTTTGCAATTCTGCTGCAACTGCTATTGCCTTATCTCTTAGTTCCTTATAAGTCAAAGTTTGTATGGAGTCTGTCTGAGGCTCAATAAATGTAAAAGCGGTTTTATCAGAAGAGTCTATCGCTCGTAATTCAATAAGTTCGGTTAATGTCTGGATATTTTTATTATCTACAACACCCATTATGAGATTCCTTAAGTTCAGTATCTGATACCAGGGAAGCTCCTTATTTTGATCATTAAGTCCATTATAAGAGCAATTATAGACTATTTATTACAAGTCATCTGTCGTATTGGGTTATTTTTTGGGGTTATACTGGTTTATGTGTCTATGTGGATATAGTTTAAATAACTTATCAGTATATAGGCTAACGATTGGAATGGGGTTAAAGGGAAGGAATAGCCCAATAAGGTTGGACAACAATACAATATTTTGGCACGATAATTTTTTATTTTAATGTAACTCCATTTCACTTTTCTTGCCAGGTTGCGAGGTGATGTTTAATATCTGATGAGTTGAATGTTAGGGTAAATCAGTTATGGCTATTAGTAATACTTTATTAAGCAAGCAGGAAACGAAATGGATATCAGAACAACGCGTAACCCGAGTTTCTGATAACCAGGAGGTATTAATCTATCCAATGGGTGCAGAACGATATTTATCATTGGTTTTATCTGGAGATAAGAAAGGGCGATATGATATCAAGGCTGATATAGAGGGAAAAAACGTTTTAGTCATTCCTGGTTATGGGAATAGTGCTTTCCTGTTTGCTCATGCAGGAGCAAAATCAGTTACGGTCTATGATAAAGATCCCGTCACCATTGCCTGGATAAAAGCATTTAAGAAATATTATCATTATCGAGAGTATGGTTCTCAAGGTCAATCTTATCCTTCAATTGGAGAATTATTGGCAGCACTTACCTGTTGGTATCCACCACTCCTTACTTTACCCTCCGGAGCGCTAAAGAATATTTTATGTTGGGCTCTGAAACCCAAATCATTGAGACGCACTTATATTTATTACATGCTGTCACTAGTTCGTCATGCAATTCAATCCAAGGGAGAAGAGGATTTTGAATTGGATAAAAATATAAAGTTTTATGCTGGTGAGGTGCATCAACTGATAGCTCATAAGGAAAAACAAATTTTCGATACCGCTTTTGTTCCTTACCTGTTAGGCGTTCGAAACGGCATTGAGAGTGAAATTGATATTGTCGATTTTATTAAACAATTGATTAAACTAGTACCTGATGGGCGTATTTTGGTTAGCCCCGCGCGCGATACAAAAGAATTTCATTTTATTGGCCAACGCTATTTTGTCACAACAGGCTATCCAAACATTCAAGCTATTCCAGGACTAAAGCCCTTTGCACTAGGAGGGGATAATGAGTGGTTTAAAACCCAGGGACTCGCAGTGTTCAGCTTACTCAGGTAATAAGTCTATGGCTCAATATTGTAGCGTGGATTACGCGTTGCTCCATAGGAATACCATTTTCTCTCTTTGATAGTCAGATAAAAAAAGTCGTCATTGCGAATATAGTGAAGCAGCCCAGCACCGATTTTCAGCGAAGCATCAGTCAATTGCTTCGCCAAGTCTCGCAATGACGAAATATGCATGCCTCGTGCACACTTACTTATATTTCATGTGACCTTTGGTAATAAAACAGCTTTATATCCCTTTTTTAACGAATTACTGGCATAGTTAGGTAAGTAGTTGAGATTTCATCAGATACTTCGACGGATTTCTTAACGTTTTTTACCGTCCAGAAACGAAATTTTTCATCATTTCCACTGGCAGCGGTTATTAACTGCTCTTTTTGTACCGGATGCTGAGCGGAAAATAGAACTTTATCGGTATGGAGGGTACTACTGTCATCTATAGACAGTTTAGTGCCTTCAATCGACCAACAGGATACACGATTACCGCTATAACCTTCCGCTACAAAAATACCTTGACGATCTAACCAATGAACACCACATATTTGATTATCTATCTTTTTTTGAGCAATAATTTTTCCTGTATCCGTATTCCATACGATTAAGTTTTTATCTTTTGCCCCACCTCCAGTCACAATTCTGTGAGTTGTATTGGGTGAAAAGGCTAATGCCTTTGATGGTGGATTATGCCCTTCAAATTTTAATCGAGGCGCTTTCATTCGACGTGAGTCATAAATTTGTACGCAAGTGTCCGTACTAATCGCCAGGTTATAATGATTAAAAGCCAGGCCGATAAGCATAGCGTTGGGAAAGTTCACTAATGGAGCCTTTTTTTTATGATCGCGTAAATCATAATGAACAAGAGCACCACTGGTTTGTCCAATCATATAAAAACCATTACTCATATCAGAAACTATATTGGTAGTCGTAGAAGTTTCCTGATTTAATCCGATTTGAGTATTTATAAGAGGATCGATGAATTGAATGCTGGAATCTGAACCCGCTCTTGCTAATACTGATAGTGAAGAGTTATAAGCTAAAGCGGTAATTGTTGAGTCCTCAATAGAACCAACTTCAATTTGCTGTGCCTTGCGCTTAATGACATTATAGGAATATAGTTTTGATTCTAATCCAATGTAAATCTGTGTTTCAGTAGCCCAATTGATAGGTTGATAATAATAGTTATTAGATAATCCGGGTGCGTCTAAACACCGTTCGCTACTTAAGGTATAAAAAGTTCGTGGTATTACGTACTTTATAGGTTCCGGGCTAGGCAGTGAAAAACCTAATATGGGGGATTTATGAATCTGTTGATAGGAAACTCCCCAAAGCGCCCTACAGAGTAAATCGCTGTACTTATCTTCTTTATCTTCATCAAAAGTATGATTTAGTTTCGCCTTTTGGAGGCTTAAATCAGTAGAATTTTTAGCCCGATTAGGGATTTCTCTGCTTTGCAGTGGTTGTTGAAAAAAACAGTTTTTATTTTGCATAATATATTGGTTTCATAAAACGGCATAACCTATTATACACAAATAACGAACGAAGTGATCGCATGTTTTGCAGTTAAATTATTTAAATATCAGGGCTAATAAGCGATGGAATTCATAAAGCCATACTCCGCTGGCACCTAATTTGAGCAGTTGGGAGCCTATCCTCAATGGAGGGATGTTACTCACGATAGTAAAGGGCTCCCTTAATATTCCCTTAATAATAACGCAGTACACTGCTGCGGAATTATTTTAATATGAAAAATCACTCCGAGAATCACTCCAATCATAGGATTCATTGATCTAGGGACTCACAGGAAACTAAGCTGTTTTTTCAAATATAATCATCAGGAGAAATTAATGTCAGCAACTCAATCATTAAGTCGAGGATATGGTTCTTTTTTTTGGGGATGCACTAAATTTGCTGTATCACCCTACACCAATACATTTATGGCAATAGCCCGTGAAGGCAATGGCAGAGGGGCAGAAGGTCTTGAAAATGTTGTTGCGGCAGCTGCAGTATGCGGGATTTTGACCTTTGTGGTCCCGGTTTTACCAGTGATTACAACATTTACTTTGGCACTTGCTTCAATTGCGATGTTACTCGCTGCGGCCAGCATGTTTTTGACCTATCCTCTTGCTGTGTTAGCTGACACCTGCGACTCATCTTGGGAAAATGAACTTCAGCTTGGTTTTTAATTTAAACTCAGAGGGTGCTGGGAACTTATCCTGCACCCCGGATTTAGTTAATGAAATGGGGCGCCTGAATTACCGTGTGAGCCATTCATTGATTGCATTTTTAGTTTCTTCAATGACGACACATAACTGCTGGTAGAGCGGTTCAAGAAATTTGACATGTCCGGCTTTACGATATCGTTCGAGATATTGGCAGGCATGCACCAGCTTAGTCGTGCCACAATAAACCAGTCCCCCTTTCATGCGATGGGCGAGCTTTTCGATAGTCTCCCAATCATTTGAACGATGAGCATTTTCTAGTTCCATAATATCATTAGGGATTTCTTGTTCAACCATGGACTTTAAAATATTATTAAGCAAAACTGCATTATTCCCCATATTAGCAAGTGCGCTTTTAGCATTTAATAATGGAAAAGCTTCCAGTTTAAAGAGTTCTTCTTCAGAATCTGGTAAATCTGCACCAAGCTTTTTTGAATTAGCTGTTTTAGCAGATTTAGTTTTTATTGATGAAAAGTTAATAGATGAAAGATAAGTCAATTTAATTTTTTCCAAAATTTCTGGATTCATTGGTTTGGTAAATGCCGCATTCATTCCAGATTGTAAACATTCTTTTTTTATTTTATTCTCTGCGTGAGCAGTTAGTCCAATAATAGGAATAGGTTTTTTATGCTGCTCTTTTTCAAATTCGCGTAATTGATGAGTGAAATCAATACCTGATATGCCAGGAAGCCCCAGATCCGTAATAATTAAATCAAATGATTCTGTTTTGGCTAAATTAAGAGCGCTTTCTCCATCAATAGCACTGCTAAATCGGCAACCAGCTTGAGTTGCAATATTTTCAAGTGTCAGCAGAGCGATGTGATTGTCTTCAACAAGTAATAATCTGGGGGCATTGGCAGGTAATTCAGTTGCAGTAGGGATGGGATCAGTAGATGAAGAGGGTGGTTGAATCTCATCTAACATCTTATCATTGGATGGCACTTCATGGGGTAAGCCATCGCCTATTTTTAGTAACAAGTCAAAATAAAAGGTCGTTCCTGCTCCTGGTGTACTGGTTAACTTGATTTTTCCGCCTAATAAATTGGCATAAGATTGGGCGATGTGAAGACCAAGACCATGCCCTGTATAGACCCCTTTATAGGATGGTGTCACCCGGAAAAATTTATCAAATACTTTATCTTGAAGATCATAGGGAATACCGATGCCGGTATCAGTAACGCTAAAATGAAGCGAAACGTGTGTTTTGCTTTTTTTTAAGAGCTTTACGTCAATTTCAATTTGACCCACTTGAGTAAACTTAATCGCATTACCCAGTAAATTTAATAAAATGCGATGAATTTTAGTATGATCGCTAACCAAACAAGGGGGGATGGTCTCATCCACATGAGTTTTTAAATTAATTCCTTTTGTTAATGTGGATGGACGTTCTAGCTGTAGAATATCCAATATGACTTGATTCAAGTTAAAAGGTTCTTCATGTAAATCAGTCTCATTTACGTTTTCTGCTGAAACAGTATCTAATATCACGTTCAACATATTAAGAAGTTGAGCTCCACTTTCTCCAAGCCATTGGGCATATTGCTTTTGATTTGGATCCTCTACTTTATCTTCAAGTAATTTAGACATGCCCACAACGCCGGTTAAAGGAGTTCGAATATCATGGCTCATATTGGCAATAAATTCAGTTTTTGCGTTGTTAGCAGACTCCAATGCGGCCTGGATTTCTTTAAGATCGGTAATCTCCATTGAATTACCGATAATCCCGTTTAACTTTCCGTTGGGATCACGTAGGGGCATTTTATCTACGATAAAAAATCTCTTTTTTCCATTGGAAAGAGTTACTTCTTCTTCCATCCTGATGGATTGGCCTAAATCCATAACCCGTTTATCGTTTTCACATAATTTTGAGGCTTGGCTTGGCCAGAGTTCGTAGTCAGATTTTCCAATGATATCGCTAGTAGATAATCCAGCTGTTTTAGCCATAAAATCATTACAACCAAGATAGATACCTTCCTTATTTTTCCAGTAAATGCTTCCTGGAACAGCTGAAATAATATCTTGTAAATATTGGGAAATCGTTTTATTTTCTGTTTCGATTTTTTCTTTTTCTAGTGTAATTTTAATCAAGGCATTTTTGATTTCATTGATTGATAAGGCATTGTTGATAATTCCAATCAAATTCCCAGTATCATTAATCAATGGAGCTTTTAGAACGGTAAAATATTGTTTTATTCCAGATGGTAACGATATGGTCTCTTCAAAGCAGTGAGGGCGTCTTGATTCAACAACAATCTTATCATGCTCAATTAGGTTGCGAGCATTATCCCCCCATAAGTCATAGTCTGTTTTACCTACAAGCCTGTTTTTTGAATTAAAACCAAATGATTTTAAAAAGACATCGTTACACCCTAGATAAACGCCATCTATACCTTTCCAATAGATGTTTCCTGGAATGTAATTAGACCAAATATTTAAATATTCTTGTAGCGTATGATCGTCAGTAGGAATGCCTTTATTGTTAAATCCTTTTCCTATAACGATATATTCATCACTATTCATAAGTGAATTATTGATGTTTATTATATTCCATTCGATGTGATCTGAGCCGATATATATTTTTGATTTGTCTTTTAACGCCAAAGATAAGATATTTTCTTTGCCGGATTCTGTGCATAAGAACGAATAGCTTTTGTTTAAAATCTTAGATCGGGGCTGTTTAAAGTAAAGCTCTGCATTGGTATTAAATTCCAAGATTCTATTTTTTTTAGTCATAATGACAATATCAGAGCCCCGCTCAAGAAGAACTGATAATAATAAATTTTCAATACTGTTTTGTTCGTTACTCGAGCTTTTATTCATGTATATTCCGTGAGTCATATAATTATTTTTTCAAAAAATACAAAAATTTAGATAATGTATCTTGATTAATTATGGGGTAAGACTCATTAAAAATATTAAGAGCAACTCGTACGTTTTCATCGTATGAAAATTTACTTTGATTAAAACTTCCTTCCATATTACTTCCTAATCCTCTATATAAAGGTAATAGGTTAAAAAGACTATTGTCTCGTCCTATTTCTTGTAATGAGTGATGCCAGTCTTCTTTATCAATTAATTTTATATTGTGTCCAGAAGAGTTTAAGAATTTGATTATGTTAACCCAACTCACTCGATTTGTATTAGAAAAATTGAATACTTTGTTATTAAAATCGCTTATGGAAGATATTTTCACAATCATTCTGCTTAAGAAGTCAACAGGGAGAATGTTGAACTCAATATCCCAATTTGGCGCACAATTCATTTGAACGCATCCTTCAATGAGCGACAAAAAGTGATTGTTATTAATGGAAATATTCCCTTCTAGGGTACTACCTAATATCCAACCCGGGCGATAAATATTAACGGAATATCCTCTATGAGTTGCCGCAGATAACAATTTTTCTGAAACCCATTTAGTCTGGTTATAGCCATTACCTGGAGGATCCTGTGCTTCAAAGGGAATAAAGTTCTCAATAATATAACCTGTTGGATCGGTAAATTGACTTAAAGCTGAAAGTGTAGATATATAATGAATTTTTTTATTTTTGAACTGGCCTGCAAGCTTTAATAATTCTACAGTACTTTCCACATTCGTTGATTTCAGCATTTCATATGTGTATAAATGATGAACAAATGCTCCATTGTGATAAATTTCATCCAGCTCTTTTGCCAATGAAATAAATACATCTTCTTTAAGACCCAGTTGAGGAGCGGACAAATCTCCTGCTAATGGAATAATGCGTTCATCTACAGAAAAATCAAAACCATATCGTTCAATAGTCTTATCAATCAGTCCTTTTGCATCTAAATCTGATTTTGCTCTAATAAGGCAATATATTTGTAAGTTTTTATTAAGGTAGAGTTCCTTCAATAAGTGAGAACCCAGAAATCCGGTAGCCCCGGTTAGTAATACACTTGTAGATATTCTGTTGATGGACCTATTATTAAGTGGCTTAATTTCTTTGATAAGAATAGTATCATTTAAGAATCTATTATTATAATCCTCATCAATAACATCGTTAAATTTTTTAGAAACCAGCTCGGCAATCGCTTCAATAGTTGGATTTTTAAGAATCACTGAAAAATGCATTTCAAAATTAAAATGATCGCGCAGCATGATGATCAGTTGACTAAGCAATAGTGAGTTTCCACCAATAGTGAAAAAATCATTATGGATACCAACTTTCTCTACCCCAAGTAAGTCAGCCCATAGTTGACATAACTTTTTCTCTATTGCCGTTCTGGGAGGAACATAATCATGGGCATGAATATTGCATTTTAAATCGGGAACTGGTAAAGATTTGCGGTCAATTTTACCATTAATTGTCAGTGGTAAAGAGTTCATCTTAACAAAAAAATTAGGGATCATATAATGAGGCAAGTGTTCACGCAGAGACTCCCTTAACTCGTGCAGATCTATTTTCTTTTCCGATACGAAGTAAGCTACAATAAATTTTTCTAATTTATCATTATGTTGTAGAGAAACAACACACTGAGTGATATCTGCATGGTGCAGAATTTGTGCTTCAATTGCTTCTGGTTCAATTCTAAGCCCACGAATTTTTATCTGATTGTCTACGCGCCCAATATACTCAATAGTCCCTTCCGGTAACCAGCGCACTAAATCTCTTGTTCTATATAACTTATCTTCTTCATTGTCGGAAAACGGATTTGCAATAAAGTATTGATGCGTTAATTTGGGTTGATTTAGATAACCAACAGCTAAAGCATCGCCGCCTATATAGAGTTCACCTATAACTCCTTCTGGAACAAGGTTCAGATTATCATCCAAAATATAGGTTTGAGTATTGGCAATGGGCCTTCCTATATTGATATCATCCGTTTGATCAACAATCCCCATTGTGGCGCATACGGTGGTTTCTGTTGGACCGTACGCATTGATTAAGCATACTTGATTGACCCATAAATCAGCTAATTCTCTTGAGCATGACTCACCCGCGGTCACTATGGTTTCTAATTTATTTATTTTAGAGACTGAAATTGTTTGAAGAATAGATGGAGGTAGAGTGGCAAGAGTAATATTAAATGCATTAATTGTCTCGGCAAGACTTTCTCCAAGTAATACTGTTTTTTCAGAAGGAATGCATAATTTCCCGCCGACTATCAACGTGGAAAATACCTCCCAAATAGATGCATCAAATCCAATTGATGCGAACTGTAATACATTACTTTTAGAATTAATATTTAGTTTTCTAATTTGTTCATGAATTAAATTGATTACGCTGTAATGTTTAATTATCACGCCTTTAGGAACGCCCGTAGTTCCCGATGTGTATAATATGTATGCAATATCGGCGGAAGAAAAATTAGGGATTAGGTTGCCTGTCACACGCTGAGGTAATTTTTTCATTAACTGGCGAACATTAGTTAATTGGGCATGAGCAAGAGATGACTCTTTAAATTTATCGATAAGGCTTTTATTACTTAATACAATTTTCGCTTTTGAATCGCTAATAATGAGTTCTAGACGTTTTATTGGGGTATTACTCACGACCGGTACATATATCGCACCATATTTAATAATGGCTAACATAGAAATTATCCATTCTAGGCTTCGTGGCATAAATACGATGATCGCTTCTTGGTGTTTCACCTTAATTTCAGAAAAATAATCAACCAGACTGTTCACTTTATCGTTTAATTCACTGTATGTTAAACAGGAATGCTCGAATTGAATTGCGACTTCATCGGCATATTGATAAGAGGACTCATCCAACAGTAAGCCAATATTTTTTTCTTTGGGATAAGTTATTTTTGTATTGTTCCAGTCCACTAGTAACTTCTGTCTTTCCTGGGGGGGCAGCAGAGGTAAGGCCTTTATCGGGCTATTTCTATCTTTGGTAATAGCATTCATTAGTACAGCAAAATGTTGGGCGCTATTAGCAATGAAGTTCAAGAGATTATTATTGGAGTGGGATGAAAATTTTTTTACATACCATTCCAATCGTTGGTTTGACAATGATATTTTTAAGATGCAAATAGAATCAGAAATTAACTCGTCGGCTTTGGTGTTTGTATTTTCTTCAATGATAATAGAGATTGGAATAAAGGGCGAAAGGCCAGCAAGAGATTGATATCTATAGAAAATATCTTTTAAAAACGTATTCTTACTTTTAATTATTTCAAGTTGTTTGCAAACCAGCGTAAATGCTTGAGCGAAACTAAAATCATCTTCAAATTGAACAAAAAATGGCACTTCAGCCGAAAAAAAATGTCCAAATTTATTCAAATGATTCATGTTTGAGTAGCTTAAAGCCACCCCTAAATTTTTTTTGTTACCAAGGCGATAAAGATATATTAACCATAAGGTCAGTAATGTTTTCTCAAAATCATCTGTCCCGATTCCTGATTCGTCATTATTAATAGAATAGGTACTAACTAATTCGTAAGTGCCGGCCTCATGAGACGTGAATTGATTAATAAAAGGCACTTCTGCAGGTTCAAAACTTGTCAGCTTGTTTATCCAAAATTGCTCATTTTTGCTCACATCCTCACTTATTGATTTGAATTGATCGAAGTCCGAAGGATTCATAAATTGAAGGGAGCTTCCTGCTTTAATATGATGAGTATTAATTAACTCTTCAAAAGAGCACTCAACTCCATACAATGTATTGATTTTTAATAAAATAATATCTTTTGTTGTAGTGGCTACTCGCCAAAACGATGGATTAATTTCATTAATCGTGCCAGGAGCGTTTTTTGAGGTTTCAGTGCATATTTTTAGTTCAGAAACAATATAATTGGAATCATGTAATTTAATCTTTAGGACCCCAAGTGAATTGTCGTAGACTCCCATATACAGGGCGCGAAATTGCCGCTCAATATCCTCAGCAGGTCTATTCCAGTCAATTAAGCCGTTGCCTATAGTTTTGGAATTTAAACCATAATAAGAACGTTGGCTGGTATCTTGTTTGGATCTTTTTAAGGTATCGTTATTGATATCTGTAATTAACTTGTTAAATAAGGTTAAAGCATGTTGGTAGCATTTATGATTTAAGGTGAGCGCGGTTTCATGTTCATCAATTTCAAAGACTGTTTGTTTTAATATATCACCACCATCGATTACTTCGCTAATAACATGCCAGGTCACTCCATGGCTCTTTTCGCCATTTAGTATGGCCCAACTTGTAGCATTAACTCCTGCATATTTAGGCAATGGGCTGTGGTGATAGTTTATTGCTAATTTTTTTGCTTTATCTATTAACTTATTCGGAATAATCTTACTGTTTACAATACTAAATAAATAGTCAATTTCTTCTTCGTTTAAAATGGACTCTGCCTCGTCCATAGATTTAAATGCAGGAATATTATTCTCAACAGCCCATTCTCTGACTTTTGAAAAAGGAGAAGTTATTCCAATAATTGTATATTGATTGTGAATCAATATCTCAGCGCATTTTATGAGTAAATAATCTTCACCAATAAGAAAACAACTCGTTTTTTTATTTTTTTGTAATTTGGGGGAGGATCCTGGTTTCATAATTATTCCGGTTTTTTTCTGCACCGTCCTTATAAACAATAGTAACGGGAGTTCAATTTAGTCAAATTACGCATCCTGCCGCATAAATTAATGAATGCACTTTTTTATATTTATTTCTCTACATTATACAGCATTTATATTTTTTTTGTTCTTAATGGCGTATTTGTTTGCACAAATTCAAAGTCACTCTATTTAGTACCTATTCTAAAATAAAAAATGACCTTTATTTAATCAAAAAGCCACCTTTATCTATGCTTAAAATCAACTAGTCATGACAAAAGTGAGGCTTATGTGATATTCTTTAACAATTTGCATCTCATTGATTACAATGTTGATTTTTTTTCCATTATATGCATTTGAATGCAGATAGCAAAGTAAAAATGAGTTAAATTTGTATAATGTGATAGTTTTATGAGAATATTTCAATGAAAAGAGTTAAATCAAGGCCAGATCCTGCTCCTCAAAAGTGCCAAATTGTTAATTTAAGTCATGATGGGAAAGGGGTGGCACGCATCAACGGAAAAGCAACCTTTATCCAGGGAGCCTTGCCTGAGGAAACCGTTGAATTTCAATATACTCGTGTAAAAAAAGATTTTGATGAGGGGCGATTATTATCCGTTATTGAGCCTTCTTCATTGCGGGTGGAGCCACGATGTCCTCATTATCAGATGTGTGGAGGGTGCTCCCTGCAACATATGAGTGAAGACAAACAAATTCATTTTAAGCAAGATCAGCTTTTAGATTTGTTATCTCGCTTTGGTCATACTGAACCCCAGGAAGTTTTACCTCCGTTAACCAGTACTTATTGGCATTACAGAAACAAAGCACGTTTAAGCGTTCGCTTTGTAGAAAAAAAACAAACCGCCATGGTTGGATTTCGAGAGCGAAATAATCCTCGATATATTACCGAAATTACTCAATGTCCCGTTTTGAATGCCAAACTTGACGCAGATATAATCCCTTTAAGGCATTTAATAGATGCAATGGAAGATAAGCATTGTATTGCCCAGATAGAAGTTGCCGCTGGCGATAATGAAATAGGACTTATTTTTCGTAATTTAACGCCATTAACTGCCAATGATGAATTGAAAATTCAACAATTTGCTGAGCAATATCAATATAAAATATTTCTTCAGCCAAGTGGTCCCGATAGTGTTTATTGTTTTTATCCACCTAACTCAGGTGAGTATTTAACTTATAATTTACCTGATTATAAAATTACCTTTCAATTTCACCCAACTGACTTTACTCAGGTGAATGCGGAGCTGAATCGTTCTATGGTAAAACTGGCTTTACAGCTTATGGACTTAAAAAGTTCAGATATAGTGCTAGACTTATTTTGTGGGTTAGGTAATTTTTCACTTCCCATGGCTCAATTTTGCTCTAAAGTTGTTGGTGTTGAAGGCAGTAAAACCATGGTTGAAAGAGCTTACATGAATGCAAAAGCGAATCATCTGGAGAATGTAGATTTTTATGCTTCTAATTTAGACGACATCACGGAAGTTAATAATCTGGTCCAACAATCTTTTAATAAAGTATTAATTGACCCTCCCCGATCGGGTGCTCTGGAAATTGTAAAGCAGATTGATTCACTTAATCCCGAACGGATTGTATATGTATCTTGTAATCCAGTAACATTAGCCAGAGATACAGATATATTAGTAAATCAAAAAGGTTATGTTTTGGTAAAGGCTGGGGTTATGGATATGTTTCCCCATACAGCGCATGTTGAATCTATAGCCTTGTTTGAAAAAGGATAAAACTCATGGTTAGAGTAAAAGATACCACTCCATTGTCTTCTGATGGCAGTATTGATCTAGAGATGTGGCTACACCAGCTTGGCTCAAAAGGATACTTAGAAAATCTTGAGCTTATTCGTAATGCCTGCACCTTAAGTCAATTAGCGGGACAAGAGCATGCAACAGAAACGGGACAAACTTGTTTACAACAAGGTCTGTCTATGGCTGACTTGCTCGCTGATCTCGAAGTGGATCAAGAAACTATAGCCGCCTCAATCATCTTTGAAAATGTTCATTATGCCGGTCTATCTATTGACGATGTAGAAGAGCAGCTGGGACACAATATCGCCAAATTGGTCAAAGGCATAGAAAAAATGAGTGCCATGAACAATTTTCAGGTATTAAATAAATACCCCCAAAATAAACATCAAATTGATAATATTCGCAAAATGCTCTTGGCCATGGTTGATGATGTTCGTGTGGTATTAATTAAATTAGCAGAGCGTTTGTGTATTTTAAGAACAGCAGGTCATTTACCTGAAACGATACGGAAACAGCTGGCTACAGAAGCCATGGAAATTTATGCCCCGTTGGCTAACAGGTTAGGAATTGGTGCTATTAAGTGGGAAATGGAGGATCTGGCTTTTCGTTACTTACATCCAGATGAGTACAAAGCCATAGCCAAGGGGCTTAAAGCTAAACGATTGGATAGAGATAATTTTGTTAATAAGATTGTCGATCAACTGAATAATCAAATTAAGACCATCGGTGCCCACCATTTTGCTGTTTATGGCCGATCAAAACATATTCATAGCATTGCTAAAAAAATGCAGCGTAAAAATGTATCGCTTGATGAAATCTATGATGCAACTGCGGTGCGGGTATTGGTAGATACTGAAATTCAATGCTATGAAGTATTGGGAATGGTTCATACTTTATGGAAGCAAATCCCCGCAGAGTTTGATGATTACATCTTTAATCCAAAACCCAATGGATATCAATCATTGCATACGGCTGTAGAAGGGCCGGAAGGACGTGTGTTTGAAGTACAAATCAGAACGTTCCACATGCATGATTTGGCTGAAATGGGCGTTGCCGCGCACTGGAAATATAAAGAAGGCTCGGCCCAACAAAAAGAAAGTCATGAACGTAAAATTGAATGGTTGCGTGACGTATTGGCTTGGCATCAGGAAATGGCTGCTAACAAGGGCGTTGCCGAGAGTATCGCTACAGAGTTTCTTGAAGATAGAGTTTATGTCTTTACTCCAGATGGAGATGTGCTCGATATGCAACAAGGGGTGACTCCTCTGGATTTTGCTTATCATGTTCATAGTGATTTAGGGCATCGATGTCGTGGGGCTAAAATAAATGGAACCATTGTCCCCCTAACTTATCAGTTAAAAACGGGCGACAAAGTCGAGGTGCTGACAGGTAAAGAAATTAAACCCTCTCGCGATTGGATTAATCCCCATTTGAATTATTTAAAAACAGCCAGGGCCAAAGCTAAAGTATTGCATTGGTTTAAGATGCAGGATTACGACAAAAATGTTCAAGATGGTCGTGAGTTACTAGAAAAAGAATTAAAATCTTTGGGAATAAAATCAGATAAATTAAATGATGTTGCTATCTTGTTGCATTTCAAAAAAACAGATGATCTGTACGCAAGTTTAGGGCGCGGTGATATTAAAATGGGGCAGGTGGTTAATCGTCTTGCTCCCCCGGAAACCTCCGAGCAGAATATTCTGAAATTTGTTAAACCTCAGCAAAAACAACCTGAAGTCACCGGTAGCGATTTAAAAATTGAAGGAGTGGGTAATTTACTTACTTTTATGGCCAGATGCTGTCAACCTGTACCAGGAGACGAGGTAATTGGCTATATTACGATTGGGCGCGGGGTTTCAGTGCATAGACAAGATTGTCCCAATATTCTTCATGCCAGCGAAAAGCAGAAACAACGGTTTTTACAAGTAAACTGGGGTAGTTCTACACGGGAAAATTATGTGGTTGACGTCTTGATTAAGGCTTTTGATCGAGCGGAATTATTAAAAGATGTTACTTCCTTGCTGTCTAACGAAAAAGCACATGTTTACGCGTTACAGACTAATAGTAACAAGCATGAAAATATGACATACATCAATTTAACCGTTGAAATAGATGGATTAAATAGTTTATCTCGGTTACTGGCAAAGTTAGAGCAAATACCCAATGTATTAGAGGCTAGAAGGCAGCTTTAAAGAGCCAGCTCTTTCCACCTTATCTCGACGAAGTGAGGGGGCTTCATATGTTGGTACCGCGCTCTTGTCAGGAGAACTGTCACATTGTTCGAGATGACGTATTCAACCGTCATCCAGAATAAAGTGAGGGCTCTTCCCCCAATGGCAGCGATTTTTGCAAAAGCCCTGTTGATTTTTATCAAACACGTTAAGGATGCTACTCTTATTTTGTTGTTTTTCTTTATTTTTTAAAAATAAAACCAGCGATAACTGTTCGATGCTCACCGAGTAATACGTTATAAGTTCTACACGCAGCGCCAATAGACATGCATTCAATACCTATTTGCTGTTGAGATAATTGACTAATAATAGCCATAGGAGGATATTTACCTGTATTTTCATGGCCAATGATAACGAGTTCTGGTTTTAATTTTAGCAATAAGTTAAGATAAGACTCGTCAATATTTTGAATATCACTAATTGATAAATCAGTAATGATTTCTTCTTTAGAAACAATTAAACTATTTTCGTATATGATGGAATTAATCTGAATCTTCTTATCGCTGTATGCCTGAACCGCATGCTGTTCTGCTGCTTCCAAATTGATATGCATGGTTTTAGAAATTTCATTAAGTTATAGTGGCTAACAGTATATCACAGAGGTAAATATTATGAGTCAATTTCCACGCATCAAACGCTTGCCCCCTTATGTATTTAATACCTTAAACCAACTTAAAACAGAGGCGAGGGCGCGTGGAGAAGACATCATTGATTTTGGCATGGGGAATCCCGATCAGCCTACGCCTCCACATATAGTCAATAAGCTTATAGAGGCGGCCCAAAGACCTGATACTCATCGATACTCAATGTCCAAAGGGATACCTCGATTACGCCGTGCCATGGCCACATGGTATCAGCGTAACTATGATGTTCATTTAAACAGTGAAACACAAATACTGGCAACTATCGGTTCTAAAGAGGGGCTTGCTCATTTGGCTTTAGCAATAAGTGGGCCTGGTGATACGGTATTGGTGCCTGATCCGGCTTATCCTATTCATACTTATGGTTTTATTATTGCTGGTGCTAATGTAAAGCAAGTTCCTTTAATCGACGAAACTCAGTTTTTAGCTGCTGTTGAGGACGCAATTACCCAAAGCTGGCCAAAACCCAAAGCCTTAGTGATTAATTTCCCGGCGAATCCAAGTACTCATTGTGTTGACCTTTCTTTTTTTGAACAAGTTGTGGCTTTGGCTAAACGTCATAAAATCTGGATCATTCATGATCTGGCATATGCTGATATTGTTTTTGATGGTTATAAAGCGCCTTCCATATTACAGGTTCCCGGGGCTATAGATGTTGCTATTGAAACCTATTCTATGTCTAAATCTTACAACATGCCCGGTTGGCGTGTAGGCTTTGCTTGTGGTAATGAAGAATTAGTAGCCGCTCTTACCCGAATTAAATCCTATTTGGATTATGGTACCTTTACTCCAATTCAGGTTGCTGCAATTGCAGCACTGGAAGGTTCAGATGACTGCGTTAAAGAAATTAGAGAGCTTTACGAGAAACGGCGTAATATCTTATGCGATGGATTAAATGAAATAGGTTGGAACGTAACGAAACCTAAAGCCACAATGTTCGTTTGGGCACCTATTCCTCCACATTATCTTCCCATGGGGTCATTAGAGTTTAGCAAGTATTTATTAAAAGAAGCCCAGGTTGCTGTGTCTCCTGGAATAGGTTTTGGCCAACAAGGCGATGGGTATGTACGGTTTGGGCTTATCGAAAATAAAGACCGAATGAGACAGGCGCTAAGAAATTTGAAAGCTCTATTCAAACGAGACGGATTGCTTAAGGCTGTATAGCATGGATGTTATTATTAACTCGGCGTGCGATTTCATTCCTGAACACTCCAAATCATTGGTCTCACAGGGGAAGCCGATACTGAATTTTTTGAGCTGTCTTGGCTATGGTGCAGCTGATCCCCCTTTGGCAGATGTATTAAGACGTGTCCATGGTCTTGATGGGGAATGGCTTATTTTAAGTCCGATGAATTGGATGGCCACGCATAATGACGCCATGATAGTGGCAGCTGATAAAGATCTTCAACTTGACGAAGGGACATTAAAGTACTGGTTTCAGTTGTATTCCGACTATCTGGCTGAGGAGCATATCCGTCTTTATTACCACGATGCAGAAACATGGTTATTGCATGCTATTAATAAACCACCTATAAAGGCCAAGCCGGTACATCAATTGATAAATCATTCACTTATGCCTGAGTTAGCCCAACTGGACTCGAGCATGTATTGGCAAAAATTTTTTACTGAAGGTCAAATGTTTTTTGCATCTCACCCTAATAAATCGCTATTGAATGGGGTCTGGCTATGGGGTGGGGCGGTTTTAGCGGATAAAAAAAAGATTCCTGTATGTGCTGATGAGCAGTTTTTTTCCGTTGCACAAATTTGTTCCGAGAATGTTACGCTTTATAACCCCTCAGTGCAGCTTAAACAATATTCCATTTTATTGTTAAGTGATGTGGATATTTTGAGTAAACAACATCAAGAAGAATTGAAAAAAATGCCAGTTTGTTGGTATTGGAATAACTCCGCTTATGCCCTTAAAGATCTTAACTGGCTTACTCGTCTTTGGAGAAATCTGACTCATGCTCATTAAACAACGCCAGCTCATTACAAATTCTATAAATTTGCCCGATGTGCCGGATGTATTAAAGCGTATATATGCTGCCAGAGGCATAACGGACGGGGCTCAGCTGGATAAACAATTACAAACATTGCTTCCTTTTAATACGCTTAAAGACATTGATAAAGCCTGTCTTCGTCTTGAAACAGCGCTTCGGGAGCAGCAGCGTATCCTTATTATTGGCGATTTTGATGCAGATGGCGCTACCTCTACGGCCGTTGGTATTACGGCTTTGCGCGCGATGGGGGCAAAGTTTGTTGAGTATTTAGTTCCTAACCGTTTTGAATATGGCTATGGTTTGACTCCAGCTATTGTTGAGGTAGCCAGTAAATGGCAGCCTCATTTAATTATTACCGTGGATAATGGGATCGCTAGTTTTGAAGGGGTAGAAACTGCAAATCAATTAGGTATTGATGTATTAATAACAGACCATCACTTACCCGCTGAAACAGTCCCTAGTGCTTGTGCCATTATTAATCCTAATCAGCAGGGTTGTGCTTTCCCCAGTAAGTCTATAGCGGGTGTTGGGGTGATTTTTTATGTCATGCTTGCATTACGCAGGCATCTTATCAATTCCAATTGGTTTGGCGAAATGAACATAGCTGAACCTAACATGGCGAGTTTCTTGGATCTGGTTGCCTTGGGAACTGTGGCTGATGTAGTGGGGTTTGATCAAAATAATAGAATTCTGGTGAATCAAGGAATGGCTCGAATACGCCAGGGCCTTTGCCGTGAAGGCATTAAAGCCCTTATTGAAATAGCCGGTAGAGAGTGTTCTCGCTTAAGAGAGTCTGATCTGGGATTTGCTATAGCACCAAGGTTAAATGCTGCCGGAAGATTGGATGATATGGCCTTAGGTATTGAATGTTTAATTAGTGTAGACAGAGAACAGGCAAGAAACTACTGCAAGCAATTAGACGAGCTAAACCAGGAAAGAAAACAAATAGAAATGGAAATGAAGGAGCAGGCTATGCTTGCTTTAGATAAATTATCGCTTAATGTCGATTATAAAACGAATCATTTACCAATAGCACTCTGTCTTTATGATAAAACATGGCATCAAGGAGTTATTGGTATTTTAGCTGGGCGAATGAAAGAGCGATATCATCGTCCCGTAGTTGCTTTTGCCTTGGTTAACGATCACGAATTGAAAGGATCTGCACGTTCGGTTCCCGATTTAAATATCAGGGATGTTTTGGCGGCCGTAGATAAAGATCATCCAGGGTTAATTACTAAATTCGGTGGCCATGCCATGGCTGCCGGTTTAAGTATCAACATCCACTCTCTTGATACGTTTCGTAAAGCTTTAGTTGCTGAAGTGGATAAACATCTTGAGTTATCTCAATGCGAAGGGGAGTTACTCACAGATGGTCCCTTAGAGCCAGAAGAGTTTAATTTGGAAACGGCGCAGCTTATTCAACAGGCAGGACCTTGGGGACAACAGTTTGCCGAGCCCGTTTTTGATAATGTTTTTGAAATTCTGGACCAACGGCTGGTTGGGCAAAATCACTTAAAAATGACATTAATTTCTTCGAAAGGAGGAGAGCCCGTCGATGCGATTGCCTTTAATATAGATTTAAAGTTATGGCCAAATCATCGGGCTAAATACATTCACGCAGCTTATAAATTAGATATTAATTTTTTTCAGGGGCGCACCAGATTACAATTACTGATTCAGGCGATGAATGTAACCAGCCAGGAGGCTTTAGACGTCTGATAACCCGAGTTTGTTGGCAAAAACCAAACATCGTTATTTATCAGGGAGGTGTGAGAGACTTTCACCATGCTCTGATTTTTGTCCTGGGCACATGCCATGCTCTTTAAGAGCGGTGATAATAGCAAAATTAATGTCACTTGAAATAGTCTCTTTCAAATCCACATTTTTAATAAAATACCATAAATCAATAAGAACAAATAAATTATTATGAGCAGGGGTTAAACTAAATCCTACAGTAGGATTATATGGCGGCTCTTTCATTATGTGGGGATTATTATTCGCAACATCGATTAAAAGCTGCTTGGCCAACTCAAGATCGGTGTTGCTATCTAAAATAATTTGGCTCCCCATACGACAAATTTTATTATTATGAAAGGTATAGTTAGTAAATGATTTATTAATCAAATTTGAATTAGGAATAATAACGTCAGCATGAGATAAAGTGGTTATTTGCGTAGATAATAAGCGAATTTTTTTGATGTATCCTTCTGTATCATCAATAACAACCAGATCACCTGGAGCTACTGGTTTACGTATTAACAAAATAATTCCACTGACTAAATCACTGGCGAGATGCTGTAAACCAAAACCAATACCTATAGATAAAGCCCCTGCAATTAATGCAAGACTACTAAAGTCAATTCCTGCTATTAATAAAGCGATAAAGACAGCAAAAGCGAATATCGTATAAGTGACCAGAGTTGCAATTGTATCTTGCCTGTATGTTTCTCCTTTAAAAGATCTGCTTTTTCCTACATAAGTGGATAGGCCTCTACCAATCATAACAATAAGGCAAAATATAAGAATCCCTCTTACAATTCGCTGAGGCCAGATATTAAAGTCGTAAATGGAAAAACCGCTAAGATACACTCCTTTCCACTGATCAATATAATACTGCGAAACACCCCATATTTTCATAAGGATAAACATTGAAAAAACAATCAGGCCGGCACTTAAAATGAAACGTATGGCTAAAAGCTCAATTAATTTTTTTCTGGAACTTAGTCCCATCCAGGCATGCATTTTTTTAGAAAAAGAACTGTTAGGATCATCTAAAACGTAATATATAGAACTAAGTAGATGTGTTCCTTTCACTACTATTGCTATAACTAGGACGGATGCAAGCATATTGGGGATAAAATAAATTGCAAAATCATTATAGCCAAACCAGGCCATTATAATAGTAAATATAAATACTTCTGCTAATAAAATTTTTGAAATTGTGAGTAAAGGAAGTGAGTGCTTTCTTTTAAAAAAAGGTATTTGAAAAATAAGCCAGCTTAGCCACCATGTAGCGAGATTAAGCATGGTGATGAATACTGTAAAACGAAAATGGAGCAGTGGTGGGGGAAGCCATTGACCTTTTAAGAAGATTACACTTATATAACCTAATAATAATAGAGTCAAAAGGACTGTAAAGCGTTTCAAGATGTCTCTTGCTAAATTTTCGGTGAGCGCCGGACTATACTGAGTCATTAGGGTGAGACAGAGCCTTATTAGAGTAATAATAAGCAAATAGGCTAATAATCCATCGAACAATAAAGTAATTCCGGGAGTAGGATTTACATTGAATAGTACCCAATGCAAATAAAGAGCGGCAAAAAAGATAGGAGCAAGGAAAGGAAGATCTTCACTGAACGTCTTGATAATCGAATATTTAATAACTGAATTTTTAGGAGTCTTGTTCGCAGTCGGTTTTCGGTGAAGGAAAAAAGTACACGTGATGCCTGCTATTAATATAAGAGCTAACATGATTAAGTCGGCGTTACTCAATTTATCGATACCACTGTAGCGATAAAAAATATCCTTATTGATATGAACACTGAAAAACAATTGTCGATCCAGTAAACTCCATATAGGAGCAGTCCTTGTCAACAAGGTTGATAAATGAGTGTGAGACATCCTGGCATTAATCTCGTTTAATATCTCCTGCGACCTGTAATTAAAGAACACACATTCTGCAGTTATTTTGGCGTTAATAGTTCGTTTATTAATCAAATATTGGTATCGTATATCCTGATCTTTGGTAAGTTCCGAGGATATTGCATTATTTTTTAATAAATCATCAATGTTTTGTAATTGAATTTTGCCATTGTTGACGCACTCAGTTGCTTGTTCTTGAAGACTTTTTATTAATTTAACTGTACCGTATAACTCTTCATAGCTAAAGGTTCTTACTGATAATTGCTGACCAATCTCATCAATTTTTATAACCGCTCTTTGAGCATCAAATTGGTTGTAATGTGCATTTTTTGAGTAGGCAAAGCCAACCACAGATAAAAAAAAGAAGATAATAAAAGTGGCTGTCATTCTATTATTCATTGCCGATATTCCTCGGGTCGTATGAACCACCTATTAAAGCTGAAAACAAAAAGAACAAAATGTACTATTAATAATAGCATGGATAGTAGTAAGCATGATGCGGCACTCTACTTTTATCGTGATAACCTCTCTATTAATAATAGATGGACTTTAATGAAGTAGAAAAATGAAAGAGGTGTTCTCGTTTACTCCAATAAATCTGCGGTGATATCCAACAATTGATTAAGATATTCTGTTTCATCATTCATTAGAGGACAAACAGGCTGAGTGTCAGTTATTTTTGTACAAAACCTTGGCATCAGGATATAATGCTGTCTTTATCCTGATTTAAATATATTGTTTTGAATACTGAATTATCTAAATTATCTAAATTATCAATTGCTCCAATGATAGATTGGACCTATAGCCATTTTCGAGTGTTGATGCGCCTACTTGCGCCTCAGGCTCTTTTGTATACCGAAATGCAAACGACGGGAGCCATACATAATAATCCTAAACGCGCGTTACATTTTAACGAGGTAGAACACCCATTGGCTATTCAATTGGGAGGTTCTGATCCTGAAGCTTTAGCCAAGTGTGCGATTATCGCTGAAGAGGCAGGATATGATGAGATTAACTTAAATCTTGGATGCCCTAGCGATAAAGTTCAATCCGGACGTTTTGGTGCTTGTTTGATGAAGGAACCAGAACATGTGGTTCAATGCATCCAGGCGATTAAAACAGCAGTAACTATTCCGGTTACGGCAAAAACCAGAATTGGCATAGATAATCAAGACAGCTTTGAATTTTTTAGCTTCTTTGCCCATCAATTAGTGGATGCTGGATGTGATAAATTGATTGTTCATGCACGTAAAGCCTGGCTAAGTGGTTTAAATCCCAAGCAGAATAGAACAATTCCACCCGTTAATTATGATTTTGTGTATCGCTTAAAAAGCGAAATGCCTCATATTCCAATAGTTATTAATGGTAATATCTTAAATATTAAAGAAATTAATACTCATTTAGATTATGTAGATGGAGTCATGCTGGGGAGATTGGCTTGTGATAATCCTTATTATCTCACTGAGATTCATCAGGTACTTTATCCTGAATCCCCCAAATTAAAACGCAGTCAGATATTTATGCATTATCTTGACTATTTAATTGATGAATACAGTAAGGGGGTTCCACTAAGCCTTCTGGTTAAACCAATTTTTAATTTGGCTTATGGGATGCCTGGTGCAAGTCAATGGAAAAAGAAATTAATGGCCATTCTGCAATTGAAGGATTTGGCCTTATTCAATGATTTGCGCCAATATCTATGGGATATGGAACTAATCAAAGAAAATACCCTGGAGTAATTTCTGGGGCGTGCATAAGATATAAACTATTTCCAGTACTCAGCGGTGCTTCATTCGGGCTACAATTTTTAAATTCATACGATTAATCATTCAAATCCAAGGTATTCGTGGCATTTTATATCGAATTCTAGTACATTAATGAGTTTGTTATTTGGAACATCCAGAGGAATATCTAGGCCATGCTGAATACGTTGATTAAGAAAATGTTTGGAAGCCGAAATGAGCGTACATTACGGCGTATGGAAAAGGCGATAATGGCTGTCAATGCATTTGAACCACAAATGCAAGCTTTAACGGATACCGAGTTGGCTGCAAAAACGGAGCATTTTAAAGCACGTTTTGCTCAGGGCGAAACTCTTGATGAATTACTTGCTGAAGCTTTTGCAACAGTTCGAGAGGTATCTGTTCGAACTTTAGGTCTGCGTCATTTTGATGTGCAATTAATTGGTGGAATGGTGCTGCATGAAGGCAATATCGCCGAAATGCGTACCGGGGAAGGTAAAACCCTGGTGGCTACTTTACCCGCCTATCTTAATGCGATTAGCGGTCGTGGAGTTCATGTTGTAACCGTTAATGATTATCTTGCCAAGCGAGATAGTCAGTGGATGAAGCCTATTTTTGAGTTTTTGGGATTGACTGTAGGCGTTATTTATCCTGATATGTCTCATGCTGACAAACAGGCGGCGTATAGAGCTGATATAGTATACGGAACTAACAACGAATATGGATTTGATTATCTCCGCGATAATATGGCTTTTAGTCTTGAGGACAAAGTACAAAGGGAACTCAATTTTGCAATAGTCGACGAAGTGGACTCTATTTTAATTGATGAAGCACGGACGCCTCTAATCATTTCTGGTGCAGCTGAAGACAGTTCTGAGCTTTATATAAAAATAAACACCCTTATTCCCCATTTAAAGAAACAGGAAGAAGAAGGTGGCGAAGGGGATTTTACTATCGATGAGAAGCAAAAGCAGGCTCATCTGACGGATGCAGGACATTTGCATATTGAAGAGTTACTCATTAAAGCTAAGTTGCTTGATCCAGGTGAAAGTTTATATCACGCCAGCAATATTATGTTGATGCATCATGTCAACGCTGCTTTAAAAGCTCATGCCATGTTTCATCGTGATATAGATTATATTGTTAAAGACAACCAGGTTGTCATTGTAGACGAACATACTGGTCGTACAATGCCAGGACGACGTTGGTCAGAGGGCTTACATCAAGCAGTTGAAGCAAAAGAAGGAGTTTCCATTCAAAATGAAAACCAAACGCTTGCTTCAATTACCTTCCAGAATTTCTTCAGAATGTATAATAAATTATCTGGGATGACCGGAACAGCTGATACAGAGGCGTACGAGTTCCAACAAATATATAATTTGGAAGTCGTAGTCATTCCCACTAATAAGCCGATGATGCGTAAGGACGAAGCGGATTTGGTTTATTTGAATCAGATAGATAAATATGAAGCTATTATTGAAGATATCCGGGAATGTGGAACCCGTAAGCAGCCAGTATTGGTAGGTACCGCCTCCATCGAAGCCTCTGAATATTTAAGCCAGCTGCTTAAAAAAGTGAATATCAAACATCAGGTCTTAAATGCAAAATTCCATGAAAAAGAAGCGCAAATTATTGCTGAGGCTGGGCGTCCCGGTGCAGTGACTATTGCGACTAATATGGCCGGTAGAGGAACTGACATCGTTCTTGGTGGGAGTTTGGCTGCGGACTTAGCGCAATTGCCAGAAACGGCGACTGCTGAAGAAAAAGATGCAGTAAAAGAAGTGTGGCAAAAGAGACATGATGAAGTATTGAGCGCTGGGGGCTTAAGAATTATTGGTTCTGAGCGCCACGAGTCGCGCCGTATCGATAATCAGTTACGTGGTCGGGCAGGTCGCCAGGGCGATTCTGGAAGCAGTCGTTTTTATTTATCTCTTGAAGATAATCTGATGCGTATTTTTGCTTCAGAGCGAGTGGCATCAATGATGCGTCGTTTGGGTATGAAGCCTGGTGAGCCTATTGAGCATAGTTTGGTAACCAAAGCTATTGAGAATGCTCAGCGCAAACTGGAAGGACATCATTTTGATGTAAGAAAGCAATTGTTGGATTATGACAATGTCGCCAATGATCAGAGACAAGTTATATATACTCAACGTGCCTCAATCATGGAGATGACGGATACAGAAGAAGTTGTTGCTATTATGCGAGAAGAGGTAATATCCGGTTTGGTTGATACCTACATTCCGCCGCAAAGTCTGGAGGATCAATGGGATCCTAAAGCTCTAAGTGATGTGTTAGCTGATGAGTTTAAAATCAAGGCTCCAATATCCGAGTGGATAGATGCGGATCATCATATTCAACCTGAGCAAATTAAAGAAAAAATTCTTGCTTTGGCAATAGACCTTTATGATGAAAAAGTAAGAAAAACTGGTCGCCCAGTATTATCACAATTTGAAAAATCAGTTATTTTACAAACTTTGGATAATCATTGGCGCGAGCATTTAGCCGCTATGGATCAATTACGTCAGGGTATTCATCTAAGAGGCTATGCGCAAAAAGATCCAAAACAAGAGTATAAAAAAGAAGCATTTACCTTATTTACGATGATGTTGGATAACTTGAAGTATGATGTTATCAAGTTATTATTATCCGTAGAAATTCAAACTGAGGAAGATGCTAATGCTGTTGAGGAGCAACGACGCGCAGAGCAAATTCGAAAGATGAGCCTGAACCATGAGAACCCATATGATGATAATGAGCAAAGTCAGGATCAAACCTACAAAAGACATGAAAAGAAAATAGGTCGTAATGATCCCTGTCCTTGTGGTTCAGGAAAAAAATATAAATCATGTCATGGTAGCCTCGCATGAAAGTAGCTGTTGCTATTATAACTGATGAGCAAAGCCGTATTTTGATTACCCAGCGTCCTTTTCATGTTCCACATGGAGGATTCTGGGAGTTTCCAGGTGGTAAGCTTGAATCTAATGAACCCGCGGAACAGGCTTTGATCCGGGAAATTAGAGAAGAGGTAGGACTTGAAATTCATCAGTGCCACTTGCTAGGAGAGATTACGCATCAATATCCGGATAAATCTGTACAGTTAATTGTTTTCCAGGTGAATCAATTTAGCGGGACAGCTTCTTGCATGGAAGGGCAACTGAATATGCAATGGATAGAAAAAGATAAACTAAATCCTGACGATTTTCCTGAAGCTAATAAAGGTATTTTTGATTTAATTCCAATACCCGAGGCAACAGTATAGCCAGCTGGTGATTTCGTATCGCCCATGCAAGCGATTTAAATGGACTTATTGGAATAAGGGAATGTTATTTTACTTTATATTATTATTTACTCTGCTATTTCCTCTTGATGCCATAAGTTCCAATGATACTCCTTGTGGTGGACCTACAAATTTACTTGCGATTATTGATCGACCATCTTTTGCTGATAGCGCCTGCGTGACTCCTGATAAGACCGTTATTTTGGAATCAGGATATGAAGATCTGACACTTTTAGGTGGCGGAAGGCAACAAAATTTCCCTGAAGCTTTTTTAAGATTTGGCTTGGCAGATCGATTTGAATTTAATATTTTTCTTCCTAACTATGTTCATCAAACGGTATTGCCTTATAAGGGGTATGATCCATCAACTTTAGGAGTTAAACATGAGATTGCAGCAAGTACGCAATGGGTTATTGCGATTGACGGCTATCTCATTCTTCCTTCCGGAAGTGTCAATTTCGGGAGTGAAAGGGCCGGAGGAATATTTAATGGTCTTTTTAGTTATAATATTACTTCAGAAATCAGTTTGTCTGGTATGCTTGGCCTAAGCTCACAAACTCTATCAATTAATGCTGGAGGACAGCGTTACAACAGTATTAATCCAGATCTTGTATTATCATGGACTAAAGAAAAAATTAGTATTTATGGAGAAATATATGGTCAAAGTAAAACCGGACCACAACAAGGAAGTGGTTTTATTACGGACGCAGGTGTTCTATATCAGATAAAAAAGAATATAGTAATCGATTTGGAAGCTGGGCATCGTATTAGTGGTGTCCTTGACGGATTTAGTTATTATTGGGGAACTGGTATATCCATTCAATTTTCGTAAGCATTCACGCAGTAGCCTAAATTTAAGGGAAAATTGTAGATACGGTCTTTAAAAGCAAGTTTAATGTTCATTAAGAGTTTGTTTTTAAAGACCGTATCTACATTTGACATTCTTAGCTGCCTTGTTGTACCAATCTTCTGTAGGTCTACGTCCTGCGGCTTGTCCGCAGGATCCAGTCTGGTACTTGATTTCTGGATGCCGCGAACAAGTCACGGCACGTAAAATACTCCAGTTTAGTTGTGGGAAAAACTTAAGTCTCGAGCGAAAAGCGGAATCCGGCTCGAATCAAGTTTTGATCCCGGCGCTGCGCCTTCACCCAGGCTTCCTTTAAGTTAAGCCACTAAGGAGTACATTTGTTGATCAATAATCTAATTGAAATCAATCAATAAAGGTGAATGATCTGATACTTCATCATTCATAACCGCAAACTCATTAACTATAATCTCCGGCGAAGTCAGGATGTAATCCGCAAATTTTTCTTCTTTTGAATAAAAGCGGGTACGTGTTGACCGTATATTATGAGATACGATTAGATTATGCATTCCTTGTTCCAATATGTGCATGCTTTCCGTATCAGGTCTTAAATTAAAGTCCCCGCACAAGATTTTGGGAGTATTGATTGTATCCATAAATTGACGAATGCGGTGAGATTGATTGATTCGTTCAGGTGTGTCTTTTTTCCCTTTGCCATTCCATAGGCCATGTACGTTAAGAACTGAATAAATTTTATTATTAACCCCGCACTCAACCCATTGCAGATTTCTATCGTGATTTAAACCTATGCCTGGATAATGTTGTTTTTGATGGATATTAATATCACCTTCACCAATGATATCAATATTATTTTTTATCAACATTGCAACTCCATAAACATTTTCAACTGCGGGTTTAAAAATAGCATGATGGTCTGGAAGTAGTCTTTGTAAGTCAGCAAAGATGTTAAGACTTAACTCTCTTTCTTTATCTACAAGGGTCCGGTGGGCGTTATAATAGACCTCCTGGAGACAGAAAATATCTACATTTCGATGTTCATGAATAAATTTTAATAGAGGATTTCTAAGATGTCCTCCCCAGATATTTAAGGTTATTAATTTCATTTACAATTAGTTCTCTTGTTCATATCTGACAAAACGCAATTTCCATATTAACGGTTTTATCGCGAATTTCCTGGGTAGTCGATAACTCATACAGCCTGATTGTTAAACTATGATGGCCTAGCTGTAGCTTTGGGATAATGCCCATTATTTTATCCATTTTTAATAAAATCAAATGATTCACTGATTTAGGAGAGATGCTATGCTGGTAAAATCCGTTATATGCAATAATTGGAATATATTGCGTTGCTTCTCGTAAAAGTGATAAATAAACTGTCACTGTTTGTTCCAAATCCTTTAAACAGTGCACCCATTGATTAATCGTTTTTTGTCTTAGTAAAGGATCTGAGTCAAACCATAATACTAAATGAGGCGAGTTAAACTCACATTCCTTAGTATTGGGATGATGAATCTGCCTTAACGTTTTTAAAAACTCATCATTGTGTATTGAATTACTAAAGCGACCGGGAACATGATTTAAAGCATGAATTTGAGTCGCTAAATTATCAAATAACAGGGTATTAGCCAATAAGTTACTTTTTTTTAATACATGTTCTATGCGAATTAACTCTTTAAGAAATCTGCTTTTTAATTCTGGTTTTTCAATAACATCAACAATTTCAATAATATGTTTTAAGGCAAAGCGGTGGATGACTTCATGAGATTCATAACAGGCTTGATTGATAGTTTTAAATAAAAACTCTAAGCGTAAAGCAATTCTTGATAAAAAATGTGTGGCTAATTGAAAAGTAATCGTGTCGTTATACATATAATCTGGCCATCCTAGCATGATCCGACTTTGGTACTCAGTATTTTATCTCAGTGTAGATTTTCATTGTCTTTCACACGAAAGTTGCTTATAGAAGCTCTTTATGACCTATGTGTGACTCAAAATATCACAGTGCGAAAGTCAGTTTTTTGCGCATAGACTAACATAAAAGTCATTGAAAACAAAAGATATCTTGTGTCTTGCAACTCTTCTGTTACTTATATCTGTTTTAAGTCTTGAATTTATTCTTAAATACTATAAAGCATTCAGATATTTATAGTGTAGTTTTTCCAAGTCATGTTTTAAGACATTCAGACCAGCAGCATTAATAATTACATCATCGGCGCTTTTTAAACGTAAATTATCGTCAGGCTGGGCAGATAAAATAGCTTGGGCTTGTTCTTTCGAACATTTATCTCGCTCCATGACACGAGCTATTTGCAGCTCTTGCGGTGCAGTAATGACTAATATTTTATTTAGATAAGGATATTTTTTTTTATCAAGCAACAAGGGAATTTCAACAACACAATAAGGGGTAATGCATAAATTAACTTGTTTCTCCAGATTCTTACGAATAAGCGGATGCAGCAGATTTTCTAACCATCTTCGTTCATCGGGGTTAGAAAAAATAATATCTCGCATGCGCTTGCGATTAAGTTCACCGTCTTCAAGAATTATCTCAGGGCCATAATGTGCAATAATTTCTTTGTAAGTAGGCGTATTCTTGGCTGTTAATTCTTTAGAGACCTTATCTGCACTAAGAACCTCTACTCCCAAGCTTGCAAAAATTTTAGCAGCAGTAGTTTTCCCACTGGCTATATTACCAGTTAATCCAACGGCAAAGACCATTACATTCTAACTCCCTCTTGGAAACTCGCACAGGTTACTAAATTAATATAACAGGTATCAGGGACCGTACTTTTTTCTCTACAATAAGCCTGGGCTCCAAGAGCAGCATCATCACGCTGTGAATAAAAGTTGCTTTGCCAGGGCATTGCCGTTTGATCTAATGCGGTACATCGCCACATCGGTCTAGTACTCATACCTTGATTAAATCCCTCGCAGTTGGCTATGGATGCTTTGCAGCTTAAAGGATTTTTACTTTCTTTCTTGCATGTTGCAAAGGCAAAGTTGAGCGCTGCCTTTTGATAAGTGCTTTTTGCTGACCATTGCTGGTTTGCATTGTCCTGGGTGGTACATACCCAATAGTTCCCTCTAGTTAAAAAAGGTGCTGATGCTGCGGTACCGCAACCCAATAAGAACAACAATAAATAATATTTAAAGTTGTGATTCATTTTCCTCTCCTTGTAACAGGTCAAATAATTTTTCGATGGATAGCGCTCTTGAAAAATACCAACCTTGTAGAAATCTTACTCCATTTTCTGATAAATAATTAACTTGTTCTTCTGTTTCAACACCTTCAGCAATAATAATCAAATTTAATCGTTTCGCCATATTAATAATGGCATCATTTAAAGACTCTGTAATCGCTTTTGTACCAATAGCTTGAATAAATAATTTATCAATTTTCAGATAGTTAAAGGGAAAATGATGTAAATAACTGATGCTGGCATGTCCCGTACCATAATCATCAACAGCTAAAGAAAATCCTGCTTGACGCAATTCCCGCATTTTATCGAAGAAAATACCATTATTTTTATCTAATAGATCCCTTTCAGTTATTTCAAAAATAATTTGGGTAGGGGAGATGACATATTGTTCAACTAGTAAATTAAATTTGTTAAAAAAAGTGGGATCAGTAAAATGCAAAGCTGAAATATTAAAAGCCAGATGAAAATCAGGGTAATTATTTAAAAGAGCTTTAGTTTGATTAAAAGCTATTTCTATAATTTGTAAAGTAATTGGCACAATTAATCCATTAGCCTCTGCTTCTTCAATAAATAAGTCAGGCATAATTATTTGATTTTTCTTGTCTTGCCATCGTAATAATACTTCGACTCCCGCATATTTCTTTTTTTCTTTATCAAAAAGAGGCTGATAGGTTGGATAAAATTCCTTGTTTTTTAATGCTGATTTCATCGCACCAAGCAAAGAATAACGCTTAGTGATGAAATTTTTCGTTATAAAGTACAATAAACACGAAATGATTAAGATGGTTAAACTGACTAATGTCTCTCTATATCCTAAATGACGTAGTGTGGTATTTTCATCCTTAAAAACCATCACCTTAACTCCATCTATGCTATAAAGCTTATCCACCGCAAATAGAGATTGATCCTTCTGCAAAGATAAGTCTTCTTGATTATTATTAAATATCCAACCTGAGCGCTCAGGATTACGTTCAATTCTTAAAATAGTTTTTCTTTCTGAGTTATCATAAAGTGCAACCGCGTTGACACTGTCATCTAAGGGATAAAGTACATTTTTAATTGTAGAGGAAAGGACGAGGATTCCTATATCATAATGTCCCATTTTCTGTTGAATAAAATAAACTGGCTGATCAAATATAGAGAGATTATATGGTCCTGAAATGCTCCTGGGACGAGCATGGGATAAAACAAGCCCCGTGGTATCACTCAAAGTGGAGCAGAGCAGCTTGGTGTTATCACTAACTACTAATCCTGCAATTTTAGGATCATTTAAAGGAATTCGTTCCAGATAAGGAGCTAATCCCTCTTGGCAATCTGAGAAATTTTTTTCATAAGCGGGTAATGTATAAATTTCCTGAAAGAGATCTTCAATCAATCGGTCCGTATTATTGCTGAGTTTAATCGCTGTTTCTGAAATATTTTGATATGACTTTTCCAGACTAATTTGCCAATTTCTATAAAGGGCCACTAAAAGCACTAGAAGCGTAATTAAAACCCAAAGGAAAGTGAATCGTTTATAAATTATCAGTGATGACTGTTGAAATAATTTACTCATAGCCTTGCGCTTTCGTATAAGCTGCATCTATAGAGTTTAGTGTTATTTTCGCTAATTTCCTAATAATTTCACTCTCCGTGTTTAAAGGGGGAAGCCAGTATAGTGTTTTTCCTATCGGTCTTATAAGGGCACCATATTTTAATGCTTGTTGATACACCTCATTGCCTATACGGTAATCACCTATCTCGGCGAGGTCAGCTGCTACAACGGCACCAACACCTCTGACATTGTTTAACTTGCCAGACTCTTCAGCCACCTGTTTGAGGTAATCTAGCATGGTTTCTCCCAGGCGTTGTGCCTTATTTATGATGTCCTCATGGTGCATTGCTTTAATTGTCGCCAAGGCCGCACTTACTGCCAAAGGATTCCCACTGTAGGTATGGGAATGTAAAAATGAATTCCCTGTTTTGTAATCTCCATAAAAAAGATCATAAATGGAACTATCAATCATGACACAACTGAATGGAATGGAGCCGGATGTTAGTCCTTTCGATAAGCAGATTAAATCAGGCTCAATTCCCGCATGATCGCATGCCAACCATTGTCCGGTTCGTCCAAGTCCAGTCATGATTTCATCGGCAATCAGATAAATACCTTTTGATTTTGCCCATAAGGATATTTTTTTTAAAAAATCAGCACTGTAGCATAACATTCCCCCTGCGCCTTGAATAATCGGTTCTACAATAAGTGCACAGACGTTGTCACTGATTTTGTCTAATTGAGCCACAATAGCATCCCATTCATTATCACAACAGCGCCACAAAGGATCATTTATTCCGGTTACATAGGGAATATTGTCAACAAAATAACAGGGAACACCAAAGGATTTGTACGGTTCCTTGTAAATACCCAAGTCACTGACACTCATTGTTCCAAGCGTCTCTCCATGGTATCCATTTTTAAGCGCAATAAATTGATTCTTATTTTTATGCCCCTTAATTTGATTCGCATGCAGTGCTAACTTCATTGCAATTTCAACAGCACTAGCCCCATCACTGGCAAAAAAAACATGTTGCTTACCAGTAATTTCTGTTAAATGCTCCGCTAATTCAACTAGAGCAGGGTGAGTAGTATTTGCACCAATGACATGCTCGAAACGCGATAACTGGTCTTTAATTGCGGAAATTACCGCGGGATGTCCATGTCCCAAAGACTTACACCACCAGCTCGAAATGGCATCAATTAATGGACCTTGATTCGTGTAAAGATAACTGCCTTGAGCTTGTTCAATTACTAAAGGAGGACACATCTCAAAATCTTTCATCTGAGAACAGGGGTGCCAAATATGCTTTAAATTCCTTGAGATTAATTTTTCTACGTTGACCATTATTTAAAAAATTGGTTGACAAGTTTGGGCACCACTCTATCATGTTCATTATTATGAATAAAAGGGGGACGTTGTGACTGAGGCTAAAAAAAACTGGTCAATTTCTGAGATTACTGCAATCTATCAGCAGCCATTTAATGATTTACTTCATCAGGCTCATACAATACATAAGCAACATCATGAATCTAATTCCTTGCAGTTTGCCACTTTATTAAGCATCAAGACGGGGGCTTGTCCCGAAGATTGCGGCTATTGCTCTCAAAGCGGTCATTTTAAAACCCATGTGGAAAAAGAAAAATTAATGTCAGTAGCGGAAGTGCTCAAAAGTGCCCAGGAAGCAAAAGACGGAGGGGCAAAACGGTTTTGTATGGGAGCTGCCTGGCGCTGTGTGCCTGATAAGGCGATGCCTAAATTAAAAGAAATGATTGAAGGAGTCAAATCTTTGGGCTTGGAAACCTGTATGACCCTAGGCATGTTGAATCAGGAGCAAGCAGAAAGCCTGAAAGAAGCGGGGTTGGACTTCTATAATCATAATATAGATACCTCACCGTCTTATTACGAAAAAGTAGTGACCACTCGTAAATTCAGTGATCGTCTCGAGACGCTCAATACGGTTCGCGCTGCTGGAATCAATGTATGTTGTGGCGGGATTTTGGGTTTGGGTGAAACTCGTGAAGATCGCATCGAATTTTTATTAACCCTTGCTAATATGGAAGTCCCACCGGAAAGTGTACCGATTAATAGATTGATACCGGTGGAAGGAACCCGACTTGCAGAAGCACAACCAGTTGAAGGTATTGAGTTAGTAAGAACTATCGCTACTGCCCGAATCCTCATGCCCAAAAGTGTTGTTCGCCTTACAGCAGGACGAACTGAAATGAGTGATGAGCTGCAGGCTCTATGTTATTACGCTGGCGCAAACTCAGTGTTCATCGGGGATAAATTATTGACAGAAGAAAATCCCCAACGTGCTAAAGATAAAGCTCTGTTTAATAAACTTGGTTTGACTGAGATGGTATAGATGAGTTTGAATGATAAAATTAAAGAATATACTGAGCAGTTAAATCGGCAAGGATTATTGAGAGTCAGGCAAGTTTGCGAACCTGCCAATTCAACATTGATTCATTTTGATAGTAATGATTATTTATCGTTGACCCAGGATAAACGTATTGCTAAGGCATATCAGGATGGATATGCCTTTTATCCTGCGGGAAGTGGCGCGTCAATGTTGCTTAGTGGTTACCACCCTAATCATCAGGCAGTTGAGCATGCTTTTGCAGATCTGCTGAATGTAGATGCGTGTGTTTTATTTTCTTCTGGCTATGCTGCAAATTTGGCTATTACCGCCTTACTAGGTTTACTTAAAGTATATTGCTTAATAGATAAAAGCATACATGCTTCGGTTTATGACGGATTAGCATTATCGCAAGTAAGTTATACTCGCTATCGGCATAATGATATGAATGATTTGGCGCAGAAACTGAAAGCCGTTGCTCTCAACTCTGTTTTATTGACTGAGGGAATTTTTAGTATGAGTGGGCAAATTGCGCCGTTATCGACCATTTCTTCGCTCTGTTTTAATAACAAAACAGAACTTGTGGTTGATGAGGCTCATTCTTTTGGCGTTTTGGGAAATCAAGGAAAAGGTTCTGTTGATTACCACGGACTATCTCAAAGAGAAGTTCCTCTTCGAGTTATTCCTTTAGGTAAAGCTTTTGCAGCGCAAGGGGCACTGATTGCTGGAAAAGAAGAATGGATTAATGCTCTTTTGCAAGCAGGTCGTTCTGTAGTGTATTCAACAGCGATTAGTCCTGCTTTGAGTTATGGCTTATTAAAAACTTTAGAAGTTGTGGCCTGCGCTGACGATAGGCGCCAAAAATTAGTCCAGCTCATTAAATTATTTAAGGAGCAGATCAACGACTCACCGCTAAAATGGATTGATTCTGAAACGCCCATTCAACAATTGCATTTGCAATGCCCTCATTTAGCGCTTCATTATGCTCAGGAGTTGAAAAAAGAAGGGGTTAGTTGTTCGGCTATAAGGACGCCAACAGTCAATATAAAGTCTACTGGTTTGCGAGTTATTCTTAATTACCGTCATCAGCCCGAGCAAATTCAACAATTGTTTAAAAAGTTGCATGCTATTTATGAATATACACATTAATCGCTACGGACAAGGAACTCCCTTGGTCCTGTTTCATGGATGGGGATTTGATAATCAAATCTGGTTACCATTAATTCCTTTTCTTCAAGACCGTTATCAATTGATGCTAGTTGATCTGCCGGGTTTTGGCTTGACTCCCATGATGAATTGGCATGACTTTAAAATTCATTTGCTCGAGCAGCTGCCGCCTAGATTTGCTTTAGCTGGATGGTCTATGGGAGGACTTTATGCGACACGACTGGCGATAGAAGAACCTCATCGAGTGCGTTGTCTATTAAATATAAGCTCATCCCCCCGATTTATTACTGATGCTTTATGGCCCGGCGTGGCCAAAGAAGTGTTTCTTAATTTTTATAGAAATCTATCAACTGATATTAATAAAACACTGCATGACTTTATTGCCTTACAATTAAATAAAAATAAATTCAAGTTTGTTCCAGGCGCGCCGCCAAGCCCAGAGGGGTTGGCAAAAGGTTTGACTATTTTAGACACATGGGATTTGCGAGAGGGAGTAAAAAATCTTGTCCAACCAACATGCTTCATGTTTGGGCGCCTTGATCCCATTACACCGGTTAAAACCATGAATACCATGCAGACTCTTTATCCAGATTTTAAATATGTTCTTTTTAACAAGGCCGCTCATATGCCCTTTTTATCGCACACTGAGTTATTTATTGAGGAAGTATTAGAGTTTATCCAATGAAACGATATTTTATTACGGGTACCGATACAGACTGTGGCAAAACTTATGTCACAGCAAAACTGGTTGAATATTTTGCCAATGCTGCAGCAATAAAACCTGTAGCCAGTGGGTGTGTGGTGATAGAAAATCAGTTAGTGAGTACAGATGCTCAACATTTACAGCAAAGTAGTCCTTTATCATTGAATGTGATTAATCCCTGGCGATTTAAATTACCTGTTTCACCCCATATAGCATCGAAAGAAGAAGGAATCTGTTTATCGATAAAAGAAATAGCCGATTATTGTATGAATTTACAATTACCAGGCGTTGAATCCCTTTTTATTGAAGGAGCAGGGGGGCTAATGGTTCCCTTAAATGAAAAGGAGACCTGGATTGATTTTTTAAAGGAGACGGACATTCCTGTAGTTATAGTTGTTGGATTAAAATTAGGTTGCATTAATCACGCACTGCTTACTGAAACGGCTTTAGAAGCTAATAAAATTAAATGTGTGGGATGGATAGCTAATTGCCTTGACCCTGAAATGCTGGCGTTATCAGATAATATAAGAACTCTAAAGAGCATTTTGAATTTTCCCTTATTAGCTACTATCCCATATTTTGGTGAACTTTCAGAGGTTAATCAGGAACTCTTCTAGAGCCTTTTTGACAATTCATCTTTCCCGACCTGCTGCGTTTGGGATTGAGGGACCCTCATAAATTTTACCGCATACATAAAGCATGTTGTGGGTTTGGACAATCCCGTCGTTGCGAACATAGCGAAGCAATTGATAGAGTTTTGTTTGAAAAGCTTAAAGAATAATCCTCAAAAAATTACTTCCGGACATAAATTCATTTCATTCCAACACCTTAACCCATATAAAATGCGACAAATGTTGTCCATACGCTGTTAGTTAGCTATAATCGACTGTTCAATTAATGTTATTTGAAGTGAATGGAGTTATTTTCGATGCCAATTTATGAATATGAATGTACAAGTTGTCATCATCATTTTGATTTAATACAGAAAGTCACTGCAGAACCTGTGAAGCAATGTCCTGTATGTTTTAATAATTCAGTGGTTAAACTGGTCTCTGCAGCAGGTTTCCAGCTCAAGGGAACAGGGTGGTATGCTACTGATTTTAAAACCAAAGGTACTGCACCCAAGGATGCTTCTGGTAAAAAAGAAGACTCCGGTAAGACCAGTAATGCTACAGCCAAGGATAATCCTGCTGCCACGGGTACAGCAAAATCAACTAAAGGTGATTCTGAGTGAAGTATAACTCGATACGAAGTTACTTACTTGCGGGTTTAGTCGTATGGTTACCCATTCTCATCACTATGGGGGTTCTTCGTTTCATCATTGATTTACTGGATAATACACTTGCTCTAGTTCCTAAGGGGTATCAACCGGAACAGCTATTTGGTATACATATTCCAGGCCTTGGCGTCATATTGTCATTGATCTTACTGGTGAGTACGGGAATTTTGGCCACGAATTTTTTGGGCCAGAGGTTAATGAATTGGGGAGAGTCACTGCTTTCAAGAATTCCTTTGGTTCGCTCTATATATAATTCTGTTAAACAAGTACTTAATACTATTTTATCGACTAATAGCGAGGCTTTTCGCAAAGTGTTACTAATAGAGTATCCTCGCCATGGGATGTGGACTCTCGGGTTTCAAACCGGAGCCGTAAATTCTGAAATAAGTAAGAAAGTAAATGATGAAATGCTCTCGGTGTTTATACCGACAACGCCTAATCCGACATCCGGGTTTCTTGTTATGATTCCCAAAAAAGAGGCTATTGAACTGAACATGAGTATTGATGAGGCATTGAAGTTTACAATCTCTTTAGGCGTCATGCAGTCTAATACTGCCATGCCATTAGTTACAAACAAAATAAAAATTAAATAGGTGGTTTTATGCGCACACACTACTGTTCTGCAGTGAATGAATCAAGTTTAAATAAGGAAGTCACCGTCTGTGGTTGGGTACATAATAGACGAGATCATGGTGGTGTGGTTTTTTTAGATATTCGTGATCGCTCCGGGTTGTTGCAAGTTGTTTATGAGCCGGAAAATAAAGACACGTTCTCTATTGCCGAAAAGTTGCGGTCTGAATTTGTTGTCCGCGTTACAGGCATAGTGCGCAAAAGACCTGAGGGAATGGTCAATGACAAAATGGCCACAGGGAGTGTTGAAGTCATTGGAACCCAGCTTGAGATTCTCAATCAGTCACCTACGCCTCCATTTTTGCCTGATGATCACCAAATCGTAAATGAAGATTTGCGTTATAAATATCGCTATATCGATCTGCGTCGTACCGTCATGCAAAATAAAATGACGTTAAGACACAATTTAAACCGATGTATTCGCGATTATTTAAACAAAAAAGATTTTCTGGATATAGAAACACCGATGCTAACCAAGGCTACTCCTGAAGGCGCTCGGGACTACCTGGTGCCTTCAAGAGTTCATCCAGGACAATTTTATGCATTACCCCAATCGCCACAATTATTTAAACAATTATTAATGATGTCGGGATTTGATAAATACTATCAAATCGTGCGTTGCTTCAGAGATGAGGATTTACGTGCTGACAGGCAGCCTGAATTTACTCAGCTTGATATCGAGATGGCCTTTATTGATGCAGAAGATATTCTGGTTCTGATCGAGGGATTGTTAAAGGATGTATTCAAGCAAATTCTTGATGTGACGCTACCTGAAAAATTACCAAGAATGTCTTATGCAGAAGCAATGCGACGCTTTGGCAGTGATAAACCTGACTTGCGTAATCCTTTAGAGTTAGTTGATGTGGCGGATTTGGTAAAAGACTGTGATTTTAATGTTTTTTCTGCTGCCGCTAACGATCCGGCAGGTAGAGTGGTTGCCATAAAATTACCTAATGGCTGCGATTTAAGTCGAAAAGATCTGGATGGCTATGGACAGTTCGTTGGTATTTATGGGGCTAAGGGGCTTGCTTATATCAAAGTTAATGATCTTGCTGCCGGGATGGCTGGATTACAATCTCCTATTTTGAAATTTTTATCAGAAGATGCCATTCAAGCAATTTTAAATCGTGTTGAGGCTCAATCCGGCGACGTCATTTTCTTTGGTGCAGATAAAAACTATATCGTTAATGAGTCTATGGGCGCATTAAGAATTAAACTGGGGCAAGATAGAAAGCTGTTAAGCGAAGGATGGAAATTACTATGGGTAGTTGACTGGCCCATGTTTGAAATGGATCATCAAAATAATAAATTACAGCCTATGCACCATCCATTTACCTCTCCTCAAGAGTTATCTCCAGAGGCATTGCGTTCTAACCCTACTGCATCATTAGCAAAAGCCTATGATATAGTCATCAATGGTTATGAAATTGGTGGTGGCTCTATTCGTATTCATCAATCTGACTTGCAGCAAACTGTATTTCAGTTGCTTGGAATTAATGAACAGGAGGCCCAGGATAAATTTGGTTTCCTCCTTGAAGCGTTACAATATGGCGCACCACCTCATGGTGGGATTGCTTTAGGTATCGACAGGTTAGCGATGTTGCTTACTGATTCAACATCGATCAGAGACGTCATCGCTTTTCCAAAAACGCAGACTGCATCATGTCTGTTAACCAGTGCTCCGTCGCCTACGGGCAATGCACAACTTACTGAATTAGGAATCAGACTTGCGCCGACAATTACTACAAAATAACTCATTTCAAAGCACCACCAGCCTAAAGGGTTGGTGGTGCTTTCCGTTATTTTTTTTCTTGTTATTTTTCTTATTTAGCACTCATGTCAGCGCCGTTTCTAAACCGGTTAAGGCCGTCCCCAACAAAGAAAGTAAAGCAACGCTTATTGAATATCTGGCGCAAGAGAAGACTCATCTAACGATCGCTATTAATAATGCGGAGCAAAATACCTTACCTCAAAATGAGAAAGAATTTAACGCAAAAATGCAGCACATATCATCCATGCTGACGATGACTAGCGCTAAAATTCAGAGTCTGGAAGGGTTTCTTGATAATCAAAATAAACAACAAATAAATCTTAAGCAAAGATTAAAGTATTTGCAGCAATTACCGCTTGCCAGTGCAGAAGTAAGCATCCAGGAAAGGGTAGCCAAGGTAGAAACCTTACTTACGGTGAATAAAAAAACAATTGAACTGATTAATGAAAACTTAGTGTTGGCAAGAGAGTTTGAGGTTTCATTGAAGGACCAAATAAAGGGATTGCAACTGTGGAAGCAAAAATATGAGTTAGAACAAAAACTGATTCAAATTAAATCCCAAAAGACCAAATTAAATCATGATTTGAGTCAACTTTATCAAAGTAACATCAATAATCATGATAAAAAGCGTCCAGATAACAGTTCCAATGCACAAATAGGAAACGAGGTCGATTTACTCATTAATAATCAGCATATTGCGCTTATTCATCAAAATATAAATGCCTTACATTTACAAAAAATGATAATTAAGGCTAAGATTTTATTGCTTAAAAATATAGATACCAAAACGTTACAGGCGGTGAGTGACACCTATAAAGAGGGCATTAAGCAATATTCTAATATTGAAAAATCATTACAACAAATGTTGGTTTCGCTCAATAACGAAGCCAATCTTTCAGTAAATCCCGCTTTGAAGAAGTCCCTTGTTTCGTTGCAAAAAGCATTAAATATTCAGCTTGCAGATGTCAGTTTGCAGAAAAAGATAGCTTTAAAAGAGCTGGATGAAGTTCAAAATCAACTAAAAAAACTTATTTCTTCCCGCCAAAGTCTTGCTGAATATAATTTGGATAGTTTACCTATTATTCTTAATAAATTAATAGATATTCCGAACCTATTCTATAAATATCTAAAAACCTTAACCTTGAAAGTTTATGATAGTTATACTTGGTTGGATACACTTCCTGCGACGATTTTGTGGGTGATACTGGCTTTGTCAGTTGGTGTTTTTTTTATGCTGAATCGGTTCTTAAAAACCTTGAGCAATGACAAAGAACGCTACAGACTGGCAGGATATCTTTATGACGGTGCATTGACCCTTGTGCAAAGAAACATCCCCTATCTTTGTTTGTTTATTATGCTATGGTCGGTGTTGTATTTTACTAATATTTCTTTTGCCAACTATCAATTATTATTTAATTTAATTACTGTTTGGTTCACTTTTAGGCTACTCATTTTAATTGCACGCCTGGGGCTACTGGAGCGAATCTCGGATTCATCTGGTAAGGATGTAAAATTATATTATCGATTAAAATGGCTATTTTTATTTGGTGGATGGACTACTGCTTTCATGGTCTTTAGTCATATCTTGCCGTTATCTTTATTATTACAAGATATCTTTAACAGACTGTTTATGCTGTTTATCTTGGCTGTTTCTTTAGTGGCATGGAAAAGTAAGGACGTGATTCCCTATCTGTTAAGACCATTCTTAAAATATAAAAAGAGATATTTTAAGAATGCAATTTCATTGCTGGTTATTCTCGTTCCTATCACTTTGTTTACTACGGCAATCATCGGTTTATTAGGTTTTGTCAATTTAGCCTGGACCATGTGTCGTTATCAGGCTTATCTTTTGTTAGTACTGGTTGGGTATATTCTTACGAGAGGCCTGCTTTTTGATGCATTAGAGCTCTTTTCTGAATGGATGATTTCATCTTTACGCAATGGATGGCTATGGATAGAAGTATTCTTAAAACCCATTGATAAAATTCTTCGTATTATTTTGCTTTTATTTAGTGCGCTTATTTTATTCCAGCTCTACGGGTGGCACTCTGACTCTTTGGTCATGGTCAGTCTGGAAAAACTGGCTCAGTACACCATTGTCAATTTAACGGGCATTCACATCACTGTCGCAAGTACTATAGAATTTTTTATTGTGTTGGCACTTTTTATCTGGGCATCGAAATGGACTCGGGAGTTTTGTTATCGCTGGCTGTATAAAAATGCCAAGGATGCCGGAATTCGTAATAGTCTGTCTGTATTTAGTCAATACGCCATTATTTTATTAGGTGCTTTTATTACCTTACACGTTCTGGGGCTTGATTTTGGCGGTATGTCAATGGTACTAGGGGGACTTGCAGTAGGTATGGGATTTGGCTTAAGGGATTTTGCCAACAACATAGTTGGAGGCATTATGCTTCTTATTGAAAGACCTGTCCGAGAAGGGGACTTAATTACTCTTGGTGAATATGAAGGCCAAGTGACTCATATTGGCATTCGTTCAATGCGCGTTTCTTCATGGGATAATATGGAGGTTTTAATACCCAATGCTGAAACGTTTAATAAGCCATTTACCAATTGGACTCTTCAAGATAGCATTGTGAGGACAGTAGTTCCTATTAAAGTCAGTCGTGCTGATGATCCCGTGATGATTCAGCAATTAATCCTTGATGTACTCGCTATTATTCCTGAGATAGTTCCTGATCCACCTGCACAAGTATTTCTTAAGAAAATTGATGAGGCCTTAATTGAGTTTGAAGCACGCTATTTTATTAATGTTCAACAACATACTCGTTTTGAAGTGCGCTCAAAAGTTCTTTTTGCCATAACGGCTCAATTCAAGGCCGCAGGTGTTAGAGCGCCTATAGAACCAATTACAGTGGAATTTAAAGAAGGGCACGGTGATTTCTTTCCTAAAAAACATCCCGCCGAAGACTGAAAAAGAGTTAATCGAGCGCTGTACCACAATTGAAGGTCTTAGTTTTGGCCAATTAGGGATGAGTTTAGAACTATTTATTCCATCAAACCCAAATCACAGAAAAGGATGGGTTGGACAGGCACTTGAACTGGTTTTAGGAGCTGATGCAAGCAATAAATCCTTGCCTGATTTTCAGCACCTTGGAATAGAGCTGAAAACATTGCCCATTGCACGCTCAGGAAAGCCTACTGAATCGACTTTTATTACCTCCATTCCTTTACTGACTATTCATCAACAAAATTGGAAATCATCCCAGTGCTATGCCAAATTAAAGCGTATTTTGTGGATTCCTGTTGAAGGAGATACCGATATTCCCTACGCCCAAAGAAGAATAGGACGGGGATTTGTATGGTCGCCTGATCTGCATCAAGAGTCGATACTTGCTGCCGATTGGAATTACCTGACCTTGCAAATAAGCACAGGACAACTTGAAACAATAGATGCTACAGCAGGAGAGTACTTGCAAGTAAGACCCAAAGCTGCGAATGGAAAATCCTTATGTTATGGCTACGATAGTGAAGGTAATAAAATAAAAACTCTCCCAAGAGGTTTTTATCTGCGTAGTCATTTTACTGAGAAAATTATAAGCGAACAGCAAAATTAAGCATTCCATTGCTGGGACGCTATTGAATAAATCAATTTCTAGGGGGTCTTTACAGATATTGATCACATTATTCGGTTGGATTTTTATACAGTTTGTAATGATCCGTGTTTTTGAACGAGGATAATCCCAAGTGCAGTGATAAAAATACCAACAATGCTAAGCATGTCGATAGCTTCGTTATAAATAAAGAATGCAATAATAGCAGTTGAGACAGGTACTAAATAAAATAAGCTAGCCACTTGCGCCACATCACCGTGTCTTAATAATAAATAAAGAACACTAAGTGCACTGATAGAGACGACTACAGACATCCAGGCGAGCGCGAATATAAACTGATTTGTCCACGATACGTGCATAGATTCAAACAGAAAAACACCCACAAAAACGGCAATACCAGCTGTCAGTGATTGGATCATCCCTCCGCTAAATATGTTCATGTGTGAACAAAAGCGTTTTTGATAAAGATTACCAGCCGTTAAACCGAAAAGTCCTAAAAAACTCATTGCTAAACCAATTATGTGGGTATGACTAAAGGTTAATTTATGACTAACCAAGAGCAAAACTCCAAGTAGACCCAGTAATAAACCAAACCATTGTGGCAGTCGTATTTTTGTTCCTAAAATGGGAGCTGCACCCAAGGCAACCAAAATCGGTTGTAATGCAATAATTAACGCAGTGGTAGCGGGTGAAATTCCTAAATTAATAGCTTCGAATACACCTATAGAGAATACACCTTGCATCAAAAATCCAGCTATTATAATGTGCCCGATTTCCTGCTGTCTTCGTGGCCATGGCGCACGCACGAAGAGGGTAATTATATAAAGTAGGGCTGACGTAAAGATAAAGCGTAATGATAAAAATGTTAGAGGCCCAGCATAGGGAAGACCTAATTTTGCGCCAACAAATCCTGAACCATACAAAATTACAAAAATAATCGGCATGAAAAAATGCCAATAAGCGAACTTTTTTACTTTCTCCATACGATGGTCATCTCTTTTATGCTTCGTTTCATTATGCTCCCCTGGATTAAATACAAATAAATTTGGTTATTTACAATCCATTAAGGCTATCATTGTTTTATTGATAGAACAATTGGCATATAATTAACTATTAGTTTCCGTGTGAGAACAATAATGGAAAAATCTTATTCACAGTTGGTGATTTTTTATTATGTTGCTGATTTCATGAGTTTTACCAAAGCCGCAAATCATTTGAATTGTTCCAAGGCTCATATAAGTAAACAAGTAACTGATTTAGAGCGACTTGTTGGTTCGGCCTTACTCCACCGTAATACGCGATCGATTAAACTTACATTTGCTGGAGAAGCTTTATTTAAACATGCCGAATCAATAATCCATGAATTACAATTTGTCGAAAATACAGTGAATTCATTGCAAAATAAGGCGCAGGGAACTTTACGAATTACATCGCCTAAAGGTTATGCTGACTATTTACTTGCACCCAATTTATCTCGGTTTCTCGAAAAATATCCTGACATATCCCTGGAAATGAAGCATTGTGGGGATCTTCTCGATTTAGTAAAAGAAAAAATAGATGTGGCAATCCGAATAACTCATGAACCTCCTTTAGATAAAGTAGCCAAACGGCTTGGTTCTGATCGTATGGTAATTTGTGCATCAAAAAAATATTTGGAACAATATGGTCAACCTAAAACACCAAAACAACTACACGAGCACCATTGTTTAGTATATTCATCCGAAAGGAGCATCGACCATTGGCCCTTTTACGATGAAGATACGCCAATAACTATTGCTGTTAAATCAAGGGTTTTTTCTAACAGCGTACCAGTACTTTTAGAAGCGGTGTTAAATGGGCAAGGGATTGCTCGACTACCCCAATTTGTTATCAATGAGGACATCAATAATGGTAAATTATATACCTTGTTATCTGATTTTAATCCACCAGACACACCCATTTATGCCATTTTCACACAAAGCCGAATAATTCCACCAAAGATACACGCATTTATTCAATTTCTAGAAGAGATTCATTCAGGCCTATAAACGATTAGCGCTACACGACTATGTTGAACAAGAAGTATTTGATCAATATACAACTCGTGGTAGAACGGCATGATTTATAAGACCGAGCATAGCGTCTTCTGGATATACTGGTCATCCGCGTGAAGGCCATAATTGGTGGCGCAAAAACAAGAGTGTCTTTAGTGGTTTTATTTTAAGTCAAGATATTGACTGTGTCATAACAATATTATCTAGAGACAAGGTAAACAGCACTCAAACCAGACAATTAAAGAAATTAAAATCAGATACAAATGTGGAATTAATTAATAAAGCTTATTGCAGTTTATAAGGAATTAAAACATTTAAATGATGTAGAAGTGTTTTCTGAAAATCTAATGCGTGATTTATTAAATGACGTAAAAAATTTTTATGCGCTGACTGCAATGGAAAATATAAAAAAAGTGTTTTATGCAAATATACTCTCCGCTCTTTTCTCCAATAAGGTATAAGTTTTAAATAGAGGTTCGGCCGGGATCCTGTCGAAAAGGCCCGTTTCATGTGCATTTTTAATACAACTGTAATGGTTGCTCACTTTCCAAAATATAATCCTTCTAAATTATGTCCGTTTTGATCAATTACAAAAGAGGAATAATAATCTGGAAAATAATCTCTATAACCAGGTTTCCCATTATCGCTGGCGTTTAATTGAAGAGCTGTATTATAAAATGTTTTAACTTCTTCTTTAGATGCACATTCGAAAGCAATATGGATAGGTGATGAAGCTGGTTTCCCGGTATATATTTCAAAAAAAGGTATATTCCCCTTACCCATAGCAACACAAAAGTCATTTTTAATTATGACTTCCCAGTTTATTGCTTCCAGTAATGGAATATAAAATTCGCTGCTATTTTTCAAGTTTTCTACATAAATTCCAATATGAGAAATCATAACTAACTCCTTCGCTATCTAATAATTAGATTCTGTCAATCTAAACATGGCTAATTCGCTCTGAGTAAATCCAAATTGCTGATAAAAAGCATGAGCATCTTTGAGTCAGTAGAACCCATCGAAAACACTCTTTAGTAATTGGGCTTTCAAGGACATTTTTTATTAAAAATCTACCCAATCCTTGATTTTGATAACTACGATCAATAAAAACATCGCATAGCATTGCTTCCTGGGAAAAGTCAGTTACTACTCTTGCAAATCCAAGTTGCCTACTATAGCCCTCATATAATCCGTAGCATACAGAATGACGCAGAGATTTTGCTAAGCGGTGCAATGAAATGTTTTTAGCCCAATAAAAAGACGATAATTGCTCATGTAAATAAGTAATATTGAGTTTATTTCTATCACTGCTAAAAATTAGGTTATCCTGTTTTACTTCATAAATTTCATCTGATAGTTCTTGAAAAGAAGAATTCACTTTATTTTCCTATAGGTTAAGATTAATTTGACAAAAGGCTCTTTATTGAGCAGAGAGAATTCTCCTTACCGATGTTCGGCCAATACCCACTTTTTTTGCAATTGCTGATTGACTTAACCCATCTTTAAATAATGCAATGATTTCTTTTTCAAATTTTTTTGCTGTCGCAGGTCGCCCATGCGCTTTACCTTTGCCCCTTGCATGGGCTATACCTGCTTTTACTCTTTCCCGTAAAATTTCCCGTTCAAACTCTGCAAATATGGCCAGTAGACCAGCCATTGCGCGCCCCGTTGCCGTAGTTAAGTCTAAGGCTTCAGTTAATGATATGAATCCAACTCCAAGGCTATTAAGTTCATTAAGTGTGTAAAACAAATCATTCACCGATCGACCCCACCGATCTAACTTCCAAACAATAATCACATCAATTTGTCGCCGCTTTGCTTGGTTTATAAGCTCTCCGCGTTTTGGCTTATCTTCGGCTCCAGAACCAATTTCGGTAATTTCACTTTCAACTTGCCAATCCCTAGCCTTGACATATTTTTTCATAGCTTCAATTTGCATATCCAACGTATGTTGGTCATGTGTTGAAACTCTGGCATAAATTCCTGCTTTCATACCTGGCCAAAAACCCCATGAAATTCGTCTATCGAAAACCCTTTAAATATAAGGATCAAAAGTCTTGATTTTAGCATGGCCATAAACTACTGTTTTCGGCCGCTGTAAAGATAACCAAAATTTAATATGACTGCAATACATGAAACCGCCTATCCCAGATTGAAACCACATCCTTCACCAACAGAGCTTGAGAAAAACTTCAAACCAACGTTCGATGAAATAATGCTGATGGAAGAAAGCACACGCTCAGCATCAGCCATTAATAAGTTAGGTTTTATAGTCACATTGAAATGTTATCAATGCTTGGGTTATGCAATTAATCTGAAAGATGTTCCTGAAACAATCATCAGCTATGTTTCCAAAGCATTAGGAGGTTCTGATAATCCGGTACTTACTGGTTATGCACCAAGCTCTAAAAAAAGACATCGGAAAATTATTCTGCAATTTCTTAACATATCAGATGATGAGCATAAACAACGGGATTGTATGAAGCAAAGTGCATTAAAGTCTGCGGTTTTCAAAGAAGGGTTGGCTGATATTATTAATGACATGATTGAAACGCTTGTCAAGGAGCGATTCGAGTTGCCCGGTTTTACTACATTGGAACGAATGGCTAGAGCCGCTAGAGTGCTTACCAGTACTAAATTGTATGAGCGAATCACCGCTAAGCTTAGTGATGAGTCAAAAATATTTCTCGATACATTGTTTGATACAGAACTTGCGCTAGATAATGCCACAACACGATGGGCTTATTTAAAACAGGAAATGAAAGTACCGACTACTCAGAATGTCAAAACCTTCGTAGAGAATTTAGCTCAATTAAAAGATTGGCGCTCTAAAGCACCAGCTGCTATTGATGAAATTCCGGCTCATCGATTAGAGCAATTGATTGAAGAATCAACTGCCTTGGATAGCTCAGACATGAAGGACTTAAAGCAAAATAAACGTTATGCTTTAGCAGTTACCATGCTTCATTTTAAACTTGCAAATGGTTTGGATAACATTGCAAGTGTATTGATTCGCTGGATGCGTAAAATGAGACATGAAGCCAGTCAGGAATTAGATGCTTACACATTAACCAAGAAAAATGAAACAGACCGATTAGTTGAAATTCTGTATAACGTGTTATTAGCATCAAAGGTTACTGGGACACCTCCAGAAAGATTGGATGCTATTGAAAAAGCTTTTCCAGAAGACAAAGAAGGAACCATTATTCAATGTGAACAATATTTAGCACACTCAGGAAATAATTATTTGCCTTTTATGGTAAAGCTCTATCAAAACAAGAGGTATGTACTATTTCAGTTATTGGAGCAATTAACATTGCGCTCTGCATCTCAAGATAGATCACTTGAGCAGGCGGCTTCTTTCATTATCGAGCATCGTCAAAGCAAACAAAAGATGATTCCCATCGTTGCTAATGATTTTGATCAATTAAGCTGGCTCAGTGATAAATGGTTTAATTTTGTTACGAATAACAAGCGACATGATGAGATCATGGTGGTCAATAAAAAACATTTCGAAATGGCTGTTTTTAATGCGTTAGCAGATGAAATCCACTGTGCGGACATGTTTTTGGTAGGCGCTAATCATTATGACGATCCAAATAAACAATTGATGACCTGGGAAGAATTTTATGCCGGCGTTGATGAGTATTGTGGCTTAATTCAGCAACCAAGCAAGCCTTCTGAGTTTATTAAAAGTTTGCAAGACCAGCATCTTGAAGCAGCAATGCAAACAGACAGTGGTTTCCTGGCCAATGAATATCTAAGTATTGAAAATGGAGAGCCAGTTTTAAAACGTGCAGTAACCAAAAAAGAGGATAAAGCGATTACTGCTTTTGTTGATGAAGTTTCAGCACGATTACCCCTCTCAAACATCGTTGACGTCTACAGGGATATTGAAGAATGGCTATCTATTAGCAAATTTTTTAAACCACTGTCAGGTTATGATGCCAAAATCAAAGATTATGGCATGCGTTTCGTAGCCACTACTTTTTCCTATGGCTGTAATGTTGGCCCCGTTCAAGCAGAACGTTGTTTACAACAATATAGCCGTAAACAAATTGCATGGGTATTTAACCATCATGTGACCGATTACCGGCTAAGTAAAGCAACAGAGAAGTTGATTAATATTTATAATCAATTCGAGTTACCGAAGTCATGGGGTACTGGTGATAGCAGCTCTGTTGATGGAACGTATTGGAACATGTACACCAATAATTTACTGGCAGAGCACCATATTCGCTATGGACAGTATGGCGGTATTGGTTATTACCACGTTTCTGATCAATACATTGCACTGTTTAGTAATTTTATTCCTTGCGGTGTCTACGAAGCGACTTATATTTTTGATGGCGTTATTGATAATGAATCTGATATTCAGCCCAAAACAATCCATGGTGATACAGGTGCTCAAAGTGAGGTAGTGTTTGCTTTTGCTTATTTGCTTGCAATTAAATTGATGCCAAGAATTCGCAATTTCAAACATCTAAAATATTACAGACCGGTTACAGCATCAGGCGTCACGTTTAAACATATTGATAGCTTAATTACTCATGATAAGATTGATTGGGTGTTGATTGAGGCGCATTACTACGATATGTTGCGGGTAGTGATGTCCATTCAAAATGGTAAAATTAAAGCATCAACTATTTTACGTAAGCTATGCACGCAAAGCCGTAAGAATAAGATCTATCAGGCATTTCGTGAGTTAGGCCGAGTAATTCGAACAATTTTCTTACTCAATTACATCAACGATATTGAATTGCGACGGGTTATTCATGCCGCAACGTGCAAAAGTGAAGAATTTAATAACTTCATTGATTGGGTAGCATTCGGGCATGATGGAACTATTGAAGATAATCTACAGGGGAGCCAAAAGAAAATTATTAATTTTGGTCGTTTGGCCGCTAATGCTGTTATTCTGCATGTTGTGGCTAATATGACAAATGTAATTAATGAGATGAAAACTGAAGGTTATGAAATTAGCCCTGAAATGCTCAATGGTTTATCGCCGTATCACACAGGCCATCTTAATCGATTTGGTTTATTCCCTTTGACGGGACATAGAGAAAAATTGAGGGTGGAATTTAAACTGAATTAAAAATAAACAGGAAACGGTCCTTTTCGTCAGGATCCCGACCGAACCTCAAATATACTGCTCTGCATCCCACAGCTTGTCAGCAGGATCCGGAAAGCGAGGCACAGAGCAGTATTTCTAGATCCCGCGGACAAGCCGCGGGACGGAGGGAGTATAGAAGATATACAACAACGAGGGCAAACCGTGAGGCGTTGAAATGTATTATAAAACATCTGATTGATTCAAAAACGCCTCGCAAAGGCTGACACATTCAACGATTAGTTAAAGCTGGATGGCGAAAAGCCTCCCATGATCGCACTGGGTACCATTTGTTTTACCGTCTCAACTGGTTGTCTTATTTTGGCGGTCATTAGTTCTCTGAAGTCAGGACTGGTTGCAAAATATTTAATCGCTTGTTCCAATCCATTAAATACTCCCACATCAAAATTACGTGTTTCTACATTAACCTTTAATTCACGAATACGGTTTAGATCAATTTTGGGTTTTGTTGAAGAAGAAAATAAGGAAAATGTAGAGGATACTATACTATACCCCGTGGAGAGGACACTGGATAATCCGCCTTTTTGATCTTCTTCTTTAGCCTCTTTGGGCCATGCAAGCATAAATTCGGTACTACATAACGGAGAGATTAATTTGATCATGCGTTGGATATCAGGATAGGCTAAATTCTGGGTATTATCTGCTGCTGAACCGTAGTTCTCCTGACCGTTTTTTAAACACCAATTGTAAATGGTTTTCATTTCTGCGAGTTGTTCGAAAAAATCAGTCATGCTAAAGCGTTCAAGAATATACCCGGCAACTCCGAAATAAAGAACCGCGGTTAAGAAATAATTAGCAAAGTCTGGAATAGGCAAGAAAAACCCCACAATCCAGGAGCCTCCCCAAGTAGTTAAACCAGCGCTCATCGCTTGAAAAAGATACATTTGGTTTACAGTAAGCTCAAAACTATCGATGTAATTTTTTAATGCCCCTGTATGTTCTTTATTATCCAGGTCAAAAGGAGTTGAGGTTAGGACTCTTAGTTTTTCGGTTCGTTTCGCTCGTTCTGTTGCAATTTCACTCATTTTGCTAGCATTTAGCTTACCCATACTTCTCTCTCCTTGAAAATAAAAATACTCTAGAATAAACATATCTAAAATATCGGTTATAAATCCTACCAGTCTTACTTAAAGATTTGGGAGTTGACTTTGACACTTCTCATTAATTTCATCCATTTTATACTATATATTTTGCTATTAATGAATGGGATTTTATCCATAAGTTCAATAAATTTAACAAATACACCTTTATGGCATATAATAGGCCAATTTTTTCAAATTAATGACATATTACGCATGCCCAAAACAGTAAAGCTACTCATTGAACCGACAAAAATTCATGAGTTAAGTTCTAAAAATAGTCAAATAATAGCAGCATTGAGGTCTTTTTTAGACACCAATAAAACAGAAGGGGTTTGGGCAAGTCACGAAGATTATAAGTACACTTATAATCACATTAATTATCAATTTAGTTTTACTCAGTCAATTTTAAAACGAAAAAGAAAAGAGGGTAAAACGGGGGTTCGATTTGATATTTATGATCGTGATAAAGATCCTCTTGGAAAGGGTGGTTATGGCGTCGTTTACCCAATTATAGGAACTATCGGATTTAAAGCAGAAAAAACCGTTTTAAAATCGGGTAATCAGCGAATTGTTAAAATTCAGGATCACAGTAAAAAAGATCAATCGGCGGAAATAAGACAGGAATATGAAGGATTACTACAAGCAGGACATTTGCATGTGAAGCCTCCTGTGTTTACAGATGGGCCTGAGGGGAAAAAAAGTTACTTGGTCATGGCGCGTGCGAAAGGGATCGCCTTAGAAAAAATACTTCATCCTAATAAACGTGTTGATATCATTGATCAAATTCCGGAGTTGACAGTCGCAAAACGTTTTGAGTTAACCTTGGCTATATTAAATGCCATTAAAACTCAGGTTACAGATAAAAATCTTGTTCATAGAGATTTAAAACCCTGGAATCTTATGGTTGATCTAAACACTTCACCTCCAACTGTTACTGTTATTGATTATGGATTTAATTTGAAACAAGGAGAGCAGGATCTTCGCAGAGTGGGAACCAGAGCCTATAGGCCACCAGAATCATTCGCAGACCATCTCGCGTATTCAACGAAATCCGATGTGTATTCAGCAGGAAGAATCTTAAGCTATTTATGGGGTGATGATTATCATAATTATTATCTGGGGCGCGATAAGGATTGGAGTTATATAAAAAATAAGTCTACAAATGAACATTTATTTCATGAGCCTGATATTAAGTTTTTTCTCGCGAAAGAAAAACAGAATCAGATTAGAGAATGTATCAATCAAATGTTGAGTGAAGATCCCAACATGCGCCCCACGATAGAAGAGTCCATTACTCAATTTTCTCAAATCGATATTCAACCCCCAAGAAATAGAAACAGGCTGGGATTTTCTCACATAGATCCCGAACAATTTAAAATAAGATTAAATGAGCAAATCCAGGCAATTCAAAATCAATTAATCGTGTTGCGGAATAAAGAAAGGAATCTTAGACAAAGAGGATTTCTGTTTGCTGCTGATGCAATGAAACATTTAGTTGATGAGTTAAATACCAATACAGAGTTATTAGTGAGAAAACCTGAGCCCTATATACTTCTTGCATATAGAAATTGCTGTTTAGAAGAAATAAATGCTGCTAAAGGACCCTTGAAAAATCACAGGGATTCATGGTGGCTAGTAGCTGAAATAGCAACGGCAATTGGTTTGCTTGGTGTAGGCTATTTAATTGCTCTAGGGATAAATTACATCAATACCAATAGAGTAGGTTTATTTTCTCAAACAAAATCCGAGCAATTAATCGATAAGATGAAAGATTTTATTTTGGATATTGATCCGCCTCCCTTGCAGTCACTGCAATTAAGTTAAGTTTTGGAGCCTGGATTAGCGCAGCGTAATCCAGGCTTTCAGTGTTCGAAATAACACAATCTTATCGAGTTAATTGTTTCTTTCGCAAAAATTAGCTACAACAGAGGATGAGAAAATATATTTTTGACTTCAACGTTTTCCAACATTTCATTTGAAGGAATATTTTATGAGTTTTTCCATTTTATTGAAAATGATGCGATTTTGGCCCCCGTTTTGGGGCGCTGGAATTAGTGTGAAAAAATTCAATTCTGATTACACGTATATTTTAGTCCAAATGAAAATGCGTTTTTGGAACAGGAATTATGTTGGGACTCATTTTGGTGGTTCTTTATACTCCATGACTGACCCTTTTTATATGTTGATGTTAATGAAGCTTCTTGGAAGAGAGTATATTGTTTGGGATAAGTCATCAACCATCCGTTATAAAATTCCTGCAAAAGGAACTGTTTATGCGCAGTTCACCTTATCATCAGAACAAATTGAAAAAATTCGTCTTGAACTGGAACACTTCAAAAAACTTGAGCCTGAGTTTATGGTAGAAATAACTGATAAAAAGGGGAATATCGTTGCTGAGGTAAAGAAAATACTTTACATAACGAAGAAAAATAAGAGTGATGCGATTTGATTCTCTTGGATCTTTGTAAATATGAAGTGAGGTGTGCCAGCTGAAATCACAAGTCATTGTCTCCATGTACTATAATTAACTGGAAAGCTTGGTTCAATGATAAATGGATAATCCATGCTAAGGAGTGTGCATCATGTTAAGTTGGGCGCTGGTCTTTTTTATCATTGCAATAATTGCGGCTGCTTTTGGTTTTGGTGGTATTGCAGTGGCTGCTGCTGGAATTGCAAAAATATTATTCTTCCTGTTTTTAGTGATATTTGTGGTGTTTCTAGTCATGGGTCTAATAGGTCGTCGCGGTCCTCCTCCACTTGTATAGAGAATGATTCATGCCGGAGAAGGCTCTGGCATGAATTGAGTCTTTACATTGTGGAACACGAGTGGAGTCGCATAGCCATCAGGGTAAGACTACTCTGCTCAATGTCCTTCCCGTGCAAGCTGGAATCCATTCCTATTTTAGTACAATGCTAATGCAAAAATGGATCCTCATCGACACGAAAAATATTTATGCAATATGTCCATTATTAAACAAAAATAATCTTCAGCTTGACAGCTATGCATGGAGCCTTGACTAGTGATCCATGCAATTTTTCAATATAGAATTCGCTTTATATCCTATGAATAAGGAGATAACTACATGGAACAAAGACGCTTAGGGGTAAATGGTCCACTGGTTTCAGCATTAGGACTTGGCTGTATGGGAATGTCCATGAGTTATGGCCCAACAAACGATACTCAGTCCATTAAGGTGATTCATCGAGCGATTGAATTAGGTGTGACCTTTATCGATACTGCCGATATGTATGGTTGGGGCCATAATGAAGAATTAATCAGTAAAGCCATCAAATCACAGCGTCATAAAATGATTTTGGCAACCAAGATGGGATTTGCCAGAAAAAGTCTTGGAGACGCACGAGATTACCGCATTGATGGTTCCCCAGCCTACGTAATAAAAGCTTGTGATGCGAGCTTAAAGCGTTTAGGTGTAGATGCAATCGATTTATATTATTTACATCGAGTGGATCCTGAAACACCTATTGAAGACTCCATTGGAACAATGGCTGATTTAGTAAAAGCAGGTAAAATTCGCCATATCGGCATTTCAGAGGTAAAGCCTGCAACTATCAGACGAGCGGCAAAAGTTCATCCTATTGCTGCAGTACAAACAGAATATTCTTTATGGGAACGACATCCAGAAAAAGAAATTATACCAACTTGCCAGGAGTTAGGAATTGCCTTTGTTGCCTATTGCCCGTTAGGGCGTGGTTTTTTGACAGGTACGGTGACTAATATGCATCAATTAACCCATGAGGACTTCAGAACCCTGTTGCCGCGCTTTCAAGGAGAAAATTTTATTGCTAATCAAAAACTTATCTATGAATTAAGAAAAATGGCTGAAGAGAAACGCTGCAGCTTGAGCCAACTGGCATTAGCATGGATATTAGCCCAACCCGCATCTATTATTCCGATACCAGGAACCAAGAGAACTTCTTATCTTGAAGAAAATCTGGAAGCATTAACTCTTGAATTATCGCAAGAGGATCTGCATCACCTTGAGCAATTATTTCCAGTTAATATTGCCAGCGGAAATAAATACCCCAAAGAATTTCAACGAGAAGCTTAATTCGTTGATCTTATATTGTATACTGCTCGCAGTGAGTTTTTTAATGACTGCCCATAATATGGGCGATCCGGTGTAGCAACGATTATTTCTCAATTTCTAGGGTATTAAAATGAACAAACTATTAGCACTAATTTTAGCAACCACATCCTTCTCTGTAGTTGCCAAGGAGATAACCCCAGAGAAGTATTCACAAGTATTTAAAAATTATGATGCTTGTTTCATTCTTTATAGTGTGAATCAACAGAAGATAGTTAGTGAATATAATCCGGAAAACCATTGTAACCAACGCATTGCGCCTGACTCTACTTTTAAAGTTCCTTTATCTTTAATGGCTTTTGATAAGGGCATTATCAACCAAAATACAGTTTTTAAATGGGACGGTAAAAAAGGATTATTGGCGGAGCACGATCGGGATCAAACCCCTGGTACCTGGATAAAATATTCAGTCATTTGGGTTTCTCAACAGATTACTTCCCAATTAGGTTATGCCCCAATAAAACATTATTTGGCTGATTTTAATTACGGTAACCAGGATTTTACTGGGGATTCAGGAAAAAATAATGGTCTTCACTATGCTTGGTTATCGAGTAGTTTAAAAATATCTGCAGTAGAACAACTTCATTTTTTAAACGCTATGTTGAGTAACAAATTGCCTATTGCTAAAGAGGCGATTGTTAAAACTAAAGAAAACATGTATTTAGGGAAGTTGGATAATGGCGCTGATTACTATGGTAAGACTGGCTCCGGACGGCATGGGCGTAACGAAAGAGAAAGTAATCCCAGTCAATTACGCGATGGTTGGTTTGTCGGCTTTGTTGAGGATGGTTCCCAGAAATATATTTTTGTTAGTAATTTGACTGATAAAGTAGTACAGGCATCTATAGATAAATCTGACGGTAGTTTAAAACCATTTGGCAGCCAATTACTAAAACCCATTACTATGCAATTATTAAATGATTATTTTGCTAAGTAGTTACTCACATGCGGTTTGAATTCAGGATGCTAAGTATTTAATTTTGCAGTATGCTCGTAAAATCAAAAATAACTCTTGGCAGGTTGGGCTAAGCAACGCGCAGCCCAACAAGAGAGAACTGTTGCGCATATCTAAGATTATGCGCAAACCATAACACTTGAAGTGACGTGAGACAGATCCAAATCAGAGATGGTTGTTCCTTGAAACAGTCTATGTCGTTGTACGGGGGTTAGAGTCGAACCACTAAACAAACCTGGCTCATAACCGGGCAATTGGGCATGATAGTTTCGTAATCTTTTCATGATGACATCTGCTAAGTTTTTATTAAGATAAGCCCCCGTTCCCTGTAGACAAGGATTGGGTGCCATGCTGCGTTCACCTAAACTTCGGAGACGCTCCTCAAGAAAGGCTCTTCCTTTTTTATATTCAGCTAGGTTGTCACCCCATGTCATGATATTTAGAGCAGGCTCATAAGCACTGATTATTTCTGCAGCAGCACTACTGGCTTGGAAAAGACGCATGAGTTGTTCTTGAGTTGGCATACCCGCTTGGTTTGGATCTTTCTTTAACTGGGTCATTATCTTTATTAATAAAAAGCGCTCAGTAGGGGCAAGCTCTATTCCCACAGGCTCTAATAAATGTTCTAGCTCACTGTTAAGATAGTATTTATCTAACACACATTGCAGCTGTTCCTGAAGGGTAAGTGGCTTATAGTCTTTTTGTTTTTCTAATTCAGCAAGGGCGGTACTCAGTAATCCAGCGTCAATTACATTGTGAGTGTTCTTTACTCTGGGATTGGTGATCCCTTTCAATACTAAATGATGTCCGTGACGAGCGGGATTGGGGCTGTCTTTATATTTTACACCAAGAACCTCGGCTTTTTGAGCGCTTTCTTCAGTATCGAAAGTGAAAAATCTATTTCTTTTCTTTAGCAATTCACGCTGTTCGGGAGTACTCTGCTTGCTTCTTTGAGCTTGTACCATGCCATCACTCGCTTCAAAAAGTAGTTTATCTCCCCCTGTTTTGGGTAACTTTTGACCATCACTATCATGAGTAGTACTAGGCGCTGTATAGACAGCAGCATAGCGATGATCAGGAATTTTTGCTTTTACATGCTCTGATTGATAACCATTATTGGTTGTTTCGAGTGCTTTACGAACTCTATGCAGAATTTTTTCATCAAGATGATGCGCTTTTATAAAATCAGCAATTGAGTTAATGATTTCTTCAGCATATTTATTTACAGGAATGCCCATATTTTTAAAAAGCTCAATAGCATGCAGCACGTTCTTTACAATAACCTCTTCCAAGCTGGTGTAAGTATTATTTGTAATGACGCTGCAGCCTGGTAAAGCAGTAGCTGCCTCTAATACGATACGACCACCGTTTGAATGTCCCATTAAAACTAGGTTTTCTGGTTTGACCCCTTTGTTTTTATATAGAAATGCTGCTGCAGCCAAAATAATTTTTACGGGGCTGGCAAAAGAAGTTGCTCCTTCGGCCAAATAGTCGACGACTAAAAAATTATAGTGGTTGCGAGTAGCAACTTCCTTGGTTACAGGTAGCATATTGGTGTATGAAGCACCTGCTCCTCCCACAACAATAAGCCATTTGTCAGTGGCAACGGGATTGCGGTATTCTACTGCCTGAACATTAGTTTTTTGATCAATTCGCAATGGATAGCTGATTACGTCATTAGGAGCTGAGAGGAGGGTGCTTTTAAGGTTGTCTGCAATATCTATTTCTTTTTCAGCTACATCAGTAATGGCTTTCACGCATATTTTTGTAATTAGTTTACTAATGAAACCTGGTTTGACCATTCTCTCTTTTAAAGCTGCACGATTAAACTGCTGACTTGAGACATCAACTGTTGAAGGACCATGAGGATAAAGATGAATGGTTTTAAACTCCATAGGCTGAATCAAGTCGCGTATGGCTTCTAAATTTTGTTTGGTTGCGTGAAGCATTTCCTCAATAGTGAAATCATCCTTAAGATGATGCTGAAGATAAGTGATATTTTTGTCAATTAAGCGGCAATACTCGAATAAAAGGCTCCATAATGCATGTTTTTCTGCATCAGTTAATTGATTGTGTGCGCTTTGGAACAGTTCGCTGATTTTTTGAATCGTATTTTTTGCTCCATAAGTTAAACCAATCAGCTCATCAGCAAAGTCACGAAGCCGAGTGCTCTCTGTTATGGTATCGCTAGGCTGAGTACAAGAATCTGCTTGCAGGCTAATTAGGGCAATTTGTCTTTTGAGCTTTGCTATTTGTACATTTAATTGCTTTACTGTCATAGAATTACTGCTCATTGTTAATCGTTAAGGATATAATTTTTTTACTCCACAATTGTGCGAGATGATAACATAATAGCCATCACATGAAAGATATAACCATATTATTTTCATCCATTTTTTTCATTACTATTAGTCGATGTTTAAAGTAAACAAATGAAGTAAAAAACGAAGCAAAAGATCTTGGATATACGATTCAATAGGCTCTAAAGGACTGTCAATTTCTTTAAGACACTTCTGCGTTTGAATAATAAGATTTAAATGAATATCAGAACATTGGCTTTGCGAACATCAAGTTGGTTGGTTATTATTATCTAACTTTATAACTCATGAGTTTCTAATTTAATGCAAAATTTTTCTCCAGCATGGCCTCACGGCAAGATACGATCTATTTTTGATGATGTTTTTTTAGTTACAGGTTCTAATATCACGCAACATAATGGTTTGGAGCTTCAACACAGTCGAAACATGGTCATCATTCGTGAAGGAACCCAGTTGAGCTTAATCAACACGGTGAGACTGACGGAAGAGGGGCTTCATCAACTTGAGGATTTAGGTGAAGTTAAAAATATTATCAGGATAGGAGCCTTTCATGGAAGAGACGATGCTTTTTACAAACAAACTTATAATGCAAAGCTCTATGCTTTGGAAGGGCTTCAAGATCAACACCAAACCCCTATTGATGTAATACTTCGAGCACATAGTGAACTGCCAATTGTCGATAGCTCGTTATTTATCTTTAACACATCCCAATTTCCAGAAGGTATTTTGCACTTACAAAGAAATAACGGGATTATCATTACTTGTGACAGTATCAAGAATTGGCTTAAGGCCGATGAGTATTTTAGCGAACAATCTGCCGCTGCATACAAAGAGCAAGGTTTTTTTGAAAAAGCCAGTATTTCTAAAATTTGGCAACAAGCATGTAAAGTGCAGGGGAGTGATTTTAAAAAGCTACTGTCGTATAACTTTTGCCATCTCCTCAGTGCACATGGTGAACCGCTGCTAAATACGGCATACCAAGATGTTCAGTCATCCATTCAAAAGGCATATCCAGACTAAACCTAATTATTACAGGCAATTAGGATGGGTTGAAATTGAAAAAAACGCTTTGCTTGGAAAACCCATTACTATTATGGGATCAATATTATAAAGTAATAACTAGTTGACACTATTATGTACGAACAGCAAACACCAATCCGCCAAGATTTTCTTCAAGAAGGATTTATAGAGAAGTTAAGCGACTATTTAAAACAAAATCAGTAGGTTCCCTATAGTAAATATATTGATGAATCGAGGAAAAAATGATGAAAATTGATATGCACTGATGAGTGGGAACCGCGGAATACCATGGTTGAGGGGGTACTCTTCCCTGGCAGCAGACTCACTCCAACTAACCCTTTTGCTCTATGACGCGTCATTCCAAAAAACACAACAAAGCCCAGAGTTTTTTGGATAATATGGTTTACGAGCGCAAGGTATAAATAGCATAATTTCCAAACGAAGACCGTACCCTTGTTTCCAAGTGATAGTTATCCCATATTTCCTTAAATTTCAAATCGTCCAATAAAAAATTAAGATAACTCAAATCTCGTCCATCGATAGTCATTGATGGATCCGTTTCGTCGATAACAATGATATAGGGGGGATCTTGTAAGAGATCTTGAATAACAATTTGACGCAGGAGACTTTTTCCTTCATCGGCCAACCCCCGCTTTCCATCATGCTCTAATTGAGCAATCCCGGGTAATAACCAAAATTGATGAAGTCGGAAGGAGGAGTGGAGTTGACTATAGGTCAATAAAGAGGAGTTCGGGGCCACGTAATTTGAAAAAACAACAAACGGTCCATGATTGATCTTCTGAAAGGCCATGAGGAGCTGACGAGTAGGACCCTCCGCATCGCGTTTTAATATCCACAGGTCACTAGTAACAACTACATCTAATAAAAAAGCCAGACAGAATCCAACAAGAGGGATATTCAGATATTCTGTTTTCCATATGGTTTTTATGGTCATTCGTTGCGCTATTAACTGAATATTAAACAGAGTTAATAGCATTGAAATAGCGGCGACCACTAAAAAATGATAGTAAAAAAAATGCCCTCCGATTATAAAAACCAGGAAAAACCCAAAATTACTTACCATTAACAGTTGGTATAGATTCCGGTAAGGGAAATGTTTTTGTTTTAATTGAATAATTCCCAGTAGCATAATGATGTAGAATGCTATACTCCATTGGTGAGTAAGCATGTTAAACATTGACTCTTTATAGCCCAGGTAAAATTTAAATACTAAGGGCAATATAAAACTAAAGTAGTCAGGGGTAATAATGAAACAGGCAATCAAATAAAGAATCATCACTCCAAATAAACATCCGTTTTCAATGATGAAACAGTTCCGTAAATTACCCTTTTTGCAGAGTTGCCAGCATAAAATTAAAATAAACGGAATTAAAAAGTGGGGTTTTATCGAAAATCCTATACCGGCCATGATACCTACAGTCAAGCGTAGGGATAAGGGTAATTTAAGTGTATTAATTGAAGAAATTAATAACAAATAGGGTGTAATAAGCATCAATGTCACATGTTCCCGTTGCCCAAATTCATAGCTAGGTAAGACAAGCTCACAGAACACCAAACCCCAAAAAAACAGTATCCAATATACGATGTGATTGGCCATAAGCTGCCTGAGGAAAAGATAATTTAAACTGAGTGATAAGACACTGATAGCATAGATAAAAATAAGAAAATTGCTGACCAGGTTACCTATCCAGGAAGTGACGAGAACAGGTATGGCATAAAGAAATAAAATTAAAGGGGGATTAGTTTCCATAAAATTGTGCGAGTAGGATCCACCAGAGAGCAAACGTCGAGTTACCTCAAGCAGCCAACTGACATCCCAATTAAGGTACGTCTGTGTGGTCATATAGAGGCTTATAGCTAAAAAACACAATGTTATTGGAATGAGTATTTTAAGTTCTATCTTTTCTAAGAGATTAAACCTTTCTTTGTCCATTCACTAAACTCCACCCATGATAAATTGAAGAGACAACTTGGCTAAATATCGATCTTACATTCCGGAACTTGCACTGTGATGCAAAATGACATGCACAAGTTACGTTTATTCGATTGGTATCAGGATAAATCATACATTCCAGTTCCTACTACACACAGTTACCCCTTTATTAAATTTAACTTAAATATCAATTTTCAAAGTACATTACAATCGAATGGAACAGGTTTATGCTATAATCCCACCACAAAGACGTTATGTTGTACATAATGATATAAAATACGTCTAAAGTTTTGATATTAGGTAGGAAAATATGTGGGATAAAACACCTAAAGCAGAAAGCGTGAAAAGTAATATTTTTTTTAAAGAGTTAGAAGCCAGTCAAATCATCCATTATGCGTGGATAGGGCCACCTACATACCAAGATGAACGGGCTGTTCCAGGCCATGACATAGATGGCCCCATACAATTAGCACAAAAGTTACAAAGTCAAGGCACAAGGGTGAATACCATTAAGTTTTGGTGCATTAAAGAGCATCAAGATTTTTATCGCAGCGAGTTTTTAAAAGCCAAAGTGGATATTCAAGTTTGTGCCATTGAAGATTTGGTGAAACACGAGCTGAAGGGCAATTTAGCTGAAGCCGCGCAACAATTTAAGGCGTACATGGAAAAAGTAAATTTTCCTAAATTGACCACGGTTATGAAACGAGTTGAATTCAAAGATGGTTTTTCATTATTTTTACTTTTAACACAATCAGGTTATTTTCTTGATACGAATATATTACCGCTCCGAAATCGGAAACTACTTGATTTCAGTGGTGAAAAGCAATTTACAACATCAGGGCTGCGTGAGTGGCATAGGGATTTTTTCCTCATGTATTCACCAGTAGTGAAGGATCCCACTGCCATGCAAGTATTTAAGAAATGGATTGAAAGTCCGTCCTTTGCAAATCTTGACGTTTTCAAGGATTTTAACATTCCTTTGATTTCAAATGTCACCGGGTCTAAATATGAGAGACTTGGAGTCGAAAAAATTTCTTACAGATCCTACGGTGACCGTATAGAGTTAGGTCATTTCTACTGGGTACATCCTGATCGAGTTGATTGTTTTTTACAAAAGAGGGTTTTTGCTGATATCAATAGACAAAGTCAGTCGCCGAATCTATATCTCTTGGAGAGTTGTAGTTTGCATTACTCCAACTCAGCAGACAGGGATCAATTATTCTCTTTACCTATCCAGACCGAAACTGCCTATGTTTTATCCAAGAAGGAGAAGATATATTTTATCCGATTAAAAGGCGTGCAAGTTGTTTGTGTAGAGGATTGCCTCACCAACTTGCAAGATTACTTTCCTAAAGAGGATAAGCCTAAACCGATCACAGACTCCGCTGTTACACAGATGGTCGTTTTACATCTCACTCAACCAGCATCAAAATTACACCATCCGCGATATATAAAAAATGAAAAGAACGCTACTTATTTACACGAGGCGGTACTTTTACAGCGAGCAGAGATGGTCCAAATACTTTTAGCGGATGGGGCAAATACGGATTTGCGAGCTACTTATCGGATTTTTCCAGACAATCAATGCATTGAGGTTACTGCACAAGAATTAGCTTCGTATTTAAATTATTCGGCGCTTGAAGAGGTTTTCACCAATCATTCAATGTCAATTTCACCTGGGAATAAGAGTTTCTAGGCACAAATCCAGGAGCAAAAATTTTTTAAGAGCTAAGAGGGCATCGTCAAATTACCTTATGTTAACGCAAGAAAGAGTGTCTGTTGAATTTTAGGCAATGAATATCAGCGGCAGGCCGCTTTGTTATAATGTATGTTTTATTTGATCCAATATTGATTCTTAATGATATAATTTCTTTCACTGATTGGCTGACTATAATTTAATTCAATCAGTCACCGCGACCTATCTTCTCCCTAAGGACTAATGGAGAACTGGACTTCCTAGTTTTAATTATTAAGCGGGTTTGTCGTGTAACTAGAATGATTATCGACAATAGGTGAGTAAGATGACTAAAAGTATTAAAGTAATTGGCATAATGATTGGCGCTGAATATGAGGATGTTAAACTCTATCAAATGAATGAATACTGGGAGGAAAATACTCAAAACGGAACCCATGCTGAAATTAGAAGTGCTGGCTCTAGCTGGGCTGAAGGTATTAGAGATATTATTGCCTGTCTATCGACTCAATCATGCGCTAATACTCAATTTGTTGTTGTGTATGATGTTTCTTGTCCTAATAAAGAAAACCATATAAAGAAACTTCTTGCAGGAATAAATAAAATTAAGAAAAATGATTTATTACCTACATTGATTTCTATAGGGCATGAACAATCATCATGGAGTGAAGAAATTACAGGACAAGTCTCCAGTATTAAAGAGGTTGAAAGTACCAACTCTCATAATGACTTATTCAAAAAAATTATAGAAACTGAACTACATAATACTAAAAAAGAACTTTTAGCTGCTGATGAAGCAGACGAACAGAATAAAAACACCGAGATTAATTTGCCTCAAACAGAAGATATGCCTATATCATCTCCGATGAATATTAGCATGATGGTTTTAGGTGGTTTTATTGCTGCGGCAGGAATTGCCGCTGTCGCCATCGCATTTACCGTGCTTAATGCTGCAACTTTTGGTATTGCGGGATTAGTAGTAGCCGTTGTTGGAGCTGCTGCAGCTCTTTCAGGTGTTGGGTTATTTGCTACGGGAGCCTATAAGAATAGGCAAACAACCTCTGATGAATCATTGAGTTTTTCAGGAACTTTTGCTCATCAATAAACTATTAAAAAACGTTAATGGGCAAATATATGCCAGATAGTTAACGTTGACTACATTAACTGGTGAATTCAACTTACCAATGCAACTTTTGTATATAAAAAAAACAGTGGAAGAGATTAAACTTCACGCTGTTTTAATACAGGAGTTGATTGGTGGGTTACAAGCGTTTGGATTATCTTAAGCGTTGTAAGATACAAGCTTTTTTTCATGCAGGCTATACGCAGCAAGAAATAGCAGATGAAATTGGAGTTCATAAATCGACCATCAGCAGGGAGCTTAATCGCACTTTGAAAGATTTTATCGTTAAATTCAATACCTGAACCTCGGCCTTCTATATTACCAGAGCTGTAGCCCATGCAAGTAGACTGATACTCAGGAAAATT